>NZ_BNCM01000004.1 GCF_014656475.1 Sinomonas cellulolyticus
CACGCGCGACATTGCTGTGGCGGCCGAGGACACTGGCCAGGTCTTGGCCGTCGAAGAGTCTCATCCCATCCAGGAAGGGGATCCCGACGTCGATAGGGGGATGGTGCAGGCAGACGATGGCCGGGGTCTGCGGCCTGCGGGCGAGGACCGTGTCCAGCCAGGCAAGCTGTTGGCCGCCCAGTTGGCCTGCCGGGGAACCCTGCATCTTCGAGTCCAAGGCGATGACCGTGAATGAGGGGTAGTCCACGCTGTAGTAGGCCCGTTCTGAGCCGCCCATGAACGGAGAGGCTCCGAACTCCGCCAGGAGCCACTTTCGACCGTCGTGGTTTCCGGCCAGCAGGTGCAAGGGCAGCGGGAAGCGTTCGATCAGCTCCCGCAGTGCCCGGTACTCCTCCGGACGCCCCTGATCGACGAGATCACCGGTGATCACCACACAGTCCGGCTGCGGGTCCAGGGTGAGAACACGTCCCAATGCCTGGTGCAGGCCGGCGGCCGGGGCAGGAGCGAGCAAGCCGTCCCTGATGTGCGGGTCGCTCAAGTGCGCGATCGATGCAGTCACCCATGAACACTCCAACGACGCCCAAGGTGACGGCAACCGTTCATGCTCAAGGCGAACCGCGCGAGAGCAGCAAACCAGGGAATAGCTACGGCTTCCAATACGGGACTGCGCCAGGTAGGCGAGCGGGAGGCGAGCGGCCGGCGTCGTGCGCCACCCGATTTTGCCTGCCCGGCGCCGTCCCGTACAGTAGAAGGACCAAAGACCGCCGGTCGTTGGATGCTGTGTGCCGAGAAGCGGTGCGCATCTCCACCGAAGGTCCCCGACACCGGGGCGGCCTGCGCAGGTGAACCGAGCGAACCGCTCGCGGCCATGAGCCCCGAACGCCACGCCCCGTGCATCTGCGCGGGGCGTTCTTGCATTTCAGGGGCCGCCCCCACCGGCACTGTTCCCCGGAAGGAGGGTTATGGCAACGCCTACCAAGGTGGCAGCTGTCGAGGAGATCACCAAGGATTTCCAGGAGTCGAGCGCTGCAGTCCTGACCGAATACCGTGGGCTCTCCGTCGCCCAGCTCAAGCAGCTGCGTCGTTCGCTCGGCACCGAGAACAAGTTCTCGGTCGTCAAGAACTCCCTGACCGCCATCGCTGCCAAGGAAGCGGGTGTCGACGCGTTCGACGGCCAGCTCGCCGGCCCCACCGCGATCGCGTTCATCAAGGGTGACGCCGTCGCGGCCGCCAAGAGCCTGACCGACTTTGCCAAGGACAACAAGCAGCTCATCATCAAGACGGGCTTCTTCGAGGGCAAGGCGCTCGACGCGAACGAGGTCGCCGCTCTGGCGGCCCTGGAGTCCCGCGAGCTGCAGCTCGCCAAGGTTGCCGGCGTCCTCAAGGCGCCCATGGCCGCGGCTGCGCGCATCATCGACGCCCTGCGTCTCAAGCTCGAGGAGGAGGGTGGCGCTCCGGCTGCCGCCGACGCTCCCGCCGCTGAGGCCGCCGAGGCGCCCGCCGAAGAGAACTGACTCTCTTCCCCACCACATACTCCGGTGCACCGCCGCGAACATCCGGCGGAGCGCCACCTAGCGAAAGGACGCCAACCATGGCGAAGCTCACCCAGGACGAGCTGATCGAGGCCTTCAAGGAGCTCACCATCATCGAGCTCTCCGAGTTCGTGAAGAAGTTCGAGGAGGTCTTCGAGGTCACCGCTGCTGCGGTCGCCGTCGCAGGCCCGGCCGGCGGTGCCGGCGAGGCCGCCGTCGAGGAGGAGAAGGACTCGTTCGACGTCATCCTCGAGGCCGCTGGCGACAAGAAGATCGCGGTCATCAAGGAGGTCCGCTCCCTCACGTCGCTCGGCCTGAAGGAGGCCAAGGACCTCGTCGACGGCGCTCCGAAGGCCGTCCTCGAGGGCGCGAACAAGGAGGCCGCCGAGAAGGCCAAGGAGGTCCTCGAGGCCGCCGGCGCCACGGTCACCCTCAAGTAAGCTCTCCAGCTTCTCCCGGAGCCCGGCTCCGGATCGAAGGGCCCGCAGTCTTCACGGACTGCGGGCCCTTCGTGTCACGGCCTCCGGCGGGTGGCGCTCCGAGGCCACCCGGAGTCACACGACGGTCAGCGGTGCGCCGTTGGCGGTGAGCGACCAGTCCACGTGCGCGAACAGCGAGGCGTCCAGGACCCCGGTCTGCGTCACGTAGTCGATGATCCGCTGGCGGATCTCCTGCTGGCTGTTGGTCAGGACCGGCGCGGTCTTCACGTGGGGGAAGTTGCCGCCGCCGCTCTGGCGGTAGTTGTTGATGGCCATGGCGAACTCCTGGGCCGGGTCGATCGGAGCGCCGCCGTAGGAGAGCCCGACGATCCGGGACCCGACGGGCTGGGCCACGTCGATCGTGTAGGTGAGCGGCGCGTCGAGGCCGAACACGACGTCGTAGTTGTAGTCCGGCGTCCCGGAGGGCGCGAGCGCGGTCACAGCGTTGGTCAGGTCCGCCGCGGCCACCGTGGTCGTGGTCACCGTCCTGTAGTACTGGGCCGACCACTCGAGGTAGTCCTTGACCTGCGCTCCCGTGACCTTGATGGACAGGAGCGTGTTGTCGTAGATGTACAGGCCCGCCACGTCGCGCACCGTCAGCGGACCGGCCGGCACGTCGACGCCGCGCGAGAACGCCGCCGCGATCGAGAGCACCGGCAGTCCCGCCGCAGGGGTCCCGGCGAGCTCGCCCTTGATGGTGTGCGCCTGGATGTAGTTGATCGCGTCGATCGCGGCCACGTCCTCCCAGCAGCCGGTTGCGGTCTTCAGGGGCGCGGTCGAAGTGCCGATCACCTGGTTCACGTACTGCACGACGCGCTGGTGGGCGGCGTCCACGGCGCGCACGACGGCGGCGTCGGGCGCGGCGGTCTTGGCGTCCAGGAGCGCCGCGCTCGCCGAGGAGACGGTCCAGGTGCCGGAGACCTTCTGCAGGTCGAGGTCCATGACGGTCACGCGCATGCCCCAGTACTTGGGCTCCGAGAGCAGCACCTGCTTCCCGGTGGCCTTGTTCGTGACGAACCGCTGGGGAATCTCGGAGTGTGCGTGGCCCACGAGGATCGCGTCGATGCCCGGTACCTCCTCGGCGAGCTGCTGGGACGCGTTCTCGGGGAAGGGGAGGGCGTCACCGTAGGAGGACCCGGGCACCATGCCGGAGTGGCACGAGACGACGACGACGTCCGCCCCGGCGGCGTGCATCTGCGGGATGACGGCCTTGGCCTCCTCGACGATGCCGTTGAAGTCGAGGCGCCCCTCGACGTTGGCGCGGTCCCAGATGGCGCACCCCGGCGTGACGAAGCCGACGAGGCCCACCCGGACCGTGCCGTTGTTGGTGAGGACCTTCTTGATCACGAACGGCTTGAACGCGTGCTCGGAGGTGGCGTGGTCGTGGACGTTGGCGCCGAGGAGCGGGAAGTCGAGCTGGGACTCCCACGAGCGCAGGAGCGGGATGCCGTAGTTGAACTCGTGGTTGCCCAGGGTCACGGCGTCGTAGCCGACCGCGTTCATGGCGGCGGCCATCGGGTGCACCGCGCCGCCCACGGCCGGCTGGATCTTGGCGAAGTAGTAGGCCAGAGGAGTGCCCTGGATCGTGTCGCCGGCATCGAGGGTGATGGTGTTCTCCGTCCCGCGCTCGTCGCGGACCGCGCGGATGAGGGTGGCCGCCTGGGCCAGCCCGATCTTGTTCCCCGCCTTGTCGGCGTAGTCCGCGTTCTTGAAGTAGTCCCAGTTCAGGACGTTGGAGTGGAGGTCCGCGGTGCCGATCACGGTGAGGCGGTAGGTCTTGCCGCTGCTCGCCTCAGCGGGCAGCGCGCCCAGCGCCAGGGTGCCCCCGACGAGGGCGCCGGTGAGGACGGAACGGCGGGAGAGGGCAGGGTTCAGGGGCGTGCTCACAGGGCTCCTCATCTAGGGGTGTCGCGCGGCGGGGTGCAGCGCCGCTATCGCGACACGCTAAGCCGCCTGCGATGGCCGCAGCGACGCGACACGCCCTGTGAAAGGAATCGTTCACAGACAGTTCGCCCGGGCGTCAGATGCGCTCAGGCGGGGTCGCTGATGTCCTCCACGGTGGCCGCGAGTGCGTCGAAGAGCTCCCCCGAGTCGACGAACGCGCTGAGGCCGTGGGCGCCCGCCCCGAGCGATATCCGGCCCCTGATCGACGCGTCCGCCCACACGGGCCACGCCGTGGTGGAGCCGAGCGGGGTGATCGTCCCGCGCTCGTACCCCGTGGCTGCGAGCGCCACGTCGGCGGCCGGCATCGAGAGCCGGTTGACCCCCAGCAGCCGGCGCAGCTTGGGCCAGGAGATCTGCCGGTCGCCGGGGATGAGGGCGAACAGGAAGGAGCCGTCGGGGTGCTTCACCACGAGTGACTTCACGATCTCCCGCGGCTCGATGCCGAGGTTCGCGGCGGCCTCCTCGAGGCTGCGGGCACGGCCCCGCTCCACGACCTCGACGGAGACGCCCCTCGCCGCGGCGTCCTCGAGGAACCGCACATGGCCGTCCTCCGCGGAACCGGCCGCTCCGCTCTCGGGGGCGGTCGACGCCGGCCCCTCGCCTCGAGCGGTACCCGGCGCCGCGCCGTCGTGCGCCACCTCCTCGCGGGCCACGGCTCAGTCCCGGTAGAGGAGGAGCGCCTCGCCCTGGCCCCCGCCGCCGCACAGGGAGACGGCCGCCTTGCCGGAGCCGCGCCGCGCGAGCTCGTGGGCGGCGTGGCCCGCGAGGCGCGCGCCCGAGGCGCCGATCGGGTGGCCGAGCGCGATCGCGCCGCCGTGGAGGTTGCACTTCTCGAGCGGGTAGTCGAGGTCCTTGAGGGACTGCACGGCAACGGATCCGAAGGCCTCGTTGATCTCGATGAAGTCCAGGTCGGCCGTGGTCCAACCGGCGCGGGCGAGCGCCTTCTGGATGGCATGCGAGGGCTGGGAGTGCAGCGAGTTGTCCGGGCCGGCGACCTGCCCCGGCTTGCCGACCACGGCGAGCCAGGACAGCCCGTGCTCCTGGGCGTAGGCGCGCGAGGTCAGCACGAGTGCCGCCGCGCCGTCGGACAGGGGAGAGGAGTTGCCCGCCGTGATGGTCCCGTCCGTGGCGAAGGCCGGGCGCAGGGGCGCGAGCGTCTCGACCGAGGTGCCGGGGCGGACGCCCTCGTCCTGGGTGAGGGTGATCGGATCGCCCTTGCGCTGCTTGACCTGGATCGGCGCGATCTCGTCGTCGAAGACGCCTTCCTTCTGCGCGATCGCCGCGCGCACGTGGGAGGCCGCGGCCACCTCGTCCTGCGACTTGCGGTCGATGCCGAGCGTGAGGTTCCGCGACTCGGTGGACAGACCCATCGACTGCCCGTCGAAGGCATCGGTCAGGCCGTCGTGGGCCGCCACGTCGAGGGCGCCGACCGTCCCGTAGGTCCAGCCCTGGCGCGAGCCGGGCAGCACGTGCGGCGCCCGGGACATGGATTCCTGGCCGCCCGCGACCACGACGGTGGCGTCGCCGGCGCGGATGAGGCGGGCGGCGTCGATCACGGCCGTGAGGCCCGAGAGGCACACCTTGTTGATCGTCACGCACGGCACGTTCCAGCCCACGCCCGCGGCAATCGCGCTCTGGCGGGCCGGATTCTGGCCGGCCCCGGCCTGCAGGACCTGGCCCATGATCACGGCGTCGACCGCGTCCGCACCCACCCCGGCCTGCTTGAGTGCGGCGGTGATGGCGTGCGCCCCCAGGTCCACGGCAGTGAAGGTGACCAGCTGCCCGTTGAGGCGTCCCTGCGGGGTGCGCGCGGCGGACAGGATCACAACGTCGTCGTTGTTCTCAGCGGTGGTGCCCACAGCAGTCTCCTCGTTCTTCGTTCTTGCCCATGTTTCCTCGCGGTCTGCGCGTGTCTGCGCTCCTGTGAATCAGGCTACAGCGAGCGCGGCGCATTGGAACTGGCGCCCGGGTGTACAGTGTTGCCGCAACGATCCTCGTGCGGTCCTTGTCACAGGGGGGCACTTGACCACGAGCGGAGTCTGCGGTAGACACGCGCGCCTCCATGGGGTATGGTAGTTCTTTGCGTTCTCCCTTTTAACGACTGCGGTGCCTTCATATAGCGGTGGGCTCTCGGGCCGGCTGACCCGCCCCAACTGAACACGGTTCGGTGGATCATGCCTCGTCGGGGGAGGGTGCGGACAATCCTGAAGGTCTGTGGAAGGATCCCTCTTGGTCGCCTCGAGCACCTCTGAAACCCAAACCGCTACCAGCGACGGCGCAACCCGTCGGCTCTCATTCGCCAAGATTCACGAACCGCTGGATGTTCCGAATCTCCTCGCCCTCCAGACCGAGAGCTTCGACTGGCTCGTCGGGAACGAGCGCTGGCAGGCCCGCGTGGCGAAGGCACAGGCCGAGGGGGACGACAGCGTCGCCACCACCTCCGGCCTCTCCGACATCTTCGAGGAGATCTCCCCGATCGAGGACTTCCAGGGCACCATGTCCCTGAGCTTCTCCGATCCGGAGTTCGCCGACCCGAAGTTCACCATGGCGGAGTGCAAGGACCGCGACGCCACCTACTCGGCCCCGCTGTACGTCAAGGCCGAGTTCATGAACAACAACACGGGTGAGATCAAGCAGCAGACCGTGTTCATGGGCGACTTCCCGCTCATGACCGACAAGGGCACGTTCGTGGTCAACGGCACCGAGCGCGTCGTGGTCTCCCAGCTGGTCCGCTCCCCGGGCGCCTACTTCGAGCGCACCGCCGACAAGACCAGCGACAAGGACATCTTCACGGCGAAGATCATCCCGTCCCGCGGCGCGTGGTTCGAGCTCGAGATCGACAAGCGCGACCAGGTCGGTGTCCGCCTCGACCGCAAGCGCAAGCAGTCCGTCACCGTGCTGCTCAAGGCGCTCGGCTGGACCGAGGGCCAGATCCTCGAGGAGTTCGGCGAGTACGACTCGATGCGCGCGACTCTCGAGAAGGACACCACGGAGACCCGTGAGGACGCCCTCCTCGACATCTACCGCAAGCTCCGCCCGGGCGAGCCGCCGACGGTCGACGCCGCGCAGGCCCTCCTGGACAACCTGTACTTCAACCCGAAGCGCTACGACCTGGCGAAGGTCGGCCGCTACAAGATCAACCGCAAGCTCGGCATCGACCGCCCGCTCTCGGACCCCGAGGCGTCGATCCTCCACATCGAGGACATCGTCGCCATGATCAAGTTCCTCGTCGCGCTGCACGCCGGCGAGAAGTCGATCAAGGGCACCCGTGACGGCGCCGAGGTCGACGTGCGCGTCGAGGTCGACGACATCGACCACTTCGGCAACCGCCGCATCCGCGCCGTCGGCGAGCTCATCGAGAACCAGGTCCGCACGGGCCTGTCCCGCATGGAGCGCGTGGTGCGCGAGCGCATGACCACCCAGGACGTCGAGGCCATCACGCCGCAGACGCTCATCAACATCCGCCCGGTGGTCGCTGCGATCAAGGAGTTCTTCGGAACCTCCCAGCTCTCGCAGTTCATGGACCAGAACAACCCGCTCTCGGGCCTGACCCACAAGCGCCGCCTCTCGGCGCTGGGCCCCGGCGGCCTCTCCCGTGACCGCGCCGGCATGGAGGTCCGCGACGTCCACCCGTCGCACTACGGCCGCATGTGCCCCATTGAGACCCCTGAAGGCCCGAACATCGGCCTGATCGGCTCGCTCGCCTCCTACGGGCGCATCAACCCGTTCGGCTTCATCGAGACCCCGTACCGCAAGGTGACCAACGGCATCGTCTCCGACGCCGTGGACTACCTCACGGCGGACGACGAGGCCGAGGTCCAGATCGCCCAGGCGAACTCTCCCCTGAACGAGGACGGCTCCTTCGCCGAGGAGATGGTCCTGGTCCGCCAGCGCGGCGGTGGCGGCGAGCCCACGCTCGTCCCGGCCGACGAGGTCGAGTACATGGACGTCTCCCCGCGCCAGATGGTGTCGGTCGCGACCGCCCTCATCCCGTTCCTCGAGCACGACGACGCCAACCGCGCCCTCATGGGTGCGAACATGCAGCGCCAGGCAGTGCCGCTCGTCCGCTCGGAGGCGCCGTTCGTCGGCACCGGCATGGAGCGTGCGGCGGCCGTCGACGCGGGCGACGTCGTCGTGGCCAAGAAGGCGGGCGTCGTCACCGAGGTCTCCGCGGACCTCGTGGTGATGCTCAACGACGACGGCACCGAGACGAACTACCGCATCGGCAAGTTCGCCCGGTCCAACCAGGGCAACTGCTACAACCACCGCGTGCTCGTGAACGAGGGCGACCGGCTCGAGGTCGGCGGCATCATCGCCGACGGTCCGGCCACCGACCAGGGCGAGCTCGCCCTCGGCCGGAACCTCCTCGTTGCCTTCATGTCGTGGGAGGGCCACAACTTCGAGGACGCGATCATCCTCTCCCAGCGGATCGTGGCCGAGGACGTCCTGTCCTCGATCCACATCGAGGAGCACGAGATCGATGCCCGCGACACGAAGCTGGGCGCCGAGGAGATCACCCGCGACATCCCCAACGTGTCCGAGGAGGTGCTCGCGCAGCTCGATGAGCGCGGCATCATCCACATCGGCGCCGAGGTCGAGGCAGGCGACATCCTCGTCGGCAAGGTCACCCCTAAGGGCGAGACCGAGCTGACCCCGGAGGAGCGCCTCCTGCGCGCGATCTTCGGCGAGAAGTCCCGCGAGGTCCGCGACACGTCCCTCAAGGTCCCGCACGGCGAGTCCGGCACCGTGATCGGCGTGCGCGTGTTCGACCGTGACAACGACGACGAGCTGCCCCCGGGCGTCAACCAGCTCGTCCGCGTCTACGTGGCCGCCAAGCGCAAGATCACCGACGGCGACAAGCTCGCCGGCCGCCACGGCAACAAGGGCGTCATCTCGAAGATCCTGCCGGTCGAGGACATGCCGTTCCTCCCCGACGGGACCCCGGTCGACGTCGTCCTCAACCCGCTCGGCGTTCCGGGCCGCATGAACGTCGGCCAGGTGCTCGAGCTCCACCTCGGCTGGATCGCCAAGACCGGCTGGAAGGTCGAGGGCGATCCGGAGTGGATGAAGGGCCTGCCCAACATGCCCCGCGAAGTCGGCCCGAACCAGAACCTGGCCACGCCGGTGTTCGACGGTGCCCGCGAGGAGGAGATCTCCGGGCTGCTCGACTCCACCAACGTCACCCGCGACGGAGAGCGCCTCATCGGCTCCTCCGGCAAGGCCCAGCTGTTCGACGGCCGCTCCGGCGAGCCGTTCCCGGACCCGGTCTCGGTGGGCTACATGTACATCCTGAAGCTCCACCACCTCGTGGACGACAAGATCCACGCCCGCTCCACCGGCCCGTACTCGATGATCACCCAGCAGCCGCTCGGTGGTAAGGCGCAGTTCGGCGGCCAGCGCTTCGGCGAGATGGAGGTGTGGGCGCTCGAGGCCTACGGCGCGGCGTACACGCTCCAGGAGCTGCTGACGATCAAGTCGGACGACATCCACGGCCGTGTCAAGGTCTACGAGGCGATCGTCAAGGGCGAGAACATCCCCGAGCCGGGCGTCCCCGAGTCCTTCAAGGTCCTCATCAAGGAAATGCAGTCGCTGTGCCTGAACGTGGAGGTCCTCTCCGCCGACGGCCAGACGATCGAGATGCGCGACGCCGACGATGCAGTCTTCACTGCCGCGGAGGAACTGGGCATCGACCTGTCCCGCGACGAGCCCAGCTCCGTCGAAGAGGTCTGATCCTCCGCCGCATCGGCAGCACAAGACTTTCCAGACACGAGAGATAAGGGACCATATTGTCCAGCGAATCCTCCTTCGGCCTCATGCAGATCGGCCTCGCGACCGCGGATGACATCCGCGCCTGGTCGCACGGCGAGGTCAAGAAGCCGGAAACCATCAACTACCGCACGCTCAAGCCCGAGAAGGACGGCCTCTTCTGCGAGAAGATCTTCGGCCCGTCCCGTGACTGGGAGTGCTACTGCGGCAAGTACAAGCGCGTGCGCTTCAAGGGCATCATCTGCGAGCGCTGCGGTGTCGAGGTGACCCGCGCCAAGGTCCGCCGCGAGCGCATGGGCCACATCGAGCTCGCCGCGCCCGTCACGCACATCTGGTACTTCAAGGGCGTCCCCTCGCGCCTCGGGTACCTGCTCGACCTCGCCCCGAAGGACCTCGAGAAGGTCATCTACTTCGCGGCGTACATGATCACCAAGGTCGACGAGGAGCGCCGCCACGAGCAGCTGCCCAACCTCCAGGCCGAGCATGACCTCGAGCGCAAGCGCCTCGTGGACAACCGCGACTCCGACATCGCCGCGGTCGCGCGGGACCTCGAGGAGGAGCTCGCGAAGCTCGAGGGCGAGGGCGCCAAGGCCGCGGACAAGAAGAAGGCCCGCGACCTCGCCGACAAGACGATGGCCACGATCCGCAAGCGCGCGGATGCGGACATCGAGCGGCTCGAGTCCGTCTGGGACCGCTTCAAGAACCTCAAGGTCGCCGACCTCGAGGGTGACGAGGCGCTCTACCGCGAGCTGCGCGACCGCTACGGCATGTACTTCGAGGGCTCCATGGGCGCCGAGGCGATCCAGAAGCGCCTCGAGACGTTCGACCTGGAGGGTGAGGCGGAGTCGCTCCGCGACATCATCCAGAACGGCAAGGGCCAGCGGAAGACCCGTGCGCTCAAGCGCCTCAAGGTCGTCAACGCGTTCCTGACCACGGACAACAAGCCGCAGGGCATGGTCCTCGACGCCGTCCCGGTGATCCCGCCGGAGCTGCGCCCGATGGTCCAGCTGGATGGCGGCCGCTTCGCGACCTCCGACCTGAACGACCTGTACCGCCGCGTGATCAACCGCAACAACCGCCTCAAGCGCCTGCTTGACCTCGGTGCGCCGGAGATCATCGTCAACAACGAGAAGCGCATGCTGCAGGAGGCTGTGGACTCGCTGTTCGACAACGGCCGCCGCGGCCGCCCGGTCACGGGCCCCGGCAACCGCCCGCTCAAGTCGCTCTCGGACATGCTCAAGGGCAAGCAGGGCCGGTTCCGCCAGAACCTGCTCGGCAAGCGCGTCGACTACTCGGGCCGTTCGGTCATCGTCGTCGGCCCGCAGCTGAAGCTGCACCAGTGCGGCCTGCCCAAGCAGATGGCGCTCGAGCTGTTCAAGCCGTTCGTCATGAAGCGGCTCGTGGACCTCAACCACGCGCAGAACATCAAGAGCGCCAAGCGGATGGTGGAGCGCTACCGCCCGCAGGTGTGGGACGTGCTCGAGGAGATCATCACCGAGCACCCGGTGCTGCTCAACCGTGCACCTACCCTGCACCGCCTCGGCATCCAGGCGTTCGAGCCGCAGCTCGTCGAGGGCAAGGCGATCCAGCTGCACCCGCTCGTCTGCGCGGCGTTCAACGCCGACTTCGACGGCGACCAGATGGCCGTGCACCTTCCCCTGAGCCCCGAGGCCCAGGCGGAGGCGCGCATCCTCATGCTCTCCTCGAACAACATCCTCAAGCCGTCGGACGGCCGCCCGGTCACCCTGCCGTCGCAGGACATGATCATCGGCCTGTACCACCTCACCACCAAGCGTGAGGGCGCCGTCGGCGAGGGCCGCGTGTTCTCCTCCGTGGCGGAGGCGATCATGGCGCACGATGCCCGCGAGCTGCACCTCAACGCCCAGGTGAAGATCCGCCTCGACGGCTTCGTGCCGTCGAAGGACCGTCCGGCCCCTGAGGGCTGGGAGCCCGGCACGCCGGCGCTCATCGCCACGTCGCTCGGCCAGGTCGTCTTCAACCAGACCCTGCCCGAGGACTACCCGTGGGTCGAGGCTGTCGCGGACAAGGGCCAGCTCTCCAAGATCGTCAACGATCTCGCCGAGCGGTACCCGAAGGTCGTGGTCGCGGCGACGCTGGACAACCTCAAGGACGCCGGCTTCCACTGGGCCACGCGCTCGGGTGTCACGGTCGCCATCTCGGACATCGCCGTGCCGGAGGAGAAGCCTGCCATCCTGGCCGGCTACGAGGACCGCGCCGCGAAGATCCAGAGCCAGTACGACCGTGGTCTGATCGACGACGAGGAGCGCCGCTCGGAGCTCATCGAGATCTGGGACAAGGCGACCAACGAGATCGCGTCGGTCATGCGCGAGTCCATGCCGAAGATGAACACCATCAACCGCATGGTTTCCTCCGGTGCTCGAGGCAACTGGATGCAGGTCCGCCAGATCGCCGGTATCCGCGGCCTCGTGGCCAACCCGAAGGGCGAGATCATCCCGCGCCCGATCAAGTCCTCGTACCGTGAGGGCCTGTCGGTGCTCGAGTACTTCATCGCCACGCACGGCGCCCGCAAGGGTCTGGCCGATACGGCTCTCCGTACCGCCAACTCGGGCTACCTGACGCGTCGTCTCGTCGACGTCTCGCAGGATGTGATCGTGCGCGAGGAGGACTGCGCCACCGAGCGCGGCCTCATGGTCACGATCGCCGTGCCGGACCACAACGGCGAGCTCATGCGCGAGGAGAACGTCGAGAACACGGCGTACACCCGCACGCTCGCGGTGGATGTCACGGACTCGGAGGGCAACGTCCTCGCGGAGGCCGGGGCCGACCTCGGCGATGTGCTGATCAACCAGCTCATCACCAAGGGCATCACCGAGATCCGGGTCCGCTCGGTCCTCACGTGCGAGTCCGCCGTCGGGACCTGCGCGAAGTGCTACGGCCGCTCGCTCGCGTCCGGCAAGCTCGTGGACATCGGCGAGGCCGTCGGCATCATCGCAGCCCAGTCCATCGGCGAGCCCGGCACCCAGCTGACCATGCGTACGTTCCACACCGGTGGCGCCGTCTCGGCGTCCGGCGGCGAGGACATCACCCAGGGTCTGCCGCGTATCCAGGAGCTCTTCGAGGCCCGCACCCCCAAGGGTGTGGCCCCGATCTCGGAGGCCGCCGGCCGCATCGCGATCGAGGACACCGAGAAGCAGCTCCGCCTGGTCCTCACCCCGGACGACGGCACCGAGGAGATCGCCTACCCGGTCTCCCGGCGTTCGCGCCTGCTGGTCGAGGACGGCGAGCACGTCGAGGTCGGGCAGAAGCTCGTCAACGGCCCGGTCGATCCGAAGCAGGTCCTGCGCATCCAGGGTCCGCGCGAGGCGCAGAAGTTCCTCGTCGACGAGGTCCAGGGCGTGTACCGCAGCCAGGGCATCGGCATCCACGACAAGCACGTGGAAGTCATCGTCCGCCAGATGCTGCGCCGCGTCACGGTGATCGAGTCCGGCGACACCGACCTGCTCCCCGGCGAGCTCGCCGAAGGCCGCCGCTACCGCGACGAGAACCGCCGCGTGGTGTCCGAGGGCAAGAAGCCGGCCTCCGGCCGTCCCGAGCTCATGGGCATCACCAAGGCGTCGCTCGCCACGGAGTCCTGGCTCTCGGCCGCGTCCTTCCAGGAGACGACCCGCGTGCTCACGCAGGCCGCCATGGAGGGCAAGAGCGACCCGCTGCTGGGCCTCAAGGAGAACGTCATCATCGGCAAGCTCATCCCTGCCGGCACCGGCCTTCCGCGGTACACGGACATCACCGTGGAGCCCACCGAGGAGGCCAAGGCGACGCTCTTCACCGGTCCGAGCGCGTTCAGCGACTTCGCGTACGATCCGCTGAACGGCGACGGGGCGCAGGAGTTCCACGCAATCCCGCTGGACGACTACGACCTCGGCGGCGACTACCGCTGAGCCGGCGCAGAGGCTGACGCCCTGGCCTGACCAGGCGTCCGGCCCGCACGACGGCGGCCGGCTCCCCACCGCGGGGAGCCGGCCGCCGGCGTGTGCGCACCCCTCGCGCAGGGAGGGTGCCGGCGATTCGGTGCCCGCGCGCCGTCGTGATAAGCTTTCTTCGATTGTTTCTGTGTGGCAGTGGATGAAGGCCGTCAGACCGGGTGCGCAGGCGCTGGGAGCGACGGGGCCTGTTTCCGGGTTGCGGGGTTGGTGCGCAACGAATGCCACACTTTTGCACGCCTACGGTCGGTTGTCCGCGGAAGTGTGAAGCAACCGACAGCGTCTACCGAGCCCCGCTCCAGGGGTCACGTGGGCGGAATTCCAAACCGAGTACGCAAGTACAAAGTACGCAAGTACGAAGACGGAGCGAAAGTGCCTACTATTCAGCAGCTGGTCCGCAAGGGCCGCACGCCGAAGGTCTCCAAGACCAAGGCCCCTGCCCTCAAGGGCAGCCCCATGCGTCGTGGCGTGTGCACCCGTGTGTACACCACGACCCCGAAGAAGCCGAACTCCGCGCTCCGCAAGGTCGCGCGCGTCCGCCTCAACGGCGGCGTCGAGGTCACGGCCTACATCCCGGGTGTGGGCCACAACCTCCAGGAGCACTCGATCGTGCTCGTCCGCGGCGGCCGTGTGAAGGACCTTCCGGGTGTCCGCTACAAGATCGTCCGCGGCGCCCTTGACACCCAGGGTGTCAAGAACCGCCAGCAGGCCCGCAGCCGCTACGGCGCCAAGAAGGAGAAGAAGTAATGCCTCGTAAGGGTCCTGCCCCGAAGCGTCCTCTCGTCGTCGACCCGGTCTACGGCTCGCCGCTCGTGACGCAGCTCATCAACAAGGTCCTCGTGGACGGCAAGAAGTCGACCGCCGAGCGCATCGTCTACGGCGCCCTCGAGGGTGCCCGCCAGAAGACGGGCGGCGATCCCGTCGCCGCCCTCAAGAAGGCCATGGACAACGTCCGTCCGACCCTTGAGGTTCGCTCGCGCCGCGTCGGCGGCGCCACCTACCAGGTTCCGGTCGAGGTCAAGCCGGGCCGCGCCACCGCGCTGGCCCTGCGCTGGCTCGTGGGCTACTCCAAGGCCCGCCGCGAGAAGACGATGACCGAGCGTCTCCAGAACGAGATCCTCGACGCTTCGAACGGCCTCGGTGCCGCGGTGAAGCGCCGCGAGGACACCCACAAGATGGCCGAGTCGAACAAGGCCTTCGCACACTACCGCTGGTAGAACCAGGGTTTGCCGCCGGCCCCACAAGGGCCGGCGGCGAATGCGCAGCCAATCAGGGACAAACAGGGAGACACCGTGGCACTCGACGTGCTTACCGACCTCAGCAAGGTCCGAAACATCGGCATCATGGCGCACATCGATGCCGGCAAGACCACTACTACGGAGCGCATCCTGTTCTACACGGGTGTGAACCACAAGCTCGGCGAGACGCACGACGGCGCTTCGACGACTGACTGGATGGAGCAGGAGAAGGAGCGCGGCATCACGATCACGTCTGCCGCCGTGACCTGCTTCTGGAACAAGAACCAGATCAACATCATCGACACCCCTGGCCACGTGGACTTCACGGTCGAGGTCGAGCGCTCCCTGCGTGTGCTCGACGGCGCCGTTGCGGTCTTCGACGGCAAGGAGGGTGTGGAGCCGCAGTCGGAGACGGTGTGGCGCCAGGCGGACAAGTACGACGTTCCGCGCATCTGCTTCGTCAACAAGATGGACAAGCTCGGCGCTGACTTCTACTTCACCGTGGACACGATCGTGAAGCGCCTCGGCGCGAAGCCGCTCGTGATGCAGCTGCCGATCGGTGCCGAGAACGACTTCGTCGGCGTCGTCGACCTGCTGACCATGAAGGCCCTCGTGTGGCCGGGCGACGCCAAGGGCGACGTGACCATGGGCGCCTCCTACGAGACGCAGGACATCCCCGCCGACCTTCAGGAGAAGGCCGAGCAGTACCGCCACGAGCTCGTCGAGGCCGTCGCTGAGGCGTCCGAGGAGCTCATGGAGAAGTACCTCGAGGGTGAGGAGCTCACCGTCGAGGAGCTCAAGGCGGGCATCCGCAAGCTCACGGTGAACTCCGAGATCTACCCGGTCTTCTGTGGCTCCGCGTTCAAGAACCGCGGTGTGCAGCCGATGCTGGACGCCGTCATCGACTACCTCCCGTCCCCACTGGACGTCCCGGCCATGATCGGCCACGACCCCAAGGACGAGTCGATCGAGCTGTCGCGCAAGCCGAGCGAGGACGAGCCGTTCTCGGCGCTGGCGTTCAAGATCGCTGCGCACCCGTTCTTCGGCCAGCTCAACTTCATCCGCGTCTACTCGGGCAAGGCGACCTCGGGCATCCAGGTCCTGAACTCGACCAAGGGCAAGAAGGAGCGCATCGGGAAGCTCTTCCAGATGCACGCCAACAAGGAGAACCCCGTCGATGAGGTCCACGCCGGCCACATCTACGCGGTGATCGGCCTCAAGGACACCACGACCGGCGATACGCTCTGCGATATCAACAACCCGATCGTGCTCGAGTCGATGACCTTCCCCGAGCCCGTGATCTTCGTGGCCATCGAGCCGAAGACCAAGGGCGACCAGGAGAAGCTCTCCACCGCCATCCAGAAGCTCTCCGCTGAGGACCCGACGTTCACCGTCTCCCTCAACGAGGAGACCGGCCAGACCGAGATCGGCGGCATGGGCGAGCTCCACCTGGACATCCTGGTGGACCGCATGCGCCGCGAGTTCAAGGTCGAGGCCAACGTGGGCAAGCCGCAGGTGGCCTACCGCGAGACCATCAAGAAGAAGGTCGAGAAGGTCGACTACACGCACAAGAAGCAGACTGGCGGTTCCGGCCAGTTCGCGAAGGTGCAGGTGACGTTCGAGCCGCTCGACACGTCGGAGGGCACGTTCTACGAGTTCGTGAACGCCGTCACCGGTGGCCGCGTCCCGCGCGAGTACATCCCGAGCGTGGACGCGGGCATCCAGGACGCCATGCAGTTCGGCATCCTGGCCGGCTACCCGATGGTCGGCGTGAAGGCGTCGCTCACGGATGGCGCCTACCACGACGTCGACTCCTCGGAGATGGCGTTCAAGATCGCCGGTTCGCAGGTGTTCAAGGAGGGCGCACGCCGCGCCAACCCGGTGCTCCTCGAACCGCTCATGGCCGTCGAGGTCCGTACGCCCGAGGAGTACATGGGCGACGTCATCGGCGACCTGAACTCCCGCCGTGGCCAGATCCAGGCCATGGAGGACGCTGTCGGCGTCAAGGTCATCCGCGCACTCGTGCCGCTGTCCGAGATGTTCGGCTACATCGGCGACCTTCGCTCGAAGACCCAGGGACGCGCTGTCTACTCGATGCAGTTCGACAGCTACTCCGAGGTTCCGAAGGCCGTCGCTGACGAGATCATCCAGAAGTCGCGCGGCGAGTAGTTCTGGACAGCGGCTCGCCGCCGTCGCGAGTGCTCTTCCTCCCGGAGAGCAGCACACGACGGCGGCGGGTCGCCCTCCGCGCGGGGGAGCAGCTCCCGCGTGATTTCACGAAAAAACACAGCCCACAGTAGACTTGCGAGAGTTTCAGCTGCGACAGTCGCGGCTGGGAGCAGTCTTCTGAATCAGTTCTAGGAGGAACAAGTGGCGAAGGCAAAGTTCGAGCGGACTAAGCCGCACGTCAACATCGGCACCATCGGCCACGTTGACCACGGCAAGACGACGCTGACTGCTGCCATCTCGAAGGTGCTTGCTGACAAGTACCCCGATCTCAACGAGCAGCGTGACTTCGCGCAGATCGACTCCGCTCCGGAGGAGCGCCAGCGCGGCATCACCATCAACATCTCCCACATCGAGTACCAGACGGAGAAGCGCCACTACGCTCACGTCGACGCTCCGGGCCACGCTGACTACATCAAGAACATGATCACGGGTGCGGCGCAGATGGACGGCGCCATCCTCGTGGTTGCTGCGACTGACGGCCCGATGGCCCAGACCCGCGAGCACGTTCTGCTCGCCCGCCAGGTCGGTGTCCCCTACCTGCTCGTGGCGCTGAACAAGGCCGACATGGTCGAGGACGAGGAACTCCTCGACCTCGTCGAGATGGAGGTGCGCGAGCTCCTCTCCTCGCAGGGCTTCGACGGCGACAACGCCCCGGTGATCCGCGTCTCGGGCCTCAAGGCTCTCGAGGGCGATCCCAAGTGGGTCAAGTCGGTCGAGGAGCTCATGGAGGCCGTCGACGAGAACGTTCCGGACCCGGTTCGTGACCGCGACAAGCCCTTCCTCATGCCGATCGAGGACGTCTTCACGATCACCGGTCGTGGCACGGTCGTCACCGGCCGCGCCGAGCGCGGTACCCTCGCCCTCAACTCCGAGGTCGAGATCGTCGGCATCCGCCCGATCCAGAAGACCACGGTCACTGGTATCGAGATGTTCCACAAGCAGCTCGACGAGGCGTGGGCCGGCGAGAACTGTGGCCTCCTGCTCCGCGGCATCAAGCGCGAGGACGTCGAGCGTGGCCAGGTCGTCGTGAAGCCGGGTTCCATCACCCCGCACACCGACTTCGAGGCGAACGTCTACATCCTCTCCAAGGACGAGGGCGGCCGTCACAACCCGTTCTACTCGAACTACCGTCCGCAGTTCTACTTCCGCACCACGGACGTGACCGGCGTCATCACCCTCCCCGAGGGCACTGAGATGGTCATGCCCGGCGACAACACTGAGATGACCGTCCAGCTCATCCAGCCCATCGCCATGGAGGAGGGCCTCGGCTTCGCTATCCGTGAGGGTGGCCGCACCGTTGGCTCGGGCCGCGTGACCAAGATCATCAAGTAGTCTCCCCCCGGAGCTGCTGGCCCCGGACCTGATGGTCTGGGCCTGATCCCAAAGAACCCCGCTGCACACGCAGCGGGGTTCTTTGTGCTCTATCGGGAGGAGCCCGCTGGCCGTTACTGTAATTCCAGTCAATGGAGTAATGGCCGGTCCAGCGGCCCACACAGCGGAGGCGGAGTGTCGTGGACGTGAGGCCAGCGGGGCAGGACGGCGGTTCCGAGTTCGACGCCGGGTACGCGGCGGGTCACGACGAGGGCTACCTCGAGGGCCATCGGTCCGGGTTCCTCGTCGGGCATCGCGTCGGCTGGGACGATGCCATGCAGGCCCTCGGCGTTCCTGTGGCCGAGCGGGCGGGGGAGCCGGGGGTCCTCGCCGCGCGGGCCGCTGGCGCCGTTCGTTCCACGCGGCAGGCCTCCGTTCCGGGTCCAGTCCCCGCGCCGGCGGCAGTGGTCCCCGCGCCGGCGGCAGTGGTCCCCGCGCCGGCGGCAGTCGTGACTGGCCCTCCGGCTCCGCCGTTCATGCCTGCGCCGCCCCGGGCGGTGCCGTCCCTTCCCTGGGGTGGGCAGGTTCCCCTGAAGTCGGCGGAGGAGCAGGCGCAGGAGGCCGCTCGTCGCAGGGAGCGGCGCGGGATCCAGAGCGCCAACATCTCGCTCTACCTTGCCGCCCTCCTCATCGTCGCGGCGGCCGCGCTGTTCCTGACGAACAGCGGGGTGGACGACGGCGTGCGGCTGACCGGTCTCGTCGGCGTCACCGCGCTGTTCTACGCGGCCGGCCTCGTGGTCCACGCGCGATTCCCGAGGCTCCGGCCGGCCGCCGTCGCCTTTGCTGGAACGGGCCTGGCGCTGCTGCCGGTCGCGGGCCTCGGCCTCGACATCGTCGTCCTGCACCGCCCCAACCTCTCGTGGCTCATCACGAGCATCGTCGGGCTCATCGCGTTCGGCTTCGCCGCGCTGCGGCTTGAGAGCCGCGTGCTCGTGTTCCTGAGCCTGACCTTCGTGTTCTCGGCCTCGTGGTCCGGTACCGAGGAACTCAGCGGCGCCCTCGCAGCCGACTATGCGGGGCTCATCGGCGTGGCCGCGCTCCTTACCCTGGTCGCCGTGCTCGAGCCCCGGTGGGTGCCGCCCCTGTTCCTGCGTCCGGTGGCGTGGCTGCACCCCTATGTTGTTCCCACGACCTTCGTGGCCGCCACGCTCACGGCCGGGACGCTGGACCGGTGGCAGTACCCCGCCCTGGTTGCGGCGATGAGCCTCTATCTTGTCGTGACGTCCTTCCTTCCCGGGGCGGCGGGCGTGCGCCGTCTTGAATGGTGGGGCGGGCGCGCGACGGCGGTGCTCGCCGCCGCGGTGTGGGCAGCGCAGGCGGTGGACGCGGGAGTGCCGTCTCTCGGCCCCACCGAGCGCTCGGCGGCGGCCCTTGCCGCGGTCCTCGTCCTGGCCCTCGGGACCCTTGCCTCCGCCGTCCTGGGACGGCGGCGCGAGGAGGGGCTCGGACTGTCCCGGCGTGCTGTGCTGGTGGAGCAGGCCGCCGCAGTGTTCGTCCAGGCCCTCCTGGTGGCCGGAGTCTCGGCCGCTGCTGTGCCCGCGGCGAGAGGATCGCTGGTCGTGGCGGTGGCCGTGTTCGCCCTCACGGCACAGTTCACCGCCTGGCGTTGGGGCGGCCACGCAGACTGGCTCCCAGTCGTCGCATTCGCTGTCCTCACTGTCATGGACCTGGGCCGCTGGCCGCTGGCCTTCCTCGCCGTCGAGGGGCTGCTCTACTTCACCGCTCGCGCGGTCTGGCCGCCCGTCGCGGCGGTCGGATCGAGTCTGGACTGGCAACGGCCCCACTTCGCGGCGGCTGCCCGGGCGGTTTCCCTCTTCGTCGTCCCTGCCGTCGTCTCGGCGGCACTGCCCGACTCGTTCCGCCCCGGCAGCCGTGCCGCAGCCACGGCGCTGGCCCTCACCGTCGCCGTCGCGCTCCAGCTGGCTATCACCGGTGTGCTCGGTGCCGCGCGCCGCGCGGAGTTCCTCCGCGCCCCGATGGTCTGGACGCTCCTTGCCCTGGGCATCCTGTCCGTGGCCGTCGTGGGGCTCGCCGACCCCTCGTCCGCGGGACCGGGCAGCGCCGTCTCGCCGCTGTTCGGCCCAGCTGTCATCGTTCTGTGCGCAGGGGCCGCGGCCCTCTGGGCGGGACAGTTCCTCGCGCGGCCGTCCGGCTCGCGCTCCGCCGTGGGGGAGGTGGCGCCGGGGGTGCTCCTCGCACTCCTTGCCTTCGAGGCGCTCGTCTTCGGCGAGGGGCGCCTCTCCAACGCCGTCCTCGTGCTCCTCACTGCTGCTCTGGGCCTCTCCGCATGGCGCTCGTCGGTCCGGCTGGTCCGCTGGGTGTACATCTGGCTGGCCCGCGCCGCCGGGACGGCCCTGGCGCTGGGCATGTTCCGCGAGCTCGTGCAGGACGGCTGGCATCCGTCGGTGCTCGGTCAGCCCGTGACGGGCTCGGACGTGTTCGCCGTGGTCGTCCTCGCCCAGATCGCCGTGCCGCTCGTGTTCGAGCTGCGGGGCCGACGCTTCGGGGGAATCCTGCCCTGGACCCTGGACGACGCCACGGTCGTCCTGGCCCTCGTGGCGCTTCCCACGGTCTCCGCCGCGTCGGAGATTGACTACGCCTCCGGGTCGGCGGACTCGCTCCGCCCGCTCGGCGCCTTCCTCGTCGTGGCGTTCGCTTCCTCGGCTGCCATCGCGGGCCTGGTGCTGCGGCTGCGGCCCGCGGCCGTCGCTTTCGCCCCCGCGGCGTTGATCCTGACAGCCCTCTCGGCCTCACGCGACCTGAGGATGCTCGAGGTGCTCGTAGGCCTCTTCGCGGTGTACTCGGCCGCCATGGTCTTCCTGGCCCCCCAGCCAGCCTCCAAGGGGGCACACCTGGTCGCCGCCCGCGCGCTGCCCCTGGTGCTCGCGGTGCTCGTCGCCCAGGACGCCACGGCGTCGGACACGTGGGTGAGCGTGGCGCTCGCCGCGGCCCTTGCCGCCCAGCACCCGGTCCGCAGGCTCCTCTCGCCTTCTGTCGGCGCACTTCCGTTCCAGGAAGCCGCCTACTGGACGGGCCTCGCAAGCCAGCTCGTGCTGCCGCTCGGGTACCTCGCCTTCGCCCGCCAGGGCCCGGAGGGCGGCAGGTGGGTCGTGCTGCTTGAGGCGATCCTCGTCGTCGTGAGCGCTGTGGCGACGCTCAGGGGGCGGCCCGCCGCCGGCTACGTGGGCGTCGCGGGCCTCCTGCTCGGCGTCGTGGCCCTCGGTCCGCTGTTCCGGTTCGACCCGGCACAGATCCTCGCTGCTCCGCCGCTGACCGGCCAGGCCGTCACGCTACTCCTCGTTGCCGGCGCCGCAGTCCATGTCGCCGGGATGGTCCGGTGGGAGCCGGCCGGAGGCCGCGCCGGCGAGCGGTGGCCGTGGGCGTGGACGGCGGGCGCCGCGGCCTTCGCCGCGTCCTCGGTCGCGGCTGCGGCTCCAGAACGGTCGTGGGTCCTCGGCGTCGCACTCGCGTCCTGCGCCGCCGTCCTCATCGTTGCAGGGTACGTCTGGCGCGCGCGAGCCGTCGTCGCCTCCACGTTCCCCCTCGGCGTCCTCCTGGCACTGGCCGCCGGAGTGGATATCGCCCGGGACCTCCTGAACCTCTCCAGCACGTGGCAGGTCCCTGCGCAGACCACGGTCGGCACGCTCGTCCCCGCGGCGATCGCCCTCGCCCTGAGGTGGTCCGGCCGCTGGCCCGGCACAATGGGCACGCGCGTCCAGGCACTCGCCCGGATCGAGGCTGAGCCGAGGCGCCGGTGGGCGATCGCAGGGATGGCGGGCGTCGCGCTCGCCGTCTCGGCTGCGGCCTGCTGGGAGCCGCCCGCCGCCGTCGTCCTGCCGTACCTCGCCGTTGCCCTCGTCGCGGTCGTTGTCGCGGAGCTGCCGCGCCGGCACCGTCGGCTCGGAGCCGAGGCAGGAGCCGTGCTCGTTGCGGGAGCCGTGCAGCGTGCGGTCTTCGCCGAAGCTGTTGAGGTGAGCGGATTCTGGCTCGCCCAGTGGTACGTCGTGCTCACCGCGCTTGTGGCAC
Source organism: Sinomonas cellulolyticus (assembly GCF_014656475.1). Classification (GTDB taxonomy): domain Bacteria; phylum Actinomycetota; class Actinomycetes; order Actinomycetales; family Micrococcaceae; genus Sinomonas; species Sinomonas cellulolyticus. Next base: position 22,548 of record NZ_BNCM01000004.1, read on the forward strand.
TCCTGCGCTACTACGTGCGCCGCTCGACTGTGTTCGGCAGGCTCTGGCTCGAGGGCTCGGCGGCCCTGCTGAGCCTGACGGGGATCTCGACCCTGTTCTCGGGCGACAACGCCGAGCAGGTCTGGCTGCTCGTGGCCTTTGCGGTGCTCACACTGGCGGGGCTCGTGCTCAACGAACGCCGCTTCACCGTCTGGGGATCGCTGGGGGTAGTAGCGTGCGTGCTCTGGTCGGTGCGGGCCTACGTCTATGCGCTCCTGGCCGTCCTCGGCCTCGCGATCATTGCCGGCGCCGTCTGGTGGCTGGCCCGGCGCCCCCGAGGCACCCTGCTACGGTAGGGGAGTCTGAGGGAAAGGCCTGCCGTGAACTGGATCGTCGTGCTTGCGCTCGTCGTCGCGGTCGTGGCCGGATACTTCTGGATCCGGAAGAACTTCAAGAGCGAGATCGAGCGGTACCGCCGGATCCGCCGCGCGAACCGCGAGGAGTAGCGGACGCCTTGACCGCGGACCGCCGCGGCCTCGATTGGCGCCGCGGCCAGATCTCTGGCACACTTGAAGGGTTGTTCAAGCGCCCCGTCGCGTCCCGACCCGGATAATGCCGGGTGCAGGGTCCAAGTCGGAGCCCAAATATGACCCACCTTCGCGAACAAGGCTAGGGGCTTGTGTGCGCCAGCGGCGCGACACGCCCGACCGCGGGGGTCGGAGAGGGCCGGTTGTCTGAGGAACCCGGGAATCCGGATTCAGGCAATGCGGCCTGTGGTGGTCGCGACCTTGAATGCCTCGGCAGCCACAGCCAACAGAACAGTGCAGTGTTAGAGACGACGAAAGCGAGTCAGGCGATATGGCGGGACAGAAGATCCGCATCCGGCTGAAGTCGTATGACCACGAGGTCATCGACACTTCGGCTCGGAAGATCGTTGAGACGGTCACGCGCGCAGGCGCGACGGTGGTGGGCCCCGTTCCGCTGCCCACGGAGAAGAACGTGTACTGCGTGATCCGCTCTCCGCACAAGTACAAGGACAGCCGCGAGCACTTCGAGATGCGCACGCACAAGCGGCTGATCGACATCATCGACCCGACGCCCAAGGCCGTCGACTCGCTCATGCGCCTCGACCTGCCGGCAGACGTCAACATCGAAATCAAGCTCTAAGAGGGAGGTGCTGAGAGAACTATGACCGCAACCCGCAATGTGAAGGGCCTGCTGGGCACGAAGCTCGGCATGACCCAGGTCTGGGACGAGAACAACAAGCTCATCCCCGTCACTGTCGTTAAGGCCGACTCCAACGTCGTCACCCAGCTGCGCAACGCCGAGACCGACGGCTACACCGCCGTCCAGATCGGCTACGGCCAGATCGACCCCCGCAAGGTCAACAAGCCGCTCACCGGACACTTCGAGAAGGCCGGCGTGACCCCCCGCCGCCACCTCGTCGAGGTCCGCACCGCCGACGCCGAGTCGTACGAGCTGGGCCAGGAGCTCTCCGTGGAGACCTTCGAGGCCGGTCAGAAGATCGACATCGTCGGCACCACCAAGGGCAAGGGCTTCGCCGGTGTCATGAAGCGTCACGGCTTCTCCGGCGTCGGTGCCTCCCACGGTGCGCACAAGAACCACCGCAAGCCCGGTTCCATCGGTGCCTGCGCCACCCCGGGCCGCGTCTTCAAGGGCCTCCGCATGGCCGGCCGCATGGGCAACGTGCGCCAGACGACCCTCAACCTCACCGTCCACGCGGTGGATGCCGAGAACTCGCTGCTCCTCATCAAGGGCGCCCTCCCCGGTGCCCGCGGCTCGGTCGTCCTCGTCCGCACCGCCGTGAAGGGAGCCTGAACTCATGGCTAACACTGTCAAGGTCGATCTCCCCGCCGAGATCTTCGACGTCCAGACCAACGTGCCGCTGCTGCACCAGGTTGTCGTCGCCCAGCTGGCCGCTGCACGCCAGGGCACGCACAAGGTGAAGACCCGCGGCGAGGTGTCCGGCGCCGGCCGCAAGCCGTTCAAGCAGAAGGGCACGGGCCGCGCCCGCCAGGGCTCGATCCGCGCGCCGCACATGACCGGTGGTGGCGTTGTGCACGGGCCGACCCCCCGCGACTACAGCCAGCGCACCCCCAAGAAGATGAAGGCCGCCGCCCTCCGCGGCGCCCTGTCGGACCGGGCACGCAACGGCCGCATCCACGTCCTCGAGTCCCTCGTGGCCGGCGACAAGCCGAGCACGAAGGGCGCGCTGACCGCGCTGCGCGCGGTCTCCGAGCGCAAGAACCTGCTCGTCGTGATCGACCGTGCCGACGAGGTCGGGGCCCTGTCGCTCCGCAACCTCACCCAGGTCCACGCGATCTACGCCGACCAGCTCAACACGTACGACGTGCTCATCTCCGACGACGTGGTCTTCACGAAGGCAGCGTTCGACGCGTTCGTGGCTTCCAAGTCCACGGCGCAGGGCACTGTGAACGAGGAGGCTTCCAAGTGAACGCATCCAGCTATAAGGACCCGCGCGACGTCATCCTCGCGCCCGTCGTCTCCGAGAAGAGCTACGGCCTGATCGACGAGGGCAAGTACACCTTCCTGGTGGACCCCCGGTCGAACAAGACCGAGATCAAGATCGCGATCGAGCGCATCTTCTCGGTCAAGGTCGACTCGATCAACACGCTCAACCGGCCCGGCAAGCGCAAGCGCACCAAGTTCGGCTGGGGCGAGCGCAAGAGCACCAAGCGTGCCATCGTCACTCTCAAGGACGGCAGCACGATCGACATCTTCGGCGGTCCGCTCGCCTGAGCGGAGACCACTTTAACGAGGAACAGGTAAATGGCAATCCGTAACTACAAGCCGACCACCCCGGGCCGTCGCGGCTCGAGCGTGGCCGACTTCGCAGAGATCACGCGCTCGACGCCGGAGAAGTCCCTGGTTCGTCCGCTCCCCAAGAAGGGCGGCCGCAACAACACCGGCAAGATCACCACGCGCCACAAGGGCGGTGGACACAAGCGCCAGTACCGTCTGATCGACTTCCGTCGCCACGACAAGGACGGCGTCAACGCCAAGGTCGCGCACATCGAGTACGACCCCAACCGCACCGCGCGCATCGCGCTGCTGCACTTCGTGGACGGCACCAAGCGCTACATCATCGCGCCGAACAAGCTGTCCCAGGGCGACATCGTCGAGTCCGGTCCGGACGCCGACATCAAGCCCGGCAACAACCTGCCGCTGCGCAACATCCCGGTCGGCACCGTCGTCCACGCCGTCGAGCTCCGCCCCGGTGGCGGCGCGAAGATGGCCCGCTCGGCCGGCGCCTCCATCCAGCTGGTGGCGAAGGAGGGCAAGTACGCCCAGCTCCGCCTCCCGTCCGGTGAGGTCCGCAACGTCGACGTCCGCTGCCGCGCGACGGTCGGCGAGGTCGGCAACGCCGAGCAGTCCAACATCAACTGGGGCAAGGCCGGCCGCATGCGCTGGAAGGGCGTTCGCCCGACCGTCCGCGGTGTGGCGATGAACCCTGTTGACCACCCCCACGGCGGTGGCGAGGGCAAGACGTCCGGTGGACGTCACCCCGTCAACCCCAACGGCAAGCCCGAGGGCCGCACCCGCCGCCCGAACAAGGCGAGCGACAAGCTCATCGTCCGTCGTCGTCGTACTGGCAAGAACAAGCGATAGGAGCCTGGACACATGCCACGCAGCCTGAAGAAGGGTCCTTTCGTTGACCAGCACCTCTTTGTGAAGGTCGCCAAGGAAAACGACAAGGGCACCAAGAACGTCATCAAGACCTGGTCCCGCCGCTCGATGATCATCCCCGACATGCTCGGGCACACGATCGCCGTGCACGACGGGCGCAAGCACATCCCGGTCTTCGTCACCGAGTCGATGGTCGGGCACAAGCTCGGCGAATTCGCCCCGACGCGGACTTTCCGCGGCCACGTGAAGGACGACAAGAAGGGCAAGCGCCGCTGATCCTGCCGCAAGGCAGCAGCAGCGCTGAGCTCTGAGAAAGAGAAGGATAGCAATGGAAGCCAAGGCAATTGCGCGCCACATCCGCGTAACGCCGATGAAGGCCCGGCGCGTCGTCAACCTTGTTCGTGGCAAGCAGGCGAATGAGGCTCTGGCGATCCTGAAGTTCGCCCCGCAGGCGGCTTCGGAGCCGGTGTACAAGGTCCTCGCCTCGGCGGTGGCCAACGCCCGTGTCCTCGCCGACCGCGACGGCGTCGCGTTCGACGAGAGCGACCTCTACATCTCTGAGGCGTTCGTCGACGAGGGTCCGACCATGAAGCGGTTCCAGCCGCGTGCCCAGGGCCGCGCGTACCGCATCAACAAGCGAACCAGCCACATCACTGTGGTCGTCGCGACGCCCGAGAACGAGGAGGCCCGCTAAATGGGACAGAAGGTCAACCCGACCGGGTTCCGACTCGGCATCACCACCGACCACGTCTCGCACTGGTTTGCCGACAGCAGCAAGCCGGGTCAGCGCTACAAGGACTTCGTCCGCGAGGACGTCAAGATCCGCCAGCTCATGACCAACGGCATGGAGCGCGCCGGCATCGCCAAGGTCGAGATCGAGCGCACCCGTGACCGCGTCCGCGTGGACATCCACACGGCCCGTCCGGGTATCGTCATCGGCCGCCGCGGCGCCGAGGCGGACCGCATCCGCGGCGAGCTCGAGAAGCTCACCGGCAAGCAGGTCCAGCTGAACATCCTCGAGGTGAAGAACCCCGAGATCGAGGCCCAGCTCGTCGCCCAGGGCGTCGCGGAGCAGCTTTCGAGCCGCGTCGCGTTCCGCCGTGCCATGAAGAAGGCCATGCAGTCGGCGCAGCGCGCCGGCGCCAAGGGCATCCGCATCGCCTGCTCGGGCCGCCTCGGCGGCGCCGAGATGTCCCGCTCGGAGTTCTACCGCGAGGGCCGTGTGCCGCTGCACACGCTCCGCGCGAACATCGACTACGGCTTCTACGAGGCCAAGACCACCTTCGGCCGCATCGGCGTGAAGGTCTGGATCTACAAGGGCGATGTGACCTCCAAGGAGCTCGCGGCCCAGGCGGCCGCCGCTCCGTCCCGTGGCCGTGGCGACCGCGGCGACCGTCCCGGCCGCGCCGGTGGCGAGCGCCGTCGTCGTCCGTCTGGCGATCGCCAGGCTCAGTCCGCTCCCGCGGCCGAGTCTGCTCCGGCCGCCGAGGCAGCTGCTCCGGCAGCAGAAGGAGGAGAGGCTTAAATGCTTATCCCGCGTCGTGTGAAGCACCGCAAGCAGCACCACCCGGGTCGTTCCGGCGCTGCCACCGGTGGCACCAAGGTCACCTTCGGCGAGTACGGCATCCAGGCCCTCACGCCGGCGTACGTGACCAACCGCCAGATCGAGTCCGCTCGTATCGCGATGACCCGTCACATCAAGCGTGGCGGCAAGGTGTGGATCAACATCTACCCTGACCGTCCGCTGACCAAGAAGCCTGCCGAGACCCGCATGGGTTCCGGTAAGGGTTCTCCGGAGTGGTGGATCGCCAACGTCAAGCCCGGCCGCGTGCTCTTCGAGCTCTCCGGTGTCTCTGACGAGGTGGCCCGCGAGGCCCTGCGCCTCGCCATCCACAAGCTCCCGTTGAAGGCGCGCATCGTGCGCCGCGAAGGTGGTGAATGAGAATGGCAGTCGGTTCGAAGGACCTGACGGCTGAGAAGCTCGACCAGCTGGACAACGAGCGCCTCTTCGAGGAGCTCAAGAAGGCCAAGGAAGAGCTGTTCAACCTGCGCTTCCAGTCGGCCACCGGCCAGCTCGAGAACCACGGCCGCCTCCGCGCGGTCAAGAAGGACATCGCCCGCATCTACACGATCCTGCGCGAGCGCGAGCTCGGCATCCGTGCCGAGGCGACCCCCGCGGTCGTCGAGACGAAGGATTCGAAGAAGGCGGCTAAGAAGGCTGCCAAGGCTGAGTCGGCTGAGACTGAGTCGGCTGGGGCTGCCGAGGAGGACGCCAAGTGAGCGAAGAGATGAACGTGACGGAGAACGCTGCCCCGCAGCGCGGCTACCGCAAGACCGCCCGCGGCTACGTCGTGTCCGACAAGATGGACAAGACGATCGTGGTCGAGGTCGAGGACCGCGTGAAGCACTCGCTGTACGGCAAGGTCATCCGCCGTACCGAGAAGCGCAAGGCCCACGACGAGAACAACACCGCCGGCATCGGCGACCTGGTTCTCATCGCGGAGACCCGTCCGCTGTCCGCCACCAAGCGGTGGCGCCTCGTCGAGATCCTCGAGAAGGCCAAGTAGGCCACCTCGCGGTTCCCGCACTGTGCCGGAAGGCCCGTCCCCTCGACGCGAGGGAGCGGGCCTTCCGCCGTTCCGGGGCGGTGCGGGGTCCGGGGCGAGAAGCCGCCTTTTCGCCGGGTAGCCTGCGTTTCGCCGGCTTGAGGGCGAGAAGCCGCGCTTTCGCCGCGATCTGCGGTCGGCACCGGGGAGGCTGGCGCTGGGGGCGGCCGGCACCGCGTCGGCTGGCACCTGGGCGGGAGAGCAGCGCCTCCGGGCGATCATCCCGGGTATCCACATGGAGGGCCCGCAGGGTGCACGATGGTCCTCGATGTCCGGAGGATGGTGGCATGGGCGATCCTCGAGCACATCCCGTTGACCCGATCTCCGGTGCGCTGTCGCGCGAATACGACCCGCGCCGGCCCTTTGCGGCCGGAGACCTTGTCCGGATTCGACGCGGTAGCTACTACCCGACAGAGCAATGGGTCGCGCTGGACGACGTGGCTCGTTTCCGCCTGACACTCGAAGCGTTTGCGTGGGCGAACCCGGGAGCCGTCTTCTGCGGCGAGACGGCACTCTTCCTCGACGGAATTCCGGTGGTTAAGGCGCCGACCACAATCGATGTGGCGACGACGTCGCGGTCCAGGTTGGGCGTTTCATCCTCGCCCTTCGACGTTCGCGGCTCGACGGACATGGCACGTCGAGCGCGGTCGGTTCCTTCCGTGCCGGTACGACGGCACTTTCACGCCTCTATAGATCCGGTGGACACCGATGGACACCTCACGGTCGCACCAGAGGTGGCCCTGGTGGAGACCCTGATCCACGGCAAGTTCGCGCGGGCGCTCACCGTGGCGGACGGACTGCTGCGGCGGGAGCCGAGCGTTCCGTTACTTGATAGGGCACCGATTACCTCAGCCATCGACAACCTCCAGTACGACACACATCGGCGGCGGGTCGAGACCACCGCGAGGCTGGCACGAGTCGGAGCCGAGTCGCCGGGGGAGTCGGTGAGCAGGGCGATCATGCTGCTGTTCGGGTTTCAGGAGCCGTTGCTTCAAGTGGAGCACTCCGATGCAGCCGGATTCATCGGGCGGACCGACTTCACATGGCCGCCCGGTCTCGAGGTGGCGCCGGAACTCAACCTCGAGCGCGTGGGCGAGTTCGATGGCTGGGGGAAGTACTTCAATGCCGCGCTGCATCCGGGGGAAGACGCGATGGCCGTGATCCGGCGCGAGAAGCGGAGGGAGAATCGGCTCCTCGCATCCGGTCGGCCCGTGCTGCGGTGGACGTGGGCCGAACTCGAACGCCCCGCTCTTCTGAGGGCTCGGCTTATTGAAGGCGGCCTTCGCCCGAAGCTGAGTGCTGCCATTGCGATCTAGCGGTCGCGGTGCGTGCGCACTCTGGCACCCGGACTTGCGGATCTGGCGCGGCGGCGAGAAGGCGGCTTTTCGCCGGTGAGCCGGCGACGGGAGCGCTACACGGCGAGAAGGCGGCTTTTGCGCGGCGTGCGCGGACGACGGCGGGTGCGCGCCTCGTGCGGGCCAGCCCGGCGGCGTCGTGCGCGTGCCGGCTCGGCCGCCCGGGCGTGGCCCAAGGGATTCGGGGTGGACACGCGCCCCGTGGTACGATATTGAGCTTGTACGGCTGGCTTTGCCATGCCGTCACAAACCTCGTGAACCATCGTGCCACCGCATAATGCCCTTCTGCCGAAGGGGAGCGCCCCGGCGCTGTCCTCGGGCAGGAAGGGGACACATGCGTCCGGCACGGTGATTCAGGCCCGTTCTGGCCACATCCAGGCGGGTCGAGAGACGCCCCATCAACCGTTCCGCAAGGCTCGCCTGCAGCGTCACCGCAGTGCGAGAACCGGCGAGACGTAAGGAGTAGAAGTGATTCAGCAGGAGTCGCGGCTCAAGGTCGCCGACAACACGGGTGCGAAGGAAATCCTGACCATCCGCGTTCTCGGTGGATCCGGCCGCCGCTACGCAGGCATCGGCGACGTCATCGTCGCCACCGTCAAGGACGCGATCCCTGGCGGCAACGTCAAGAAGGGCGACGTGGTCAAGGCCGTCGTCGTCCGCACCAAGAAGGAGCGCCGCCGCGCGGACGGCTCCTACATCAAGTTCGATGAGAACGCAGCCGTCATCCTCAAGAACGACGGCGATCCCCGTGGCACGCGCATCTTCGGCCCGGTGGGCCGCGAGCTGCGCGACAAGAAGTTCATGAAGATCGTCTCGCTGGCTCCGGAGGTGCTCTGACTCATGGGCGCAAAGATCAAGAAGGGCGACCTCGTCCAGGTCATCACCGGCACCAAGCAGGACAAGGGTGGCGACAAGGGCAAGCAGGGCAAGGTCCTGAAGGTGTTCGTCGCTGAGAACCGCGTCCTCGTCGAGGGCATCAACCGCGTGACCAAGCACACCAAGGTGGGCCAGTCGCAGCGCGGCACCAAGACCGGCGGCATCGAGCAGGTCGAGGCTCCGATCCACATCTCGAACGTGGCCCTCGTGGACCCCGAGACCAAGAAGCCGACCCGCGTCGGCTTCCGTGTGGAAACCGTGGAGAAGGACGGCGTGAAGAAGACTGTGCGCGTCCGCTACTCCAAGGCCACCGGGAAGGACATCTGATGACTGAGACTGTCGAGACTCCGGTGAAGGTCGTCCCTCGTCTCAAGACGAAGTACGCCGAGACCATCAAGTCCGCCCTCCAGGAGGAGTTCAAGTACGAGAACGTCAACCAGGTCCCGCGCCTGGTCAAGGTTGTCGTCAACATGGGCGTCGGCGACGCCGCGAAGGACTCCAAGCTCATCGAGGGCGCTGTGCGCGACCTGACCCTCATCACGGGCCAGAAGCCGCAGGTCACGAAGGCCCGCAAGTCGATCGCCCAGTTCAAGCTCCGTGAGGGCATGCCCATCGGCGCCTTCGCGACGCTCCGCGGCGACCGCATGTGGGAGTTCGTGGACCGCCTCGTCACGCTCGCCCTGCCCCGTATCCGCGACTTCCGCGGCCTCTCGGGCAAGCAGTTCGACGGCAACGGCAACTACACGTTCGGCCTGACCGAGCAGGTGATGTTCCACGAGATCGACCAGGACAAGATCGATCGCCTCCGCGGCATGGACATCACGGTTGTCACGACCGCGAAGACCGACGACGAGGGCCGTGCGCTTCTGAAGCACCTCGGCTTCCCGTTCAAGAACGAAGACTGAATCACTACGTGAAAGGTCCACTGGGATCTGCGGCTCCGACCGCACGCTCCCAGCGGAAACCGGCACGAGGAAGGGCATGAGCCCACAATGACTATGACTGATCCCGTCGCAGACATGCTGACGCGTCTGCGCAACGCCAACTCGGCCTACCACGACTCGGTGACCATGCCGTCGTCGAAGCTCAAGGTCCGGGTTGCTGACATCCTGAAGGCCGAGGGCTACATCGCCGGCTACAAGGAAGAGGACGCCGAGGTTGGCAAGAAGCTGACCCTGGACCTCAAGTTCGGACCCAACCGCGAGCGTTCGATCGCCGGTGTCCGCCGCATCTCCAAGCCGGGCCTCCGCGTGTACGCGAAGTCCACGAACCTCCCGCACGTGCTGGGCGGCCTCGGCATCGCCATCCTGTCTACCTCTTCTGGGCTCCTGACCGACCGTCAGGCCGCCAAGAAGGGCGTGGGCGGCGAAGTCCTCGCGTACGTCTGGTAAGGGAAGGAAGGAAGAAGATATGTCCCGCATTGGACGTCTCCCCATCACCGTCCCGGCCGGCGTCGAGGTCAAGATCGACGGCTCCGTGGTGACCGTGAAGGGCTCCAAGGGCGAGCTGAGCCACACTGTGGCCAGCCCCATCGAGGTCTCGCTCGACGACGCCACCCTCTCGGTGACGCGCCCCAACGACGAGCGCCTCTCGCGCTCGCTGCACGGCCTGACCCGCACCCTGATCGCGAACATGATCGAGGGCGTGACGAACGGCTACGAGAAGAAGCTCGAGATCGTCGGCACCGGTTACCGCGTGCAGGCCAAGGGCTCGAACCTCGAGTTCGCGCTCGGCTTCTCCCACCCGGTGAACGTCGAGGCCCCCGAGGGCATCACGTTCACGGTCGAGAACCCCACGAAGTTCTCGGTCGCCGGCATCAACAAGCAGCAGGTGGGCGAGGTGGCTGCCAACATCCGCAAGCTGCGCAAGCCCGACCCGTACAAGGGCAAGGGCATCCGGTACGCCGGCGAGGTTGTCCGCCGCAAGGTCGGAAAGGCTGGTAAGTAACCATGGCTCTGGGCATCAACAAGAAGCGCGTCGCCAAGTCCAAGCAGCAGGCTCGGGCTCGCCGTCACTTCCGCCTCCGCAAGAAGGTCGTCGGCTCTGCCGAGCGTCCCCGTCTCGTGGTGAACCGCTCCTCGCGCCACGTGTTCGTCCAGGTCGTCGACGACGCCAAGGGCATCACGCTGGTCTCCGCCTCGACCCTCGAGGCCGATCTGCGCTCCTTCGATGGCGACAAGACCGCCAAGGCCAAGCGCGTCGGCGAGCTCATCGCCGAGCGTGCGAAGGCCGCCGGCATCGAGGCCGTCGTGTTCGACCGTGGTGGCAACAAGTACCACGGCCGCGTGGCTGCGATCGCGGACGGCGCACGTGAAGGTGGGCTGGCCCTGTGACCGCAGAGAACGCAAACGCAGAGAAGGTTAACGTGACCGAGCAGAACGCAGCCCAGGCTGCTGAGACCGCTCCCGCCACCGAGGACCGCCGCGGCGGCCGCCGGGGCGAGGGCCGCGGTCAGGGCCGTGGCGATCGCGGTGGCCGTGGCGGCCGCGACAACCGCGACCGTGACGCCGAGAAGAACCAGTTCATCGAGCGCGTGGTGACCATCAACCGCGTTGCCAAGGTCGTCAAGGGCGGCCGTCGCTTCAGCTTCACCGCCCTCGTGGTGGTGGGTGACGGCAACGGCATGGTCGGCGTCGGCTACGGCAAGGCCAAGGAGGTCCCCGCGGCCATCGCCAAGGGCGTGGAGGAGGCCAAGAAGTCCTTCTTCCGCGTGCCCCGCGTCGGCACCACCGTCCCGCACCTCGTGCAGGGCGAGGCCGCCGCTGGTGTGGTCCTGCTCCGTCCGGCCGCCCCGGGTACCGGTGTGATCGCCGGCGGTCCGGTGCGCGCCGTCCTCGAGTGCGTGGGCATCCACGACGTCCTGTCCAAGTCCCTCGGGTCCTCCAACGCCATCAACATCGTCCACGCGACGGTTCAGGCGCTGAAGAACCTCGAGGAGCCGCAGGCCGTGGCCGCCCGCCGTGGCCTGGCTCTGGACGAGGTGGCTCCGGCTGCCCTCGTGCGGAACCTGATGAACACGAAGGCAGGTGCATGAGTCATGGCGAAGAACCTGGCTCCCTCCGACGCCACGTTGGAGATCACTCAGATCAAGGGCGTCATCGGCGCCAAGCAGAACCACCGCGAGACGCTCCGCTCGCTCGGCCTCAAGCGGATTGGCCACACGGTCACCCGCAAGGCCGACGCCGTGACGGTCGGCATGATCAACACGGTTCCGCACCTCGTGAAGGTTGAGGAGGCGAAGTAATGGCAGAGAAGAACGAGACTGAGAAGTCGACCGCTCTCAAGGTCCACCACCTGCGTCCTGCCGCCGGCGCCAAGACCGCCAAGACCCGCGTGGGCCGTGGCGAGGGCTCCAAGGGCAAGACCGCTGGCCGTGGCACCAAGGGCACCAAGGCCCGCTACCAGGTCCGCGCCGGCTTCGCCGGTGGGCAGCTCCCGCTGCACATGCGCCTGCCGAAGCTGCGCGGCTTCAAGAACCCGTTCCGGGTCGAGTACCAGGTCGTGAACCTGGACCGCCTCGAGGAGCTGTTCCCCGAGGGCGGCTCCGTGTCGGTGGAGGATCTCGTGGCCAAGGGCGCCGTTCGCAAGAACGAGCCGGTCAAGGTCCTCGGCTCCGGCGACATCACCGTCAAGGTGGATGTCACGGCGCACGCCTTCTCGGCGTCCGCCTCGGAGAAGATCGCCGCCGCGGGTGGGTCCACGACCGTCCTCTGATGAGGCGCGTGGGCACCTGCGGGTGCTGACAGCGCAAGGGCCCCGGCCGTCGTCGTGCATCACGCACGACGGCGGCCGGGGCCCTCTCGCGTCGCGGCGCCACGGCGGCCGCGGGGGAGGGGCGCTCGACGCTGTCCGTGGCCCCTCGCGCCGGAGCGCACCCCTGTGTGCGCTAAACTCAAGAGCTAGACCTTCATCTCCGAAGCACTGACCCGTGTCTCGGAGCGACGACTCGACATTCCTCGACACGGGGGAGGAGAAGCGTGCTTTCTGCGATCGGCCGGGCATTCCGGACGCCCGACCTGCGGCGCAAGCTGCTGTTCACGCTGGCGATCATCGCCATTTTCCGGCTGGGAGCATTCATCCCCAGCCCGGGCGTGGACTACCACAACGTCAAGACGTGCCTCTCCCCGCAGGTGCAGGGCGAGCAGACGGGCATCTACCAGATGCTCAACCTGTTCTCGGGCGGGGCGCTGCTCCAGGTCTCGGTCTTCGCCCTGGGCATCATGCCGTACATCACGGCGAGCATCATCGTGCAGCTGCTCCGCGTGGTCATTCCGCGGTTCCAGGAACTGTATGACGAGGGCCAGTCCGGGCAGACGAAGCTCACGCAGTACACCCGCTACCTCACCATAGCGCTGGGCTTGCTGAACGCGACCACGCTCGTCTCGCTGGTCCGCTCGGGCCAGCTGTTCCCCAACTGCCAGCTGCCGATCATCCCGGACACGTCGATCATCGCGACGATCCTTGTGGTCATCACCCTCACGGCGGGCACGGGCCTCATCATGTGGCTCGGCGAGCTCGTGACCGAGAAGGGGATCGGCAACGGCATGTCGCTGCTGATCTTCACCTCGATCGCCGCGCAGTTCCCCTCCTCGCTCGGCGCGATCTGGACGTCGAAGGGCCCGGGCACGTTCTTCATCGTGCTCGTGATCGGCCTCATCACGATGGCGCTGGTCATCTTCGTGGAGCAGTCGCAGCGGCGTGTGCCGGTGCAGTACGCGAAGCGCATGATCGGCCGCCGCACGGTGGGCGGGACGAGCACGTACATTCCGATCAAGGTGAACATGGCGGGCGTCATCCCGGTCATCTTCGCCTCGTCGATGCTGTACCTGCCGGCCCTCGTCGCGCAGTTCAACACGCCGCACGACGGCTCGGCGCCGGCGCCCTGGGTCGAGTGGATCAACAACAACTTCACGCGCGGTGACCACCCGGTCTACATGGTCGCGTACTTCCTCCTGATCATCTTCTTCACCTACTTCTATGTCGCGATCACCTTCAACCCTGAAGAGGTCTCCGACAACATGAAGAAGTACGGCGGGTTCATCCCCGGCATCCGTGCCGGCCGGCCCACTGCGGACTATCTGCAGTACGTACTCTCGCGCATCACCCTTCCGGGGTCCCTGTACCTCGGCATCGTGGCTCTCATCCCCCTCATCGCCCTCGTGCTCGTCAGTGCCAACCAGAACTTCCCGTTCGGCGGCACTTCGATCCTGATCGTGGTGGGCGTGGGCCTGGAGACGGTCAAGCAGATCGATGCGCAGCTCCAACAGCGACACTACGAAGGACTACTGCGATGACGAGAATGCTCCTTATTGGCCCGCCCGGTTCCGGCAAGGGCACCCAGGCGGAACGGATCTCAGAGCGCCTCGGCATCGTGGCGATCTCCACGGGAGACATCTTCCGCTACAACGTCAAGGAGCAGACGCCGCTCGGCATCGAGGCCAAGAAGTACATGGACGCCGGCGACTTCGTGCCGGACTCGGTGACGAACAAGATGGTCCGCGACCGTCTCTCCGAGGACGACGCGTCCAACGGCTTCCTCCTGGACGGCTACCCCCGCACGGTCGCGCAGGTGGAGTACCTCGACGGGGTCCTGGCCGAGAACGGGCAGCAGCTCGACGTGGTGCTGCAGCTCACCGCCGACGACGACGAGCTCGTGGCGCGCCTGCTGAACCGCGCCAAGGAGACGGGCCGCAGCGACGACACGGAGGCCGTGATCCGCCACCGGCTCGACCTGTACCACACGCAGACCGAGGCGGTCGTGTCCCAGTACGCGGACCGCGGCACCCTGACCCGCGTGGACGGCATCGGCGCGATCGATGAGGTCACCGAGCGGGTGCTGGCCGCGATCGAGTCGGTCAAGTCCGCCTCGTAGGGCAGGGGATTCAGGCACGACGACGCGTGGCGCCGTCCGAGGGTATGTCCCGCGGGCGGCGCCTCGCCACTGTGGGGATCGGAACGAGGAAGGACGGCTGTGGGCAGCCAGCGGAAGATCGAGTACAAGAACAACGGGCAGCTGCGGATCATGGCGGAGGCAGGCGTCCTGCTGAGCCGCGCGCTGGACGCGGCGGTGGCCGCCGCCGTGCCCGGCGTCTCTACGGATGAAGTCGACGCCGCTTTCGCCGAGGTCGTCGACGCGGCGGGCGCCCAGTACAACTTCCTCGGCTACTACGGCTACCCGAAGCACATCTGCGTCTCCGTCAATGACGAGGTGGTCCACGGCATCCCCGGCCCCCGGAAGCTCGCGGAGGGGGACATCGTCTCAATCGACGGCGGCTGCATCGTGCGCGGCTGGAACGCGGACTCGGCGCGCACCGTCATCGTGGGCGAGGGCGACCCGGAGGACGTCAGGCTCTCCGAGATCACGCGCCAGGCGATGTGGCGGGGCATCGCCGCGTTCGCGAAGGGATCGTTCGTCGGGGACATCGGCGATGCGATCGACGACTTCGTCAGCGCTCAGGAGGGCGCGCCGCTCGGCATCCTCGAGGACTACGTGGGCCACGGCATCGGCTCTGCCATGCACATGGCCCCGGACGTGCTCAACTACCGGACCGGGCACCGCGGGCCGAAGATCAAGCCCGGCATGGCGCTGGCGATCGAGCCCATGCTCGTGCGGGGCTCGATCGACACGAAGACACTGGACGACGAGTGGACTGTCGTGACCACGGACGGCGCCCATGCCTCCCAGTGGGAGCACTCGGTGGCGCGCCACTCCGGCGGGATCTGGGTCCTCACGGCCGAGGACGGAGGAGCCTCCGAGCTCGTGCCGCTCGGCGTGACCCCGGTCCCGATCCCCGCGGGCTGACCCGCCCGGGGAATGCCTCCGGCCTGCGCCGTGTTCGCCACAGGTATGAAGGCCATTGCATACGAACGCTTCGGATCCGCTGACGTCCTCGAGCTGAAGGACCTTCCCACCCCGCACCCGGGCTCCGATTCGGTGCTCGTCCAGGTCAAGGCGGCGAGCCTGAACCCCGTGGACTACAAGGCCCGCGAGGGCTATCTGAAGGGTGTCATCGACACGGTGTTCCCGGCGGTCCCCGGCTGGGATGTGGCTGGCGTGGTCGTGAAGCCGGGACTCGACACCCCTGAGCTCTCCGAGGGGGACGAGGTGCTCGCCTACGCCCGCAAGGATGTCATCTCCGGTGGCACGCTCGCCGAGTTCGTCGAGGTGCCCGTGCGGACCCTCGCCCTGAAGCCGCCGACGCTGAGCTTCGAGGACGCCGCGGCCCTCCCGCTGACGGGGCTCACCGCGCTCCAGACCGTGCGTCGCGCACGCGTCTCGCCGGGGCAGACGGTGCTCATCCATGCAGCGGCTGGAGGCGTGGGCTCCTACGCGGTGCAGCTCGCCCGCCTGGCCGGTGCCAGAGTGGTGGGGACGGCCTCGGAGGGCAACCACGAGTACCTCCGCTCCCTGGGGGCGGAACCGGTGGAGTACGGCGACCGGCTCGTGCAGGCCGCCCGCGGGCTCGCCCCGGAGGGCTTCGATGTGATCCTCGACTTCGTGGGCAACGGCGCGCTGGACACCGTGCCACAGCTGCTGCGCGACGGCGGCATGGTCGCCTCGGTCACGGACACCCGCGCCCGCGACCTCTACGGCGGCCAGTACGTCTGGGTCCGCCCCGACCCGCTCCAGCTGGCTGAGCTGGCCCAGCTCGCCGCCGATGGACGGCTGAGGGTCGAGGTCGCCGAGGTGTTCGATCTCGCCCAGACCGCCGAGGCGTATCGGACCCTCGAGGGAGGCCACGTGCGCGGCAAGCTCGTAGTCCGGATCTGACCCCTCGGTCCGTCCACCACGAGCGACGGCGCCGTTCCCCAGCCGGGGAGCGGCGCCGTCGTCATGCGATGGTGCGGTCGGAACTAGGACTTCAGCTTCGGCTTGACGTCCTTGTCGTAGATCCCCTGGAGCGTCTTCTTCAGGTCCGACATCGTCGCCTTGACCTCGGCCTGCTGGGTGACGATCTTCGCCACCGACTTGGCCATCTCCTGGTCGGCGCCGGGCAGGAACACGCGGGCGTTGTCCTGGACCTTGGTGACCGCGAGCTGGTCGATCGCAGTCTGGATCTGCGGGGTCTTGGCCAGGACGGCCGTCATGTCGGCGGACTTGTTGACCGGCATGTAGCCGGTGGCGCCCGAGAAGGCCGCGGCGTTCTCCGGCTGGCCCACGAACTTGATGAACATCGCCGCGGCCAGCTGCTGCTCCTTGGAAATGCCGGACGGGATGCCGAGGCCCGCGCCGCCGGTGGGGCAGACGGGCTTGGTGGCCTTGGGGCCGCCCGGGAGGAAGCCCACGCCCACGTTGAACTTGGCGGTCTTCAGCACGCCCACGAGGGAGCCGGTCGAGGAGATCGTCGCCGAGGTGATCCCGCCGCCGAAGTCGGCCGAGGAGTCCTTCGAGGACACGCCCGCCCACTTGTCCTTGTACACCGAGTCCTGGACCCACTGCATCGCGGCCACGGCGTCGTCCGAGTCGCACGTGATGTCCCAGCCCTTGGACCAGCCGGAGCCCCAGCCCCACAGGTTGTTCTGCAGGGTCCAGCCCGCGTAGTCCGCGAGAGCGGGGTACATGTAGGCGTACTGCGCCCCCGAGGCGGCCTTGAGCTTGGGAGCCCACTCCCCGAATTCGGCCCAGGTGGTCGGTGCGCGGTCAGGCAGCCCCGCGGCCTTGAAGTGGTCCTTGTTGTAGTAGAACAGCGGCGTGGAACGCGCATACGGCATGGCCCACTGCTTGTTCGCGTACTGGTAGTCCTGCACGAGGGAGTCGCGGTAGACGGCCAGGTTGACGCCGAGCTGCTTGTTCACGGAGTCCATCGGGATGATGTTGCCGTTGAGGTAGTAGCGGAACCACCACACGTCGGAGAGCACCACCACGCCGGGGAGCCCCGAGTTCGCGGCCTGCGCCGTCTGGAACTTCTGGGCGATCTCCTCGTAGTTCGAGCCCGCGGTGACGAGGTTGACCTTGATGCCCGGGTTCGCGGCCTGGAACTTCGCCACGAGCTCCTTCTCGATGTCCTCGGACTTGCCCGGGTGGTTCGACCAGAAGTCGATGCTGCCGGCCGGCTTGACGTCCTTGAAGTCGATGTCAGCCGCCGCCGACGTGGCGCTGCCGCCGGACGTGTCGGGTCCGCCGCACGCGGCGAGCGCCGCGGCGCTTGTCCCCGCTCCGGCGAGGGCCAGGAAATGTCGGCGGTCGAGTCGGAATGACATGGTGGGTGCCTTTCGTTGGGGTGCTGGGTGCTTTTGGGGTGTGGTGCGCTACCCGGTGACGGAGCCCTGGGTGAGGCCGGCCACGATGTAGCGCTGGAGCATCGCGAAGACGATGAGGACGGGCACGATCACGAGCACGGCTCCGGCCATGAGGATGCCCCACGAGCCCGTGCCGCTCTCGGAGTTCTGCAGGAGCGTGAGCCCCACGGGGAGCGTCATGACCTCCGGCTTGTCGGTGATGATGAGCGGCCAGATGTAGTCGTTCCACTCGGACACGATGGTCACGAGCGCCACGGTGGCGATGGACGGCACGGACACGGGGACCACGATGCTCCAGAGGCGCTTCCAGTGGCCTGCCCCGTCGATCTCAGCCGCCTCGAGGATGGAGGCCGGCAGGGTCATGAAGTGCTGCCGCAGCAGGAAGGTGCCGAACGCGGTGCCGAGGCCCGGGAGGATGATGCCCCAGAGTGTGTTCTTCCCGCCGATGCTCGCGATGAGCACGTAGTTGGGCAGGATCGAGACCTGCGAGGGCACCATGAGGGCCACGAGGATGAGGATGAAGATGATGTTCTTGAACGGGAACCGCACGAACACGAGCGCGTAGGCCGTCATGATCGCGAGCGTGACCTTCACGATGGCGCCCACCGCCGTGACGATCGTCGAGTTGAGGAAGAACCGGGCGAACGGGACGGTGGTCATCGCGGTGCTGTAGTTGTCGAGGCTGACTGACTGCGGCAGGAGCTTCAGCTCCGTCGTCACGATCTCCCCGGGCGTCTTGAAGGAGCTCAGGACCATCCACAGCAGCGGCAGGGCCACGATGAGGGTCGCGACGATGAGCGGCACGTAGCCGCCGGCGATCGTCCGGACCAGGTTCTGGGAGGAGAACGGGCGGGGCCGTTCGGGAGCGCCCGCCGTCTCGGTGACGGTGAGGGGTGCGGGGGCTGTCATGCGTAGTGCACCTTCCTCTCGACGAAGCGGATCTGGACGACCGTGACCACGAGCAGGATCACGAACAGGATCACCGAGATCGCCGCCGAGTACCCGGCACGGTTGTACGAGCCGAAGGCCTGCATGTAGGCCTCGTAGATCAGCGTGCTGGTGCCGTTGCCGAGCGGGGTCATGATCCTGATGAGGTCGAAGGCCTGCAGGCTCGACAGGATCGTGGTGATGAGGAGGAAGAACGTCGTGGGGGAGAGGAGCGGCAGGCTGATGCTCAGGAAGCGGCGGCCCGCACCCGCGCCGTCGAGCGACGCGGCCTCCATGACGTCCGGTGGGAGGGACTGCAGCCCCGCGAGGTACACCACGGCGCAGTAGCCGAGGTTCTTCCATACGTAGACGATGATCACCATGGTCAGCGCGAGCTGCGGATCGTTGAACCACTGCGGGCTCGCCACACCGACTCCGCGCAGGAACCAGGCGAGGACCCCGTAGCCCGGGTCGAAGATGAACATCCACACGAGGCCGACGCCAACGCCGGAGAGGACGTAGGGGGCGAACACGGCGGAGCGCGCGAACGTGGTGCCCCTGACCTTCGCGTTGAGCGCCAGGGCAACCAGAAGCCCCAGGACCATCGAGAGGCCCACGGTGAGGACCGTGAAGACCGCCGTGGTGCCCAGGACGCGCGGGGCGTCGTCACTGCCGAAGAACGTCGCGTAGTTCTCGAAGCCGATGTTCTGCGCGGTCTTCGAGCCGAGCGTCCAGTCGAGGAACGAGTACTGGAGGTTCGCGAACAGCGGCCGGTAGATGAAGACCGCGATGAGCACGAGGTTCGGAAGGGCGAACGCGAGGAAGATGAAGAATTCGCGGCGAGTGCGGCCCGAGAACTTCCGGCGCCCTCCTCGTGGCGTGGCGGCGCCCTTGCGACGCTCCATTGTCGTCTCGCTCATGCATGAATCCTGCAAGGGGGGTGGGACATTGACAAGCGTTTTCCTTCAAGAAGTGGTAGGTCGTGACAGAGGGCCCCCGAGTAGTGGACCACGAGGCTCGTGCCCCGCAGGCCGGAATCGGGGGCATCATTCGAGGAATTCCACCGCCCGTATCCAAGAGTTCACATTTGGTTAGTGTAGGCAGTGGCCTGCGCCACACCATTGAGGCGCGGCGCAGCGCCGGGTTTGAATGGTGCCCATGGGATCCCTTCTCGATGTGCCCGGTATCCGGGTGGGGCATGCACAGCGGACGGAGGACGGATGGCTCACGGGAGTCACCGCCGTCGTGCTTCCGCCGGGCAGCACTGGCGGGGTCGACGTGCGCGGCGGGGGTCCGGGGACCATCGACACGGACGCCCTCAATCCCTCCACCCTCGTCCAGACCGTGGACGGGATCGTGCTCTGCGGCGGGAGCGCCTACGGCCTTGCGGCCGCGTCCGGGGTGCAGGAATGGCTGGAGTCGCAGGGGCAGGGCTATCCGGTGCTGGGCGGCGTGGTGCCGATCGTGCCCGGCGCCGTGATCTTCGACCTCGGCCGCGGGGGCAGCTTCGCGGCACGGCCCAACGCGGCGATGGGCTTCGAGGCGGCCGCGGCGTGCGTGGGGCTCGAGGACGCGCCCGACGGCGGTCCGCGCGGCTGCGTCGGGGCCGGAACCGGCGCCGTGCTGGGCCGCAACAGGTACAAGGGCGGGGTGGGGATGGCCTCGGTCCGGCTTCCCGGAGGCCCCGTTCCGGGGCCACCCGGGGCGCCGGAGGTCTCGCTGCCCGACGGGATCGTGGTGGGGGCGCTCGCCGTGGTCAATGCCGCCGGGATGCCCGTGCTGGACGGAGCCGGCGGCGAGGTGCTCGAGGAGCACTGGCCAGGCGGTGTCCTCGGGCCGATGCGCGGCGACGACCTCAACACCACCATCGCGGTGGTGGCCACCAATGCCGCGCTGAGCCCGGCCGAGTGCCAGCGGCTCGCCACCGCCGCGCACGCTGGGCTGGCCAGGGCCCTCGACCCAAGCCACACGCAGGTTGACGGGGACACGGTGTTCGGGGCGTCCACGGGGGGCATCGACTTTGACCGCTCTACCGACGCGGCGCGCGTGGTCGGGCTCATGTCGGTGCAGATCGCGGCGGCCAACGCCCTGCGCGCGGCCATCTTGGACGGGGTCCGCTCGGCGACGCCGGTGACGACGCCGGCCGGCAGCTGGGACCGGTTCCCGGGGGTGTAGGGGGACTGGTTGGGGAGCCGGCCGGGTGGGGCGGGTGGCCGGGCCGGGCGGGGCCTCCGCTGCTGGCGTCGGAAACTCCCCAGCTTTCGCGTCGGAGACTCCCCACCTTTGCCTTTCCGGCCACGCGATCACGCGAATCTCAGCTCTGGGCGCGATGAGCCTGAAGGGAAAGGCTGGGGAGTTTCCTACGTGTGCTCAAGCTCAGTAGACCGGGAGGTCGCCGAGCGCGAGACGTCGGCGCACTACTCGACCAACCTGGGCTAGGAAGCGCTGGGGATGGTGCACCACGTCGCTGTAGCTGAAGCGAAGGGCACTGAACCCGAGGGCCTGTGCGCTGGCATCACGTGCATAGTCCTTGGCCCGGTTCGCGGGCTTCTCGTGGGTCTTGCCGTCGAGTTCGACATTGACGCACCGCTCCACGATGGTGTCCATCCAGCCGACACCCGGGACGTATACCTGAGGCTCGACGTAGAGCCCAGCTCTGCGCATGAGTTCCCTTGCAAGCGTCTCAACCAGCGAGTCAGCTCCGCGGTCTACAAGATTCAGGACAGCTCGGGCACGCCCGTTGCGGGGTCCGGGGAGCCTGCTCTTGAGGAAGTCGATGGAGAGCCCGCGCTGGATCGCGGATTCGACGACCACGAGAGCCTCGAGTTCGGGCAAGCACTCGAGGCAGTGCAGCACCACGTCCGCCAGGGAGGCAACATTGCTTCCGGGCTCTGCAGGCACCCATGTGCGCCGGTGCACCACGGCACGCTCCGACGTGTAGCGCCCGTCCTTGCGTTGAATGTGGACCTTGTCGGGCTCGTGCACGAGCCATAATCCGTAGCTCGTGACCGCGGACACGCAGGTCAGGAGTGAGCCGGTGGCGATGGCCCGGACGAGAAGAGGATCCGCGCCCGGCAGAGCGATCACGCCGCGCGCGGCACGAATCACCAGACCCCTCGAGATCGCCGCTCGGATAGTCCTTTCGGTAATGCCCGCCGCGAGGAGGTCACGCGTCCGGGCGACGCCGCGGCGTGTCTCGAGCTCCAGCAGCAGATGATCCATACCGCAATCGTCGAGTCGCTGACACCCATGATGGTGGCTCGGCCACCTCTATGTGGATGACCCTCCGGTGGGCAGCGTGGCGGGCGGGTACGCGGTGCTCACTACTTCCGTGATGACGCCCTCCTTCCTGAGCCGCCACGGCGTCCCCACGAGGGCCTCCTCGACTGCTGTGAGGAGTTTGGGGTAGCCCGCATCCTTTGGAGTCAGGTCGGGCCACTGAGTTCTGATCGCCGAGCCGACCGTGGCCAAGTGAACCCGTCCCTCGGCGTTCAAGGCCTCCGCTAGGGGTCCGCGCTGCAAGGTCATGCGGACCGCGCGAAGATACTGCGCCTTGGTTGACGGGGAGGCGGACGACGGCGTGGCCGGGGCTTCCGCGGTTACTGTCGCCTGGTCGGGGTTCCCGGCAGGAGCCTTCGGGGGGACTGCTGGCGGTGCCGAAGCTGGCGCCGTGGCGGTCGGCTGAGGCTTCTTGGCCGGAACCGGTCGGCGGATCGTCAGGCCGCAGTGTGCCTCTACGAAGCCGCCGAGGGTTGCCGACCCGAAGTCCTTGAAGGTTGTGCCGGGCCACTTCTTCCGCAGGTGCTGCCCGAGCCGGCTGCCGTCCACGGCACCTCCCACGAGCAGCCCGGGCACGCGCTTGACGGCCCTGCGGATCTCGCCGCGGTACTGCTCCAGCGTCGGTCTCCCAGCCTTCGCGATCCCGGCCGCGCTGACCCCGGCAGCCTTCACGGTCGGCGGCTTCGGTGCCGCCTTCGCAGCGACCGCTGGCTCGGGAGCCGTCGCCGTCGGTGCACCTGCAGTGTCCGTCTCCCGAGCCACGGCCGTCACCGTCCCGGCGACGTTGAGCACGTGGTACTCGTCCGCGGCGGAGGCGAGCAGGTGGTTGACCGTCCCGGCAGCGGGGTGGTTGGTGGAGGCCACGATGACCCGCTTGTCGAGCTGCCGCAGCCGCCGAACCAGCGGCACGAACCCGCCGTCGCCGCTGACGATCACGAACGTCTCCGTCCATGGCCGGTCCCGCTCCTCGGCAAGCGCGTCGACGCACAGCTGGAGGTCCGCGGCGTTCTTGACGTCCTGGGTGAACGAGAAGACCTGGACGGCCTCGATGCCGCTGGCCAGGAGGTCCCGCTGGTAGGCCTGCATGGCCGGCAGGGACCAGTTCGCGTAGGCCCGGATCGAGGTGGTCCGGGTCCCGGCGTCCGAGGCGAGGATGCGCTTCAGCTGCTGTGCGATCTGCGCGAGCGGCACTGAGCCGACGCTCTTCGAGTACCCTCCGAAGAGGTTCTCGAGGTCGATGTAGACCGCGGCGTTGCGCCGCGGGACGGTTTCCGCCATGTGTTTCCCCCCAGGTGGTGCGTGATCCCGGCGTCCTCCCACCGCCGCCGCGCCGACAGCCGTGCCGTGTACCATGGGCGGATTTAACTTCCCGGCCCGAACGGCGTACAGTTGTGTGTTGGCTGTCGGCCCTCCCATGCCCTTTTGACGGGAGGCGGGGGATGCCAGTCAAGAAACCATACACGTCCGCCAGGGGCCACGCGCGCCCGGCGGCACCAACAGTTAGCGGAGGCTATGGCCAAGAAGGACGGTGTCATCGAGATCGAGGGCGTCGTGACTGAAGCGCTGCCCAACGCGATGTTCCGCGTTGAGCTGACGAACAAGCACGTTGTTCTCGCTCACATCTCGGGGAAGATGCGTCAGCACTACATCCGCATCCTCCCGGAGGACCGCGTAGTGGTGGAGCTCAGCCCGTACGACCTGACCCGCGGCCGTATCGTCTACCGCTACAAGTAAGCACGCAAAGGAAGAGCCATGAAGGTCAAGCCGAGCGTCAAGCAGATCTGCGACAAGTGCAAGGTGATCCGCCGTAACGGCCGGGTCATGGTGATCTGCGAGAACCCGCGCCACAAGCAGCGCCAGGGCTGATTTCTCCTCACGAGAACCTGCTCGGGCAACGCCCACGCAATAACTAGAGAAGGCAGCACAAGCTGCGCTGGGACGAATGGGCCCGGACAGCTAACCCCCGGCCCGGAGGCTGGGGCCGCTCGAGACAGAGCGGGTGTACTGCCTACCACCTCCGGAATACACAAGGAGAACCGCCGATATGGCTCGTCTCGCTGGCGTTGACATTCCCCGCGAAAAGCGGCTGGAAATCGCGCTCACTTACATCTACGGCGTGGGTCGCACCCGTGCGAAGGAGACGCTCGCTGCCACTGGCATCAGCGCGGACGTGCGGGTCAAGGACCTCACGGACGCCGAGCTGGTCCAGCTGCGCGACTACATCGAGGGCAACTACAAGGTTGAGGGTGACCTCCGCCGCGAAGTGGCCGCCGACATCCGCCGCAAGGTCGAGATCGGCAGCTACGAGGGCCTGCGCCACCGCCGGGGGCTCCCGGTCCGTGGCCAGCGCACCAAGACCAACGCTCGTACCCGCAAGGGCCCGAAGCGCACGGTCGCCGGCAAGAAGAAGGCCGGCCGCTGATAGCGGCCCGCGTCACCCACAACTTCAGGTAGGAGAGAGCTAAATGCCCCCGAAGACTCGTGCGACGTCGGCCCGCAAGCCGCGTCGTAAGGACAAGAAGAACATCGCGCTCGGTCAGGCGCACATCAAGAGCACCTTCAACAACACCATCGTGTCCATCACGGACCCGACCGGTGCTGTGATCTCGTGGGCCTCGGCCGGCGAGGTCGGCTTCAAGGGCTCCCGCAAGTCCACCCCGTACGCCGCGCAGCAGGCCGCCGAGTCCGCCGCGAAGCGCGCCCAGGAGCACGGCCTGCGCAAGGTCGACGTGTTCGTCAAGGGCCCGGGCTCGGGCCGCGAGACCGCGATCCGTGCACTCCAGGCCGCCGGCCTCGAGGTCGGTTCCATCCAGGACGTGACCCCGAGCGCGCACAACGGCTGCCGCCCCCCGAAGCGCCGCCGCGTCTAACAGGTTCCGGGGCCGGCTGGACCGGCCCGCGAGAGGCGACCGCCCGCCGTCGTGCGCAGGAGACTGCGCACGACGGCGCCGCCTCGCCTCGCGTGGCCACCCGCCCGGCTTCATTACTTAGTCAGACCCTTTTCCATCCATCTGTGTTGCGTCATATAGCGGATGCTTCCTGAAAGGAAAACCCAGTGCTCATTGCACAGCGCCCCACCCTGTCTGAAGAAGTAGTCTCCGAGAACCGCTCCCGATTCGTCATCGAGCCGCTGGAGCCGGGCTTCGGCTACACCCTCGGCAACTCGCTGCGCCGCACCCTGCTGTCCTCGATCCCGGGGGCGGCAGTGACCAGCATCCGGATTGACGGCGTGCTGCACGAATTCACGACGGTCGAGGGGGTCAAGGAGGATGTCACCGAGATCATCCTGAACCTCAAGAGCCTCTCGATCTCCTCGGACCAGGACGAGCCCGTCGTCGCGTACCTGCGCAAGCAGGGCCCCGGCGTCGTGACGGCCGCGGACATCGCGCCGCCGGCCGGCGTGGAGATCCATAACCCGGATCTGCACATCGCCACCCTGAACTCCAAGGGCAAGTTCGAGCTCGAGCTGACCATCGAGCGCGGCCGCGGCTACGTGTCCGCGGCGCAGAACAAGTCCGCGGACGCGGAGATCGGCCGGATCCCGGTGGACTCGATCTACTCGCCCGTCCTCAAGGTGACGTTCCGCGTCGAGGCGACCCGTGTTGAGCAGCGCACCGACTTCGACAAGCTCATTGTCGACGTCGAGACGAAGCCGGCCATCAAGCCGCGCGACGCCGTTGCCTCCGCAGGCACCACCTTGGTGGAGCTGTTCGGCCTCGCCCGCGAGCTGAACACCGCTGCCGAGGGCATCGAGATCGGCCCGTCCCCGACGGACGCCGCCCTCGCCGCGGACATGGCCCTCCCGATCGAGGACCTCGACCTGACCGTGCGTTCGTACAACTGCCTCAAGCGCGAGGGCATCCACACCGTGGGTGAGCTCGTGGCCCGTTCCGAGGCGGACCTGATGGACATCCGGAACTTCGGCGCGAAGTCGATCGACGAGGTCAAGGCCAAGCTCCTCGAGCTGGGCCTCTCGCTGAAGGACTCGCCTGTCGGGTTTGATCCCCTGGCCGCCCGCGCTGCCGCGGGCGACGAGGACGACGCCGCGTACGGCGACGACGAGCTCTAAGTAACTTTCCCGCCTCCGGTGAGAATCGGCGGCGGTCCACAACAGGAGAACAACAATGCCTGCACCCACCAAGGGTCCGCGTCTGGGCGGTGGCCCGGCGCACGAGCGCCTCATGCTCAACAACCTGGCGGCCGCGCTCTTCGAGCACAAGCGGATCACCACGACCGTGACGAAGGCCAAGCGCCTCCGCCCGGTGGCCGAGCGCCTCATCACGTTCGCGAAGCGCGGCGACCTCGCCTCGCGCCGCCGTGTCCAGGCCGCCATCTCGGCCCGCACCAACACGAACAAGGGCATCATCCACGAGCTCTTCACCGAGATCGCCCCGCAGATGGCGGAGCGCAACGGCGGCTACACCCGCATCACCAAGATCGGCAACCGCAAGGGCGACAACGCTCCCATGGCGGTCATCGAGCTCGTGCTCGAGCCGGTCTCGGCGAAGCAGGGCGTCGTGAAGGAGGCCGAGAAGGCCACCTCGAAGGCGGCCCCCGTCGAGGAGCCGACCGTCGAGGCTCCGGCAGTCGAGGTCGAGGAGACTGAGGCCCCCGCGGCCGAGGTCGCCGAGTCGGAGACCGAGGTCGTCAAGGACGAGGCCGCCGAGGCTGAGGCCGCCGGCGAGGCTGCCCGCGAGCAGGCCTCCGAGGCCGAGTCCGCCGAGGCCGAGGCTGCTGCCAACGAGAACGCCGAGAAGCGCTCCAAGTGAGCCGCTGATCCGCTCCGGCACACGGGGCGGATGACGCACGGCGAGGCCCCCGTTCCCAGTCCTGGGAACGGGGGCCTCGCTGCGTCTCGGTGTCCACGACCAGGGTCCCGGCGTTGCGGCTCTCTAGACTGGTGGGATGACTTCTCCCCTCGTGCGCGTCCGGCTGGACGTGGCGTACGACGGCGCGCCGTTCAGCGGGTGGGCCGTGCAGCCCGGGCGGCGCACGGCACAGGGGGCATTGGAGGACGCGCTCGAGCTCATCATCCGCCG
This sequence comes from Sinomonas cellulolyticus, assembly GCF_014656475.1. Taxonomy (GTDB): domain Bacteria; phylum Actinomycetota; class Actinomycetes; order Actinomycetales; family Micrococcaceae; genus Sinomonas; species Sinomonas cellulolyticus. Next base: position 49,518 of record NZ_BNCM01000004.1, read on the forward strand.
TCCGGTGCGGGTGGTCGTGGCCGGCAGGACGGACGCCGGGGTGCACGCCCGCGGTCAGGTTGTTCACCTGGACCTGACGCAGCGGGAGTGGGAAGGGCTTGCGCGGCGGTCCTCCGACGAGCCCCAGGACGTCCTCGTGCGGCGGCTGCACGGGGCGCTGAGTCGGGTGCTGGGGGAGGAGACTGGCGCGCTCGTGGTGCGTGGCGCCGTCGTGCCTCCCGTGGGCTTCGACGCGCGGTTCTCCGCGCTGTGGCGGCGCTACTCCTACCGGATCGCGGACCGGCCCGAGAACTGGGACCCGGTGCTGCGGGGTATCACGCTCTGGCACCGGGCATCGGTGGATGTGGACAGGATGAATGCCGCGGGGGACCAGCTGCTGGGGCTGCAGGATTTTCTGGCGTTCTGCAAGCCCCGCGAGGGCTCCACCACGGTGCGGACGCTGCAGGAGTTCGGTTTCGAGCGGGCGCACGACGGCGTGGTGGTCGCCCGGGTGCGGGCGGACGCCTTCTGCCACAACATGGTCCGGGCCCTCGTGGGCTCGGCCCTGCGGGTCGGGGAGGGGCTCGAGTCGGTGGAGTGGCTGCACGAGCGGATGCTCGCGCGGGTGCGGGACGCGAAGACGCGCCTGGCGCCCCCGCACCCGCTGGTGCTGGAGGAGGTCGGATACCCGGAGTCGGCCGCCGAGATGGCCGAGCGGGCCGAGCTCACGCGGGCGCTGCGGGAGCCGCTGGCCGGGCGCTAGCTGATGAGGATCTGCATCACGACGTTCATGCCCATGAACAGCGAGCCCGCGGCGGTGAACTGTTTCCATCCGGGGGCGGGCCATCGCGCGGCCAGCCAGAGCCCGAGGAGGGCGCTGTCAAAGGCTGCGCCGTAGGAGATGAGGGCTAGCAGGATGTCTCTCATTGCACTTGCCTGAGTTGTATGGTCGTTGTCCGCGGTCTTACCCGCCCACGACGCCCTCTAACGCGAATCGCTTTCGAGACTGCCTATCCAGTCCAGCAGTCCCGAGGCCTCTTCAGGGTACGCGCACTGGGCGCGGCTGGGCAGTGCGGGTGCCAACGCAGTGAGGCACTGAGGGCCCGGCCTAGCGGCCGGGCCCTCAGCGCCTAGCGTGCGGCTACTTCTGCTTCGGTGGAACCGTGCAGGTTGCCGTTGTTGTGTTGCCCGCGGCGTCGGTGGCCGTGAGGGTCGCGTCGCCCTTGAAGGTGAACTGCCACGGCACCGCGCCCTCGAACGGCGTGACCGTGGAGGCGGAGGTTCCGGGGGCCTGGGTCAGCTTGAAGTACGTCCCGGGGTCGTACGGTCCGAAGGTCGTGCCCGTTACGTCGTCCTTGATGCTGACTGTCACGCCGGGCAGGTTGTCTGCGGCGACCATCTGGTAGAAGCCGGCCTGCTGGTAGCCGGGCACCGCCTTGCCGTCGGGATTCACGCCCGGGCCGCACGAGACGGTCGGCGGGGTCACGTCGTTGACCGTGATGGCAACCGTCTGCTTGAAGGCGTCACCCGCATCAGCGCCATTGATCTTGAACGACGTGGTGCAGTTCAGCGTCGAACCCTGGGGCGCGTCCGCGGCCACGGTGATGGCCTCGTCAAGCGTGAGGTCCGTACCGCTTGGCACGGTCTGCGGCAGGGCGGGGCTGAAGGCGATGCTGAGGCCTGTGTCGCAGGTGGTGCTCGCGGTGACCTCGGCGGGCAGGTTGGACAGGCCCGAGAGAATGGCGTCGGAGACACCGCCGGCGGGGATGCCGGTCGTGAGCGTTCCGCCGGTGGCGGTGGTGATCGCCGTGGCCTGGCCGGTCGCGTCGAGCTGGTCGGCCCCGACGCTGAGGGCGAGGACCTTCGCGTCGACGCCCTTCAGGGATGCGATGGCGTCGGCGAGGGTATGCCCGTTGCTCGGGTCGTGCCCGTACTCGTCGCCGAACCACACGACGATGCGGGAGGATCCCGGACGGAAGGTGATGGCATTGCCACCGGATCCGATCTGCCACAGGGCATTGAGCTGGGACTCGGGGGTATCGCCGCCGCCCCCCGCGGAGATCGAGTTCACGGCTGCCTGGGCGGTCGCCGCGGACCCGGTGAGGTCAGTATCAACACGGAAGCCGTAGGGATCCGAGCTGAAGGGAGGGAAGTCCTTGTAGTCGGCGATCGCGAACTGAGCATCGGGCTGGGCGGTCTGGACCGTGGAGACAATGTTGCCCATCTCGGTCTTCACGTTGCCGATGGCTCCGCCCATGCTGCCCGTAGAGTCCACGACGAGCACGATGTCGGGCTTGGGCGGGATGGTTGGTGTGGACACCGTCTTCGCGACGTGGATCGTGTCGCCGGGGTTGACATTCTGAGTGACGGTGGAGGGGCTGACCCCAGCTCCCAGCGCGAGGGCCGGGGAAGCGACCAGAGCACCTGCGGCCACGGCCGCAGTCGCCGTCGCACGAAGCAACTTGTACATCGCTGGCTCCTTCTGGTCGGGACGCTGGGGGAGGTTGGGTGCGAACCAGGGGAGTGCGTTCCGACTGATTACGGAGGATACGAAGGGAGCCGTTACTGCAGCATTACCGGCGGTCAATGCTACTAGCCGACGAGGACCTGCATCACCACGTTCATGGCCATGAACACCGAGCCTGCGGCCGCGAAGTGCTTCCATCCCGGAGCCGACCATTTCGTGGCCAGCCACAGTCCGAAGAGGAAGTCGTTGACGGCTGTGCCGTAGGAGATGAACGCTACGATGATGCCTCTCATTGTGTCGCCCTGAACTTCGTGGATTGTCGTTACTTGAAGTTCCGCAGTGCTCTCAGGCTACGAGTCTTTTGCACGAGTGAGCAGCGGCAGGAGCGACATATGCGGTCCTCGCGCTCCCGACCGGAGTCTCGGTGAGCGCTGTCCGAGAAGAGCCCGCCTCAGTGTAGGCGCGGGGGACGCGACTTGAGAAAATTAGAGGAGCCCCCTCCTGGTTCTGGGTGCCGGGAGGGGGCCCCCGCTGTGGTGCCCGTGCACGGGCAGTTGTTATGGCAGGCCGAGGAGGGTCCTAACCGAGGTGGCAGCCTGGTCGAAGTGCCAGAGTCCACGGTCGCTCTCGGGAACCATCGGTCTAGCCGCCGAAGATCTTCATGATGCTCAACACTGTGGGGCCGAGGACCACGATGAAGAGCGCCGGCAGGATGGCGAAGATCAGCGGGAAGAGAATCTTTACAGGGATCTTCATCGCGTGCTCCTCCGCACGCTGGCGTCGCTTGATCCGCATCTCCTTGGCCTGCGTGCGAAGCACGTTTGCAATGGCGATCCCGTATTCATCCGCCTGTACCACCGCGCGGAGGAACGAGCGGAGCTCGGGGAAGCTGGCGCGTTCTGCCAAATCGAGATAGGCCTCACGGCGGGAACGGCCCACCTGCACATCTTGGAGCGTCCGCACGAACTCTTCGGCGAGCGGACCGCTTGAGTTCTCCGCGGCACGGTTCAGCGCTGCCTCGAAGCCGACTCCCGCCTCGACCGAGATGAGCATCTGATCCAGAGCGTTCGGGAGAGCGATCTGCATGGCTGCCCGCCTCTTCTCTGCGGTATTCTTCAGCAGCAGATCTGGTACGAAGTAGGCGGAGACCGTCAGGGAGGCGGTCCGCACGAACGACCAGAACGAAGGATCCCGCAGGGCGAAGAAGAACAAGAGGGCGAAGGCAAAGCCGCCGAGCGCCAGAAGTGGTTTGGCCATGAGCACGCGATCCAGCGGCCACGCCTTGGGCCTGCCTGCGGCGGCGAGTCGCTTGTCCAGCTTGGCGGTGTATCCCGAGGGCGTTACCTTCCGGGAAAGCTCCCGGAGCCGCTCCGACATCGGCACGGAGGAGTGCTTCGGACCGCCCTTGACGAGGCCGAGGTTGATTTCGATGCTGCGCCGAGCTGAGCGGTCGGTGGCGACGAGCGTCCAAGTGAGGTAGCTGAGGGGAATCACGATTGCGAGGACCGCTGCAAGGGCGAGTGGTGTCACGTTGGACCTCCTCCTAGAACTTCGGCTTGATGAGGATGCTGAGCCAAATCGAACCGATCGTCAGAAGGATGGCAATCATGCCCAGCATCAGCCAGCCAGGGGCGGTCGTGAAGAACGTTGCTGCATAGTATCGATTCGTCGCTGAAACGAGGACCAGCAGCACGATCGGGAGGGAGACGAGGATCAGGGCAGACATGCGTCCCTCCGCGCTCAGCGCCCGCACCTGGCGTGCCAGCTGGGCTCGTTCGCGGATCGTGTCGTTCACGTTCTCGAGAACCTCGGCGAGGTTGCCGCCCACTTCACGCTGGGTTTCCACGGCTTGCGCTGCCCAGAGGAAGTCTTCACTCTTCATACGCCCCGCAGTCTCGAGCAGCGAATCGACGAGATCCTTTCCGATACGGGTCTCATTAACCACTCGACGGAGTTCCTCCCCCATTGGCGCTTCAGCCTCTTCTGCTGCAGCATCGATAGCACGTAATAGCGAGTGACCGGCTCTCATGCTCCCGGAGAGCATCTGCAGAGTGTCCGGCAACTGGTCGGCGAACTTTGCTTGGCGCTTCGACGCCTTGAGATTGAGCCATATCAGCGGACCGAGCGGCGCGATGAGGAACAGCACGATCCCCAGCCCGAGGCCGCCGAGGACCAACCCCAAGATCCCGCCGACCAGCGCGACCGCACCGCAGATGATGAGGAAATCGCCCAAGCTGAACCTGACGCCCGCCTGCTCGAACTTGTCGGCTTGGATGAATCGGAGCTGGCGTCCACGCAGAGATCTGTTGATCGCCCCAACGGCTGAATCCGTGAGCTTGGCTAGCGCAGTGCTCCCGTTCTGGGGCACGGCGGGTCTCCTCCGCCCTGGAGCCACTGTGCGACGAGACTTGTAGAACACCAGCACGAGGCCGATGAGTCCGGCATAGGCGGCGAGGAGACCTGCGACGAGCATGATCGGAGAGTCCATGTGCATCACACCCTTCCGTAGTGCTGGCCGAAGATACTCGGACTGATCTGTATACCGAGCTCGGCAAAGCGCTCTGTGAAGCGCGGGCGGACGCCTGTGGGAATCGGCCTGCCGAGGAAGCGCCCGTTGGCGTCCAGGCCAGCAGAGTAGTCGAAGAGGAACGCGTCCTGAAGCGTCACCATGTCACCCTCCATGCCCTGCACTTCAGTGACGTGCGTGACGCGACGGGTGCCGTCTCGTAAACGGGTCAGGTGCACGATCAGGTTCACTGCCGAGGACACCTGCTCCCGGATGGCGCGCAGCGGAAGGTCCATGCCTGCCATCAGAACTAGGGTCTCGAGGCGGGCGATCGCATCCCTCGGCGAGTTCGCGTGAACGGTGGACAGGGAGCCGTCATGGCCCGTGTTCATGGCCTGAAGCATGTCTAGCGTCTCGCCGCCACGCACCTCGCCGACCACGATGCGGTCGGGCCTCATGCGCAGGGAATTCCTCACAAGGTCGCGGATCGTGATAGCCCCTGTGCCTTCAATGTTGGGCGGCCGGCTTTCGAGTCGGACCACATGATCCTGTTGGAGTTGGAGTTCCACCGCATCCTCGATAGTGACGATGCGTTCGTTGTGGGGGATAAAGGATGAAAGGACATTGAGTAGCGTCGTCTTGCCGGTGCCGGTGCCACCGGACACGATGATGTTCATTCGCGCCTGCACGCACGCACGAAGCAGTTCGGTCATCTCCGGATTGAGCGTACCGAGCTCTATGAGGCGCTTGACGCTGAGGGCCTCACGCGAGAACTTGCGGATGGTCAGCGATGATCCGTTGACCGCGAGCGGTGGGATGATCGCGTTGACGCGCGACCCATCCGAGAGACGCGCGTCGACCAGCGGCGAGGACTCGTCGATACGTCGGCCCACTCTAGAGACGATGCGATCGATCACGCGACGCAATTGCTCCTCGGAGGTGAAGGTCGTCTCGGTCGGGAACAGCTGTCCGTGACGTTCGATGTAGACCTGGTCTGCGCGGTTGACCATGACTTCGGTCACGGACGGATCGTTGATATACCTCTGAATGGGACCGAGGCCGAGGACATCGTCCATGACCTCATCGATGAGACGATCGCGCTCGCTTGCGGTCAGCGGAACCTGTTGGGTGGATACCACTTCGCTGAGCTCGGTTCGCACATAGTCGTTGAGGTCTGCCTCACTCAACGAGGAGTCGGTAATGCGGCCGCCGACATGGTCGTAGAGTTCACTCATGACCTTGCCCTTGAGATCGCGCAGCGCTTGGCTGGCGCGCACGCCGCCGGCCGTGGCGATCTCGTGAACGGCGAGGCGTGCCTCCGCGTCGGCGGCCGCCTTCGCCTCGACGCGGGTCGAGAGCTTGGACGGCGCGGGCGAGTGGGGGCTCGGTGCGAGCATCTCGGTCGAGGCATCAGGCTCAGGGGCGGCTTCCCGTCCGAGGACAACATCTCCTTTCGCCTCGATCAGGCGCCGGGACAGGCTCACTGGAACACCGCCCGCCGGTGGAGCTGCTTGTGCTCACGGGAATCCCACTGGGGTTTGAAGCGCTCGACGAGCTTGCGCAGCCCCTTGACTGCTGGATCTCGCAGGCCGTCCTGGAGGGCGGGGACGCCCCGGTTAGTCGAGAGCGGCAGCGACCGCGAGCGGGGAAGTACGATGTCGACGGGCACGCCGAGCGTTGCCTCGACGTCCTGTACGGAAATCCCGGCCCTTTTGTCTGCCATGTTGAGGACCACGTGTCGATGCTCGGGCAGCATGTGCAGCTCGTTGAGGATTTCGAGACCCGACTTGAGGCCCCGCACGCTCGGAATATCCATGCCGCATACCCACACCACGTCCGTGGCCTGGTCCAAGGTTGCAAGGACGTGCTCACCGAGTCCCGGTGAGGTATCGATGACCACGTATTGGAATTCGACCGCAAGGTGCTTGACCAGCTCAGCTACCTGATCGGGACTGATCCGGTCGGCGTCAGCCGGGTTCCGCGGAGCGCACAGGGCATAGATGTTCGTCGGATGCGCGCTGAGATACGTCTTGAGCGAGAGCGAGTCCATGGGGCCGCCTACCGCATCCACAATCGTGCGCTCGGGGTTGAGCATGAGGCCGCTCGCGACGTCGCCGAACTGGAGGTCCAGATCGACGATGACCACGGACATCGGAGCGATCTTCCCGAGGCCGACCGCGATGTTCGTGGCGATTGTCGTCTTGCCGACCCCGCCTTTCGGCGACATGACGGCGATGATGCGGCCGTGACTCCCTCCAGATTCGGCGTCCAGGGTGGATGGTACTGGAGCCACGGCGAGTCGTGAGGCTGCCGCCGATGCAGCCTGCTCAAGGTGGCTGCGGAGGGCCTCGGCGTCTGCCGCAGGGATGACGATGTCCCGCACACCCGAACGCATCGCGGAGAGAGCAAGTTCGGGCGTCGGCTGTGCGGCGTAGATGACGCTGACGTGGGGGTGACGGGCATCTACCGCCGCAGCGAAGGTGAACACATCTTCGGAGCGCAGGTCCGGCCCGAGAACCAGGACCTCGATCGGTTCTCCGACAAGCTGGTCGAAGACGTCCTCGATGCTGGCCGGGAGGAAATTGGCCTGGAAATACTGCAGGGAACCGGGAAGGGCCGCCGCGGCGAGCCGGACGCGATGCTCGAAGTCGGTGTCTGCAGTGATCACGGCGAAACGGCTCACCGGAACACCTTCGTCCTGTCGACAACTCCGTTGTTGTTCTCAGCCGCCGTGGACGGTTCCTTGGAGAGGTAGACCTTGCCGAATTCGGTGGCGAAGACGATCTTCTCGGCGTCGGCAGCACTTCTCGCGATTGTGACGAGGTATTCGCCGGTGGAGCTGCCGGATCCGCCTATTCCGCCGCCGCTCTGCTGAGGTGCCGCAGTGGCGTTGTTCTGGGCCGCGGCGCCGGAGGTCATCTGGATGCCCGTGACGAGGACCTTGTGGAACTCGAGCTGCGTCTGTGCAGGGACGTTGTCCTCCTTCGCGAAAGAGACGAAGACGCCCACGGTGTCACCTGCGGAGAGGGTCCCGCCCACCACCCGTTCAATCGGCAGGCGAACAGTGACCTCCTGCATTCCGTCGGGGACAGTCGCTCGACCGGGTCCGTTGAGCGAGCCGGGAGCCACGAACCGAGTGGTGAGGAGCTGCTCGCCCGGCTCGAGCGAGACACCGGCGACCTTGCCTTGGATCTGTCCGATATCAGTGACCGCATCGGAGGCGATGACGGCCTTGGGGACGGGCTTCTTGGCGATCGAGCTGCCCAGTGAGCCGGCTGCGGTTCCGGTGGGGATGGACTTCTGGACGACGTAGACATCTTGAGTCTCTGTGCCGGCCATGGCGCGGGCGTCAGCGCCGTTGACGTACATGATGAGCAGAACGCTGCCGATGATTGCAACAATCAGAGCGGCCACGCCTCCCAGTAGGCGGGTCCTCACGGTAACTCCTTAGATCACTTAATGAGGCGGACGATGGTGGTTCCGTAGTTGCTGCCACCTATTAAGGCCGACGGATCGGCCTCCTCGAATCGCATGAATTTGCCAACGATGCAACGATTGCTTCCGGAGCACTTCACATTGCTCGGGATGGTACTTGGCATGTATGTGTAGGGCTGATTTCCTGTGCCGCTGAACTGCCAGGCGTGAATTTCAAAGGTGGCATAGCCGAGAATCTTGTAACTGCTGCCGTTTCCGGTGCCGGCAGAATAATCAAACACGGGGAACTCTTGCTCCACATTTTTCCCCGCCGTGAGATCGGCAACCCACCCCTCGAGAATCGATTTGCAGTCACCCGGGTCATTTCCTGGATCACCACCTGCCCATCCTCCTGAGGTAGTGGTTGCGTAGCACGGGGAGGATTCGGAGAGCCAGCCCCAACCGCCGCTGACAGTCGCGCCACTGGAATTCTTGGTGCATTGCATCTGACTCGGAGTTCCGTTGGGCCCGTTGCCAGGCTTGTACGAGAACCGCTGAAGATCGCCTGTCTCAGAACCACTGCTCAAATCGAAACAGGAGTTCGAGAGAGCTAGCGGAAATCCTCCACCCGACGAGGGGAAGCCCCACTCGGCGGTTGCCGCAGCCTCGACCGGAGTCGAGCCCATGCCGAAGATCCTGCCCAATGTGAGCGGGAGGCCGTCCGGGGGAGTTGACGTCCGAGTTTGGACGGTGCCGCCCGCGGCTGTTGTCTGCAGGATGGGTGGTGCTGCGACTGCCGTTCCATCATTGGAGTTAGGAGGTGTGTATTGATTCGCGAGGGATTGTGCCTGCAGAGCCGTGCAGTTCCCGGCGTTGTTCGAGCAGTATTGGGCAACGGCGAGAGCGGACGCATCTGCGCCGTTCTGGAGTTGCGCCTTCTCCGCAGCGATTCTTCCGATATCGACTGCGAGGGCGCCCATCCCAAGCAAGGCGACCATCAGGATGGCCACCAACACGGCGACTGCACCTTTTTCCTTTTCTCGCCTCATCACGGCTATCCACCGCATCGCATGACTCCGACCCCGGTGATCGTAATGTTCGCCGGCAGCCCGAGCCATCCGCCGGTGAGGAGTCCGACATTCGACGTGACGGTGGCGTTCACCTGCTTGGTGAGGGCATCACAAGTCAGGGGATCTGGCGTAACTGCAATGAGGTAGCCCGTGGCGACGCTTTGAGCAGCGGACCGCGCAGTATCCGGGTTGTCGGTTACCGCCATTGTTCGAGCGGCCTCACGAGCTGCGTTGCTCATAACGATCTGCGCGTTGTAAAGATGTCCGAACTCAATGATTCCGAAAACGAGGGTTATGAGGAGTGGAAGTACGAGTGCGAATTCGACGGCGGCCGCTCCACGCTCTTTCGCCTGAATGGGCGTCAGCATGTACCCCCCTGGGTAGTGCAATGAGGGGTGGGGAGTCTGCGGCTCCCCACCCTCTCGCCGTTGACGGGTTCTCAGGGGACGACGATGGCGTTGATGCGATCGGCGATGTTCTGGAAGAGGGTCGAGATACCACCTCCGAGGGCGGTGACGGCGAGGATGATGGCGACTGCGATGAGGCCGATGAGCAGCGCATACTCGGTCGCCGTCGCGCCCTTCTCCTTGTCAGAGGAGGTGATGTCGTTCCAGAACGTGAGCAGGGAGACCATGAACTTGTTCACGATGGTTCCTTCGGGGTAATGGCGGAACCAAGGCAACGTGCCCCCATTTGAAGCTCGCCGGGTTCCACCCGATCACGGTGCCATGGTGGTGTGCGCAACTGCACCACTTGGCTGTACGCGTCTTTTGCGCCCTGCGTAACCCCCTTGACTACTTGGGCGCGGGCTAGGTGTACTTAGTTTCGGCTCGTGACGTGGCCTGTGTCACCATGCGGCCCTCACCGCCGGAGGTGGTGCGGATGCCATAACCTCGACCGGCCCTGCGTTGCCCGCCGCCGCTCCGCCCGCGCCGCGAACTCGCAGCGCATCGTGTACACTTGATAGCTGTTGTGCGTGTCCTTACTCGATGGTGCGCGTCGCGGGAGTGTCCAGTTGCAGGACGCCGGCTTCCGGGGCGCTTTCGAGAAGCAATGGGATAACTGGTCTGGGAGCCCTCACCTCTGGTCCGGTAGCGCACCGAAGAACGGGGTGTATCTCACCGGCATCCCACCAGACCACGAAACGAAGGCAATAACTGTGCGTACGTACACTCCGAAGCCCGGCGACGCCGACCGTCAGTGGCACGTCATCGACGCCACCGACGTCGTTCTGGGTCGCCTTGCCAGCCAGACCGCAACACTGCTGCGCGGGAAGCACAAGCCGACCTTTGCGTCCCACATGGACATGGGCGATTTCGTCATCATCATCAATGCGGACAAGGTGGCCCTCACCGGCGCCAAGCTCCAGCAGAAGCGCGCCTACCGCCACTCGGGCTTCCCGGGCGGCCTGACCTCGGTCACCTACGCCGAGCTTCTTGAGAAGAACCCGGTCCGCGCCGTGGAGAAGGCTGTCAAGGGCATGCTTCCCCACAACAAGCTGGCCGCCCAGCAGCTGTCCAAGCTCAAGGTCTATGCGGGCCCTAACCACCCGCACGCTGCGCAGCAGCCCAAGACCTTCGAGATCAACCAGGTCGCCCAGTAGTCCTGGCCACTACCCAAGAATTCATCAAGGAGAACACTGTGGCTCAGAACGAAGAGCTCAACCCGGCCGCGGCCGAGGAGAACCTGACCAGCTACACGTCCGAGAGCGCGCCGGCCACGGTTGAGGAAGCCCGCCGCGAGCGCCCGGCCCTCACGGTCGCCGGTGCCGCCGTCGGCCGCCGCAAGGAGGCCGTGGCCCGCGTCCGCGTTGTTCCCGGCTCCGGCCAGTGGACCATCAACGGTCGCACGCTCGAGAACTACTTCCCGAACAAGCTGCACCAGCAGGAGGTGAACGACCCGTTCAAGCTCCTCGACCTCGAGGGCGCCTACGACGTGATCGTCCGCATCCACGGTGGCGGCCCCTCCGGCCAGGCTGGCGCTGTGCGCCTCGGTGTCTCGCGCGCGCTCAACGAGATCGATGTGGAGAACAACCGCCCGGCCCTGAAGAAGGCCGGCTTCCTCACCCGCGACGCCCGCGTGGTGGAGCGCAAGAAGGCCGGTCTCAAGAAGGCCCGCCGCGCGCCGCAGTACTCGAAGCGCTGATCCCAGCCCTTCAGAGAAGGCCCGTCCCGCTGTTGCGGGGCGGGCCTTTCCGCATTCCCGGGACTTGGGAAGTGCGAACCGGCTGTGGCACCGTTGGCCCGCTCAGCGATCACGTGCCAACTGTTTTTCGAGTACACCGTTTCCGAAACAAGTGGTGCACGAGTCTCAGATCGGATGTAGCGTCTATAGGGCGTCCAGAGTCGGGCGCAAATGAACACGATGAAGGGGACACATCGTGTACTCGCGCTTCTGCACCCGCCCGAGCTCGCCGAATCCACGCCTCTCCTGCCGCCGTACTGGCGCCTGAGGTCTCGGTCGGTGTCCCTTCGCACCCATTCGGAGGAATCATGAACCACTCGCACACCCGCACGGCCACTCTCAGGAGGACCCTCGCGGCCGCTGTCCTGGTGCCCGGCATCACGGGCGCGCTGCTCACCCTCGGGCTTCCCGCGCAGGCCGACGGGCCCGCGGGCACACAGGGGATCTGCAACGGCGTCGTCAACCAACTCGCGCACCGGGGGACCGTCCAGGAGAATCTGCTCAAGGCCGCTGCAAAGCGCAATGCTGACACCATCGCCAAACTGACCGCAGAGAAGGCGCCTCTCGAGGCTCAGAAGGCGCAGCTGGCCTCCGAGATCCAGACGGCCCAGGACCAGCTCACGAAGCTAGAGGACGAGTACAACAGCCTCGGCGTACAGGAGCAGGCGGCGCAGGCAGGCATCGACGCCCTTACTGCAAAGCAGCAGGACCTTCAGAAGGCGATCGCCGACGCGACGACGGTGGTCACGACGCTGCAGCAGAAGCAGAGTGATCTGCAGGCGCAGCTGACGCCGCTTCAGACCGACCTCGCCGCAGCCGAGGCCGCCCTCCCGGGCTTGAAAGCGAAGGCCGACCAGACAAAGTCGGACCTCGCGGCCACGGAAGCCGAGATCGCGGCGGCGAACAGCCAAATGGCGACGCTGCAAGGCGTCGAGGAAGCAGCCCGGGCTGCGCTGGAGAGCAAGCAGGCGGAGATCACAGCCGCGGGCCAGGAACTCACTGAGCTTGAGGCAACGGCGAAGACTGCTGCCGGCAATGTAGCTGCTGCGGACGCAGCGGTGCAGGCGGCCGAGGCTGAGCTGTCACGCCTCAAGGACGCCTCGGACACAGCCCAGGCGGCTCTCGACGCACAGGTCAAGGCTGTGGCTGACGCCAAGGTCGATCTCGCAGCGAAGCAGAAGACCGCCACCGATGCGGAGGCGGCGGTGGCCGCAAAGAAGACCGAGGTCGCCGCGGCCCAGACGCAGCTCGCCACACTCCAGACGCAGGCGCAGCAGGCCTCCGACGCCCTCACGGCGAAGAACGCCGAGATCGCCGCGGCCCAAAGCGACCTCACGGTACTGAAAGCCGCCGCGCAGAAGGCTGCCGATGATCTCGCGGCCAACCAGGCCGCGTCCGCGGCGGCACAGGCCAATGTCGCCTCGCTCCAGAAGCAGCTCGATGACGGGAATGCGGCCCTGAACGCCAAGCGGGCCGAGCTGACGACGGCTCAGCAGGATCTCGAGGCGCTCCAAGCACAGAAGGCTCAGCTCGATGCTGAGATTGCCTCGCTGAACTCGCAGATCGCGGCGATCAACGGCAACAGTCAGAAGAAGCGTGACCTCCAGACCCAGCTGGCCGCCAAGCAGAGCCAGCTCGATACGCTGAACAAGCAGATCGCGGACAAGCAGGCCGTGATCTCCGGACTTCAGGGTGACCTGGCCCCACTGAAGGCCAGTGTTGACTCGCTGACCACCCAGCTCTCCGCGGCGCAGGCAGCCAGCAGTTCACTCCAACAGCAGGCCGCACCGCTTCAGGCAGCGCTCGCGAGCGCCAACGACGCCGTCAGCACCAAGCAGACCGACATCGCTACTCTGCAGGGTCAGCTTCCCGCGCTCCAGGAGGCCCTGTCCACCGCGACCAGCGCCGTTTCGGCGAAGCAGACTGAGCTCATGGGCCTGCAGTCCCAGCTGACCACCCTCGCCGCCGCAGAGAAGGATGCGCAGGCGGCAGCCGATGCTCAGGCCAAGACCGTTGCGGATCTCGACGCGCAGCTCCAAACGCTCACCGAAGGGCGTGACAAGGCCCTAGCGGATCTGGATGCCCAGAAGGGGGTGCTGGCGCGGCGGCAGAGTGACCTCGCTGCTGCTGACAGCGCACTCGCCGACGCCCAGCGAGCAGTCGCCGCCAAGCAGGCGGACCTTGACGCGCTGAACGGCCAGCTTCCCGCACTCAATACTGCAGTGGAACAGGCATCCGCTGACGTCATGGCGAAGCAGACGGAGATCTCGGGACTCGACGCGGCGAGCAACGCGCTCTCGGGCCAGCTCCAGGACCTCAACGACAGCATTGCTGCCGCCGAACAAAACGTGCTTGACCTCCAGACGCGAGTGGCCCCGCTCCTCGCTCAGCTGGAGAGTCTCAGCAAGGACGCCAGCGACGCCCAGGCCAAGCTCGCGTCCCTGCAGCAGCAGTCCACCGACCTAGACAAGCAGATCACCGACGCCCAAGCGGTCCTCCGCGACATCCAGTCGCAGAAGGGCAACAAGAAGGACGCGATCGCCGCGCAGAAGACCGCAATCACCATCCTTCAAGGGCAGCTCTCCGCCGTGCAGGATCAGATCTCCGCAATCGACGGAACCGCGAACGGCGGCTGCCTCGCCAAGTAGTCCGGCGCTCAATGCCGTGGGCCCGCTCCAGATGTGGGGCGGGCCCTTGGTCTTGTATCCGCCCTGGCGGCCGGAGCCGCCGACCCGCCGCTCGCCACCCCAGGCGGCCGGCGCCGTCGCGCGTTCAGGGGCCTTAGGCCCGGCTCGCCGCGCCCCGGCGGCGCTACCCTTTTCACATGGCTCCCGAGGAACCGCGCCTCTCCGTGACCGAGGACTACGCCGCCGAGCTGGACGAGCTGCGCGAGATCGGCAAGGTTGACCACAAGCGCCGCCCGAGCGCGGACCCGAACGCGTGGCGCCACGGCTACCCGTACGAGAAGAAGCTCGGGCGCCCCGCCTACGAGCGGCAGAAGCGCGCCCTGCAGATCGAGCTCCTGAAGCTCCAGCTGTGGGTGAAGGACACCGGCCAGAAGGTCCTCATCATCTTCGAGGGGCGTGACGCGGCAGGCAAGGGCGGTGCGATCAAGCGGTTCAACGAGCACCTCAACCCCCGCGGTGCGCGAATCGTGGCCCTCGAGAAGCCCACCGACGCCGAGCGCAGCCAATGGTACTTCCAGCGCTACGTGCAACACCTGCCGAGCGGCGGGGAGATCGTGATGATGGACCGCTCCTGGTACAACCGGGCGGGCGTGGAGCGGGTGATGGGGTACTGCAGCCCGTCGGAGTACCACGAGTTCATGCGCCAGGCACCCGAGTTCGAGCGGATGCTCGTCAACTCGGGGATCCGCCTACACAAGCTTTGGTTCTCGGTGGGCCGCGAGGAGCAGCTCAACCGCTTCGCCTCGCGGGAGACGGACCCGGTGAAGCAGTGGAAGCTCTCGCCCACGGACATGGCGAGCCTCGACAAGTGGGACGTCTACACCGAGGCCAAAGAGGCCATGTTCTTTTACACGGACACCGGCGACGCCCCGTGGACCGTCATCAAGAGCAACGACAAGAAGCGCGCCCGGCTCGAGGCCATGCGGTACATCCTCCATGTCACCCCGTACGCCCGGAAGGACCTCAAGGTGGCGCACGCGCCGGATCCGCTGATCGTGGGGCCGGCGGCCGAGGTCCTCGAGGAAGGCGAGACGTACACCGCGCGGTTCCCGGTGCTGCGCGAGGGCGCCGAGGAGCGCTGAGCGCAGGCCGGGCGCCGGGTCACGCGAAAGGGGAGCCCTTCGGGCCGCAGGTAGACTTGCACCCGATGACACGTCTCTTCGGTACCGATGGCGTCCGCGGACTGGCCAATGGCCTCCTCGACGCGCAGCTCGCGCTCAAGCTCTCCCAGGCGGCAGCGGTGGTCCTCGGGCACCGGCAGGTGCCGGACGGCACCCGCCCGCGCGCCGTCGTCGCCCGCGATCCCCGCATCTCCGGCGAGTTCATCTCCGCCGCCGTATGCGCGGGGCTCGCCAGCGCGGGCGTCGACGTGTACGACGCCGGGGTGCTCCCCACGCCGGCCGCCGCCTACCTCGTGGCGGACCTGGGCGCGGACTTCGGCGTGATGATCTCCGCGAGCCACAACCCTGCGCCGGACAACGGCATCAAGTTCTTCGCCCGCGGCGGCCAGAAACTGCCCGACGAGGTCGAGGACCAGATCGAGGCCCTCCTGCAGGCCGAACCGCACCGCCCGACCGGCGCAGGCGTGGGGCACATCCAACGCTTCGCCGATGCGGAGGACCGCTACATCGTCCACCTCCTCACCACCCTCCCGCACCGCCTCGACGGGCTCACCGTGGTGCTCGACTGCGCCAACGGCGCCGCCTCCGGCTGCTCCCCACAGGTGTTCAAGGATGCCGGCGCGGAGGTGGTGGTGATCGGCGCGGACCCGGACGGGATCAACATCAACGACGGCGTGGGGTCCACCCACCTCGAGAAGCTCCAGGCCGCCGTCGTGGAGAACGGCGCCGACTTCGGGATCGCACACGACGGCGACGCCGACCGCTGCCTCGCGGTGGACCACGAGGGCACCGTGGTGGACGGCGACCAGATCATGGCCATCCTCGGCCTGGCCCTCAAGGATGCTGGCAAGCTGCGCGACAACGTCCTTGTGGCCACCGTCATGAGCAACCTCGGGCTCAAGCTCGCCCTCCGCGACGCCGGTGTGACGATCCGCGAGACCGCCGTGGGCGACCGCTACGTCCTCGAGGAGATGCGCGCGGGCGGGTACTCGCTCGGTGGCGAGCAGTCCGGCCACGTCATCTTCTCCGACTACGCGACCACCGGAGACGGCGTGCTCACCGGCCTGCAGCTCGCCGCGCAGGTAGCCCGCACTGGGCGCACGCTCAAGGACCTCGCCTCCGTCATGACCCGCCTGCCGCAGGTGCTCATCAACGTGCGCGGCGTGGACAAGGCGAGGGTCACGGCGGACGACGGCGTCGCGGCGGCCGTCGCTGCCGCGGAGGCCGAGCTGGGGGAGACCGGGCGGGTGCTCCTGCGACCCTCCGGCACGGAGCCCGTGGTGCGGGTGATGGTTGAGGCCGCGGATGAGGCGACTGCGCAGGCGATCGCCGAGCGCCTCGCCGGCGTGGTCCAGAGCCAGCTGGCCCTCGAGACCGCGTAGCTCCCTCACTGCTGGCGGCCAGGCGCTACGCTCGCTTCATGCGCCCGCCGCCGCCCGCCGTCGTCCGTGCCGTCCAGCGCCTCAGCGCCGCCCTCCAGCGGGCAGGTGCGGCCCTCCAGCCGCCCCAGGCGCGGTTCCTCGAAGTCTCCGGTGGGGTTGCGGCCATCGCCCTGATGCGCGCCGCCGTCCGGACGCGCCTCGCGGAGCCGCTCGCGCCGGGGCCGCGGACCGCGTCGCAGGTTGCGGCTGAGCTCGGACTGAACAGGCCGGTGGTCCACCGGGTGCTCCGGGGGCTCGCTGTCTACGGACTCGTCCGGCTCGACGGCCGCGGCCGCTTCACCCTCACACGCACGGGCCGGCTGCTCCTCGAGGACGATCCGCACTCCATGGCGGGCTGGGTGCGGTACGCCACCTCGGACGCAGTGCTCGCCGGATGGCTGCGCCTGCCCGAGACCCTCGCCGACGGCCTGCCCGCGTTCAATGCCGCGACCGGCACGTCCATGTGGGACTACATGGCAGCGCACCCCGACGAGGAGGCTGGCTTTGCCCGCACCATGCGGGAGCTGACCCTCCTCGCCGCACCGCTCATCGTCGCCGCCTACCCGTGGCCCGAGTACGGCACGGTGTGCGACGTGGGCGGCGGGGTGGGTGCGATGCTCGCGGAGGTGCTGCGCGCCCGCCCCGCGCTCGACGGCGTGCTGGTGGACCAAGCCGGGCCGCTCGCCGCGGCGCGGGAGTACCTCGCCGGGCGAGGGGTCGCCGGCCGGGTGCGGATGGTGCAGGGCGACCTGTTCACCGGGTTCGACGCCGCGGCGGACATATACCTGCTCAAGGATGTACTCCACGACTGGGACGACGGGCAGTGCCAGCAGATCCTGCGCTCTGTCCACGCGGCCGCGCCACTGGGGTCACGTGTGCTGGTCCTCGAGTGGCTCCAGGAGCCCAACGTCGCGTCCTTCCCTGTCTCCATCTCCGACGTGATGATGCTGGCGCAGACCGAGGGCCGGCAGCGTTCAGCAGCGGAGCTGCAGGGCCTCGGCTCCGCCGCGGGGTTCAGACCGGGGCGAACCATCGACTCCGGCGCCTACGGCATCGTGGAGCTCATCGCCGCCTGATACTCCGCTGACTGTCGGTGGCCGGTGGGAAGATCCCGGCCGTGAGCGGATTGAACGAAAGAGGCGAAGCGGAGCCGGACCCCGTCGTCGTCCCCGACGATGCCATCGACCGGGCCCAGGTTGCCCACGCCAATCGGCCCATCCCCGTGTGGGCACGGCTCAGGTTCGACGACGGCCGGCCCGAGCGCCTCGAGAAGGGCTTCGCGAAAGCGTGGACCACCCAGCACGTTCTCGTGCAGGTGCTCTGGGAACTCTCCTACTACCGCGGGGCGCGCCATTTCTGGGTCGAGGCGGCACAAGTGAAGCGGCGCGCCATCGAGCCCCAGTGGCTCGGGCGTTCGGCCTGACGCACTCTTCGGCTCAGCCCGCCATTCGGCCTGCTCCGCCCGTGGCCAAAGGAACGCGGGGAGCGGATACTGGGCGCACGGGTACGCCCGAGCTGGGGGTCAGCCTGTCCGCCTCGACCCAGGACCACACCATGACCAACTACCAGCTCCTGTCAGTGATCGCCCGGCTCCACCCCGAGGCCTGGGACGCGATCATTCCGCGCGCTCCCCGAGGCTGGAGCCGCTTCGAAGAGGTCGCGCTCAACCCGCAGCCCCTCCCGCCCGGCCCTCCCGAGCAGTTCGCCGCGGCCGCCGCGTGGATGACCCAGCGGCTCGTGAGCCTCGCCATTGAGGCGGACCTCCGCGGCGAGGACCCGACCGGCTGGCTCGCCGAGATCATCGACGAGTACTGCGGCACGTGGCCGCGCAAGTGGCCGTTCCCCTGGCCGGGACCAGGCCCACAGCATGGCCCCTCGCCTGACCCGTGGCGCATGCAGGAGGCCCGGGCGGCGAGTGCCCTGGTCCTCGCGTCGACGGCGTCGCGGCTCGGAGAGGGCCGGCTCCAGGCGGTCCTTGCCGACGGGGCCGAGAAGCTCGCCGAGGCCGCTCAGGCGATGCCCTGACGGAACAGGCCCAGAGCCACGAGGAGCAGTCCCGCCTCCGCTAGGCCCCACGCGAAGTACACGGCCTGCAGGGGACTGAACGGGATGACCACCATCTGCACGAAGATCCACACGAGCAGCCCGAACGCCGCCACGGCCGCCGCGAACGGGGCCGCGGCCGAGCGGCGCACCAGCAGCACGGCGGCCACCAGCTGGGTGCCGCCCACCACGACGGCGAGCAGGAGCCCCGGAACGAGATAGGAGGAGAAGGGGCTGCCCTCGAGCATCGATCCCGGGGGAGTGGCCCAATAGGGCGCGTTGCCCATCGTGGATCCCCAGATGAGCGTCGCCCCGCCGGCCACGGCCGTCACCCCGCCGACGGCGGCCAGCACCGTCAGAACAACCCTGGCCCACCGCACCATCGTCCTCACCCTCCTACAGCCTTACCCCTTGCTCCTTGCGGACAAGGGTGCTCGCGGACGTGCTCGCCTGCCAGTGCAGAAGGTCCCCTCGCCGAAGCACGGCGCGACGCCGAAGCACGACGACGGCCCCTCACCTGCGCGGTGAGGAGCCGTCTGCGGTCGGTGGGGTCTGGTGACGCCTCAGCGGCTGGCTACGGGCGCGGCGCCTTCAGGGCGTCCCGGATCTCGGTGAGAAGGGCGATCTGCGGATCGATCGGCTCCTCCTCGGTCTGTTCCTTGATGGCCAGCCTGCGGTTGCGGCGCTCGATCATGTGGTTCATCGGCATGACGACCACGAAGTAGATCGCCGCCGCGACGAGGATGAAGTTGACCAGGACAGTGAGGAAGACGCCGATCTTGACGGGGCCGAAGACGAGGAAATTGTCGAAGTTGGGCTGGCCGACAAGGAGCGAGATGATCGGCATGAGGATGTTGGAGACAAACGAGGTGACGACGGCGCCGAACGCGGCACCCATGACGACGGCGACGGCAAGGTCAACGACATTGCCCTTCATGATGAAGGCTTTGAATCCACTGAGCATGGCGCCATGGTAGCCGCGCAATGCGAACAGCACTATGAACGGAGGACTACTTCTTCCCCTGCGCCGTTGTCTAGCTGGGTCCCGAGCCCGTGATCAGCCGCTGGGGCGGGGTCGGGAAGTCGCCGTGGTCGTAGAGGCCGGCCACCTGCTGCATGTAGGACGCCCACTGCGGGCCGGCGATGTACGCGCCGTCGACCACCGGATAGAACTTGCCGTTCACCGTCACGTCCCGGCCCATCCGCGCCGAGGGCCCGTTGAGCGGCTCGCCGAAGAAGGAGGCCGTGGACAGGCCCTTGGTGTAGCCCACCACCCAGGTCTGGCTGTTCTCGTTGTTCGTGCCGGTCTTGGCCCCAGCGGGCACGCCGACCTTCTGGGGGATGAGCAGACCCGAGCCCTTGGTCAGGACATCCTCGAGAACGCTTGTCGCGGCACTCGCCACGTCGGGGCTCAGCGCATGCTCCTGGCACTGCTGGGACTGGCCCCCGATCTTCTGGCCCTGCGCGTTGTCCACCTCGGTGATCGCGATCGGCGCGCAGTATGTGCCGCCGCTGGCGAAGGTCGCGAAGGCGTTGGCCATCGTCAGCGGGGCCACGTTCGTGCCGCCGAGGATGTTCCCGAGTGTGGAGAGGTCGAGCTTCTGGCCCGACCCCGCGCCGTCGTGCATTCCCATCGCATCAGCGGCGCGCTGGATGTCGCAGAAGTCGTTGAGGGCGGCGGCCGAGGCGAAGGTGGCGGTGTTGATCGAGTTGTAGATGCCCTCGCGCACGGTCATGGGGTGGTACCAGCCCGGCTCGTCGTTCTGCAGGTCCACGGAGCCGCTGATGGCGCTGTCGTAGTACCCGTGGACCGGGCCGCAGGTGGACTTCCACGGATAGTTCGGGCTGTACCGGCGCTGCGCCGCGTCGACGACGGCGTTGGTCGGCTTCCCCTCGTCCAGCCATGCCGCGAGGGTGATCGGCTTCATGGTCGACCCGGGCTGGTAGCCGCCGGCGCCCCCGAGGTCGTTCCCGTTGGCGTCCTTCGCGTCGACATTGAAGTTGTACGCCGAGGTGAACGCTGATCCCTGCCCCGCAACCATCCGGCTGTTCTGCGCCATCGCCACGATCTTGCCCGTGCCCGGCTGCACCGTGACGAGGGAGGCGCCCCACTTGTCCGGATTGGCCCCGGCGGTCGCGTCGACCTGCTTCTGTGCGGGGCCCTGCAGCCGCGGGTCCAGAGTGGTCTTGATGGTGAGGCCACCGAGCATCACCTTGTTGAGCCGGGACTGCTCGTCCTTGCCGTAGGCAGGATCGTTGAGGATCTGGTGGAGGACGTAGTCGCAGAAGTACGGCGCCTGCGACGCGTACGTGCAGCCCTGCTGGGGCGGATTGAGCTTGAGCTGGACAGGGGTCGCGACGGCGTCATCGTGCTGCTTCTTGTCGATGTAGCCGTGCTCGAGCATGGCGTCGAGGACCAGATTGCGGCGCGCCGTGGCGCGGTCCGGGTACTGGGACGGGTCGTAGTAGGCGGGGCCGTTGACCAGGCCGGCCAGAAGCGCCGCCTGGGGGACACTGAGGTCCTTGGCGTCCACCGAGAAGAAGTACTGGCTCGCGGCCTCGATCCCATATGCGTTCGCGTTGAACGGGACGATGTTCAGGTAGCCGGCGAGGATCTGGTCCTTGCTGAACTTCTTCTCGAGGGCGATCGCGAGCTGCATCTCCTTGAGCTTGTCCGCGACGTCCTTCTGCCCGTTCAGGACGATGTCCGCCCCCTGTCCCTGCGCGACGAGCTGCTCGTTCAGGGCGTTCGTGACGTACTGCTGCGTCAGGGTCGATGCCCCTTGCCGCCCGCCGCCCGCGTCCGTCGCCAAAGCCCGCAGGATGCCGATGGGGTCGATGCCGCCGTGGTCGTAGAAGCGGTAGTCCTCGATGGCGACGATCGCGTTCTTGATGTTCGGCGACATCGCGTCCAAGGGCACGTCCGTGCGGTTCTCGGTGAAGAGCGTGGCGATCGTTGAGCCGTCCGCGGCGAGGACCTTCGTGGCCTGGCCGGGCGGCGTGGCCGTGAGATCCGTCGGGACCGAGCTGAGGGCCTCCGTGGCTCCCGACGCGGCGCTCCCCGTCAGTGCGAGCGCCGGGGACATGAGCCCCACCACGAGGACACCGGCCAGCGCGCTCACGGTGAGGAAAGCGAGCAGACGGCCCAACGTGGTGGTCATGTCGAAGAACCGTTTGCTGCCAGAAGCCATGCCCGCTAAAGTACGCGGCCCACCTAGGCGGCAGCTGTGCGCGAGCTGGACCCCGGGTCGGGGACGGGGATTCGATCAGTAGGTCGGGGCGGCCGGGAGGCCGAGGAAGTCCTCCAGGGTGTTGGCGCCGGCGGCGCGCATAGCCGCGGCGGCCTCCACCCCGATGTACCTCAGGTGCCACGGCTCGTAGTAGTAGCCCGTGGTCTCGTGGAACATCCACGGATACCGCACGATGAACCCGAACTCCCACGCGTGCGCGGCAGCCCACCGCGCCGCAGGCGTGTCCTTGAAGCAGGGATGGAGCGCGCACGCGCCGCCCGCGTCCCCGATGTCGAAGGCCCAGCCCGTCTGGTGCTCCGAGTACCCCGGCCTGGCGGAGGCGACGTCCGCCATGGCCTGCCCCTCGCGGGCCACCCATGCGTTGTAGGTGGCGGACTGGGTGCCGTAGGAGCGGTACCCGCTCACGAGCGTCATCGGCGACCCGGCGTTCGCGGCCGCGGCGAACATGGCCTCCGCGGCGTGTGCGGTGGCCGGATTCAGCAGGGCGCCCTCACCGCTCGTGGCCAGCACCACGTTCGGCCGGGTCAGCTCGGGCACGAAGTCCACCGGGGCCAGTGGCCGCCTCTTGTTCACCACGACCAGAGCGCTCGCAGGACTCGCCGCCGCCGTGAACCGCCCTGCGGCAGTCTGTGCTGCGGTGGGAGCCGCGGAAGCGGACGACGGCGCGGGGGCGGCTGTCGTCGTCGTGCTCGCATCGGTGGGGCTCGGCGAGGAGGCGGGGACGGGCTGGCTTCCCGCATCGTTCCGCTCGATCGCTGCCGGCGCGGAGCAGGCGGTGAGGCCGAGTGCGAGCGCCGAGAGGGCAACAGTACGGCGAGGCACGTCAGCCACGGCTCTAGACCTTCCGCAGGAGGATGCGCCGGATGGAGTGGTCCTGGTCCTTGGTGAGTACGAGCTGCGCCCGGCCCCTGGTGGGCAGCACATTCTGGATGAGGTTGGGCTCGTTGATGCGCTTCCAGATGCTGCGGGCGGTCGTCACGGCCTCCTCGTCGGAGAGGGACGCGTACCGGTGGAAGTAGCTCTCCGGCTGGGCGAACGCGCCGGAGCGCAGCTTGAGGAAGCGCTCCACGTACCACTGCTCGATGTAGCTGGTCTTCGCGTCCACATAGACGGAGAAGTCGAAGAAGTCGGAGAGTGCGAGGCCCGTCGTGCCGTCATAGCGTGCGCGCGCGGGCGCGAGGACGTTGAGCCCCTCGACGATGAGCACGTCCGGGCGCCGGACCACGACCTCCCGGCCGGGCACGATGTCATAGGTGAGGTGCGAATACCAAGGGGCGCGCACCTCCTCGGCGCCGGACTTGATCTCGGCGACGAAGCGCAGGAGCGCGCGGCGGTCGTAGGACTCGGGGAATCCCTTGCGCTCGAGGATGCCGCGGCGGGTGAGCTCCGCGAGGGGATACAGGAAGCCGTCCGTGGTGATGAGCTGCACGTCCGGGGTGGAGGGCCAGCGCTGGAGCATCTCGCGCAGCACGCGCGCGATGGTCGACTTGCCCACCGCGACCGACCCGGCCACGCCGATCACGAACGGGGTGCGCTGCGTCTTCTCGCCGAGGAACTTCTGGGTCGCGTTGTGCAGTTCGCCGGATGCCTCCACGTAGAGCGAGAGCAGGCGGGAGAGCGGCAGGTAGACGTCGCGGATCTCCCGCAGGTCGAGGGGATCGCCGAGGCCGCGGATGCGGTCGATGTCGTCCTGGTTCAGGGGCTGCTCCATGCGGTCCGCGAGCCGCGACCACGTGGAACGGTCGAGTTCGACGAAGGGTGTGGCGCCGTCGCCCATGAACTCGCTTCTCTGCAGACTCACCTGTGCATTCTGTCAAGCGGCGCGGGATCGTGCGAACTTGCCACGGCCTCAGGCTGCACGCAGCTGCGCGGCCGGAGCAGGAGGTAGGACGTCTGCTGAGCAGGGGAAGTGGCTCCCGGTAGGATGGAACGCATGTGTGGAATCGTCGGCTATGTCGGAACCGCCAGCGCCCTCGCGGCTGACGGCAGCAACAATCACAGCGCCCTCGACGTGGTGATCGAGGGGCTGCGGCGCCTCGAGTACCGCGGCTACGACTCCGCAGGCGTCGCGGTCGTCTCCGACGGGGCGATCGAGTCCCGCAAGAAGGCCGGCAAGCTGAAGAACCTCGAGAACGAGCTCGCGGAGAGCCCGCTCCCGGCGAGCTACACGGGAATCGGGCACACGCGCTGGGCCACGCACGGCGGCCCGACGGACGCCAACGCCCACCCGCACCTTGCCGACGGCGGCAGGCTCGCCGTCATCCACAACGGCATCATCGAGAACTACGCGGCCCTCAAGGAAGAGCTGGCCGCCAAGGGCGTGCAGTTCGTGTCCGAGACCGACACCGAGGTAGCCGCCGCCCTCATTGGCGACCTGTACCGCGGCGCCGCCGGCGGCGACATCACCCGGGCCATGCAGCTCGCCTGCCAGCGGCTCGAGGGCGCCTTCACCCTCCTCGCCGTGCACGCGGACCAGCCCGGCGTCGTGGTGGCCGCCCGCCGGAACTCGCCGCTCGTCGTCGGGCTCGGCGAGGGGGAGAACTTCCTCGGCTCCGACGTCTCCGGCTTCATCGACTACACGCGCCGTGCCGTGGAGCTCGGGCAGGACCAGATCGTCACGATCACTCCGGACACGTTCGAGGTGACGGACTTCTTCGGCGCACCCGCGCAGGGCAAGGAGTTCGAGGTCTCGTGGGACGCCGCGTCCGCCGAGAAGGGCGGCTTCAGCTCCTTCATGGAGAAGGAGATCCACGACCAGCCCGCCGCTGTCCACGATACCCTCCTGGGCCGCTCCGACGAGTCCGGCCGGCTCATCCTCGATGAGCTGCGCATCGACCCGGCCGAGCTGAAGAAGGTCGACAAGATCATCGTGCTCGCGTGCGGCACCGCGGCCTACGCGGGGCTCGTGGCCAAGTACGCGATCGAGAACTGGTGCCGGATACCCACCGAGGTCGAGCTCGCGCACGAGTTCCGCTACCGCGACCCGATCGTGGACTCCAACACGCTCGTGGTCTCGATCAGCCAGTCCGGCGAGACCATGGACACCCTCATGGCCGTCCGGTACGCCCGCGAGCAGGGCGCCAAGACCGTCTCGATCTGCAACACGAACGGCTCCACGATCCCGCGCGAGTCCGACGCCGTGCTCTACACGCACGCGGGCCCCGAGATCGCCGTCGCGTCCACGAAGGCATTCCTCGCCCAGATCACCGCCGCATACCTGCTCGGCCTCTACCTGGCCCAGCTGCGCGGGAACATCTTCTCCGGGCAGATCAAGGACGTCCTCGCCGACCTGAATAAGATCCCCGAGAAGATCCAGACCGTCCTCGACTCCGCCGAGCCCCTGCGCGAGCTCGCCCGGAGCATGAAGGACGAGAAGTCCGTCCTGTTCCTCGGCCGCCACGTGGGCTACCCCGTTGCGCTTGAAGGCGCGCTCAAGCTCAAGGAGATCGCGTACCTGCACGCCGAGGGCTTCGCCGCCGGCGAGCTCAAGCACGGACCGATCGCGCTCATCGACGAGGGCCAGCCCGTCTTCGTCGTGGTCCCGTCCCCGCGCGGGCGGGACTCCCTCCACGCCAAGGTCGTCTCCAATATCCAGGAGGTCCGCGCCCGCGGGGCCCGGACCATCGTGATCGCGGAGGAAGGCGACGAGGCCGTGCGCCAGTACGCTGAGCACGTCATCTACGTCCCCGAGACGCCCACGCTCCTGATGCCCCTGCTCACGACGGTACCGCTGCAGATCTTCGCCGCCGAGCTCGCCTCGGCCAAGGGCTACGACGTGGACCAGCCGCGCAACCTCGCCAAGTCCGTCACCGTCGAATAGGGGAAGCCGCCCGCGTCAGCGTTCCCGGCGGTGCCGCCGTCCCTGGCGGCTGCGCGCGCCGGTGTGGCCTTCGCGCTCGACCGGGTCCGCCGCGTCGTCGGGCAGCGCGCCGGTCTCGCCCGCGAGCATCCGGCCCGCGCCTGGGCCGGGGATCTGGGCTGCTGCGAGGTGCGGCATCCCGGGATCGTGCCCTACGCCGTGCGACGGAGTGCCTCCGGCGCGGCGCAGGTGCGTGCTGCCGGACGGTTTGAAGACATCGAGCCAGCGCATGGCCTTCTCCTCTTCGGTTGTGTACTGTCCATTGTCCTGCCGATGGGCCTGAATGTCTCTGGCCGACGGGGTTCTCACATCGCAGCTCTCACGTGCGCGGGGTCAGAGCAGGATGTCCAGCGTGGTGAAGCCGTAGCCGGCCGCCCGCATCTGGGCGATGATGTCCGGCAGGGCAGCCGCGTCGAGGGTTGAGCCGTCATCCGGGTTGGACCCCACATGCATCAGGACAATCTCACCCGGCTGCAGCGCTGCGAGCACCCTCTGCGTGACGAAGGCCGGACCGCGCGTGCCGCCCATCGTCCCCTGCCAGCCCAGCGAGTCGACGGTCCAGCGGATCGCCGCGTACCCGTCCGCATTCACAGCGGCAATGGTGCGGGCGTCCCGCGCTCCGGACGGGAAGCGGAAGAGCGGCCGCGGGTCAGCGCCGCCCGCGAGGATCGCCGCCTGGGCGCCGGCGAGTTCCTGGGCGATCTGCGCGTCCGAGCGCGTGGTCATATCCGGGTGCGTCATCGAGTGGTTGCCGATCCGGTGGCCGGCCGCCGCGATCTGCGCGACCTTCGCGGGATTCGCCTGGGCCCAGGCGCCGGTGAGGAAGAATGTGGCCTTCACCCCGGTGGTGGACAGCGTGCCGAGGATTGAGGCAAGGCCCGCATCGTTCGCGCCCGCATCGAAGGTCAGCGCCACGAGCTTCTGTGAGGTCGCGATCCGTTCCACGTCCAAGCCGCGAAGCGCCGCCGGAAGCCCGGGCGGGGCCGGCGGCGGCTCGTCGGCGGGGGGAGCCGCCTCGGAGGGCGGGGCCGGCGGCTCGTCGGCCGGGGGAGCCGCCTCGCTCGGCTGCGGCTGTGATCCGTTCCGCTCGGAGGCGGAGGGCTGCGCCGCAGAGGGGGAGCCCGACTGCGCGGGTGTCAGGACCGCCGTCCCGCTCGGCGAGGCAGAGGCCGAGGCGCTGCTCGGCGCTGTCGGTGAGGTCTCCGCCGTCGTGCTTCCAGTGGGGCGCAGAAGCGCGAGCGCGACCGCACCACCGATCAGGGCGACCGCGAGGACCACGCCGATGATGATTCCGACCTGACGTCGTGCCAGCGCAGCCATCGTGCCCTCCTGTCCACCACGCTACGCGGGCGCCAGGCCGACGCGGGAGGGCCTTTCGTCCGGATTCAGTCCAGCACGAGGCCGCGCACGTAGGCGGCCTGACCCACGTGCTGCGTGGTGTCGTTGAGGATGCTCATGAGGCGGACCCCGGCCGTGACGGGCGGGGTCCAGCGGAGATCGACGGTGCGGCGCAGGTCGGCGTCGCTCAGAGCGCCCACCACCTCGGCGGTGCGGGACTGCACCGCCTCGTGGTAACCGCGCAGCGTCTCGGGGTTCGTTGCGGGGAAGGCACCCACCTCCTCTGAGGACTGGCCGTAGCCCGTGGCCCACTCGCCGTAGGGAAGGCCGAAGCGCTCCCGCCAATCGGCCCACACTTGGCCCGGCGGCACCTCCCGGGTGCCCTTGGCGGGAGGGTCGTTGCCCTCGAGGACGTGGGCGAGGGCGGCGATGTGGTCGTCCTGAACCCGTGTCAGGTGCCACACCAGCCACGCGATGTGGTTGGCGTGTGGGCCCGGCCGCTCCAGCAGCTGTTCGGGCGAAAGGCCCAGCAGCGCGTGCTCCACGGACTCCCGCACGCGCTCGAACCCGTCGAGGAGGAGCTGGACGGACCCGTTCGGATCGTGGTTCATGGCGCCCAGCCTATGCCCGGGATGCCCTGGTCGGGCAGGAAGTGGCCGGAGGCAAAGGTCGGGAGCCCCTCAGACGGGGTTCCGGATGCGCTCCCGATCCGGCTGGAAGCCGTGCGCCACGCCCCAGAGGATCGCATTGACCCGGTTGGTCACGCCGATGCGGCGGTAGCAGCTTCGGATGTAGGTCTTCACTGAGTTGATGGACAGGAGCGTACGCTCGGCGATCTCGCTGTTGCTCATCCCCTGGGTGATGAGGGCCAGGACCTCGGCCTCGCGCTGCGTGAGGCCTTCCTCCCTTCCGGGCCAGTCCCCGCCGACAACCGTCGTGGTGCCCTTGGGCAGGTCCGTGGGGGGGAGCTCGCCGCGGTGGACTGCCTGCAGGGAATCCACGAGCTGGCGCGCGGGCAGCGCTTTGGAGAGGTACGCGGAGGCACCGTTGGCGATGGCCGCAGCGACCAGCTCCGGTCCGGTGTTCCAGGAGTAGACAACGACCTTGCCGGCGAGCGGATTGCGGCTCAGGGTCCGGACCTCGAGCTGGTCCCCTTGGGTGGCGGCGAAGGTGTCGTAGAGCGTGATGTCCACGGGCTGCGCCACCGGCCTGTTCACGTCGACCTCGACGATCTCGATTTCGTCCCGGTATGCGCGGAGCATGGCCGCGACACCGCGTGCCACCACCTCGTAGTCGTTCACCAGTGCCACGCGCATGGAGTAATCTTCCCACCCTCGCCGGTGCTCGAGAACACACCCCTAGGGGTGAAGACACGTCGCCCCCCGTGTCCCTACCGTAAAGGATGCCCCGAGAAGCGTTGAAGACGAGCACGTCCTGGGCCGTGCGACACCCACAGGAGGCCAGACGATGAGTATCGACTTTGTGGGCAGCGCCCGCCGCGCCCCTGAGATCATGCGGCTGACCGGACGGATCGATGCCACCACGGGAAACGCCGTCCTGCACCTCCTGCTTGAGGTGCTTGAGCCGGACAGAGTGCTGGTCGTGGATCTCTCGGGAGTGGACGGAATGGATGACGCCGGCAGGGAGATCCTCGCCACGGTACGCCGTCAGGCCATTGTCCTGGGGGGAGAGCTTCACCTGATCGGCACTGACGGCCATCCGCTCGTGGGCGGGGGCGCCCCCTGATGCCCGCTGTGTTCGGGGTCGAAGAGGCCCGCCTTCCCCGCAGTCCGATGGAGGCGCCGCAACAGGTCATCGTGCGCGACCCCGGCCTCGAGATCCACGGGTATGCAGTCGCCGCCGACGGCGCATGGATCACCGTGGTCTGGATGGTCGCCTCGGGCCGGTGCCGCCAGCGCAGGGTTGCGTCCGAGGACGTGTACCTGCCGAGCGAGGCGCATCCGTGGCGTGGCCTCGCCATGCGGCCCGAGAAGCTCCGAGAGGTCCACAGAGGCACGCCGTGATGCCCCGCCCCCTTGCGGAGGACTCCGGCCCCTCGATGACCGCCGGCAAGCTCGTCATCGAGTACCTCGGACTCGCGGACGCCCTCGCGAGGCGGTACCGCTCGTCGCGTCACGACCCCGAGGACCTGCGTCAGGTGGCCAGGCTCGGTCTGCTGAAGGCCGCCCGACGGTACCAGCAGCCGCTCGGGCACGGGTTCGCGCAGTACGCTGTGCCCACAATCACGGGCGAACTCAAGCGCTACATCAGGGACCAGTCGTGGGTGGTGCGGCCGCCACGGTCCCTCCAGGAACTCCGGATGCGTCTCAATGCCCTCCGCCAGCAGCTCGCCCAGGAACTCGGGCATGAGCCTACGGCGGCCGAGCTGGCGCCCGCGGCCGGGGTGACCGCCAGTGAGGTCCTCGAGGCTGAGGCAACGGCGTCTTCCATGGTGGGCCGACCCCTCGACGGCGGCGAGGCGGATGAGTCCGACCGGCGTCCTGTCGGCGAGCGGCTCGGACGGGATGACCCGGGCTTCGAGCAGGTCGACGACGCGTGCTCGCTTGCCGGGGCGCTCGCCGGGATCACCGAGGCCGAGAGGCTGCTGCTCCGTCTGCGGTTCGCGGAGGAGATGACCCAGGAGCAGATCGCGCGTGAGCTCGGGGTCAGCCAGATGCAGGTCTCGCGGCTGCTGCGCCGGCTGATCACCCGGCTCCGCGAGCGGATGCGCGCGTGAGTGCCGCGGCTGGGATCGTCGGGCAGAGGCTGGGATCGTCGGGCAGAGGCTGGGATCGTCGGGCAGAGGCTGCGGCCCAGATAGAGTGTCGCCATGGCTATCATCGGCATCGGCGTGGACGTCGTGGACATTGACCGGTTCGAGCGTCAGCTGGAGCGCACGCCGGGGCTGCGCGACCGGCTGTTCGTCCCCGCGGAGCGAGAGCTCCACGTCCGCTCCCTCGCCGCTCGCTTCGCCGCCAAGGAGGCGGTGGCGAAGGTGCTCGGCGCTCCGGCCGGCATGAACTGGCAGGACTGCTGGATCGGCCTCGGCTCGCTGGGTCCCGAAATCCAGGTCAAGGGCACTGTGCTCGCCGTGGCCCGGGACCGCGGGGTGAAGGCGTGGCACCTGAGCATGAGCCACGACGGCGGCATTGCCACCGCCATGGTGGTAGCGGAAGGCTGAACTCGCGACGGCCAGGGCCCCAGCGGGCGCCGAGCGGACGTCGGTCAGACGGGGAGCTCGGCGGAATGCTTGGGGGCGCGGCGGGGAAGGGCCGGTTCGGGCTCGGCTGTGGCCTGGACGGCGAGGGCGCGAAGGGCTTCGAGGTCTGTCGGGGGCGTGTCCTGCGCTGCCGTGGCGCGGGCGGCGGTTGCCGCCTCCACCAGGGGCGCGTGGGCCGCGGCGATCCGGTGTGCGTGGGCTTTCACGGACGGCGAGGGAAGGGTGTCCACGTGCCGCGCGGAACCCACGACGGTGATTCCGAAGACGAGCCCGAAGATGCCGACGGCGGTCCACACGAGTACTGACGCGTCCAGTGTGCCCCCGGAGCCCACGAGCGCGACCACCACGAATGCCGCGGTCACTAGCGCGGCTGGTACCCAACGAGCTTTCACTTTGCCCCCAAAGCGGTCCTGAGCCTGTGCCCCCATGGAACAGGCGGCTGTGCTGCGGAAACTCCGGGCGAACGGTGATAGTGGCAGCTTCGCCAGTTTATCCGCACAGGCGTGCAGGAAAAGGCCGATTCGGCACTTCACACGATCTGTAGGGTCCGTGACTTCCACAGATCGGTAGACTCCGGCACATGGTCTCCGCGTACACCGGCTCCCAGGTCCGCGCGGCCGAGAGGCCGCTCCTCGACCGCGGCGAGGGTGCTGCCCTCATGGCCCGCGCCGCGCACGGTCTCGCCCTCGCCGTACTGCGCGAGCTCGAGCGCACGGGCGCCGTGTACGGAAGGCGCGTGGCCGGCGTCGTGGGCAAGGGCAACAACGGCGGCGACGCTCTCTTCGCGCTTGCGGAGATCGCGCGGCGGGGCGTGCGCACGACGGCGGTGCTCACCGGCGGTACCGCCCATCCGGACGGGCTCGCGGCGTTCACCGCTGCGGGGGGCCGCGTCACCGAGGAGCTTGAGCCGGCGGATGTGGTGATCGACGCCGTGCTCGGCACCGGGTTCGCCGGGGAGTTCCGGCCGCCCCTCCCTCGCCCCGCGGCCACTGTGGTGGCCTGCGACCTCCCCTCGGGAGTCGACGCGGACACTGGCACCGCGGGCGCGGCCGTGTGGCGAGCGGATGTGACGGTGACCTTCGGTGCACTCAAGACGGGGCTGCTCGTGGGCCGCGGACGCGAGCTTTCCGGCACGGTTGAGGTGGTGGACATCGGCCTCGGCCCACACCTCCCCGAGCCGGATGTGCGCTCCCTCGATGACGCCGCCGCCGCCGCGCTGCTGCCGAGGCCCCGCGATGACTGGCAGAAGTACTCGCGGGGCGTCCTGGGCCTCGTTGCCGGCTCGCCCGACTTCCCGGGTGCCGCCGTCCTCTCTGCCGCGGGGGCGTTGGCCACAGGGGTGGGGATGGTCCGGATCGTGGCGCCCGATGAGGTGCGGAACCTCGTGCTCGCGGCGCACCCTGAGGTGGTCGGCTCCCTGGAGCCGCGAGGCCGTGTGCAGGCATGGGCGGTTGGGCCCGGAATCGCGGACGACGGCGGCCAGCGGCGCGCGCTCGGAGTGGCCCTCGGGTCCGGGCTCCCCACGGTGGTGGATGCCTCGGGGCTCGAGGCGCTGGGTGAATTCCTCGCGGCGGACCCCCGCTCGCGGGGTTCGGCCGCGGAGCCCCGGCTCGGTGAGGTCCTGGCCCGGATCGCCGAGGAGGGAACGGTGGCGGGGGAGCACCTCGTGCTCACGCCCCACGCCGGCGAGCTCGAGTCGCTGCTCGCCAACTTCAACTCTGCCTCGGACGCGCCGAGCCGGGACTCGATCGAGTCCCAACCGCTGCATTGGGCTCGCGAAGCCGCGCGCCGGATCGGCGTGACGGTCCTGCTCAAGGGGCCTGCGACGGTCTGCGCTGCCCCGGACGGCACGGCGTACGTGCAGGGCTCCGGGCATCCCTATCTGGCCACCGCGGGCAGCGGCGACACGCTCACCGGGATCCTCGGAGCGCTCCTCGCCACGGGAACTCACGCGGGTGGCCACGGGAGCGCGCGGCCGGTGGAGCTCGCGGCGCTCGCCGCATGCATCCATCAGCGGGCGGGCCGGCTGGCGGCCAAAGGTGGACCGTACGGTGCGGGGGAGTTGGCGCAGGCGGTGCGGGAGGCGGTGGCCCTCTTCGCCGCCTAGGAACGCAAGAGGGCCAGCCACCGCATGGTGGCCGGCCCTCCCTCGTACGCTGATCAGGCGTTCATGTTCGCCGAGTTGGCGAAGCCGTTCTGGTCGGCGACTGCGGTCAGCTGGCTGCCGGTCGGCATCGAAATGGTGCCCTTGGGGAAGACGATGTCCAGGTAGGACTGCTTCAGGCGCTCCACATGGACGGTGATCGTGGCGACGGTCGCGCTGGAGAAGACAATCGTGTAGCTGCCGTCCGGCGCGTTGTAGGTGTACGGAAAGGTGCCCGTCGGAGAAACGAAGGTGGCACCCTTGCTCGCCGTTACGGTGAACGTCTGGCCCGGCTCAAGCCCCTTGTTGTTGCTGAAGACCTGGATCTCCAGCACATTGTCCCCGTTCTTATTGAAGAGCCCGGTTCCGGTGTCGTACGGCTGCGGCGGGTTCCACGCGAGTCGGTTGGCGTTGCCGCCGCCGCCCGACGCTGCTGCCATAGGGGCAGCAGCAGCGGCTGCGATGACGGGTGCGGACCACGCGGCGACCTTGGTGACGGCGCGGCGGGACGGCATGTTCGTGGTTCGAGTCTCGGTCACGAGTATGTCCTTTCCAGATGCGAATCGGTTCAGGGTCTGGAAAGGACTCTGGAAGCTCCCCCACACCTCGCCCTAACCGCTGGCTGACGCGGGCGGTTGCCTGCGCGCAGTCGACGTTCAAGTCAAGCTTTCGGGTTCACCTTATAGGGTGTGATGGAAACCGCCAAATGTTCCGCGCCACATGTTCGTCACGCATCGTTGCCTTCCATGAGGGGAGGCGTGGGATGGCATCAGCTGGGGCCGTCGACGCCCTCGTCGTCGATGCGGATCTGCCTCCCCTCGGAGTCGAAGAGGGGCTTCGCCGGGCCCTTGCGGCCGGTCTCCTGCTCCCAGATTCCAAGCTGCCGGGTGAGTGCGGCGGCGAGCTCGAAGACCTGCTCCGGGGGGATGCGGATCCGGCTCACCACCCGTCCGGGGATGAGCTCTGCGGGACTGCCGTCCGGGCCCTCTCCCGGTTGGGCCGGCTGGGTGAGCGCCACGAAATCGAGCACGAACACATTGGGCGTATGCCACAGGTTCGCGAAGTCGGCGAAGCGCCCCTCGACGTTCTCGGGCGGCAGGTCGATCTGGAAGACCTTAGGCAGGTCGGGCTCGGTCATGAGCCCATCATTGCCGCTACGCGCGCTATCGCGAAGGACTGACGGGGGACCGTCGCCAAGCGGCGAGTTTCCCGGCCGCGGTCACGAGGCCGTCGCGGAGCCACGGGTGCCGCTGCTGGTTGGAGAGGCGGTTCATGAGGCGGGATCCGGCCACGGCGCGCTGGGATGGGCGACGGCGCGCGGCGTCGTACCGCTGCAGGCCTTCCGCAGCGTCCTGGGCGGCGAGGAGTGCGTCGGCGAGTGCGAGCCCATCGACGAGCGCCTCGCAGCCGCCTCGGCCCAAGTGCGGCGCCATCGCGTGGGCGGCGTCGCCCACGAGCACGAGGTTCCCGGAGACGTAGCTCGCGAGCCGGGGCAGGTCCTCGATGCGCCGACGGTCGATCGCCCCGGGCGTGAGCGACTCCAGGACCTCCTGCACTCCCGGGTGCCAGTCCCGATAGAGCGCGCGCAGCACTGCGAGCGGGTCATCGTCGCGGCTTCCGGCGAGTTCACTGCGGACCCCGGCATACCAGTTGGAACCGCCGCCGGGGAACGGGGCGCGGCCGAAGATGAGGCCGCGTCCCCACGTTTCTGACTGACCCGCCGACGGGATGGGCGCCACGCCCCGGAAGGCCACCACGCCGGCGTCCCTGAGGCGCGCACCCGGGAAGGACGCTGCGCGCAGTGCCGAGTGCACGCCGTCGGCCGCCACAACAACGTCCGCGGAGGGAAGATCCGCTGGTGAGGGGACCGGAGCATCCCAGTGGACCGTGCCGTACGGGATGCCGGCCAGGAGCGTTTCGAGGAGGTCCATCCTGCCCACGCCGATGCTTCCCTCGGGAAGCGTGAGGCTGGCGAGGACGCGGCCGTCGGGTCGGAGGAGCTCACCCGAGGTGATGCTGACGGTCGGCAGTGCGGTTGCGCCGAGCCTCGCGAGCGCGGCGTGCGCCGTTGGCCAGACTCCCAGGAGTGTCCCGGCCGTGGACAGCGCGGCGTTGCGCTCCCGGACTTCGACCTCCCAGCCTCCCGCCAGGAGCGCGCGGGCTGCGGCCAAGCCAGAAATCCCGGCGCCGACGATGACTGCTGTGCCCTTCATGTGGCCACGGTACTATTTTTGTAGTGTCCTGCCACTACTTCTATAGTGGTGGCTGTGTCGACGCGGGAGAAGGTGCTTGAGGCAGCGGTCGGGCTGCTCGGGACGCAGGGGCTGAGGTCACTCACGCACGCCCGGGTGGATGAAGCCGCGGCGGTGCCCAAAGGGTCTGCGTCGAACTACTTCCGCACGCGCGCGGCGCTCGTAGGCGGCGTCGTCGAGTGGATCGTGGAGCAGGAGATCGGCGGCCAAGGCGAGCCCGGTGCGCTGCCGGACACCGTTGACGGGTTCGCTGGTCTCCTCGCCGGTATGGTCGATCAGCTCACCGGGCCCTTCCGCGTCCGCACGACCGCGCGGTACGTGCTGTTCCTCGAGGGCGCGCACGACGACGACGTGCAGGGTCCGCTGCTGGCGGGACGTGCCCGGTTCCGGGCGCTCGCCGAAGCTGGGATGGCGGCTTTGGGTGCGGCCGACCCGGCCGTCGCAGCAACTGCGGTCATGGCGGTGTGCGAGGGGCTGATCATGCACCGGATCGCTGTGGACCCGGGTGCGGAGGTCCACAGGGCTATCGACGGGGTGGTGCGGGCGTTCGCGGGTATCAGCCCGCCGAGGTGATCAGGGCGCCGATCTCGGTCCACATGCGGCGGAAGTTGAAATGCTCGACGACGGCCCTCCGCGCGTTCGCGCCGACCCTCTCTCGCAGCGCTGGATCGGACTGCGCGCGTTCGATGACTCGGGCAATCCCTTCTGGATCATGAAGGGGCATCGCAAGAGCGGTCACACCGTCTTCGAAATATTGGTTCATCGCCTTGGTTGAGGTAACTGCAACGCAAGCACCACAGCCTGACGCCTCCAGCAGCACCGACTGCCCTGTGGGATAGGCCAGGTCGTGCGTCGGGACCACAACAAGGTCTGCAGCGCGCAGGTTGTCCCGATGGGCCACGATGTCCACGGGAGAATGGAGCGTGACATTCGCGGGGAGATTGCGAGCGATGCGGCCGGGTTGCGTGAAGATGTCGAACCGCGTCTGGGGCAGCAGCTCCGCCGCCCCGATCAGCGACTCGAAGTCCCTTCCCCGGTCGACTCCCGCCGAGAAAACCTGGAACCGACGTGCCGCCGTGGGGTCCGGAGAGTAGAACTCCGGATCGACCCCGAAATCAATGCTGTGGATCTTGTGTGCAGGAACACCCGTCTCCGCAAAGATCTCCTGCTGATTCGTGCTGAAGACCAGGAGGCCGTCAATGCCCTCGATGTCCCGCGCAATCCGTGCGCTGTCCTGACGATTCATGCCACGGAGTTCTTCTGCCCACCAACAGGAGACGGCCCACAAGGGGCGGCCAGCGTAAGGTGCGATACCCCGACGACGGAGTCGCGCAACGAATTGCGCCCGGCGCTCGAACATGGCCAGCACCGCGTCGGCGCGCCAGGCTTCTGGCATCGCGCGGACCGCCATATCGATATCAAGCCCCGACCGGTGCTCGATCACATCCCGTACCTTCCGATGGCCGCGGCCCTGCGCCGGAAGGACCGTCCTCAACTCGTAGCCAAGCTCGTCCAGAAGGTCCACGCGATATGGTCCGGGCACCCGGGGTGCGCCCGCCAGACGGCGTTTGCGCGAGAGGATGCCGTTGTGGTCGAAGAGTCCGAGGATCCGAGGATCGGTCGCATCGGCTCCGGTCCTCATCGCTCGTAGCCGTCCGGGTTCGCGCTCTGCCACCGCCAATGGTCCTCGATCATCTCGCGGAGGCTCCGGCCGGCGCGCCAGCCGAGCTCCGCCG
This sequence comes from Sinomonas cellulolyticus, assembly GCF_014656475.1. Classification (GTDB taxonomy): domain Bacteria; phylum Actinomycetota; class Actinomycetes; order Actinomycetales; family Micrococcaceae; genus Sinomonas; species Sinomonas cellulolyticus. The sequence continues at coordinate 86,209 of NZ_BNCM01000004.1, forward strand.
CGGCCTTGTTTGCGTCGGCGTAGCTCACGGCCACGTCTCCTGCGCGCCGCGCGGCCATCCGGAACGGCACGGGATGGCCCGAGACGCTTTCATACATCCGGATGACGTCGAGCACGGAATAGCCGGTCCCAGTCCCGAGGTTCCACACGTCGACGCCCGTGTGGGCGGTGATCCAGTCGAGCGCGGCGACGTGGCCTTCCGCCAAATCCATGACGTGGAGGTAGTCGCGGATGCCTGTCCCGTCGGGAGTCGGGTAGTCGCCGCCGAAGACGCTCACTGCCTCGTGGCGCCCCACCGCGACCTGCCCCACGAACGGGACGAGGTTGTTCGGGGTGCCGGTGGGGTCCTCGCCGATCATGCCAGAAGGGTGCGCCCCGACGGGATTGAAGTACCGAAGGATCCCGATGCTCCACCGCGGGTCCGCCGCTGCGATGTCGCGCAGGAGATCCTCGATGACGAGCTTCGTGCGGCCATAGGGGTTCGTCACTGAGAGCGCGTGGTCTTCGCGGGTCGGCACGGTCTCGGTCACTCCGTAGACCGTGGCCGAGGACGAGAAGATGATCCTCCTGACGTCCGCAGCCTCCATGGCCTCGAGCAGTTGCAGTGTGCCGGTGACGTTGTTCGTCATGTATCTCAGCGGCTCGGTATTCGACTCGCCAACCGCTTTAAGCCCGGCGAAATGCACGACGGCGTCGGGCTGGCTTGCGTCCATCGCCTTCATGAGCGCTCGCGGATCCAAGAGGTCGCCCTCGATGACCGGGATGGCCGTGCGCGCGAGCTCGGATGTCCGACGGACGGCCTCTGCCGAGGAGTTCACGAAGTTGTCCAGCACCGTCACCTCGTGTCCGGCGGAGATGAGGGAGAGGCAGGTGTGGGTGCCGAGGTAGCCGGCGCCTCCGGTCACGAGGACACGCATCAGTAGGCTCCGCTCGAGAGCACGACGGCCCGGATCGTCTTGATGAGGATCATGAGGTCTTGGATCATCGACCAGTTCTCCACGTAGTAGAGATCGAGCCGCATAGAGTCCTCCCACGAGAGATCGGAGCGGCCGCTGACCTGCCACAGACCCGTGATGCCGGGCTTGACGAGAAGGCGGCGGTGTGCGAAGTCGTCATATCCGGCAACCTCGCCGGGCAGCGGCGGGCGGGGCCCTACGAGGCTCATGTCTCCTTTGAGGACGTTGAGCAGCTGCGGGAGTTCGTCGATGGAGTACCGCCGGATGAACCTGCCGAAGCGCGTGACCCTGGGGTCGTTCTTCATCTTGAAGAGAACCCCATTGCCGTCACTCGAGCCCTGAAGCTCGTCCAGGCGCGATTCGGCGTCTGCGGCCATGGAGCGGAACTTGAACATGTCGAACAGGTCCCCTGCTTTGCCGACTCTGGTCTGATGGAACAGCGCGGGTCCCCGGCTGTCGGCCTTGACGAGGAGGGCCACGACCACCATCGGCAACGCCAGCACCGCCAGGAGGATGGACGCCACGATGAGGTCGAAGCCACGCTTCCCAACGCCTTGGGCGCCCTCGAGCTTGGGGGTCGTCACGTGGATGAGCGGAAGGCCCGCCACTGGCTGCGTATGGATCCGGGGACCGGCGACGTCAGTCAACGCAGGCGCCATGATCATGGCGATGTCCTGGGAGGCCAACTGCCATCCGAGTTGGCGCAGGGTCTCCGTTGGGATGGCAGCACCGCCGGAGATCGCCACCGTGTCCACCTTGGTCTGGGTGATGGCTCGCAGGATCGCGTCGAGGGATGGGCCCGCACCGACCACCGGAAGCCGTTCGCCCCGTCGTCCGACGTCCGCACCGTCGTGGTCCGGTATGAACGCCGCGATGGGCCGGTATCCGGCCTCGGGGTGCCCGCCAAGCTGGCGGTTGAGGTGCTCGACGGAATCGGCCGATCCGATCAGCAGGACCCGCGAGAGCCTCCTGCCGGCCATGCGGTCGTGCACCAGCATGTTGCGCAGCACCCATCGTCCGAACAGCAGGGAGGCGATGCCCAGAGGAAGGGCGATGGCAACGTATCCCCGCGCGGTGTCGAGCTGGAAGACGTAGGAGACAACGGCCACGCCACCGAACAGCCAGAGTGACGCGGTGGTGACGCGCTTGTACTCGGCGGGCCCGTAGCCGAGGATTCGTGGGTCACGAGTCCCCCAGAGACCGAGCATTATCGCCCACGCGACGGCGAGTGCGGCGCCGACGATCGTGTACGGTGCCTGCTTGACCATGACGTCGAGGGTGGGGTCCTTGACCCCGAAGCGCAGGAATTGGGCGCCGGTGACGGCCCAGATGACGCATGCCACGTCGACGACTGCGAGGAGCGAGCGGTGCGACCACGGCCAGAGGGAGGTATTCCTGCGAGGGCGATGTCGCGGACGCTGGGCGTCGTGTACGCCGCTCCGCTGAAGTTCCATGCGCCCCCCATGCCTCACATCAAGGCATCGTGCTCACGTCCGTGGGATGCCGAAGCGGACCATGACCGCGGCCGCCGTAGCGTAAGACTACCGGATGTCCAAAGAACGCTCCGAGGGACGTTCGGCGGCCTCCGGGCGACGCGTCATCGTCCAGAAGCGTTCAATGAGGGGGTAGGCGCTGGAGTCGGTGAGGCGCTGGCCCCCCGGGTCGAGTACTCGAAGCTGAGTCCCGTAGTGTCCAACCCTGCGCATCTTGGCATCTTGATCGACGGGCAGGTGGATTTCCGAAGACTGCACGTCCAAGGTATTCCGTATTTCGGCCACAGCGTCGTCAGCAGGCAGTTCCCAGAGATAGGGCAGTTCCTCGTACAGGACCACATCGGCGCGTGGGTGTTCAAGGAGCCCCGGCAGCAGGACGTCTCGCACCCACACATGGTCCGGATGCGCCGGCGAGAGTGGAAGTGTGCCTCGACGCTTGCGCCAAAGGAACACTTGATGTGCGATCCAACGTCCGCCGAACCGGGCAGCGAGGGCGCGCAGGCGCAGGGACCGTCGATGGCTGGCTGGTGCATTCTGGGAGTCGTCGCCCGGACTCTGACTCTGCGACGCAACGATTCCTCCAGCGGGCGCAATCAGTCCAGCGGAGAGACCCGTTCCGGCAGGGAGGAGGACCATCGTGCGTTGTCCATCATGGCGGCCAATCCATGACCAGACCGCTTCCCGAAGGATCGATACGTCGTGGAATGGGCGCGGGGGCGCGGCAGCGTAGCCGATGTCGAGGAGATCGAGACGACCGGTCGAGACACCGTGGTGGGTCAGTGCCGCGTCGTCTTCTCTGAGACGCCCGCTCATTGCCCCATCCGAATCGGCGTACCCGCATGCCCTGTCGTAATCAGTCGAAACGGGGGCCGCGGGCCGCCCGGCGAACACCGTGAGAACCTCAACTGCCTCTTGATCGATGAGGCTCCAGCAGGAGAGGACTGCGTCGTCAAGATGAGGTGAGACGATCAGCATCGGAGTGTCTCGGCCAGGAGGGAACGTCGTGATGTTGGTGGCCATCTGTCGTCCGATCCATGGGGGTTGTGCGTTCAGAGCGGGCGCGTCGCGCCCACAGTAGGTGCGCGCAGGGAGTGCGGCGCGGCCATAGGATGGCTGATTGGCAGTTCTCGGAGCCGCCGCCATACCCTATAGCCAGGAGGACCCATGACGCACGTCTCGGTTGTCATACCGTGCTTCAATGCTGGTCCGATGCTGGTTGAATCGGTACGCAGCGCCTTGGCTCAGTCCTATGCGGATCTCGACGTGGTCATCGTCGACGATGGGTCGACTGATCAGGCCACAGAGGATGCGCTCGGCGACGTCGCCCGGTGGGACCGCGTGGCGGTCCACCGGCAGGCGAACGGCGGTCCGTCGGCGGCGTTGAATACAGCGATCCGGGCGGCGTCGGGCCCCTATATTCTGCCGTTGGGCGCCGACGACGTCATTGCGCCCGAGTACGTCGCGGAGGCGGTCCCTGTCCTCGATTCACGGCCAGAAGTGGGGCTTGTGTACTGTCGGGCCGAGTTCTTCGGCTCCATCTCCGGTCCGTGGCGCTTGGCCGAGTTCTCCTGGCCGCAGGTTCTCGTGCACAACATGATTTTCGTGACGAGCCTTTACCGCAAGAGCGACTGGGAATCCGCCGGAGGGTACGACGAGGGAATGCGTGGACGCGAGGACCACGACTTCATCCTGAGGATGCTCTCCCTTGGACTGGTTCCGCACCGTCTCGAGGGCGTCTACTTCTTCTACCGGCGAGGACACCATACGACGGTGAACGACGCTGTTGGGGCTGACAGGCGCATCCTGGTCGAGGCAAGCGCAAGGATGATGCGCAACAATCTTCCCCTGTACGGAGAACACGCCGAGGATCTGTTCACATATATCTTCCGACAGCAAGACGAAATCAACGACCTTCGATACCGTTACGCCTGGTTTGAACGAATTCGCGATCGCTACCCAGGAGTCCTCAAGACCGCGAGGAAGGCCAAATCCGGACTAAGAGGCCTGCTCGCCCGCTAGTCCACGCTCTCAAGGATGTGCCTCACCCGAGCGCTAGAGACATTCTCAAAGTCACTCCCATGCATATACGCGAGTCCAGCGTCTCGAGCGCTGGAGATTCGCTCAGGGTTCTCCAGAAGTTCGAACACAGCGCGCGAGAGTTCCGACGCCCCTTGAACCACCCACCCTGCCGCACTTCGGTCGACGAGTGGAGCGAGAGTTGAATTGGCAAACCCAAGAATGGGTGCGCCGCAGCCAAGTGCCTCAAAATAGGTGCAGGACGGATCGCCCTGCGGGTGGGGGAGGACCATGACGTCAACGTTCTCTCGCACATAGGACTTCCACTGGGTTTCGAAGTCGAGTACACCGAGGAATCTCGTGTTGGGGGGCGCAGCTTTTTCAAGGGAGCCGCGTTGCTCACCTTCGCCGAGAAAGACGATTTCCACAGGAGCGCGCCCGACCCCCAACTCCTGAGCCATCTGGAGAGCGTACTGAGGCCCCTTGATCGCGGTGAGTCGGCCAGAGAAGGCTACTCGAAGGGGGCGACTGCCATCCCAGACCGGAGACCCCTCCGTGGCGTCGAGGTCCTCCTGTGTGATCCTGTGGTCGTGGAAGAAGAACGGGTTTCGATTCTCGCGCGCGTAGGCGTCCCACGCGGCGAACCCATTGCACTGGAGGCCAGCCGCTCGCCGTGCTGACCGTCGAAACGACTTCTCCAGCCGGTGCGCTCCGACTCGGACGCGGGCGCGGTCCAAGGGTGAGGAGGTTCGAACCAGCTGCTGGGCGGTGCGTTCCGTGATCGAGTTCTCGCTTGTGAGGACAACTGGAAATCCCAGGCTGAACAGCGTATCGGAATCATGACGGTGGAGGGCGAGGACTGCGGAGGGCTTGAGGGCGGCGATGGCCCCCTTCACGTCCCGGGCGACCACAATCGTGTAGCCGTCCTTCTCGAAGGCGCCCTCTCCGACGCCGTCTTTCTCCGCGGCACGCACCACGGCTGTGATTCGTCCTGGCCAACTCGCTGCGTACTGGCGCAGTCCTGACTCCGTCTTCCCATCGAGGTGCAGGCCGCCTACACTCCCTGCCACGGTGCCTGGATGGAGGTAGACGAGGTGCACCCCGCCATCTTCGCATGCGCCTGCTACGGCTATGGTGTCTTCAGCGACTTCGCACCCGTCGTTGCATCCTGCCTGGCGCCCTCTCGTGGCAGTCAGTTCCGAATCTAGGAGGAGTCCTTGCGTCTGGCGTTCGTCTCACCCTGGCCGGTGGCACGCGCCAGCTCGTGGTCCGGCGTCGTACCCCACATGGTCCATGCGATCGGCGAGAGGGCCGTCGTTCAGGTCATTGAGACGGACACTATCGGCGCCGCCCCCGTCGATCGAATCCTTGCCGGGTCGATCGGACGCCTGACTGGGTCGACCTATCTCGTGGGACAGGCGGTACCGACGGCCCAGCGCCGTGGCCGACACCTAGCCCGCGCCTTGGAGGGCGCCCGCGCAGATGTCATTGTGGCAATCGCCGCGTCGCAGGACATTGCCTACCTGCCGGCCGGCACCCCGGTCATCCAGGTGACGGATGCGACCCCGGCGGCTATCGCGGGTCTCTACCCCATGTTCAGGGGCGTTCATGCGCTCTCGCGTTGGCAGGCTGACCATGTCGACCGCCGTGCCCGCAACCGTACGTATGCGTTCGCGGTCGCGAGCGAATGGGCCCGCAACTCGCTGATCAGCGATTATGGCGTCGAGGGCGATCGGGTATCTGTGATTCCCTTCGGGCCGGGCATTGTTCCCGGCACTAAAGCCCGCCCGCCGATGGACGGGCGTACCCTTCGCGTGCTGGTGGTCGCAAGTGACTGGGAGCGAAAGGGTGGAGACGCGGCAATCGAGGTCGCTCGGCGGGCGAGAGCAGCAGGCCTGCCTGTCGAGCTCACTGTCGTGGGAGAGCCCCCCAGGCCATTGCCAGACTGGATAGCGTCGGCGGGACGAGTGGCGCGGTCCGACATGTCCACGGTGTACTCGGCCCATGACGTGCTCCTTGAGCTCGCGGAGGCGAATGCGGGGGGAGTGACGATGACGGACGCGCACGCTCATGGGCTTCCGGTCATCGCGACCGCAACGGGAGGAACGGCATCTATCGTGGACGCCGGACGTTCCGGCTTCCTGGTTCCCCAGGGAACCGACGGGTTCGGGCCCGCGCTCGAAGCCCTCTCCGCGCTATCGCGGCCGCAAGTCTGGGAGGCATTCTCTTCGGCTGCTCGTAGCCGTCATGGATCCACCCTCAATTGGGATGTCTGGGCAGACCGAGTGATGTGCATGGCTCGGCGGGCCGCCCGTCTCGCCTGATACGATCTCGGTGGTCGGCCGTGACTCTCCTGTGGAGCCGGCCCCAGTTTCTGTATGAGGTAAGTGGGGGCGGCGTGATCGAAGACCTGAAGACAGTCAGGGTTCTCGTACACCGGCCTCTCCGTGGATGGGCCGTGTTCTCAGTGATTGGCTCACTCGCGATCGCGGGGCTCGACATGCTCGGCGTTGCCGCGATGCTGCCCCTGATGCAGGCGGTCACCGGTAGTTCGATGGATTCCGGATTTCTCGGCGCGGTCGCTGAGATGCTCGGAACGCGTGACGTCGAGACTGTCGTGATGGCGGTCGCCGGAATGGTAGCTGCAGCGTTCATCCTCAAGAGTGTCATGACGACTGCATTTCGCTGGTGGCAGCTGGGGATCACAACCAAGCTAGAAGCTGAGGCAAGCGAAGAACTCCTGCGGAGGTATGTGCGGGCTCCGTACTGGGCGCACCGGTCCCGAAAGCTGGCTGAGGTTCACCGAAATATCGCATCTGCTGTGCCGCAGACATTCTCGCAAGTGCTCCAGGGGCTCCTGAGTTGGGTCACGGATGCTCTGACGCTGGCCGCCCTTGTTGTTGTCCTTCTCCTCGTATCCCCACTGGCAACCGTGCTCGCAGGAGTCCTGTTTGTCGGCGCGGGGTGGGGTGTGCAGCGACTCCTCAGGCCACGATATGCGAAGGTGGGCGAGACAATCGCCCAGGCGGACCTTGACGCATGGAGTGCGCTGATGCCGGGTGTGAACGGCTTTCGCGAAGCTCGTCTGGCCGCCGCGAGCGAGATGTTCGTCAGGCGATTCGGTGTGGCAAAACACCGCAGAGCCGAGGCGTACCGTGAACTTTCCCTTATCTCCGAGCTGCCGAAGTACGTCCTGGAGGTCGTATTTGTCATTGGCATCGCCGGTGTGGCTGCGGTTCTCTTCGCAACTGGTGGCGCGGCGACGGCGGCCTCGGTCCTTGGCGTCTTTGCAGCGGGGTCCACGCGAATCTTGCCCACCATCAATCGGCTCGTGGCCACGACGGGTGGGATACGGGCCGGTGAAGTCGGGTTGAGAATCCTTGTTGCTGAAATCCGTCAGCTTGATGACAACGGTTCGTACGTGCCTGGGCCTCCCGTTCGCCATTTCGAGGGAGACATCACCCTAGAGGGCGTATCTTTCACGTTCCCCGACGCTGAGGAACCCGTGATCAGAGACGTGTCGGCGACCGTCACAGAGGGCCAGACGACAGCGTTTGTCGGGTCGAGCGGGGCGGGCAAGAGCACACTCCTCGACCTCATCCTCGGCCTCCTGGACCCGACACGGGGGTCCGTGCGGTGCGGCGGGATGGATATCCGAGATGATTTCGCTGCCTGGTACTCCCAGCTCGGCGTTGTGCCACAAGACGTCTTCCTCTTGGACGACACCCTGCTGGCGAACATTGCGTTTGGTGACGAAGCAGATGACGTCGACCGGGATCGACTTGCAGATGCCATCCGGCTCGCTCAACTGGGGGATTTCATAGCCGAACTTCCAGATGGGCTCGCGACGAGGCTCGGGGAGCGCGGCGTGCGTCTCTCGGGCGGGCAGCGCCAGCGCGTCGGAATCGCCCGAGCCCTGTACCGCCAACCCCGCATTCTCGTGCTTGATGAGGCTACATCGGCGCTCGACAACGCCACTGAGCATCGCATCACCGAGACCCTTGAGCGCTTGGCAGGCACCATGACCGTCATCGTGGTGGCACACCGGCTGTCGACAGTCCGCAATGCAGACAAGGTCATCTTCATCAGCGACGGCATGATTCAGGCTGAGGGGACATTCCATGAGGTAGAGGCACTCAGCCCTGAGTTTGCGCACCTGGTCGCCTTAGGCAAGCTGTGACGTCGTCAAACGTCGTCATGCTCGCGCCGGTGCTGCCGTGCAGGAACGCGGACAACGCAGGAACGCGGTATGTGCACGAAGTCGCCTCCTGGATGCGATCACGCACAGATCTAGTCGTGATCACGCCAGAGGGCCTGTCAGTGAGCCGTTCGCTCGCCAGCGGTGGTGTGCCGAAGCACATCATTCTCTCCCACCCGGAGAGCGGGGGGACCTCCCGAGTGGCCCAGCGACTCCGTGAGGTCTTCAGTCCAGACCTTCCGGCGCGAGCATGGGCTCACGCACTCGCCACGAACGCCGCCGTGCAGGCCCTTGTCGCCCGCGCGGAGGTCGTTGATCTTCAATGGTCCGCGCAGGCCAACCTCGTGCCCGCGATTCGGCGCATCAACCCCCATGCCCGCATCGTCTGCACCGTGCACGATGTCATGTCGCAGCGTTTTGGGCGCATGCGAGATGCAGCCAAGGACGCGCCGAGAAGATTGCGCTGGGCTTACGCTCGACGAAGGGCGCTGGAGAGCGAGCGGACCATGAGCAACTCCGTCGACGTCATCGCTGTGCTGAGTGCGAAGGATGCCGATCTCCTCCCTCGTGGCCGCGCCGAGATCGTGGTTGTCACGCCGCCGCTTGCCCGAGGTGCATCGCCGCGCGCAGACCGACACAGGCGCGCCGATCTCCTGCTCGTGAGCATGCTGGCCCGCTGGGAGAATGAGGAAGGACTCCTTTGGTTCTTCGAGGAGGTACTCCCACTCATCCGGCGTGAGGTCCCCGACGTCCGCTTCCGCGTCGCCGGGCTCGGCATCCGTCCCCACGTCGCTGAGGCCGCCAAGAAGGCCAGAATCGATCTGCTTGGATTCGTCGACGACCTCGAGCCCCTCTACGACGAGGCCGCCGCCGTCGTCGTGCCACTGCGGCTCGGCGCCGGGGTGAAGTTCAAGGTGGTCGACGCGCTGGTGCGCGGCGTTCCCGTCGTCACGACCCCGGTCGGGGCCGAGGGCATCGGCACTGACGCATGGTTCGCGGGGGTGCACAGCGACCCCGCGGCATTCGCCGCGGCCGTAGTGGAAGTCCTCACCGACCCGGGCCCTGCCGAGCATCGGGCCGCTGCGGCGCGCACGGAGGCGCTGGGGGCGTTCGGCCAGGAGCAGTTTGAGCAGAGCATGAGGAAGATCTATGGCTGAGCCCGCCTATGAGGTGGCCGTGGTCATCCCGGTGCGCAACGGCGCGGAGACGCTGGGGGAGCAGCTGCGCTGCCTCGCCCAGCAGCAGGACGCGCCCGCGTTCGAGGTGGTCGTGGCGGACAACGGCTCGACCGACTCGAGCGCAGCCCTGGCCTTGGCCTGGTGTGGCGGCCGCATGCCTGTCCGCGTCGTCGATGCGGGGGCCCGCCCCGGGGTAGCGTTTGCCCGTAACACCGGCGTGGCGGCGGCCCGCGGCGCCGCCGTGGCCTTCTGCGATGCTGACGACCACGTGTCGCCCCGGTGGGTGCGCGCTATGGCGGACGGACTGGCAGAATTCGACGCCGTGGGGGGCCCGGTCCGGCTGGACCGCATCAACGCTGGGCCCACCATCGCCGGGATGGAGACTCTCTCGACAGGAAACCGATCTGTCTTCGGCTACCTCCCCTATGCGGTCGGCGCCTCCCTCGGCGTTCGTCGAGAGGTGTACCTGGCTCTCGGCGGAACGGACGAGTCGTTCCCACACGGCCACGAGGAGGTCGATTTCGCGTGGCGGCTCCAGCACGCGGGCTACTCCCTCGGGTGGGCGCCGGACGCCGTCGTCGACTACCGCCAGCGCGCCGACACCCGCGGCGTCTTCCGGCAGTCGTTCAACTATGGCGAGTCCTCGCTCCAGCTGTGGGCCCGCCACGCGCCGACCCATAGCCTCGCCCCCGTGTCCTTGAAGGGGAGCATTCGCAACGTAGCCGTGCAGACGCTGCGCGCCCATCGCCTTCTGGACCCGCAAGCGCGCCTGGTCCAGGCGAGGGCCCTTGGGTGGAACCTCGGCGTCCTCGCCGGCCACCTCCGCTACCGCAAGTTCGGCGCTCCGCCTGCCCCGCGGCTCATGGAGCAGCCGAGTCGGCTCACGGAGGTCGCGAGGTGAGCGCCCTGACCGCCGTCATCCCGCACTACGGCAAGCCGGCGCCGGCCCTCACCCTCGTGGAGAGACTCCTGGCCCAGACCGGATCCAGCATTGCCCGCATTGTGGTGTCCGACGACGCGTCCCCTCAGCCCTTCCCCGCGAGGGACGGTGTCGTCGTCGTGCGCCGCGAGCGCAACGGCGGATTCGGATCCGCGGTGAACACCGGGCTCGCGCTGGTAGAGACCGACTACGCCCTGGTGCTGAACAGCGACCTCGAGATCGGCCCTACGTTCGTCGAGGACCTTGTCGGCGCCGCTGAGCCCTGGATGCCCGCGGTGGTCAGCCCCCAAATCCACGGCCACGACGGCAAGCCGCAGTGGGTCGGGCGGCATTTCCCGACTGCCTGGCACCAGGCCGTCGAGTGGCTCAGCCCGCTCGCCCGATTCCGGCACCTCCCGGCCCTCCACGAGGCCGTGGGCCACGACACGCGCTGCATCGATGGCGCGACCGTTCCCGTTGACTGGGTCATGGGTGCCGCCATGCTCCTGCCCATGGAGCAGGTGCGGGCTGTAGGCGGATTCGATGAGCGCTTCTTCATGAATGCCGAGGAGGTGGACCTCCAGCGGCGCCTTCGCGAGATTAGCGTGCCAAGTGTGTTCGCCGGCACGGTCACGGCAGTTCACGAAGGCGGCGGATCCTCGGATCCGGAGAGGCGCCGTCGGTGGCTTGTGGACTCCCGGCTCGAATACGCGCGCAAGTGGGGCGGCGCTGCGCAGCTGAAGGGTGCCCTCAGTATGGCGTCCCTCGCCAACTTCGGAGTCAACGCCGTCCGCCAGGCCGCCGGACGCGACGTCGATGCCGCCGCAACACTCCGACGCGAGATCAGCTACCTCCTGGCCGGCCAGGAGCGCGTCCGGTGACGCGTCTCCTTCTCGTGACTCCAACGTTCCACGGCTACCACCGGGGAATTGCCCGTGCGCTCGAGGGCCGCGGCTACGAGGTCATCACCCACTGTTACGACGGCTTCGCGACGCTCGGGGACAAGCTCCGCAACAAGGCCCTCGTCGAGCTGCCGGCCCGTCTGGGTGTGGACAGCCATCGGTCCGCCGAGGCTTGGGCCACCGAACGGGCACTTGCCGCTCTCCGGGAGTCCTCGCCTGATCGCATCATCGTGATCAAGGGAGACACGCTCGGGCTCGACTTCTGGGACGAGGTCGAGCGCAGGGAACTCCCGCGCATCCTCTGGCTCTACGACGACCTGCATCGCCACCGCTACACCTACGAGTTCCTCCGTGAGGTGGGGCCGGTGGTCTCCTACGCCCGCAGCGAGGCCGAGGGCCTCGTGGAGAGGGGCGTGAACGCCTGCTGGGTGCCCAACGGCTTCGACCCCGGGCTCGTCGGCGCGCCCACGGCACGGCGGACCGACGAGATCGTCTTCGTCGGCTCGCGCTATCCCAACCGCGTGGAGCTCCTCCAGGAATTGCATGCGGCCGGCCTGCCAGTGCGCGCCTACGGAAGGCAGTGGTCGAAGCACCCCTTCGACCGCCTCCGCACCTGGGAGGTGGTGCGCCCCAGGCTTCCTGCCGAGCGGGATATCAGCCTCGAGCGCGCCTACGTTGTCCAAGCCGAGGCGGCTGCCGCGATCAACGTGCACGGGCTCCAGGCCGGACTCGCAATGCGGACCTTCGAGGTTCCCGGCATGGGCGGCCTGCAGCTCATCGACCGCCCCGACGTGGAGGACTTCTACGACCCGGGCACCGAGGCCCTCGTCTTCGGGTCCGCTGAGGAGCTCGTGGAGCTGGCCCGTCGAGCCTTGAGCGACCGCGCATGGAGCGAGCGCATCCGCGAGGCGGGCCAGCGCCGCACGCTTGCCGAGCACACGTTCGCGCACCGGATCGAGCGACTGGACACACTGTGGGACTGACGCTCGGTGGCCGATGTGCCGGACTCATGTTCCCTGAGGACCTGTCCGCGTGGCGTTCCTGGCAGCGGCGTCAGAACCCGCTCCGCATGGTCCGCAGCGCCCTCCGCCCGGAGGCGCCGGTGCGTCCTTGGCTCGCCGTCCGCGGCGCGTCGCCACGGCTGCTCGTTGCGCTCGACGCCACGACGCCCACCCAGATCGCCTCTCTCATCCGCCCGCTCGAGCTTCTCGGCCCGCACCTGGACGCGGCCGTCCTCGCCCACCGGAGGCTCGAGGGCCTGCTGCCGGGCGAATGGACCTGGACGCAGCTCCCGGCAGAGATGCACGACGGCGCGACGGTCCCTGACGTGGTCGAGGGCGCCACGGCGGTGCTCGCCGTAGGGCACTACCTGCCGATCGGGGCGCTCGCGGAGGCCTGGGCTCGGGGTCTCGGAGCGGAGTTCTTCGTCGTGCAGCACGGACTCCTGACCCCGCACGCGCCGCCGCTGCCGCGCGAGGTCCACCTGTTCTCGTTCAGCGACGCGGATGCGGAATTCGCGGCATCTGGGCGGACTGACGTCACCCACACATCCGTGGGGTCGCAGCTGCTCTGGGCCGCCGGGTCGCGTCCACGGGTCGAGGACGGTCTGCTTTCCGAGCGACCGGTGTACCTCGGCCAACTGCACGGCGCAGAGCTTCCGCGCTACGGAAAGGCCAGCGCCGCCGGGGGCTTCTGCCGCACCACCGGGTCCGAGTACCGTCCTCACCCCGCCGAGATGGACATCCTCTCCCGCCTCCAGCACCGTCGATGGGAGAGCCAGGGCATCGTGTTCGACCGCTCCGGCCTCCCGCTCGCCGAGCTCGGCCGTCCCGTGGTCTCAGCCTTCTCAACGGGCGTCCTGGAGGCTGCCGCGCGCGGTCTGCCAGCCTGGGTCCATTACCCCCGGCCGCCCGCATGGCTCTCCGAGTTCTGGGAGCGGTACGAGATGCATCCCTGGGGAGGCGAGCCCACGCCGTCGCCCGCTAGGGCCGCCACAGAGCCGGCTCAGGCCATCGCTGCCTCCCTCCTCGAGACCCTAGGAGCCCGCCCGTGACCATCCTCTGCGTCATCCCCGTCCGCGGGGGCTCGAAGGGCATCCCCCGGAAGAACATCCGAGACGTAGCCGGCAAGCCGCTCGTGGTGTGGACGATCGAGCAGGCCCTCGCTGCAAACGCGAGCCTCGACGTCCTCGTCTCCACCGACGATCCCGAGATCGCCGATGTGGCACGCGTGGCCGGCGCCGATGTTCCGTTCCTTCGACCCTCAGAGCTCGCCCAGGACACCACCGCGACCGAGCCCGTGGTCCGCCACGCGATCGACTTCCGCCACGCGCAGGGGAGGCGACCCGACGCCGTCATGCTCCTCCAGGCCACCTCGCCGCTTCGCTTCCGGGGCACTCTGGACCGAGCCGTCGCGCAGTTCGGGGAGACCGGCGTGGACTCCCTGGTGGGCGTGGTCCCGCAGACGCCGTTCCTGTGGACTCTGCCGCAGGAACAGGGGGGCCAGCCCGCCGCCCAGTACACTGTGGAGAGCAGGCCACGCCGTCAGGAGCTCACTGAGCGGGACTTCCGCTACCGCGAGACCGGTTCGCTCTACGTCACCCGGACGGCCATCTACGAACAGCTCGACAACCGCCTCGGCGGCCGCATCGGCCTGTTCGTCATGGACGAGAGGGAAGGCGTCGATGTCGACACCGAGCTCGACCTCGCCGTCGCCGCACAGCAGCTAGACCGGTTCCGAGCGGAACTGGAGGGGGAGGCACGCGCCGAATGATCATCGAGCGGAACATTACGCCGTATGTCGTCTTCTCCGAGGATCCGATCCTCACCGCCCTGCAGAAGATCACCGCCAACCAGGAACGCATCGTCTTCTGCGTCGATGAACACGGCATCCTCCAGGGTTCCCTCTCCGACGGCGACTTCCGCCGCTGGATCGTCAGCAACCCCACGGCGGACCTGACGGCCTCGGCACTCGCGGTCGCGAACCGCTCCGTCCGCACCGCCCCGCACACGACGCCGCCGGCGGAGCTCGGCGGCTACCTCACCCGGGGCGTCACGCACCTGCCGCTCGTGGACACGCGCGGGCACCTCATGGCCATCGCCGTGGACCGCGCCGACGTGCTGCGGATCGGGACTCAGGAGATCGGGCCGAACAGCCCCGCGTTCCTCATCGCCGAGATCGGCAACAACCACAACGGCTCGGTGGACCTCGCGAAGCGACTCGTGGACCTCGCCGCGGATGCCGGCGCGGATGCCGTGAAGTTCCAGCTGCGGGACATGGACGCGCTCTACCGCCAGTCGGGCGGCTCGAGCGCGGGGGAGGACCTCGGCGCCCAGTACACGCTCGACCTGCTCTCCCGGTTCTCCCTGCCCGCCGAGAAGCTCTTCGGCGTCTTCGACCACGCGCGGGAGCGGGGGGTGGAGGTCATGTGCACGCCGTGGGACGCTCCGAGCGTCGCCGCGCTCGCGGACTACGGCATCCCGGCCCTCAAGATCGCCTCCGCGGACCTGACCAACCACGGCCTGCTCCGCGACGCCGGGTCCCGCGGCCTGCCGCTCATCCTCTCCACCGGCATGTCCCGCGAGGACGAGATCCGCGAGACCGCAGGGCTTCTGCGCTCCATGGGCTCGAGTTTCGCGATGCTCCACTGCCAGTCCACCTACCCCGCCCCGTTCAAGGACGTGAACCTCGCCTACATGGACCGCCTCGCGGAGATCGGCGGCTGCATCGTGGGCTACTCGGGCCACGAGCGCGGCTACCACGTGCCCGTCGCGGCGGTAGCGCGCGGGGCGAAGATCATCGAGAAGCACTTCACCGTGGACACCGCCATGGAAGGCAACGACCACAAGGTCTCGCTCCTGCCTGACGAATTCGCCGCGATGGTGGCCCGCATCCGCGAGGTCGAGGAGTCCATCGGCGACGCTGCCCCACGCCAGGTCTCCACCGGCGAGATGATGAACCGCGTCAACCTCGCCAAGTCCCTCGTCGCCGCGCGACCGATCCCGGCGGGGACGCTCATCGGCGAGGCGGATGTGGACGTGCGCAGCCCGGGCCGGGGCCTCCAGCCCAACGCCCTCCCGCGCCTACTGGGCCGGACCCTGAGGCGCACGCTTGCCGAGGGCGACTTCTTCTTCGAAGGCGATCTCGCCGACGTCGTGCCCACCGGCCGGGACTTCGCCTTCCGCCGCCCCTGGGGCCTGCCCGTCCGCTACCACGACCACGCGGCGCTCATCGCGGACTGCACGCCGGACTTCCTCGAGTTCCATTTCTCCTACAAAGACCTCGAGATCGACCCCGATGCGGTCTTCACCCAGCCGCTCGACATGGGCTTCACCACGCACCTGCCCGACCTGTTCGCCGGCGACTTCCTCGTGGACCTCGCCTCGCAGGACACCGAGGTGTGGGAGCGGTCGATCGCCGAGGTGCAGCGCACGATCGACATCACCCGCTCGCTCACCACCTGGTTCAAGCGCGAGGATGAGCCGATCATGGTGGTGACCATGGGCGGCTTCACCAAGGACCGCCACGTGAGCCCGTCCGCCCGGCCGGCCATGTACGAGCGGATCGCGGACGCGCTCAAGCGCCTCGACACGACCGGCGTGCGGATCGCGGCCCAGACCCTGCCCCCGTATCCGTGGCTCATGGGCGGCCAGCAGTTCCACAACCTGTTCCTCGATCCGAGGGATACCGCCGAGTTCGCGGCCGCGACCGGCACGAGGCTGTGCCTCGACGTTTCCCACTCCAAGCTCGCTGCCAACTTCCTCGGCATGCAGTTCTCCGAAGCCGTGGAGCTCCTGGCCCCGCACACGATCCACCTCCACCTCGTCGACGCCACCGGCGTGGACGGCGAGGGCGTGCAGGTGGGGGAGGGCGAGGTGGACTGGCCCGCGCTCGCCGAGCAGCTCGAGCGGCTCGCCCCTGGGGTGAGCTTCATCCCCGAGATCTGGCAGGGCCACGTCAACTCCGGCGAGGGCTTCTGGACGGCCCTGGACCGGCTCGAGGCGTGGTTCTGATGGCGCTCGACGGCGCGCGCTCGCCCCACGCCGCCCGGATCGCGCTGTGGGCCATTCCGGTCCCGGACCTCGGGGGCGTGGCCCGGCACGTCCTCGACGTGGCCGCCGTGGGGCTGCCCGGGTGGCGGCTCGTGGTCCTGTGCCCCGAGGGACCGCTGGCGGGGAAGCTGCAGGAGGCAGGCGCCGCCGTCGTGACCGGCCCGTTCGGCCCGGCCGCCGGCTTCATCGCCTCCGTGAAGACGCTCCGGAAGAACATCGGCGCGCTGCGCCCGTCTGTCGTCCACGCGCATCTGGCGTATGCGGACGTTGTCGCGGCCGTCGCGACGATCGGCACCGGGGCGCGCTACGTGACGACCGAGCACGGCATCGCGGGCGACGACGCCGTCTACCACGGCTCGGCCTGGAAGTCCCGCCTCATGGCCGCGGTGCACGCCCTGCGGCTGCGCCGGGCGTCGGCCGTCATCGCCGTGGCCGAGGCGACCAAGTGGGCCATGGTTCACAAGTGGAAGCCCCGGCAGGCCGTGACCGTGATCCCCAACGGCGTGGACGCGGACGAGGTCACCGCACGCATCCGCACCGCGGCGCCGGTCAGTGGTACGGGCGGCGCTTCCCGTGGCGGCCCACGAATCCTCTCACTCGCCCGACTCTCCGCGGAGAAGCGCATTCCGGAGCTCCTCGAGGCCTTCGCTCGTCTGCGCCTGACCCATCCCGAGGCGATACTGACCGTGGCGGGGGATGGACCCGACCGGGGCGCCCTCGAGGCGCAAGCCAGAACGCTCGGCCTCGCGGACTCCGTGGCCTTCCCCGGCTTTGTCGATGCTGGCGCGGCAATGAGCGAGGCGGATGTGGTTGTTCAGCTCTCCGTGTGGGAGAACTGCTCCTACACCCTGCTCGACGCCGTTGCCGCCGGGCTCGGCGTCGTCGCGACGCCGGTGGGCGGTAACCCCGAGATCCTGCCGGAGCGGTGCCTCGTCGAGGCCGAGGATGCCCATGCAGTCGCCTCGGCCATAGCCGCCCAGCTCGCCTCAGACGAGCGTCCGGGGTCATCGTGGATTTCACGCGCCGAGATGGCCCGAAAGACTGCGGGCGTCTACGAGGAGAGACCGTGACGCCCGGCACCGGCGTCGCAACAGGGGCTACACGAACCTCCTCGCCGACGCGTCTCGTCGAATTCCTTCTGGGGATCTTCGTTCTCTACAAGGCCGGTGACTTCCCCGGCTGGCCGTTCTCTCTCACGGTCAGCGAGCTGGCTGCCGCGCTGCTGGTTGCTTTCGCGCTGCTCCGGACCCCGCAGTTGCGCCCGGTTCCCGGCCGGGCCTACTACGTCCCGGTGCTTCTCTTCGCAGTCTGGGTCGGCATTGTCATTCTCGTGACCGGTACGTTCTCGGTGACGAGAGTCGGGCACCTGGCGCTGTGGGCCCTCCTAGGGGCGGTCATCATCTTCGGGCGAGTCCACACGCCGTCATTGGCCCGCGGAATGGGCGTCGGCATTGTCATCGGGACCGTCTACGGAGTCGTACGTCTCGGGTCGAGTTCCTATGCGGGCCGCATGACAGGCCTGTTCGGTGACCCGAACACGGGCGGTATGATCCTGGTTGCGTCCGCCGCGATGTGCATCGCACTCCTCGAGCGTCGGTCCTCCCGCATTGTGGTTGGGGGTGTCGCCTTCTTCGGCATTTACATGACGCAGTCGCGGACGACGCTGTTCGCGGCCGCGATGGTCCTGCTCTGGGTCCTCCTGGGTCGGTGGCTGCATGCCTGGTTTGCGGTTGCCGCGATGACCGTGGTCGTCACCGCGGTGCCAATCCTGGGTGCGATGCCTTGGGCGAGCCGGTTCTTCGAGGGCAGGGAAGGCAGCGACATACTCCGCACCAAGATCCTCGCCGCCGAGGATGCCAAAGTGGCAGCCAGCCCTTGGCTCGGGCATGGCCCCGGACAGGGTACCGTCTACGTCCCCGAGGGCCGGAAGAACTTCTTCTTTCACAACAGTTACTTGTCGGGAGTTGCCGAGTTCGGCTGGATCGGTGTCGGCCTCGTGCTGCTTCTCGCCGCGGTCGTCGTTATTTTCGCCATCCGGAAGAGACGGGGAAATCGGAGCATCTGGGTCGAGGGAGCGGTCCTTGCTCTGCTCATCTGCTCGCAACAGTTGGGCGAAGTGCTCTTTGCGCTCCCGATGACCATGGCGCTCGGACTGCTCGTGAGAGCGTCGTCACCGCCGCCCTCACGTGTAGTCGACCAGGGCCCATCAGTGCGCGTGGCGGGGAGGGCGCGGCCATGACTGCTGAGCGAAGCGTGCACGCCGTGCCCAGCCTGTCGAAGTTCCTCTTCCTGCAGCGCACCCGATGGGTCATTGTTGCGCTGAATGTGGTGATCCTCGGAGTCATTGCAGCGATGACGGCTATGTCCCGTCAGGGCTTCACGGGATCCGACGGGCAAATCTATATGACCGCTGCCCAGCGACTTTTGCACGGCGAGAGCGTCTATGGCTTTTCCACCTCGGACACCGGATTCGGGTTTACCTACCCCCCGTTCGCTGCTCTGGTATTCACAACGTTCGCGTGGTTCCCGGCCGCCGTGCCACTGCTCCAGGGAGCCTGTGTACTGTCCGTGTATGCCGTCGTTCTCCTCACCGTCAGGCGTCTCGGCGCGCCGTCCGAGTCAGCGCTCTGGCTGGCCCTTCTTGTCGCGCCCCTCGCGCTCCTCTGGTATCCCGTCCAACGCTCGTACGGCTCGGGGCAGGTAGATCTCCTTCTGGCCGTGCTAATCGTCTTCGATGCGCTCGGGGCACGCTCGCGATGGCGAGGAATTGCCATCGGGGTGGCAGCCGCCATCAAGCTGACTCCCGCGGGTTTCATCCTGCTGTTCCTCGTGCGGAAGGACATCCCGTCTGTCCTCAGGATCATGGCTTCAGCGGCAGCAACCACTGCCCTCGGGTGGATAGTGGCACCGAGTGACTCCTTCGTCTACTGGACCAAGCTCCTGTGGGACACCGATCGCGTGGGCGCTCAGACGGCTGCGCTCAATCAAAGCCTCGCGGGTCTCATCTCACGCCTTGCTGCCTCCTCAACCGGACATCTCGAGGGCTTGGCGTGGATCGTCTGGCTGTGCGCCTGTGCGATTGTCGTGGCGTTCGGGGTGCGGGCCATGCGCGTGCTGGATCATGGACGGGTGGAAGAGGTCGGGCCCTTTGCTCTCAATGCGCTCGTGGTACTGCTCATCTCGCCGATTTCATGGCTCCACCACTGGGTGCTTGCTGTGGTTCCAGTGCTCTTCCTCGTGGCCCGCGGATGGCTGATCAAGGGATGGGACCTGATGTTGCTCGCGGCTGCCGGCGTCGTCGTGCTCGCGGTGCCGCCGTGGTGGTTCCTTGGTTCATATCTGGAGAGGGGCGGATGGTCAGTGGCCGAGACTCTAGTCGGATCCTGCGCTGTCTTATGGGCAGTTGCGGTGGTGTTTCTTTCAGCACGACGGCGTCGCCCGTCGGGAGTTGAAGCGGCATGAGCCCGCAACCCATCTGCATCGCCGCGAACAACGCCGAGATCGGCGGCGGTGAGGTGATGCTCCTTGCGATGGCCGAGGCGATGCGCTCCTTCAGCCTCGACGTCACCGTGGTCGGGCCCGAGAGGCCCAAGGGGATCCTCAGGGAGGCCGCCGAGCGTGGATTTCCCACCGCCGCAGTCGCCGGTCCGGACCGCATCTCCTACATGCGCTCGCTCCGGCGATGGCGCAAGGACAACCGCGATGGCCTCCTATGGTGCAACGGGCTTGTGCCAGCCGCAGCAACCGCGGGAGGCCGGAGGCGGGTCGTGCACCTCCACCAGTTGCCCGCTCCGCTCCAGCGTCCGGCGGTCCTCGCCGCGAAGCTCGGAGCCCTCGCCACGGTGGTCCCATCGGATTTCGTCGCCGCAAGGGTTCACGGGTCTGTGTCCCTGCAGAATTGGACGGCCCCCCTCGAGCGCATTCCTACGAATCGCGGGAGCGGCCCTGTCCGTCTGGGCTTCCTCGGACGCCCGTCCGAGGCGAAGGGAATTCACGTCCTCGCCGACGCGCTCGACCTGCTCCTGCGCGAAAAGCCGGGTGGGTACCGGCTCCGGATCGCCGGGGAGCCCAGATTCGTGGACGCGCGCGAGAGGGCCTTCCTCGAGGGGCGCATGCGCAGACTGGGCAGCGCCGTTGAGCGACTTGGCTGGATGCCGCCGGACGAGTTCCTCGGGACAATCGATCTCCTCGTCGTGCCTTCGGTGGCGCCCGAGTCGTTCGGACTGGCAGCCGCCGAGGCCATGTCCGCTCGGGTGCCCGTCGTGGTGACCGACGCCGGTGCTCTGCCTGAGGTCGTTGGGCCCAATCACCCGTGGATCGCCCGCGCCGGTGACAGCGCGGACCTCACCCGTGCCATTCGGGCGTGCGTCGCCGCCCTGCCCGCCGTGGACGCCGTCGACGCCGCCAACCGGCGATGGTCGGCGTCGTACTCGCCGGAGGCCGGTCGCTTGCGCCTGCGTGACCTGCTGGTCAGCTTGGGGATCGTCGCCGACCAGGTGCCGGATCTGAGGGGGTCAGCATGAGAACCCCCGCTGCCACGGTCGTTGTGCCGACGCACGCTGGTGCTCGCCGACTGCCAGTACTCTTCCAGGCCCTAGAGTCGCAGGACACGGACGACTTCGAGGTGGTCGTCGTGGTGGACGGCGATGCCGACGGAACGGCTGACGTTGTGGCACATTGGTCGGCCAGGCTTCCTGTACGTTCTGTCGTCTTCGCTGAGAACCAGGGTCGTTCCGCTGCGCTGAACGCGGGGGCGGCTTCTGCGCGCGGCAGAGTCCTCATCCGTGCCGACGACGACCTTGAGCCGGCTCCGGGGTACGTGTCCGCGCATGTGCGCCAGCATGAGGAAGGAGAACACGGAGCAATCGGCCTCTACCTCAACTCTCTCCCGGACACTCCCTATGCCAGAGCCTACGGAATGCGCGCCGACGCCCGCTTCCGCGAGCAGGCGCTCGCGGCGCCGCCGGATGGGCAGTGGCGCTACTGGGCTGGCAACGTCTCGGTGCTGCGCGAGGTGCATGAGCGGATCGGGGGCTACGACGCCCGCTTCCGCCGGTACGGGTGGGAGGACGTCGACTACGGCTACCGTCTTCACCAGGCCGGGATTGCAGTTCGGATCGTTCCCGAGCTGAGCGCGGTCCACCACGTGGCAGCGACGACCACCACCATACGCGCACTGAGGGCCCTCCATTCGGGTGCCGCTCGGGAGACCTTCGTCGGCATCCACGGCGCAGAGGCACTGTCGGAACCGTCGAAAGGAACCGGAACCTGGGACCGGCTGGTGCGGGCGTCCGCGGCGCTCGTCTCCGAGCGGACCCTGAGTCTCTACGGTCCTGCCGTCGACCTCACCGGACGATTCCTCCCAGCCCGGGCGGCGGAGAAGCTCGTGGCCCTCGCTGTCGAGTCGGCTGGCCTGGCTGGCATCCGATATCCCGAACGAGCGCGGAGCAGGTTCTGATGGGACAGAAGCCAGTGGTCGCCATTGCGCACGACTACCTGACCCAGCGAGGGGGAGCCGAGCGGGTAGTCCTCGCCATGCACCGTGCCTTCCCCGAGGCCACCATCTACACCACGCTCTACGATCCGGACGGGACCTACCCCGAGTTCCGGGACGCTGAGATCGTCACCTCGCCCCTGAACAGGATCGCCGCGTTCCGCAGGGACCACAGGCTCGCCTTGCCGGTACTGGCCCCCGCATCCCAGTCGCTGAGGATCCCGGCCGACATCGTCGTCACGTCGACCAGCGGGTGGGCGCACGGCTTCAGGACCGACGGCGTGGTGTACGCATACTGCCATTCGCCTGCCCGGTGGCTCTACCTCACGGAGCAGTACCTGGGCGGCTCCTCCGCCCGGTCTGCCAAGGGCCTTTCACTCGCAGCGCTGCGCCCGTTCCTGAAGTGGTGGGACCAGCGTGCCGCGGCACGGCCGGAGACATACGTGGCCAACTCGACCGTGGTCCGCGAACGCATCCTGGCGGTCTATGGTCGCGAGGCTGAGGTCTTCCACCCTCCCCACAGCGTCGACACGGAAGGGCCGCGGGACTCGATTCCCGGGCTCGAGGACTTCCTCAGCCCGGGAGGGCACTTCCTCACAGTCTCCCGGCTCTTGCCGTATAAGAACGTGGACCAGGCCATGGAGGCCTTCCGAGGACTCGACGAGCGGCTCCTCGTCATCGGCGCCGGGCCCATGGCCGCGGACCTCCGGGCTGCCATGCCGCCCAATGTGCGGCTCGCATCCCACCTCACGGACGCGCAGATGCGTTGGGCCTACTCCACGGCCGCCGCCGTGATTGCTCCTAGCTACGAGGACTTCGGGATCACTCCACTCGAGGGTGCCGCGTGGGGCAAGCCGACCATCGCCCTGCGCGCAGGGGGCTACCTCGACACGATCATCGAGGGTGAGACAGGCGTCTTCATCGAGGCGCCGACTGCCACCGCCATACGGGAAGCGGTACGAGGCTTCACCGTTGGCGACTGGGATGCCCGGACCATCCGGCAGCATGCCGAAACCTTCTCGGAAGAACGCTTCCGCGACCGGCTTCGTGATGAGGTGTACGCCCTCGCCGGCACCGCGCCACGCCGGTAATCCAGCCCAGAGGTGTGCCGAGCACCTGAGCCGCTTACCCGACGTCGTGCGCTGAGGAGCTCTCCCGCCGGTTCCGTCCACCCGCAGCGCGCAGTACGTCCAGTGCCCGTGCCCAGACTTCCCTCGCGATGTCTGCGAAGCCCGGCTCGCGGTGAAGGCGCATGCGCAGATGGTCCCGATTCACCACGACAAGGGACCGGAGCAGCTCGGCGCGCTCGGCCGCTCCCTGCGCCGCACGCCACCGGGCCCGGAACAGCTCCACCCGGGTGCCTCCGTGGGACATGACCTCCCAGACATCGTGCTCGGGGTGCGCCGCCCACTCATCGAGACGCCCCGTCGCCGCGGCGAAGCCCAAGTGGGCCCCCACCACACCGGCGAGCGCCTCGACCCTCTCCCACTGATCCGCGGTCAGCGCCGAGCGCAGGTGCGTGACGTCGTCGGCCCCCCGGTAGGGGTCGCGCGCGGCGTGCAGGGCGATCATGAGCGCGTGGTGTTCCCGGGACGGCACCCGGCACGGCCATCCTGCGATATCCGCCGTGGTCTGCTGCTCCCACAGCAGCTCGAAGAACTCCTCCGCCGGGACTCCGACGCCAGGGAAGGCACGGTGGACGTCGACGTAGCCCCATTGGTCGTGCCACAGGGTCATGGCGTGATGGAACACAGAGCCGGTGCGGAAGGTGGTCACCGTCCTCCAGCCGCGGGCGTGGAGCGCCTCAACAAGGGCGTCCACGTGCGCGGGTCGGACCAGCACGTCGACGTCGGTGCTCTCGCGGCCCGGGGCGTACAGGCCCGGGGCGGCCGAGTAGCCCTTGATGTGCAGAAGGTCCACCTCCACGCCAGTGGCGGCGGACTCAATGAGGGCGTGCGCGAGGCGGACGCGGTCTTCGAGCGGGAGGTCGACGAGGGGGAGGCCGTTCGCCACCCGTTCCCCGCTCGTGCTCTCCACGGCTCCTATCATTCTGGGTCCGCTCGCCTGACGCAAAGGCGGGGACGCTCTGCTCCGGCGAACCCCGTGCCTAAGGGTGCCCGTTGACGGTCGCGATGAGCACCGGCGTCCAGTCGCCGAAGGCGAGGACGGACTGTGTGGGCGCTGACCCCTCGTCGGTGCGGGAGAGAGCCAGGGCCGGACCGGTGAAGAAGTGCTGAAGCCGGTGGTGGGCCTGGGAGGTGATGCGGATCCCCTGTCCGCCCGTACCATCTGAGCCGCGCACCCCGCGCTCCCAGTCGATCATCGTGTATTCCGCAGAGGCGCCCCGGTCCACGGGGCGGGACAGGATCACGGTCCGCCCGTCGGGAGAGACCGCCCGGACGTTGAAAGGATGCGGGCCAGTGTCGTGGAACGTCACTTTGTCGCCGAGCAGCAAGTACCGGTACGTCATCACGGGCCTCCTGTCCCCTGGATCCCGATATCCAGCCTAGGCCTGAGACCTCAGGCTGCTGCTGTTCCCGCCCAACTGAACCGACTATGACGCCTCACTTGCACTGCCCTGGGGGCATCTTCAGTCCGCTGCTCTCCGCGGCCGCGCAGAGCTGCTCGCGCTGAGGCTCAGGGAGCTGGCCCCAGGCGGGCGTGGAGAGGGTGTTCTGCACTGCCAGCGAGGGCACGGGAGAGGGCTGTGAGGGTGCGGGAGCGGGTGCCTGGACCTCGGCCGGCTCAGGGGCCGGTGCCTGGGCGGCCTGGGGCGCCTGGGCGGGAGCGGCGGCCGCCGGTGCTACTTCAGGGGCAGGAGCGGCAGCGGCCGGTGGCGGAGGAGTGGCTGTCGGCTCGGGCGGCTGCGGCGCGGCAGCGATCTCTGCGGGGGCGGGCAGCGGTCTTGCCGGCCCCTGCGAGGGGACGGGAGGCACGACGGCGGGAGACGGGCCCGCGCTGCTGGCCGGCGGTAGCGTGCGCGCGGCGCGGGGGAGCGAGGCGGGCCCGTTCATGGATACGGCGAGCGAGACAGCAGAGGAGCCGAGCGCCATGAGGGCCAGGACGCCGGCCACGGCCAGCGGCGCCCTCGTCCGCCTCGTGCCAGCGATCACGGCGAGCGGCAGGGCGGCCAGAAGCACCAGCCCCGCCACGGCGGCCGCCGCGGGCGCAGCGAGGAACAGGACGAGCAGAAGCGTGGCGACGCACGCAATCCCGAGCCACGTCCAGGTTCTGGGAGGCGGCGCCGCTTCTATCTCGGTGAATGTCAGATCCATGGGAGCCTCTCTCTCCTGAGGGCCTCCACTTACCCACGGTAGGCACCCGCCACGCGGGGGCCAAGGCTGCGGGAAGCGGAAGTTCCGAGAATGTCGCAGGGGTCCGCTAGTGTCGCCCCATGGACTCCACCGCGCAGTCCCCGTTCTGGGGCGCCCGGCCCACCGACAGCGGGACGGACTTCGCCCTCGCGACGGCCCCGGCGGCTGAACGCGTGGAAGTCTGCCTCGTGGACCACGAGACGTGGGAGCAGCGCTGCTTCGATCTGGCCCGCACGGGGACCACAGCGGGGGAGCAGGCGGTGCGCTGGGAGGGCACCGTGCCCGGATGCGCGCCCGGGCAGCACTACGGCTACCGCGTCCACGGGCCCTGGGACCCGGGCCGGGGCCTGAGGTTCAACCCCTCCAAGCTGCTCCTCGACCCGCACTCGCTCGCCGTTTCCGGCCGCACCGAGTGGGGACAGCAGATGCACGCCTACGTGTTCGGCGACCCGGCCACCATGGACACCTCCGACTCCCTGGGCCACAGCACCCTCTCGGTGGTGGTAGACCACGCAGAGTACGACTGGGAGGGCGACGCCCACCCGCGCACCCCCTACAACGAGACGGTGATCTACGAGGCGCACCTCAAGGGCCTCACCCAGCTGCACCCCGAGGTTCCCGAAGCGTGCCGGGGGACATACGCGGGAGCCGCCCACCCCGCCGTCGTGCGCCACCTCGCCGAGCTCGGGGTGACCGCGGTGGAGCTCATGCCCGTGCACCAGTTCGTCCACGACTCCACCCTGCTGGAGAAGGGGCTGGTGAACTACTGGGGCTACAACACGGTGTGCTTCTTCGCGCCGCACGCCGCGTACTCGTCCTCGGGGGACCACGGCCAGCAGATCTACGAGTTCAAGGAGCTCGTCAAGGCGTACCACCGGGCCGGGATCGAGGTGATCCTGGACGTGGTCTACAACCACACTGCCGAGGGCAACCACCTCGGACCGCAGCTGAGCTACCGCGGGATCGACAACGCCGCCTACTACCATCTCGTGCCGGGCAACGAGTTCTACTACATGGACTACACCGGTACCGGCAATTCCCTCAACGTGG
Organism: Sinomonas cellulolyticus; assembly: GCF_014656475.1. Classification (GTDB taxonomy): domain Bacteria; phylum Actinomycetota; class Actinomycetes; order Actinomycetales; family Micrococcaceae; genus Sinomonas; species Sinomonas cellulolyticus. The sequence continues at coordinate 112,779 of NZ_BNCM01000004.1, forward strand.
GCCACCCGCTCACCCTCCAGCTCGTGCTGGACTCGCTGCGCTACTGGGTCACCGAGATGCACGTGGACGGCTTCCGGTTCGACCTCGCTGCCACGCTCGCCCGGGAGGAGGGCACGGTGGACATGGTCTCGCCGTTCTTCGGGCTCGTGGCCGCAGACCCGGTGCTCTCCCGCACCAAGCTGATCGCCGAGCCGTGGGACGTGGGCCCCGGCGGCTACCAGGTGGGCAACTTCCCCCCGCAGTGGACCGAGTGGAACGGGCGGTTCCGGGACACGGTGCGCGACTTCTGGCGCGGCCAGCCCGGCACGCTGCGCGAGCTGGCCATGCGCGTGGCCGGCTCCGCGGACCTGTACGAGGACGAGGGGCGCAAGCCCAGCGCCTCGATCAACTTCGTCACCGCGCACGACGGCTTCACCCTCGCGGACCTCGTCTCCTACGACGGCAAGCACAACGAGGCCAACGGCGAGGGCAACCGCGACGGCGCGGATGACAACCGCTCATGGAACTGCGGCGCCGAGGGGCCCACCGCGGACCCGGGCATCCTCGAGCTGCGGGCCCGGCAGCAGCGCAACCTCCTGCTGACCCTCATGCTCTCCCAGGGCGTGCCCATGCTCTCCCACGGCGACGAGCTGGGCCGCACCCAGAGCGGGAACAACAACGCGTACTGCCAGGACAACGCCACCACGTGGATCGACTGGGAACACGTCGATTCCAGCCTGCTCGACTTCACCCGGCGGCTGCTGCGCCTTCGGGCCGACCACCCCGTATTCCGGCGCCGGCACTTCTTCGACGGCTGCCCCGTGGATCCCGCCGAGGGCGACCCCCTGCCGGACATCGCCTGGATCGACGCGGACGGGTCCTCGATGGGCGACGCCGACTGGGACGAGGACTGGGCCAAGTCCCTCGCGTTCTTCCTCAACGGCAACGCCGTGCCCTCGCACGGTCGGGCGCCCGGCGACTCCGACTTCCTCGTGATCCTCAACGCCGCGGAGAACGACGTGGACTACCACATCCCCGACGGGCCCTTCCCGCAGAAGTGGTCCACCGTGCTCACCACGTGCGCCGAACACCTCGTGGGGGAGACCACCGCAGCCAACGAGGTGTTCACCGTCCCGGCCCGCAGCGCCGTGGTGCTCGAGGCGGCACGGGAAGAGTAGCCGCCCCCGGCAGCTGGGTCAGCTTGCGCTCGGCAGGCCCACGAGGGGCGCCCGGCCCGCCGGCGGCATTGGCTCCGGCTCGGGCAGGGCGGCTGGCCGCACGGCGGCGGCACTCACGACGGCGGCACGCCCGACGGCGGGGGAGCTTGCCTCGAGCGCGGCGCGGCGCAGGACGAGCTGATCCATGGCAAGGCCAGCCAGATCGCGCAGCATCGCCGCCTGCGCCCGCGTGAGGGTGCGTGGCACGCGGTCCAGCACGCACAGGGTGCCGATGTTCGCCCCGGCCGGAGTCTTCAGCGGCATGGCGGCGTAGAACCGCACGCCGAGCTCCCCGCAGACCAGCGGGTTCGCGGCGGCGCAGGGGGCCGCCGCGGCGTCCGGGAGGACCCATAGATCGTCCTGGAGGACCGCGGACGCGCACAGTCCCGGGTCCCGACCCACGCCATTCGCCTCGAGGCCGCGTGCGGCGAGGAACCAGATCCGGTCCGCGTCCACGATGCTGATCGCCGCCATCGGCACGTCCAGGGCGCGGGCAGCCAGGCGTGTGATCCGGTCGAGGGAGCCCGTCTGTGCCATGCCCGGGGCGGTGTAGCCGCGCACCTCGCCAAGACGCAGCGACTCCTCTGCCTCCTCCAGTTCCGGCAGGGGCCACGCCAGGACGTCCAGTGCGGCGATCCTCTGGAGGGCGGCGGCCGCCTCCGCGGGGGAGGGGCGTGCGGTCGGATCCATCGCCGTCATCCCCGCAAGGAGCTCACCCCAGAGGGGATCGACGTCGTCGGGGATGGGCGGCGGGAGGGTGAGCCGCCGGACGGCGCTCTCGAGTGGTGGACCAGGGAACGCCATCGTCCCGGTGAGGCACTGGAGCAGCACCAAACCCAGCGAATAGACGTCGCTGGGCGGGCCGGCATGGTCACCGCGGACCTGCTCCGGGCTGAGGAACGCGGGGGTCCCGGAGACGGCGTCCTCCAGAGTGAGCTCAGAGTCCGGAACCCAGGCGATGCCGAAGTCGGTGAGCTTCGCGCGGAACCTTGCCGCGGCGTCCGGACGGTCCAGCAGGAGGATATTGGCGGGCTTGATGTCCCGGTGGACCACTCCGCGGCCGTGCACGTAACTGAGGGCCTCGCACAGGTCGCGGCCGATCCCTGCGACGTCGGAGGGGTCCAACGGACCGTGCCGGAGGCCGTCGCGCAGGTCGGCGCCCGCCACCAGCTCCATGACGAGGAAGACGCGCGGGTCGCCGCAGGCGGTGCGTTCAGTCCCGGCGTCGAGGAGCGTGACAAGGCCGGGGTGGCTCAGCTGCGCGAGCAGCTTCACTTCGGTGTCGCTGCGCCGCAGCTCAGCCTCGTCCATGTCTGCGGGACGCATGACTTTGACGGCGACCTCCCGGCCCAGGGACTCGTCGAGCGCACGGTGCACGGCCGCCGTCGAGCCTCGCCCGATCACCTCGAGCAGCCGGTACCTGCCTCCCACGAGATCCTGAGCCACGCTGGGCCCACGGTTCTGCTCGGCCATGCCAACCCGCTTTCCACAAACGGACGGCAGGAGGCAGCCGGAATGGCGCCCACGGGCCCGATTGCGTCAGCTTTACCCAGCCATCGAGGAAACGAAACCGGACCCTCGGTAAGCAGTCGGGCCCCGGGGCGCGGGGCCGCTGACCACAGCCCGCCGTCCGCGCCGTCGACGGGCGCGGGCGGCCGGTCTAGAATTCCAACGCCCGCTCCACCGCGCCTGCCCCGTGAGAAGGACCCAGCCATGGACATCGCCATCCTCGGAACCGGACTCGTGGGCCGCACGCTCGCCGGACGCTTCGCCGAACTCGGCCATACCGTCACGGTGGGGACCCGGGACCCGCAGGCTACCCTGGCGCGCACGGGGGAGGGGGAGTTCGGCGACTGGGCGGCGCAGCACAGGGCCGTGGGCATTGCCACCTTCGCCGACGCCGTCGGGGCCGCTGAGCTCGTGGTCAACGCCACGAACGGCGGCGCCTCCCTTGACGTGCTCGCCCTGACCGGACCGCACGGCCTCGCGGGCAAGGTACTCATGGACGTGGCCAACCCCCTGGACGTCACCCACGGGCTGCCGCCCACGCTGTTCGTCAAGGACACCGACTCCCTCGGGGAGCGGATCCAGCGCGCCTACCCTGCCGCGCGGGTGGTGAAGGCGCTGAACACTGTCAACGCCATGGTCATGGCACATCCCGAGGTGCTGCCCGAGCCCGGCACCGTGTTCATCTGCGGGAACAACCAGGACGCCAAGGCCACCGTCACCACGCTCCTGGCCGAGCTGGGCCACCGCGACATCATCGACCTCGGGGACATCACCGGTGCCCGGGGCACCGAGATGATGATCCCCGTCTGGGTCCGGCTCTGGGGCGCCCTGGGCGGACCCGCGTTCAACTTCAAGGTGGTCCGCTGAGCGGCCTCCCTAGGAGGGCTCGAAGCCTATGAGCCAGTGGAGGCCGAACCGGTCCACAACCTGCCCGTCCGAGGCGCCCCACGGGCGCTCCTGCAGATCGTCCACCACGCGCCCGCCGTCGGCGAGGCCGGCGAACCAGGCCCGCAGCGTCGCCTCGTCCGCAGTCCCGAGGAGGGAGAGCATGAGGCCCTCTGTCCGCACAGCCGGTCCGCCGGCGTCGGCATCGGCGCCGCTGAGGTGCACGACGCCGGTCAGCTCGCCGTGCGCGATCGCGTCGCCGGGTGCGTCGGTGCGGCCGAACTGCTCGCGGGTGAACAGGGACAGGCTGCCGCCGAAGACCCCGTGGTAGAAGCCGAGGGCTTCGCGCGCGTTCCCGGGGAACAGGACGTAGGGCACAGGAGCGGCTGTCATAGCCCTCAGGCTAGCCCGGCCCCTGGCGCCGGCGCGCTGCGCGGCCGAGCAGGATGCGTCAGGAGTGCTTGGACGGCTCGATCTGGTCCACGGCCGCGCGGATGTTCTCGAGGAAGCGGATCACGGTGTCCGCCTCGTCCTTGCTCAGGTTGCCGGCGGCCGAGATCATGCGCTCGTGCATGGCGCCGAGGGTCTTGCGGACTTCGTCGTCGGAGCCCGGGGTGGGGCGCAGGACGAGCGCGCGGCGGTCCGTAGGGTGCGGCTCACGGCGCACATGCCCGCTGCGGACCAGCCGGTCGATCAGGCTCGTCATGGACGCAGAGGTGATCCCCAGCCGGACCGCGAGGTCCTTCGGGGAGAGCTGCTGGCCCCGTGATTCCGCCTCCAGCAGGTACCGCAGCGCGAGCAGGTCCGTCTCGCCCATGGACATGGCGTCGCGGGTGCGCCGGCGCATGGCCGATTCAGCGGCGCGGTAGTCCCGCAGCGCGTTCAGGATGCGGACAGCCTGCGCCTTGTGCTCGGTGTCCTGCTTGTACCAGTAGCCGGTCTGGCGCCGTATCTGCATCTCAAACCTCCCGAGATAGCTAGATTATCTAGCAATCGATCATAGCTTGGTTCTCTGCTTTCCCACGCTGCTCTGCTCGACTTCATCTCCTGTCTCCTATATAACTAGCTAGTCTAGCTACTAACTAAAGAATCTAGCTTTGAGGAGACGAGCGTGCTGCAGGATCCGATTGCCCTTCCCCAGCCTCTGGAGACCCGGCGCCCGGTGGCGCCCCCCGAGACGCAGCGCCTCCTCGGAGCCGCCCCGAATGGGGGCCCCGCCCACTGCCGGGAGTCTATGGTGCTCGGCGTGGGCCCGGACGGAGTGGGGGAGGCGCCCGGAGCCGGCGCGCTCGAGTGGCGCTGCCGGTGCGGCTTCCGCCTCGACGCCGGGCTCGTGCCGCTGCCGTTCCCGGGGGAGCTGCAGCTTGGGCTCCCCTACTCGGAGCTGCCCGCGGATGCACTGCGGGCGGCGGCCTGATCCACCCGGGCGGCATCGCGCTCGACCATCTCGCGCTCGCCGACGCCGTCGCCACCTGACGCTGCGTCGCACGGCACCCGGCGCAGAACCGTCACATAGACTCGCTAGGATGCCCCAAACGGCCCCACGGTGGGCCGAACAGCAAGGAGCTGAACACATGGAGAAGGACATCTGGCCCGGCACGGCCTACCCCCTCGGCGCCACGTTCGACGGCAAGGGGACCAACTTCGCGATCTTCAGCGAGGCCGCCGAGTCCGTTGAGCTGTGCCTCTTCGACCAGGACCGGCACGAGGAACGCATCACGATGACCGAGGTGGACGGGTTCGTGTGGCACTGCTACCTCCCCAACGTCCAGCCGGGCCAGCTCTACGGCTACCGCGTCCACGGCACGTACGACCCGTCCACCGGCCAGCGGTGCAACCCGAACAAGCTGCTCCTGGACCCCTACGCCAAGGCCGTCATGGGCCAGCCGGACTGGGCCCAGCCGCTGTTCTCCTACACGTTCGGGGACCCAGCGAGCCGCAACGACGAGGACTCCGCGCCGCACATGATGCTCGGCGTGGTCACGAGCCCCTTCTTCGACTGGCAGGGCGACTCGCAGCTGCGCGTGCCGTACCACCGTACGGTGGTCTACGAGGCGCACGTCAAGGGGCTCACCGAGCAGCATCCTGAGGTTCCCGAGGAACTGCGGGGAACCTACGCGGGCGTGGCCCACCCCGCCGTCGTCAATCACCTCACGAAGCTCGGGGTGACCGCCCTGGAACTGATGCCCGTGCACCAGTTCGTCGATGACAGCACGCTCCAGGACAAGGGCCTGCACAACTACTGGGGCTACAACACCATCGGCTTCTTCGCCCCGCACGCCGGCTACTCCTCGAGCGGGTCAACGGGCCAGCAGGTCCAGGAGTTCAAGGCCATGGTCCGCACCCTGCACCGGGCGGGAATCGAGGTGATCCTCGACGTGGTCTACAACCACACCGCCGAGGGCAACCACCTGGGCCCCACCCTGTCCTTCCGCGGGATCGACAACGGCGCGTACTACCGCCTCGTCGAGGACGACCAGCAGTACTACATGGACTACACGGGCACCGGCAACTCCCTCAACGTCCGCCACCCGCACGCGCTGCAGCTCATCATGGACTCGCTGCGGTACTGGGTCACCGAGATGCACGTGGACGGGTTCCGGTTCGACCTGGCCGCTACCCTTGCCCGCGAGTTCTACGACGTGGACAAGCTCTCGAGCTTCTTCGAACTCATCCAGCAGGACCCGGTGGTCTCCCAGGTCAAGCTCATCGCCGAGCCGTGGGACGTTGGCCCCGGCGGCTATCAGGTGGGCAACTTCCCGCCGCAGTGGACCGAGTGGAACGGAATGTACCGGGACACGGTGCGCGACTTCTGGCGCGGCGAGCCCTCGACCCTGGGCGAGTTCGCCTCGCGCTTCACCGGCTCCGCAGACCTCTACGAGCACAACGGCCGCCGCCCCGTGGCGTCCATCAACTTCGTCACCGCGCACGACGGCTTCACCCTGCGGGACCTCGTCTCGTACAACGAGAAGCACAACGAGGCCAACGGCGAAGACAACAACGACGGCGAGAGCCACAACCGCTCCTGGAACTGCGGCGCGGAGGGTCCCACGGACGAGCCGGCGGTGCTCGAGCTGCGCGCCCGCCAGCAGCGCAACTTCATCGCCACCCTCCTGCTCTCCCAGGGCGTGCCCATGATCGCCCACGGCGACGAACTCGGCCGCACCCAGCAGGGCAACAACAACGTCTACTGCCAGGACAACGAGCTGTCCTGGATCGACTGGGAGAGCGCAGACAACCCGCTCATCGAGTTCACCGCCGCCGTGACCCGTCTGCGCGCCGAGCACCCCACGTTCCGCCGCAGCCGCTTCTTCGACGGGCGGCCCGTGCGCCGCGACGAGGGCCAGCCGCTGCCGGACATCGAGTGGCTTGGGGCTGACGGCCGGCCGATGGTCCCCGAGGACTGGGACGTGCCGCTGGAGCGCAGCGTGGGCGTGTTCCTCAACGGCCATGGCATCCGCGGGCAGGACTTCTATGGCCGGCCCATCACGGACGCCCACTTCCTCATGTACTTCAACGCCAATGATTCGGACGTGGAGTTCCACCTCCCCAGCCAGGAGTACGCGCCAGGCTGGGATGTGCTGCTGGACACCTCCGGGCAGGCCGCCGGAGCCACCGAGATCAAGGCCGAGGAGGTGCTGACCGTGCCCGCCAAGAGCCTGGCCGTGCTGCGCGCCCACGAGCCCGTGGTCGAGGAGGTGGACCACTCCGTGGCCGCGTCCTTGGCCGCCCAGGCAGGCTCCGCCTCCACGAACCAGCCGTCCTCGAGCCTCGCCGGAAAGTAGTCCCGGCGCGAGAAGGAGCCCTGTGAAGACCCCCGCCTCGACCTACCGACTCCAGATCCGCCCCGAGTTCACCCTGGACGACGCCGCGGCGCTCGTGCCGTACCTGTCCTCCCTCGGCGTGGACTGGCTCTACCTCTCACCCCTGCTGGAGTCGGTGGGCTCGTCCGAGCATGGGTACGACGTCTCGGGGCCGTCCCGGGTGGACCGGGAGCGCGGGGGCCGGGAAGGCCTCTCCGCGCTCGCGGGTGCCGCGCGCGGGGCGGGGATGGGCGTCCTCGTGGACATCGTGCCGAACCACCTCGGCGTGGCCGTCCCCGAGGAGAACCCATGGTGGTGGCACCTCCTGCGCGAGGGCCGCGGCTCGCGGTACGCGGACGCGTTCGACGTCGACTGGGATGCCGGGGACGGCAAGGTGCTCCTGCCCGTCCTCGGCTCCGCGGAGGACCTCGAACTGCTCAGGATCGAGGGCAACCGGCTCTGGTACTACGACAACTCCTACCCGCTGGCCCCGGGCTCCTGGCAGCACGGGGACTCTGCCCGGACGGTGCACGACCGCCAGCACTACCGGCTCATCCCGTGGCGGGAGGCGGACACCCGCCTGAACTACCGTCGCTTCTTCGCCGTCAACACGCTCGCCGGTGTGCGGGTGGAGGTCCCCTGGGTGTTCGCCCAGAGCCACGCCGAGGTGCGCCGCTGGATCGAGGAGGGGCTTGTGGACGGGCTCCGGATCGACCACCCGGACGGGCTCTTCGATCCCGAGGAGTACCTCGAGCGGCTCCGCGAGCTCTCGGGCGGCGCGTACACGCTCGTGGAGAAGATCCTCGAGCCCGGGGAGTCACTGCCGGACGACTTCGCCTGCGAGGGCACCACCGGATACGACGCGCTCGGCCTCGTGGACCGCGTCCTCGTCGACCCTGCGGGGGAGGCACCCCTCACGGGGCTCGACACGCGACTGCGCGGCGAGCCGGCGGACTACGCCGAGATGGTGCACGGGACGAAGCGCTGGATGGCCGACGGGCTGCTCCGCGCGGAGATCCTGCGCTTGGCACGGCTTGCCGCTGCTCCGCCGCCCGAGCAGGAGGGCGCCGCCGCGGAGGAGGGCAGAGCCGGGGACTCGCAGCGCCCCTCCCTTGACGTCCTCGCCGATGCTCTCGCCGAGATCGCTGCCCACTTCCCGGTGTACCGCACGTACCTGACCCCGGACCGGGCCGAGGAGTCCGAGGATGGCACCGAGGCGACCCGAGACCCTGACGAGGCGAGCCTCGCACATGGCGAGTCGGCCCATCAGGGCCAGGAACACGATCTCGCGGTCCTGGCCGGCGCGTGTCGGGACGCCGCCGCCGAGCGCCCTGACCTCGCAGAGGTGATCGAGGCGCTCGAGCCCCGGCTCGCCGACCCGCGCGAGGAGCTGTGCCGCCGCTTCCAGCAGACCACCGGCATGATCATGGCCAAGGCCGTCGAGGACACCGCGTTCTATCGCTACTCGCGCCTGGGCACTTTGACGGAGGTGGGCGGGGACCCCACCATGTTCTCGGTGTCCCCGGGCGAGTTCCACGCATCCAATGCTGAGCGGGAGCGCCGGATGCCGCACTCGATGACTGCCCTCACCACGCACGACACGAAGCGCAGCGAGGACACGCGTGCACGCATCACGGTGCTGTCCGAGCTCGCTGAGGAGTGGGCGGCGGCCCTCCCCGCGCTGATGGAGGCCGTGCCCGCCGGTAACGCGCCGGACGAGGAGGGGGCCAGAGTCGACGGGCCGCTGGCCAACCTCCTGTGGCAGGCAGTCCTCGGCTCGTGGCCGGCGGACCGTGACCGCCTGGGCCAGTACGCAGAGAAGGCGGCACGGGAGGCCGGGGTCCACACCCTCTGGACCGCGCCGGACGAGCAGTTCGAGGCCGCGGTGCACCGGCTCGTGGACGCCGCCACGGACCCGGACAGCGCGGCCTACCCCATCATCTCGGCCTTCGCCGACCGGATCGCCCCCTTCGGAGCCTCCAACGGCCTCACCGCCAAGCTCCTGCAGCTGGCCATGCCCGGCGTCCCGGACGTCTACCAGGGCACGGAGCTGTGGGACCGCTCCCTGTGCGATCCCGACAACCGCCGCGACGTGGACTTCGCGGCCCGCACCAAGGCGCTGGCCGCGCTCGACGCCGGCGCCCCCGTGCTCGGGCCGCTCGACCAGGATGCCAAACTGCTCGTGGTCTCCCGCACGCTGCGGCTGCGCCGCGACAGGCCAGAGCTCTTCACCGGCTATGCGCCCATCGAGGCCTCCGGGCCAGCGGCCTCGCACCTCATCGGGTTCCGACGGGGAGAGCGGGGTGCTGCCGTCCTCGCCACCCGCCTGCCCGCGGGCCTGGACCGGGCCGGGGGGTGGGGCGCGACGACGGTCCGGCTTGCCCGCCCCGCCCGCGACGCCTTCACGGGGGCGGCCTTCAGCGAGGGCGAGGTGCTCGTGTCGGAGGTGCTGGCCACCCTCCCGGTGGCCCTGCTCGTTCCCGAGGAGGCGATCGGCCATGAGTGAGGAGGCTTCGATGGTGCAGGGGTCACCGAGCGCGGAGGAGACGCGCCTGCAGGGGGAAGCGGAGCCGAGGCCCGCCGGAAGCGTGTGGGCGCCCGTGCCGTCGCGGGTCGAGCTCGTCCTCGGCGGAGGGGATGCTGCCGAGGAGCACCTCCCGCTCGAGGAGGCCGGGAACGGGTGGTGGCGGCCGCCGTCGTCCGCAGCGGGCCGAGTGGCGGAGGCCCTCGCGAGGGGCGAGCGGTACGGCTTCCTCCTCGACGGCGAGGGCCCGTACCCTGATCCCCGCTCGCGGCGCCAGCCCGACGGCGTCCACGCCCTCTCCGCGGGTTTCGATCCGGCCGCGCATGCGTGGGCCGACGACACGTGGGCGGGCCGCGAGCTCCCCGGCTCCGTCATCTACGAGCTCCACGTGGGCACGTTCACTCAGGAGGGCACGCTCGACGTCGCGGCGGAGCGACTCCCGTACCTCGCGGACCTTGGCGTGGGCTTCGTCGAGCTCCTGCCGGTCAACGCCTTCAACGGGCCGCGCAACTGGGGCTATGACGGCGTCCTCTGGTACGCGGTCCACGAGGGCTACGGCGGTCCCGCTGCCTACCAGCGGTTCGTCGATGCGGCCCACGCCGCGGGGATCGGGGTCATCCAGGACGTGGTCTACAACCACTTCGGGCCGAGCGGGAACTATGCGCCGCTGTTCGGCCCCTACCTCGTCGAAGGTGCCGCGACGGGCTGGGGCGCGGCCGTGAACCTGGACGCACCGGGCTCCGACGAGGTCCGCGCCCACATCCTCGCGAACGCGCGCATGTGGCTCGAGGACTACCGGGTGGACGGGCTGCGCCTCGACGCGGTCCATGCGTTCGTGGACCGCCGCGCGCTCACGCTCCTCGAGGAGCTCCAGCTCGTGGCCGAGGACGTCGAGGCGGCAACGGGGCGCCGCAAGGTCCTCGTCGCCGAATCCGACCTCAACGACCCGCGCCTCATCACGCGCCGCGCCAGGGGAGGATACGGCCTCGCGGGCCAGTGGGCGGACGACGTCCACCACGCGGTCCACGTGGCCCTCACCGGTGAGACGGCGGGCTACTACGCCGACTTCGCCGACCCCGAGGCGCTCGCCAAGGTGCTCCGCGGCGGCTTCTACCACGACGGCACGTACTCGAGCTTCCGGGGCCGCGTCCACGGCCGACCGCTGGATCCCGCAACCGTGCGGCCCTCGCAGCTGGTCGTCTCGAGCCAGAACCACGATCAGGTGGGCAACCGGGCCGCAGGCGACCGCCCGAGCGCCGTGCTCGGATGGGACGGCCTGGCGGTCGCGGCCGTGCTGACGCTGTCCGGCCCCTTCACACCGATGCTCTTCATGGGCGAGGAGTACGGCGCCACGACCCCCTGGCAGTTCTTCTCGTCTCACCCGGAGCCCGAGCTCGCTGCCGCCACCGCCCAAGGGCGCGTGGCCGAGTTCGCCCGCATGGGCTGGGACCCGGCGCTCGTGCCGGACCCGCAGGACCCGGCCACCTTCGCCCGGTCCGTTCTGGACTGGTCCCAGGCCCAGACGCCCGACGGCGCCCGGCTCCTCGCGCTGTACCGGCACCTGATCGCCGCACGGGCCGAGCTGCCGGGCCTGTGGTCCGGTGGCCTCGACGAGACCGAGGTGCTGTCGGGGGATAGCCGCACCCATGAGGGGAGCGGCTCCGGGGAGCCGGGAGCCCGGTGGGTCTCGTGGCGGCGGCCGGGGGCCATCGTCGGCGTGAACCTCGGCCCCGGGCCGGCCGAGATTCCCCTGCCCGCCGGCTTCTCGGGCCGGATCGTCGTGGCCACGAGGGACGACTGCGCCGTGGTGAGCGCAGGCTCCGGCGAGGCCGTGCGCGTGCCGGGCGTGGCCGGCGTCGTGCTCTCCGCCTGAGGGCCGGAACCGGCCTGAGGACCGGAACCGGCCTGAGGACCGGAACCGGCCTGGCGCCGGCTTCCGGGCCTATCCGGTGATGAAGAACGACTGGCCGGCCGCGATGACAAGGTGACCCTGCACCGGCTTGGGGCCGCCGAAGCGGCTCGCGTCGAGGGTGCAGGCGGCCCCGCCATCCAGGGCATCGGCCACGCGCTGGGCGAGGGCGGAGCCGTCCATGCCCTCGACGTCGTAGAGGATCCCGTCGATGGTGATGCGCGCCATGGTCTCCTTTCTCCTTTCTAGATGCCGAAGATGAACTGCTCGGCGTGCGCCACGGCCTTCTGGAAGGAGTCGTTGCGCAGCGCCGCCGCTCCGGCGCTCGCCGCTGACCCGTTGCCCACGGCCTCAATGTAGGTCGAGAGCCCGGGCGGCCGCAGCACCCAGATCCCGCCCGCCGGCGGAAGGTAGAACACCGCGAATGAGCGGGCCGCCGGATCGTCCTCCCACACGGGAACCACCGCCACGGCGGCCCCTGTGTCGACATTGATCCACTGGGCACGGGGCCGCGGCTGCTCACTGTCGTAGACGCTGGGGTCCAGGAACGGCGCGGTCCCTTCTCCCCACTTCTCCTCGAACCTCTCGTGGAACACGGGGAACAGGGTCGTGTCGTAGCGGCGCCAGCCGCTCTGCTGCGGGGTCATGCCCCCTCCTTCACCGGTACACGGGCAAGCGGATGGATCTCATGGGAACCAGCGGAGGAGGAACCACAGCAGGTCATCCTCGCGATCGGTCCGGGCAGCGGGTCTCGGCGCGAGCCATTCACTGCTGCGCCGCAGTTCGCGGGCCCACAGGACGGACTCGGCCCGCTCGAGCGCGGCGTCGTAGGCTGCCCGGCGGTCCTCGCGTCCGAGGACCGCGTAGGCCTCCATGATCTCGCCGAGCCGTTCGCGCTCCGCGGCCGTCCCGTGGCCGCCACGGTCAGGGTGAAGCTCGCGCAGGAGCCGCCGATACGCGGCCCGGACCTCTTGCGGGCTCGCGGACCTCTCCACCCCGAGCACGTCGTAGAAGTCTCTCCCGCGCATGTCAGCCTCCTCGCTGTGGAGGCCGGGCCCCGGCGGGACCCACGCGGGGTCCTGCCGGGGCTGAGGTCCCTCAGGCCGCGATCTCCTTCTTCGAATTCGTCGTCGAGACCGCGATCTTGCGCGGCTTCGCCTGCTCGGCCACGGGGATCCGCAATGTCAGGACGCCGTCCGCATACTCCGCCGTCACCTTGCCGGTGTCGAGGGCGTCCCCAAGGATGAGCTCGCGCCCGAACGTGCCGGACGGACGCTCCGCCGCGATGGCCTCGGCGCCTTCCGGCCGGTGAGACTTCCGTTCCGCCCGCACGGTGAGGACGTTCCGTTCGACGTCGACGTCGATGGTCTCCGGGTCCACACCGGGAAGGTCGAACTCGACGACGAACTCGCCGTCCTCGCGCCAGGCCTCGAGCGGCATGGTCGTGGGTCGCGACCCATTCCCGAAGACCTGCTCCGTCAGGCGGTCGAGTTCACGGAATGGATCTGTTCGCATCAGCATCTCTGCCACCTCCAGATGTTCTGTTGAGGGTCGTCGCGTGGTCCGTAGAGCAATCCGTTACTGGCCGAATCTGTCTCTACAGGAATAGATATAATAGGTCCATCAGCACAGATCAAGTGCTTTTCGAAAGGAAGGTCGAATGGCCCGCGAGCGGCGCTCCTCGGACGGCGTCTATGCCATTTCGGTCGCCGCCGAGCTCTCCGGCATGGCCCTGTCGAGCCTTCGCCTGTACGAGCGCAAGGGCCTGCTGACGCCGTCGCGCACCGATGGCGGCACGCGGCGCTACAGCGAGGACGACGTCGAGCGGCTCGGGCGGATCGCCGGGCTGGTGGAGGCTGGTCTGACGGTCGACGGGATCCGCATCGTGCTCGAGCTCGAAGACGAGAACGCCCGGCTCAAGAGGGAGATCGCCGGCCTGCGGGCAGCGCAGCGGCGCAGCCCGGCGCCGCAGCAGTGACCGCGGCTCACCCGAGGCGCAGCGGCGGCGCTGGGTGCGCGAAAGGGGCCGGCACCGCTGCTGCGGTGCCGGCCTCTCCCGTGTTCCTTTGCGTTCCTCGGCGCCTAGGCGCGTCGCTTCGTGATGAGTCCCCAGATGACCAGGACGATCAGGGCACCGATGATCGCGGTGATCCAGGTGCCGATGTTGAAGAAGCCGTTGATCGAGTTGCTTCCGAAGATGAGGCTTGAGAGGAAGCCGCCGAGGAGGGCCCCGACGACACCGAGGACAAGGGTGGCGATCCAGCCGCCCCCTTGCCGGCCGGGCAGGATCGCCTTCGCGATCGCGCCGGCGATGAGACCGAGAATGATCCAACCGATAATGCCCACGTCTTCTCCTTGTATGGGGTCGATCATGACTAGAACTGATAGGTGCGTTTGGGTCTAGCTCCTCAGTCCTAGCACGGGCCCTACTGGCCGGTCACGTTCGCCGCGGCGGTGTCACCGGATCTTAATGACGGCACAGTTCGGTAACGGGGCGGTCCTCGTCTCGGCGCTAGCCGAGCTTCTTGCCGAGGGAGACGCCCAGGGAGGTCTTCATGCCGGCCGTGGAAGCGTCGCTTCCGGTGCCCTTGGTGACCTTCGTCGGGACCGGCTTGCGGCCCACGAGGAAGTACGCGATCGGTCCGATGGTGTTGATGAACGTTGCTCCGGCCCAGGCGAGCTTGGGTCCATTGACCTGGTCGGCTGGGCGCTTGGCGATGTCCCGCAGCGCCAGGGCCTGCAGCGTGAGCTGGACAGCTGCCCCCACCACCACCCCGAATCGCTGCCCGCCGCTGAGCTCTGCCCACTTCTTCTTCTTCGCTGTGTTTCGTCCCATGGGGCCCAGTCTAGGGAGCCGCGTCGGGTTGGAGGAGGACCGTGGATAGGATGGAGTGCCGCGGCACGCAGGGAAGCACGTCAGCGAGGCGCCGCGGGACGACGTGATGAGGAGTGCCGTGTCCGAGAAGAAGATCCGTGTAGCCATCGTGGGCGTGGGGAACTGCGCCGCCTCCCTCGTGCAGGGGGTGCAGTACTACCGCGATGCAGACCCGAACGATACGGTCCCCGGGCTCATGCACGTGACGTTCGGCGACTACCACGTCGGGTCCCTCGAGTTCGTGGCCGCGTTCGACGTGGACGGGAAGAAGGTCGGGTTCGACCTCGCCGACGCGATCGGCGCGAGCGAGAACAACACCATCAAGATCGCCGAGGTGCCGCCGACCGGCGTGACCGTCCAGCGTGGCCACACCCTCGACGGGCTCGGCAAGTACTACCTCGAGACCATCGAGGAGTCCCCGGAGGAGCCGGTGGATGTGGTGGCGGCCCTCCGCAAGGCCCATGCGGACGTGCTGGTCTGCTACCTGCCCGTGGGGTCGGACAAGGCCGCGAAGTTCTACGCCCAGTGCGCGATCGACGCCGGCGTGGCGTTCGTCAATGCGCTTCCCGTGTTCATCGCCGGGACCCCGGAGTGGGCCGCGAAGTTCACCGAGGCCGGCGTGCCGATCGTGGGCGATGACATCAAGAGCCAGATCGGTGCCACGATCACGCACCGCGTGCTCGCGAAGCTGTTCGAAGACCGCGGGGTCACCGTGGACCGCACGTACCAGCTCAACGTGGGCGGCAACATGGACTTCAAGAACATGCTCGAGCGCGAGCGCCTGCAGTCCAAGAAGATCTCCAAGACCCAGGCGGTGACCTCCAACGTCGAGGCGGAGCTCGCCGAGCGTGACGTCCACATCGGTCCGTCCGACTACGTGGCCTGGCTCGACGACCGCAAGTGGGCCTTCGTCCGCCTCGAGGGCCGCAACTTCGGCGACGCCCCCGTCTCGCTCGAGTACAAGCTCGAGGTCTGGGACTCGCCGAACTCGGCCGGTGTCATCATCGACGCCGTGCGCGCCGCGAAGATCGCCCTCGACCGGGGCATCGGCGGCCCGCTGATCTCCCCGAGCGCGTACTTCATGAAGTCCCCGCCCGTGCAGAAGAACGACGACGCCGCGCGCGCCGACGTCGAGGCCTACATCCGGGGCGAGCTCGAGCGCTGACGCCCGCACGCACGACGGCGCGTTGCCCGCCCACTGCGGCGGGCACGCGCCGTCGTGGGTCTGCAGCCCGAGGGCGTCTCAGAACAGTCCGACGACCTGGCCGTCCTCGTCGAGGTCCATCCGCATCGCAGCCGGGACCTTCGGCAGCCCCGGCATCGTCATGAGAGAGCCCGTGACGGCCACGATGAATCCCGCGCCTGTGCGCGGCCAGAGCTCCCGCACGTGGACGATGAAGCCCTCTGGTGCGCCGAGCAGGCTCGGATCGTCGGAGAACGAGTACTGCGTCTTCGCCATGCAGACCGGGAAGCCGTCCCAGCCGTTGTCGTGGACCTGCTTCAGGGTCTTCGTCGCCGCCTCCGAGAACTCGACCGCTGCCCCGCGGTAGACCTCGCGGACCACCGTCAGGATCTTCTCCTCGACGCTCAGCTCGAGCGGGTACAGCGGGTGGGCGGTGCCCGGGTGCTCGAGCGCGGCGAGCACTTCCCGCGCGAGGTCGTCGCCGCCGTCGCCCCCGCCTCCCCGACCCCAGACGTCCGCCACCGCGACGCGCACGCCCGCTTCCCGGCACAGGCGCACGACGGCGTCGAGTTCCTCGGGCGCGTCGCTCACGAACGCGTTGACCGCCACCACGGGCTCGAGCCCGAACTTGCGCACGTTCTCGACGTGCCTGGCGAGATTGGCGAAGCCGCGCTCGAGCGCGCCGACATCGGGCGTCTTGAGCGCGTCCACGGCCACGCCGCCGTGCATCTTCAGCGCCCGCACGGTGGCCACGACCACGACGGCCGAGGGGGCGACGTCCGCCGCGCGCGACTTGATGTCGAGGAACTTCTCGGCCCCCAGGTCCGCCCCGAAGCCGGCCTCGGTGACCACGATGTCGGCAAGCCGGCGCGCCGTCGTGGTCGCGAGGGCCGAATTGCAGCCGTGGGCGATGTTCGCGAAGGGCCCGCCGTGGACGAGCGCGGGCGTTCCCGCGATGGTCTGGACGAGGTTCGGCTTGATCGCGTCCTTGAGGAGCATGGCCATGACGCCTCCCGCACCGAGTTCGGCGACGGTGAGCGGCCTGCGGTCGTAGGTGTAGCCGAAGGTGATGCGGCCCAGCCGCTCCTTGAGGTCCGTCACCGAGGAGGCGAGGCAGAACACGGCCATGACCTCGGAGGCGACCGTGATGTCGAACCCCGCCTCCCGCGGGACGCCTTGGGCCGCGCCGCCGAGGCCGATGACGATCTGGCGGAGTGAACGGTCGTTCATGTCCATGACCCGCTTGAACGTCACCCGCCGCGGGTCGATGCCGAGCGCGTTGCCCTGGAAGATGTGGTTGTCGATCAGCGCGCAGAGGGCGTTGTTCGCCGCCGTGATGGCGTGGAAGTCGCCGGTGAAGTGGAGGTTGATGTCCTCCATCGGCAGGACCTGGGACTTGCCGCCGCCGGTCGCACCGCCCTTCATGCCTAGGATCGGGCCCAGGCTGGGCTCGCGGATCGCGATCATGGTGCGCTTGCCCGCGCGGGCCAAGGAGTCCGCCAGGCCCACGGTGAGCGTCGACTTGCCCTCCCCGGCCGGGGTGGGCGAGATCGCCGTGACGAGCACCACCTGTCCGTGCCGGTCCGCGTCGGGGAGGCGGCCGACGTCGATCTTCGCCTTGTACCGGCCGTACAGCTCGAGCGCGTCTTCGGGGATGCCCACCTCCTCGGCGATCTGCGCGATCGGGCGCAGCGTTGCCGCGCGGGCGATCTCGAGGTCATTGGGCAGGGGTGAGCCCGGATGCGGTGCGCTGGGCGTCGATGCCGTGGCGGTCATGGCGCCACCCTACCCCGCAGGGGACGCGGGGGAGCGGAGTGGGTCAGCCGAGAGTTGCAGGCGCCTGTTCGCGCAGGGCCGTGCGGTACGCGGCCCGCGTGCCCTCGGCCGTCTCCTCCCAGCCGAAGCGCTCGGCGTAGATGGACGCGGCGCGGCCCAGATCCCACCGGGTCTCGGGATCGTCGTGCAGCTGCTCGAGGACCGCCGCCCACCGCGACGGCTCGTGCCCATCCACGAGGAAGCCCGTGCGCCCGTCGCACACTGCGCGCGTGAGCCCACCCACGCGGGCGGCGACGACCGGCGTTCCGCACGCCTGCGCCTCGAGCGCCACGAGCCCGAACGACTCCGAGAAGCTCGGCATGGCCACCACGTCCGCAGACCGGTACCACTCGGCGAGCTCCGCGGCGGGCACGGGCGGCAGCCTCCGCACGCGGTCGCCCAGTCCCTCCGCCTCCGCCAGCAGGTCCAGGTCCAGCCCGGCGGATCCGCTCGGCGCCCCCACGACCGTGACGCGCAGCGGGATGTCGGGCCGGCGCCGCCGCAGCTCGGCCGCCGCGGCGACGAGCACCTGGGGGCCCTTGAGCCGCTGGATCCGCCCCGCGAACAGCACATGGAAGTCCGCGGCCCGAACACCGCGCCCCATCCGTGACCGTCCCCGGAACGCCGGCCGGAACACGTCGAGGTCCACGCCCGGGGAGACCACGTCGATGCGGTCGTCATCCACCCCGTAGTGGCGCACGAGCTCGTCCCGCTCCATCGCGGTGTTGGCGGTGAACCGCGCAGCCTCGTCCGCGAGGCGCTGCTCCCCGCGCTCGCGGTTGGAGGGCTCCGGCACGTCGCCGGCGGCAAGGTGCAGGTTCTTGACCCGGGCCATCGTGTGCATCGTGTGCACGAGCGGAACGCCCAGCTCGCGAGACACTTCCAGCCCCGCCATCCCCGAGACCCAGTAGTGGCTGTGGACCACCCTCGGGACCGCGGACTCCCCACCCTCGATCCGTGCGAGCATGCCCGCGGCGAACTCCGCCACGAGCGGGGGCATCTGCTCCTTCGCCAGCCGCCGCAGAGGCCCCGCCTCGACATGGTGGACAAGCACCCCGTCCGCGAGGGGCACAGTCTCCGGCTGCTCCGCTGACGTGGCACGCGTGTAGATGTCCACGCCCAGACCGCCGGCCGCGAGCGCCCGCGCGAGCTGGGACACGTAGACGTTCATCCCGCCCGCGTCCCCGGCCCCGGGCTGCTCGAGCGGGGACGTGTGGAGGGAGATCATCGCCACGCGGTCACGGTGCTGCACGAACCCTAGGCTACGTGCCCCCCGGGCTGCGCCGCCTGCCGAGCGGGAGGGCGCGGGCGCTGAGACGCACGACGCCGGGTGCCCGCCGTCGTGCTCTCGGCGAGTGGGCGGCGGCGGGCGCGTCAGAAGCGCCCGGCGCGCCGCGAGTAGACTCTGGGCGTGACTTCCGAGGCTTCCCCCGACACTTCCAGCATGCCCGCCGTCCGTCTTCCCGAGCGCGCCGCGGTGGTGGATCTGGACGCGATCCGCCACAACGTGGCAACCGTCCGCAGGGTTGCGGAGCCGGCCAGGGTGATGGCCGTGGTGAAGGCCGACGGGTACGGGCACGGCGCCACGCGGGTGGCGCGGGCAGCGCTCGAGGCAGGAGCGTCCTGGCTCGGCGTCGCGCACATCAGCGAGGCCCTCGCGCTGCGCGCAGCGGGCATCGACGCACCGATCCTCGCGTGGCTCCACACCCCGGACTCCAACTTCTCCGCGGCGGTCGCCGCCGGCATCGACCTCGGCTGCTCGGGATGGGAGCTCGACGCCATCGTCGCGGCCGCCCGCGAGCAGGAGCGCCC
This sequence comes from Sinomonas cellulolyticus, assembly GCF_014656475.1. Taxonomy (GTDB): domain Bacteria; phylum Actinomycetota; class Actinomycetes; order Actinomycetales; family Micrococcaceae; genus Sinomonas; species Sinomonas cellulolyticus. Next base: position 132,290 of record NZ_BNCM01000004.1, read on the forward strand.
GGCCAGGATCCACCTGAAGATCGACACCGGTCTCGGCCGCAACGGCGTCACGGCCGACCGCTGGGAGTCGGTGGTGGGCGAGGCCGTCGAGTACCAGGACGAGGGGCTCCTGCGCGTCGTCGGGGTCTTCAGCCACCTCGCGGTCGCGGACGAGCCGACGCGCCCCGAGACGGACGACCAGCTTGAGGCGTTCCGCGATGCCATCGCGCTCGCGGAGGACGCCGGCTGCGACCTCGAGGTGCGCCACATCGCCAACTCGCCGGCGATCTTCTCCCGCCCCGACGCCCATTTCGAGCTGGTGCGAGCCGGGATCTCCATCTACGGACTCTCGCCGTTCGCCGACCAGACCGCCGCGGACCTCGGCCTCCGGCCCGCGATGACCCTGCGGGCCACGCTGTCTCAGGCCAAGCGCGTGCCTGCCGACCAGGGCGTGAGCTACGGGCTGCTCTACCGCACGCCGTCCGCGGGGACGCTCGGGCTCGTGCCGCTCGGGTACGCCGATGGCGTTCCCCGCACCTCCGAGCGTGGGCCGGTGCGGATTGCCGGACGCACCTACCCCGTGGTGGGGCGTGTGGCGATGGACCAGATCGTCGTGGACCTCGGGGCCGACGCCGATCCCGAGGCCCTCCTCGGGGCAGAGGCCGTGCTCTTCGGCAACGGCGAGGACGGCGGTCCCACCGCGGACGACTGGGCCCGCGCCACCCAGACCATCAACTACGAGATCGTCACCAGGATCAGCGGGCGCGTGCCCCGCGTCTATGTGGGGGACGGCGCGTGAGTCCGGCTGCGACGGGTTCACCCGGCCCCGCTGCGGACGCCCCCGAGTGGGAGGCCGCCTTCGCGCCCGCCTCCGCCGAGGAGACGCAGGCGATCGGCGAGGCCCTCGGCCGCGAGCTCGAAGCCGGTGACCTCGTGGTACTGACCGGCGAGCTCGGCGCCGGCAAGACCACCTTCACCCAGGGCCTCGGCGAGGGCCTCGGCGTGCGGCCGGGCATCATCTCGCCCACCTTCGTGCTCGTGCGCATCCACCCCAACCTCGTCCACGGGCCGCGCCCCGGCGGCCCGGACCTGGTCCACGTCGACGCCTACCGGCTCAGCGGCCAGGGCGAAGTCGCCGACCTCGACCTCGAGAACTGGGCCGACACGGCCGTGACCGTGGTCGAGTGGGGGCGCGGGCTGATCGAGGACCTCTCCGACAGCCGGCTGGACATCGAGCTGCGGCGCCCGGCAGCGCCTCCCGCGCCGTCAGCCGCAGAGTCAGCCTCCGAGGCGGGCTCCCCCGAGGCGGGCCTGACGCTGGACTTCGACACCGAGGACGACGACGAGCCACGGCTCGTGCTCATCCGCGCCTTCGGCCCGCGCTGGGCCCGTGGCCCGCGGATCGCCTGGCCGGCCGTCGAGCGGGTCGATCCCGCCGGGATGGGGGAGGCCCGGTGATCCTCCTGGCCATCGACACCTCCGCGATCGCCTCCGCCGCGCTGATCCGCAGCCACGCCGCCGAGCCCGGGGCGGCCGGCGCGTCCGGTGCGTCCGGTGCGTCCGGGTCGGCCGGCGCTCCCGGGGCGCCCGACGCGTCCGGCGCGGCCGTCTTGGCCGCCTTCGCCACCGAGGACACCCGCTCGCACGCCGAGGTCCTCGCCCCCGGCATCCAGGCGCTCCTCGCAGAGCAGGGGATCGGGCCGGGCGGAATCGACCGGATCGTCGTCGGCGTGGGACCCGGGCCGTTCACGGGTCTGCGCTCCGGAATCGTCACGGCCCGTGCACTGGCGTTCGCATGGGGCGTGCCGCTCGATGGCCTCATGAGCCTCGACGCGCTTGCCTGGGACGTTGTCTCGGCCGAGACCCCGCAGCCCTCGGCGCACCCGGCACCTGAGTTCGTCGCCGCCATCGACGCCCGTCGCAAGGAGCTCTACTGGGCCCGGTACACCTCGGACGCGACTCTGCTCGACGGACCCCATGTCACGAGGCCGGTCGACCTGCCGGGCCTGCCCGTCTACGGCGCCGGGGCCGGGCTGTACCCGGAGCAGCTCGCCGACGCGGGCGCCACCGTGGCGGAGGGCTTCGAGACCGCCCAGCCGACCGCCGCGTCCCTCGGCCTCGCCGCCGCCGCCCGCCTCGCGGCCGGCGGCACGCTGCTGGACACCACTCCGCTGTACCTGCGCGAGTCGGACGCGCAGGTCCCGGGGCCACGAAAGAAGGCGCTGTGAGCGGCGGAGCGGGGGATCCGGGGACGAGTGCCGCTGCGCCGCGGGGACGGCGGCCGCTGCCGCCCGGCGTCGTGCTCCGCGACATGACCGAGGCGGACGTGCCCGCCGTGCACGCGCTCGAGGAGGCGCTCTTCCCGGTCGACGCGTGGCCCGAGCAGGCGTTCCGCGACGAGCTGTCCCAGCCCGAGACCCGCCGCTACTGCGTCGCGGAGGAGGCCGACCCCGGCGGCCCGAGGATCGTGGCCTACGCGGGGCTCATGGCCGTGGCGCCCATAGCGGACGTCCAGACGATCGCGGTCGTTCCGGAGCGCGAGGGGCGTGGCATCGGCTCCGCCCTGCTGACCGAGCTCATCGCCGAAGCCGGGCGCCGGGGCGCCGCGGACGTGCTCCTCGAGGTCCGAGCGGACAACCCGCGCGCCCAGGAGCTGTACCGCCGGTTCGGCTTCACCCACATCCACACCCGCCGGCGCTACTACCGCGACGGCGTGGACGCGCTCATCATGCAGCTGCCGCTGCACGCCGGGGTGGAACCGGCCCGGGCAGCGGAAGGAGAGGCAGAGTGAACCGCCAGGAGCCCCTGGTCCTCGGGATCGAGTCCTCGTGCGACGAGACTGGCGTGGGGATCGTGCGGGGGACCACGCTGCTCGCCAACACCGTCTCCTCCTCCATGGACGAGCACGTGCGGTTCGGCGGCGTGATCCCGGAGATTGCCTCCCGCGCCCATCTCGACGCCCTCGTGCCGACCCTGCGCGAGGCGCTGGACACCGCAGGCGTGGCGCTCGAGGACGTCGACGCGCTCGCCGTGACCAGCGGGCCGGGGCTCGCCGGGGCCCTCATGGTCGGCGTGTGCGGGGCGAAGGCCCTCGCCGTCGCGACGGGGAAGCCGCTCTACGCCGTGAACCACCTCGTGGCCCACGTGGGCGTCGGGCTGCTGGACGGCGGCGTGTACGACGGCGAGCTCCCGCCCGACCTCGGCGCCCTCCTGGTCTCGGGCGGCCACACCGAAGTGCTGCGCGTGCGCAATCTTGCCGCGGACGTGGAGCTCCTGGGGTCCACGATCGACGACGCGGCCGGCGAGGCCTACGACAAGGTGGCCCGGCTGCTCGGGCTCGGGTACCCCGGAGGCCCTGCGATCGACAGGATCGCCCGGGAGGGGAACCCGAAGGCGATCCGCTTCCCCAGAGGCCTCACCCAGCCCAAGTACATGGGAACCGCCCAGGAACCCGGGCCGCACCGGTACGACTGGTCGTTCTCAGGGCTCAAGACGGCCGTCGCGCGCTGCGTCGAGCAGTTCGAGGCGGCCGGCGAGCCGGTGCCCGTGGCCGATATCGCCGCCTCGTTCCAGGAGGCAGTCGTGGACGTGATTACCTCCAAGGCGATCCTCGCCTGCCGGGAGCAGGGCATCCGCAACCTCCTGCTCGGCGGCGGCGTGGCCGCCAACTCGCGGCTGCGCGCGCTGACCAGGCAGCGCTGCGATGCGGCGGGGATCTCACTGGCGGTGCCGGAGTTCTCCCTCTGCACGGACAACGGCGCCATGGTTGCCGCCCTCGCGGCCCGCGTGATCATGGGCGGCCGCGACCCGAGCGGGCTCGACTTCGCCCCCGAGTCCTCGCTGCCGGTGACCACCGTGAGCATGTAGCCGGCCATGCTGTAGCCGCGTGGAACGTTACCGGCCGGTGCTCCGGGCGATGATCCACTCGATCACGCCATAGGCAGCTGCCGCAGCACCCACCCAGAGCGCGGCCTGCAGATGCGAGGTCACGGCGAGCACCACCGCGACGATCGCGAGGACGAGGATGATCCGCACGGGGGATCGCCGCGTGCGTACAGGTCGCTGCGACGCCATCACCGCTCGAGCGCCGCGTAGCCCTCGCGCATGAGGCGTGCCTCCTCGAGCACGACGGCGCGCAGGTCGCCGCCGTTGGCCTCGGCCACCCGCCGTTGGCGCTGGTACCCGGCGCCACGCCGCATGATGCCCTCGATGTCCCGCAGTTCCTCGGAGCAGCCGAGGTCTGCGGCGATGGGGGAGAGCCGGTCCAGGGTCTCCGCGAGATGTTCCGTGACGAGCTTCTCGTTGCCGTCGGCGTCGAGGATGATGATGGCGTCCAGGCCGTAGCGGGCGGAGCGCCACTTGTTCTCCTGCACGTGCCACGGAGGCATGGTCGGGATGGCATGCCCGGCGTCGAGGGCGCGGGACGCCTCCTCCACGAGGCACTGGGTGAGCGCGGCGATGGCGCCGATCTCCTCGAGGGTGGAGAGGCCGTCGCACACGCGCATCTCGATGGTTCCGAGCCTCGGCACGGGGCGGATGTCCCAGCGGATCTCGTTGATCATGTCGATCACGCCGGTCTTGAGCATGTCCCCGACGTAGTGTTCGAAGCCCGCCCAGTCCTCGAACTGGAACGGCAGCCCTGCCGTGGGGAGCTGCTGGAACATGAGGGCGCGCTGGGAGGCGTATCCGGTGTCCTCGCCGCTCCAGAACGGGCTTGAGGCGGAGAGCGCCTGGAAGTGCGGGAAGTAGTTGACGAGTGCATCCAAGACGGGCATGGCCTTGTCCCGGCGGTCGAGGCCCACGTGCACGTGGACGCCGTAGATCACCATCTGCCGCCCCCACCACTGGGTGCGGTCGATGAGCTTCGCGTACCGCTCCTTGTCGGTGACGGGCTGCAGCCGCGGCTGGCTGAACGGGTGGCTCCCCGCGCAGAACAGCTCGACCCCGATCCGGTCCGTCACGGTCCGCACTGAGGCCAGCGACTCCGCAAGGTCACCGGTCGCACCCCGCACGGTGTCGTGCACGCCGCTCACGAGCTCCACAGTGTTCAGGAGGAGCTCCTGGTGGATCCTGGGCGTGTCGCCGAAGAGGGCGGGCTGCTCGGCGGCGAGCCGCTCGAGGACCTGCGGCGCGAGGGAGACGAGCTCGCCGCCGTGCTTGTCGACGAGCGCCAGCTCCCACTCGAGGCCGATGGTGGACTGCCGGGACTGGGCGAAGTCGATCTTCAGGGTGCGGCTCCCCAGGTCAGGCCGGCCGGGCCGGCGGCGTGCACGAGTCCTCACAGTTTACGGCCCTACGCGCGGGCGAGGATCGCGCGGACGCGCGCCGAGTCGGGCAGACACCCGTACCCCAGGCCGCGGCCGGGGCCGAGGCGGGCGGCGATGAACGCCTCCGCGACGGCGGGCTCACCCTCCAGCAGCAGCGTGGCCTGCAGCGCCAGTGCGAGCGTCTCGGCGAGCCGCCGCGCCCACGCCTGGGCCTCGCCGGGCTCGCGCGCGGCGTCGGCCATGAGGGCCAGGGCCTGCTCGAGGTGCGCGTCGAGTGCAGTGTCGGCGCCGCGGTGCCGTTCGAGCTCCTCGCCCAGCGCCTCGGCGGCCTCGGGCTCGCGGGTCAGCGCCCGCAGCACGTCGAGCGCCACGACGTTCCCGGAGCCTTCCCAGATCGCCATGACCGGCTGCTCCCGATACCGCATGGCCAGCGGGAAGTCCTCGGTGTAGCCGTTGCCCCCGAGGCACTCGAGCGCCTCGGCCGCGTGCCCGGGTCCCCTCTTGCAGACCCAGTACTTGCCCACGGCCGTCGCGATCCGGGCGAACGGCTGCTCGCGCCGGGCGTCCGAGGAGCGGCGCACCCCGGCCAGCCACACGGCGTCGTCCGCCGCTGCGAGCCTCAGTCCGAGAGCCACCGCACCCTCGTACTCGAGCGCAAGGTCCGCGAGGACCGCCGCCATCGCCGGCTGGTCCGCGAGCAGCCGCCCGAACGCGCGCCGGTGCCGCGCGTGCCAGACGGCCTCCGCCACCGCCTGCCGCATCCCCGCGGCCGTGCCGAGGATGCAGTCGAGGCGGGTCTCGTGGACCATCTCGATGATGGTGCGCACCCCCCGCCCGGGCTCGCCCAGGCGCCACCCGAGGGTATCGGCGAACTCGACTTCGGCCGAGGCGTTGGCCCGGTTCCCGAGCTTCGACTTGAGGCGGATGAGGTGGAAGGGATTCCGCGCGCCGTCCTCGAGCACCCGCGGGACGAGGAAGCACGTGAGGCCCTCGGGCTCCTGCGCGAGGACGAGGAATGCGTCGCTCATGGGAGCGGAGCAGAACCACTTGGCGCCGGTGATGAGGGCTGTGCCGTCGCCGAGGTCGCGAGCCGCGGTCGTGTTGGCCCGCACATCGGAGCCGCCCTGCCTCTCGGTCATCGCCATCCCCACGAGCGCGCCCGGCTTGCGCCCGGCCGGCACGAGGCGCGGCTCGTAGCCGTCGCCGTAGAGGCGGGGGAGCCAGACGCGGGCGACGTCGGGCTGCCGGGCCACGGCGGGCACGGCGGCGTGCGTCATCGAGATGGGGCACGCATGGCCCGGCTCCACTTGGGCGAAGAGCATGAACGCCGCCGCGCGCGCCACATGGGCTCCCGGCCGCGGGTCCGCCCACGCCGATGTATGGGCGCCGTGGGCAACGGCGTCGGCGATGACGTGGTGGTAGGCGGGGTGGTATTCGACCTCGTCTAGCCGGTCGCCGTAGCGGTCGAGCGCGTGGAGGAGGGGCGGATGCTCGTTCGCCAGGCGGGCGTTCGCCGCGAACTCGGCCGAGCCCACGAGCCGCCCCACCGGGGCCAGCTCGGAGGCTGCCCAGCTGGCACCGAAGCGGCGGATGCCGTCGATGAGGGCGGCGTTCGCCGAGAACTCATCGACGTCCGCCCGCGGGGGAGCCTGGTTCAGCATGCTCCCATTGGACACCGCGGGAATGCGGACGGGCCAGTGGACGTTGTTGAGGATGGTTCTCAGAAACGATCGGAAGGAGCACCATGAAGGTCCGCAATTCCCTGCACGCGCTCAAGAGCATCCCGGGCGCCCAGATCGTCCGCCGGCGCGGCAGGACGTTCGTGATCAACAAGAAGAATCCGCGGATGAAGGCCCGTCAGGGCTGACGCCCCGCGGCGCAGCGGTGGGATCGGCACGGCGCACTACGCTTGGTGCCGTGCCGATCCTCAACAAAGACATGACGCTGTGCATCTCCCTCTCGGCGCGGCCGAGCAACAACGGGACGCGCTTCCACAACTACCTCTACGAGGCCCTCGGCCTGAACTGGATCTACAAGGCGTTCGCGCCCACCGACCTCGCCCAGGCGATCGCCGGGGTCCGCGGGCTCGGCATCCGCGGCTGCGCCGTGTCGATGCCGTACAAGGAGGATGTCATTGCCCTCGTCGACCGCATGGACTCCTCGGCGGCGGCGATCGACTCGGTCAACACCATCGTCAACGACTCCGGGGTCCTCACCGCCTACAACACGGACTACACGGCCATCGCCCAGCTGATCGCCCGCGCAGCGCACGACGGCGCGCTCTCGCCTGAGTGGTCGGTCCTCCTCCGCGGCTCGGGCGGCATGGCGAAGGCGACCGCGGCGGCGTTCCGCGATGCGGGTTTCCGCGACGTGACCATCGTGGCGCGCAACGAGTCCACGGGCCGGGCGCTCGCGGACCTGTACGGCTTCGCGTGGCGCGCGGAGGCCGGGGACAGCGCGGACGTCCTGGTGAACGTCACCCCGATCGGCATGGCCGGCGGGCCCGACGCGGAGTCACTCTCCTTCTCCCACGACGCCATCGAGGCGGCGCGCCTGGTGTTCGACGTCGTCGCGCTCCCCGCCGAGACGCCACTGGTCCGCGCCGCGCGCGCGGCCGGCAAGCCGGTCATCTCGGGTGCCGAGGTCATGACGATCCAGGCGCTCGAGCAGTTCGTCCTCTACACGGGCATGCGGCCCAGCGACGAGCAGGTGCGGGCGGCGGAGGAGTTCATGCGGGCCCAGTGAGCCGGGCCTGCCCAGGCAGGTGGCCGGCCAGCCGGAGCCTCAGAGGGGCTCCACGACGGCTGCCACGCGGTCCTCGCCGATGCGGGTGAGCACGAGCGTGGCGCGCTTGGCCGCACCCTTGCGCTGCCCCGAGAGCAGGAGCCGGCGGAGTTCCTCGGGGGTGACTGCGGCGCCCCGCTTCTTGATGTCCAGCACGCCGATCCCCTCACTGCGCACCCACGCACGCAGTGCCTTGACGTTGTAGGGCCGGACCTCCAGCACCCGGTAGCCCTTCGCGAAGGGCGTGTCCACAGGCTCGGGCGCGCAGATGTAGGCGATGTGGGGGTCCACGAGATGCCCCCCGAGCCGCTCGGCGAGCTCGGCCACGAGCCCAGCGCGGATCACGGCGCCGTCGGGCTCGTAGAGGAAGCCGGCCAGCGGGCCGATCTGCGGCTGGGCACCCTGGCCGAAGTCGGTCTCGGCGACGAGCTCGGCCACGCCGTCGTGCCCAAGGAGCAGGGCCGAACGCCGCACGGTGGGCCGGCGCAGGCCGTTGAAGTACAGGGCCACCTCGGCGACGTCCCCGTTGACGGACACCCACTGCGCCTCGCACCCGGCCGGGATGGACGCGTGCGGCATGCCGGGGCCGAGCTTCACGCCGACGGGCAGTCCGCGCGCGGCGAGCCCTTCGACGAAGCTCAGCGGCGGGGAGAACTCCTCCGGGTCCCACAGCCGCGTGGTGCCCGATGAAGAGGTCTCGCGGCGCGCCGGGTCGAGCCAGACCCCGTCCACCCCCTCGAGCGCCACGGACTGCGCGTCCGCATGGACCACCCGGGCCTGGGGGAACGGCATGAGGTTCATGGTCGCGCACGCAGCGGTCGTCTCGTCGACCTCCACGGCGGTCACCTCGAGGTCGAGCGATGCCATGGCCATGGCGTCCGCCCCCAGCCCGCACCCGAGATCCGCCACGTGGCGGACCCCGGCATCGACGAACCGGCGGGCGTGGCGGGCCGCCACGGAGAGGCGCGTGGCCTGCTCGAGGCCCGCACGGGTGAACAGCATCCGCGAGGCGAACTCGCCGAACTTCGCCTCCGCCCGGACGCGCAGGCGCGCCTGGGAGAGGACGGCGGCCACGAGCTCGGGGGAGTGGCCCGCCTTGCGCATGCGCGTGGTGAGAGCGAGCGCGTCCTCCTCGCGGTAGGGGCCGAGCGAGTTGACGAGGGCCCAGCCCTCCGGCGTCAGCAGGGGCGCCAGCTGCTCGGGGGCGGGATTGTCGTGGGGCATGCAATCCAGCGTAGTGTCCCGCGCGTGCCGCTCGCGGCGGGGCGCATTCGTTAGGCTGGGCGTCATGGAGACCACCCCCGGCGCAGAACCTGTCCCCGCACGCAAGGAACCGGCCGGGGGCGCCCGGCGTCTCCGGCTGTACGCTCGCCCCGTCCTCATTGGAGGAATCGTCCTCGCCGTGGTCGGTGCCGTGCTGCTGCTGGTGGTGACGGGCCTGGACGCGTTCAACGCCACGGTGTACTCGGTGGGCGGCAAGAGCATCAGCGATGCGACGGCGGAGGCGCAGTCGCTGCGCGACCAGTTCCAGGGGGCGAGGGCCATCGGGCTCGCCGTCCTCATTGTCGGCGCCGTCGCCATCGTGGGTTCCGCCATCGCCCTCTATGCGACACGCAGCCTCGTCGCGGAGGACGACGGCGACGACCTCGGCTACGACGAGCTGGCCGGCGAGTAGCCGCAGACCGCTTCAGAGCGCCGCTTTCGGGCCGGCCGTCGACGGCGCGTTGGCACTCGCCTTGACCGAGTGCCAACCGGCTCACTAGAGTCACCAGTAGCACTCGACGACGTTGAGTGCTAACTGTCAGGCACGCTCCCGGCACCCGCGACGACGGTTGCTTGCCCGGCTCCCCACCCGTGATTCGTTTCATGAAAAGGAGAGATCCGTGTCGGTCTCCATCAAGCCCCTCGAGGATCGCATTGTCGTCAAGCCGCTCGAGGCCGAGCAGACCACCGCGTCCGGCCTCGTGATCCCGGACACCGCGAAGGAGAAGCCGCAGGAGGGCGAGGTCGTGGCAGTGGGCCCCGGCCGCGTCGACGACAACGGCAACCGCGTGCCGGTCGACGTCACCGTCGGCGATGTCGTCCTCTACTCCAAGTACGGCGGCACCGAGGTCAAGACCGGCGGCACCGAGTACCTCGTGCTCTCCGCCCGCGACGTCCTCGCGATCGTCGTCAAGTAGCAGCATGCCCAGCACCCCGGCCGCCATCCCGCGGCCGGGGTGCTCTGCGCAGAACACCCCAGGAGTAGCGAATGGCTAAGCAGCTCGCATTCAACGACGCCGCACGCAAGGCCCTCGAGGCCGGCGTCGACAAGCTCGCCGACACTGTCAAGGTCACCCTCGGCCCCCGCGGCCGCAACGTGGTCCTCGACAAGAAGTGGGGCGCGCCCACCATCACGAACGACGGCGTCACGATCGCCCGCGAGGTCGAACTCGAGGACCCGTACGAGAACCTCGGCGCCCAGCTCGCCAAGGAGGTCGCGACCAAGACCAACGACGTCGCCGGCGACGGCACGACCACGGCGACCGTCCTCGCCCAGGCCCTCGTCAAGGAAGGCCTCCGCAACGTGGCCGCCGGCGCGGCCCCGGGCGAGGTCAAGCGCGGCATCGAGGTGGCCGTCGAGGCCGTCGCGAACCGCCTGAAGGACAACGCCCGCGAAGTGTCCGGCCGCCACGTGGCCAACGTCGCCGCGATCTCGGCCCAGTCCGAGGAGATCGGCGACCTGCTCGCCGAGGCCTTCGACAAGGTCGGCCAGGACGGCGTCATCACCATCGAGGAGTCCTCGACCACCCTGACGGAGCTCGTCCTCACCGAGGGCATGCAGTTCGACAAGGGCTACCTCAGCCCCTACTTCGTCACGGACGCCGAGCGACAGGAGGCCGTCCTCGAGGATGCGCTCATCCTCATCCACCAGGGCAAGATCTCGTCCCTGACGGACTTCCTGCCGCTGCTCGAGAAGGTCCTAGCCGCCTCGAAGCCGCTCTTCGTCATTGCGGAGGACGTCGACGGAGAGGCGCTCTCGACGCTGATCGTGAACCGCATCCGCGGCACCCTGAGCGTCGTCGCCGTCAAGGCCCCCGGCTTCGGCGACCGCCGCAAGGCCATGCTCCAGGACATCGCCACCCTCACGGGCGCGCAGGTCGTCTCCCCGGAGGTCGGGCTGAGCCTGGACCAGGTGGGCCTCGAGCAGCTCGGCACCGCCCGCCGCATCACGGTCACCAAGGACAACACCACGATCGTCGACGGCGCCGGCTCGGCCGAGGACGTGCAGGGCCGGGTCGCGCAGCTGCGCGCCGAGCTCGCACGCACCGACTCCGACTGGGACCGCGAGAAGCTCCAGGAGCGCCTGGCCAAGCTCGCGGGCGGCATCGGCGTCATCAAGGTCGGCGCCGCCACCGAGGTGGAGCTCAAGGAGAAGAAGCACCGCATCGAGGACGCAGTGTCCTCGACCCGCGCCGCCCTCGAAGAGGGCATCGTGGCCGGCGGCGGCTCCGCCCTCGTCCACGCCGTGCGCGCACTCGACGACGACGCCGCAGTCACGGCGCTCGACGGCGACGCGGCGGCCGGCGTCGGCATCGTGCGCCGTGCGCTCGTCCAGCCCCTGCGCTGGATCGCGCAGAACGCGGGCCACGACGGCTACGTGGTCGCCGCCCGCGTGGCAGACGCCGAGGTCAACCACGGCTTCAACGCCAAGACCGGCGAGTACGAGGACCTCATCGCGGCCGGCGTCATCGACCCGGTCAAGGTGACCCGCTCGGCGCTGCGCAACGCGGCCTCGATCGCGGCCCTTGTCCTCACCACGGAGACGCTCGTGGCGGACAAGCCGGCCGAGGAGGCCGACGCCCACGCGGGCCACAGCCACTAGTCACCCGCGGCAGGGCCTGCCCAGAGGCTCCACGGCGGCCGTCCACCTCACGCGCGAGGTGGGCGGCCGCCGTCGTGCATCCCCGAGCCGCGGGCTGCCCGGCGGACGATCCGCGCTGCGGCGCCGTGGGGCAGATTCGGTGTGAGCGCCCGGTACACGAGCAGCACGAGGATGGCCGCCACGACGATCCCGCCGAGGTTCAAGGCGAGCTGGAGGGCCGAGCCGAGGGCGCGGTCCTCCTGGCCGAGCACGAGTGCCACGGCGACGTATCCGGCGGCCGGCACCGTGGTGACCGAGATGAAGACGCCCACAAGGACCGACGACTTGTTGCCCACGAGCGAGACCATTCCCACGGCGCCGGCGATCACCGCCACGATGAACGAGTACGGGCCCGGGTGGGAGATGAACTCCACGGCGGAGCCCTGGGACGTGAGGGCGTGCGGGTCATACAGCCCGAGCGGGATGGAGACGGCGGCCGCGACCGCCACGGTGACCATCGCCGCCGGGAAGCCCACGGCAAGGGCCACGGCAGCGCGCCGCGCGAGAGCCCACCGCCGCTCCACGAGCGCCACGGCCAAGGCGGCGAGCGGGCCGAATTCAGGGCCGACCACCATCGCGCCCACAATGGCGATGGTGGAGTCGGTGACGATGCCGATTCCGGCGAGGTTGGTCGCCGCGACGAGGAACACGAGGAACTGCCATGTGAGCTTCGAGTCGGAACCCGTGCGCTGCTCGAGCTCGTCCCAGATCACGGCGTCGGAGCCGTCCCCCGGCGCCTCCTTCTCCGCCTGCTCGGCATGCGTGCCCAGAACGGTGTCGGGTGAGAACAGCGTGATGGAGCCGGCCTTCTGCACGTCGAGGTGGTTGAGGCCCTCGAGCAGACGCTCGACGGCCTCGCGGGCGGCCTGGATCTCGACGACGTCCCCGGGGGGTTCGAGCGATCCGCCCCGCTGCACGGCCAGTTCGGCGACCCCCGGCACCTCCTGGGCTGTCGCCAGCACTCCCTCCGTCAGGTCCGCCGGGACCCGGATGCGGATCAGCATCATGGGCTTCCACCGCTCCCTTCCTCGTCTGCACCAGCCCGCTTGCGTCCCTCACAAGGTACACACCGGTTCTGGCGTGAGCAGGGACGTCGTCCCGAGAAGCGGGTGCCCGGGAAACGGGGGCACACGTGTGGGCTTCATCACCAGGGCGCTCCGGCGGAATACCAGCGGGCGCCGCCGAAGTTTAGGATAGAAGCCACCGCAGCGGACCAGTCCCGTAACTACTGGCTGGTCATCAGCGCATTCCCTTTCCATGCCCACCCGGCACACGGCCAAGGAGCACTCATGACCATGCCCACCCCAGCTCCCGGATCCGACCCGTCCGCTCGCGATCCCTTCGCCCTCCTCGGGCTCACGTACGACGACGTCCTCCTCCTGCCCGGACCCACCGACGTCATCCCCTCCGAGGCCGACACTTCCACGCGGCTGTCGCGCCGGATCCGGCTCGGCATGCCGATCCTCTCGGCGGCGATGGACACCGTGACCGAGGCACGCATGGCGATCAGCCTCGCGCGTCAGGGTGGCATCGGCATCCTCCACCGCAACCTCTCCATCCAGGACCAGGCGGACCAGGTCGACCAGGTCAAGCGCAGCGAGTCCGGGATGATCACCAAGCCGGTGACCGTCGGGCCCGACGCGACGCTCAAGGAGCTCGACGACCTCTGCGCCCACTACCGCGTCTCCGGACTGCCCGTCGTGGACGAGAACCGCAAGCTCCTGGGCATCATCACGAACCGGGACACCCGCTTCGTCCCCGAGCACCAGTTCCCCACGCGCAAGGTCCACGAGGTCATGACCCCCATGCCGCTCGTCACCGCCAAGGTGGGCGTGGGCCGCGACGAGGTGATCGGCCTCCTGAGCAAGCACCGCATCGAGAAGCTGCCCCTCGTGGACGAGATGGGCATCCTCCAGGGCCTCATCACGGTCAAGGACTTCGAGAAGGCGGACCAGTACCCGAACGCGACGAAGGACGACGGCGGCCGCCTCCGCGTCGGCGCAGCGGTCGGCTTCTTCGGCGACGGCTACGAGCGAGCCATGAGCCTGGTCGAGGCCGGCGTCGACGTCCTCGTCGTCGACACCGCGAACGGCCACTCCCAGGGCGTGCTGGACATGATTGCCCGCCTCAAGAAGGATCCCGCGGCGGCGCACGTCGACGTCATCGGCGGCCAGGCGGCGACCCGCGAAGGCGCCCAGGCGCTCATCGACGCCGGCGCCGACGCCATCAAGGTCGGCGTCGGGCCGGGCTCGATCTGCACCACCCGCGTCGTGGCCGGCGTGGGCGTCCCCCAGATCACGGCCATCTACGAGTCCTCCAAGGCGGCCCTCCCGGCCGGGGTCCCGCTCATCGCCGACGGAGGCCTGCAGCACTCGGGCGACATCGGCAAGGCCATCGTCGCCGGCGCCGACTCGGTCATGCTCGGCTCGCTCCTCGCCGGAACCGCAGAGGCGCCCGGCGACCTCGTGTTCATGAACGGCAAGCAGTTCAAGGCCTACCGCGGCATGGGATCGCTCGGGGCGATGCAGACCCGCGGCAAGAACACCTCCTACTCGAAGGACCGGTACTTCCAGGCCGACGTCCCCTCCGACGAGAAGCTCATCCCGGAGGGCATCGAGGGCCAGGTCCCGTACCGCGGCCCGCTCTCCGCGGTGGCCCACCAGCTCATCGGCGGCCTGCGCCAGACCATGTTCTACGTCGGCGCGCACACGATCGAGGAGCTCAAGGCCAAGGGCAAGTTCGTCCGCATCACGGCGGCGGGTCTCAAGGAGAGCCATCCGCACGACATCATGATGACGGTCGAGGCCCCCAACTACCGTCGGTAGCCGGGCGCGGCTGAGGCCGCCCTCCCGCTGTCCACGCGGCCGCCGAAAGCCCCTCGCCCCCTCTGCGGGCGGGGGGCTTCGCCGTGCCCCCAGAGGCGTGCCGGGTAAGGTAGGAGCCGTGACTTACGAGATCGAAATCGGCCGCGGCAAGCGCGGGCGCCGTGCCTACTCCCTCGACGACATCGCGATCGTGGCGAACCGCAGGACCCGCGACCCGGAGGACGTCTCGGTCTCGTGGCAGATCGACGCCTACCGCTTCGAGATGCCAGTCATCGCGGCGCCGATGGACTCCGTCATGTCCCCGGCCTCGGCGATCACGCTCGGAAGGCTCGGCGGCCTCGGCGTGCTCGACCTCGAGGGGCTCTGGACCCGCTACGACAATCCGGAGCCGCTCCTGGAGGAGATCGCAGGGCTCGCGGGGGAGCCGTCCAGCACCTCGGTCACGCGGCGGCTGCAGGAGATCTATGCGGCCCCGGTCCAGACCGAACTCATCTCTGCGCGCCTCGCCGAGATCCGGGCCTCGGGCGTGACGGTGGCCGGCGCCCTGACCCCGTCGGGCACCCTCGACCACTACAAGGCGGTGCTCGCCGCCGGCGTCGACCTCTTCGTGATCCGCGGCACCACAGTCTCGGCCGAGCACGTCTCCAAGAACCAGGAGCCCCTGAACCTCAAGAAGTTCATCTACGAGCTCGACGTGCCCGTCATCGTGGGCGGCGCGGCCGGCTACACCCCCGCACTGCACCTCATGCGCACCGGAGCGGCGGGCGTCCTCGTCGGTTTCGGGGGAGGCGCGACGACGACCACCCGCCGGGCGCTCGGCATCCACTCGCCGCTCGCATCGGCCATCAGCGACGTGGCCGCGGCCCGCCGGGACTACATGGACGAGTCCGGTGGCCGGTACGTGCACGTCATCGCCGACGGCGGGATGGGCACCTCGGGGGACATCGTGAAGGCCATAGCCATGGGCGCCGACGCCGTCATGCTCGGCTCTGCCCTGGCCCGCGCCGAGGAGGCGCCCGGCCGCGGGTGGCACTGGGGCGCCGAGGCGCACCACGCGGACACGCCGCGCGGCGAGCGGGTCAACGTCGGCACCGTGGGTCCGATGGAGGAAGTCCTGTTCGGCCCGGGCCACCACGCGGACGGCACGAGCAACCTCGTCGGCATGCTGCGCCGGTCCATGGCAACGTCCGGCTATTCGGACCTCAAGGAGTTCCAGCGGGTGGACGTCGTCGTCTCCCCCTACCAGCGCTGAGGCCCTCCCGCGGTTGCCGAGGGCGGCCAGATTCACTGATCCCGCCCCTGACGGGCTCCGGACGCCGAGCCTAGACTCGGACCATGACTGCACGGCTGAGCCCTGAGTACCGCAAGGCGTCCCTGGCGCGGTTCAAGGAGACCACCGAGCCGAACCGCGCGCTCGACGTGCTCATCGTGGGCGGCGGCATCGTGGGCGCAGGGTCGGCGCTCGACGCGGTCACCCGCGGGCTGGACGTGGGCATCGTCGAGGCCCGCGACTGGGCGTCCGGCACGTCGTCCCGCTCGTCCAAGCTCCTCCACGGAGGGCTCCGCTACCTCGAGATGCTTGACTTCCGGCTCGTGCAGGAGGCACTGCAGGAGCGCGGCCTGCTGCTCCAGCGCATCGCACCCCATCTGGCGCGTCCGGTTCCGTTCCTGTACCCGCTCCAGCACCGCTTCTGGGAGCGGGTCTACGTGGGCCTGGGGCTGATCCTCTACGACACGCTGGGGCTCACGAGCGGGCACAGCAACGGCGTCCCGATCCACAAGCACCTCTTCCGCAGGGGAACGCTCCGGGCCGCCCCCAGCCTGCGCGAGGACGCCATGATCGGCTCGATCCGCTACTACGACGGCCAGATCGACGACGCGCGCATGGTCGCGACGGTGGTGCGCACTGCGGCCGAGTACGGCGCCCACGCGGCCAACCGGGTCGCCGTCGTGGACTTCCTGCGCGAGGGGGA
The DNA here is from genome assembly GCF_014656475.1 of Sinomonas cellulolyticus. Taxonomy (GTDB): domain Bacteria; phylum Actinomycetota; class Actinomycetes; order Actinomycetales; family Micrococcaceae; genus Sinomonas; species Sinomonas cellulolyticus. The sequence continues at coordinate 149,022 of NZ_BNCM01000004.1, forward strand.
GCGCGTCGTCGGAGCGCGCGTCAAGGACCAGGAGACGGGCGAGGAGTTCGAGGTCCGCGCCAAGCAGGTCATCAACGCGACCGGCGTATGGACGGACGAGACCCAGGACATGGTCACCGAGCGCGGCCAGCTCCACGTGCGGGCGTCCAAGGGCATCCACCTCGTGGTCCCGCGGGACCGCTTCCAGTCGACCGTGGGCCTGATCCTGCGTACGGAGAAGTCGGTCCTGTTCGTCATCCCCTGGGGGCGGCACTGGATCATCGGCACCACCGACACGGACTGGAAGCTGGACAAGGCGCACCCCGCGGCCTCGAGCACAGACATCGACTACCTCCTCGAGCACGTGAACAGGGTCCTGAAGCGCCCGCTCACGCGAGAGGATGTCGAGGGCGTCTACGCCGGGCTGCGCCCGCTGCTCGCCGGCGAGAACGACTCGACGGCCAAGCTGAGCCGGGAACACGTCGTCGCCCATCCCGTGCCGGGCCTCGTGATGGTAGCGGGCGGGAAGTTCACCACCTACAGGGTCATGGCCAAGGACGCCGTCGACGAGGCCACACGGGCGATGGACGAGAAGGTGCCCGACTCGTGCACGGACCGCGTGCCGCTCGTCGGGGCGGACGGATTCCGCGCCGTCTGGAACCGCCGCCATCGGCTCGCGGACCGAGCCGGCGTCCACGTGGCCCGCGTCGAGCACCTCCTGAACCGCTTCGGCTCGCTCACCGGCGAGGTGCTCGATCTCCTCGAGTCCGATCCTCAGCTCGCGGAACCGCTCCCGGGAGCCGACGACTACCTCCGCGCCGAGGTGGTGTACGCGACCACGCACGAGGGCGCCCGGCACATCGAGGATGTGCTGACTCGCCGCACCCGCATCTCCATCGAGGCCTGGGACCGCGGGGTCAGCGCGGCGCCGGTCGTGGCCGATCTCATGGCGCCCCTGCTCGGCTGGAGCCAGACGCAGCGCGACAACGAGGTGGCGCACTATCTCGCACGGGTCGAGGCCGAGCGGCTGAGCCAGCAGCAGCCGGATGACGAGTCGGCCGAGGCGGCGCGGATGGGCGCCGCGGACATCGTCCCAGTAAAGTAGCCGCATGGCCCAGACCGGCTCCTTCGACCGCTACGACGCCCAGCTGACGACCCCCGGGCTCGTGATCCTAGAGATGGCGGCGGAGGACCGCGCCGACGCCACCCGGCAGCTGGCCGCACGGCTCAGCGCCGAGGGCCGGATAGACGACCTCGAGGGCTTCCTCGCGGACGTCGCCTCGCGCGAGCACCAGATGGCCACCGGCCTGCCCGGCGGGATCGGGCTGCCCCACGCCCGCAGCGACCACGTGGTCCAGGCCTCCATCGCCGTCGGCGTGGCGAAGTACGGCTACGCGATCGACTTCGGTGCCGCCGATGGGCCGGCCCACGTAGTCCTGCTCATCGCAACGCCGGCCGCATCCTTCTCGGAGCACCTCGAGGTGCTTGCCACCATGGCGCGTTCCCTCTCCAAGGAGGGCTTCCGCAACTCCCTGCGGCGCGCCAACGACCCGGACATCATCTCGGAGCTCGTCAACTCGGCGCTCCTCTACTCCGACTGACGCCCTTCGGCACGGCCGGTGGGAGGTCACCCGCCCCCAGCAGGCGTTTACGTTTTCTACAGCTTGTCGGAGTACCGTTAATGGGTGCTCCGAACTGCCCTCAAACCCCAGTGGATCGCGGCGCTCGTGGCGGCGCTCGTGGTGTCCTGGGTGTTCGTGCTGCTCAGCCAGTGGCAGTTCTCGCGCTCCGTCTCCGAGGCGACGCCCCCCGCGCGCGCCACCGAGCAGGTCAAGCCGCTCACCGACGTCCTGCGCCCCGGCGAGGCTTTCCCGGGTCCCGCGGCCGACCAGATGGTCACCCTCACCGGCACGTTCGACGCCGCGCGCCAGACGTTGGTTGCGGACCGGCTCCAGGACGGGCGCAGCGGGTGGTGGGTGGTCACGGCCTTCACGGTCGACGGCGCCCCGGCCGTAGGCGGGGAGCACGGCACAGTGGTCCCCGTAGCCCGGGGCTGGATCTCCTCGCCTGAGAAGGCGAGCCCGCCGCCCTCCGGCCCGGTGGCCCTCACCGGGAGGCTCCTGCCGTCCGAGGCGCCCCAGGCGAAGCAGGACATCGCGGCGGGACAGGTCGCCACGCTCTCGGTCGCACAGCTCATCAACATCTGGGACAGGCCCAGCTACCCGGGCTTCGTGGCCGTGACAGCGGTCGCCACGCCTGGGGGTGCGGCCATCGCGGCCCCGGCAGGACTCGAGCCTCTCAGCATCGCCCCGCAGCCGGTCGAGCAGCCGGTCAACTGGCTGAACATCTTCTACGCCGTCGAATGGGTCGTGTTCGCGGGCTTCGCGATCTTCCTGTGGTGGCGCCTCGTGCGCGACGACTACGAGCGCACCCAGGACGCGATCGCTGACGCCGAGGCGGAGGCCGCCGGGACAGCGCCTCCCCACGACGGATCGGACCAGACCACCACCATGGGCGCCCATGCGCCCAGCGAAACCGGAGGAACACCGTGATCGACCCCAAGCCCGCCGTGGGCCGCAGCACCGGGCAGCGCCGCTTCGGCGGCACCGTCGCCCAGATCCGCTCGGCCCTGAAGTTCTACCGCGTCGCGGCATGGGTGACCGGCACGATGCTCCTGCTCCTGTGCGCCGAGATGATCGCCCGCTACGCGTTCGGACAGTTCCTCTATGCCGGGGGCAGCGATGCGTTCACCGGCAAGCCCTTCGGCTTCGGCTTCGCGGATGCGGAGCCGGCAGGCGTGGTAGGCGGGGCGAACCTCTCGATCACGATCCTCATCGTCCACGGCTGGATGTACGTGGTGTACCTCATCTCGAACTTCCGCCTGTGGTCGCTCATGCGGTGGCGGTTCCCGCGCCTCATCCTCATGGCGCTGGGCGGTGTGGTGCCGTTCCTGAGCTTCATCGTCGAGCGGCGCATGCACGCCGAGGCGGAGCGCGAGCTCGAGTCCCACCCCGAAGCCGGACAGCGGTACTGACCGGTCCGGTACCCTTGAGAGAGTGACTACAGCTTCCCAAGACTCGGCTAAGTCAGACTCGGCCCCGTCGCCCACCGTGCAGACTGCCCAGAGGCCGGTGCTGGTGGTGGACTACGGCGCCCAGTACGCCCAGCTCATCGCGCGTCGCGTGCGCGAGGCCAACGTGTACTCGGAGATCGTCCCGCACACCCTGACCACCGAGCAGATCCTCGCGAAGGACCCCGCCGCCATCATCCTCTCCGGAGGCCCCTCGAGCGTGTACGCCGAGGGCGCCCCCCGCGTCGGCGCCGACCTGTTCGAGGCCGGCGTCCCCGTCTTCGGCATCTGCTACGGCTTCCAGGCGATGGCCAATGCGCTCGGCGGCACGGTTGCCCGGACGGGCCTGCGCGAGTACGGGGCAACGGTAGCCACGGCAGTGGGCGAGCCTCACTCGCTGCTCGCGGGGATCCCCTCGAGCCAGAGCACGTGGATGAGCCACGGCGACTCGGTCCAGACGGCGCCGGAGGGCTTCGAAGTCCTCGCGACGACCGCAGGCGCCCCCGTCGCCGCGTTCGTCAACAAGGCCAAGGGCCTCGGCGGCGTCCAGTGGCACCCCGAGGTCAAGCACTCCGACTTCGGCCAGAAGGTCCTCGAGAACTTCCTCTTCGAGGTGGCCGGCCTCGAGCCCAACTGGACCACCGGCAACATCGTCGAGGAGCAGGTCGAGCGGATCCGCACCCAGGTCGGGGACGCACGGGTGATCTGCGGCCTCTCGGGCGGAGTGGACTCCGCCGTGGCCGCGGCCCTCGTCCAGCGGGCGGTGGGGGACCAGCTCACCTGCGTCTTCGTGGACCACGGCCTCCTGCGCGAGGGCGAGGCGGAGCAGGTCGAGCGCGACTTCGTCGCCGCAACCGGCGTGAAGCTGTACGTGGCCAACGAGCAGGAGCGCTTCCTCGGGGCCCTCGCCGGGGTCACGGACCCTGAGCAGAAGCGCAAGATCATCGGCCGGGAGTTCATCCGGGCGTTCGAGGAGGCCGAGCGGGCCATCGTCGACGCGGCCAATGCAGCCGGCGAGCAGATCAAATTCCTCGTCCAGGGCACCCTGTACCCGGATGTCGTCGAGTCCGGCGGGGGCGAGGGCGCCGCGAACATCAAGAGCCACCACAACGTCGGCGGCCTGCCCGAGGACCTGAGGTTCGAGCTCGTGGAGCCGCTCCGGGCCCTCTTCAAGGACGAGGTCCGCGCCGTGGGCCGCCAGCTCGGCCTTCCCGAGGCGATCGTCGCGCGCCAGCCGTTTCCCGGCCCGGGCCTCGGCATTCGGATCATCGGCGAAGTCACGGCAGAGCGGCTCGAACTGCTCCGCAAGGCCGACGCCATCGGCCGCGCGGAGCTGACGGCGGCTGGCCTCGACAACGAGGTCTGGCAGATGCCGGTCGTCCTGCTCGCGGACGTGCGGAGCGTGGGCGTCCAGGGCGACGGCCGTACCTACGGCCATCCGATTGTGCTTCGTCCCGTCTCCAGCGAGGACGCCATGACCGCGGACTGGTCCCGCCTTCCCTTCGAGCTGCTCGCGAAGATCTCCAACCGGATCACCAACGAGGTCGACGGCGTGAACCGCGTGGTCCTCGACGTGACGAGCAAGCCGCCGGGAACGATCGAGTGGGAGTAGCCCCCTCGGCTCTCCCTCCGCAATGCGGCCGGTGTCCCCAGTGGGACGCCGGCCGTTGCCGATTTGGCCCCCGGCAGCGTTGCACGCCCGGCGAGGGCGGCAGAACAGGCTAACCTCGGAGCTATGCCGAGATGGTCGATAGGCAAGCAGCCCAGCGCACTTGCAGCTGCAACAGAGAGCGACGACGTGCCCGAGACGACATCCCCTGAAGAGGAAGCGCGGCTCGAGGTGTGGCTCTCCGCCCTGCCCGGAGTCACCGGCCCGGACACGATGCTCGGGTACTTCCCCGGCCCGGACGGCAGCATCGACCTCACCCATGCCCACGCCTCTGGCCTCGCCCAGCTGCTCGCAGGGCGCCGAACCCGGCTCTCGACGCTGCTGCGCGACCGCCATGACTACACCCGGGCTGCCCGCGCTGCCAGGAACCTGCGCGCCAAGTCGCACGAACTCGCCAACGAGCGGGGGGTCGACGCGGGGTATCTCGCCGCGGGACTGGCCACGTGGACATCCGCCGTCGGCGGCAAGCCGCGCCGTGTGAGTGCCCCGGTCCTGCTGGCTGCCGTGGAAGTGACGGTGCGCCCGGAGCAGGACGACTTCGAGCTCAAGCTCACCGAGCAGGCCAAGATCAATCCGGCACTCGTGCGGCACCTGCACACGGTGCACCGCATCGACATCGATCCTGCGGCAACTGCCCGGCTCGCGTACAGCACGGCCAGGCTCGATCCGCACCCCGTCCTCGACCGCGTGCGTGCGCTCATCGCTCCGATTGCCGGCGCTCAGGTGGAGTCCCGTCTCACCGTGTCCACCTTCGCGGACCTCGAGGAATCGCTCGAGGATCCGGCGATCACCGCTGCGCACCCGATTCTGGCTGCGATGGCCTCCACGTCCGGGGCTGTACACCCGGCCCCGGAGCCGCTCGACGAGTCCCGCTTCACGCCCTTGGACGAGCGCGACCCCGAGGACGAATTCCTCGTCCTCGACGCAGATGCAGACCAGCAGCTCGTGCTCGACGCGGTGAGGGCGGGCGACTCCCTTGTGGTGGAGGCTCCTCCCGGGACCGGGCAGACCCAGACGGCTCTGAACACCATCGCCACCCTCGTGGATGCCGGCAGGTCGGTGCTCGTCGTCGCGGAGCGGAGGGCCAGCCTTGCCGAGCTCCATCGCGAGTTCGAGGCGCTCGGCCTCGGGTCGCTCGTCCTCCAGCTTGGCGCCACCGTGACAGCCGGCCAGCTGCGCACCCAGATGGTGCGGGCCATCGTTCGCAACGAGAAGTCCCACGAGCCCCGCCTCGAGGGCATCTACCGCGTCTTGAAGGACCGTCGGCACCAGCTCATGGACCATGTGGCGTCGCTGCACAATGTCCGCGACCGCTGGGGCTGTTCGCCCTACGAGGCGATGCAGTCCCTCGCAGCCCTCACGTCGCTTCATCCGGCGCCCTCCACCACCGTGCGCCTCAAGCGGAGCGTGCTGGACAGCATCAAGGACCGCTCGGGCCTCAGTGAGCGCCTCCGCCGGGCCGCCGAGCTGGGCAGCTTCAGCCGCGCCGTGTCGGAGAGTCCTTGGCACGGTGCGCGGCTCGTGACGCGCCGCGAGACCGACGAGGCACGCGGGCTCGCCGCGCGGCTGGCCACCGAGGTCCCCGCCCTGAGGGAACGCATGGCGGCAGTGGCTGACCACGCGTCGATCAGGCTCGAACCCACCGTTCTCGGGTGGGGAGGCCAGCTCGAGCTCCTTCTCGCAGTCCGCGAAAGCCTCGACAAGTTCACCCCCGACATCTTCGACAGGCCGGTGACGGACCTCATTGCGGCCACTGCGCCGTCTGCGTGGCGCCGCGAGCGCGGCATCGAGATCACCGCACTTCAGCGCTCGCGGCTGCGCAGGGTGGCCAAGGAGTACGTGCGACCCGGCGTGCACCTCTCGGACCTGCACAGCTCTCTTGCGCTCGTCCAGTCCCAGCGCGAGGCCTGGGCTGCCTGCGCGACGTCGCAACGCCACCCCGCCGTCCCCTCGGGCCTCGCCGACCTTCGCGAGGCATTCCTCGCCGTCGAGCGGGGCCTGGTGCGCCTCGGGTCGATCCTGACGCCCACGGCGGCCGGCGGGAAGCTCCTCGAGGCGGACGCGGAAGGCCTCGCCTCGAGGCTCACGGCTCTGGCCGAGGATTCCCCCCACCTGCGCTCGCTTCCCGAGCGCACCCTTCTCGAGGATGAGCTGCGCGAGCACGGCCTCGAGGACCTCCTGAAGGATCTGGCTGAGCGGGAGGCCCCTGCAGAGGTCGTGGCCGCTGAGCTTGAGCTCGCATGGTGGCAGTCGGTCCTCGAGGCGATGATCAGCGGGGACGACTACCTCGCGATGTCCGACGGCGAGCAGCTGCGGCAGGCCGAGTACGAGTTCGCCCAGGCGGACCGCACGCATATCGCCAGCGGTGCCGCGCGACTGAGGTGGCGCCTTGCCCGGGAATGGTCCGAGGCGATCGTGCGCCATTCCCGTGAGGCAGAGGCCTTGCGCACGCTGCTCAAGGACGGCCGGATCAGCCTCGCCGCACTCGAGCGGCAGTCGCCGCGGCTCATCAGGCCGCTCGTTCCCGTGTGGACGTGCAGCCCCTACGCGCTGAGCGCGGCCCTCACCTGGGATCACCGGTTCGATGCCGTGGTCCTGCTCGACGCCGACTCGATGCCGCTGCGCGCCGCCCTGCCTGCGATTGCCCGTGCCGAGAAGGTCGTCGCGTTCGGGGACCCGCAGGTGGCCAATCCGCGGCCCTTCTCGGTCAGCGTCGAACAGCGGAGCGATGAACCAGTGAGTCCCACCGTCGAGAGCGCACTCACGGCTCTCGCCCGGGTGCTCCCGTCGGTGCGGCTGCGCACCGTGTACCGGTCCGTGGACGAGGACCTCGACCTCCAGCTGAGCCGACGCTTCTACTCCGGAAGCCTCCGGCGGCTGCCCGATGGTCCGAGCGTCACCGGCCTGGACCGTCCCTTCCTCCTTGAATACCTTCCCGATGGGATGGGCCTGCCGAGTGGTGAGGACGGCGGTGTCGAGTCGGTGGCCGCCGAGGTCAACCGCGTGGTGGACCTCGTGTTCGACCACGCGAGGCACCGTCCGGCCATCTCCCTGGCAGTAGTGACCGCGAGCGCCCACCATGCCGCGCGGGTCGGAGAGGCCATCCGCCTCCAGATGGCCAACCACCCCGACGTCGCGGGTTTCTTCGCCAGCGGGGGCACCGAGCCCTTCCGCGTGGTCCACATCGACCGGGCCGGCGGCCTGGTCCGCGACCACGTGATCTTCTCCCTCGGGTTCGGCCGCACCCCACATGGGAGGGCGATGCACCACTTCGGTCCCCTGAGCGAACCAGGGGGGCGGCGTCGCTTCGCATTGGCCATGAGCCGGGCGCGCCAGAGCATGCACGTCCTGAGCTGCTTCAGGCCGGCGGAACTGGACGTCACACGGTTGAGCGAAGGAGCTTCGGACTTCTATGAGCTGCTCGACCGGGAGCTGGACGGAAACACCCATCTGGGCACTCCGGCAACGCGTGCCGCGGCGAGCGCCGAGGCGCTGGGAGCGGACCCCCTCGTCACCGACCTCGGGGACCGGCTCGCATCGCGTGGGGCCCGCGTCTGGCACCACTACGACGGTGCCGTGGACATGGCCGCTGCGATAGACCCGTTGTTGACCATTGGCCGCGAGGACCGTGAGCCGAGCGCACCCGTGGCTGTCGAATCGGACGGAACGGAACGCTACCGCCGACTCAGCGTCCGCGAGCGCACGCGTCAGCATCCGGAACGGCTCCAGCGGCTCGGCTGGAAGCACTTCACTCTGTGGACCATCGAGGTCTTCACTGATCCGAGCGGCTGCGCCGAGATGATCGCCGACCAGCTGGGCCTCGAGACCCGCGCCGACGAGGGCGGCACCGCCGGCTTCCTGGCGTCCGCTCCAGCCGGGGCTCGGCCCGCCGCCCGCACCGTTGATGCGGTGCCCGGCCGTTCCCGCTCCGGGGTCCAGGAGCATGGGGCGCCGGGTGCGGGCCCAACTCCCGAAACCGTGAAGGAGGACGGTGCCGTGATCGCCGCATCGAGAAGTGAGGACACCGGCGACGGGGGGCCGGGGAGTTCGAAGCCCCGGGACTCGCGGCGAACCGACGCGGAGAGTGCTGAGGCGGCGCGCCCGGATTCCGCCAGCGCAGACGGCGCTGACGGCGCGGAGGCGGGAGCATCGCCCGATGAGGAGGCGCTGGGGTCCGAGCCACAGACGGAGGAACTCCGGCGCCCACGTGGCGGACGGCGTGTGACCGTCCCGGGGACGGGGCCGGCCAGCGCTGATGAGCCCGAGCCCGGCAGCCCGGAGCGCACGCCCGAATCTCCACGGAACGGCGAGGGCGTCAGGGACCGTGACCGGTGGCTCAAGGAGCAGAAGCCGCCGCACTGGGGCTGACCGCGGCAGGACGGTCATCGGGCCCCGGCCTCGACGAGCACGAAGAAGACCTTGCCGCGGGTCGACGCGCCTGCGATCCGGAGCGACTGCTCGGGAGTGGCACCGACCACCAGCAGGCCGTCTGCGTCCTGCGCCGAGCCCAGCCAAGACCCTCCGGCCGCTGCCCCCTGGGATGCGCTGGTCCACAGGACAGGAACCTGGGAGGCAAGTGCGCTTGCGGACGCGCCGCCTCCGCCCGCATCAGCGCTGAGGACGAGGTCCACGAGCTGCCCTGGGGCGAGAAGCTGGAGTGAGGCGGGATCGGCCATCCGGACTGGCACGGCTGTGGTCCCGGGCAGGGTGCCGGTCAGGAGACCGGGCCCGACGAGGGCGGCATCGGTCACCACCTCCCCGCGGCGCAACGGCCCGGCGAGCCGCTGGCCCGCACTGCGCGCCGGATCGGATTCGGCGCGCTCGGGCACGGCCTCAGCCGGCAGCCGGGCCGTGCGGAGATCGGCAGGGGAGAGGGTTGCGCCGCTCGGAAGATCCCGTGCGGCGACGGCGACGGAAACCATTGCCGCCGAAGGGGGAGTGAGCTGGTAGGCGAGGATGCCGACGCCCAGGCACAGGCATGCCGCAGCGAGGGTGCGACGCCGCCTGTCGAGAAACCGGCTGAAGAGACCCCGGCGGGCTGGCTCCCACGGCCGTACTCTGTCTCGGCCAGCCGTAGGCCGTCGCCGCAGTGCTGACGGGTGCCGAGGTCGGTTCATGCCTGCAACGCTAGTGAGCAGGCTCTACGTCCGCCGCCCCGGGCAGCGCTATGTGGACAATGCTCGCAATGACTCCTTTGCGAAGGAGGATCGCGCTACTCGGAGGGTGTCAGTTCGACGCGGCTGCCGCAGCCGGGGCGGAGTCCTTGCCCTTCGACTCCTTCGCACCGGTGTCCTTGGACGCCGCCGCGGCAGGGACGCTGCTTCCGCCGCTTCGCGAGTCGGTGCGGTAGAAGCCGCCGCCCTTGAAAACCACGCCCACGCTGTTGAACTTCTTCCGCAGCGTTCCGCCGCACTCGGGGCAGACCGTCAGCGACGGGTCGCTGAACGACTGAACGATGTCGAAGGCGTGGTGGCAGTCTTTGCAGGCGTAGGCGTAGGTGGGCACTGGAACTCCTTGATGGACAGTCGGGGCGCGGTTGGCAGTCGGCCGCCCCGAGTGCTAATTCTAACAGTCCGGGCGAGCACGCTATTCCGCAGGGCCTATTCGGCCGCCGCCGTCAGCGCTCCGCCCAGACGGCGCAGCCCCGCCGGCGTCACTGCTGCGGCGACGAGGCGATCGAGTGCATCGGCGGGCACGGCGCCAGGGGGGAGGACCTCGCCGTCGTACACCACCGCAGCGGTGGCGGGCCTCGCCCCCGCCGCGTCCACGCGGGCAAGGAACCGGTCGTAGTAGCCGCCGCCCTGGCCGATGCGGCGCCCCTCGCTGTCCAGGGCGGTGGCAGGCAGGAGGATGCCCGCGAGACCCGGGCGGCCGCCGTCGCCGGCGATGGCCTCGTCCCCGGAGATGAGCGGTCCCACGGGCTCCTGGACGGGAGCGTACCGGCTGCGGGCGAACTCGATCCCGGGGTGCCATTCGACCCATCCCAGCTGACGCGCCGGGAGGCAGATCGGCAGCAGGACACGGTGGCCCTCACGGTGCAGTGCTTCCACGAGGGGGAGTGTCGGCGGCTCCACCCCGACGCCCACATACGCCGTCAGCACACCCCCGGGCGAGACGTCGGCGCGCGCCCAGGCGAGACCGTGCTCGGTGATCCCCGCGGCGGCCTCCGCGATGTGCGGGGCCGCGAGGGCGCGGCGGGCAGCCCAGATCCGTGCGCGCAGCGCTGACTTCCGCTCGGCCATGTCCATCCCCCGACTCTATCCGCGGCGGTCGCGCACTCGTATAGAGTGTGGCTCGTGTCTACCACCGCAACTGTGAAGAAAGCAGTCATTCCCGTCGCCGGCCTCGGCACCCGGTTCCTTCCGGTGACAAAGGCGATGCCGAAGGAGATGCTGCCGGTCGTCGACAAGCCGGCCATCCAGTACGTCGTCGAAGAAGCCGTCTCGGTGGGCATCAATGACATCCTGATGATCACGGGCCGCAACAAGCGTGCGCTCGAGGACCACTTCGATCGGGTGCCGTCACTCGAGGCGGCGCTCGAGGCCAAGGGCGACAGCAAGAAGCTGGCGGCGATCCAGCAGTCCAACAACCTCGGCGACATCCACTATGTCCGTCAGGGCGACCCGAAGGGCCTCGGCCACGCCGTCCTCTGCGCGGAGCGGCACGTCGGCAACGAGCCGTTCGCCGTGCTCCTCGGCGACGACCTCATCGACGAGCGGGACGAGCTGCTCGCCGAGATGATCCGCGTCCAGCAGGCCACCGGTGGATCGGTCGTGGCGCTCATGGAAGTGCCGCGCGAGTCGATCTCCGCGTACGGGTGCGCGGACGTCACGCCGGTCGAGGGCGAGGATTACGTGCAGGTCAACGGCCTCGTCGAGAAGCCGGCGCCGGAGGACGCCCCCAGCAACCTCGCCATCATCGGGCGCTACGTGCTGCACCCCGCCGTGTTCGAGGTCCTCCACCGCACCGAGCCCGGCCGCGGCGGTGAGATCCAGCTCACGGACGCCCTCCAGGAGCTGGCCCGCAGGGAGGGCGAGGGCGGCGGCGTGTACGGGGTGGTCTTCCGCGGGCGCCGCTACGACACGGGGGACAAGCTCTCCTACCTCAAGGCGGTCGTGACGCTCGCCTGTGCCCGTGACGACTTCGGCGCTGACCTCCGCACGTGGCTCGCCGACTTTGTCGCCGACGGCGCAGACAGCCCGTCGGCACGCGCCTGAGAAGCGCATGGCGTCCTCGGCCCTGTGGCCTGTGACCCTGCGCTCTGGAGATCTGGCCCTGCGGCCGCTGCGTATGTCCGATCGGGCCGAGTGGATGGCCGTCCGCGGCAGGAACCGCGAATGGCTCGCCCCCTGGGAGGCCTCGAACCCCCAGCCGGGAGGGAGCCTGCCGACGTTCCGCGACATGGTCAGGTCCCTCACGCACCAGGCGCGGGAGGGCTCGGCACTGCCGTTCGTCATCACCTTGGATGACCCCCGCACGCGCCGGGCGCCTATCGTCGGGCAGCTCACGGTCTCCTCGATCGTGTGGGGATCCGCGCTCATGGCCACGCTGGGCTACTGGGTGGACCGTGAGCACGCGGGGCGGGGGATCGCCCCTACTGCGGTGGCCATGGCCACGGATCACTGCTTCCGTGAACTCGGCCTGCACCGAATGGAGATCAACATCCGCCCGGAGAACGCGCCGAGCCTGCGAGTGGTCGAGAAGCTCCGTTTCAGGCGCGAGGGGCTGCGCCCGCGCTTCCTGCACATCAATGGCGCCTGGGCAGACCACGAGTCGTTCGCGCTGACCGCGGAAGAGGTCCCGGCGGAGGGCCTTCTCGGGCGGTGGCTCGCCTCGCGCTGAGCCCGGTCCACCCCGAACAGCACAGGGTTCCGTACGACGGCGCGCCGCACCGGTGTGGTGTTGCTCACCCGCCGCTGGGGTTCTCGCGACACACCGTCGCTAATCCGTGTCGCGTCCCGGCGATACTCCTACGGTTTTAGACATGGATCTCGCCCTCAGCAGCTCGATGGTGCTCGGCGCAGCCGTGCTCGTGTGGCTGCTGTGGGTCGCCCCCTACGCGACGCGGCGCCGCAGGGCCGTTCTCCCCTCCGGGGAGGCCGTCCTCCTGACGGAAGCGGCTGTTCCGCCCGAGTCCTTGATGGTCTCCGCGCCGCTGTCCCAGACACCGCCTCGAGCGGCCGCCACCGAGGATGTCGGCTCGGCGCCGTCGTCCTCGGGCAGCGAGCGACCGCCGGGCGCCGCGGAACCTCAGGTCCGGCTGCGGATCCGCTGGGGCCGCATGGTGCTGGCGCTCGCGGGCCTTGCAGCCGCACTGGCCGTCCCGGTCACCCTCGTGCTCCTGGTGGTTGGCCTGCCGGCTTGGGTTCCGGCTCTCTGTGCGGCCGGGGTTGCAGCCGCCGTCGCCAGTCTCCGTGCGCTCGCCGTGCGCGACCGGAAACGGCGCGTCGACGAGGCCTTCAAGGCAGCAATGCGCAGCGCTTCGGCGCAGTCCACCAGGCCGGCGGCGCCGCAGGGACCCACCGAAGTCTTCGATGCCGGGCGTGATCCCGAGCCAGCGCCGCGGCCCGTGAGCCACAGCGAGCTCCGGGCCCTTGCGCTCGAGGTGGCGAAGGCGTCGCAGGCTAATGCCACTGCCGAGGCCAAGGCCACGGGCGCGGAGGAGGAATGGGAACCGGTGGACGTTCCCCGCCCCGGCTACGTGGCTGCTCCCAGGGCGGAGCGACCCGGACCTGCCCCGCTCGATATGCCCGAGGCGCCCAAGCCTGAGGGGCGGCCCCTCCTCAAGCCCCAGCCGGAAGTCCCCGAGCCTGGCAGCGTCCCGGACGTTTCCTCCATCGGGCCTCGGCCCGGGGCCCGCCGGGGGGCGCTCGGCAACCTCGACGAGGTCCTCAACCGCCGCCGCGCGTGAGCCCAAGCCGACTCTGGCTCTCCCTCCTGCGGGGGTCGTTGCCGGCAATGCTGGAGAGGGCAGAGGGATTTGGAATTCACGCCCCGTCCCAGTAACGTAGAACCCGCACCGCGGGGTCTTAGCTCAGTTGGTAGAGCGCTTCGTTCGCATCGAAGAGGTCAGGGGTTCAAATCCCCTAGGCTCCACGTATGCCCGCATGAGACGGGCAAGAGAAGGGTCCCAGCCGAGAGGCTGGGACCCTTCTTTCGTGAGCGGGACGGGTTATCGGCTGAGGGCGGCCGGGGGTGTCACGCCGGGGGGCCGGACGCGGGCGGCTGGGCCGTCGGTGGGCCTGGTGACGGTGGCGGGGCCGCGGGAGGGTATGGCGGCGGGTAGTAGCCGGGGGCCCCGTACTGCTGGGCCGGCCTGCGGTCGAACCGCGCGCCCAGGGGGTTCTCGCGCTGGGCGAGCATCACGATCAGTGCGATCCAGCCGAGCAGGGGAATCACGGCGAGCAGCAGGAGCCAGGCGCTCAGGTTCACGTCGTGCAGGCGGCGTGCCGCCACCGCAAGGCCGGGAACCAGAGTGGCCAGACCCCAGGCCACGCCAAGAGGGCTTGTCCCGGTGGGCTGGCCGTTGACGACGTTCTGGCCGATGGAGTCGAGGATGGCGGAGATGATGGCCGAGGCAAGGGCCCACCACCAGAACTCGCTCCGGCTCGCGCGGCCCGTGAAGATCGCGTACTTCTTGAAGACGCGAACGAAGGCCTCGACGGGCGGAGCGCCGTAGTAGGGCAGGTCGAGCGGCGGGACCGGGCCCTTTGCCGCATACAGGGGCTGCTGGCTGGTCATGCGACCATGCTAGGAACCCCGGCGTGCCGCACGACAGGGCCGGAAGGCCCTGCTGCTCGTCAGCTGCGCGGCGTAGCTCAGCCGAGGAGGCCGAGGCCCCGCACGGCGTCCCGTTCGGCGATGAGCTCTGCCACGGATGCGTCAATCCGCTCACGGGAGAACTCCGGCAGCGCCAGCCCCTGGACGATCTCCCAGGCGCCGTCCACGCTCCGTACGGGGAAGGAGCTGACGAGCCCCTCAGGGACCCCGTAGGAGCCGTCCGAGACGACCGCGGCGGATGTCCACCCCTCGGGCGTGCCGTCTATCCAGTCCCGTATGTGGTCAATCGCTGCGCTTGCGGCGGAGGCGGCGGAGGAGGCGCCCCGGGCGTCGATGATCTCGGCCCCGCGCCGAGCCACGCGAGGGATGAACTCCGACTCGATCCAGGCCTCGTCCACCAGCGCGGGCACCGGCTCCCCGCCGGCCGTGGCGTGGGTGAGGTCCGGGTACTGGCTTGCCGAGTGATTGCCCCAGATGGTCACTCCGTCGATGTCCGTGACCGGGCATCCCAGCTTGATCGCGAGCTGGGCTACCGCGCGGTTGTGGTCGAGGCGGGTCATCGCGGTGAATCGCTCCCGCGGCACGTCGGTGGCGTTCGCTGCCGCGATGAGCGCGTTCGTGTTCGCCGGGTTGCCCACGACGAGGACTCGCACGTCGTCTGCGGCGTGGTCGTTGATGGCGCGCCCTTGGGGCCCGAAGATGCCGGCATTGGCTTCAAGCAGGTCGGATCGTTCCATGCCGGCACCTCGGGGCCTCGCGCCGACCAGGAGTGCGACGTCCGTCCCGTCGAAGGCCGAGGCAGGGCTGTCGGTGACGTCCACCGAGTGCAGTAGGCCGAACGCGCAGTCGCTGAGCTCAAGTGCGGTACCCTCCGCGGCCCGCACGGCCGCGGGGATCTCCAGGAGCTTCAGGCGGACCGGGGTGTGGGGGCCGAGCATGGCCCCGCTGGCTATGCGGAACAGGAGGGCGTAGCCGATCTGGCCCGCGGCCCCCGTGACGGTCACTGTCACCGGCGATGTCTCGGTCATGGCGCCAGCCTAGCCGTTACAGCCACTGCTTCCGCTTGAAGATGAGCCACAGGATGAACCCCGCCACCACCATGAGGCCGAGGGCATACGGGTAGCCGTAGGCCCATTCAAGCTCCGGCATCCCGCGGAAGTTCATCCCGTAGATGCCCGCGACGAGGCTTGGGGCGAAGAAGATGGCCGCCCAAGAGGAGATCCGCTTGACCTGCTCATTCTGGGCGAGGCTCGTCTCGTTCTGCCGGTTCGAGGTGAGCGTGCCGTCAAGGACGAGCGCGTTCTGGAGGATGTCCCGGAAGGAATCGGCGCGGGAGACGATGTGCTCGATGTGGTCGTGGACGTCGCGGAGCCGGCGCTGGAGCTCGATGTCGTTCTCGCGCTCGCCGAATCCTGCCTCGAGCGTTTCGATCAGCCGCGTGAGCGGGTGGACGGCCCGTTGGAATTGCAGGACCTCGCGGGTGAGCTCGTAGATGCGGCGCGAGACGGCCTGGTCATTGGCGAAGAGCTGGTCCTCGATCTCGTCGATGTCGTTCTCCAGGCCCGCGACGACGGGCTTGTAGTCATCCACTACGCGATCCAGCAGGGCGTACAGCACGGCGTCCGGTCCGAGACCGAGCAGGTCGCTGTCCGCCTCGAGCCGCTTCCGTACGAGCCCGACGCCGGCCGTCTCGGCATGCCGGATGGTGACGACGAAGTTGGGGCCGGTGAAGATGTGCAGCTCGCCGAATTCGACTGTCTCGGTCTCGTCCACATAGCGTGCCGGGCGCAGGACCGTGAACAGCGTCTCGTCGTACCGTTCCATCTTGGGCCGCTGGTGCGCGTTGATGGCGTCCTCGACTGCGAGGTCGTGGAGCTTGAACTCCTGCGCGACCTCGGCCATCTCCTCGGGTGTGGGGCGGTAGAGGCCGATCCACGCCATGCTCCCGCCGACCGCCTCGAGCGTCTCGAAGGTCTGCTCCAGGGTTTCGGGGTGGGCAGCGCGCCGGCCGCCGACGTACACGGCGTTGTCGATGATCACCGCCCCATTATGGTCGGTGAGCCATGACATCGGAGGCGGCGCTGCCGCGCGGCGGTCGGCAAAGGAGAGTCTGCAAAGACAATCACTGCAAAGACCACGCTGCAGAAAAACCGTTGCAAAGAGATGGTTGCAAAGAAGTCTTTGTCGTCGTATCGTTGCAGCATGGATGAGGAAGCCCGGAGTGCAACAGAGCCGAAGCGGACCGTCGACGTCGCCTCGCTGAAGGCCCTCGCCCATCCGCTGCGGATCGAGATCCTCGATACGATTTCGAGGCTCGGTCCCCAGACCTCGGGCACGCTCGCTGAGATCCTCGGCGAATCCACGGGCTCGACCAGCTACCACCTGCGCCAGCTTGCCCGTCACGACTTCCTGCGAGAGGTCGAGGGACGCGGTTCAGGGCGCGAACGGTGGTGGGACCGGCCCAAGGGGAGCCTGCAGGTGGTGACCCGCGAGCTCGCCGACGATCCAGCAACCGCTGAGGCCGCGCATCTCGTGAGCCGGGAGTTCGAGCACCGCCGAGCTGCTGCCCTCGCCGACTTCATGGAGCACGGCTGGCTCAGCGAGCCCGCCGAGTGGTCCGACGCGGCGATGGCGAGCACCAGTCACGCCCGCCTCACGGCGTCGGAACTCGCCATGGTCTCCGCGAAGCTGGAAGACTTCGCGAGCTCCCTCATCGCCCAGTTCAAGGGGCGCCCCACCCCGGAGGGCGCCCGCCCCGTCCAGATCCACATCAATGCCTTCCCCCTGGCCCCCCAGCGCCAGGAGGGCCCCCGGCGCCATCAGGAGAAGCCATGAGCACCACCGTCGTCGCCCGCCACCAGGCTCCGAGCCTCCTCGATCTGCTCGCGTACCGCGTGGGCCAGGCGCTCCTCGAGTGGGCCGAGCGGCCGAAAGCGCCGGGAATCGACGTCGAGCGCCTCGCGGAGGCCGAGGGCCGGCGCGCCGATGCCCGGTTCGCAGAACCCCTCGGCCTGCACCACTGGATCCGCTGAGCCGACCCGGCTTCCACCTGGCTGCCGCTCCCGGCGCGCCGCCTCGGGCCGACAGCGGCTTTTCCGCTCAGGCGGGCAGCGGCCCCGGTCCCGGGATCCGCTCGAATACGAGCGTCGTCTCGGTGTGGCCCACCACGGGATCGGTGGCGAGGTTGTCCAGCACCCAGTCGCGCAGCTCTTCGGTGCTTCCCACCGCGATGTGCAGCAGGTAGTCCACGGCGCCCGAGGTGTGGAACGTCGCCAGCACTCCGGGCAGCTGCGGCACGCGGGCAGTGAACGCGTCGATCTGGTCGCGGTCGTGCGCCCTCAGCCGCACGGAGATGAGCGCCTGGACGCTTCGGCCCACCGCGGCGAGGTCCACCTTCGCCTCGAACCCTGTGATGATGCCGCGGTCCGAGAGGGCCCTCGTGCGCATGAGCGCCGTGGAGGGCGCAATGCCCACGAGCTCCGCCAGCTGCTTGTTCGTGATGCGCGCGTCCTCGACGAGGGCAGCGAGGATCCTCCGGTCGACGTCGTCCAGGGGCTCACCGCCCGGGGGATGGTGGCCCGCGGCGTGCTGCGGTCGGCCAGCGGTCGGCGTGGTCACGGGTTCTCCTCGGTCAGGGGGCGTGCCCATGATATGCGAGCGGCCTCACGCGCGCTCCTTGCGCCGCCAGAGCGCTTGCATGTGACGCACGACGCCGGCGCTGTCGCCGCGCGCCGGACGCTCGGCTCTGCTGCGGCAGCGCTCAGCTGCGGCGGGCGCGGGCTTCGGCTCCGTGTGCGAGCCAGGAGGCGGCCGCCGTCGTGAGCGCGATCGCTGCCACGCCGAGCACGAGCGCGTTCCAGCCCCACCAGGAGAGGACGAGGCCTCCGGCCCACCCGAGGAGGCTGGACCCTCCGTAGTACCCGAGGTTGTACAGCGACGCCGCCTGCGCCCGGCCTGACGCCGCGAGCGCGCCCGTCCAGCCGGAGGCGATGCCGTGGGCCGCGAAGAAGCCCGCCGTGAACACGACGAGGGCCACGAGGACCGCCGCGAGCGAGTCCGAGACGAGCCCGACCGCGCCGGCCGCCATCGCGATCGTGCCCGCGACCATCACGGCGCGCCGCCCATACCGGACGCTGAGGCGGGCTGCGAAGCCCGAGCTGAAGGTACCCGAGAGGTAGGCAAGGAACAGGAGGCTCGCGAGGCTTGCAGGCAGCCGGAACGGTGCGGCCTCGAGCCGGAAGCCGAGGTAGTTGTAGACCGCCACGAAGGAGCCCATGAGGAGGAAGGCCTGTCCGTACAGGGCCAGGAGGCGGAAGCTGCGCAGCTGTGCCCCGAGCTTGTGGACCGCCGCGGCCGCCGCGGCACGGACGCCACCCTCGGGGCGGGGAGCCGGAGAGAACCCGCGGGCCTGCGGCGCGAGCACAATGAACGCGACAGCCGCGGCAGCTCCCAGGACCGAGACGGCCATCACGGCGGGCCGCCACCCCAGGAGGTCCGCGAGCGGACCGGCCGCGAGACGTCCCGCGAGGCCGCCCACGGTGGTACCAGCGATGTACGTCCCCGCTGCAAGGGCCGCGTGCGTGCGGCTGACCTCTTCGCTGAGGTAGGCGATCGCAATGGCGGGCACGGAGCCGAGGGCCGCGCCCTCGAGGAAGCGCAGCACGAGCAGGAGCTCGAACGTCGGGGCGAGAGGACCGAGGAGGCCGAGGACGGTCGCCGCGATGATCCCGGCACGCATCGCGCCGATACGTCCGATCCGGTCCGCCACGAACGACCACGGGAGCACCGCGACCGCGAGGCCGATGGTGGCCAGGGAGACGGTCAGCGCCGCGCGGGCCGGGTCGATGCCGAGCTCTGAGGCGATCCCGGGGAGGAGCGCCTGGGGAGAGTACAGCTGGGCGAACGTCGCGACGCCGGCGAAGGCGAGGGCCGCGATGAGCCTCCGATAGCCCCGGCTGCCCTTGGCGTGGCCCTCCCAGCGGGTCTGAGCGTGGACTGCGTCGGGAGCTGCACTCATGCCTCCACCGTAGGAAGCGGGGAATGTATACGTCCAATACACTGATCGAGAGGACGTATAACCCCGACGCATAGGTTGCCATGACATCCATACCGCCCCCTGCGCCGCTCCACGGGGAGCTCGCCCGCCTCCTGCCGCTCCTGCCGGTGCTCGACGCCGTGGGGCAGACCCGCCACGTGACCGCCGCCGCGGAGCTCCTCGGCGTGCCGCAGCCCACGGTGAGCCGCGCGCTCGCCCGCGCGGCCGCCGTCGTCGGCGCCGAACTGGTGCGCAAGGAGGGCCGCGGCATCCGGCTCACGGCCGCCGCCGAGCAGCTCCTTCCCTCCATCCGGACCGCCCTGGGGGAGCTGCAGCGGGGCATCGACGCGCTGCACGAGCGCCAGCACGAGGCGCACGGCGTGGTCCGGCTGAGCTTCCAGATGACCTTCGGGGAGTCGGCCGTCCCGGTCTTCGTCAGCGGGTTCCGTTCCCACCATCCCGATGTGCGGTTCGAGCTCGTGCAGGGCTCGCGGCAGCACTGCCTCGACACGCTGGCCGAGGGGCGTGTGGACCTCGCGATCGTGTCGCCCCGGCCGCGCAGCACCCGGGAGCTCGACAGCGCCACCCTCCACGTCCAGCGGGTCCGCCTTGCCGTCCCCGCTGACCACCGGCTGGCCGGCCGCCCGTCCGTCCGGCTGCGCGAGGTGGCAGGTGAGCCGTTCGTCGCCCTCGAGCGCGGCTTCGGGATGCGCAGCATCCTCGACCGCCTCGGCCGCGACGCAGGCTTCACTCCGGACATCGCCTTCTCGGGCCAGGACTCGCGCACCCTGCTCGGGCTCGTGTCCGCCGGCCTCGGCGTGGCGCTCGTGCCGCCGTCCAGCGCGGGGCATGGTGCCGTGTACGGGTCGACGCGCCACGCACGCAGCCTGGGCTGGGCCGAGCTCGCGCTCGAGGACCCGGGGGCATACCGCGAGATCGGGCTGGTGTGGCCGCGGATCGTGGGGGAGCCACCGCAGGTGCGCATGTTCCGGGAGCATGTCCTCGCCCTCGACGCAGACACCCTCGCCGACGCTTTCGGCCGCTAGCACTCAGCCGCTGGCGCCAGGGGCGCCGACGGTGACGCGCCCGCTGAGCACGGTGCCCTGCCGTTGGCGGGTCAGTGGCCGAAGCGCTCCGGGTCCGCCGCCTCCGGGCCCTGCCCGTCGAGGGCATCCAGAGCCTCAAGCTCGGCCTGGGTCAGGTCGAAGCCGAAGACGTCCAGGTTCTCGGCGAGCCTGTCACGGTGGGAGGACTTCGGGATGGCCACGAGGCCCTGCTGTGTGTGCCACCTCAGGACGGCCTGTGCCGGCGTCACGCCGTGGGCCTCAGCCGCGGCCACGACGGCGGGCGCGGCCAGGAGTTCCGTCCCCCGCCCGATAGGGGTGTAGGCCTCTGTCACTGTGCCCTGGGCGGAGTTGAACTCCCGCATGTCCCGCTTGGTCCAATACGGGCTGATCTGGAGCTGGTCCACGTCCGGTGCCACGCCGGTGGCCTCGACCACCCGCCTCACATGGGCCGGGAAGAAGTTGGACATGCCGATCGACCGGACCTTCCCCTCATCGCGCAGTGCGATGAGGCCTTCCCAGGCCTCGACGTAGGTGCCCTGGGCGGGATTCGGCCAGTGGATGAGGTACAGGTCGAGGTAGTCGACGCCGATCCTCCGCACGGCGTTCTCCCATGCCGTGCGGACGCCGTGCACGCTGTGCCATTTGCGGTTGAACTTGCTGGTGATGAACACCTTTTCCCGCGGCAGGCCGGACCGGCGGATCCCCTCGCCGACGCCGGCCTCGTTGCCGTAGTTCTCCGCCGTGTCAACGTGCCTGTAGCCGAGCTCGAGGGCCGCCAGGACAGTGTCCGCAGCCTGGGCGTCGTCGAGCGGCCAGGTCCCGAGGCCGATCTGCGGAATGGAGTGTCCGGATGCGAGCGTGATCGTCGGTGCCGATGCCATGGGCCCAGCCTAAGACCCTGCCTGCCCGGGAGGTGACCCCGGGCCGTAGGGGGGTGACCCCGGGCCGAGTCAGCGGGCGAACCGGTGCACGACGGCGGCGGCCGGCTCGTCGCGTGCCTCGCGCCAGGCCGTGCCCGCCCACAGGCTCGTGCGCTCGGGGCTGCCCGCGCGCACAGAGGCCGCACGCAGGGGCGCCGTCAGATGGTGCACCACCGGATAGGCCGACGGCGCGTCGGCGAACCGGAGCATGAACCCGTTCTCCAGGCCGCGGGCCCACTTGCCGGAGAAGGCCCGGGTGGGGGCTGTCCGCTCGAATGCGGTGGAGGCCAGCGCTGCGCGGTGGACGGGGTTGGTCCCCGCCTCGGGCGTGCGCAGGAAGGCGGTCCCGAGCTGGAGAGCCGCAGCGCCCGCGTCCCGGGCGGCAGCGGCGGCGTCGGGCGTTCCGATCCCGCCCGCCGCGATGAGGGGGAGCGGGACAGCGGCGCGGACTGCCGCCACGAGCTCCGGAAGGGTTCCCTGGAAGGGCGGCAGGCCGAGGAACGCTCCCGAGTGGCCGCCGGCGTCGGGGTGCTGCACCACGAGAGCGTCCGCGCCGAGCTCCGCAGCGACGGCCGCCTCCTCGGGCCCTGTGACCGTCTGGAGGACGAAGGAGCCGGCCTTCTTCAACGCCTCGACAGCGTCCCAGCGGGGCGTCCCGAACGTGAAGGAGACCACGGCGGGTGCATGCGTGAGGAGGAGATCGAGCTTCGCCGGGTATGCGTCGTCGTCCGCCCACCGCGGCTCCGGCATGTCCGCTCCCACGGCCTTGGCCTCGGGGCGCAGCCGCTCGCGGTACGCGAGGACCGCGTCGCGATCGATCTCCTGGGTCGCCGGCACGAAGAGGTTGACGCCGAAGGGGCGCCCGCCGCCTCGGGATTCCATGATGCGGAGCTCGTCTTCAAGGACTTGAGGGGTCTTGAGCCCGCCCCCGAGGAAGCCGAGGCCCCCTGCGCCGCCCACGGCGAGTGCTAGCTCGGGCCGGCTCGGGCCGCCAGCCATCGGCGCGGCCAGCACACCGTTTCCGAACAGGTCCGCGGGCAGGTCTCGGGGAGCATCCATGGAGCTCACCCTAGTCACTAGGCTGGGGCGGTGAGCATGAACACCATGATCGGCCTCGACATCGGGGGCACCAAGACGCGGGGCATCAAGGTCGTGGACGGAGAGGTCGTCGCTGACGTCGAGGTGGGCAGCGCGAACGTGCAGAACGTGGCCCGCGAGACGGCCGCCGCGAACCTCGCCGAGCTGTTCGGCCGGCTGGACGCCGCCGGCGTCACACGCGTCTTCGCCGGAGCCGGCGGTATCGACACCGAGGCGGACGCCCAGGCGCTCGCCGACCTGATCCGCCCCCACGCGCCGAGGGCCCGGGTGAACGTGGTCCACGACTCGCGCCTGCTGCTGGCTGCGGGCGGGGCACGCACGGGAGTCGCGGTGATCGCCGGGACGGGCTCGGCGGCCTGGGGCGTCAACGCCGACGGCGAGGAGGCCCGCGCGGGCGGCTGGGGCTACCTCCTCGGAGACGAGGGCAGCGGGTACTGGCTCGGGCGCGAGGCCGTCCGGTACAGCCTGCACCGGATGAACCTCGGCCTCGAACCGGACAGCCTGACCGCGGCCCTCCTTGCCGGCACGGGGCTCGCGGAGCCCGGCGCGCTCATCGCCCACTTCCACGACCCGGGAACTGGGCGGCGGTACTGGGCTCAGCAGTCCCGGATCGTCACGGAGGCGGCCGACGCCGGGCATGTCGGGGCCCGCTTCATGGTGGACCAAGCAGCGCACGACCTCGCGCGCATGGCGGCCCAGGTGGCACGCCAGCTCGACCTCGAGGGCCCCGTGATCCTGGGCAGCGGCCTCGGGATGCACGTACGGCGCATCCAGGACGGCTTCCGTGCGGGGCTTGCGGAGCAGGGCATCGCCGATGTGCAGATCCTGGACAGAGACCCGATCTTCGGCACGATCGAGCTTGCCGAGGCGTCAGGCCCTGAGCCGGCATGAGCAGGGGGTCCTTCAGAACTCGAGTGCGGCCTCATCGCTGACCGAGAGTGAGAGGACCGCAGCCTCGATGCCCTCGTGCGCCTCGAGCTCACGTTCGAGGCGGCGCAGCTGGATGGCCACGGTCTCCTCGTTGTCGTTGCCGGCGAGGTCGACCTCGGCGACGAGGAACAGCCGCCCGGGGCCGACGTACTCGAGATGGAGGTACGTCACCCGTTCGATCTCGGGGTGCGCGAGCAGGTGGCGACCAGCCTCGGCGCGCAGCTCGGGCGTGGAGGCGGCTCCCACCAGGAAATGCCGGTTCCGATCGATGAGGACGAGCGCCACGACGCCGAGGAGAACGCCGATCGCGATCGACCCGACGGCGTCCCACATGGCGTTGCCCGTGAGCTGGTGGGCGAGGATGCCGCCGCCGGCGAGCAGGATGCCGACGAGCGCGGCCGAATCCTCCGCGACCACGGCCCGCAGGGTCGAGTCGGAGCTGAGCAGCACGAGGCGCAGCGGCGACACGCGCGCCCTGCGCGCACGGCGCCGGACTTGGACCACGGCCTGAGTGAAGGAGGTGCCCTCGAGGATGAATGCCACTGCCAGCACGAGATACGCGACGGCAGGCGATTCGACGGGCTGCGGCGCTGAGAGCTCCTGCACGCCGTGCATGACGGAGACGACGGCGCCGGCCGTGAAGATGCCGACCGCCGCGAAGAGGGACCAGACGAACGCCTCACGTCCGAAACCCAGGGGGTGGCGCGCGTCCTTCGGCTTGACCGAGCGCCGCTCGGCGATGATCAGGAAGATCTCGTTCCCGGCGTCCGCCCAGGAGTGGGCTGCCTCGGCGACCATCGACGCGGAACCCGTGATGGCGGCGGCAACCGACTTCGCGACGGCCACGAGCACGTTGGCGCAGAAGGCGATGATGACAGTCACGGCAACCCCCTTCGTCGTGCCACACTACGCCGGTCTCGCGTATGCCCCGCCGCCCAATGGGCTCGCTGGTAGGCTCACAGCAGCACGCCGAGACTGACCGACAGACCGACTGATCCGCTACTCGTGAGGTGTACGTGTCCGATCCCATGATCGAGTTCCGCGAGGTGAGCAAGGTGTACGGCGGCATGACCGCCGTGGACCGTCTGAGCCTGAGCGTGCCGCGGGGCCGGATCACCGTCTTCGTCGGGCCGTCCGGGTGCGGCAAGACGACCTCCCTGCGGATGGTCAACAGGATGGTCGAGCCCACCTCCGGGACGATCACGGTGGACGGGCGCGACGCGACTTCCCAGCCGGCGCCGCTCCTGCGCCGGTCCATGGGGTATGTCATGCAGGCCGCTGGCCTCATGCCGCATCGCACCGTCCTGGACAACATCGCCACTGTCCCGCGCCTCAATGGCGTCTCCCGCGCCTCGGCCCGCGCCCGCGCCCGCGAGCTGCTCGACGTCGTCGGCCTCTCCGCCGACCTCGGCGGCAGGTACCCCGCCCAGCTCTCTGGCGGCCAGCAGCAGCGGGTCGGCGTGGCGCGCGCGCTCGCAGCGGACCCGCCTGTGCTGCTCATGGACGAGCCGTTCAGCGCGGTGGACCCCGTGGTCCGCCACGAGCTGCAGCGCGAGCTGCTCCGGCTCCAGCGGGACCTGGGCAAGACGATCATCTTCGTCACCCACGACATCGACGAGGCGGTGCTGCTGGGAGACACGATCGCCGTGTTCGCCGTGGGCGGCCGGCTCGCCCAGGTGGCCAGCCCTGAGGAGCTCCTGCGGGCTCCTGCCGACGACTTCGTCTCGGGGTTCGTCGGCCGGGACCGCGGATTCCGGCACCTCGGGTTCTACGATGACGCCGGGCTCATTCCCAGCCCCGTCGAGACGCTGGCTGTGGCGGACCTCCCTGCTGCCCGCGTGGGGGACTGGGCCGTGGTCGTGGACGAGGCGGGGCGCCCCATCGGGTGGGCCGGCGCAGCCTTCGCCGGCACCCTCGTGAGCGGGGGATCACTGCACCGGGCGGGCAGCACGCTGCGCTCCGCCCTCGATGCCGCGCTGTCCTCGCCGTCCGGCCGCGGCGTCGTGGTGGACGACGGCGGGCGCCTCCTTGGCACGGTCGGAACCGGCGAGGTCATCGCCGAGGCGGACCGGCGCCGCGCGCAGGCGCAGCGCGAGCGGAGCTCGGTCAGCACCGCCGGCACCATGGCCAGCGAGGAGGGCTGATGGAGTGGGCCCTGGCCAACTCGGGTCGCATTCTGGCGCTCGCGGGCCAGCACCTCGTGCTGGCAGTCCTTCCGCTCGTGCTCGGCCTCGTGATCAGCCTCCCGCTCGCCCAGGCAGTCCGAGGCCGGCAGGGGTTGCGCGCAGCGCTGCTCACCGTCAGCTCGGTCCTCTACACCGTCCCCTCGCTCGCGCTGTTCATCATCCTCCCGGTGGTCCTCGGCACTCGCATCCTCGATCCGGTCAACGTCGTCGTGGCGCTCACGGTCTACGCCGTGGCGCTGCTCGTGCGGTCGGCCCTGGACGCGCTTGATTCGGTGGACGGGGAGCTGAGCCTCGCCGCCACGGCGATGGGCCATACTCCCGCGACACGCTACTTCCTCGTGGACCTGCCGCTCTCGCTGCCCGTGCTCATCGCCGGGCTCCGTGCCGTGTCCGTCAGCAACATCTCCCTTGTCTCCGTCGCGGCCCTGGTCGGGATGCCGAATCTCGGGATCCTGTTCACCGAGGGCCTCCAGCGCGGCTTCATCACCGAGATCCTCGTGGGGCTGGTGGGGATCCTGGTGCTCGCTCTCCTCATGGACCTCGCCCTCGTGCTGGCCGGCCGTGCGCTCGCTCCGTGGGCTCGGCACGTCGACGGTGCCGGGCGGCGGAAGGCGGCACGCGCGTGAGCCTGTTCGAGCAGACCTGGGTGTGGCTCACCGATCCGACGAATTGGAGCGGTTACTCCAGCATCCCCGCCAGGCTCGGGGAGCACGCCTTCTACACCCTCCTCACCGTGGCCATCGCCGCAGTGATCGCGCTGCCCATCGGCGCGTACGTCGGGCACACCGGCCGCGGGCGCGTCGTCGTGGTAGGCCTCGCCGGCGCGCTGCGCGCGGTACCGACCCTCGGACTCCTCGTGCTGTTCGTCCTGCTCGCAGGCATCGGGCTCATGCCGCCCATCTGGGCCCTCGTGATCCTGAGCGTTCCTCCGCTGCTCGCCGGCACCTACTCCGGCATCGCCGCCGTCGACCCCGTGGTGGTGGACGCGGCCCGCGCGCAGGGCATGCGCGAGTACCAGGTGCTGCTCGGTGTCGAGCTCCCCAATGCGCTCCCCGTCATCTTCGGGGGCCTCCGGGCCGCGGTGCTGCAGGTCATCGCCACTGCGACGGTCGTCGCGTATACGAATCTCGGCGGTCTGGGCCGTTACATCTTCGACGGCCTCGCCCTCTCCGACTACCCGCAGATGCTCGGCGGCTCGGTCCTCGTGGCCCTGCTCGCCGTCGTCACGGACCTTGTCCTCGGTGCGCTCCTGCGCGCTCTGGGCCCACGCTCGTCCTCCGCCGCGGAGCCGGATGCTCCCGCGGTGGCCGTACAGGAAGGAATGCCATGATCCACAAGATCCCCGTCACCCGCCGCAGGGCGATCGCCGTCGCTGCAGCGGGGCTCGGCCTCAGCCTGGCCCTGAGTGGGTGCGGAGGCTCGTCGAACCCCCTGAGCACTGGCAGCGCCGCCTCAGGAGGCTCGGGCGGCGCGGGCAAGGAGCTCGTCATCGGCTCGGCTGACTTCACCGAGAGCCAGATCATCGCCGAGCTCTATGCAGGCGCGCTCAACGGTGCCGGGGTCAAGGCCACCACGAAGCCGAACATCGGTGCGCGCGAGGTCTACTACAAGGCGCTCCAGGACGGGTCGATCGACGTTGTCCCCGACTACACCGGAAACCTGCTGCTCTACGTGGACTCCAAGGCCACCCAGGTCTCGGCATCGGACATCGCCGCAGCCCTGCCGGACAAGCTGCCGAAGGGGCTGGGGATCCTCGATCCTGCCAAGGCGGAGGACAAGGACGCGATGGTCGTCACGAAGGCCACCGCCGCCAAGTACAGCCTCAAGAGCCTCGACGACATGGGGAAGGTCTGCAATGAGCTCGTCATCGGTGCGCCGGCGACCTTCGAGAAGCGGGCCTACGGCCTGCCGGGGCTCAAGGACAAGTACAACTGCGTGCCGAAGCAGTTCTCGGCGATGAGCGACGGCGGCGGCCCAGTCACGCTGAAGGCGCTCCTGGACAACACCATCCAGGTGGCGGACATCTTCACGACGACCCCCTCCATCGCGGACAACGGCCTTGTGGTGCTGGACGATCCCAAGAACAACTTCATCGCACAGCAGGTGGTGCCGCTCGTCCGCACCGATACTGTCTCGGACAAGGCAAAGTCCGCCCTCAACGCCGTCTCGAAGCAGCTCACCACGGACGACCTGGTGAACCTCAACCGGGCCGTGACCGGGAGCCAGAAGCAGTCGCCGGCG
Source organism: Sinomonas cellulolyticus (assembly GCF_014656475.1). Lineage (GTDB taxonomy): Bacteria > Actinomycetota > Actinomycetes > Actinomycetales > Micrococcaceae > Sinomonas > Sinomonas cellulolyticus. Next base: position 176,997 of record NZ_BNCM01000004.1, read on the forward strand.
GATGCGGCAAAGGCGTGGCTCAAGGAGAAGGGCATCGCCTCCTGACGCGGCCCCCGCTGGGCGGGGGTGTGCCACAGGGTGTGAGCGGCATCGCACAGATGCCCTCGCACCCTGTGGCATTCTTGTGCAATGGCCCAGTTCACGCAGTCCTCCAAGCTCCACAACGTCCTGTACGACATCAGGGGCCCGATCCTGGAGGCTGCGCAGCAGATGGAGGCCGAGGGCCACCGGATCCTGAAGCTGAACATCGGCAACCCGGCGCCGTTCGGGTTCGAGGCGCCGGACGCGATCCTCGTGGACATGATCCGCCACCTTCCCCATGCCCAGGGGTACAGCGATTCGCGGGGCATCTTCTCCGCCCGCACCGCGGTCTCGCAGTACTACCAGACCCGCGGGATCCAGAACATCCACGTCGACGACATCTACCTCGGCAACGGCGTCTCCGAGCTCATCACCATGTCCCTCATGGCGCTCCTCGAGCAGGGTGACGAGGTCCTCGTCCCGATGCCGGACTACCCCCTCTGGACGGCGTCAGTCTCCCTCGCCGGCGGCCGCGCGGTCCACTACCTGTGTGACGAGGAACTCGACTGGGAGCCCGACCTCGAGGACCTCGAGTCGAAGATCACCCCCCGCACCAAGGGAATCGTGGTGATCAACCCCAACAACCCAACCGGCGCGGTCTACTCCGACTCGACCCTGCGCCGCATCGTGGAGCTGGCCGAGAAGCACGGGCTCATCATCTTCGCCGATGAAATCTACGAGAAGATCCTCTACGAGGACGCCACTCACACCAACCTGGCCGCCTTCACCGGCGAGGACGTCCTCTGCCTGACCTTCTCCGGTCTGTCCAAGGCGTACCGCGTGTGCGGGTACCGCGCCGGCTGGATGGCGATCTCCGGGCCGAAGAAGGACGCCGCGGACTACCTCGAGGGGATCAACCTCCTCGCCAACATGCGGCTGTGCGCGAACGTCCCCGCGCAGCACGCGATCCAGACGGCGCTCGGCGGATACCAGAGCATCAAGGACCTCATCCTCCCGGGCGGCCGGCTCCTCGAGCAGCGCAACAAGGCCTACGAGATGCTCAACGCCATTCCAGGCGTCTCCACCAAGCAGGCCAAGGGCGCCCTCTACCTCTTCCCGCGGCTGGACCCGGAGGTATACGGGATCCGCGACGACGAGAAGTTCGTCCTCGACCTGCTCCGGGACCAGAAGATCCTCCTGTCCCACGGCAGGGCGTTCAACTGGCACGCCCCCGACCACTTCCGGATGGTGACGCTTCCGGCCGTGGCGGACATCGAGGAGGCCCTCGGCCGTATGGCAGACTTCCTCAGCAGGTACAAGGGGAACTGACCGGGCTCCGTCCCGGCCGTGCACAGCGAAGGGGCAGCATGGGCAAGCGCAAGGCCGGGCACGGATTCAGCGAGGTGCCCGAGGATCTCCTCGTGGTGGGCCCGGGCTTCAGGCTTGCCGATATCGACACGTCCTCCACTCCAGGCTTCTCCGGCAGCAAGTCCGACGGCGAGGCGCTCCTCACCCAGCGTGACACCCACCTCGCCGGCCTCCAGGAGCGACTCTTCGCGGAGGGCAAAGGCGGCGGCACGCGCTCGCTCCTGCTCATCCTCCAGGCCATGGATACGGCCGGGAAGGGCGGAACCATCAGCCATGTGGTCGGGGTCGTGGACGTCCAGGGCGTCCAGCTCGCGGCGTTCAAATCCCCTACCGACGAGGAGAAGCAGCACGACTTCCTGTGGCGGGTCGAGAAGCAGCTCCCCAAGCCCGGCATGCTCGGCTGCTTTGACCGCTCGCACTACGAGGACGTCCTCATCCACCGGGTGCACGGCTGGGCGGACGAGACGGAACTGGAACGCCGCTACTCGGCCATCCAGGACTTCGAGGCCCGACTGCACGCCTCGGGGACGGAGATCATCAAGGTGATGCTCCACATCAGCAAGGACGAGCAGGGGCGCCGGCTGGCAGCGCGCCTCGATGACCCGACGAAGTACTGGAAGTACAACCCCGGTGACCTCGCGGAGCGGAAGCTGTGGGACTCCTACATGGAGGCATACCAGATTGCCATCGAGCGCACGAGCACGCCGTATGCGCCGTGGTACGTGATCCCTGCCGACAGCAAATGGTACGCCCGGCTCGTGGTCCAGGAACTGCTGGTGGCGGCACTCGAGCGCATGGATCCCCAGTGGCCCGCTCCCGCGTTCGACATCGAGGAGCAGAAGGCGCTCCTCGCAGCCACGTGAGGCGCTCCTAGCCTTCGGCGGCCGGTGCCTCGCCCGGTGCCGCGTTGCCGCGAGCGGCATCCAACCGCCGTCGTGCGCCCTCGAGCCACTCCTCGCAGCGGGCGGCGAGAGCCTCGCCCCGCTCCCAGAGGGCCAGCGATTCCTCGAGGCTCACACCGCCTGCCTCGAGCCGCGAGACGACGGCCACGAGCTGCTCCCGCGCCTCCTCGTAGCTGAGCCCCTCGAACGTCTCGGGTGCCTTCTCACTCATGGGCGGATCCTTCCTTGGCGGGGGCGGCCCTCTCGCCGCGGTGCGTGATGTCGGGGAGCTGTCCGTCGCTGTGGGCGGCGATGGTGCCGCGTGCGAGCCGCACGCGCAGTGCGGTGCCAGCCGGGGCGTCTCGGGGTGAGCGGATTACCGCTGCCGCGGGCCCGTCGAGGAGCTGCACTACCGAGTAGCCGCGGTCGAGCGTCTGCTGCGGGGAGAGGGCCCGGACTTGGGCGCGCAGGTGCGCGACGGCGTCGGACGCGCGCATGACGGCGCCACTCACCGCCGCGTGCGACCTCACCCGGAGGCGCGTGAGATCCTCGTGGCGGCCCTCGACCATCGTCTGCGGCGCCGCGAGCACCGGCCGGCTGCGGATCGAGGCCAGCCGGTCAGATTCGCGCTCCACGAACAACCGGACCTGCCGGTCGATCCTGTCCCGGCACTGGCGCACGCGCAGGAGCTCCTCGGCAACATCGGGAACGATCCGCTTCGCAGCGTCGGTCGGGGTCGAGGCGCGCAGGTCGGCGACGTCGTCGAGGATGGGCCGGTCGGCCTCGTGCCCGATGGCGCTCACGACCGGCGTCTGCGCCTCGGCGACGGCCCGCACGAGCGTTTCGTTGCTGAAGGCCAGGAGGTCTTCGAGCGAGCCGCCGCCGCGCGCGATCACGATCACGTCCACCTCGTGATGTGCATCGAGTTCCCTGAGCGCCCCGAGCACCTCGGAGACGGCGTTGACGCCCTGGACCGCCACCTCGCGGATCTCGAAGGCAACGGCGGGCCACCTGAGCGCGGCGTTGCGCAGCACGTCCTTCTTGGCGTCAGAATCGCGGCCCGTGATGAGCCCGATGCGGTGGGGGAGGAGGGGGAGCCGCTTCTTGCGCTCCTCCGAGAAGAGGCCTTCTGCCCCGAGGGCCTGCCGGAGGGCCTCGATGCGGGCCAGCAGGTCTCCCAGCCCCACCGGCCGCATATCCCGTACGGCCATGTTGAGACGGCCGGTCTTGAGCCACATCTCGGGCTTCACGAGGGCCACCACGCGCGATCCCCGCTGGATCGGCTCCTTGAGCCGTGCCATCACCGTGCCCCACGCCGAGGCTGGAAGGGAGATCTCGGCGTCGACGTCACGCAGCGTCAGATAGGCCGTCGTTCCCCGACGGTTCATCTCGATGACCTGGCCCTCGATCCACACCTGCGGAGAGCGCTCGATGTGCTCCTTGAGCTTGCGGGAGAGCACGTGCAGAGGCCACGGGTTCTGCGGTGTTGTGTCCGCCGCGCGCTCGGGGAGCGTCGAGGGTGTGGTTTCTTCCATCTCAGCCACCATAGTTCAGGACTAACACACGCCTCCGACAATCGGGTCGGCGCCCGGCCAGCCTCCGGCGGGGGTGGATGCACCGCCGCTAGGATGATCGGGTTGCCGACCCCGGGAAGTCCATGCGTACCGTCCTCTCCGCCCTGTCCATGCTGCTCGCCGTCGTCCTCACCGCCGCTGCCGTGCCCTCACTGTGGATCGAGCGCAACATCCTGGACGAGGGCGGGTTCGTCCGTCTCCTCGAGCCGCTGCGCTCCGACAACGGGTTCCAGACAGCCCTCGGAACGTCACTGGCCACCACCGTGGTCTCCTCCTCCAATGTGCCCGAGCCGCTCCGGCAGTCGACCACGCAGGCGGTCCAAGGGCTCGTGAGCGGGCTCACGTCTGACCCGGCTTTCCCCGATGCGTGGAACGAGACACTCCGCGAAAGCCATCGTCTCAACTTCTCCCAGGGCGCCTCGGCCTCCGGCTTCACGCTCCAGCTCCGGCCGCTTGCCCAGGTGCTGGTGCATCGGCTGGGGGCCACCTTGGGCCTGCCCCTCGGCGACGCGCCGAGCATTGAAGTCCCCGTCGGCACGTCACAGCAGCGGTCCTGGCTCACGGTCATCCAGGACGCGGGCAACCTGGCGCTGCCACTGTCTGCCGGTGCGGTCCTGGCCTTCGTCCTCGGGCTCCTCTTCGCACGACGGCGTGGGGTTGCCCTCGGGTGGGCCGGCCTCGGTCTCCTGCTCGTTGCCGCTGCCCTGAGCGCCACCGCGTTCCTCGGCTCGATGCTCGCTGCAGGCCAGGGCGGCAGCGGCAGCGTGGCGTCGGTCTTTGCGAGCCGAGTGGGCCCGCTCTTCGCCGATTCGTTCATGCCCTGGGCCGGTGGTGTGGCCATTGCCGGGGCGGTCTGCCTCATCGTGGCCACCGTGCTCGGAGTGCGGCGGAGGCGCTCCGTGGCGCGCGGGTAGCATACGCGCCGGTAGCATGGATGGCATGAGTTCCACCCCCGTCCTCCTATCCATGCCCATGGTTCCGCGGCAGCGCCGCAGTCCCGAGGAGGTGGCCGCGGCGGCTCCCGTCACGGCCGAGAAGAAGGTTCTGCTGGCCGCGCCGCGCGGCTACTGCGCGGGCGTGGACCGTGCTGTCATTGCCGTGGAGAAGGCGCTTGAGCATTACGGCGCTCCCGTGTATGTGCGCAAGCAGATCGTCCACAACCGCCATGTCGTGGAGACCCTCGAGCAGCGGGGTGCGGTCTTCGTCGAAGAGACCGACGAGGTGCCCGAGGGCGCGCTCGTGGTGTTCTCTGCGCACGGGGTGAGCCCAGCGGTCGTGCGCTCAGCTGAGGAGCGCGGGCTCCGCACGATCGACGCGACGTGCCCGCTCGTGACCAAGGTGCACCGTGAGGCCGTCCGCTTCGCTCGGGACGACTACGAGATCCTCCTCATCGGCCACGAGGGACACGAGGAGGTTGAGGGCACGTATGGCGAGGCGCCCGAGAACACCCAGGTCGTGAACTCGCCCGAGGAAGCGGACACGATCCAGGTCAAGGATCCCGACAAGCTCATCTGGCTCTCGCAGACCACACTGTCCGTCGACGAGACCATGGATACTGTCCGCCGGCTGCGCGAGCGGTTCCCGAACCTGCAGGACCCGCCGAGCGACGACATCTGCTACGCGACCTCCAACCGGCAGGCGGCGATCAAGAAGATCGCGCCGCAGGCCGATCTCGTCATCGTGGTCGGGTCCGCCAACTCATCCAACTCTGTGCGGCTCATGGAGGTCGCCCTCGAGTACGGGGCCAAGGCGGCCCACCGGGTCGACTTCGCCAATGAGGTGGACGAGTCATGGTTCGAGGGTGTGGCAACCATCGGTGTGACCTCCGGTGCGTCAGTGCCCGAGATCCTCGTGCAGGATGTACTCCGCTTGGCGGCCGAGTACGGCTACGGCACGGTCGAGGAGATCGTCACGGCCGAGGAGGACATCCTGTTCTCCCTGCCGAAGGAGCTCCGCGCCACCCTGAAGGAGCACGGCGACAGCAGCCGTGGCCTCGGCGGCCGCGGCCAGCGCCCCCAGGCCTGACGCCGGCCCGTGGGCCCCAAGGGTGACCCGTGGGCTTCAAGCTGACTTGCACCGCCGAGGTCAGGCGGAGTGCCGCTGCGGTCCGCCAGAGGGCTTGTCCGCGGCCGCGGGTGCGGCCGCACCTTCCGCGGAGGCTCCGCCGAGGGTTCCCGGAAGTGGCGATATGCCGTTGTCCCGCCACATCTGCTCGTCGAGGAGCTCACTGGCGGAGAGGACTCTGGGTGTCGTCTCGACCGGCGGCAGGTCGGGAAGCGTCTCGGGGGCTCCTAGGTCGAGCGCGCTGATGCGGCGGGCAGTGGGCAGCACCCGTGACTCGAGGGCGCCGATGAACGCGTTGTACCGTTCCACTGATCCCTTGAGGGAGGATCCGAGCCGTGCCACGTGGCCGCCCATGGTGCTGAGCCGCCCATAGAGCTGGGTTGCGAGATCGAACAGCTCCCGAGCGTTCTCCGTGAGCAGCTCCTGCCGCCATCCGAACGCCACGCCCTTGAGCAGGGCCATGAGGGTGGCGGGGGAGGCGAGTGCCACGTTCTTGGCGAAGGCATAGTCGAGCAGGCCTGCGTCGGCGCGGAGGGCCTCTGCCAAGAACGACTCTGCAGGCAGGAAGCAGACCACGAGCTCGGGACTGGACCCGACCGCTTCCCAGTACTTCTTCGATCCGAGGGCATCGATGTGTGCCTTGACCGCCTTGGCGTGCTCCGCCAGATGGTGGTCCCGCCGCGCGAGGCCAGCAGGGCTGAGGTCCTGGGCGTGCTCCTGCGCCTGGAGATACGCGCCGAGCGGGACCTTGGAGTCCACGACGATCTGCTTGCCGCCAGGCAGCATGACGACGAGGTCCGGCCGCACGGCGCCGCCGTCCCCGGACGTGGCAACCTGCTCGGCGAAGTCGACGCGGTCCAGCATCCCGGCGGCCTCCACCACGCGCCGCAGCTGCACCTCACCCCAGGTTCCACGGGACGCATTGTTGGCCAACGCGGCGGTGAGGGTATGCGCGGAGGCCAGCAGCGCGGCGTCGGACGCGCGAGCCTCCTGAAGCTGCTGGGCAAGCTGCCCGTACTGCTCGACGCGGTCCCGCTCGAGCAGGGCGACCGCCCGCTGCACGGCCCCGAGCTTCTCTGCCACCGGCGCAAGCGCGTGCAGCACTGTGTTCTCCTGCTCGTCCATGGAGGTCAGTGCCGCGTTCTGCCGTGCGAGCAGGTCGCGCTCGGCGGAGGCGGCCGCGAGCGAGGCCTCTGCAGACGCGAGCCGAGCCTGCAGCGCGGGGAGGCTCGCGCCGTCGTGCGCTGCACGGCGACGCGCCGCGGCGGCGCCACCCAACCACCCCGCGACGAAGGAGAGTAGCGCCACGAGAACTGCCACGAGGATCTGCGTTCCGTCCATGCGCCCACGCTCCCACAGGCCTCCGACATTTCTCGCCAAGGGGCGCCGGTATGATGGATGACCGTGGCTCTCACTATCGGAATCGTCGGTCTCCCCAACGTCGGCAAGTCGACGCTCTTCAACGCGCTGACCCGCAACCAGGTCCTCGCGGCGAACTACCCGTTCGCAACCATCGAGCCGAATGTGGGCGTTGTGAGCCTCCCCGACCCCCGCCTCGACAAGCTCGCCGAGATCTTCGGCTCGCAGCGGATCCTCCCCGCCACCGTCTCCTTCGTGGACATCGCCGGCATCGTCAAGGGAGCCTCCGAGGGCGAGGGCCTCGGCAACCAGTTCCTCGCCAACATCCGTGAGGCCCAGGCGATCGCCCAGGTGATCCGCGTCTTCGACGACCCGGACGTGGTGCACGTCGACGGCAAGGTCGACCCCCGCTCCGACATGGAGACCATCAATACCGAGCTGATCCTCGCCGACCTCCAGACCATCGAGAAGGCCCTTCCGCGCGTCGAGAAGGAAGTCAAGATCAAGAAGCGCGACGCCGCCGAGCTCGCCGCCATCGAGTCAGCCAAGAAGGTCCTCGAACGCGGCGACACCATCTTCTCGTCCATCGCCTCGGACAAGCTGGATATGGAGCACCTCAAGGAGCTCAACCTCCTCACCGCGAAACCGTTCATCTACGTCTTTAACGCGGACGAGGGCATCCTCGGCAGCCCCGAGAAGCAGGAGGAGCTGCGCGCGCTCGTGGCCCCCGCAGACGCGATCTTCCTCGACGCGAAGCTCGAGGCGGACCTCGTGGAGCTCTCGCCGGAGGAGGCCCGGGAAATGCTTGAGATGAACGGGCAGGACGAGTCCGGCCTCGACCAGCTCGCGCGGGTCGGCTTCCACACCCTCGGCCTTCAGACCTACCTCACGGCGGGCCCCAAGGAGTCCCGCGCCTGGACCATCCGGCAGGGGGACACCGCGCCGCAGGCGGCTGGCGTGATCCACACGGACTTCCAGCGCGGCTTCATCAAGGCTGAGGTGGTCCACTTCGAGGACCTCGTGGACGCCGGCTCCATGGCCGAGGCCAAGGCCCGCGGGAAGGTCCGCATCGAAGGCAAGGACTACGTCATGGCCGACGGCGACGTGGTGGAGTTTCGCTTCAACGTCTAGGAGCGGGACGCCGTTGACGCATCGACTGCGCGTCGCCTCGAACGGCGCACTTCTCAGGCTTCGCAGACGAAGGTGACGGTCTCGATCCGGTGGTCTCGGAGGTTCGTCACCTGATTGCGAGCCATTTCTCGGAAGTCGCCTCCCAGGAAGGCCGCGAACGTCACTGGCGGTGGGCCTGACGCTGCGAGCCGCGCGGCCATCGCCTCGAACCATGCGAGGCTCTCGGCGGAGGAGTCGATCGCATCGAGGACGGCGAATCCTGCCCCACGGAGGAACTCCGTCATCTCGGCGCGCGTGGCCAAGAAGCTCGTGCTGCTGCTGCGGGCCCAGGGAACGGGGTAGTTCACTTCGCCTCCCTCGCCTTGCAGAACGTCGTAGACGACGAATCTGCCGCGGGGCTTGAGGACGCGGTGAGCTTCACGGTACATGGCGGCCTTGTCGGCGACGTTCATGCCGACATGCACCGTCAGCGCGGCATCGAAGTGGCCGTCGGGGAACTCGAGGGCTGTCGCGTCCCCCACGAGGAACGTGGTCCTGCTGCTCAGTCCGGTCCAGACCGAGAGATCAGAGGCGGTGGCAGCGAAGGCTGGGGTCAGGTCGACTCCCGTCACATGCGCATCCGCGACTTCGGCAATGGTCCGGGCGGGGCCGCCCAAGCCGCTGCCGATATCGAGCACGCGCGACGAGGCGTCCACCTTCAATGCTTCGATGATCTCGACGGTTGCTGCCCGGCCACGTATGTGGAACTCGTCGACGGGCGGGAGGACCGCCGTCGTCATGCCCTCCCGCTCGATCCCGGCAGCGTCCAGTGCTGCCGCGATCGACGAGGTGAGGTCATCGGAGCCGGCATAGTGGTCTACCACGGGGTCGGTCACGTTGGCGATGGTACGCGTCAGGCCGCTGCAGCGCACTGGTTGCCGATGTGCGTTGTCGCCGCCGTGCGTTGTTGTGCATCACCCCGCGTGAACGGCGCTTGTGACCAACTCGGTGACGGACGCGGGAGCGTTCACGGGCCGTTCACCTGCCTCCTGACCGTCCCGCAGCCTTCCCGGCTAGGCTGGGCAGCGACCGGCCGAGGCTGCCAGGCAGGCCGCGGCGAGCCGAGGGAAGGCAGGGGCGTGCCATGTCCATCGAGACGACTACCAAGCTCATTGACGAGCAGACCGAGGACCTCCAGCGGTGGTGGCGGGCGGCGAACTACCTCTCGGTCGGCCAGATCTACCTCCGCGACAACCCGCTGCTGCGGGAACCGCTCCGGGCGGAGCACGTCAAGAAGCGCCTCCTCGGCCACTGGGGGACCACCACCGGACTGAACTTCATCTACGCGCACCTCAACCGCGCCATCATCGAGCGCGGCCAAGAGATGCTGTTCGTCACCGGGCCGGGCCACGGCGGCCCCGCGAATGTGGCGAACGCCTACCTCGAGGGCACCTACGCAGAGATCTACACCCGTTTCGGGGACGACGAGGACTCCCTCCGGGAGCTCTTCAAGCAGTTCTCCTACCCCGGCGGCATCCCGAGCCACGCCGCTCCCGAGACCCCTGGCTCGATCAGCGAGGGCGGCGAGCTCGGCTACTCGCTGGCCCACGCGTTCGGTGCGGCCTTCGACAATCCCAACCTGCTCGTCGCCTGCGTGGTCGGGGACGGCGAGGCGGAGACCGGCCCGCTCGCCACCAGCTGGCAGTCGACCGCCTTCCTCGATGCCGCACGCGACGGTGCTGTCCTGCCGATCCTGCAGCTCAACGGCTACAAGATCGCCAATCCCACGATTCTCGCCCGGCGTCCCGAGGATCAGCTCCGCGCGTACTTCGAAGGAATGGGGTGGGCGCCGCGCTTCGTGACGGTCGACGACCCCGACGAGCAGGCCCAGGCGCACCGTGATTTCGCGGCAGCACTGGACGAGTGCCTCGACGCGATCGACGCTATCCAGTCGAGGGCTCGGGAGGGAGCGGATGATCGGCCTGCCGACTCCGTCCCCGATCCGTGGCCGCTCATCGTCTTCCGCTCCCCGAAGGGCTGGACGGGTCCGAAGGTCGTCGACGGCAAGCCGGTCGAGGGCACGTGGCGCGCGCACCAGGTCCCGCTCAACGAGGTCCACGAGAACCCGGAGCACCTCGCGCAGCTCGAGGAGTGGCTGCGCTCCTACCGGCCGGAGGAGCTCTTCACGCACGACGGCGCCCGCTCGCCGGAGCTCTCCCACCTCGCCCCGCGCGGTGATCTCCGCATGAGCGCGACCCCGTACGCCAACGGCGGCCGGCTCCTTCGCGACCTCCGCCTGCCGGACCCGGCCGCGCACATGATCCCGGTGGAGGCACCCGGCGTCGTGCGCGCCGGGGCGATGAACAACCTGGGCGGGTGGCTGCGTGAGGTGATCCGCGCCAATCCCGAGAACTTCCGGCTCTTCGGACCCGATGAGACCGCGTCCAACCGGCTCATGGACGTGTACGAGGCTACGGACAAGGTGTGGCAGGAGCGGATCGAGGAGGTCGACGAGCATCTCGGCCGGGCCGGCAGGGTGATGGAGGTCCTGAGCGAGCATCTGTGCGAGGGCTGGCTCGAGGGGTACCTGCTGACGGGCCGGCACGGGGTCTTCACGTCCTACGAGGCGTTCATCCACATCGTCGACTCGATGTTCAACCAGCACGCGAAGTGGCTCAAGGTCCACCGTGAGCTGCCGTGGCGCATGCCGGTTGCATCCCTCACCTACCTGCTCTCGAGCCACGTGTGGCAGCAGGACCACAACGGGTTCTCGCATCAGGATCCCGGCTTCATCGACCACGTGGTGAACAAGAAGGCAGAGGTTGTACGGGTATACCTGCCGGTGGACGCCAACACCCTGGTCTCGACCATGGACCACTGCCTGCGCAGCCGCGACTACGTCAACGTGGTGGTTGCGGGGAAGGCGCCGGCGCTCCAGTGGTTCGGCCCGGCGGAAGCGCAGCTGCACTGCGAGCGCGGCATCGGGATCCTGGACTTCGCGGGCCGGGAAGTGCCGGGGGAGGAGCCCGACGTGGTCCTCGGGTGTGCGGGCGACGTCCCCACGGCGGAGGCCATCGAGGCTGCACAGATGCTCTGCCGCGACCTGCCGGACCTCAAGGTCCGCGTGGTCAATGCGGTTGACCTGATGCGGCTCCAGGACGAGAGGGAGCACCCGCACGGCCTGCCTGACCGCGAGTTCGACGCGCTCTTCACGAGGGACAAGCCGGTGATCTTCGCCTACCACGGTTACCCGTGGCTGATCCATCGCCTTACCTACCGGCGCACCAACCACGGCAATCTCCATGTCCGAGGCTATGTGGAGGAAGGCACTACGACGACGCCGTTCGACATGGCCATGCTGAACAGGATCGACCGCTTCCACCTCGCCATCGATGTCCTCGACCGAGTTCCCGGCCTCGCTCCGCGCCATGCTGACCTGCGGCAGAGGTACGTGGATGACCTGGCCCGTGCACGTGCCCACACCCGCGAGTTCGGCGAGGATCCTGCCGAGATCCGGGACTGGCAGCTGGAAACCCGATCCCCTGCGAGTGATTGACGAAACGCATCTAACGGCGGGCAACGCCAGAGAAGCGTGGTCCGGACCGATTGGGATAACCCAATCGCATGAGCTGAATCGAGACCTCTGCCACCAGAACCTGAAAGATATGTTGCATCTTCATAACGACGCTGATCTGAAACGGAACTTTCGTAGCCAGCTGGCCCGCGCCGGGACTAGTCTGTCGGACATGTGAGGCGTGCCACGTCGTCCGCTGGTGAGGGCGGGGCGCCTGCTCCGGGAGAAACCGGCACACGTCTACATTTGCATCAGAGGAGGCGGAATGCGTTTCGGGCGTATTTCAAAGGCGGTGAGCTTTGCCGCGGCGGCGGCGATCGCGCTCAGTGCCTGCGCGACCCAAGGCGGCGGCGGTTCGAGCTCGAACGCCGCGTCGGCCAGCGCCAAGCAGGGCGGCACCGTGACGGCGGTCGAGGTGAACGCGTTCAACACGTTCAACTCCAACACCGCTGACGGCAACACGGACATCAACTCGAAGATCAGCTACGCGACCCACATGGGCTTCTACTACGTGGACAACAAGCTGAACGTCGTCCACAACGACAAGTTCGGCAAGTACGAGAAGACCTCGGACAACCCGCTGACGGTCAAGTACACCATCAATGACGGCGTCAAGTGGTCTGACGGCACCCCCGTCACCGCGTACGACGTCGCGCTCAACTGGGCGGCCGGCTCCGGCTGGTACGACGACGAGAATCCGAAGGCCAAGACCGGAACCGCTTACTTCTCGACTGCGGGTGACACCACCGGCCTGAACAACACCGAGTTCCCGGAGGTCTCCTCCGACGGCAAGTCGATGACGCTGAAGTACACGCAGCCTTTCGCTGACTGGGAGCTTGCAATCGGCGGCAACAACGGGACCATCGACATCCCCGCTCATGTTGTTGCCAAGCACGCTGGACTGGCGGATGCCAAGGCCCTCTACGACCTCATGAAGGGCATGAAGAAGGGCGATCCGAAGAACCCGCAGCCAGCCAATGAGACGCTCAAGAAGGCAGCAGACTTCTACAACACGGGCTTCGACACGAAGACCCTTCCGGGCGACACGGGCCTCTTCCTCTCGAACGGCCCCTTCGTCGTGAAGGACATGGTGGCCGACCAGTCCATGACCCTTGTGCGGAACAAGGACTACAACTGGGGCCCGACCCCCAACGTCGACTCCATCGTCATCCGCTACATTGGCTCCGCTCCGGCGCAGATTCAGGCACTCAAGAACGGCGAGGCAGACATCATCGCCCCGCAGGCCTCGTCTGACACCATCCAGCAGCTCAAGGCGATCCCGGGTGTCACGGTCGATCAGGGCAACCAGCTCTCCTACGACCACATCGACCTGAACTACTCCGGACCCTTCGCCGACAAGGACGTCCGCACGGCGTTCATGCTCACGGTGCCGCGTCAGGACATCCTCGACAAGATCATCAAGCAGATGGACCCGAATGCGAAGCCGCTCGACTCGCAGATCTTCGTCCCGCAGCAGGCGGCGTACGCCGACTCGGTGAAGAACAACGGCTCGTCCGCCTTCGACCAGGTCAACATCGACAAGGCCAAGCAGCTCCTTGCAGGCAAGACTCCGGAAGTCCGGATCATGTACAACAAGGACAACCCGAACCGCGTCGACGCGTACACCCTCATCGCAGCAAGCGCATCGAAGGCCGGATTCAAGATCGTCGACGGCGGTCTGGGCAAGTCGGACTGGGGCAAGGCGCTCGGCAAGGGCGGCTACGATGCCACGATCTTCGGCTGGATCAACCCGGGTGTCGGAGTCTCGGGCGTCCCGCAGATCTTCAAGACCGGCAACGGCTCGAACTTCAACAAGTTCTCCGATCCCGAGGCAGACAAGCTCATGGACCAGCTGATCCAGACCACGGACACGAGCAAGCAGGTCGACCTCGAGAAGCAGATCGACCAGAAGATCTGGGCTTCCTCGTACGGTGTTCCGCTCTTCCAGTCGGTGGGCGTGGACGCCTACAGCGACAAGGTGACGGGTGTGAAGTACATGCCCAACAGCAGCGGCATCTGGTGGAACTACTGGGAGTGGGCCACGAAGTAGCCAATCCAGAGTTCTGACGCGCTGACGAAGCGCCGGGACCGAGCATCTGGGTCCCGGCGCTTCGTAGCGCCCCGGCATACCCCGCCCCATCTCCGTCGGGACCCGCGCCGACCGCGTGGGACACCCCCGGCCCTGTCCGCGTCGCCCCACAACCTTTCGGGGCGGTCCACATTAGAGGTACAACGAACCATGGTGACTTACGTCGTCCGGCGCCTCATCACTGCAGCACTGATCCTCCTCGGCGCGTCCTTCCTGGTGTACAACCTCACCGCGCTGTCCGGGGATCCGCTCGAAGAGTTCCGCGCCAGCAATCTCCCCAATGCCGCTCAGCTCATGCAAGCGCGCTCCCAGCTCCTGGATCTGGATACCCCCGCGCCGATCCGCTACTTCAAATGGCTCGGTGGAGCCGCAGGCTGCCTTGTCGGCAACTGCGATCTGGGCAAGACCCTCGTGGGCCAGCCGGTGACTCAAGCGCTCGGCCAGGCACTGCTCCAGACACTGTCACTCGTGACGACGGCAACGATCCTCGCGATCCTCATCGGTGTTGCCCTCGGCATTGTCACGGCGCTGCGGCAGTACAGTGCGCTCGACTACGGCGTCACCTTCATGGCGTTCCTCTTCTTCTCCCTCCCGATCTTCTGGGTGGCCGTCCTCCTCAAGGAATACGGCGCCATTGGCTTCAACAATTTCCTCGCTCATCCCGACATCCCGCTGAGCGTGTCCCTCGGCGTAGGGCTCGTCTTCGGCATCATCGCGGGTGTCGTGACCGGAGGCGGGCTGCGTCGAAGGCTCATCGTGGGCGCCGTCGTGTTCGCGTTCGTCACGCTGGTCCTCGTCGTCGCGGGCCTCACCCAGTGGTTCCGCTATCCAGGCCTCGGTCTGGGCGTCATCCTCATCGCCGGAGTCGGCATCGCCTTCGCGATCACGGTCCTCACGGCTGGGCTGCAGAATCGGCGCGCGCTGTATGCGGGCCTCACCACGGTGCTGATCGGCGCCGTCGTCTACTTCCCGATCCAGCCGCTGCTTGACCTCGCGACGCCGCTGATGATCCTGATCCTCGCGCTCATCGCCGTGGCGGTCGGTGTCGCCGCAGGCTACTTCTGGGGCGGCTACGATCGGGGCCAGGGCATGCGCGTCGGTGGGATCACCGCGTTCGTCGTGGCCTTCATGATCATGCTCGACCGCTTCATGCAGGCGTGGCCCGCCTACTTCGACGACAGCCACATCAGGGGAAGGCCGATCGCGACGATCGGCGCCGCAACCCCCAACCTGCAGGGTGACTTCTGGCTGTCCGGGCTCGACTCCTTCACGCACCTCGTCCTGCCGACGGCGGCGCTCATCCTCATCTCCCTCGCGAGCTACACGCGCTATACCCGCTCCTCGATGCTCGAGGTCATGAACATGGACTACATCCGCACGGCCCGCGCCAAGGGCGTGAGCGAGCGGAGCGTCGTCATGCGCCATGCCTTCCGCAACGCGCTCATCCCCATCGCGACGGTGGTCGCGCTGGACATCGGGCAGCTCATCGGCGGCGCCGTCATCACGGAGACCGTCTTCTCCGTTCGGGGCATGGGCTTCATGTTCCTGGACGGCATCTCCCACGTCGACCCGAACCCGGTCATGGGCGTCTTCGTATGCGTCGCCATCACCGCACTGGCCTTCAATCTCATCGCGGACCTCATCTACTCCGCGCTCGATCCTCGCGTAAGGGTGAAGTGACATGAGCCAGCAGTCTCAGCAGCAAGAGGCCGTGGCAGCCACCGGAACCGCGGCGGGGACAGAGCCGGCCGCCGGCATCGAACCGGTCATCGAGGCCAAGGGCCTGAGCCTCGGGCAGATCGTCCGCAAGCGCTTCTTCGGCCACGCCGGCGCCATGGCGGGCCTCATCGTCTTCGCCGTCATCTTCCTCCTCGCCTTCTCGTCCGAGGGCTGGGGGCCCATTCCGGGATGGTGGAAGTACCAGCACGACCAGGTGACCCCCCTCGTCAACGAAGGCGTCCCGACCTGGACGCTCCCCTTCAGCTTCGGCGACCACCCGTTCGGGCAGGACCGGATCGGCCGCGACCTGTTCGCGATGACGATGCGCGGCGCGCAGCAGTCGATCATCATCATGGTCATCATCGGGCTCGTCGCCGGGATCATCGGCGTCGTGGTCGGTGCGCTCGCCGGCTACTTCCGCGGCTGGGTCGAGGCGGTCCTCATGCGCCTGACCGACATCATCATCATCATCCCCGTGCTGCTCCTGGCCGCGGTCATGTCCCAGACCGCCGGCCGCCGCGACGCCGGCACGTGGTTCGCGCAATTCGCCGCGAGCAACGGCGTGGTCGTGCTCGGCATCTTCCTCGGCCTCGTCGCGTGGGTGGGCCTTGCACGCCTCGTGCGCGGCGAGTTCCTGTCCCTGCGCGAACGCGAGTTCGTGGATGCGGCACGGATCTCGGGTGCCTCCAACGCGCGGATCATCTTCAAGCACATCCTCCCGAACGCGGTCGGCGTCGTGATCGTCAACGGCACGCTGCTGATGTCCTCCGCGATCCTGCTCGAGACCGCCCTGTCCTACCTCGGAGTCGGCGTGAAGGCGCCCGACACGTCGCTGGGCCTCCTCATCTCCCAGAATCAGGAGGCCTTCTCGACGCGGCCGTGGCTCTTCTGGTGGCCCGGCCTGTTCATCGTGCTGATCTGCCTCTGCATCAACTTCATCGGCGACGGCCTCCGCGACGCGTTCGATCCGCGGCAGAAGAAGTTCAACGCGAAGCGGGCCAAGTCGCGGCGTGCCCCAGCGGCCAACCCCGCCGTGATGGCGGACGGAGCGGAGGCCGAGCCGTCCCTCGATGTCGACGGCTCGGTGAGCCCCGTGTCCGGCTACGTCCCGGACAGCGAGGCGTTCGGCGGGGCGCCTGGCCGCGCCGAGGACACCAGCGGCAGGAACCCCTGACGTGCAGCCGAACCCGAGTCTCCGGCCCGGTGCCGGAGCCAGCTCAGGCCGCGAAGGTGACGACCGTGGCGGCCGCGAGCACGAGGCCGAGCGCCAGGATGCCCCACGAGACGGTGCGGGCCACGGGGGTCTCCTCCACCCTGCCCGTCTCCAAGGTGCCGTGGTCAACCTGCTCAGCCCACCGGCGTCGCACGAGGATGGCTGCCTGGCCGGAGACGGTGCTGCCGAGGTCTCCGGGACGGACAGTCCGCTCGGGGCCGTAGCTGGATTCCGGGAGCCCGGTCAGGTGCTCAGGCCGGGCACGCCGCGCGCCCATGGCGCCCGGTCCGGGCGCCGCCCAGGCGGTGAACCGGCCCGCGCCGGTGCCCAGCGTCAGCGCGTACTTCGTGTCGACGAACGCGAGCGCCTCCCACGGCACGCCGATGCGGCGCACCGGGTTCACGAGTTCGACGCCGGCATCGCTCACCACCACGGCGGGGCGCCAGAACAACGCCCAGGCGACCCACGCCATGAGGGCGAGCGGGGACACGAACCGCAGGCCCGGCACGCCGGCCTGGACGAGAGTCACCACGAGGCCCAGACCGGCGAGCACCCAGAGTGCGACCGCCAGCAGCCTGTTGCTGCGGGCCTTGAAGACAACGGTGGGGCCGGCATGCTGCAGAGCGCTCATGCCCCCCATGATGCAGGACGTCGTATGCAAACAAGGATTCCGTCCCCCGAGCAGACCCGCTCGGCCGGGGCGGCGCATGGAAGGAAGCACAAGGATGGCTGAGAACCTCGGCACGGCGGGGCAGCCCCGCCGCCAGGCGAAAGGCCGGGAGGCCAAGAGGGCCAACGGGCTCGGCGCGGACCTGGTCAAGGGCCAGACGGTCCTCGAGGTGAAGGACCTCAGCGTCGACTTCGGCGTCGAGAAGGAATGGGTCCCGGCGGCGATCGGCCTCAACTACGAGGTGAAGGCCGGCGAAGTGCTGGCGATCGTGGGGGAGTCGGGGTCGGGCAAATCCGCCAGCTCGATGGCCCTGCTGGGCCTGCTCCCGTCCAACAGCCGCGTCTCCGGCAGCGTCAGGCTCATGGGCCGGGAGCTCATGGGCAAGGACAGCGCGACCGCGACCCGCAGTGTGCGCGGTGACGACGTCGCCGTCATCTTCCAGGAGCCGATGACCGCGCTGAACCCCGTCTACACGATCGGAAACCAGATCGTGGAGACCATCCGCCTCCACAACCCGATCTCCCCGGACGAGGCGAAGGCCCGCGCCATCACGATGCTCGAGCTCGTCGAGCTGCCGGATCCGGAGAAGGCTTTCAAGTCCTACCCCCACCAGCTCTCGGGCGGCCAGCGCCAGCGCGCCATGATCGCGCAGTCCCTCTCGTGCGACCCGAAGCTGCTCATCGCGGACGAGCCGACCACGGCGCTCGACGTGACGGTCCAGGCCGAGATCCTCGACCTCATGCGACACCTCAAGGACAAGCTCAACTCGGCCGTCATCCTCATCACCCACGACATGGGCGTCGTGGCGGACCTCGCCGACCGCATCGCCGTCATGCGCCGGGGCGTGATCGTGGAGACGGGCACCGCGGAGGAGATCTTCCACCGCCCCCAGCACCCCTACACGCAGGCGCTCCTCGCGGCGGTCCCGCACCTCGGCCAGGGCGGCGAGGGCACCGAGAACGACGTCGACATCACCGCCGCACTGGCGGCGGCAACAGGTGCCGAGCTCGAAGCGGTCGACACCTCGGAGCTGCGGGAGCGCGAGCGGGAGAACGAGCTCGCGCTCGCCCAGGCCGAAGCCGCCGCCTCGCACCGGGGCGACCCCGTCCTGACCCTCAAGGACGTCGCGATCGAGTATCCCAAGCAGGGCCGGGTCGCCGCCTTCCGCGCCGTGGAGGGCGCCAACCTCACGGTGTACCCCGGCCAGGTGGTCGGCCTCGTGGGGGAGTCAGGTTCGGGCAAGACGACGATCGGCCGCGCCGCCGTCGGGCTCCTGCCCGTCGCGGAGGGCTCGCTCAAGGTCACCGGCCGCGAGATCTCGAAGCTGAAGAAGAACTCCAAGGAGCTCCACGGGATCCGCCGCTCAGTGGGCATGGTCTTCCAGGATCCGTCCTCCTCGCTGAATCCCCGCCTGCCGATCGGCGAGTCGATCGGGGAGCCGATGCTCCTGGCCGGGGTCGCGAAGGGAGCCGAGCTGCAGAAGCGGGTCGAGACGCTCCTGGACCAGGTCGAGCTGCCGCGCTCATACCGCAACCGCTACCCGCACGAGCTCTCGGGAGGCCAGAAGCAGCGCGTCGGCATCGCGCGCGCGCTCTCGCTCAAGCCCAAGCTCATGGTCGCGGACGAGCCGACCTCCGCGCTGGACGTGTCCGTCCAGGCCAAGGTCCTCGAGCTGTTCCAGGCTCTCCAGCAGGAGCTCGGCTTCGCGTGCCTGTTCGTCACCCACGACCTCGCCGTGATCGACGTCCTCGCGGACTACATCTGCGTGATGCAGCGCGGCAGGATCGTCGAGCAGGGCAGCCGAGACGCGATCCTCCGGAACCCGCAGGAGGCCTACACGCAGCGGCTGCTCGCTGCAGTGCCGCTGCCCGATCCCGAGAAGCAGCGCGAGCGCCGCGAGCTGCGCGAGCTGCTGCTCGCGAGCGGAATCGACTAGTCCGCGGAGCACGACGACGAGGGGGAACCCGGGCGCCCGGGTTCCCCCTCGTCGTCGTGCTCCCCAGCCCCCCGCCCCCGCTGGGGACTCGCGAGAACCGGGACTGTGATGGGCCCCACGCAGCGGCCGCGCCCGGGAGAGAGTAAAATCGTGATGCTGGCCCTCGACAGGGTCTGTTCCGTTGTGCCTACTGCCCTCCCCCGAGGGGACCGCGCGGGTAGGGCGGACAAGTCGCGAACCCACCCGAATTGAGCCTCACGCGTATGACTGAAACTGTGTCCACCGCTTCCCGTACCGACCTCCGCAACGTCGCCATCGTCGCCCACGTCGACCACGGCAAGACCACGCTGGTCGACGCCATGCTGCGCCAGACGAACTCCTTCGCCGCGCACGGCGAGGTCGAGGACCGCGTGATGGACTCGGGCGACCTCGAACGCGAGAAGGGCATCACCATCCTCGCGAAGAACACCACGGTGCGCTACGCGGGCCCGGCGGCCGCGGAGGTCGGGGAGCCCGAGGGCATCACGATCAACGTGATCGACACCCCGGGCCACGCCGACTTCGGCGGCGAGGTGGAGCGCGGCCTGTCCATGGTGGACGGCGTCGTGCTGCTCGTCGACGCCTCGGAGGGACCCCTCCCGCAGACCCGATTCGTGCTCCGCAAGGCGCTGGCCGCGCACAAGCCGGTCATCCTCGTGGTGAACAAGACCGATCGCCCCGATGCGCGCATCGACGAGGTCGTGGCCGAGTCCATGGACCTCCTCCTCGGCCTTGCCTCGGACCTGGCGGACGAGGTTCCAGACCTCGACCTGGACAAGGTCCTCGACGTCCCCGTCGTGTACGCGGCCGCCAGGGTCGGCGCGGCCTCCCTCGAGCAGCCCGCTGACGGCTCGGCGCCGTCGAATGAGAACCTCGAACCCCTCTTCGAGACCATCCTCAAGCACATCCCGGCGCCGACCTATGATCCCGAGGGCGTTCTCCAGGCCCACGTGACCAACCTCGACGCGTCCCCGTTCCTGGGCCGCCTCGCCCTCCTGCGCATCTACAACGGCACCCTCCGCAAGGGCCAGCAGGTCGCGTGGGCCCGCCACGACGGCTCGCTCAAGACGGTCAAGATCACCGAGCTCCTGGCCACCAAGGCCCTCGACCGGGTCCCCGCGGAGTCGGCGGGGCCGGGCGAGATCGTCGCCGTGGCCGGCATCGAGGACATCACGATCGGCGAGACGCTCACCGATGTGGACAACCCCCAGCCGCTTCCCCTCATCACCGTGGACGATCCCGCGATCTCCATGACTGTGGGCATCAACACCTCGCCGCTCGCGGGCCGGGTCAAGGGCGCCAAGGTCACGGCGCGCCAGGTCAAGGACCGCCTCGACAAGGAGCTCATCGGCAACGTCTCCATCCGGGTCCTGCCCACGGAACGCCCGGATGCGTGGGAGGTACAGGGCCGTGGAGAGCTCGCCCTGGCGATCCTCGTCGAGCAGATGCGCCGCGAAGGCTTCGAGCTCACCGTCGGCAAGCCGCAGGTCGTGACCAAGAAGGTCGACGGCCAGGTGCTCGAGCCGATGGAGCGCATGACGATCGATGTGCCCGAGGAGTACCTCGGTGCCGTCACGCAGCTCCTTGCCGCCCGCAAGGGCCGCATGACCAACATGGCCAACCACGGCACCGGTTGGGTCCGGATGGAGTTCATGGTTCCCTCCCGCGGCCTCATCGGCTTCCGCACCAAGTTCCTCACGGACACCCGCGGCGCCGGCATCGCGGCCTCGATCTCCGAGGGCTACGAGCCGTGGCACGGCGAGATCGAGTACCGCACCAACGGCTCGCTCATCGCGGACCGCGCAGGGGTAGCGACGCCGTTCGCCATGATCAACCTGCAGGAGCGCGGCACCTTCTTCATCCAGCCGACGGCCGAGGTGTACGAGGGCATGATCGTGGGCGAGAACTCCCGCGCCGACGACATGGACGTGAACATCACCAAGGAGAAGAAGCTCACGAACATGCGCTCCTCCACGGCGGACAACTTCGAGGGCCTCACCCCTCCGAGGACGCTCACCCTCGAGGAGTCGCTCGAGTTCGCCCGCGAGGACGAGTGCGTGGAGATCACGCCCGAGGACATCCGCATCCGCAAGGTGATCCTCGACGCGAACGAGCGCCTCAAGGCGGCGCGCAACCGCTCCCGGAGCTAGTCACTGCTGGAGTACGACGGCGGCCGGCGCCTTCCCCGCGGAAGGCGCCGGCCGCCGTCGTACTCGCCGCGGGAAAGCGCGCCGACGCCCTGGAACGGGTGCGCGGGGCTAGTCCGCCGTGGGATCCCGGTGGTGGGCGATCATGAGCGAGGTCGCCTGGCCGTCGGGGTCCGTAGGCATGGCCACGTACTCGTCGACCACCGCGCGGAGCTTGTCCATGAGCTCGTCCCGGTGCTGCTCGTTGAGCTTGAGGCCGAGCCGCCACACCGTGATGTCCTCGGGCGGCAGCGCCGCTGTCTCCTGCACGAAGGTCTCGATGAGGATGGGGGAGACGTCCTCGACGTGCTGGCTCCACGACTTCCGTGTGGCCAGGTACGGCACTTCCTTGGCTCCCCGTGCTCCTCGGCGTTCGGGCTGGGGCTCGAGGAATCCGGTGGCCACGAGGGTGCGGACGTGGTGCAGGCATGTGGCGGGATTGATGCCGAGCAGGTCGGCGATCTCCTTGTTGGTCCGCGAGTGGTGCAGGCACATGCGCAGGATCCTCAGACGCAGCGGGGAACTGAGTGCGCGGCCCTTCGCGGCCTCGTCGGACTCGCTCATGCCCTCACTCTACCGCCGAGTGATTGACACTTCCCAATCACTGGCCGCACACTGGCGGCATGACCACTCCGCGTGCCTCCGAGGTCTCGGTCCGGCCGCTGGTCCGGACCCGCTCGTTCGTCGCCTTCTGGACGGGGCAGGGCATCAGCCAGCTCGGCGTCCAACTGGGGCAGCTCGCCCTGCCGGTGCTCGCCGTGAGCCTGCTCGGGGCGGGGGAGATGGACCTCGGCGTGCTTAACGCCGCCTCGATGGCGGCGTTCCTCATCGTGGGGCTGCCGGCGGGCGCCTGGGTGGACCGATGGCTCAAGCGCGGCACCATGATCCGCGCCGACCTCGTCCGGATGACAGCGATGTCGGCCGTGCCGCTGCTGTGGTGGGCCGGGGCCCTGCAGATGTGGCACCTCTACGTCGTCGCCGCCGTCGTGGGTGTCGCAACCGTATTCTTCGACGTGGCGTACCAGAGCTATATCCCGTTGCTCGTGCAGCGCGCCCAAGTGGCTGATGCCAACGGCAAGCTCGAGGCCACAGCGCAGGTCGCCCGGATGGGCGGTCCCGCGCTGGGCGGGTTCCTGCTCACCCTGGTCAGCGCCCCCGTACTGTTCGCGGCGGAGGCGGGAGGGTACTTGGCCTCTGCGCTCTGTCTCGGCAGGGTCCGTGACTCCGAGAAGAGGCCCGAGCGAACTGCAGGGAGCAGCCTGTGGGCCGAGATCCGGGAGGGCGCAGTCTTCGTGGCACGCCATCCCCTCATCCGCCGTGTGGTTGCCTGCACCGCGCTCAGCAACCTGTTCTCCTCGGTGCTGTGGGTGCTCATGCCGCTCGTGATCCTCCGCGAACTGGCGCTCGGCCCGGTGGGGCTGGGAGTGATGATGTCGATTGGGGCGATCGGCGGACTCCTCGGCGCCCCCGCCGGGCCGCGGCTGGCGCGGTTCGTGGGGGAGGGGCCCCTCCTGCCGCTCGGGCTCCTGCTCGCGGGAGCTGGAATGCTGCTCTTCCCCGCGGCGCTCGCCGTCGGCGGGGGCCCGCTCGCGCTCGTCCTGCTGAGCATCGGCGAGTTCGGCGTGAGCTTCGGAGTGCTCGTCTACAACGTCATGCAGGTGAGCATGCGGCAGCGGGTCTGCCCGCCCCGGCTCCTCGGACGCATGAACGCCTCGATCCGCTGCGTCGTGTGGGGCGTCATGCCGATCGGGTCGCTGCTGGGCGGAGTGCTCGGCGAGCAGCTCGGCGTTGCGCCCGCGCTGTGGATCTCGGTGGTGGGGACGCTGCTCGGCGTGGTGCCTGTGGCGATTGGTCCGTTCTTCCGGATGCGCATGCTGCCCGACGCGGAAGCTGAGTGAGGCTCAGAGGGAGACGGCACCGGCAGCCGCGGTTCCCGCTGCAAGGGGTGCCCCGGTGAGGGCCCAGTGCCCGCGCACGCGTGAGAGGAGACGGTGGGTGGGATCGGTGATGACGAGGTCGGAGAAGGCGGCGTGGACCACCGAGACCTCTTCGGAGCGTGCGGCCCCGGCGCGGGGGGACAGCCGCTCGAGGGGCGCTCCGAGCACCTCGAGCTCCGCGCGGGCACGCCCTACGCCTGCCCTGCGGAAATCCGCCACGGCCGCCTCGATGGTGGCCACTTCGCGCCGGTGGCGAACGCCGTCGGCGTCGGTCCGCTCGAGCAGTGCGGTGAAGCGCGCGCTGGCGCGCACGGCCCCCAGCGCCACGAATCCGAGCGAGGCCAGGACGACCTCGACCTGCAGACAGTCCTGAGCGGTACGGACCGCAACGCTCTCGAAGCGCGGCTCCTCCAGGACCAGCGGGGACAGGGGCGTCTGCGCCAACGCGCCCAGCAGGGACTTCAATGACATGGCAAGCCTCCTTCGGCGGCCACCCCAGCCCAGCCTTAAATCCAATCGATTTATATAATCGTAGGACCGACAGCTTCAGGGCGCAAGGAGCGCGCACTCAGAGCCTCTGGCCTCCAATGGAGCCGACCACCGCGTGGAGTGACGCCTCGAGGAAGCGTGTGACGTCCTCCGCCTCAGCGTCCCGCTCGATCGCGAGGCTGATGAGCGTCTCCTCGGCAAAGGCGACCCAGGCCCGCAGCGCCACCCGGAGCAGCAGCGCGTCCGCCATGCCCAGTTCGACGAGAGCCTCGCGCAGGCGCTGCGCGTTCAGCTCGCGGGACTCGTCGATGATCGTGCGCACTGCCGGGTCCCCGCTCGCCGTGCCCCGCACGAGGGAGTAGAAGGTGCCCTGATGCTGCTGCACGAACTGCGTGGTCCTGAGCAGCGTGTCCCGGATCCGCTCCCGTGGAGCCAGCTCCTGCCGGGGTGCGGTCGCGTCGAGGAGGCTGTCGCGCGCTCGTGTGACCACTGCCTGCTGCATGCCCTGACGAGTGTCGAAGTAGTGGAACACGAGGGCACGCGAGACACCGGCCAGGCGGGCGAGCTCGTCCATCGTCAGATCGTCCAGTCTGTGGTCGGTCAGGAAGTTCACCCCGGCCGCGACGAGCTGCGCCCTCCGGTCCTGAGGGCTGAGGCGGGCGCGCTGGAGTCCGGACACATGAGAAGTCTACTGATCGGCAGGGTGTCCTCCCTCAGACTATTGACTGGCAGTCAACAGTTCAATAGTCTCGACGGTGTTGCCGCCGCCCCAGGCGGCTCCCCAGTCAGGAGGATCAATGAAGTTCCCCGTCTCACAGCGCGTCCGGGCCATGAGCACGTCCCGGGCAGGCCGCATCACTCTCGCTGCTGTGCCGACCGCCGTCGCGGCGGCGGTCCTGATGGGCGGCGTCGCCGAGGGAGCCGTTCCGGTCTCGTTCGCCGTCTCCGGCAGCCAGTTCAAGATCAGCGCCGACAAACTCGACGGCTCCGGATTCTCGCAGTACGCCGGAGTGGCCAAGGATGCCTCGGGTTCTGCCAACCCGGTCGCGATCGCGAACATCAAGAGCGCGAGCCTTGCGAACCTGTGCCAGTCCGTGGTTACGCAGACCCCCATGGGGACGGTAGGCCTGCTGATCCACGCCGGCGGCGGCAACAGCCCTGCCACGGCGTCGGACCTGCAGATCGGCATGACGGGGCTCCAGGGTGACGCGTCCTTCTCCAATATCCGCATCGGCGTCGATGCCTCGACCGTCAACACGGCGGCAAAGGGCGCGGCGGGTGACTTCGCCCAGGATGCCGACACAGTGACGATCGGCGGTCTGAAGCAGACGGCGTGGAGCACGCAGGCCTCGGTATTCAACCTCTCCGGCATGAAGCTGGAACTGACGAACGGCACGGAATGCTTCTGAGCAGTGAAACGGCGGTGACGGCCCAGAACCCGGTTCTGGCGCCGTCGCCGGGCCCACGGGAGAACAGGCGAGCCGCAGGATTCACGCACTGGCGGCGGCAGAGGCCGTTCGTCGGCGGGATCCTGAGTGCCGCGGGCGGAGTGGAGATGTTCTTCTCCGGGCAGCTCGACATCGGCAACATCCACGTCCAGCTGGGCATCGAAGGGCTGCAGTCGACCCTGATCCCCATCCTGCTGGTGCTCTTGGGCGTCCTGGCGATCGCGTCGCCGGCCCAGCGCGTGTTCTATGGCGTGCTGACCCTCGCGGTGGGTGTCTACTCCCTCGTGGGGGTGAATCTGGGCGGATTCCTCATCGGCATGCTCCTCGCCTGCACGGGTGGTGTTCTCGTGGTGGCATGGATGGGTCCGCGGGACACGGCACGGCGAAAGAGGGCGGCGTGAGTCCACGCCGCGCGCGCAGGATGGCGGCCGTCGCGGCCGGTGCGCTGCTCACCGTGCCCTTCACCCTCGGGGCGGCGCGGGCACCGGCGAGCGTCCCCGCCGACCTCTGTGTCCCGCTGATCACGGCCTGCCCGGCGCCGAGCCCCACGCCCACGCCCTCCGTCCCGGGTGCGGGCACCCCGGGCGTGGGGCTCCCCGCCGACCCGGCACCCGTTCCCACGCTGCCAGGCTCACTGCTGCCCGGGCTCGGTGCCACCCCCAGCGTGCCGGCGCTGCCCGGGGATCCGTCGACGGCCATCCCGTCGCCGAGTGCGACCCCGGATCCCACGTCGAGCACACCCGTGCCCGCGCCTCGGGACAGCGGCACGACCTACTACACGAAGACCCCGGCGTCCATGGGCTCCAAGGCCCTGTCATTCACTGGGCTGGTGACGATCACTGTTGTCACCCTGCCGACCGTCGACGGAAGCGGGATCCGGGTGCTGAAGATGACCGCGGACTCTGTCACGGTCACGGGATTCTCGCTCACGGTGCGCCAGCCCAACGGACCGGGCCTGGTGACGTCCGCGGACACGATGACCCTCCGGGGACACGTGAACGTCTACGTGGGCTCGATCACCGCCACGACCATCGGGGGCCAGAGCCTCAGCATCGGAACCGACACGCCCCCGCCACTGGACACGGTCGCACCGGGCCTCGCGAACGTCACGATGGGCCTCGTGGGCTCCACCGCGGACTCCATCACCTACGTCAACACCAACCAGCGGATGGTGCAGCCCTAGCCCTCCGGCTGTCGCCGCCCCCGCGGTGCCCGCGCCGCCGGCGGGGGAGGAACCGGCTTCGCCGCCACCACCGTCTCGAGGCGCACGATGGCGTCGCCGCGCCTCGTGCGCACGGTGACCGTCCCGGCGTCGCGTGCCACGAGATCGCCGAGGGCGTCGGTGAAGCCGCCGTCGATCCGGCTCCGGACGACGACGCGCGTGCCGAGCGGCAGGGAGCTCAGGAGGTGGGCCGGCGAGGAAGGCACGCTCCATGGTAGGCCTGCCCTCTCCGCGGCCGCGTGTGACGTTGGAGTGGCGCGCGGAGCCGGGGGGATAATAGGCTCAATCGGCCCGCAGGAACGTGGAAGAGGGAGTGGCACCGTGACATACGTGATCGCACAGCCGTGCGTGGATGTGAAGGACAAGGCCTGCGTCGAGGAATGCCCCGTCGACTGCATCTACGAGGGCGAGCGGTCGCTGTACATCCACCCGGACGAGTGCGTCGACTGCGGCGCCTGCGAGCCCGTGTGCCCGGTCGAGGCGATCTACTACGAGGACGACGTGCCTGAGGAGTGGAGCGACTACTACAAGGCCAACGTCGAGTTCTTCGACGACCTCGGCTCCCCGGGAGGTGCCGCCAAGCTGGGCAACACCCACAAGGACCACCCACTCGTCGCCGCGCTGCCCCCGCAGGTTCCGGCCAGCTGAGCGTGGAAGGGTCCCAGCACGCCACGGCCCGGGGGTTCGGCCTCGACCTTCCCGACTACCCGTGGGAAGCCATGGCGCCGTACGCGGCCGCGGCCGCGCGACACCCCGGAGGGGTTGTCAACCTCTCCATCGGCACCCCGGTGGATCCCACCCCCGAGGTGGTCCAGGAGGCACTGCGCGCCGCGGCGGATGCCCATGGCTACCCCACGGTGCACGGCACTTCGGCGCTCCGCGAGGCCGTCGTCGAATGGTACGCGCGCCGGCGCGGCGTGACCGGCCTCGACGAGCAGTCGGTCATGCCCACGGTCGGCTCCAAGGAGCTCGTGGCGTGGCTGCCGTTCCTCCTTGGCCTGCGCCAGGGCGACGTCGTGGTCCGTCCCAGCGTCGCGTACCCCACCTACGACATGGGCGCGCGCCTCGCCGGTGCGACGGCCGTCGGTGCCGACAGCCTCGACGAACTCGACGACGACACCCTCGCCCGGGTGCGCCTCGTGTGGGTCAACTCTCCCGGGAACCCGACGGGGGCGGTGAGCGACGCGGAGCAGCTGCGCGCCGTCGTCGACCGCGCACGTTCCCTCGGTGCGGTTGTTGCCTCCGACGAGTGCTATGCCGAACTCGGCTGGGGTGCGTGGGATGCGCAGCGGGGTGGCGAGACGGTGCCCTCGGTGCTGGATCCCCGCGTGAGCGGCCGCGACTTCACCGGCCTGCTGAGCGTCTACTCGCTGAGCAAGCAGTCGAACGTCGCCGGATACCGGGCGGCGTTCGTCGCCGGTGCGCCCGAGCTCATGCCGAACCTCGTCAACAGCCGCAAGCACGCGGGCATGATCATGCCCTACCCAGTGCAGGAGGCCATGCGGGCTGCGCTCGGCGACGAGGCACATGTGCTCGCCCAGAAGGACCTCTACCGTGCCCGCAGGGAGCGGCTCCTGCCGGCCCTCGAGGCCTTCGGGCTCACTCTCTCGCACTCCGAGGCGGGGCTGTACCTGTGGTGCACGGCGGGAGAGGACACCTGGACCACAGTGGGCCGGCTCGCCGAGCTGGGCATCGTCGTCGGCCCCGGAGTGTTCTACGGCGAGGCGGGCCAGGGATACGTGCGTGTGGCCCTCACCGGCACCGACGAACGGATCGACGCCGCTGTGGAGCGGCTCACGGCCCGATAGCCGGGCCATCCCGGCCGGCTCTCCGGAGGTCCCCCGAGGCGACTCGGGACGTCCGGTATCGATTTAGTCACGCACGCGAACTCGGAGTAGCGTATGAGCGTTGCGAGCTACCCATTGAAGGGGAACCATGTCTGAGACGAACGGCGCTGTCCTGCGTCACGAAGGGGGAGAGCTCCAGCTTCCCCGCATCGCGGCTGTCGAGGGGAACGACGGCTATGACGTTTCGAAGCTGCTGAAGGAGACCGGTGCCGTCACCTTCGACCCCGGCTTCATGAACACCGCCGCCACCACGTCGGCGATCACCTTCATCGACGGCGATGAGGGCATCCTGCGGTACCGCGGCTACCCCATCGAGCAGCTGGCGCAGCACTCGAGCTTCCTCGAGGTCTCCTACCTCCTCATCTACGGGAACCTGCCCACGGGCGCCGAGCTCGAGGCGTTCGATCAGAAGATCCGGCGCCACACCCTCCTGCACGAGGAGCTCAAGAGCTTCTTCGCCGGGTTCCCGCGGGACGCACACCCGATGCCCGTCCTGTCCTCGGCAGTGTCGGCGCTGTCCACGTTCTACCAGGACTCGCTCGACCCCTTCAACGAGGAGCAGGTGGAGCTCTCCACCATCCGCCTCATGGCCAAGCTCCCGGTCATCGCCGCCTACGCGCACAAGAAGTCGATTGGGCAGGCCCTCCTCTATCCGGACAACTCCATGAACCTCGTGGAGAACTTCCTGCGCCTCTCCTTCGGCCTCCCGGCCGAGCCCTACGAGCTCGACCCGCTCGTGGTGAAGGCGCTCGACACGCTCCTGATCCTGCATGCCGACCACGAGCAGAACTGCTCGACCTCGACGGTGCGCCTCGTCGGCTCGGCCAATGCGAACATGTTCGCGTCCGTCTCGGCGGGCATCAATGCCCTCTTCGGTCCGCTGCACGGCGGGGCCAACGAGGCCGTGCTGAACATGCTCCGCCGCATCCAGGCCGACGGCATCAAGCCTGAGGACTTCATGGAGAAGGTCAAGAACAAGGAAGACGGCGTCCGGCTCATGGGGTTCGGGCACCGCGTCTACAAGAACTACGACCCGCGGGCCAAGATCATCAAGGCCACGGCGCACGAGATCCTCGGCAAGCTCGGCGGCAACGACGAGCTGCTCGAGATCGCCATGCGCCTCGAGGAGAAGGCCCTCGCGGACGAGTACTTCATCCAGCGCAAGCTGTACCCGAACGT
This sequence comes from Sinomonas cellulolyticus, assembly GCF_014656475.1. Taxonomy (GTDB): domain Bacteria; phylum Actinomycetota; class Actinomycetes; order Actinomycetales; family Micrococcaceae; genus Sinomonas; species Sinomonas cellulolyticus. The sequence continues at coordinate 206,922 of NZ_BNCM01000004.1, forward strand.
CGACTTCTACACGGGCCTCATCTACAAGGCGATGGGCTTCCCCGAGAAGATGTTCACGGTCCTCTTCGCGATCGGGCGGCTCCCGGGCTGGATCGCCCAGTGGCGCGAGATGATCAAGGACCCGCAGACCAAGATCGGGCGGCCCCGCCAGCTCTACGTCGGCGAGGAGAAGCGGGACTACCCCGCGCGCTGACCCTCCTCCTGTGAGGACGACGACGGCCGGTGCCTTCCGCTGCGGAAGGCACCGGCCGTCGTCGTCCCCGGACTGATCCGGGCGCACTCCCGCTCAGGCGTCCTGGTAGCCCATCGGGTTGTTCTTCTGCCAGCGCCAGTGGTCCTCGCACATCTGGTCCACGCTCCTGGTGGTGGACCAGCCGAGGTCTGCGAGGGCCTTGGAGGGGCCCGCCCAGAAGGCGGGGAGGTCGCCGGGGCGGCGAGGGGCGATCTCGTAGGGGATCGGCGAGCCCACGGCCTTCTCGAAGGCGTGAAGCATCTCGAGGACGCTCGTGCCTGTGCCGGAGCCCAGGTTCCACCGGTAGACGCCCTCGTGGCCCTGAAGGTACTCCAGCGCCGCGGCGTGGCCCTCGGCCAGGTCGACGACGTGGATGAAGTCCCGCTGGCAGGTTCCGTCGGGCGTGGGGTAGTCCCCGCCGAAGACCATGAGCTTCTCGCGTCGGCCCACCGCGACCTGGGCGATGAAGGGGACGAGGTTGTTGGGGATGCCCTGCGGGTCCTCTCCGATGCGGCCGGACGGGTGGGCACCGACGGGGTTGAAGTAGCGCAGCAGTGCTATGCGCCAGGACGGGTCAGAGGCGCCGAGGTCGCTGAGGATGTCCTCGATCTGCTCCTTGGTGCGCCCATACGGGTTCATGGCCCCGATCTCCATCTTCTCGATGTAGGGGGCGGGATTGTGGTCGCCGTACACGGTGGCGGAGGAGGAGAAGACGATGGTGCGGACGGCGTGGCGCTCCATGACACGCAGGAGCGCGATGGTGCCGGTGACGTTGTTGAAGTAGTAGTCCAGCGGGATGCGTGCGGACTCACCGACGGCTTTGAGCCCGGCGAAGTGGATGACGGCTTCCGGCGAGTGATCGGAGAAGACCGCGTCGAGGGCGGCCTCGTCCGTGATGTCTGCCTTGACGAAGGTCGCCTCGCGTCCCGCGAGCTCGCCCACGCGCCGCAGCGACTCGGGGCTGGAATTGGAGAGGTTGTCGACGGCGACGACGTCATGGCCGGCGCTCAGGAGGGTCAGGACCGTGTGGGAACCGATGTAGCCGGTGCCGCCGGTGACGAGGATTCGCATGGCCTTCATCCTATCGACCGCTCCGGCCGCCCGGCGCTTTAGGACTACCAGCACAGGTGTGCTAGAGAGGGGGTGTGCCCAGAATGGTGGACGCGGCCCAGCGCCGCCAGGAGGTTGTGGACTCGGTCAAGCGGATCGTCGTCGCGGACGGCCTCGAGCGGGTCTCGCTGCGGGAGGTGGCTGCGGAGGCCGGGCTCGTCGTCGGCTCAGTCCGGCACTACTTCGCCTCCTCCACGGAGCTGCTCGTGTTCGCGTTCGAGTCGGTGGTCGACGCCGTGCTGGAGCGGCTCCGCGCGGCGGCAGGAACGGCGGCACCAGGCACCCATGACGGCGTTGTGGCACAGCTGAGCCAGCTCCTGCCGCTCGACGAGGAGCGCGCCGTCGACCTCTGCGTGTGGACAGAGTTCAAGCTCGCCGCCCGCACCCGGCCCGAGCTCGAGCCCACTGCGGAGCGCAGCCACCGAGCCGTCGCGGCCGCGGTCGGGCAGATGCTCTCCGCGCTGAGGCCGGCGCTCGGTGCGGCGGACCTCGTCATCGAGGCGGAGCGCCTCCTCGCCACTGTGGAGGGGCTCGGCCTCCATGCCATGCTGCAGGGGCGCTGGCTCGACGCCCAGCTCTGCCGCGAGGTGCTCGCCGCCCAGGTCCGGGGCGCAGGGAAGGCCGGGATCTGAAATGCAGCTGGGGGAATACACTGGGAGAAGACCGGCAAGGAAGCGAATCGACTGATGCACCACATTGGCGGGCCCGGCTGGCGAGTCACCATGGACACGTCCGGCCCCATGCTCCTGGCGCTCTACCTGAAGGATCACGCGGGGCTCAACGGTGCGGGCATGCCGCCGGTCACTCCCGCGAACCCAAGGGTCCGTGAGGCGGACCACCACCAGATCACCCAGCACGTGGGCGGTGTTCCCGCACTGCGGCGGGAGTGGGAGGCGTGGTGGCAGCACCTCATCGAGAACCATCCCGAGATGAGCCCTGCCGTGGAGCCGCCGTCCTTCCCGGCCTTCGGCCAGGCCCCGGCGCTCCAGCGCTCGCTCCAGGCCCACTTCGGCGCCGCCCTCACCTGGGCGCGCGAACGCCGCGCGGAGTATGAGCGCCTCGAGAAGGAGCGGGAGGCCTCAGGTGCCACGGACCTCCTGCGGGAGATCGTCGAGGAGCGCCAGCTCGAGGTCGGCTCATCGGCCCGGGACTTCACCCTCACGATCATCGAGCTCCCGCTGTGCGAGGACCGCGCCTGGCTCGTGAACGCCGACAAGGTGATCATGAGCCAGAGCCTCCTGGCGGACAAGGAAGCGTTCCGGAGCTACCTCAAGCCAGTCGTCGAGCTGCTCATCTGACGCATGGCAACCGTCCTCGTGGCCGCCATGCCGTTCGCCGGCCACGTCAACCCGTTAGCCGCCCTCTCCGCCGCACTCGTGGGGCGCGGACACGACGTCGTGGCCTACACCGGGAGGAAGTACGCGCAGCGGTTCGAGGAGGCCGGCGCGCGCGTCTGGCTGTGGAGCGAAGCCCCGGACTTCGACGACCTTGCGATCGGCGAGACGTTTCCCGCCATCGGCCGCGGGCGCGGCCTCCGGGCCATCGTGGCCAACATGCGCGAGCTGTTCATCGGCACCGCTGCGGCCCAAGCGCACGACGTCGCGCGGCTGGCTTCCGATGTCCGGCCCGACGCGGTGGTGGCCGACTGCCTGTGCCTCGGCCCGGGCCTCTGGGCCGAGCGCGAGGGCGTGCCCTGGGCCGGCGTCTCCCTCGTCCCCCTCAGCGCCCACAACCCGTGGGGGCCGCCAGCGGGATCGCCGTTCCTGCCGGCGCGCAGCCGACCCGCGGCCTTGCGCAACCGGGTCCTGGCGGCGGCGATGTCCGCTGGTCCGGGGGAAGCGGTGCGGGGCCTGGTGAACCGGCAGCGCTCCGCCCTCGGGCTGGGGCCGACCCGCCGGCCCGGTCTCGACTCGGCGTACTCGGAGCGGCTGACGATCGCCCAGGGGATCCCAGAGCTCGAGTATCCGCGGCCGGAGCCGGTCCCCGGCGTCGAGCTCATCGGCCAGCTCGTGCCTCCGTCTGCTGGCCCGCTGCCGGCATGGTGGGGCCGGTGGCCCGCGGGGGGCGCCGCTGGTCCACGTGACCCAGGGAACGCTCAACGTGGATCCCACCGAGCTTCTGCTCCCCGCTCTGGCAGGGCTCACTCGCGGCGCGGAGGCAGCCATGGGCGACGGCCCGTCGTCGTGCTCGCGACGGGCGGCGGCGTGGGACTCGGGGACATGCCCGCCGGTGCGTTCGCGACCGACTTCCTCCCCTACGCGCGGATCCTCGAGGACCTGGACGCCGTCGTGAGCAATGGCGGATACGGGACGGTGCTCGCCGCGCTCGGCGCCGGCGTGCCCCTCGTCATCGCCGGCAGCGCGATCGACAAGCCGGACATCGCCCGTCGTGTGGCCTGGGCCGGCGCTGGGATAGACCTCGGGACTGGGCGGCCCACGCCCTCCCAGGTGCGCGATGCCGTCGCCAGGGTCCTCGGGGACCCGGCCTACCGGCGTCGTGCACGCGAGCTCGGCGTGTCCATGCGGGCAGCTGGAGGTACGGCTCGTTCTGTGGACCTCATCGAGACTCGCCTCCTGGGTGCCTGACGGACGATCTCGAGGCCAGGGCTCCCGGGAGCTTCCTGTCCTACGGTGTTGGGGCGACGGTGATGGTCACCGTGCCGTCGGGGGCGGCGGAGTCGGTCCAGCCCTTGTTTCCGTCGCGCAGCCAGGTGTGGCCGGAGAAGTCGACCTTCGTGATCGCGAGCTGCTTGGCGTTCGCGACGGCCCACTGTGCAATGGACCATCCGGTGGCGCCGCTGGCAGGGACCGCGAGCGTCTTCCCTGCGGCGGTGGCCTGCATCGCCCCGTACGCGCGCGTCAGCTCGGACCTGACCTCCTCGGGGTCCCCGGCGGCGTCAGGAGGGCGCAGCGTGCAGGTCAACGCGGCCTGCGACTGCCCCGTCAGCGCTGAGGCGAAGGCCCGGCCCATGTCCTCGTGCTGCGCGTAGGCCTGCGGGTAGCCCGAGCGCTGGACCTCTTGGGCCGCATCCGTGATCGGCAGCGATTCATAGCCCGGGATCTTGACGAGCCCGTCGTAGAACGCGTTCGTCGCAAAGACGGGGTCCATGATCTGCGCCTGAGTGCCCCATCCCTGGGAAGGCCGCTGCTGGAAGAGGCCGAGGGAGTCGGCGTGGCCGTAGCTGATGTTGCGGAGCTTGGATTCCTGCATGGCGGTGGCCAGCGCGATCGTCGCCGCCCGCGGCGGCAGGCCGCGGCGCACGGCAATCGCCGTGATGAGTGAGGCGTTCGCGGCCTGGTCGGTGGCGAGCTGCTGCGTCGCGCTGCCGAGCGGTGCGGTGCAGCCCTCCACGATCGGCTTGTCGCTGCGGTTGAGCACAAGCGCGGCGATGTAGACGCCCACGGAGGCGAGGGCGAGCGCCACGAGGACGGTGAGGGCGCGCCGCGCTCTGCGGGCGAGGGCCATCCGGGAGCTCCTTGGCTTGGCTGGGCTTGCGGGCGGGGTCTTCGGACCAGAGGTGACGTGACGCCCTACGGCGGGCGCGCGTCTGGGCGCGCGCCCGCCGTCGGGCATCGGGTGCTTCAGCGCACGGCGTCAGTTGGCGTGCAGTGCCTCGTTGAGCTCGACCGTCTGGCCGGCGCGGGGGAGTGCCTCGACCTGGCCGTTGGTGGAATTGCGGCGGAAGAGGAGGTTGGGCTGGCCCGAGAGATCGGCCGCCTTGACGACCTTCTCCGCGTTCTCCCCGAAGGCGTCCTTGAACCCGCTGATCCGCACCCGCGTCCCGGCCGTGACGTAGAGCCCGGCCTCGACCACGGAGTCGTCGCCGATCGAGATGCCCACGCCGGAGTTCGCACCGAGGAGAACGCGCTCGCCGAGCGAGATGCGCTCCTTGCCGCCCCCCGAGAGGGTGCCCATGATCGATGCTCCGCCGCCGACGTCGCTGCCGTCCCCGACGACGACGCCAGCAGAGATGCGGCCCTCGACCATCGAGGTCCCGAGGGTGCCGGCATTGAAGTTCACGAAGCCCTCGTGCATCACGGTGGTGCCCTCGGCAAGGTGGGCGCCCAAGCGCACGCGGTCGGCGTCCGCGATGCGCACGCCCGTGGGTACCACGTAGTCCACCATTCGGGGGAACTTGTCGACGCCGTACACCGTCACGGCCCCACGCCGGCGCAGCCTCGCGCGGGTGGACTCGAAGCCCGCGGGGTGGCACGGGCCGAAGTTGGTCCAGACCACGTTGGGGAGCTTGCCGAACAGGCCGTCGAGGTTGATGGTGTTGGGCTGCACGAGCCGGTGCGAGAGCAGGTGGAGCCGCAGGTACGCGTCCGCGGTGTCCGCCGGCGCCTGGTCGAGGTCGATCTGGACGAACACGACCTTGGTCTGCGTGCCGCGATCGGCGTCGTCGCCGTGCTCGGCGGCGGCCTGGAGCTCTGCGGGAGCGGAGTCGACGACGGCGTCGTCGGAGAGGTGCTCGGCAGCCTCGCCGAGGGCGGGCTCGGGGAACCAGACGTCGAGGACCGTGGCCTCGCCGGCGGAGCCGTCGGACCCGGTCGCGACGTGGATCGTGGCGAGCCCGAAGCCGTGGGCAGCGCGGGATGCGGCAGGGGTTTCAGTCATGCCGCCAGTCTATCGGCGGCCGCGGCTGCCCCGGTCCGCGCCCAACTATGCTGGGCGGGTGACTCCCGCCACCAGCCCCGCCGCCCCCCTCGACATCACCCAGGACGTCGCGCTGCTCACCGCGGCGCTCATCGACGTCGAGAGCGTGTCAGGGGGCGAGGCGGCGCTGGCGGACCTGCTCGAGGGCGCGCTGTGCGCCCAGACGTCCCTCGAGGTGACACGCGACGGCGATGCCATTGTCGCTCGCTCGGCGCTGGGCCGACCGGAGCGCGTCATCCTCGCGGGCCATCTCGACACGGTGCCCCTGCCGACGGCGGACGGGGCGCGTGGCACCGTGCCGTCGTCCTGGGACGGCGAGCCGGGCGACGGCATCCTCTGGGGCCGCGGCGCAACCGACATGAAGGGCGGTGTTGCGGTGCAGCTTGCGCTCGCGGCCCGGCTCTTCCCCGCGGATGACGCCGGTGCCGAGAGTGCCGCTGCCAGCGCCCCTGCCGCTACGGGGACTCCTGGACGGGACGTCACCTTCGTCTTCTATGACCACGAGGAGGTGGAGGCCTCCAAGAGCGGGCTTGGGCGCCTGGCCGCGCACCACCCGGAACTGCTGGCCGGTGACTTCGCCATTCTGCTCGAGCCAACCAACGGCGCGGTTGAGGGCGGCTGCAATGGGACGCTTCGGGTCGAGGCCACGACGGTGGGGGAGGCCGCGCACTCCGCGCGGGCCTGGATGGGACGGAACGCCATCCACGCGGCCGCGCCGATCCTCGAGCGGCTTGCGGCGTACGAGCCGGCCACGGTGACCGTGGAGGGGCTCGACTACCGGGAGAGCCTCAACGCCGTGGGGATCGCGGGCGGCACCGCGGGCAATGTCATCCCGGACCGCTGCACGGTGACCATCAACTACCGCTTCGCCCCGGACAAGACCCTCGACGAGGCAGAGCAGCACGTCCGGTCGCTGCTCGACGGGTTTGACGTGGTCCGTACGGATGGCGCATCGGGGGCCCGTCCCGGCCTCACCCACCCGGCGGCGGCCGCTTTCGTCGCCGTCGTGGGCCGCGATGCGCAGCCGAAGTACGGGTGGACCGACGTCGCGCGGTTCTCGGATCTCGGCGTGCCGGCGGTGAACTACGGCCCCGGCGACGCGCTCCTCGCCCACAAGGACGATGAGCGCGTAGCCGGGGCCGATATCCGTGCCTGCCTGGCCTCGCTCGAGGCGTGGCTCCGGGCCCAGCCGTGAAGCGCCGGACTGGCCTTTGCGGCCGTTCCCGGCAGTGCCGGGAACGGCCATACTGCTAGACCTTGGTGGCGGCCTCAGCTGCCGCCGCCATCGCTCCGCCGGTCTTCCTCCCGGACACGCGCTGGCTCTTGCGGAGCCTGCTCTCGGCGTACTTCGCGATGCCGGACAGGATGAGGCACATGCCCACATACAGCACGCCGGCGACCATCGCGGCGGGCACGATCGGCGAGCCATACTGCGCCTGGGAGCCGAAGTACTTCGCCTGGAACAGGATCTCGTTGTACGTGACGATGAAGCCCAGTGCGGTGTCCTTCAGCGTCACGACGAGCTGGGAGATGATCACCGGCAGCATCGAACGGACTGCCTGCGGCAGCAGGATGGTCTGCATGACCTGCGACTTGCGCAGTCCGATCGCGAACCCTGCCTCCCGCTGGCCCTTCGGCAGCGCTTCGATGCCTGCGCGGAAGACCTCGGCGAGGACCGAGCCGTTGTAGAGGATGAGCGCCACGACAACGGCCACGAAGGGCGGCCACGAGACCTGGAAGAGCGGCGGGAGCCCGTAGTAGATCATCATCATGAGGATCAGCACGGGGATCGCGCGGAAGAGCTCGGTGAACCAATGGAACGGGCGCGAGACCCACGGCCGGTCGGAGAGGCGGCCCACGGCCAGGACGAGCCCGAGGACGAGGCTGCCGACGGCAGCCACTGCGAAGGCAGAGAGTGTCGCCCCGACGGCCTGCAGGATCGTCTGCTGGACGCGGGGGAAGGTGAAGATCTGCCACTTCGCGGCGCTGAACTGGCCGGACTCGGCGAAGCGCCACACGATGAACGCGAGGATCGCGACGATCACGAGGGTGCCGACGATCCCGAGCAGGAGGTGCCGGGAGCGGGCCTTGCGGCCGGGGGCATCGTAGAGGACGGAACTCATCGGGCCACCTTCCACTTCTGCTCGAAGTAGCGCTGGATCTGGGCGAGGATCAGGACGAGGATCACGAAGAACAGCGCCACCCAGAGGAGGCCTTCCATAGCCGGGTAGCCGCGCTCCGAGAGATTGGCGCGGATGGCACCTGCCTCAGCCACGGAGAAACCCGCGGCCACGGTCGTGTTCTTCAGCAGCGCGATCAGCACGCTGAACAGCGGCGGGAGCACGGACCGGAAGGCCTGGGGGAGCACCACGAGCGTGAGGGTCTGCGTGAAGGGCAGTCCGATCGCACGGGCGGCCTCGGCCTGGCCCACCGGCACCGTGTTGATGCCCGAGCGCAGGACCTCGGCCACATAAGTGGCCGTATAGAGCGTGAGTCCGATGATCGCCGCCGTCATGAAGTCGATCTCCGGGAGGCCGAGCTTCGGGTAGCCGAGGGCGAAGAAGAACAGGACGAGCGTCAGCGGGGTGTTGCGGACGACGTTGACGTACAGCGTGCCGAAGGCGCGCAGGGCTGGGACGGGGGAGACCCGCATGGCACCGACGATCGTGCCCAGGATGAGGGAGAGGATCCCGGAGACGACGAACAGGATGATGGTGTTCTTGAAGCCGGTGGTGAAGAGGTCGAGATTGTCGAGGAGCGTGTTCACGGCAGCCTTCGCTTTCTAGCGGAAACAGCGGTGGGCGGGACGCCTCGCGCCCCGCCCACCAGTGCCTGTCAGTAGTTGTCGACGGCGGGCTGCTGGACCTTCGTGCCCGACTTGCCGAGCGTCGAGTCGTAGATCTTCTGCCACGTGTCCTTGCCGTTGGTCAGCGTGTCGTTGAAGAACTTGCGCAGGGCGGTGTCCCCCTTGGGAAGACCGATGCCGTACTTCTCAGTGGTGAACGGCTGGCCGACGACCTTGAGCGTGTCGGGCTCCTGCGCTGCGTAGCCGAGGAGGATGGCCTGGTCAGTCGTGACGGCGTCCACCTGGCCGTTCTTCAGCGCCTCGACGCACTGCGAGTACGTGTCGAATTCCCGGGTCTGGGTCTGGGGGAAGTTCGCCTTGATGTTCTGGATCGGCGTGGAGCCGGTCGCCGAGCACACCGTCTTGCCGGCGAGGTCCTTCTCGCTGTTGATCGTCGTGTTGCTCTTCTTCACGAGCAGTCCCTGGCCGGTGATGAAGTACGGCCCGGCGAAGTCGACCTGCTGCTTGCGCTTGTCAGTGATCGAGTACGTGCCGATGTAGAAGTTGACGTCCCCATTCTGGATCGCGGACTCGCGGTTCGCGGAGGGGATCGGCTTGAAGTCGATCTTGTCCGGCGCGTAGCCGAGCGAGGCCGCCATCCACTTGGCGATCTCGATGTCGAAGCCGCTGTACTGGCCCGTGGCGGCGTCCATGAAGCCGAGGCCGGGCTGATCCTGCTTGACCCCGATGGTGACCCTTCCCGCCGACTTGATCTTGTCGAAGGTCGGGCTGCCAGTGAGCGAGACGTTGCTCGCGACGGGGTACGGTGCGGAGGACTCGCCCCCGCCGCCCGAGCCGCCGGAGCCGCCACAGGCGGACAGGGCCAGTGCGAGGGCCGCCGTCGCGGCAGCCAGCACGGCCTTCTTGGTGCGGAAGAGTGCCATGTGAGGGCTTTCCTTTCTTCAGGGCCGATCGGCCCGGGTGCGCGGAAGTAGAGGATGTGGGGTCAGTGCGTGAGCAGCTTGGACAGGAAGTCCTTGGCGCGGCTCGACTGCGGGTTGGTGAAGAACTCCTCGGGCTTCGCCTGCTCGACGATCTGCCCGTCGGCCATGAACACCACCCGGTCCGCGGCCTTGCGGGCGAACCCCATCTCGTGGGTCACGACGATCATGGTCATGCCTTCCTTGGCCAGCTGCACCATGACGTCGAGGACCTCGTTGATCATCTCGGGGTCGAGGGCGGAGGTGGGCTCGTCGAACAGCATGACCTTCGGCTTCATCGCCAACGCGCGCGCGATGGCTACGCGCTGCTGCTGGCCGCCGGAGAGCTGGGCGGGAAGCTTGGGCGCCTGGTGGGCCACACCCACCCGCTCGAGGAGTGCCATCGCCTCCCTCTCCGCCGTGCCCTTGTCCACGCCCTTGACCTTGATCGGCCCGAGGGTGACGTTCTCGAGGATCGTCTTGTGGGCGAAGAGGTTGAACGACTGGAAGACCATCCCGACGTCGGCCCGGAGCTTGGCGAGCTCCTTCCCCTCCTCGGGCAGCTTCTTGCCGTCGATGGTGATCTCGCCGCTCTCGATCGTCTCGAGACGGTTGATGGCACGGCACAGGGTGGACTTGCCCGACCCTGACGGGCCGATGATCACCACGACCTCGCCCTTGTTGACGTCCAGGTTGATGTCCTGGAGCACGTGGAGCTGGCCGTAATGCTTGTTCACGCCCTTGACAGAGACGAGCGGGCTCGCCGATGTGTCGGTAGTCATAGGGAAAATGTATCGGAGAACGCGCGCGTCGGCTGGGCTTCCGGCCGCGGGGCGCGCGAATCGTGATTGAAGCGAGACTAGCCTTGGGTGCATGAGCACCGAATCCACCCCGGGCGACGGCGAGCAGTCCACCCCACGCACTCCCGCGGCAGGGGGGAGCGTCCCGTGGCGCCGCAAGGGTCCCATCGAGCTGCGCCGGCGCCAGACGAAGCAGGGCACGGCAGACCAGCACCTCCTCGACACGAAGGGCCCGGGCCGGTTTGTCCACACCGACCCATGGCGGGTCATGCGCATCCAGAGCGAGTTCGTCGAGGGATTCGGTGCGCTCGCGGAGCTCGGTCCCGCGGTCAGCGTCTTCGGATCGGCGCGCACCCGTCCGGGCACCCTCTACTACGAGTCTGCCGTCGCGATCGGCCGGCTCCTCGCGGAGGCCGGCGTCGCCGTCATCACCGGTGGTGGGCCCGGGTCGATGGAAGCGGCCAATCGCGGTGCCGTCGAGGGCGCAGGGACTTCCGTGGGACTCGGCATCGAGCTGCCCTTCGAGACCGGCCTCAACTCGTGGGTCGACCTCGGCGTCAACTTCCGCTACTTCTTTGCCCGCAAGACCATGTTCGTCAAGTACGCCCACGGCTTCATCGTGCTTCCCGGCGGCCTGGGCACCCTTGACGAGCTCTTCGAAGCCATGGTGCTGGTCCAGACCGGCAAGGTCACCCAGTTCCCGATCGTGCTGCTCGGCACGGAGTTCTGGAATCCGCTCGTCGACTGGATCCGCGCCACCCTTGTCGGCGAGGGGATGATCTCCGCCTCGGACCTGGACCTCATCAGCGTCGTCGACAGTCCGGAGGACGCCGTGGACAGGGTCCTGGCGGGCCTCGGAACTGAGCGCCGGGGCGGCATGTTCGGCAACGCGGACGTTGACGAGGACGACGACTTCGGCATGGTGGACGGCGACGGGGAGCCCGAGGCCGGCACTGCGGAGGGCGCGTGAGCTTCTTCCTCGTCTTCCTCGCAATCCTCCTGGCGGGAGGGCTCGCATGGTTCGCGGTCGGAGCCGCCCGGGGAGCGTCCCGAGGGGCAGGCAGTGCCGCGGGCCTGCGTGGCGAGGGCCTCGACGAGCCTCCGACCGGCCTGCCGCCTGTGCTCCTCCCGGAGCACCCGAATCCCGAGGACATCGACGCGCTCCGGTTCGCGCTCGCGTTCCGCGGCTACCGCATGGACGAGGTCGACGAGGTTCTGGCGCGGCTGCGTGACCGGATCAGCGTCCAGGCCGCCCTCATCGAGGCCCTGACGGCCCAGCTGAAGGCTGCTGCGTCGAAAGCGGACACACTGTCCTCCGGCGGGACCGAGACCGGCCCCGGTCCCGCTGCGGCGCGCCCGGGCCGCCCGCTGCAGGCTGACGCGGCACATGCTGACGCGCGGCACACCGACGCTCGGCCTGATGACTGAACCGCGGGCCGGTCTCACGACTGACCCGCGGCCCACCCGCGTGCACGCCGCGCTGGCCGGCTCCGTCCTCACGATGGTGTCCCGATTCTCGGGCTTAGCCTGGTGGGTCCAGGTTGTGCTCGTCTACGCGGCGAGCCGGGTCGTGAGCTTCGCCATCCTTGCAGCTGCCGCGCTCCAGCAGGGCAGCAATCCTTGGCTCGGCGCACAGCCCGACTACTGGCATTTCGTCCAGATCTGGGACTCCGAGTGGTACGGCCGCATCGTCGAGGGCGGCTATCCATCGGTCCTTCCGCGCTCGGCCACCGGCGAGCTGCAGCAGAACGCCTGGGCCTTCTACCCGGTGTACCCGCTGCTCGTCAGGGCACTCGGCGCCCTTCCGGGGCTGCCGTGGCAGGCGTGGGCCCAAATCGTCGCGCTCGTCGCCGGGTTCGCCGCCGCCGTCGTGCTCTACCGGCTCTTCCGGCACCGCGCAGACCACGGTGATGCGCTGTGGGGCGTGGCCTTCGTGGCGTTGTTCCCGGTCTCCGCGATCCTGCAGATCCCTTATGCAGAGTCCCTCGGGCTGCTGTTCCTCGCGTGGGCCCTGCTGTGGATCGTGGAGCGCCGCTACCTTGCCGCGATGCCCGCGGTCGCGCTCGCTGCCCTGACACGTCCGGTCGGAGTGCCGCTCGCGCTCATGCTGGGCGGACTCTTCGTGGTGCGCCTCATGCAGACAGTCCGTCAGCGCCCCAGCGAACGCGCGACGGCGGCCGAGCTGGCCCGGCTCGCAGCCCTCACCGCCGTCGGAGTCGCCTCCGCGGCCGCGTGGCCGCTCATCGCCTGGGCGGTCACCGGCGTTCCGGACGCCTACACAGCCACCGAGACCGTCTGGCGCGGAGGCCCTCTCGTACCGTTCCTTCCGTGGTTCGATACGGGCCAGTACCTGTTCGGTCCGGTGCTGGGGGCCATCGCGCCCATGGTTCTGGTCGCACTTGCGGCGCTGTACTTCACGAGTGGGCACGTGCGGCGGATCGGGCTCGAGATGCTGCTCTGGTGCGTGGCCTACGTGGCGTACCTCCTCGCCGTCCTGCATCCTCAGACGAGCACATTCCGCATGATGCTGCCGCTGTTCCCGCTTGCGCTCGCCAGCGCGACACTCTCCCGTTCCCGGGCGTACCGCTGGGCGACGGTCGTGCTCTTCGTGCTGCTGCAGATCGTCTGGGTCGTGTGGCTGTGGGTCTGGGCGCAGCTGCCGGGGGGCGGCGACTGGCCGCCGTGACGGTCCCTCCGGGGGCCACCGTGGGCCGTCCCGGTACCGGCACGCCCGTTCCGTTCGGTGGCCGTGGCCAGGTATCCCGGCTGGTAATGTTGTGGACAGCACATCGTGCGGACGACCGACTTGGAGGGGTAGAGCAGATGGCAGCCATGAAACCGCGTACGGGTGACGGGCCGATGGAGGTCACCAAGGAAGGCCGCAGCCTCATCATGCGCGTTCCTCTCGAGGGCGGTGGCCGCCTCGTCGTCGAGCTCAACGCAGAGGAAGCTGCCGAGCTCAAGGAGTGCCTCGTCGGCGTCACCGACTAGGCTGCACGCCGGCGGCGCCGAGCACAGTCAAGGGCCGATCCCCGCACGGGGACCGGCCCTTCCGCATCCCGGTGCCGCCTGCGCCGTCTCCGCAGCCGTTCGTCATCCATCAACACCGCGTCGCCCTCAATGCCGTGAGGCGACAAGAAGGCCGTCACCGGTGGGCAGGAGGGCGACGGCCAAGCGTTCGTCCGTGCGCAGGGCACGGTGGAGCTCGCGCAGCCGCACGGTATGCGGTTCCCGGTGCGCCGGATTGGACACACGGTCCCGGTCGAGCGCGTCGTTGACCACGAGCAGTCCGCCGGGGCGGAGCAGGCGGATGCCCTGCTCCGCATAGAGGAGAGCGCTCGCCTTGTCGGCATCGACGAAGACCAGATCGTAGGCCGCGTCCGCCAGGCGCGGGAGGACCTCAGCGGCACGGCCAGGGATCGCCCGGACCCGGCTCGTCGGCACGCCGGCTTCGTCGAAGGCCTCGCGGGCCGCCTTGAGGTGCTCGACGTCGCGGTCAATGGTGGTGAACACGGCGTCGGAGGGCAGACCGCGCAGGATGCACACCCCCGAGACGCCGGCTCCGGCCCCGATCTCGACCGCTGCGTGCGGCTTCGAGGAGGCCGCAAGCACCGTGAGCATTGCTCCGACGCCGGGGCTCACCGGCGTGATGCCCAGGTCGAACGAGCGCTCGCGCGCCCGCTCGAGCACCTCGTCCTCGGACGCGAACGCCTCGGCGTAGGACCAGCTGGTGGACTTGTCGGAGGCCATGGGTCGCTTTCATCGTGCGAGCGGAAGGGGAGCTGATCAAGCGTATCGTTCGCGCGAGAGTGCGCAGCCGTGCCGGGGCTGTACGCTCCGGGCGGAACCCCGAGCGAACTCCCAGCCAGAACTGGCACACTGGTTATCCGAGCGGGCGCCCCGACCCGTGCCGAATCCGGCACGGAAAGTGGGGTGGCCGCAGCGAAGAAGAAGCAAAGGCAGGTGCGTGGACGTGTCAGCTGGATCGGCTGCAGCCACCCAAGACGCCCAGACCGCCGATGGCGAGCCCTGGGTTCCACCGACGTGGGAAGAGGTGGTCACCCAGCACTCCGCCAAGGTCTACCGTCTCGCCTATCGACTGACGGGCAACCAGCACGACGCCGAGGACCTCACGCAGGAGGTCTTCGTCCGGGTGTTCCGCTCGCTCGAGAACTTCAAGCCCGGCACGCTCGACGGCTGGCTCCACCGCATCACCACGAACCTCTTCCTCGACCAGGCGCGCCGCAAGGGCCGCATCCGCTTCGATGCCCTCGCCGAGGACGCCGAGTCCAGGCTGCCCGGACGCGACCCTGGACCCGAACGCAGCTTCGAGATGAACCACCTCGACCTCGACGTCCAGGCCGCACTCGAGGAGCTCCCGCCGGACTTCCGCGCCGCTGTGGTCCTCTGCGACCTCGAAGGGCTCTCCTATGACGAGGTGGCGGACGCGCTCGGCGTGAAGCTCGGCACCGTCCGCAGCCGCATCCACCGTGGCCGCACCCTCCTGCGGGAGAAGCTCGCGCATCGCGACCCCCGCCGCGGGGCGAAGAAGCGTCTGGCGCTCCCGCGCGTGGCCCGTGGGACCCGCTGAGAGGAGCACGGGATGAACCTGCCCAAATGGACGGGCCTCCTCTCCGACGAGCATCCTGCCTCCGCAGACCACGTGCAGGCCTGCCCTGAATGCCGCGGCAGGCTCGAGACCGAACGGCGCTATCTCGCGTCGCTTCGCCACGCCGAGGTTCCCCGCGCAAGCCATTCCCTCCACGAGCGGCTCCTCGAGCACACCCAGTACCTGGCCGCTCAGGAGGAGCACGCCGAGCGAAGCCGCCGCTCTGGGAGCGGCCTCGCGCGCGCCGGCCTCTCCGCGCTCGCCGGCGCGGCGGCCTGTCTGGCGGCGCTCGCCGTGACAGCCTACGCAGTCGCGGGGGAGCCCCAGGGCCAGCAGCCCGCCAGCGGTGACGGCTCGGCCGCCCTCATCCGCACGGACAACAACGGTTCCGCGCAGAGCGGGCATCCTGCCGTCTCGGCGCACAGCGTCTCCCATGCCGAGGATCCCCTCGATCGCCTCGGGCGCGGTCTCCGCATGGTCTTCGGCGCCTCTGGTCGGCCCTGATGCGTCCCCTTCCGGCTGAGTCGTCCGCGCTCGCGGGCAGAAGGTAGTGTTGCACGCGTGTTCGGAATCAACGGCCCGGAATTCCTGATCCTGCTGGTCATCGGCATCCTCGTGATCGGTCCTCAGCGCCTGCCCGAATACACCCAGAAGCTGACGAACATCGTCAAGGAACTGCGGCGCATGGCTGCAGGCGCGAAAGAACAGCTCAAGGAGGAGACGGGGGTCGACCTCAACGAGGTGGACTGGCGGAAGTACGACCCGCGCCAGTACGACCCCCGCAGGATCATCCGCGACGCACTCCTTGACGATGACACGGCCCCGGCCGGTGGGAGTGCTTCCGGGGCCGGTGCCTCGCCGGCGCTGGCGGCTGGCGCCGTCGCCGCGGCGGCCTCTGGCGCCGCCGCCCCCGTGCGCACTGTGGAGCGGCTCCAGGCAGGCGAGCGGGCTCCGTTCGACACCGAGGCGACCTAGGACCGCAGGCTCGCCGTCCGACTAGCCCAGCGGCGTCACGCCCAGCTTCAGGCCTGCCAGTCCCCGCGGCCGCGCGGCGAGCCGATCGGCAACGGCCCGCAGGGCTACGGCAGCCGGAGAGCCGGGGTGCCCGAGCACGATCGGCACCCCCGCATCGCCGCCCTCGCGCAGGGCGACGTCAAGCGGCACCTGCCCGAGCAGCTCGACGCGGGCGCCGAGGCCTTCAGTGAGCCGCTCGGCCACCCGCTGGCCGCCGCCCGAGCCGAAGACCTCCATGACCGTCCCGTCGGGGAGCGTCAGGCCGGACATGTTCTCGATGACGCCGGCCACCGTCTGTCCAGTCTGGGCAGAGACAGAGCCGGCGCGCTCCGCGACCTCCGCTGCCGCGGCCTGCGGCGTCGTCACGACGAGGAGCTCGGCGCGCGGCAGCAGCTGCGACACCGAGATGGCCACATCCCCCGTGCCCGGGGGCAGGTCGAGGAAGAGGACGTCGAGATCGCCGAAGTACACGTCGCTGAGGAACTGCTCGAGGGCGCGGTGCAGCATCGGGCCGCGCCATGCGACGGGCTGGTTGCCCTGGACGAACATGCCGATCGAGATGACCTTCACTCCGTGCGCCACCGGCGGAAGGATCATGTCGTCCACCTGCGTGGGCGTGCCCGTGGCCCCGAGCAGCCCGGGGACGGAGAAGCCGTGCACGTCCGCGTCGACGATGCCGATGCGCAGCCCGCGGGCCGCCAGCTCGCACGCGAGGTTCACGGTGACCGACGACTTTCCCACCCCACCCTTGCCGCTGGCCACCGCGTAGACCTTGGTCAGCGAGTCCGGCCGGCTGAACGGGATGCCACGCTCAGGGCGGAGCCGCTCACGCAGCGCCTGGCGCTGCTCGGGAGTCATCACATCGAGCACGACGGCGGTCTCCTCCACCCCGGGCACACTGCCGAGCGCCTCACGCACGTCCGACTCGATGGTGCTGCGGAGGGGACACCCCGCGATGGTCAGCAGGACGCGTACGGTGACCGTACCGCCGTCGACCGTCAGTGAATCCAGCATCCCCAGCTCGTCGATCGGGCGTCGGAGTTCGGGGTCGATGACCCCGTGGAGGGCGGCCCGGACTGCGTCCTCTGATACCGGCGTCCGGCTCATTCCGTTCCTCCTGCTTCCCGCACGCGCGGGATCTGCTGGGTCTTCGCCGCGCGCTGTTTGCGGTCCTTGCGCGGCTTCGGCTCGGGACGGCTTTCGGGGACAGGCTCCTCCTGCTCCGTCGCGAGGTCCTCGAGGAGCGAGCGCAGCTCGGCCCGCACGAAGTCGCGGGTGGCGACCTCGCGCAGGGCCAGGCGCAGGGAGGCGAGCTCGCGGGTGAGGTATTCGGTGTCCGCGAGGCTGCGCTCGTTGCGGGATCGGTCCTGCTCGATCTGTACCCGGTCCCTGTCGTCCTGACGGTTCTGGGCGAGGAGGATGAGGGGTGCGGCGTACGAGGCCTGCAGGGAGAGCAGCAGCGTCAGCAGCGTGTAGTTCAGGGACTTCGGGTCGAACTGCCACTCCTCGGGCCCGAACGTGTTCCATCCCAGCCACACGACGCAGAACAGCGTCATGTAGAGCAGGAAGCGGGGGGTTCCCATGTACCGGGCGAAGCCCTCGGCGAACCGCCCGAAGGCGTCGGGGTCTGGGCTGAGGCGGGGGAAGAGCCGGCTCCGCTGCTCGAGGGGCGTATCCAGACCGGGCAGCAGCTTGCGGGGCTCAGCCAAAGCGTCCTCCGAACTTCTTTACGGGCTCGCCGTCCTCGTGCACGCGCCAGTCGTCGGGCAGAAGGTGGTCGAGAAGGTCATCAACGGTCACCGCCCCCACGAGGCGGCCGTCCGCGTTGACCACGGGCAGGGAATTGAGGTTGTACTGCGCCATCGCGTGGGCCACTTCGCTGATCGTCGCGAGGTCCTGGACAGGCTCGAGGTTCTTGTCCACGATCGACCCGAGCTGCTCCGGCGGCGCGCTCCGCAGGAGCTGCTGGATGTGCACCGTGCCGAGGTAGCGCCCCGTGGGGGTCTCGAGCGGGGGCCGGCAGATGAAGATCGCGGAGGCGAGCGCCGGGCTGAGCTCCTCGCGGCGGACGTGCGCGAGCGCCTCGGCCACGGTCGCCTCCGGGGGCAAGACGACGGGGACCGGGGTCATGACCGAGCCGGCGGTTCCTTCGTCGTACTGCAGGAGGCGGCGCACATCCTCGGCCTCATCGGGTTCCATGAGCTGGAGCAGCTCCTCCGCCTTCTCGGCCGGCAGGTCGGCGAGGAGGTCCGCGGCGTCGTCCGGGTCCATCTCCTCGAGCACGTCCGCCGCGCGCTCCAGATCGAGCGCTGAGAGGATCTCGACCTGGTCGTCCTCGGGAAGTTCCTGGAGGACGTCTGCAAGCCGCTCGTCCTGGAGCTCGGCGACGACCTCGAAGCGGCGCTGGTCGCTCATCTCCTGCATCGCGTCGGCGAAGTCGGCCGGCTTGAGGTCCTCGTGCGTCGCCAGGAACTGGGCGGCACCGCGCGTCTGGCTTGCGGCCTGGCGCGTGTCGTCCCAGTCCACGAGGAGCGTCTCGCCCCGGCGCAGGCGCAGCCCCCGGCCCGCCAGGAGGCGGCGGACGAACAGCTTGCTGACGATCCAGTCGCCGTTGCGCTGCTGGTCCATCGCGAGGTCCTCGATGGAGGCCTCGGACCCGTCCTCGACCAGCGTCACGTGGCGGTCGAAGATGTCACCCAGCACGAGCTGTTCCGCCCCGCGCTGCTCGAAGCGGCGCAGGTTGATCAGGCCGGTCGTGATGATCTGGGACTGGTCCATGCTCGTCACGCGGGTCATGGGCACGAAGACGCGGCGCTTCCCGGGCACCTCGACCACGATGCCGACAGCCTGGGGAGGGCGGGTGCCGCGGGGGATCACGACGACGTCCCGGAGCCGCCCGACCCGGTCGCCGGCAGGGTCGAACACGTCCAGGCCGAGGAGCCTGGCGATGAAGACGCGGGTGGGGGCTGAACTCACTGCACTAGGCTACTCCAGCGCAAACTCGGTGCTCACCCTGAGCGGAATCACACTCCCGTGTCAGCGATACGGGTAAGAATAGGGTCATGTCCAACATGTTCGGTTCCGCCAAGCCCGCCGACGCTGCCCGCGCGCTCCCGGAGGGCGAAACCGTCGGCTCCTACACGTCCTATCTCGATGCGCAGAAGGCCGTGGACTATCTCGCCGACCAGCAGTTCCCCGTGGAGCTGGTCGCGATCGTCGGCAACGACCTCAAGCTCGTAGAACGGGTCACCGGCCGCCTGAGCTATCCGCGGGTGGCCCTCAACGGGGCCTTGAGCGGCATGTGGTTCGGCCTCTTCGTGGGCGTCCTGCTCTCCTTCTTCACTCCTAACGGGAGCTACTTCTCGATCATCACCTCAGTCCTGATGGGCGCTGCCTTCTTCATGCTGTTCGGCATCGTGACGTATGCGATGCAGCGCGGGAAGCGGGACTTCACGTCCACGAGCCAGGTGATCGCGAGCAACTATGACGTGGTGGTAGGCCACGAGGTGGCGCATGAGGCCCGCCGGCTGCTGTCGCAGCTGCCGATGGGCCAGGGCTCAGTCCAGGGCTGGGGCACCTATCAGGGGTACAACCAGCCCGGAGGCTACGGGCAGCAGGGCCAGGACTGGGGCCACCACCAGCAGGGCGGCTACGGCCAGGGCCCGCAGGGTGGTTATGGCCAGGGCCAGCAGGGCGGCTACGGCCAAGGCCAGCACAGCGGCTACGGCCAGCCGTGGCAGCCGCCGCAGGACTCCGAGCCGAAGCGGCCCAGCGGCTGGACCGACCCCTACGGTGTGACGTCCGGCCAGGAGCCACAGGGCCACCGGCCTGCGCCTGACGCACCGCAGCCTCAGGCTCAGCCCGCCCACGAGCCCCGCCCCGGGTACCAGGACCTTCCCGATGGCCGCCCCCAGTACGGCGTCCGCGTGGAGCCCGAGGAGCACCGGGCGCCGGAGCCGCGCGAGTCCCAGGAGGCGGACCGCCCCGACGACGAGCAGGACCGCGAGCGGAGGCACGACGACGGGGCGAACCCCAGCGCCTAGCCTCACCCCCAGCGCGTAGCCTCACGCGAGGCTTGCCGGACGTCACCGCGCAGACAAGAGCCGCCGCACGAATGACAGGCGCCGCACCAGGACCCCTCCTGATGCGGCGCCTGTCGTTCGTGTCCCGTCCGGGGTACCGGGCAGCCGGCGGGTGGGCTAGCGGATCGACGCCATCCACGCCTCGACGTCCTCGGGCGTGCGCGGGAGGGCGGCGCTGAGGTTCACGGGGCCGTCGCCGGTCATCAGGATGTCGTCCTCGATCCGCACCCCGATCCCGCGGTACTCGGCCGGGATCGCGAGGTCCTCCGCCTTGAAGTAGAGGCCGGGCTCGATCGTGAAGACCATGCCCGGGGTGAGCTCGCCGTCAAGGTACAGCTCGCGGCGCGCCTGCGCGCAATCGTGCACGTCGAGTCCGAGGTGGTGGCTCGTGCCGTGCGGCATCCAGCGACGGTGCTGCTGGCCGCCGTCTGAGAGGGCCTCTGCCGCGGGGACCGGCAGGATGCCCCACTCCTCGAGCCGCGCGGCGAGCACCTCCATGGCCGCCGCATGCACCTCGCGGAAGCGGACTCCGGGCTTCGCGGCAGCGAACGCGGCGTCCGCCGCATCCAGCACCGCCTGGTACACGCGGCGCTGGACCTCCGAGAAGGCGCCGTTGACCGGAAGAGTGCGGGTCACGTCCGCGGTGTACAGGGATTCGGCCTCCACGCCGGCGTCGACGAGGATCAGGTCCCCGTCCCGCACGGCTCCGTTGTTGCGGATCCAGTGGAGCACGGTCGCGTTGTTGCCGGCCGCGGCGATGGTCTCGTAGCCGAGGTCATTGCCCTCCTCGCGGGCCTTGGCGAAGAACGCGCCCTCCACGACGCGCTCGCCGCGTCGATGGGCCACAGCACGGGGAAGGGCCCTGACGATCTCCTCGAAGCCGGCGGCGGTGGCCGCAACGGCCTCCCGCATCTGGCCGACTTCCCACTCGTCCTTGGTCAGGCGCAGCTCCGAGAGGGCCTCTGCGAGCTGGTCGTCCCGCGCGTCGAACTTGCTCAGGTCAAGCGAGTCGGGGTCCTGCGCCGTGTTGTACCGGGCGGTGTCCACGAGCGCGTCGAGGTTCTCGTCGACCTTGCGCACGAGGCGGACCGAGATGCCGCCGATCTCCGGGGCGCCGACGCCCTTGGTGACCGCGGCCTCGAGCCCATCGAGGTGCGCGGTGGGGATCCCGAGCCGGGCCTCGAGCTCGGCGAGGGTCGGACGTGCGCCGATCCAGAACTCGCCGGAGCGTGCATCCGCATAGAACTGCTCGGTGTCACGGCCGGCCAGCGGCCGGAAGTAGAGCGTGGCACTGTGGTGGCCACCGCCGTCGGTCGCGCCGCTGTCCACGGGCTCGAGGATGAGCACCGCATCAGGCTCGTGGTCGAGGCCGAGACCCGTCAGGTGCGCGAAGGCCGAGTGCGGCCGGAAGCGGTAGTCGGTGTCATTGGAGCGCACCTTGAGGGGGCCCGCGGGGATGATGAGGCGCTCCCCGGGGAAGCGGTCGGAGATCGCACGACGGCGACGGGCGGCGTAGCCGGCAACCTCGTCCCGCGCGGGAAGCGAGTCATCGGCCGGGGCCCACTGGGAGGCCATGAACGTCCTGAACGCGTCCGAGGTGGGGCGCTGCGACCGGTTGTTGACCCGGTCCTCGAGGGGCTGCTGTGCTTCTGCGGTCTGGCCGGGCCCTCCGGCGAGGGGTTCTGAAACATTCACTGTCCCATTCTTCCACCGGGGCCTGTCATGTCCAGCGCGATATCGTGGGGGGCGTGAGGATCGATCTGCACACGCACTCGACTGTCTCGGACGGCACTGAGTCCCCGTCCGAACTCGTCGCTGCCGCCGCTGAAGCTGAGCTCGACGTCCTCGCCATCACCGACCACGACTCGACCGGCGGGTGGGCCGAGGCGACCGAGGCTTCCCGGCGTCTCGGGGTGACGCTGGTCCCCGGGATGGAGGTCTCCTGCCGCACCGCGGAGGGCATCAGCGTGCATGTGCTCAGCTACCTGCACGACCCGACGCACCCGGAACTCCTCGAGGAGATCACCAAGTCGAAGGATGCCAGGCTCTCCCGTGCCGAGCACATGGTCTCCCTCCTCGCCGAGGACTACCCCCTCTCCTGGGACGACGTCACCCGCCACGTGGCCCCGGGGGCAACCGTGGGGCGGCCGCACATTGCCGACGCGCTGGTGGCAGCCGGCCTGGTGGGGGACCGCACCGAGGCCTTCGCCACCATGCTCTCGTCGCGCTCGCGGTACTTCGTGCAGCACTACGCACCCGAGCCGGCGCGCGCCGTCGCGCTCATCAGGGCCGCCGGAGGGGTACCCGTGTTCGCGCACCCGGTCGCGTCCGCGCGCGGCCGCACCGTCGCCGAGCCCGTGTACCAGGAGATGATCGACGCCGGGCTGGCCGGGCTCGAGGTGTTCCACCGGGACAACCCCGAGGAGCGGCGGCCGTTCCTCATGGGCCTTGCGGCAGAGCACGGCCTGTTCGTCACCGGGTCCTCCGACTACCACGGCACGGGCAAGCCGAACCGGCTGGGTGAGAACATGACGGCCGAGGACGTCCTCGGCGAGATCGAGCGGCAGGGCCGCGGCGCCGCCGTCGTGCGCTCCTGAATTCGTCCAGACGCTTGACTTCCGGTATGGCCGGGGGAAGGCTGGCAGTCGCTAGGGGCCGGAGCAGAGCCTGAGCTCTGCCCGGGAAGCACAGTTGGTCTCATCCGCACCAGTTGAGACGGAGTTTCGATGTTCCGAAAGACGATCGCTGCGCTCGGCGTGGCCGCAGCCTTGACCCTCATCCCCACCGCCGCCCACGCGCTTGACTGCACGAACCTGAGCAGGCCGGCCTACACGGGCACCCAGTGGGTCTACGTTCCCGAGATCAGCAGCAATGTCCACCTCGAGGGCAACTGGGCCTACATCCAGGCGTGGCAGGCGTGGACCTTCATCCCGCCGGGAACCGTCCCCCTGACTCCGGGCAGGAACGGCAACTACCAGAACGGGCAGGGGTATGCGCTGCTGGCCAACGCGATCTGCTCTTCCAAGGGCCAGGTCCTCGAAAACCGCCAGACGACGAAGGGGATCCAGCTCATGCACGGGTGCGAGGAGGAAGTCCCGCAGTAGGGGTCGCCGTCAGCCGCTGACCACCCGCGCCGACGGGAGCCGTGCGGCCATCACCTCGACGGCCTGCGGGTTCTCGTCGATGCACACGAAGCGCCGGCCGAGGCGCTGCGCCACCGCGCCCAGCGTCCCGGACCCGGCGAAGAAGTCCAGCACCCAGTCGCCCGGGCGGCTCGAGGCGGCGACCATGCGCCGCACGAGCCCCTCGGGCTTCTGGGTCGGGTAGCCCGTCTTCTCCCGCCCGGTGGGGGAGACGATGGTGTGCCACCACACGTCCGTGGGCAGCTTGCCCAGCTCCCGCTTCTGAGGAGTGACGAGGCCCGGAGCCATGTACGGCTCGCGATCCACCTCGTCGGTGTCGAAGTGGTAGGCGGAGGGGTCCTTGACGTAGACGAGCACGTTGTCATGCTTCGTGGGCCAGCGGCGCCGGGTCCGGGCGCCGTAGTCGTAGGCCCAGATGATCTCGTTCAGGAAGCTGTCCCGGCCGAAGATCGCATCGAGCATCACCTTCGCGTAGTGCACCTCGCGGTAGTCGAGGTGCAGGTACAGGGTGCCGTCCGGGGCGAGCAGCCGCCACGCTTCGATGAGCCTGGGCTCGAGGAATCCCCAGTAGTCGCCAAAAGCGTCGTCGTAGCGCTGCAGGGCGCCCTTGATCGTCTCGTAGCGCTGGCCGGAGAAGCCGATCCGGTCCCCGTCGGCGCTTCGCACCATGGTCATCTCCTGGCGCTTCTGGGCGCGCCCGGTGTTGAACGGCGGATCGATGTAGACCATCGTGAACGCGCCGTCGGGAAGCCCCGGGAGCACCTCGGCGTTGTCGCCGTGCACCACGAGGTCCGGGCCGTCGGGCGACCACAGCCCGGACCTGCCCACCGCTCCTACTCGGATTCGGTGCGGGAGACGACCTCGCCGTTGCGGCGCCGCGTGCGGGACCGACGACGGCGGGCTGCCGCGACTCCGCGGTCGAGCGTCGCGCCGTCTTCGCCCTCCACGAGGTGCACGGCAAGCGCGGTGGAGGCCGCCTTCGCCGCCTGCTCCTTGGCCGGCGCGTGCGTCGCCTCGGCTCCGGCCTCCTCCGTCACGGTCCGACGGCGGCGACGGCGGCCCTCGCCCTTCGTCTCACTGCGAGACTGACGGTCGGCGCGGCCGTGCCCGTGGCCGGACTTGCCGGCGCCCTCCGCCGGGGCGCTGCCCTCTGCGGCGGCCGCACCGTTGGGTGCAGCACCCGTCTCGAGGTTCGCGGCGCCGTCGTGCGTCTCAGCTTCGCCGGCGCGGCCGCCGTGGCCCTTGCCGCGGCGGCGGGAACGGCCCTCATCGCGGCTCTCGTCCCGGTGCCCCTCCTCGCGGCGGTGGCCCTTCTCGCCACGGCGGGGCTTTCCGCCCTGGCGCGGCTTCCGGCCGGGCTCCCCGAGATCCTCGAGCACCTCGCCCTCGAGTCCCTCAAGCACCCGCTTGTCGCGCGGAAGGCGGCCCTTGGTGCCGGCCGGGATGTCGAGGTCGGTGTACAGGTGCGGCGACGAGGAGTAGGTTTCGACCGGCTCGGGGACGTTCAGGCCCAGCGCCTTGTTGATGAGGGTCCAGCGGGGCACGTCCTCCCAGTCCACGAACGTGACGGCCGTGCCCTTGTGCCCCGCGCGTCCCGTGCGGCCCACGCGGTGCAGGTACGCCTTCTCGTCCTCGGGGCACTGGAAGTTGATGACGTGGGTGACGTCCTCGACGTCGATGCCGCGGGCGGCCACGTCGGTCGCCACGAGCACGTCGACCTTGCCGTGGCGGAACGCGCGGAGGGCCTGCTCGCGGGCACCCTGCCCGAGGTCCCCGTGCAGTGCGGCCGCCGCGAACCCGCGGTCGATCAGCTCCTCCGCAAGGCGCGCCGCCGTCCGCTTCGTCTTCGTGAAGATGATGGTCCGGCCGCGTCCCTCGGCCTGGAGGATGCGGGCCACGACCTCGTCCTTGTCGAGGTGGTGCGCGCGGTAGATGACCTGGCGGATGTCCTTCTTGGTCACCGAGTCGTCATTGGGGTCGCTCGCCCGGATGTGGGTGGGCTGCGTCATGTAGCGGCGGGCCATGGCGACGACCGGTCCGGGCATCGTGGCAGAGAATAGGAGGGTCTGGCGCACGGCGGGGACGGCGGCCATGAGGGTCTCGACGTCCGGCAGGAAGCCGAGGTCCAGCATCTCGTCCGCCTCGTCCAGGACGATGGTGCGCACGTTCTTGAGGTTGAGGTGGCGCTGGCGGTGAAGGTCGATGAGGCGCCCGGGGGTTCCGACCACGACCTCGACTCCCCGCTGGAGGGACTCGATCTGGGGCTCGTAGGCGCGGCCGCCGTAGATGACCTCGACCCGGAGAGTCGTACGCTTGCTCGCCGTGGTGAGGTCCCTGCCCACCTGGATGGCGAGCTCGCGCGTCGGGACGATGACGAGGGCCTGCGGGGCGCCCGGAACCGGGAGCTTCGCATAGTCCGGGTGCTCTGCGGGGATCGAGCGCTGGAGCACCGGGATGCCGAAGCCGAGGGTCTTTCCCGTTCCGGTCTTGGCCTGTCCGATGATGTCGTGGCCGCCGAGCGCGACGCCCAAGGTCATGGACTGAATGGGGAAGGGGTTGAGGATGCCGGCGTCCGCGAGGGACTGGGCGATCTCGGGGGCCACGCCGTAGTCGGAGAACGTCTTGAGGCTCTCCTGCCGCACGGGGGCGTCGTTGGTGATGGTCTCCTGGGTCTCGAGCGTCTCCGTCCCGGAGTCGTCGGTGAGGAGTTCGTGGGTGTGGACTTCGTTCACAGGGGGGAAGGTCCCTCTCCATAGGGGCCCGAGCGGACCTCGCTCGACAGCAGCCAATGACAGGGGTCACAGCGACTGGAGCAGGAGCGCGCGCCGGCCAACCAGCGGAAGCCGATCGCGGGCTATCAAGGTGCCGGCGCCTGCCGACGGGTGAAAGGGGATCGCATCAGGACGATCGGGCATCCAATAACCGTCCAATCATAGCGCGTACCGAGGGTGGGCTCAGAATTCTGCGCATCTTCTGTGTATGGCCAGTGTCGGCGGGTAACAAGACCCCCGTCGGCGGGTGTGATGCGGATAACAGCCGAGGCGTCCGTCGGGAAACGTCCAACACCAATCGCATGGGAGCAAGAGTTATGAAGACACGATTGCTGGCGCCGCTTGTTACGGCTGCGATGGCCGGAGGGCTGCTCGTCTCTGTCGCGGGACCCGCGACGGCCGCCGGACCTCAAGCCCAGGCCGTCCCGGCTGCGTCGACCACTCGCGCCACCACGTCTCCGGTCAGCCTTGTGAATCAGACTGTCACCAACACGGCGGGCACAACCGTCGGAAGCTTGACCGGAACCTTCACCCCGACCCAGTTCATCAATCAGAACGGCCAGCTGGCTGTCCAGGGCATTCTGAACGGCACGCTGACGACCGCCACCGGCTCGCAGCCCCTGACAAATGTCCCGGTCACCACCACGCTGACCAACGCCACCACTAACACCGCCTGCAAGGTCTTGAGCCTCACCCTTGGCCCGCTGCACCTTGACCTGCTGGGCCTCGTTGTCGACCTGAACCAGGTCAACCTCAACATCACCGCCCAGCCGGGCCCCGGCAACCTGCTCGGCAACCTTCTCTGCAGCGTGGCCGGCCTGCTGGACAAGGGCGTCGGACTCCAGGGCGTCGTCAACATCCTGAACAACCTGCTGGGTTCGCTCGGCGGCCTCGGCCTCTAGCCCCTCAGGAGGACAACCCGAGCGCGGGCGGTGCCATGGCGGCATCGCCCGCCTTCTCGTGTCGCCTCAGAATCGTGCCCGGGCGGGATCAGGCGAGTTCGAACAGGACCTTCCGGGTCCGCACGTCCGCCGTCACCAGGCGCACCCTGACCCGCGCGCCGGACTCCATCTCGCCCTCGCAGCGCGCCGTGACGGGGGGCTCCGAGAGCTGGACGGTGCCGAAGGGGTTGGCCGCCGGTGCGGCTGTGCCGTTTGCCGCCTGGCCGTTCTGGGAGCTGGCGATCCGGTCGAGGGGCTGGGCCAGACGCGCGGTCTGGGAGCCTTGTCCGGCCCCCGCGGCGCTTCCCGCCGCGGGCTTCGACCCCGAGATGACCACCGCGTCGAACTCCTGGCCCACGCTGTGCACTAGGAGGGCCGCCTCGACGAGGTCGAGCGAGGCGCGCTCGACCTTCCCCGCCAGCTGGTCGGAGGCGGCCATGAGGCCGGGAAGGTCCGGCAGCGCGGCGCGGACCCACTCCGGCACCTCGGTGCCCGTCGCGATGGCCTCGCACAGCACGAGGACGAACCTGTCGACGAGCCGGCGCAGAGGGGCTGTCGTGTGCGCGTAGGGCGCCGCGATGGCCGCCTGAGCTGGATCTGCCGGCAGGTCGCCGTCGAACGGCGTGTAGGACGCCCCGCGGAACAGGGCCGCGGCAGCATGCAGGATGGCGAGCTGGCGAGGCCGGGTCGGGTCGAGCGAGCGCAGGTACTCGCCGTACGGCACAGAGCCGTCCCAGGGGTTTCCCAGCGCCTGGGTCTGCCGGCGGAAATGCCGCAGCGACTTCTCATCGGGAGCCGGCATGGTGCGGAGGATCCCGACCCGCCCCTGCAGCATGAGCGAGGCCGCCGCCATCCCCGTCATGAGCGAGATCTGGGCGTTCCAGTCCTCCACCGGGCGCTGCGCGGCAATCTCGATCCGGTAGCCGCCGTCGTCCGTCGGCACGATCTCCTGCTCGGGAAGGTTCAGGCTCGCCCCGCCGCGCCGGCGCTCGAGCTCGATCCGCTTGAGCCCCACCTCCTTGAGCAGCATGAGCGGCTCGAGGGCGCTCCCGGCGTCGATCTGCTCCTGGACCTGCGCGTAGTCCAGCTTCGCCCGGCTCCGTACCCTCGCGCGGGTGAGCCGGACGGCCGACACCTCGCCATCGCCGTCGAGGCTGAAGTCCCACACGAACGCGCCCCGGGTCTCGTCGGGCAGGAGGCTCCCGGCGTCGTCCGTGATGTCGCTGGGATGCAGCGGGACCTTCGCGTCCGCGGCGTAGATTGTCTGGCCACGCCGCCGCGTCTCGGCGTCGAGCGCGCCCTCGGGCCGCACGAACGCCGGCACATCCGCGATCGCATAGCGCACCCGGTACCAGGCGCCCTGACGGGCGATGTGGAGGGCCTGGTCGAGGTCGGTGGAGGTCGGCGGGTCGATTGTCACGAATTCGACGTCGGTCGCATCCACCTCCGGCAGCGTCAGGGAGGCGATGGCGGCCTCGGCGTCTGCGAGCGCCGCCGGGGGGTAGCCGGAGGAGAGCTCGAACTCCTCGCGCAGCGCAGCGAAGGCCTCGGCGAGGGCCGCGCCGCCAGCCTCGGCGAGCGGGCCAGCACCGGGTCCGGCGGGCTTCGGGGTGAAGAGTCGATGCGCCATGGGCGCCAGCCTAGTCCCCGGTTCTGCCCCCGCTACCAGGTGTTCGCGGTGCGGCGGTGTTCGCGTCGAATCGCCGGGGGTGTGCGGGGAAGACGCCGAGGACCCTCAGCTCTGTGGAGAAGAACGCGAGTTCCTCGAGAGCCCGTGCGAGCGCGGGCTCATCCGGGTGCCCCTCCACATCGACCATGAACACGGTGGCGGCGAACCTCCCCTCCACCATGTAGCTCTCCAGGCGGGTCATGTTGACGCCGTTCGTCGCAAACCCTCCGAGGGCCTTGTAGAGGGCGGCGGGGATGTTGCGCACGCGGAACACGAAGCTGGTCACGAACTGGTCCGTGCCCGCCTGCGGGTAGGGGCGCGGCCGGGCGAGCACCACGAACCGGGTCGTGTTGTGCTTCTCGTCCTCGATGCCGCTGGCCAGGACGGTGAGCCCATAGCGCTCGGCGGCCAGCGGGGGCGCGATCGAGAGCTTGGCCGGATCGGCCCACTCGGCCACCTCGCGGGCCGAACCGGCGGTGTCCCCCGCGACGACGGGGACCAGTCCATGCGCGCGGATGAAGCCCCGGCACTGGGCGAGCGCGTGCACATGGCTGTGCACCTCGCGGGCCCCCTCGAGGGTGGCCCCGGGGACTCCCATGAGGGAGAAGCGGATGCGCAGGAAGTGCTCGCCCACGATCTGCAGGCTCGTGTCCGGCAGGAGCACGTGGATGTCCGCCACGCGGCCGGCAACGGTGTTGTCGATGGGGATCATGGCGAGATCCGCGGCGCCCGAGGTGACCGCTGTGAAGGCATCCTCGAAGGTCGCGCAGGCGAGTGTCTCAGCGCCCGGGTACGCCTCGAGCGCCGCCATGTGCGAATTAGCCCCGGGCTCGCCCTGGTACGCGACCGTCGTCATGCGTCGCGACGCCCGGCGGCCTCGGCGGGCGCGGGGAGTTCGGCGCGGAGGCGTGCCGCAGCGTCGGCGGGATCGTCCGCGTCGGTGACCGCCCGCACGACGACGACCCGGCTCGCCCCGGCCTCGACCACCTGGCCCACGTTCGAGTGGTCGATGCCGCCGATGGCGAACCACGGCAGGAACGAGTCGCCGCCCTTACGGGCCTCGCCTTCGCGGCGTGCCGCGTACTCGACCAGGCCCAGTCCAACGGCCGTGCGGCCCGGCTTGGTGGGCGTGGCCCACAGGGGGCCGGTGCAGAAGTAGTCCAAGCGGCCGCCCGTGGCCCCCGCCTGCGCGCGGGCCGCATCGACCTGCTCGGGCGCGTTCGTCGAGAGTCCCACGAGCACCGAGTCATCGATGACGCGCCGTGCGGCAGGCAGCGGGAGGTCCTTCTGGCCCACGTGGAACACGGGGGCGCCGGAGAGCAGCGCGATGTCCGCTCGGTCGTTCACGGCCCACAGCTTGCCGTGCCGCTCAGCCACGGCGCGCAGGACCTCGAGGAGTTCGAGCTCCTCAGCCGCCTCGATCTGCTTGTCCCGCAGCTGGATGATGTCCACGCCCCCCGAGAACGCCGCCTCGAGGAACTCCTCGAAGTCACCGCGGTCACGGCGGGCGTCGGTGCACACGTACAGCTGGGCGTCGGCGGGAAGCATGGAACTAGACTAGTGGGCAGTACTGCGGGAGCCCGCGCGTGTGACGTGCCGGGCTGAGAGGGCCAGAGCCGACCGCCACACCTGATCCGGGTCATACCGGCGGAGGGAAGGAACCATGGAGAACAGGGGCGGTGTTCGCCCGGAGGCCGTCCGGTCCGATGTCATCGTGGTCGGAGCCGGAGTGATCGGCCTCGGCATTGCCTGGGAGGCCGCCCGCACCGGCCGGCGGGTGACGGTGGTCGACCCTGAGCCCGGGTCCGGCGCCAGCTACGCCGCCGCCGGGATGCTCGCGGC
The DNA here is from genome assembly GCF_014656475.1 of Sinomonas cellulolyticus. GTDB lineage: Bacteria > Actinomycetota > Actinomycetes > Actinomycetales > Micrococcaceae > Sinomonas > Sinomonas cellulolyticus. Next base: position 237,556 of record NZ_BNCM01000004.1, read on the forward strand.
CGTCAGCGAATACCACTACCAGGAGGAAGCGCTCCTGGAGCTCACGCTGCGCTCAGCCGAACTCTGGCCCGCCTTCGCCGACGCGGCGGGTCCCGACTGCGGCTACCTGCTCACTCCCACGCTGTGCCTGGCCGCCGACGGCGCGGACCGCGCCGCGTTCGCGGACCTTCGGGCCGCCCAAGAGGCCCACGGCCTCGCAGTCCGGCCCCTCACCGTCCGGGAGGCCCGGTCGGAGGAGCCGCTGCTCGCGCCCGGGATCTCAGGCGCCTTCGAGATCCAGGCGGACCACCAGGTGGACCCGCGCCGGCTCGTCGCCGCCCTGCTGGCCCGGCTCGAGGACCGTTTCGGTCCGGATGCCGTGGTCCGCCGGCGCGCCGCAGGCCTGCTGTGGGAGGCCCCCAGCGCCGGCGTGCCCGGGGGAGCGCGGCGAGTGGCCGGCGTCGTGCTCGAGGATGGGCGCGAGCTGCGGGCCGAGGAGACGATCGTGGCGAACGGCCTCGGTGCGCGCGAGCTCGCAGGGCTTCCCGTGGCGCTCCCGCTGCGTCCGGTGTACGGGGACATCCTGCGCCTGCGGGTACCCGAGCCGCTCCGGCCCCTCGTGACGGCGACAGTGCGCGGACTCGTGCGCGGGAAGCCGGTCTACATCGTCCCGCGCGAGGACGGGACGGTCGTGATCGGCGCCACGCAGCGCGAGGACGGCTCCGGCGCCGTCTCGGCCGGCGGCGTCTACGAGCTGCTGCGCGACGCCCAGGCGCTCGTGCCCGCGGTGGCAGAGCTCGAGCTGTACGAGACCACCGCCCGCGCCCGTCCCGGCACCCCCGACAACGCGCCGCTGCTCGGCCGCGTCCGGGCGGGCGACGGCGGGCGGCCGGGGACCCGGGGTGAGATCCCGGGGCTCATCATCGCCACCGGGTTCTTCCGCCACGGCGTGCTCCTCACCCCCGTGGCCGCCCACGTGTGCGTCGGACTGCTCGAGGGCCGCGCAGACCCGCGGTGGGATGCGTTCGCGCCAGACCGATGTGCCCCGCGCCGAGCGGGAGCCCCGGCCGCCCCCGCGGCCGCGACAGGAGGGAACTGATGCAGGCCACCGACCAGCTGACCGTGAACGGAGAAGCGCGGGCGCTCCCGCGGCCCCCCACCGTCCTCGCCCTCGTGGCCGCCACGACGGGCCGCCCGCTCGGCGAGGACGGCACACCGGCGGACGGCGGCCGCCTCGGCGTGGCGGTCGCTCTCAACTCCGAGGTGGTGCCCCGCGGGAGCTGGGCATCAACCCCGCTCACGCCCGGGGACGCGGTCGAACTCGTCACCGCAATGCAGGGAGGCTGACATGACGCAGACAATTCTCGAGGACCAGTTCGTGGTGGACGGCGTGCCTCTCGGCTCGCGCCTGATCATGGGCACCGGCGGTGCGCCGAGCCTGGACGGGCTCGGGGACGCGCTCGAGGCGTCCGGCACCGAGCTGACCACGGTCGCGATGCGGCGGTACTCCCCGGCGGAGCAGGGCTCCCTGTTCAGCCTGCTCGTCGAGAAGGGCATCCGGGTGCTCCCCAACACCGCCGGGTGCTTCACTGCTCGCGAGGCGGTCCTCACCGCCGAGCTGGCCCGCGAGGCCCTCGAGACGGATTGGGTCAAGCTCGAGATCATCGCGGATGAGACGACGCTCCTGCCGGACGCGATCGAGCTCGCCGACGCCACCGAGCAGCTCGTGAACCGCGGCTTCAAGGTGTTCGCGTACACCAACGACGATCCCGTCCTCGCACGCCGGCTCGAGCAGCTCGGTGCCGTGGCGGTCATGCCGCTCGGGGCTCCGATCGGGACCGGGCTGGGGATCCTCAACCCCCACAACATCGAGCTCATCGTCTCCCGCGCCGGAGTGCCGGTGGTGCTCGACGCCGGCATCGGCACTGCCTCTGATGCGGCGCGGGCCATGGAGCTCGGATGCGACGCCGTGCTGCTTGCCACCGCTGTGACACGGGCCCAGGACCCGGTGCGGATGGCCCGCGCCTTCCGGCACGCCGTCGTGGCCGGACGTCTGGCCTCGCAGGCCGGGCGCATCCCGCGCCGCGAGCACGCCCTGGCCTCAAGCCCGCTCGAAGGCCGCGCGCAGTTCCTCTGACCGCGCAGTTCCTCTGACAACGGACGGGAGGGTCCGGCCGAGCGGCCGGACCCTCCCGCTAAGTGCGCTCCCGTCAGCTGCGCCGAAGGATGTCGGTGAGGGCCGCGACGTCGTGCTTCCCGCGCCGACGACCCAGGACGAGGGGCAGCACGACCGCGGTCGCGACACCCAGTGCCATGGGCAGCACCCAGGGCATCCACGTCATCCCGGCAATGTATCCGGCCCCCACGAGGACGGTCACGATCCACACGAGGCACGCGACCGCCACCCCGGCGCCCACCGGGAGCATGATCCCATACCTGTCATGGTGGTGGTCCGTGGCCCACATGACGAAGCCCGCCGCCGCCACCACGAGGACAACGATGACGAGCGACCAGACGGTCTCCACGCCTCAGAGCGCGCCGAAGCCCACGCGGCGCTGCTCCTGCACGCCGATCTCCACGTAGCCGATCACGGCTGAGGGCACGATGATCTGGCGGCCCTTCTCGTCCTCGAGGCGCAGCTCCTTGCCGCCGTCCAGGGCCTCGGAGACGATCCTGGCGACCTCGTCCGCGTCCTTCGCGGACTCGAGGACGACCTCACGGGCGATGTTCTGGATGCCGATCTTGATTTCCACGTGCAGCGCACTCCTTGTCTCGGTGGTCTAGTAGTACCTTAGGCCTCTTTCGGGAAGCGCGAGATTCCCTTCCAGGCGAGGCGCGAGACGAGGTCTGCCGCGACCTCGATCTCGAGGGAGGATGACTTCTCGAGCCAGTAGCGAGCACTGACCTGGGCCATGCCGGCCAGCCCGCGTCCGAGCAGCTGCGCCTCGACCAGCGGGAGCCTCGTGTCGGAGGCGATGACCTCGGCGATCGCCTCCGAGAACCCCCGGTTGAAGGTCTCGAGCCGTGAGGCCACGTCCGGATCGTTGACGAGGTCCGACTGGAAGACGAGGCGGTGCGCCTGGTCGTCTGCTGCGATGAAGTCGAAGTAGGCGCGGATCACGGCGTTGACGCGTTCGCGGTTGTCGGACGTGGAGGCGAGCGCCGCCTTCATCAGTTCCGTGAGCGAGCCGAGGTGGCTGTCCAGCAGGGCGATGTACAGTTCCCGCTTCGACGGGAAGTGCTGGTACAGGACCGGCTTGCTGACCTGGGCGGCCTCGGCGATCTCGTCCATCGCGGCACCGTGGTAGCCGTTCGAGGCGAAGACCTCCAGGGCCGCGGCGAGAAGCTGCGCCCGCCTCTCGTCGCGGGGAAGTCTGGGGGAGCGGGCCGTCGATGCCCGCGGTTCGGTGCTCACTGCGATGCCTTTCGGGGGGTCCGGGCCTGTGGAGCGTGGCCCAAACGGTAGTCTTACTCTACCCGTCAGTCATGGTTCTCCCGCCCGCGTGTCGTGGCCGCACCGCTAGATTGGGTGCATGGCCCCCTTCCAGAACCCCGTGCTGGCGCCGCTCGTGGAGCCAGCGCCCGAGCTCACGCCCGAGGAGATGCAGCGCTACTCGCGCCACGTCATCATCCCTGAGATCGGCGAGGAGGGGCAGCGGCGGCTCAAGAACGCGAGGGTCCTCGTCATGGGGGCCGGCGGACTGGGCTCGCCCGCGCTGCTGTATCTCGCCGCCGCCGGCGTCGGGACGATCGGCATTGTGGACGACGACTCCGTAGAGCTGTCCAACCTCCAGCGCCAGGTGATCCACTCGGTTGCCGACGTGGGCCGCCCCAAGGCGGAGTCCGCCCGGGACGCGGTGCACGCCCTGAATCCCCACGTCGAGGTGCGGCTTCACCAGGTCCATCTGGACTCCTCCAACGCCCTCGACGTCTTCTCCGGCTACGACCTCATCCTCGACGGCACGGACAACTTCGCCACCCGGTACCTGGTCAATGACGCCGCGGCCATCCTCGGCAAGCCCTACGTGTGGGGCTCCATCTTCCGGTTCGACGGCCAGGTCAGCGTGTTCTGGGAGAAGCATGGCCCGACCTACCGGGACGTGTTCCCTGAGCCCCCTCCGGCCGGCTCTGTTCCCTCCTGTGGTGAAGGAGGCGTCTTCGGGATGCTCTGCGCGGCCATCGGCGCCTCGATGGTCACCGAGGCCGTCAAGCTCATCACGGGAGTCGGCACCACCCTGCTGGGCCGGATCCAGCTCTACGACGCCCTCACGGCGACGTGGCGGGAGATCCGTGTGGCCAAGGACCCCGACGCCGCGCCCATCACCGAGCTCACCGACTACGAGGCGTTCTGCGGCACCGCGCCAGCGCCCCCGGCGAGCACCGACCGCGCCGTCTCCGCGCCCGAGCTGGCCGCCATGCTGGCTGCCCGAGAGGCCGGCCAGCACGACTTCGAGCTCATCGACGTGCGGGAGGCGGGGGAGGCCTCGATCGTCTCGATCCCCGGAGCACGTCTGATCCCCCAGGGCCGGCTGCTGTCCGGCGAGGCCTGGGACGAGGTCCCCAAGGACCGTGAGGTCGTCTTCCACTGCAAGGGAGGCGTCCGCTCGGCGAACGTCCTCGCGGCGGCGCTCGAGGCCGGGTTCGGCAATGTCAGGCACCTCGAGGGTGGGGTGCTCGCGTGGGTCCGCGACGTCGAGCCGGAGAAGCCCGTCTACTGAGGAGGGCCGGTCAGACGGCCTTGCTGCGGTCCGCCGGGCAGTCCTCGGCAGCGCCGATGCCATCGGCGGGAGTTCCATCGTGGGGGGTCTCCTGGCCCCCGACCATGCCGGGGATCGCCACGCTGATCCCGTAGAGCGCCTCGAGCGCGGCCAGGTACTCGGCCTCGCGTCCCTCGGCCGCGAGCTGCTTGGCGCGGACGGTCGGCGTATGCAGGAGCTGCTTGACCATCCGGCGCATCGCGAACTCGACCTCCTCGGCGGCGGCGGTGCAGCCGTGGCGTGCGCGGACCTTCTCGATCTCCGCGTCGAGCACGGACATCGTGTGCCGGCGCAGCGCCACGATCGCGGCATCAGCTTGGCGCGCCTGGCGCTCGGCCTCGAAGTCCGCGGCGGCGGCGGAGACGATGGCGCTGGCCTGTGCGAGCGACTCGGCCTGCTCCTCCGGGGCGGCGAGCCGCACAGACTCGAGCGTGATGAGCTCCACGTGGTCGAGGGTGCCCACCGCGGGGTCGAAGTCGTGGGTCAGCGCCATGTCGATGACAATGAGCTGCTGGGGCGAATCCTCGCGGATGGCGGCAAGCTCGACCGCCTCCATCGCATGGTCCGATCCGCTGCACCCGATGAGCACGTCGGCCTCGGCAATGGCCCCCGGAAGCTCCCGCGCCGCCAAGGGGTGGGCACCGCGCGCGGCGGCGAACTCCTGGGCCCGCCCCGATGCGGAGTACACGCCGACATCCGTCACGCCGCGCTCCTTGAGGAGGGCGATCGTCGCACCGGCGTAGGCGCCGGTGCCGAAGAGCACGGCGCGTTTCCCGGTCCAGGCCCGCTCCTCGGCGAGGTCCTCCGCGAGATCGAGGGCGACCGAGACGATCGAGAGGCCGCGGCTGCCGAGGGCGGTCTGCGTCCCGACCTCCTTCGCCGTCTTCGAGGCCGTCTGGAACAAGCGCACGAGGGAGGGGCTTGCGGTGCCCTGCTCCTGGGCGGAGATGAGGGCGCGGCGCACCTGGCCGGCGATCTCCCGCTCGCCCACCACCGCCGAATCCAGGCCGGAGCTGACGGCGAAGAGGTGCCGGGTCACGTCCCGGCCCTGGGCAACGGCGAACGCGCCCGAGACCGTCTCCTTGGCCAGGCCGCTGCGGGCGCTGATCTCGGAGACGAGGGCGGACCGCGCGGCCTCGACGTCCTCGGGGCTCGGAGCCTCCCCGTAGATCTCGTAGCGGTTGCACGTCGCCAGCACCACGGCGCCCTCGAGTGCGGGGGAGGCGGTGGCGCTCGCGGCCACGCCAGCAGCGCCGGTGCTCAATTGGGCAACGGTCTCAAGGTCAATGTCGGCGTGAGTCGCCGTGAGGGAGAAAACAACCACAGCCCTGCCATCATAGCTTTTCGCTCCCGTGTAGAAAACGTGCAATGCGGCGTGAGCTGCATGACAGGCTGTCGCCAAGGGGCTGGAAGGCGTTTGAGAGAATCGGCCCATGACACTCACCGCGGACCACCCGCTCAAGGACGGACGGACGGCGCAGTCGCCGCTCATCACCGCGTACCGCGGCGGGCGGCCGAGCCGGAAGCCCGTCTGGTTCATGCGCCAGGCCGGCCGGTCGCTGCCCGAGTACCGCAAGGCCAGGGAAGGCATCGGCATGCTCGACTCCTGCCTGAGGCCTGAGCTTGCGGCAGAGATCACGCTGCAGCCGGTCCGCCGGCACGACGTGGATGCTGGCATCTTCTTCTCCGACATCGTCATCCCGCTCAAGCTCGCCGGTGTCGACGTGGACATCGTGCCCGGCGTCGGGCCCGTGCTCGGCAGCCCCGTGCGGAGCGAGGCCGACGTCGCCGCACTCCCTCGCCTGACGGACGCGGCGCTCGAGCCGATCCGCGAGGCAGTGCGCCTGACCGTCGCGGAGCTCGGCACGACGCCGCTCATCGGCTTCGCGGGCGCGCCTTTCACGGTCGCCGCCTACATGGTTGAGGGCAAGCCCTCGCGCGACCACCTCGGGCCCCGGACGATGATGCACGGCGATCCCGGCACGTGGGCCGCACTCATGGCCTGGACGGCTGACGCCTCAGGGGCGTTCCTGCGCGCGCAGATCGAGGCGGGCGCCTCGGCAGGGCAGCTCTTCGACTCGTGGGCCGGATCCCTCGGCCTCGACGACTACCGTCGCCACGTTGCCCCCTACTCGTCCCAGGCGCTGGACCACGTGCGGGACCTCGGCGCACCGCTCATCCACTTCGGCACGGGCACGTCCGAGCTCCTCGGGGCCATGTACGAGGTGGGAGTCGACGCAGTCGGAGTGGACTACCGCCTGCCACTGCACGAGGCGAACCGGCGCCTGGGCGGCCGGGTGGTCCTGCAGGGCAACATCGACCCGGCGCTCCTCGCGGCCCCGTGGAACGTGCTCGAGGCCCACGTGCGCGAGGTGGTGCGCGGCGGCGCCGCGGCGCCCGGCCATGTGATCAACCTCGGACACGGCGTCCCGCCCGAGACCGACCCCGACGTCCTCACACGCGTCGTCGAGCTCGTCCACTCGATCACCTACTGATCCGATGCAGACGGACACCGACAACGCCGGCCTCCGGCCCCGAGCGCTCGTCGTAGGGGGAGGCATCTCGGGGCTTGTCGCGGCCCTCGAGCTGCGCCGCGCCGGGCTGGACGTGACGGTGCTCGAGGCCGACCGCCGCTGGGGAGGCTGCATCGGCGCGCACGAGGTGGCCGGGCTCAGGCTCGACAGCGGCGCCGAGTCCTTCGCGACGCGCACCGACGCCGTGCGGACGCTCGTGGACGACATCGGCCTTGCCGACGACGTCGTCCCCCCGCACCCCTCGGGTGCGTGGGTACTCCTCCCGGACGGGCCCGTCGAGCTGCCCAAGACCGGCGTCCTGGGCATCCCCGCGAATCCCTGGGATTCGGAGGTCCGCGCGGCCCTCGGGTTCTGGGGCTCCCTCCGCGCCTCGGCGGACCGGTGGCTGCCGGCACCCGAGCCGCACGGCACCACGAGCGTGGCGGACCTCGTCCGGACGCGCATGGGCCGCAGGGTCCTCGACCGGCTCGTGGCACCCGTGGTCGGCGGCGTGCACTCGGCCGACCCCGCACTGCTCGACGCCGACATGGTGGCGCCCGGCCTGCGCAGGCTGATGTCGGAGAAGGGCTCGCTCGCCGCAGCAGTGGCCGCGCAGCGCGGTGCCGCCCGCGGGCAGAAGGCGGGCTCCGCCGTCGCCGGCATCCGAGGGGGCCTGAACCGGATGGTGGACGCCCTCGTCGCGCGGCTCAGGGCCGACGGTGTGCGGCTCATCCTCGGCCAGCGGGTCGAGCGGCTCGAGCGGGCCTCCGGAACAGACGGTGCCACGCTGTGGCGGGTCGGCGCCGTCGTGCCCGCCGAGGGCTCCGAAGAGGAGGCGCTCCTCGGCCCTGAGGACACCTACGAGGCGGATCTCGTGGTCGTGGCCCTCACGGGGCCGGCCGCCGTCGAACTGCTCTCGGATGCTGTTCCGGCCCTCGCGGGGCACGAGCCCGTCCCGGGGCCGCAGGTCAAACTCGTCACGCTCGTGCTCGACTGCCCGCCGCTCGACGCGCGGCCCCGCGGCACCGGGATCCTCGTGGCGCCTCAGGTCCCGGGAATCGAGGCCAAGGCCCTCACGCACGCCACCGCGAAGTGGGAGTGGCTCGCGGAGCAGGCCGGGCCCGGGACGCACGTCGTGCGCCTTTCCTACGGGCGCGCGGGGGACAGGATCCCCGGCGTGGCAGGGAACGGGCGGGGGCCGGAGACGGACAACGAGCTGTTCGACGCCGCGATCCGGGACGCCTCGGCGCTCCTGGGCGTCACGCTCACGGCCGAAGAGGTCCTTGGATGGGACGTCGTGCGGTGGCAGGGGGCACTGCCGTTCGCGGCCGTCGGGCACCGCGAGCGGGTGGCCGCCATCAGGGGACTCGTCGGCGCCCAGCCGGGACTCGCCGTCGTGGGCGGATGGGCTGCCGGGAATGGGCTCGCGGCGGTCATCCCGGACGCGCGCCGCGAGGCAGCGGCCCTCGTGAGGGGCCTTGAGCGGGGTCCGGTCGCATGACCTTGCTCACTTCTACGCTGAGTAGAACACTTGGACTCGATTTACCGCCTCTCAAAGGAGCACACTGGTCATCATGAGCCACACTTCCGTCGATTCTGTCACCAAAAGCGCGGGCAGCGGCGAGGCCGCTGAGACGTACTTCTTCACCCTCTGGACGGTGTTCTGCCGGGTCCCCGGCGCTCCCGCTCCCGCTGACAGCGCCGTGAGCGAGTTCGAGGCACTCGTTGCCCGCCTCGCCGAGGGCGGCGTGACCCTCCGCGGCGCCTACGACGTCTCGGCGATGCGCGCCGACGCCGACGTCATGGTGTGGCTCCACGGCCCTCAGGCCGAGGCCCTCCAGCAGGCCGTCCGCGACATCCGCCGCACCGGCCTGTTCGCCGAGACGGAGATCGCGTGGTCGGCGATGGGCGTGCACCGCGAGGCCGAGTTCGCCAAGGACCACACCCCGGCCTTCTCGCGCGGCGTCGAGCCGAGCACGTGGCTCACGGTCTACCCGTTCGTGCGGTCCTACGAGTGGTACCTCCTGCCCGCCGAGGAGCGCTCGCGCATGCTGCGCGACCACGGCATCCTGGGCCGCGACTTCCCGCAGGTGCTCTCGAACACCGTCTCCGCGTTCGCCCTCGGCGACTGGGAGTGGATCCTCGCCCTCGAGGCCCCGCAGCTGACGGACCTCGTGGACATGATGCGGCACCTCCGCTACACTGACGCGCGCACCCACGTGCGCGAAGAAGTGCCCTTCTACACCGGCCGCCGCATCTCCGCGGCCGAGATCGCGGAGGTCCTCGCGTGAGCGCCGGAACCACTCCCGCGGCTCCCGAGGAGGTCACGGCCGACGGCGTGTCCGCACCTCTCGCCGTGAGCGTGGCGACCAACCCCGTCACCGAGGCCGGCCGCATGGAGCCCGCCGAGTACGACGCCATCCTGCTGGCCTCCTTCGGCGGCCCCGAGGGCCAGGACGACGTCATCCCGTTCCTGCGAAACGTCACGCGCGGCCGCGGCATCCCGGACGAGCGCCTCGAAGAGGTCAGCCACCACTACCGCGCGTTCGGCGGCATCAGCCCGATCAACGCCCAGAACCGCGCGCTCAAGGCAGCCATCGAGGCGGAGCTCGACGGGCGCGGCATTGACCTCCCCGTCTACTGGGGCAACCGCAACTGGGACCCCTACCTGCCCCAGACGCTCCAAGACATCTACGACGCCGGGCACCGCCGGGTCCTCATGATCACCACGAGCGTCTACTCGTGCTACTCGAGCTGCCGCCAGTACCGCGAGGACATCGGGCTCGCCCTCACCGAGACCGGGCTGGCCGGGCGGCTCCACGTGGACAAGGTCCGCCAGTACTTCGACCACCCTGGCTTCGTCGCGCCCTTCGTCGAGGGCACGGCCGCGGGCCTTGACCAGGTCCGCGAGGCGCTCGGCGCCCCCGACGGGTCACGTGACTCCGAGATCCGGGTGCTGTTCTCGACCCACTCGATCCCGACCCGGGACGCCGAGGCGGCCGGGCGCTCCGAGGGCGAGCCGCGGCACTTCGAAGGCGATTCCGCCTACGTCGCGCAGCACCTCGCGAACGCCCGCGCGGTCATGGCCGCCGTGACCGGCTCGGCCGAGGGTGGCGTCGGATGGGACCTCGTGTACCAGTCCCGCTCCGGGGCACCCCACATCCCCTGGCTCGAGCCGGACATCAACGACCACCTCGAGGCGATCGCGGCCGGCGGCGACGGCGCGGCTCCGGTCAAGGGCGCCGTCATCGTCCCGCTCGGCTTCGTCTCGGACCACATGGAGGTCGTCTGGGACCTCGACACCGAGGCCATGGACAAGTGCAGGGAGCTCGGCATCGCCGCGGTCCGCGTGCCGACCCCCGGAGTCCACCGTGAGTTCGTGGCAGGCCTCGTGGACCTCATCCGCGAGCGCACGGCTCAGGGGACGGTCACAGACCGCCCGCACGTGACCGAGCTCGGTCCCTGGTACGACGTGTGCCGTCCGGGCTGCTGCCAGAACTTCCGCGGCGCCAAGCCGGTGATCGCGGAAGAGGGGGTCGGCATCTGAATGGCCGTCCGCATCGGAACGCGCGGTAGCGCCCTCGCCCTGACCCAGTCCCAGCAGACCGCCGACCTCCTCGCCGGCGTGGGCGGCTTCACCACGGAGCTCGTGCGCATCAGGACCGAGGGCGACGTCAGGACGGGCTCGCTCGCCTCCCTCGGGGGGACGGGCGTCTTCGTCGCGGCGCTGCGCGAGGCGCTCCTCGCGGACCGGTGCGACGTCGCCATCCACTCGCTCAAGGACCTCCCGACGACGGGGGAGCCGGGGCTGTCCATCGCGGCGATCCCCGCCCGGGCAGACCACCGCGACGTGCTGTGCGCGCGAGACGGGCTCACGCTCGCCCAGCTCCCGGCCGGCTCGAAGGTCGGCACCGGGTCCCCCAGGCGTGCCGCCCAGCTCCGGGCGCTGAGGCCGGACCTCGAGGTCCTCGACATCCGCGGCAACGTCGACACGCGGCTGGGCCGTGTGCCCGGCCTGCCGGGGAACCGGGAGGATGCTCCCGGCGACCTGGACGCCGTCGTGCTCGCCGCGGCCGGTCTGGCCCGCCTCGGCCGGAGCGAGGTCGTGAGCGAGTACTTCGAGCCGGAAGCGATGCTCCCCGCCCCCGGGCAGGGTGCGCTCGCGGTGGAGTGCCGCGTCGAGGACGCCCCCGAGCGTCCCGCGCACGGTGGGCCCGCCAAGGCCGAGGGCGCGCTGGCCCACGCGCTCGCCGCCGTTGACGACGCCGACACGCGCCTGGCCGTGACCGCCGAGCGCGCCCTGCTCGCGCGCCTCGAAGCCGGCTGCGCCGCGCCAGTCGGAGCGTACGCCCGCCGCAAGGGCAGCATGCTGCACCTCGACGCTGTCGTATGCGCCGTGGACGGCACGGCCTCGCTCCGGCTCACCAAGGCCACCGACGGCCTCACCGAAGTCGGCGCCACGCTCCTCGGGATCGAGCTCGCCGAGGACCTCCTCGCCGGCGGCGCCGCCGATCTCGCCGATCTGGGGGCATGATGCCCTCCCTCGCAGGCCGTCGCGTGCTGCTGACCCGCAGCCCCGACCGGGCCGGCGCCATGGCGCGGGCGCTCGCGGACGCGGGGGCCGAGCCGCTGCTGCTTCCCGTCATCGACTTCGAGCGCGCTGCGGACCAGCAGGCCCTGGCCGCGGCCCTCGACCGGCTGGCCGCGGGGGAATACGGATGGCTCGTCTTCTCCAGCATCACCACCGTGCGGGCCCTCAAGGAGGCCGCGTCGGCCCGGGGCGCCTCCCTGCCAGAGCTCGTCCCCGCAGGCACCCGGATCGCGACCATCGGCCCCAGTTCCCGCCGGGTGCTGGAGGCGGAGGGTCTGCGCGTGGACCTCGTCCCCACCGGCAAGCAGTCCGCAGAGGGCCTCGTCGAACTGTGGGCCTACGCCGACGACGCGGGAGCCTCCGGGGGCGACGGCGCGGGCATCGTGCGCGTGCTCATCCCGCAGAGCAGCCTCGCCGCGCCCACCCTCTCCGAGGGCCTGGAGGCCCGCGGCTGGGCGGTCGACACCGTGACCGCCTACCGCACGGTGGACTACCCGGCAGACCCCGCCCAGCGGCTTGTCGCGCCCCTCGCCGCGGGCGAGCCGGAGGGGCAGGCCGCGCCCGCCGTCGTGCTTGACCCCGATGCGGCGAACGCCGAGCTCGCCGAGGGCAGGCTCGACGCCGTCGTGGCGGCCTCTCCGAGCGCGGCGCGCCGCATCCACGACGTCCTCGCCCCGCTCGAGGGGACCCGGCTCGTCGCCATCGGCGAACCGACCGCCGCCGAGCTCGAGCGGCTCGGCATCCCGGCCGCGGCGATCGCGGCGACGCCCACCCCCGAGGGCATCGTCGACGCCGTGGCCTCCTCACTGACCGTACCCAAGGAGACCCCGTGAGCTTCCCCACCCACCGTCCGCGCCGCCTGCGCCAGACCCCGGCCCTGCGCCGTATGGTCGCCGAGACGCGCCTGCACCCGGCCGAGCTCATCCTCCCCGCGTTCGTCCGCGAGGGACTCACCGAGCCACAGCCGATCCAGGCGATGCCCGGCGTGGTGCAGCACAGCATGGACACCCTCCGGCGTGCCGCGGCCGAGGCGGCGGAGCTGGGCCTCGGCGGCATCATGCTCTTCGGCGTGCCGGAAGAGCGCGACGCCGAGGGCAGCGCGTGCCTCGACCCCCACGGCATCCTCAACGCCGGCATCCGCGCCGTCCGCGAAGAGGTCGGCGACTCCCTCGTGGTGATGAGCGACGTGTGCCTCGACGAGTTCACCGACCACGGCCACTGCGGCGTCCTCGACGCGCAGGGCCGTGTGGACAACGACGCGACGCTCGAGATCTACGGCCAGATGGCGGTGGCCCAGGCGGAGGCGGGCGCCCACGTCCTCGGCCCGAGCGGCATGATGGACGGCCAGGTCGCGGTGATCCGACAGGCGCTCGACGCCGCCGGCCGCCAGGACGTCTCCGTCCTCGCCTACGCCGCGAAGTACGCCTCGGCGTTCTACGGCCCCTTCCGCGAGGCCGTCGACTCGCAGCTGCAGGGGGACCGCCGCACATACCAGATGGACGCCGCGAACCGCCGCGAGGCGCTGCTCGAGGTCGAGCTCGACCTTGAGGAGGGCGCGGACATGGTGATGGTCAAGCCGGCCATGAGCTACCTCGACATCCTCGCCGATGTCTCGGCCATGAGCCCCGTCCCGGTCGCCGCCTATCAGATCTCGGGGGAGTACTCGATGATCGAGGCCGCCGCCGCGAACGGGTGGATCGACCGGAAGGCCTCGATCCTCGAATCGGTCCTCGGCATCAGGCGCGCCGGCGCCAATCTCGTGCTGACGTACTGGGCGCCGGAGATTGCCCGCTGGATCAAGGAATGATCTGGGGTGCCGGGAGGTTTGGATGCATATGCATGGAACTAGCGACCCGGCGTCCCCCATCCTCCTCGGCCTGAACACGTTCGGCGACGTCGGCCTCGGTGCAGACGGCGCCCCGAAGCCCCACGCCCAGGTGATCCGCGAGCTCGTCGACGAGGCGGTCCTCGCCGACCAGGTGGGCCTGCACTCGTTCGACGTCGGCGAGCACCACCGCAAGGACTTCTCGGTCTCGGCCCCGGAGGTGGTCCTCGCGGCGATCGCCTCCCGGACCAAGGACATCCGCCTCGGCTCCGCCGTCACCGTGCTGTCCTCGGACGACCCGTTCCGGGTCTTCCAGCGCTTCGCCACGCTCGACGCCGTCTCCCACGGCCGCGCGGAGGTCATCCTCGGCCGTGGCTCGTTTATCGAGTCCTTCCCCCTCTTCGGGTTCGACCTCGAGGACTACGAGACCCTCTTCGAGGAGAAGCTCGAGCTGTTCGACCGGGTGCGCTCCCAGCAGCCCGTCCACTGGGAGGGCCGCCACCGCGGGCCCGTCCACGGCCTCACGGCCTACCCGCACCTCGAGGAGGGGCTCCTGCCCACGTGGATCGGCGTGGGCGGGACGCCGCAGTCGGTCGTCCGCGCGGCCCAGTACGGCTACCCCGTCATGTTCGCGATCATCGGCGGTGAGCCTGCCCGATTCGCCCCCTACGTGGAGCTGTACAAGCGATCGCTCGAGAAGTTCAACCACCCGTACACGATGCTCGGGACCCACTCGCCAGGCCATGTTGCCGAGACCGACGAGCAGGCCAAGGAAGAGCTCTTCCCGCACTGGCTCGCCTCGCGGAACAAGATCGGCGCCGAGCGAGGCTGGGGGCCGGGCAGCCGCACAGAGTTCAACGCGCTCGCCTCGCGCGGCGGTGCCGTGTACGTGGGCTCCCCGGAGACGGTGGCGCGCAAGATCGCCGAGACGCACCGGGCCCTCGGCACCGAGCGCTTCGACCTCAAGTACTCCAACGGCACGCTTCCGCACTCGGCCATGATGAAGAGCATCGAGCTGTACGGGACCAAGGTTGCCCCGCTCGTGGCGGACATGCTCGCGTAGGCGACGTGCCCGCGCGGCCAGGGGCGCGCCGTCGTGCGCCGGAGGCGGTGCGACGCACGACGGCGCCGGCCGGCGTCGGGCGGCCGTCCCGCCTCGCGCTGGATGGAAGAATGGGGGCATGACCACCTCCGAGGACCTGTTCGCCCGTGCCCGCTCGCTCATGCCCGGAGGGGTGAACTCGCCGGTGCGCGCGTTCGGCTCCGTGGGCGGGACGCCCCGCTTCCTCGTCTCGGCGAAGGGACCGCACGTCCGGGACGCCGATGGGCGCGAGTACGTGGACCTTGTCTGCTCGTGGGGACCGGCCCTCTTGGGGCACGCCGTCCCTGAGGTGCTCGCCGCCGTCCACGCTGCCGTGGACCGCGGGCTGTCCTTCGGAGCCTCGACCCCGGACGAGGCAGCGCTCGCCGAGCTCGTGGTGGGCCGCGTGCCCGCGGTGGAGCGGGTCCGGATGGTCTCCACGGGCACGGAGGCGACCATGACCGCGATCCGCCTCGCGCGCGGATTCACCCGGCGGGACCTCGTGGTGAAGTTCGCGGGCTGCTACCACGGGCACGTGGATGGGCTGCTCGCCGCCGCGGGCTCCGGCGTCGCAACGCTCGCCCTGCCCGGTTCTGCCGGCGTCACGGCGGCAACGGCCGCCGAGACCCTCGTGCTGCCGTACAACGACCTGGCCGCCGTCGAGGCCGCGTTCGCCGAGCACGGATCGCGCATCGCGGCGGTCATCACCGAGGCGGCGCCGGCGAACATGGGTGTCGTGACCCCGGGGGAGGGCTTCAACGAGGGCCTGCGCCGGATCACGGCCGAGCACGGGTCGCTCCTCATCATGGACGAGGTCCTCACCGGGTTCCGGGTGGGCCCTGCCGGATACTGGGGCCTGACCGGCGCCCGCGAGGGCTGGGCTCCGGACCTCTTCACGTTCGGCAAGGTGATCGGCGGCGGCATGCCCGTTGCGGCCCTTGGGGGACGCGCGGAGATCATGGAGTACCTCGCACCCCTCGGGCCCGTGTACCAGGCCGGGACTCTCTCCGGGAACCCCGTGGCAATGGCGGCGGGTGTGGCGACCCTCTCGCTCGCCACCGACGCCGTCTACGCCCACATCGACGCCCGCTCGGCCGAGCTTTCCGAAGCCCTCTCCGCGGCTCTGGCGGCCGAGGGCGTGGACCACTCGATCCAGCGCGCCGGGAACCTGTTCTCGGTCGCCTTCGGCACTTCGGAGCACGGCGTGCACAACTACGCCGACGCCCAGGCCCAGGAAGCGTTCCGGTACGGTCCCTTCTTCCACTCCATGCTCGAGAGCGGCGTGTACCTGCCGCCGAGCGTCTTCGAAGCCTGGTTCCTCTCCGCCGCGCACGACGACGCGGCGATGAACCGCGTGTTCGATGCGCTCCCGGCGGCGGCCAAGGCCGCCGCGGCGGCCCTTCCGGGGGCGTAGGACACTCCTCGGCGCCAGCCCGTCGAGGGGCGGGCACGTCCCCTCGCGAGGCTGATCAGGCGAGGGCGGGGACCAAGAGGGCAACGGCCTGCTCAGCCAGCAGCGCGCCTCCGATCCCGAGCATCAGCACGCCGCTCACGAGCGTCACCAGCTGCGCCCGCTTCGGCTTGGCCGAGAGGAGCCGACGCGCCGCGATTGCCACGAGGGTGTAGACCACCACCGTGAAGGCAAGGTGCGTCAGCCCCATGGCCGTGGTCTGGGCGACCACCGGCAGCGGCGAGTCGGTCCGGATGAACTGCGGCATGACCGCTGCGAACAGCAGGAGCGCCTTGGGGTTGATGCCGCTCGTCCCGAGGCCGAGCAGGAAGTCGCGGACGGGCCCGTGATGATGGCTCACCGCCGCGTCCAGCTGCTCGCCCGACGGCAGCGCCGTACCGGCTGAGGCGGTGAAGCCGGCTCCACGCCAGCCGCGCGCCGTCGTGAATCCGAGCCACAGGAGGTAGAGCGCGCCGGCCACCGACAGCCACGCGACGAGGTCGGGTCGGGCCGCCAGGAGCATCCCGAGTCCCGCGGCGACGAGCGCCGTGTGCAGGACGTACCCGGCGCAGAGTCCGGCCACGGACGGCGCCGGCGACCCCGGACGCAGGCCCGCGGCGATCGTGTACGCCCAGTCGGCGCCCGGGGTGAGGGCCAGGGTGAGGGAGATCGCGGCGAAGCCGAGCAGCGGGGTCAGGTCCATGCCGCAAGAGTACGGAGATTTCCACGCGAAGTGCTTACCTTCTTCTTACCGAAGACGGCGCTTGACGGGTAGATTGTGCTGGTGATCGACGCCATTGATAGAAGTATTTTGCGCGAGCTCCAGCGGGACGGCCGAATGACGGCCACCGCGCTCGCCTCAGAGGTGGGCCTCACCGTCGCACCGTGCCACCGGCGGCTCAAGGAACTCGAGTCCACCGGGGTGATCCGCGGCTACCGGGCCGAGGTTGACCCTGCGAAGGTCGGGCTCGGCTTCGGCGCAATGGTCTTCGTGACGCTCCGCGAGACCTCCACGGACGCGATCCGGGCGTTCGAGGACGCGGTCGTGGCCGAACCGCAGATCATCGAGGGCTACCGGCTGTTCGGGGATCCCGATTTCCTCCTGCGCTGCGTCGCCGAGGACCTGCCCGGCTACCAGCGCCTCTACGACGAGCACCTCGCGGCACTTCCAGGCGTCGCCAAGCTGACCTCGACCATCGTCATGCGCGATCTCAAGGGCACGGGCGGGCTGCCCCTCTGACGGGCAACGGGCGACGCCGGGCACTCGCGGTGAGTGCCCGGCGTCGCCCGAAGCGGTGGCTCGGTGCCAGCAGAGGGTCTCCTAGAGGACGTCGCTGAGGAAGCGCTTGAGCCGGTCCGTGCGGGGATCGTCGAAGAGCTGCGCCGGCGGACCCGACTCCACCACGACGCCGCCGTCCATGAAGGACACCGAGTCCGAGACGTTGCGGGAGAACCCCATCTCGTGCGTCACGACCACCATGGTCATGCCGCCCTTCGCCAGATCGGTCATGAGGGCGAGAATGCCCTTGACGAGCTCGGGGTCGAGCGCGGAGGTGGCCTCGTCGAAGAACATGACCTCGGGCTTCATCGCCAGCGCGCGGGCAATGGCCACCCGCTGCTGCTGGCCGCCCGAGAGCGTGGCCGGGCGGACGTCCGCCTTGTGCTTGAGCCCCACGAGGTCCAGCTGCTGGAGTGCTTCCTGCCGCGCCTGCTCCTTGCCCATCCTGCGCAGTTTGCGCAGCGCGAAGGCAACATTGTCGCCCACCGTCTTATGCGGAAAGAGGTTGAACTGCTGGAACACCATGCCGATCCGGCGGCGGAGCTCATCCGGGTTGTCCTTCAGGACGGACCTGCCGTCGAGGAGGATGTCCCCGGCATCCGGCTCGATGAGGCGGTTCATGACGCGCAGGAGGGTCGACTTGCCCGAGCCCGAAGGCCCGATCACCGAGGCGGTCGTCCCGGAGGGGACGTTCAGGTCGATCCCTCTCAGCACCTTGTTGCTGCCGAAGGCGAGGTGGATGCCTCTGGCTTCGAGGGACCCGGAGGAGAACTGGCCGGTCATTCTGCGCCCTTTCCGACGACTGCGGCGGCCTCATCCGGCTCGGACTTCTCCGCGCGGCTCTGGGCGCGGCCGGTCCGCAGCCGCGCGTCGATGAAGTTCACGAGGTGCGTGAGCGGGATGGTCATGACCAGGTAGAAGATCGCTGCGGCCACGTAGCCGGACAGGTTGCCCGTGCGGGCTGCCTCATCCTGCCCGATCTGGAACAGCTCCCGTTCGCTCGAGAGGAGCCCGAGCGTGAACACGAGGGAGGAGTCCTTGATGAGCGAGATGAACTGGTTCACCAGGGCAGGCAGGACCCGGCGCACGCCCTGGGGGACCACGATGAGCCGCATCGACGGGCCGTACCCGAAGCCGAGTGCACGTGCAGCCTCGAGCTGGCCCTTCTCGACACTCTGGATGCCTGAGCGGAAGATCTCGCCGATGTAGGCAGCGGAGATCAGCGAGAGTGCTGCGATGCCCAGAGGGTAGGGGCTTGTGACCCCGGTGAGCTCGCGCACGATCGGCCCGAACCCGAGCCCGATGGCGAGGATGGTGAGGATCGCCGGGAGTCCACGGAACACGTCCGTGTACACCCGGGCGATCCAGCGCGGCACGGGATTCCGGGCAATGCCCATGAGCGCGAGCAGCATCCCGAGCACCGTGCCGATGACCCCGGAGGTGAGCGCGAGCACGAGCGTGTTCGGGAGGCCGACCGTGAAGAGCTGCGGCAGGACCTCGCCGATCACCTTCCAGTTGAAGAAGGTCTCACCGAGCTTGCTCAGGTAGTCCATGTGGCCCCTGTCTGTCGACTACGTCGTGGTGGTGTCACGCCGAGGTCGGCGCCTACTTCGCGGTGCCGACCTGGACGGCCTTGCTGCCGGGCTTCCAGCCCTCCGGAGTCTGCTCCTTGAGGGTCGGCCGGTCCGGGTACCACTGCGCCGTGAGCTTCGACCAGGTTCCATCGGCGATCACGGCGTCGAGGGCGGAGTTCAGCGCGTCGGTGAGGGGCTTGTTCTCCTTCGCCACGGCGTAGGCGGTGAAGTTCTGCGTGTTGACCTTCTTCTGGGCGATGTTCGTCCCGTCGCCGGCCTTGACCTGGCCCTCCGCCTGCTGGGACGGGGCGACCCACGCGTCGATCTGGCCGCTCTTCACGTTCGCGTACACCGTGTTGTAGTCCGGGAAGCGGACCGGGTCGAGCTTGAGCGTGTTGGTTACGAAGTCATCCTGGACGGTTCCCTGCACCACACCGATGCGCACGCCGGCCTTGAGGTCGTCGAAGGTCTTCACCTTCGCGCCGTCCTTGACCACGATGGCCATGTAGCCGAAGTCGTAGCCGTTCGTGAATCCGACCGTCTCGCGGCGGGCGTCAGTGGTCGAAATGGAGGACGAGCCCATGTCGAACTGCTTCGTGCTGACCTGCGCGAGGAGGCTCTGGAACTTCGTCGAGACGAATTCGACCTTGAGCCCCAGCTTGGCAGCCATCGCCTTCAGCAGCTCGTTGTCGTAGCCGGTGAAGTTGCCGTCCTTGTCGATGAAGATGTTGGGCGGCGCGTCCGAGAGAGTGCCCACCTTGATGGTGCCCGGGGTGATCAGGCCGAGCTTGGACTTGTCGATCTTGTCCAGTGGCGTCACGTCGGCGGTCGTGTACTTGTCGAGGGTCTGCTGGTCGCTGCCCTTGAGAGCATCGGTCGGCGAGCCGGACGGGGTTGCCGAGGCGCCGCCGCACGCGGCGAGCGTGAGCGCGAGAAGGGCCGCGGCCGGTACGGCAAGCCACTTGGGGGACTTGAGCTTCATGGGAGCCTTCGCTTTCTGGTGAGACTACGCAGCAGGACGCGCTGGGCCGACGTGCGGTCTGCACGTGGAGGGCGTCGGGGCTGCATTCCATTATGAGCCACCGGCCTATAGCTACTCACCACAGAACATATTCCGTCACAGTGCGCGCTTCATCGAACAACGTTCGGTGAGGACGGACGTCGCCTTCTCGCTCGGTTAGGTCAGTGCTGCCACGCTGAATCGCCCGACGCCGCGGGAGCGCAGCCCGTGCGGGCGTAGCCGCTGTGACGTCTGTCTCAGAAGCCGGACTGGCCTGCGTCCCGTGGCGCGAGAACGGGCCAGTCGCCCTCGACGACGGCGGTTGGCTTGGTCTTGCGCAGATAGGCCTGGAAGTCGGCGGCCTGCGCCGAGGACCAGTCCACCTGGCTGCGGTGCAGGTGGGCTGCAGGCTTGTGGAGCTCCGGGAAGCGCGTGGCCATGGCCTCGAGGAGCTGCGCGGCGGCAAGCGCGTCTGCCGCCGAGCTGTGCGCATCGGTGAGTATGACGCCGTACTGCTCGCACAGCGCGCCCAGCGTGCGCTTGCCCTTCCGGTACCTCTCGACCTGCTTGTTGATGACATACGGATCCAGGACGGGGAACCGCGTGAGCTGGGGGATCCCGTGCCGCGCGCACTCTGCCGCCATGACCGTGAAGTCATAGGAGGCGTTGTAGGCCACTACGGGGACTCCCTGATCGAACAGTGCCTGCAGCGTCGCCGCGACCTCCGCGACGACCTCGTGGGCCGGGCGCCCCTCTGTCCGGGCCTTCTCGGTGCTGATGCCGTGGACCTCGGCAGCCTCGGCCGGGATCTCGACCCCGGGGTCGGCGATCCATTCGTGCTCAGCCTCGACGGAACCGTGGGGGCCGAGCACGACAATGCTCGCGGTGACGATGCGGGCTGCCCTGGAGTTCCGTCCGGTCGTCTCGAGGTCGAACGCGGCCCTGCGCTCCGTGCTCCACATGCTCTGCTCCCGTGCCATGGTGCAACGCTAAGCGGACCGTCCGACGTTTCTCAGCTGGGCACGCCCGGAGCGCCGAGATCAGCCACGCAGGCGGCGGGGGAGCGCAGCGATGGGCCTGCTTGCTACTACGGTTGAGGGATGCGGGAGGAGTTCGTCGAAGCGGTGCTTGCCGTGGTCGAGCTCGTGCCCGAGGGCAGCGTCGTGGCGTACGGGGACGTCGCCGATCTCCTCGGAGCCGGCGGACCGCGCCAAGTGGGGGCGGTCATGTCCCACCACGGTGGGCAGGTGGCCTGGTGGAGGGTCCTCAAGTCCAGTGGAAGGCCGCCGGAGGCCCACGAGGACAGGGCGCTGCGGCACTACATCGACGAGGGCACGCCGCTTCGCCGCGACCCAGTGCGCGGCCTCTGGCGCGTGGACATCGGGCAGGCGCGGTGGGCGCCCAGCGACGAGGAGCTCGACAGGGTCGAGGAGATCGCGGAGGCGCTCGAGGAGCGTCTCCACGGCCCCCGATCCGGTCGTCGAGAACTGTCGGACCCCGACGGTGGAATGGATCCATGACCCCACAGGACACCCGCTCGGCACCCTTGACGCTCCTTGCACCTGCTCGTCGCGCCGGTGCCGCGTGGGCCCCCTCGCCCGACCAGGCGGAGGTGCTCGCGCTCAGAGCGGGAAGCGGACCGGTACTCGTGTGGGGCGCCCCCGGGACGGGGAAGAGCCGCGTCCTCGTCGAGTGTGCTGCAACCCGGGTCGTGCGTGATGGCATCGACCCTGCCGGCGTCCTGCTCCTGGCCCCAGCGCGAGCGGCGTCGGCGCGGCTCCGCGACGCCTTCACAGCGCGTCTTGACCGCAGCCTCAGCGCTCCCCCGGCCCGGACGTGGCAGTCGTACGCCTTCGACCTCATCCGCCGGGCCCGCGCAGAGGGCCGCCTCGAGTGGCTGCCCCGTCCGCCCAGGCTGCTCTCCGGCGCCGAGCAGGACCTCATCGTCAAGGAGCTTCTCGACGGCCACCGCTCCTCCGGCAGCGGCCCCGTCTGGCCGAAGGGCTTCGAGGCCGCGCTGGGGACCCGAGGGTTCCGGCAGGAAGTGCGCGAGCTCTTCGACCGTGTCACCGAGTACGGGACGACGGCGGACGAGCTCGCCGAGCTCGGTGCGCGGGCCGGCAGGCCCGAGTGGACGGCAGCGGCCCAGCTGTACACCGAATACCGGGACGTGCTCGAACTCCGGATGCCAGAGGCGTTCGATCCGGCGGGGATCATCACGGCGGCGCGCATGATCCTCGCCGAGGACGGCGAGCTGCTCGCGCGGGAACGGGAACGGCTCGGGCTCCTGTGCGTCGACGACGTCCAGGAGTCGAGCCCCTCCATCCTCGAGCTCCTCGCAGTCCTCGGGGAGGGCCGGGACGTCATCGCCACCGCAGCACCCGACGTCGTCGTGCAGGGGTTCCGGGGGGCGCGTCCTGAGCTCGTGCCCAGCCTCAGGGCCCTCCTTGGCCCGCTCACCGAGCTCTCCCTCAGCACATCACACCGGCTTCCCCATGACATCGCGAAGGCCTGGGAAGCGGTTGCCCAGCGCATCTCCGCTGTGCCGGGGGGCCAGGCAGCGCGCCACCTCTCGACCCCCTCCTCCGGGGGCACCGCTTCGGCTCCTGCTGTCGAAGCGCACGTCCTCCATTCGCCGATGCACGAGCTGCGATACCTCTCGCACCGCATCCAGGAGGCGCGCCTGCTGCACGGCGTGGAGTACGCCGAGATGGCCGTGATTGTCCGCTCGGGCGCCAAGCTCGCGCAGATCCAGCGCTTCCTCGCGGGCCAGGGCATCCCCGTCGCGGTTCCTGTCGCCGAGACCGCCGTGCGTGATGAGGAGGCAGTCCGGCCGCTCCTCACCGCTTTCCGGGTGGTGCTCGACCCCCAGGAGCTGACGGCGGAGACGGCCGTCGAGCTGCTCACCTCGCGGGTCGGGGGCGCCTCCGCCCTCGAACTGCGGCGCTTGAGGCAGTCTCTGCGTCAGCTCGAGCTCTCGGCCGGCGGCGGCCGGGCGAGTGACGCACTCCTCATCGAGGCCATCGAAGTCCCCGGGACCCTCGATTCGCTCGGCGTGGAGGCGAGCGCAGCGCGCCGGGTTGCGCGCATGATCGTGCGGGGGCGGGCTGCAGCGGCAGAGCCGGGGGCGACGGCCGAGTCGGTGCTGTGGGCACTGTGGGACGCCGCTGGCCTCGCCAAGCGCTGGTACGACCTGGCACTCGGCGGTGGTGTGCTCGGGCTCCGCGCAGACAGGGACCTCGACGCCCTCATGGCCCTCTTCCACACGGCTGAGCGCTACGTGGACCGGCTCCCCGGAGCATCGCCGGCGCAGTTCCTCGACTATCTCAGCGACCAGGAGCTGCCCATGGACACGCTGGCCCCTCGCGCCCAGAGCGCCGACGCCGTGGAACTGCTCACACCTGCCAGCGCTGCCGGACGCGAATGGCGCCTCGTCTTCGTCGCTGGCCTCCAGGAGGGAACGTGGCCCAACACGAGACTCCGTGGCGAGCTGCTCGGAAGTACGCTGCTCACCGACTGCCTCGACTTGGGTGTCGTCTCCGCGCTCCTCGTGACCCCGCGCGCTCGGCTCAAGGACATCCGGTACGACGAGCTGCGCTCGTTCTCGGCAGCAATCTCGCGAGCCTCCGAGCGCCTCGTGTGCACAGCGGCCTCCGCGGAGGATGAGGTCCCTTCGCCCTTCCTCGACTACGTCTCGCCGCTGCCGGGTGGACTGGTCGACCGGCCTTTCACGGACGTCCCGCGGACGCTGGGCCTGCGCTCGCTCGTCGCTGAGCTCCGGCAGTCGGTCGAGGCAGGCGACGAAGATGCGCACGCCGCAGCAGCCCTCCTCGCCGAGCTCGCCGTGGCCGGCGCACCGGGAGCGCACCCCGGTGAGTGGTATGGACTGGCACCTCTGAGCAGTACGGGACCAGTGGTCCCACCGGATGGCACTGTGCACGTGTCGCCGTCGAAAGTGGAGACCGCCTCGAAGAACCCGCTTGACTGGTTCGTCTCGGCCGCGGGCGGAGAGGCTGCGACGGACTTCGCCCGGGCCCTCGGCACGCTCGTCCACGCCATCGCCCAGGACCTTCCGGATGGAACCTTCGCCGACTACACCTCGGAGCTTGAGCGCCGATGGCCCACGCTGGGACTCGGGAACTCGTGGGAGGGCGAGGTTGATCTCGCAAAGGCCACCGAGATGGTGCGCAAGCTCGCCGAGTACGTCCGGACGAACGACCGGGAGCTTGTCGGGGTCGAAATGGACTTCGAGGCCCCGCTGGCGCGAGTCGGAAGCGCAGAGATCGCCGCGCGCACGGTGATCCGGGGCCAGGTGGACCGCCTTGAGCGCGATGCCGCCGGCCGGTTGGTCGTCGTCGACCTGAAGACCGGCACCAGGCGCCCGACTGCTGCGGAGCTTGAACGGCATGCCCAGCTCGCCGCGTATCAGGTGGCCGTGGCCGCGGGAGCGTTCACGTCGCCAGCGGGTCTCCCGAGCGCGGGCTCGGCGCCCGGAGGTGCCGAGCTGGTCCAGCTCGGCAGCACGACGGTCAAGCTCGTCATCCAGCAGCAGCCCCCACTGGATGACGCAGGCTGGGCTGTGGAGCTCGTCGAGAAGGCCGCCGAGACGATGGCCGGCGCGGCGTTTGAGGCCCGCCACGAGCCGGGAAGCAGCTACTCGGGCGGATGCCGGCTTCCTGACGTCTGCCCACTCTGCTCCCGGGGAAGGCAGGTCACCGAATGAGCACGGATGCGCGCAGCACCCGGGACGGAGTCGACGGTCTCCCGGAAGAGCGCGCCGGGGACGTCGCGAGCCTTCCGGTGACGTCAGCGGACGCAGCGCCGAGGCAGCTTCCCGAGCCTCGCTTCAGCCCCGAGGAACTCGCAGACCTCCTAGGCCAGCACCGACCCACGGCGCAGCAGTCGGAGATCATCTCCTCCCCGCTCGAGCCCCGTCTCGTGATCGCGGGAGCCGGATCGGGAAAGACCGCCACGATGGCCGACCGTGTGGTGTGGCTCGTGGCGAACGGCTGGGTCAGGCCGGACGAGGTGCTGGGCGTGACCTTCACGCGCAAGGCAGCCGGGGAACTGTCGGCACGTATTCGTGCCCAGCTGGGCCGCCTTGCCCGCCTCGCGCGGTCGGCCGGCGGCGTCGCCCCCTCCGCCACGGATCCCGAGGCGCTCGACCCAACGGTCTCCACGTACCACTCGTTCGCCAACACCATCGTCCAGGACCACGGGCTGCGGCTCGGCGTGGAGCGCGATGCAGTCCTCCTCGGACCGGCGCAGTCGTTCCAGCTGGCCGCGCGCGTGGTCGAGGCGTACGACGGCGGGACGTGGGACCGCTTCCCCGCGAAGAGCACCCTCATCCGCGCGGTGATCCAGATGTCCGGAGAATGTGCGGAGCACCTGGGGGAGCCGGCGGTGGTAGCGGAGTGGCTCGAGGAGGAGTCTGGCCGCCTCGAGGCCCTCCCGCCGGGCGGAAGGTCGAAGGGTCCCACAGCTGCTGCGACTGCCATCTTGAGGACACTGCGGAACCGGGCGCTCGTCGCCCGCCTCGCGGCACGGTACTCGGCCTTCAAGCGCGAGCGGGGGGTGCTCGATTACGGCGACCTCGTGGCGTTGGCCGCGCGGATCGCCACGGAGGTCCCAGAAGCCGGGAGTGTCCTCCGTACCCAGTACCGGGCCGTCCTCCTCGACGAGTTCCAGGACACCTCCCACGCCCAGCTCGTGCTGTTCGCCGCGTTGTTCGGCGCCGGCCACCCGGTGACGGCCGTCGGTGACCCCAACCAGTCCATCTACGGCTTCCGCGGCGCCTCGGCTGGGCAGCTCGCGAGCTTCCCCGACAGGTTCCCTCGCCGGACGCACGACGGCGGCCTCGCGCCGGCGTGGACCTCCCACCTCACAACGGCCTGGCGGAACACGACACGCGTGCTCTCGACTGCCAACATCGTCGCCGCCCCGCTGGTGCGGCCCCCGGCATACCGGCCGGCCGGCGGCGGTGCAGACGTTCGGCGCCTCGAGCCCAGGCCGGGCGCAGGGACAGGGCGCGTGCGACTCGGCCGGTTCGTCGACGAGCTCGCCGAGGCCTCGGCGGTGGCCGATGAGCTTCACGCGATGCTCCAGGACTGGCCCGCGAATGCCGAGGCCGCGCCGACCATGGCGGTCCTGTGCCGCAAACGCTCTCAGTTCGCGCCGCTCCGCGCCGAGTTCGAGCGCCGCGGCATCCCCTACGAGGTCGTCGGCCTCGGGGGACTCCTCGACACTCCAGAGATCGTCGATGTCGTGGCCACCCTCCGGGTGATCGCCGACCCCGGCCGGTCAGATGCCCTCATGCGCCTCATGGCCGGGGCACGCTGGCGCATCGGCCCTGCGGACCTCATGACGCTCGCCGACTGGTCTCGCCACCTCGCGGCCTTCCGGACAACGCCGGCACGGCCCGGAGAGCAGGACGTGGACGCGCCGGGGACGGAGGACGAGGTCCTCGTCGAAGGCGATCTGGCTGAAGCGGCCAGCCTCATCGAGGCCGTGGACAGGCTGCCGAAGGAGGGCTGGACCTCCCGCGCCGGCCGGACGCTGACCACCGAAGGCCGATCCCGGCTGTCCCGACTGCGGGACGAGCTTCGGCAGCTGCGCACCCTGGCCGGAGACGATCTGACAACCGTCATCTCCCATGTCGAGCGCGCACTGCTGCTGGACATCGAGCTCGCGGCTCGGCCCGGCACCTCAGTCCATGAGGCGCGGCGGCACCTCGACGCCTTCGCCGAAGCGGCCGCGTCGTTCCTCGCGCAGTCGTCAGAGCCCGGTCTGGCCGCGTTCCTCGCCTGGCTCGACGCCGCTGCTGACGAGGAATCGGGGCTTGACACAGCTCCCAGCGAGCCGACCCCCGGGGCTGTCCAGCTGCTCACGGTCCATGCCTCGAAGGGCCTCGAGTGGGACGCCGTCGCCGTGACGGGCCTCAACCAAGGGATCTTCCCATCAGGCGGCAACGACCGGTGGACGAGCGGCGCGTCCGCATTGCCATGGCCGCTCCGGGGCGACCGCGCCGACCTCCCCGCATGGGACGCGGACCAGCCCGACCAGA
Source organism: Sinomonas cellulolyticus (assembly GCF_014656475.1). GTDB lineage: Bacteria > Actinomycetota > Actinomycetes > Actinomycetales > Micrococcaceae > Sinomonas > Sinomonas cellulolyticus. Next base: position 264,668 of record NZ_BNCM01000004.1, read on the forward strand.
AGGGCTGGCTCGACTCGGAGAAGCTGTTCGCCGAGGACGCCGCCGAGCACGCCGAGCGTGAGGACCGGCGGCTGGCCTACGTGGCGTTCACCCGCGCGCGCTCCCTCCTCGTGGCCACTGGCTTCGCCTGGACGAGCGCACGGTCCCGGCCCATGGAACCATCTCCCTTCCTGGCCGAACTCCACATGGCGGCTCCCACGGAAGGATTCGAGGTCATGGCGTGGGCCGAAGGGGAAGAGGTGCCGGAGGAGAACCCCCTGCGGACTGAGGCCGAACGCTCCGTCTGGCCCTACGATCCCCTCGAGGGGCCCGTCGATGCCTCGACCGGGAGGCGACGGAGCCTCAGGCCCGGCCGCCGTGCTGCTGCCGAGTCCGCGGCGGCGGCCGTCCTCGCCGAGATCCACCGACTGGCGCCGGGAGGGGACGGAGGCGGGAAGCTGGCTGCCAGAGCAGCCAAAGGGACCGCCGACGGCGCGCGGGCGCGGCAGGATGGACACGCCACGCAGGGCAGCGAGACGCGGCAGGGCGGACGAGCCGCAGCCTGGGCGCGCGAAGCGGAGCTGCTGCTCGCACACCGGGCGGAGGCCCAGGACGAAACTGCTGTCCGACTGCCGGAACACGTCTCGGCATCGACCCTCGTGGCGCTCGGCGAGGACCCCGCGGCGGTGGTCCGCCAGCTCCGTCGGCCAGTGCCACGCCGGCCCGGAACCTCCGCACGCCGAGGCACAGCATTCCACGCGTGGGTCGAGGAGTACTACGGCTCAAGCGCCATGCTGGACCTCGAGGGCCTCGACAGCAATGACGAGTACGTTGACGAGGCGTATGAGCTCGGGGATCTCGTTGCGGCCTTCAAACGCACGGAGTGGGCCGACCGGAGGCCCGCACATGTCGAGGTGCCGATCGAAACGCGGGTGGGGCCCGTCGTCGTGCGCGGACGCATCGATGCCGTGTTCCGCGACCCTGATGGGGGGTGGGACCTCGTGGACTGGAAGACGGGCCGGGCGCCGACGGGATCTGCAGTGAACAGCCGGTCGGTGCAGCTCGCGGTGTACCGGCTCGCGTGGTCCCGCCTCACAGGGGCACCGCTGGAATCCGTTCGCGGCGCTTTCTGCTACCTCGCGGAGGGGACAGTGGTGCGGCCGGAACGACTGGCCGGCGAGGCTGAGCTCGAGGCCCTCGTGGCGGCTGCGCTGCGGGCGCCGCGCAGCTGAACGCGGGCGGGCAGCCACGCCCCAGCGGATGGTGCGCGTGCAACGAGCGTCCGCACGAGCGCGCAGGCGGATCCGACGACGCGGCGCCGGCCCGAAGCGCGTAGACTCGCGCCTACGCGCCGTGCCCGTGCTCGGTGACGAGCGGCACGGCAGCGGTCGCCGGCTCTGCCTCCCCGTCCCGGGGCGGCAGAGCCAGGCCCTGGACCGCCGCCGATGCCTCGCTCAGCCTACGAGACTCCGCGGTGTGGCCGCCGGAGGCGTCCTCGTCGTTACCCTCGGCTGCTGCCGCCGCTGCGGCGCCGCTCGGTGCTGTGTCGCCTCCGGCCGGAGCCGCCGCGGCAACCTCTGCCGCCGTGGCTGCGGACGCCTCGCTGGCCTCGATGTCTGCCGCGAGCTCGGCGAGCATCTCTGCGGCGTCGCGCGCAGCCCCGGCGTCACCGAGGGACGTCGCCTTCACGAGGTACTGGGCGAGGGCGAATTCTGCGGCCAGGGCCGCGCGACGGGCTAGCTGCGGATCGACCGGCTCCTTGCGAGCCTCATGGTAGGCGGCCAGGACGGTGTCAACGAACTGGGGCTCATTGGAGGCGACGAGCCAGGCGATGTCGTCGGCGGGATCCCCAATGCGCACGTCTGTCCAGCCCGTGACTGCGGAGACGCGGTCCTCGTCGATGAGCAGGTTGTCTTCGTGCAGGTCGCCGTGGACCACGGTCGGATTGAACCGCCAGAGAGTGACGTCCTCCATGGCCTGTTCCCATCGCCGGAGCAGCACGGGAGGGATCTTGCCGGTGGTGGCTGCCTGGTCGAGTTCGTTGAGACGCCGTTGGCGGAAGCCGTTGGCGGAGTAGGAGGGCAGGTCCGCGCGGTCCACGAGGGACTGTGGGAGGCCGTGGATGGCAGCCAGCGTCCGTCCGATCTCCTGCGCGAGGCGCTCGCTCCCCCGGGCGAGCTCGTCGAGCCCACGGACCGACCCGGTGAGGTTGGTGTAGACGCAGGTGGTCAGTCCGCCCATGCGCACCGTGCCCGCGACGGCCGGCATCTGGAACGGCAGCTCGGCACGCACCGACGGCTCGAAGGCCCGCAGCACGGTCATCTCCGTCTCGAGGCGGGCACTTGCCTCGCTGCCGCGGGGGCACCGGATGCGCCAACGCCGCCCGTCGGCCGTCTCGAGGAGCGCGGCGTCGAAGTCGGTGGCGTCATCGGGTGACGGCGCCACTGCGGTCGGGTTGAGTCCGGGGACGGCGGCGGTGGCGATGGCAGCCAGCTCGAACGGGGTGTGTCTCACCTTGTCCACGCTAGCCGGATGGCAAGGGTCCTTCACGCGCCCACGCCGGGAACTCCTGCGGCTCCCCGAGGGATGGACGCCAAGGTGGCGTCCACATGGGGACGGCGAGGGTTGTGCGTCTGTCGGAGCGCCTCAGTACGGTAGGGATATGACGTCCGGCCACCAACGCGAACAGCAGCCCACACCTTCACCCACGAGGCCGGAGGCGGCGCCGGAGGGTGCGGGGCCTGAGCACCGGGACTTCGCCGCATTCGCGGGCGCGGGCCCCAGGGCCGGGCTGCTGGCAGACCACCTGCTCCCTGCCGAGCCGGAAGTCCTCGACCGGAGGTCGGCAGACCGGGCCGACGCGTCCTTCCTCCGCAGCCTGATCGAGCAGCCCGGCGCCGTGGCAGTGCTCTACTCGCAGCGCCGTGCCCTCCACTCGGGCGGACACCTCGCCTTCCTCCCCGCAAGCCAGCTCCCCTCTGCATGGCTGGATGGACTCCTTGTGTACCTCGGGAGGCTTCCGCAAGAGCGTACGACGGCGCGCGCGGACCCGGGTGCCGACGTCGTGCTGGTGGTTCTCGACGAGCCGGTCGAGCCGGTCTCCGCGGTCATGTCCGAGCCGGCGTCCGAGGGAGCGGCGCTTCTGCCCGAGGACACGAACTGGGCGGGCTTCCGTGAGTCGGGCCCCGGGCTGGACGCCGTGGAGGCCGGAATCCTCCTGGAGGCCACCGCGATCGCCAACTGGCATGCCGTCCATCCCCGCTGCCCGCGGTGCGGCGCCGCCACGCAAGTGGTCCAGAGCGGATGGGTCCGGCACTGCCCCGAGGACGGCTCAGAGCACTTCCCGCGCACTGATCCGGCCATCATCGTCACGGTTGTCGGTCCGGACGACAGGCTGCTCCTCGCCACGGGGGCGCGCATGCGGTCCACCATGTTCTCCACGCTCGCCGGGTTCGTCGAGCCGGGGGAGTCGCTCGAGCAGGCTGTCGCGCGCGAGATCCTCGAGGAGGTGGGAGTCCGGGTCACCGAGTGCCAGTATCTCGGGTCCCAGCCATGGCCCTTCCCGGCGTCGCTCATGCTCGGCTTCACCGCGCGCACCGAGGACACTGCTGCTGCGCCGGACGGCGTGGAGGTCCTCCGGGCGCGCTGGTTCACCCGCGAGGAGCTCTCGGAGGCCGCAGGCTCGGGAGAGATCGCACTGCCGAGCAGCCTCTCCATCTCCCGCGCCCTCATCGAGCATTGGTACGGTGGCCGTATCGCCGATCCGGCCTCGGCGGCCTCGAGGTGAGCGAGCAGACGACCGTGCAGGCAGAACATGGCGGGACTCTCGAGGACCGGCTCCTTGCCGGGCTTGACGACGAGCAGCGCGAGGTGGCGACCACACTCCACGGTCCGGTCTGCGTCCTCGCCGGAGCGGGGACCGGCAAGACACGGGCCATCACCCATCGAATCGCCTACGGCGTCCATTCGGGCGTATACCCGCCGCAACGCCTCCTTGCCGTGACGTTCACCGCGCGCGCGGCTGCCGAGATGCGCAGCCGGCTGCGGGACCTGGGCGTGGGCGGCGTGCAGGCGCGCACGTTCCACGCGGCGGCCCTCCGCCAGCTGCAGTACTTCTGGCCCCAAGCGGTGGGCGGCGCGCTGCCTGGCCTGTTGGAGCACAAGGCGCAGGCCATCGCCGAGGGCGCGCGCCGCCTGCGCCTCACGGTGGACCGGGCAGCCATCCGCGACCTCGCGTCCGAGATCGAATGGGCCAAGGTCTCGATGCTCACGCCGTCCACCTACCTCGAGGGCGCGTCCGGCCGGGGTGAGCCGGGAGGCCTGCAGCCCCCTACGGTGGCACGGCTGTTCGAGGCGTACGAGGACGTCAAGGTTCACCGGAATCTCATCGACTTCGAGGACGTCCTCCTCATCACGGTGGGCATCCTCCAGGAGGACCCGAAGGTCGCCGCCACGGTGCGGGACCAGTACCGGCACTTCGTCGTCGATGAGTACCAGGACGTCTCCCCGCTCCAGCAGAGGCTTCTCGAGCTGTGGCTCGGCGGCCGCGAGGAGCTGTGCGTGGTCGGCGACGCGAGCCAGACCATCTACTCCTTCACGGGGGCCACGAGCGCCCACCTGCTCGAGTTCGGCAAGCGGCATCCGGACGCCGCGGTGATCCGGCTCGTCCGGGACTACCGTTCGAGCCCCCAGGTGGTGCGCCTCGCGAACCAGCTCCTCGCCTCGCGCCGGCCAGCGGGCCCCGCGGCGGACGCCCGGTGGGCGGAGCCGCTGGGGCTCGTCGCCCAGCGGCCCAACGGACCGGAGCCCGAGTTCGCCGAGTGCTCGGACGACGAGGCAGAGGCGGCTACCGTCGCGCGACGTATTGCCGCGCTCGTTGCCGCAGGGACCCAGCCCAAGGACATCGCTGTCCTCTTCCGCACGAACGGCCAGTCGCAGGCGTTCGAGCAGGCCCTTGCCGCGGCGGGCATCGGCTACCAGCTGCGCGGGGGAGAGCGGTTCTTCAACCGGCGCGAGGTCCGCGACGGTCTCCTGCAGCTGCGCGGCGCGGCTCGTGCCGTCGCGGACGACGGCGTGCCCGTGGCGCAGCGCGTGCGCGACATCCTGTCCTCGCTGGGCTACTCCGAGGCGCCCCCCTCCGGCGGAGGAGCGACGAGGGAGCGATGGGAGTCGCTGGCGGCCCTCGTGGCGCTCGCGGACGAGCTTGCCGCCGCCCGCGGAGAGGGGTTCGGCCTCGCCGAGTTCGTCGCGGAGCTCCAGGAGCGCGCCACGGCCCAGCATGCACCCGCGGTCCAGGGCGTCACCCTGGCGTCGCTCCATGCAGCCAAAGGCCTTGAATGGGACGCAGTGTTCCTCGTGGGCCTGAGCGAGGGCCTCGTTCCGATCTCCTTCGCTGACACCCCGGTGACGATCGACGAGGAACGCCGCCTCCTGTATGTGGGGATCACACGCGCCCGCGAGTTCCTGCACCTGTCCTGGTCGCTGTCCCGCACGCCGGGAGGACGCGCCCACCGGCGGCCTTCGCGCTTCCTGGACGGCCTGCGCCCTGGCGGCTCATCGGTCGTGCACTCCGGTGGCACCCCGCGGAAGCGCCGTGAGCTCAAGGGCCCCACCGCGTGCCGCGTCTGCGGGGCCATCCTGTCAACGGGGGCGGAACGGAAGGTCGGCCGGTGTGCCAACTGCCCGCCGAGCTACGAGGAGGCCACCTTCGAGGCGCTGCGGGCGTGGCGGCTCGAGCGGGCCAAGGAATCCGACATCCCCGCGTTCGTCGTCTTCACGGATGCGACCCTGACGGCTATCGCCGAGGCACGGCCGGCGAGCCTGGCCGAACTCGCACAGGTGGCCGGGGTGGGGCGTGCCAAGCTCGAGCGATACGGCGAGGGCGTGCTGGAGGTGCTCCGTGGCGCGTGAGAAGGAAGCGCTCGGCCATCAGGAGGCGTTGCCCGTTGCCAGCATGCCCGGTCGGGTGGAGGTGCGCCGGTCCGCGCGGCGGCGCAAGACGGTCTCGGCGTTCTGGGAAGGCTCGACCGCTGTGGTGGCGATCCCCGCGGCCTTCACCGCCGCCCAGGAGGCCCACTGGGTCGAGCGCATGGTGGCGCGACTGAAGCGGGACACGGAGCGGCGGGCCGCACCGGCCAGCGACGAGGCGCTCGTGGCCAGGGCCCTGGACCTGTCCCGTCGCTACTTCGACGGCCGGGCGGTGCCTGCTTCCATCCGCTGGGTCACCAATCAGCGGCGGCGGTGGGGCTCGTGCACGCCCAGCCAGCGGACGATCCGCCTCTCCCACGAACTCCGGGGCATGCCCGACTGGGTGGTCGACTACGTGATCGTGCACGAGCTCGCGCACCTGCTCGTCTCCGGTCACGGGCCCGCGTTCTGGCGGCTCGCCGAGGCGTACCCGCGTCTCGCGGAGGCCAAGGCCTTCCTCGCGGGTGTCGCGTTCGCAGGAAGGCTTCCTTCCGAGGGCGCGCCGGCTGCGGACGGTTCGGAGTGGGACCTTATCGATGACGAGGAAGGCGCCTAGAATCTCGCCATGAGCGAGCTACCAGCCACCTACGTCAAGTACCTCCAGGGTCGCAGCGCCGAGTTCATCGACACGGTGCGACCAGTCCTCCTCCAGTCCGCGGCGGATGCCCTGCACGGGGTGCGCGTGGCCATCAACGAACCCCACGAGCTTCAGGCCCACTTGGACGAGACCGTCCCCTTCGGCGAGATCGTGGAGGACGTGGACTGACCACGCGCGCCTTCTGAGGACCAGCCGGCAACTGGTCGGCGTGCCGGACACGCACGACGTCTGCCGCGCGCGGCACCTCAGGCGCGCGGCCCGCTCGGGGGAGTGCCGCCGTCGTCCGCGTTGCCCTCCTCGTCCGTTGCATCGGACCCGGGCTCGGTCGCCGTGCCCTGAGACGGCCCTTCCTCCGGCGCGCTCTCCGGCTCGGTGGGGGTGTCGAATCCTCCGGCGAGGAGCTTCTCGAGGGCCTGGTCCACCTCCGAGTCCTGCGCCTCGGCCTGAGACCTGCGGGCAGAGAACCCCTTGGGGTCGTCGAGGTCCTCGGGCGTCGGGAGCAGGTCCGGGTGCTTCCAGATCGCATCGCGACCGGCAATCCCGCGCTCCTGCGCGAGCGATGCCCACAGCGTTGCCGCATCCCTCAACCGGCGGGGCCGGAGTTCGAGCCCTACGAGGGACGCGAAGGCGTGCTCGGCGGGGCCCCCTGTCGCACGCCGGCGGCGCACGGCTTCGCGGAGGGCACCCGCCGAGGGCAGCACACCTTCAGTCGCCGCCGCGGTGAGCTCGTCCACCCAGCCCTCGACGAGTGCGAGGGCGGTCTCGAGCTTGACCAGCGCCGCGTCCTGCTGGGGGGTGCGCTGGGGCATGAACACCCCGCCCTGGAGAGCCTCCTGGATCGACTCGGGATTGCCCGGATCGATGCTGTGTGCCAGTTCCTCGATCTTGGACACATCGATGTGGATGCCCCGGGCGTAGTCCTCGATGGCGCCGAGCAGGTAGGCCCGCAGCCAGGGCACGTGCATGAAGAGGCGGGCATGCGCTGCCTCACGCACGGCCAGGTAGAGGCGGACGTCGCCCTCCGGCAGCCCGAGCCCCTCGCCGAAGCTGGCCACATTTGCCGGCAGCAGGGCCATCTCGAGGTCCACGAGGGGCACTCCGATGTCCGACGAGCTCACGACCTCGCCCGAGAGCGCGCCGATCGCCGCGCCAAGCTGCATTCCGAAGATCGCGCCGCCCATGTTGGTCAGCATGGAGGACGCTCCGCCGAGCATGCCCTTCATCTCCTCGGGCATCTGCTCATTCATAGCGGTCGAGAGCGCGGTGGCGATGCTGTTCGCGACCGGTTCGGTCAGACGCCTCCACGTGCCCATCGTCGCCTCGATCCACTCGGCACGCGACCAGCCACGGCCGATGATCCCGGTACCGGGGAAGTCGGTCGTCCTGTCGAGCCAGAGCTCCGCGAGCCGCAGGGCCTCGTCCACCTCGCGGTTCTGCGTCGCCGAGACCGAAGGGTCCTTCGCAGCCGCGGCCGTCCTGCGCGCGTGCTCGTGGGCCAGCTGCCAGTTGACGGGACCATCGCCTCCCGTGGAGGTCATCATGGCCTGGACCTGCTCGAACATCTGGCGCAGGAGGTTCGGGTCGCTGGGCAGGCCAGCGGCCTTGGCCATCTCTGCCGGGTCGAAGCCCTCCGCGCCAGCGCCGCCCATGAGCCTGCCGAAAAGCTCCGACAGGGGATCCTGGGGCTCGTCGTCGTGGCCCGAGGGCTTGTCTGGTGTGGTCATCATGCCGCCGATCACTGCTGCTTCCAAGGACACCCTCACGGTACCGCGGTGCCGTAGGCGTGTCTGCGGGCGATGGGGCTCTTTCGCTGTCGGCACAGCCCTGGGGAGACGTGGGTCCGGACTTGCCCCGTAGGCTTGGGACAGCTCCCGGGACGGCGAGCGCGAGAACAGACGGGAGTGCTCATTGAGCGTTGACGGCGGCAGTGCGACCGGGCGCATCAAGCGTACGTCGGGCCGCGGCCTCGCCGCGGCCATCGCGGGGCTCGCGGCCCTTGTGCTCGGTGGAACCGTGGCGGCCGTTCCGGTGCCCTACGTCGTCGAGTCGCCGGGACCTGCCTACAACACCCTGGGCCAGACGGCGGGCAAGGACGTCATCAGCATCAGCGGGCGAGACTCGTACCCCGCGTCGGGAGCGCTGGACCTGACCACCGTCTACATCAACGGCGGTCCGAACAGCGACGTCGGGCTGCTCGAGCTGGCCCGCTCATGGTTCGACCAGTCTCGCGGCATACTCCCGCTGCGCGCCGTCTATCCGCCGGGCACCACGAGCCAGCAGGTCGCGGACGAGAACGCCGCCCAGATGCAGGACTCCGAGCAGACGTCCGTCGCCGCCGCCCTGAGCGATCTCGGCATCCACTACGAGCAGCAGCTCAATGTCGCTGCAATACCCGATGGCTCCCCATCCGCCGGCAAGCTCAAGGTCGGTGACCGTCTCGTCAGTGTCGCGGGAACTGCTGTCACCTCCCTCTCCGCGGTCCAGAAGGTGCTGGCGACTGCGGCAGGTGCGCCCGTGGACGTCGTGGTGCTCCGCGACGGTGCACAGGTATCAGAGCAGGTGACGCCGACGAAGGGCCAGCAGGGCACCTGGGTCATCGGCGTGGGGATCGCGTACACCTACACCTTCCCCTTCTCGGTGAGCATCTCCCTCGACAGGGTGGGCGGTCCCAGCGCCGGGATGATGTTCGCCCTCGGGATCGTGGACAAGCTCACCCCGGGTGACCTGACGGGGGGCAAGCACGTCGCCGGGACCGGCACGATCAGCCCCGATGGGGCCGTCGGGGCCATCGGCGGCATCGACCAGAAGCTGTATGGCGCCCGAGCCGCGGGCGCCACGCTCTTCCTTGCACCGGCGGACAACTGCGATGAGGTGGTGGGCCACGTCCCGCAGGGGCTCTCAGTGGTGAAGGTGAGCACTCTCGGGGAGGCTCGCGCCGCGGTCGAGGGCTACGCGCAGGGGAAGGACCCCTCGACGATGCCGCAGTGCACGCGCTGATCCGCCGGACGGGTCGTCTGCCCTGCGGACTCCCGGGCGTGGTCGAATCGTTACCTCACCGCGACCCGGGCCCGGGAACTGCCGGCGTGCGCCGGGCGTGCTTGACTTAGACGAGCACGGGCCACCCCCGTGCGCCGTGGAGCAGCCGAGCCAGAGCAACGAGGTACGCCGTGACATCCCGCCCCGAAGGCAGACCGACCGCACTACGCCGCCGCAGGGGCGCGCTGATTCCGACCATCGTCATTGTCGCCGTCCTGGCCGTCGGGTTCGTGCTCTTCTCCCAGCTGTACACGGACATCCTTTGGTATCAGCAGCTCGGCTTCGTCGAGGTCTTCCTCCGGGAGAACCTCGTGCGCTCTCTCGTGTTCCTCGTCGCCGCCGTCGTCATGGCGGGGGCCATCTACGGCGTGATGCGGGGGGCGTACCGCGCGCGGCCGGTCTACGCGCCGGACCCCTCCTCTCAGGACACCATGAGCCGGTACCAGGAGCAGCTCGAGCCGATGAGGCGCATCGTGATGGCTGGCGTGCCGATCGTCTTCGGCCTGTTCGCTGGTGCTGCCGCGGCGAGCCAGTGGCAGAAGGTGGCCCTGTTCTTCAACCAGGAGTCCTTCGGCGTCCAGGATCCGCAGTTCCACCTCGACATCAGCTTCTACACGATGTCACTGCCGTTCCTCGGCGCGGTGGTGGGATTCCTCCTCAGCGCAGTGGTCATCGCCGGGATCGCGGGCCTGCTCACCCACTACCTCTACGGCTCCATCCGGATCAGCGAGAGCGGCATCTACATGGCGCGCGCGGCGCAGCTGCACCTCGCGATCTCCGGCGCCGTGCTGCTGCTGCTCATCGCCGCCAACTTCTGGCTCGACCGCTACAGCTCCGTCTACAACTCGTCCGGGCGCGTCTCCGGTGCGCTCTTCACCGACGTCAATGCTGTTATCCCGACCAAGGCGATCCTGGCGATCGCGGCGGCCATCGTGGCAGTCCTGTTCGTCGTCGCCGCCGTGATCGGCCGTTGGCGCCTGCCCCTCATCGGCACGGCGATGCTCGTCATCACCGGCATCCTCGCCGGCGGCGTCTACCCCTGGGTGATCCAGACGGTACAGGTCCGCCCGTCCGAGCAGGTCGCCGAGACCCCCTATATCGAGCGCAACATCCAGGCGACCCGGGCCGCGTACGGCCTAGACGACGTCGAGGTGCAGGACTACAAGGCGACGACAACGGCCACGCCGGGCGCGCTCCGGCAGGATGCCCAGACGACCGCGAGCATCCGGCTCCTCGACCCCACGCTCGTCTCGCCCACCTTCCAACAGCTCGAGCAGTACCGCCCGTACTACCAGTTCGCGCCGTCACTGAACGTGGACCGCTACACCGTTGACGGCAAGTCCCAGGACACTGTCATTGCCGTGCGCGAGCTCAACTCGCAGGGCCTGTCCCCGAGCCAGCAGTCCTGGTACAACAACCACATCGTCTACACCCACGGATATGGCGTGGTCGCCGCCTACGGCAACACGGCCACGACCGACGGGAAGCCGGTCTTCATGGAGTCCGGGATTCCCTCGACAGGCGTCCTGGGGACCGATTCCTCATACCAGCCCCGCATCTACTTCGGCGAGTACTCCCCGGACTACTCCATCGTCGGAGCACCTGCGGGCAGCCAGCCGCGGGAACAGGACAAGCCCCAAGGCGGCGCCGGGGACACGCAGTACACCTTCGACGGCAACGCTGGCCCCAACGTCGGGAGCTTCTTCAACAAACTCATGTACGCCATGAAGTTCCAGAGCACGGACCTGCTCTTCTCGGACGGCGTGAACGGCCAGTCGCAGATCCTCTACGACCGCAATCCGCGGGACCGCGTGCAGAAGGTCGCGCCCTACCTGACCGTCGACGGCAACGCCTACCCGGCTGTGATCGACGGCCGCGTCAAGTGGATCGTCGACGGATACACGACGACCCAGTACTACCCGTATGCGCAGCAGCAGCAGATCCAGCAGATCACTGCCGACTCGCAGACCGCTGCCGGCCGGGCCACGCAGCTGCCGCAGGCCACCGTCAACTACATCCGCAACTCGGTCAAGGCGACGGTCGACGCGTACGACGGTTCCGTCACCCTGTACGCCTGGGATGACCAAGACCCGCTGCTCAAGGCATGGGAAAAGGTGTTCCCAGCAACGGTGAAGCCGATCTCCGACATGTCCTCGGGCCTCATCAGCCACGTGCGCTACCCCGAGGACCTCTTCAAGGTCCAGCGTGAGCTCCTGACCCGCTACCACGTCACCGATCCCGGCGACTTCTACAAGAACAATGACGTATGGAGCGTGCCGAACGACCCGACCGTGAAGTCGGGCTCCGTGAAGCAGCCGCCGTACTACCTGACCCTGCAGATGCCGGACCAGAAGGCACCGGCCTTTCAGCTCACCTCGAGCTTCATCCCGCAGACGGTCGAGGGAGGATCCTCTCGGGACGTGATGTACGGATTCCTGGCGGCGGACTCGAACGCTGGGTCGAAAGCCGGGGTGAGAGGGCCCGACTACGGCAAGCTCAGGCTCCTCAAACTGCCGACCGATACGCTCGTGCCGGGGCCGGGCCAGGTCCAGAACACGTTCAACTCGGACACCAACGTCTCGCAGTCGCTCAACCTGCTCAGACAGGGAGCCTCTGAGGTGCTCAACGGCAACCTGCTCACCCTCCCGGTCGGCGGAGGACTGCTGTACGTCCAACCCGTCTACGTGAAGTCCACCGGCGCCACCTCCTATCCCACCCTCCAGCGCGTCCTCGTCGCGTTCGGCGACAAGATCGGATTCGCGCCCACACTGGACAAGGCGCTCGACGACCTCTTCGGCGGCAACTCGGGCGCGAAGGCTGGGGACTCGGGCAACAACGGCCAGACACCGACGACGCCGACTCCGGCGCCGAGTTCCGGCGCTGCGCCATCCGCGCAGGCCGATCTGCAGGCGGCGCTCAAGGACGCGGGCCAAGCGCTCAAGGACGGCCAGGCGGCACTCGCGGCCGGCAACTTCGCGGCCTATGGTGAGGCCCAGCAGAGGCTCAGCGCCGCGGTGCAGCGGGCCATGGATGCCGAGGCCAAGATCTCCTCCGGCGCAGGCACATCGGGCTCCTCCACGGCCAGCCCGGAGCCTACGCCGAGTGCAACTCCGACACCGAGCCAGTAGTCGCGGAGCCGGAGCAACTTGAGCCGCCGGGTCGCGCAACCTGCGGCGTTCACCGCGATTTGGCCCAGCATTCACTCCTTGCTATTGTGGGTGGTGCGCCGCGGGGTGGAGCAGTTCGGTAGCTCGCTGGGCTCATAACCCAGAGGTCGTAGGTTCAAATCCTGCCCCCGCAACCAAGCACCACGCAGAAGGCCCGGACCAATGGTCCGGGCCTTCTGCGTGTCTGTCGGGCCGTCTCTGGCAGGCACGTCCAGAGGGACAGTCTCCGCCAGGCAGCACACCTCTCAGACGGTCAGAGCTTGTCGAGGTCGGCCTCTTCGACGGACGTCGAGGCACCGGTGGCGGATGCGGTGCCGGCCCCGGAGCCGAGGGCCGCGGGGGAGGTTCCCTGCTTCAGCGCCGCGAGACGGGCCTCGATCTCTGTCTGCTCGCCGAGGTCCTCGAGCTGGTTGAACTGCGCGTCGAGGCTGGACGCGGCGAGCTCCTGCTGGCCGCGGACCTTCGCTTCCTCACGGCGGACCTTCTCCTCGAACCGGGAGACCTCGCTCGTTGGATCCATGATGTCGACGCTCCTGAGAGCGTCATTCACCTGGCTCTGGGCGGCTGCGGTCTTCGAGCGGGCCACGAGCTCATTGCGCTTGGCGGTCAGCTCGTTGAGCTTGCCCTTCATCTGTTCCAGCCCCGTCTTGAGCCGGTCCACGACTTCGCTCTGAGTTGCGATGGTCGGCTCCGCGGCCTTGGCCTCATTCTCGGAGGACATCTGGCGCTGGATGGCAACCTTGGCGAGGTTGTCGAACTTCTCGGCGTCCGCGGTGTCCCCGCTGGCCCTGAACTCGTCCGCCTTCCTCGAGGCGGCCAGCGCCTTGTTGCCCCAGTCCTGGGCGGCCTTGATGTCCTCTGCATGATCCTCCTGCATCATGCGCAGGTTGCCGATTGTCTGGGCGATGGCGGACTCGGCCTCGGCGATGTTGTTCGTGTAGTCCCGGACCATCTGGTCCAGCATCTTCTGCGGGTCCTCCGCCTGGTCCAGCAGGGCGTTGATGTTCGCCTTGGCCAGCTGTGCGATGCGTCCGAAGATGGACTGCTTTGCCATGGTGCTCCCTTTCGTTGCGTGGAAAGTGGTCCGGTGGAAGGCGTTCGCGTTCCCCCGTGCGGCCTAGAAGCTGCCGCCGTCGCCGCCGAAGTCTCCTCCGCCGCCGAAACCGCCGCCGTCGCCGCCCCAGCCGCCGCTGAAGCCGCCGTCGCCGCCCCAGCCGCCGCCCTGATGGTGGCCGCCGCTGAGGATCGAGTTGATGATGATGCCGCCGAGGATCGCCCCGCCGAGGCCGCCGCCGTCGCGGCGCCCCCCGAACATGCCCCCATATCCCGGGCCTCCGCCCCAGCCGGCGAATTGGTCGACGTCCTGCTGCGCTATCTGCCCCGCCTGCGATGCGAGGGCGTTTGCCTGCTGGGCGTAGGCGAGGGCGGTCGTGGGATCGCTGGACGAGATGGACAGGGCGTAGTCGAGGTTGCGCTGGGCCTCCGCGAGCCGCGTCCGTGCCTCGGTTCCGACGCCGCCGCGGCGGGCGGTGATGTAGTCGCTCGTGGCGCTGATGCGGTCCTGGGCGCTCTGCAGGGCCTGCTGGAGGGACGCCTGGGCCCGCTGCGCCTGCTGCTGCTTGTCCCGCACTCCGGTCAGGGCCTCGTCGAGCTGGGTGTGCGCGGCTTCGATCCGTGACAGGAGGGCGACCGGATCGACTTTCGGGGTACGCAGGTCCTCCTGCACCGTGGCGAGGGTCGTCGCGACCGCCGCCACGGGGCCGGCAAGCTCGGGGTGCTGCCCCTGACCGGCGAGAGCCTTGGCCTGGGCGACGTCGGCCTGGGTGTCTGCGAGCGCGGTGTCGATCCGCTGCCTCGCGTCATCGAGCGCACTTGCGGCCTTGTCGATCGCATCCAGCAGCACCCGGGCCTGGTGCAGGGCCTCCTCGGCTGCCCTGACGGCGATGGCGGCCGGGCTGGTCTGGCCTTCGGAGAGCTTCTGCCTGGCCGTCTCCGACGCGTTGGACACGAAGGCCAGCCGCTCCTGGGCCTGAGCGATGTTGTCGGCGACATGCTTGACTGCCTGGTCCGCATAGCGCGACTGGAGCTGGGTGAGCTGGGTCTGCGCGGCGGCGAGCCGGGACTGGGCGTCCGCAGCGCCCTTGCCGACGTCGTCCAGCGCGGCCGGGGCGTTGCGTTCGAGCTCCCGCAGGGCGTCGAAGTCCGCCTTCTGCTCAGCGAGGGACGCAATGGCGGCCTCCGAGCGTCGGATGATGTCGCCGAGCCACTGCCGCTGCTGCGCCTCGGTGTCGGGGATGTGGTCGTCGAGCTGCTGCTGGAGCTTGAAGGACTCGCTCAGGTGGGCCTTGGCCTCCGCGAGGGCCTTCGTGAAGTTGCCGACGGCGTCGGTGCCGTAGGAGGCTTCGGCGAATCCGAGCTCCTGCTCGCTCGAGCGGATGGCATCGTCGGCGCGAACAAGGAGGCCGCTCGCCCGCTTGCGGAGCTCGTCCACGCTCAGGGATGCGAGGGGGTCGAGCTGGCCGGAACCCGGGCCCATCTGGACCTGGGGCTGTGCTGCGGCCTTGCGCCGCCGGGAGATGAGGTAGGCGCCCGCCGCTCCCGCGACGACGACGCCGCCTCCCACGAGCCACGGCACTGCGCTTGCGCCACCCGATGTGACGGTGCCGCTCCCGCCTCCCGCGGCGTCGCCCACCGCCTTGGCGGTGTCGATGGCGGCCTGCGCGTAGTCCTTCTTCCCTCCGGCCAGATTGGGCGTGACGGCGTTCTGCGCGATGGTGGAGATCTTGGGGTAGACCTTCGTGTTGGATGTGCTGGCGAGGAGCTGGTATTGGCCCGATGTGGCGATGGCAAGCAGCACGTCTGAGCCGCCCATCCCGGTGTTCTTGGCCACGGCCTGGGCCCACGCAGTCCGGTCGGCAGGATTGGTGAACGAGTCGACGATGACTACGTACAGGTTGGTCTGGTGTGAGCCGAGGAGGTTGGAGATGGCCTTCTGGACGTCCGCCTTCCGGCCTCCGAGGGCGCCCTGCGGATCGATGATGTTCGTGCCGGAGGGGATCGTCACCGGGTCCGTGGCCCATGCGGCAGCCGTTGCGGGGAAGAGCATCAGGAACGCTGCCGCGAGGGTCGCAACCAGTGTCTTCGCCGTCGAACGCATGCGCCAGTCCTTCAGTCAGCCCGGAGTCCCTGGCCCCGGGTCCGCGCGGCCCCCACGCTCGGTGCCTGATGGCAGAGGCGGCTCGTATGTCGATTCTAGGTGCGTGCGTGCGGCGCTCGCACGGGGCCTCTGTGCGCTGGGAGAGAAACCGCGCCGCAGGAGCGGTCCTTTCGGCGGACTCCCAGCGAGCTTCCAGAGAACAGAAGAGTCTGGCACAGCTTGGTGGACCATAGTGGGTAAGGAGTTCAGGGAAAGGACCCAGCAATGAACGAGAGCGACCCCCGCCCGGCATCCGGCGCGGGAGCCCCCGACCCCCAGCGGCAGGGCCATCCGACCGTCCAGCAGCCGAGCGTTCCCTCCGGCGGGGCCCCGGAGCAGTCGCAGCGCGGCCAGACGCCGTCGCAGCCCACTCAGCCGCTGCCCCCCTATGGCCAGCCTTCCGCACGGGACGCGAACGGCCCGGAGCCCCGCTTTGGCCAGCGCCCCCCCGAGCAGCAGGGCCCGCAGCACCAGGCGCCCCAGTACGGCCAGCAGCATCCCCAGGGGCCCAACGGGGCGGCCCCGCAGTACGGCCAGCCGGGCTACGGCCACCCGGGCCAGCCGGGCTACGGCCCTCAGGGCCCGCAGGGCTACGGCCAGCACGGCTACTACGGCCCCCAGGGCCCGCAGCCACAGGGCAGCTCATTCTTCCCGCGCCAGCCGCAGCAGCGGCCGGGGCGGCGCCAGAAGGGCCGCTGGGGCAGCGGCGTGCTCGTGGGCAGCATGCTGGCAGCCGGGCTCGTCGGCGGCGGCGTCGTGGCGGGCACCTCCGGGCTCTGGGCTCCTCGGGCCATGAGCGTCTCGAGTCAGGCGCAGAACCCCGGCCCGGTCATCGTCAACAATCAGGACAGCGTGAACGCCGTGACCGCGGCTGCGGCGAAAGCGTCCCCGAGCGTCGTGACCATCGGGGTGACCTCGGGGAACTCCTCCGGCACCGGCTCCGGCGTGGTGCTCGACGACCAGGGGCACATCCTGACCAACACCCATGTCGTGACGCTGGACGGCCAGGTGGCCAGCCCGTCCATCGAAGTCAGGGCGAGCAACGGTGCGGTGTACAAGGCGACGGTCGTGGGCACCGATCCGCTCAGTGACCTCGCGGTCGTGAAGGTCGACGGCGCCAACCTCACCCCGATCACGTTCGGCGACTCCGGCAAGATCAACGTTGGCGACACCGCCATCGCCATCGGAGCCCCGCTCGGGCTCGAGAACACGGTGACGGACGGCATCGTCTCCACACTCAACCGCACGATCTCCGTCGCCTCCTCGGCCGCGCCCCAGGGAGGGGACAGCTCGCAGGGCAACGGCGGCGACCAGGGATTCCAGTTCGCCCCTCCGGGGCAGGGCCAGTCGCAGCGGCAGAGCGCCCAGAGCACAGTGAGCCTGAACGTGATCCAGACGGACGCGCCGATCAACCCCGGCAACTCCGGCGGCGCCCTCGTGAACAGCCAGGGGCAGCTGATCGGCATCAACGTCGCGATCGCCTCCACCGGCTCCGGCTCGTCGTCGGGCTCGCAGTCCGGCAACATCGGCGTCGGCTTCAGCATCCCGGCCAACTACGCGCAGCGGATCGCCAAGGAGCTCATCGACAACGGCAAGGCCACCCACGGCCAGCTCGGCGTCTCCGTGCAGGACTACAGCGCCAACGGCGCCAACTCGTCCTTCTCCAGCGGCGCCCGCGTCGCCTCGGTGACCTCCGGATCCGCCGCTGACAAGGCGGGGATCAAGCAGGGCGACGTCGTGACCCAGTTCGCCGGCATTCCGATCTCGGACGCGTCCGAGCTCACGGCAGCGGTCCGCCAGCAGGCGCCCGGCTCCACCGTCAAGGCAACCATCCAGCGCAACGGCCAGTCGCAGGAGATCGACGTGACGGTCGGCTCAGCACAGTAGGCCGTTCCCGGGCCTGCGCTCCACGGAGTGGTCACCCACGGCGGCGCACGACGGCGCGTTCCGGCACCCAGCCGGGACGCGCCGTCGTGCGTCTGCCGCGGCCCATCGGTGAAACGCCGCGTCAGAAAGGGAGGCGCCCCCGGCGCTGCGTGTGGTTAGCTAGGCGTGCCCGGCATGCACGCCGCGGGCCGCAATGCCGTGCCCAGCGAGCCCCGGGCCACCTGCCGCGGACGGTCCCCGCCCACGGCATGTTCGCGAGTAGGGAAGGCGAAGGACTGTGGGAGACACCCTCAAGATCGTCGTGCTGGTCAAGCACGTGCCGGATGCGCAATTCGACCGCCACATCGGCCCGGACCGCACCCTCGACCGCTCCGAGAGCATCCTCTCCGAGCTGGACGAGTACGCCCTCGAGGCCGCGCTGCAGCTCACCGACGCCCGCGGGGGCGACAAGGGGGGCAAGGAGGTCATTGCCCTGACGATGGGCGGCGCCGACGCCGCGAACGCCCTGAAGAAGGCCCTCCAGATCGGTGCGAGCTCGGGCGTGCACGTCAGCGATGACGCGCTCGCCGGCTCGGATGCCTGGGCCACGTCGCTCGCCCTCGCGAGCGCCATCCGCCGGATCGGCGATGTGGACCTCGTCCTGACCGGCATGGCGTCGACCGACGGCGAGACGTCGCTTGTGCCCGCGCAGCTCGCGGAGCGGCTCGGCCTGCCGCAGCTGACCTTCGCCTCCTCGCTCGAGGTGGCCGGCACGACCGTGCGTATCCAGCGCGACGGCGAGGGCGTGACCGAGACGGTCGAGGCGGAGCTGCCTGCGCTCGTCTCGGTGACTGACCAGGCGAATGAGCCGCGCTACCCCAACTTCAAAGGCATCCTCGCCGCGAAGAAGAAGAAGATCGCGCCGCTCTCCTTGGGTGATCTCGGGCTCGACGCCGGCCAGGTCGGCTCCGCGGGCTCGCTCACCGAGGTCGAATCCGCGCAGCCGCGTCCCGCCCGCTCCGCCGGCACGATCATCACCGACGAGGGTGACGCCGGCGTCAAGCTCGTCGACTTCCTGGCCGCACAGAAGCTCATCTGAGGGAGAGAACACCCATGGCTGAATTCACTGTCCTCGTGGTCCTCGGCGGCGCCGGGGACTCCCTCAAGAAGGCCGATCTCGAGCTCGTGGCCGCCGGTCGTGCCCTCGGCACGGTCGCCGTGGCCAGCACCGGGCCGGTGACGGACGCCGTCCGAGCCCAGCTCGGCGAGCACGGTGCAACCGCCGTCTTCGTGCCCGAGGGCGTCGACCTGTCCCAGTACCTCGTGGGGCCGACGGCTGCCTGGCTCGCCGACGTGGTCGCCGCTGCCGGCAGCGCGGTACGGACCGTCCTGCTCGACAACTCCGCGGACGGCAAGGAGGCCGCCGCGCGCCTCGGCGTACGTCTGGACGCCGGAGTCGTGACGGACGTGGTGGCGCTCGAGGCGGACGGCACCGCCCACAAGTCAGTCCTTGCGGGCTCCTACGAGGTCCGTGCCCGGGTCCGGAGCGGCCTCGCCGTCCTCACGCTCAAGCCGAACGCCGAGGTCGCGGCTCCCGAACCTGTGCCCGCAGCGGCGGACCTCGTGCCCGTGGCCGTCCCGCAGGAGTCCCTAGCCGCCGCCGCACGGATCACGGGGAGGACGCCGAAGGCCTCCTCCGGCAGGCCAGAGCTGACCGAGGCACGCATCGTCGTCTCTGGCGGCCGCGGCACGGACGGGGACTTCGGCCCCGTCGAGGAGCTCGCCGATGCCCTGGGCGGTGCCGTCGGCGCCTCGCGGGCAGCCGCGGACGCCGGCTGGATCAGCCACGACCTGCAGGTGGGCCAGACGGGCAAGACCGTCTCTCCGCAGCTGTACATCGCTGCCGGGATCTCGGGCGCCGTCCAGCACCGGGCCGGCATGCAGACCGCCAAGGTCATTGTCGCGGTCAACTCGGACCCGGATTCGCCGATCTTCGAGATCGCGGACTTCGGCGTCGTGGGGGATATCTCCGAAGTCCTTCCGCAGGCGGCCGCCGAGATCGCCCGGCGTCGGGGCTGATGGCAGCCATCCCTCCCGCAGGCCGGCCGGGCAGTGGCTCCTCGCCGCTCTTCGACCCGGCGCGCCACGCCGTGCGCCGGGTCGTGGCCTTCGGCGCCCACCCGGACGACCTCGACTTCGGCGTCTCCGGGACGGTCGCCGGATGGACCGCCGCGGGGGTCGAGGTGCACTACTGCATCATGACCGACGGCGACGCCGGCGGGTTCGAGCCGGAGCACCGTTCGAGCATCGTGGCGATGCGCCACGAGGAGCAGCGCGGCGCCGCCGCTCTCGTCGGGGTCAAGGAGGTCCATTTCCTCGGCTACCGCGACGGGTACCTCGAGCCCTCGCACGAGGTGATGCGCGACGTCGTCGAGCTCGTGCGGAGGGTGCGGCCCGACGTCGTGCTCGCCATGCACCCCGAGCGGAACTGGGACCGGCTGCAGAAGTCGCATCCCGACCACCTCGCGTGCGGCGAGGCCGTCACGCGTGCCGTCTATCCCGCGCTCGAGAACCCGTACGCGTACCCCGAGCTGGCCGAGGCCGGACTCGGGGCCTACCGGCTGCCGTGGCTGTGGCTGTACGCCGGCCCCAAGGAGAGGACCAACCACTACTCCGAGGTCACGGATTCCGTCGACGCGAAGGTCGCCGCGCTGCACGTGCACATCAGCCAGCATCCCGACGCGGCGGCAATGGAGGAGTCGGTGCGGACCCGGATGCGCGCCTCGGCGCAGGACGCCGGGCTGGCTGCTGGGGCGTCGGCGGAGGAGTTCCACGTGGTCTCGGTCAACAACCCGGAGACGATTGCTGGCTTCTGAGCCCGGGCGCCGGGGAGCACGCGGACGCCTCGTGCCCCGTGAAATGGTGGGTTGGGGCGTGAAATGGTGGGTTGAGCAGGGTCCGGGGGCCCGGCACCCTGCTCAACCCACCATTTCCGCCGGGGGGCGGGCCGGCCGGGACGCAGCAGGCCTCAGAGCTGCGCCCCCGCGTACCCGTTCTGGCGCCACGCCTCGTACACCGCGATCGAGGCCGAGTTCGCGAGATTGAGCGAGCGGCGCGAGGGCAGCATCGGCAGGCGGACGCGGGCGGTGACCCGCGCGTCGTCGAGCACGTCCTGCGGCAGCCCCACCGACTCGGGGCCGAAGAAGAGGACGTCGCCGGGCTCGTACGCCACGTCCGCGTACGGGGTGTCCCCGTGGGAGGTGAACGCGAACACGCGCGCCGGCAGGAGGGCCGCGAAGGCGTCGTCGAGGCTCTTGTGCACGGTCATGACGGCGAGGTCGTGGTAGTCGAGGCCCGCGCGGCGCAGGTTCGCGTCCTCGAAGTTGAAGCCGAGGGGCTCGACGAGGTGCAGCTCGGAGCCCGTCACGGCCGAGAGGCGGATCGCGTTGCCGGTGTTTCCCGGGATCTCGGGCGTGTAGAAGAGGATGCGGAACACGCCCTCCATCCTACGGGCCGGGCAGCAGGTGCCCTGCGGGTAGAGCCCGGGTCAGTGCAGCCCGGTCAGGAGCCGCGCGAGCGCGGGCACGAACACGACGTTGGGCTGCGGCCCCGAGGCGAGGAAGAACGTGAGCTCGCGGATGAACTTCGCCGCGTTGAGTGGCTCGATCGGACCGTCGGCGCCGCGCCGGACGTCGATCACGGGCTCATGCAGGTTGTCCTCGGGGGTGAGGACGAGGACGAAGCCCTGGACGTTCAGCTCGGGGAAGAGGTTCTGGAAGTACCGGACCTGGTCGGCGAGCCTCGGCGGTGCGATGGCGCGGCCCCCGTGGACGAGGTGGGTGCCGTCCCAGGCGTAGTTCCCTCGGGGCACGAGCATCGAGTCGACGAGTGCCAGCCGGTATCCGGCGAGGACGGCGTGGGCGATGTGCGATGAGTCGGCGGGGGAGCGGAGCCCGTTGAGCAGCCGCGCGGAAGGGATCGCGGACAGTACGCGCCGCCGGATGAGGGCGGCCGTGAGCTGTTCTCGCTGGATCCGGGCTTCCGCGCCGAACAGCCCCCGTCGACGGGGAACGCCGTGTTCGGCCCGCGCCGCAGCGTCGGCCGGGATGAGGGGCACGGTGCCCGGTGCGAAGGGCGGCACGTAGACGGCGGGTTGGCCCGCGGGGTTGCGCTGCCCAGCGGTGCGCCGGTGTGGGTCCTGCTCGGAGCGGAAGCCGCCGTGCGCCGTCGTGCGCCCTGCAGGGCTCCCCGCTCCGGCCGCTGCCGGACTCTGCGCCCCCGCGCCGGCCTCGGGGCCCCCGGCCTCGCGCTGGGGCAAGGACGTGAAGTAGCTGCGGTCGTAGGCGGCACGCGAGGCCGCGTGGGAGAGCACCTCATAGGCGAGCGTGACGCGCCGGAACTCGGTGACGTCACCGCCGTGGTCTGGATGGTGCGTGCGCGCGGCCCGGCGGTAGGCACGCTTGATGTCGCTCTCGCTCGCGGTCACGGGCACGCCGAGCACCTCGTAGTGGGATGGGACGCGGCCGGGCATGGGTCCATCGTAGGGTGGCGCGCCGCGTGCAGCCTCCGGGGTCCCCGAGCTGCGGCTGGGATAATCCTCGGCATGCCCTCCCCGACTCGCCCCAGGCTGGCCCTGGCCGTCAATCCCACCGCGCATGCGGGGCGCGGCGGCGCGCGCGCCCGGGAGGCCGCCTCGCTGCTGCGCGCGAGGGGAGCCGACGTCACCGAGCTGTGGCGCGGTTCCGCCACCGAGCTCGCGACGGCGGTGGCGGAGTCGCTGCCGGACGCCGACGCGGTCATCGCCGTGGGCGGCGACGGTGCGGTGAACCTCCTGGCGAACGTGCTCGCGGGAACCGGCGTGCCCCTCGGCGTGGTCCCGGCCGGCACGGGGAATGATGCGGCCCGTCTCCTCGGTGTGCCCCTCGATTCCGTGGAGGATGCTGTGGGAGTGCTCCTCACTGCGCTCGAGGCCGGTCCGCGCGCCCTGGACCTGGGCAGGATCGAATGGACCGGCGGCCACCGCCACTACCTCGCGGTCGCCTCGGCGGGGTTCGACTCCCGGGTCAACGAGCGCGCCAACGCCTGGCGGTGGCCGCGCGGGCACGCGCGCTACACCCTCGCGGTCCTGAGGGAGCTCGTCTCCTTCAGCCCCCTGCCGTTCGACCTCGAGGTGGACGGCGTCGCGAGGGCACAGCCGGCCATGCTCGTCTCGGTGGCCAACGGCCCCTCGCTCGGAGGCGGCATGAGGCTCGCGCCCGATGCGCTCGCCGACGACGGCGTCCTTGATCTCGTGGTGGTCCGGCCGCTGTCGATTCCGGCGTTCCTCGCCGTCTTTCCCAAGGTGTTCCGAGGGGCCCACGTGGGGCATCCCGCGGTCGAGCTGAGCCGGGTCCGCCGGGTGGCGCTCGGCGGACCCGGGGTGGTGGTCTATGCCGACGGCGAGCGGGTCACGGATGAGCCGGTGACCATCACCGTGGTGCCCGGCGCCCTGACCGTCCTCGCGGCTACGCGCGGCGGGACGCGAGCCGGTTGAGGGCGAGCGCGCCCACGAGGAGCCCGAAGTCGCGCAGCGCGACGTCGAAGCCGTGCCCGAGGATGAGCAGGTTCACGATGATGCCGGCGAGCCAGAGGGCGACGACGAGGGAGCCCCAGCGCGGCTTCCATGCCACGACCAGGCCCGCGACGACCTCGACCACGCCCACGGCGTACATGAAGGACTGGGCGCTGACCGGCACGATCGCCGTCGCGAGGGGTGCGAGGTAGCCGGGCCAATAGGTGAGCAGGTTGAAGAACTTGTCAAGTCCGAACAGGAGCGGTGCGACGACGTAGAGGGTCCTGAGCAGACGGTAGGCCGGGTCGGCTGGCGCCAGGGCGTGGGTGCGGGCGGCCGCGGCTCGGGTGGCGTGGATGCGGCCATGGTGCGGGGCTGAGGTGGCGGACATGGGGGTTCTCCTTCCAAAGAGGGTAAGTCAAATTTTAGAAGTCGCACGTATCTAAAACAAGAGATCACCGTTTTGGATGTAGAATCGGGCTATGCCCGCCAATGCTGCACTCTCGTGGCGCCAGCGCCTCGGTGCCCTCGCCGCGCTCGGCGAGGACCGACGTCGTGCGCTGTACCTCTATGTGCGCGATGCTGCCCGGCCCGTGGGGCGTGACGAAGCGGCGGATGCGGCCGGCATCTCCCGCGCCGCGGCCGCCGCACACCTCGACCGCCTCGTGGACGACGGCGTGCTGCGCGCCACATTCTCCAAGCCCTCCTCGCGGCGGGGACCGGGATCCGGGCGCCCCTCCAAGTTCTACGAAGCGGCCTTGACGGAGGTGGTCGCGGCGGTCCCCGAGCGGTCCTACGAGCTCGCGGGAGAACTCCTCGCCGAAGCCGCGGAGCGGTCGATGGCCGGAACCCCCATGCCCGACGCCCTCGCCGCCGCTGGCCACGAGCGCGGAGCCGCCCTCGGTGCCGAACACGGGAGCATCGAGGCCGTCCTCGACGCCGCCGGCTACGAGCCGGTCCCGGGCGAAGACGGGACTATCGAGCTGGGCAACTGCCCCTTCCATCGCCTCTCGCGCGGCTACCGGGATGTGGTCTGCAGCCTGAACGGGGCTCTGCTCGCCGGCGCGCTCGCCGGCTGCGGTGACCAGGAACGCCGCGTCGAAGGCGTGGAGCCCGCCGAGGGGCGCCATGCATGCTGCGCCCGCATCGTCCCACGGGTGGCCTCTACAGTTGAAGAGTGCCCGTCTACCTCGACCACGCCGCCACCACGCCCGTGACGCCCGCCGCGCTCGCGGCCTACACCGAGCAGGTCGCCCGCGGCGGCAACCCCTCCTCCCTCCACGCCCCCGGGCAGGCCGCGCGGCGCGTCCTCGAGGACGCCCGCGAGTCCCTGGCGCGGTCCCTGGGCGCCCACCCCACCGAGGTCGTCCTCGTCTCGGGGGGCACCGAGGCGGACAACCTCGCCGTGAAGGGCCTGTACTGGGCGCGGCGGGCGGCCGACCGGCGGCGCCGTCGGATCCTGTGCTCGAGCATCGAGCATCACGCCGTCGCGGACACGGTGGAGTGGCTCGAGAAGCACGAGGAGGCGGAGGCCGTGTGGATCCCGTCCGACACCGCCGGCGTCACGCGGCTCGATGCTCTGGCATCGGCGATCGCCGAGGACCCTCAGAGTGTGGCCCTCGTGGCCCTCATGTGGGCCAACAACGAGGTCGGCACGGTGCAGCCTGTCCGCGCCGCGGTCGAGATCGCCGCCGAGCACGGCATTCCCGTCCACTCCGACGCCGTCCAGGCCTTCGGCCACCTTCCCGTGTCCTTCGCCGAATCCGGCCTCGCCACGATGGCCGTCTCCGGACACAAGATCGGTGCACCCGTCGGGATCGGAGCGCTCGCCGTCCGCCGCGACACGGTGCTCACTCCCCTCCTCCACGGAGGCGGCCAGCAGCGGGGCCTGCGGTCGGGGACCCTGGACGCCGCGGGGGCCGCGGCCTTCGCGGTGGCCGCGCGCGACGCCGTGGCGGGGCTCGGCGAGGAGACGCGCCGTCTCGCGGGGCTCCGGGAGCGACTCCTGGCGGGGGTCGTGCGGGAGGTGCCGGACGCCGTCGTGAGCGGACCAGCCACGGGGGGCGACGGCGCTGCGGGCGCCGCCAGGCTCCCGGGCATCGCCCACCTGACGTTCCCCGGGTGCGAGGGCGATTCGCTCCTCTTCCTCCTGGACATGGCGGGGATTGCCACCTCCACCGGGTCGGCCTGCACGGCCGGGGTGCCCCGGCCCTCGCACGTGCTCCTGGCCATGGGGCGCAGCGAGGATGAGGCCCGGGGGGCCCAGCGCTTCAGCCTCGGATGGAACTCCACCGAGGCGGACGTCGACGCCCTGCTCGCGGCGATCGGTCCGGCGGTCGCACAGGCCCGTGCAGCCGGGATGGCCGGCCACGCGAGCCGGATCGAAACGGCAAGCACGCGCCGGGCCTGAGCCTCAGACGCCGGCGAGCTCGGCGAGGGGCACCGACGGATCGCGCAGCCGGGCGGGGTCCACGCTCGCGCGGGAGGAGATCAGCGCCTTGATCGCCTTCTGCTGCCTCGACGTGTTGACGTTCATGCCCCCGACGAGCGCGCCGTCGCGGACCCACAGCGCCACGAAGCCCTCCTTGGCGGACTCCACGGAGTCGATCGAGCCGCGCAGCACGAGCTCGGCGCCGTGCACGAGCTGCCAGTACCCCGAGTACTCCATGCTCAGGCCGGCCTGGTCCGTGTAGAAGTACGGGGCGATGTCCAAGTTCGCGTCCTGCCCGAGCATCGCCTTGGCGGCGACCTTCCCGCCGTTGAGCGCGTTGGACCAGTGCTCGCTGCGCACGTGGTCCCCGGTGAACGGCTGGAGCGAGGACGCCACGTCGCCGGCCGCGAAGATGTCCTCGGCGCTCGTGCGCAGCGACGCGTCGGTGACGATGCCGTTGCGGACCGCGATCCTCGCCTCCTCGGCCAGGGCCGTTTCGGGTTCCACGCCCACCGATACCACCACGAGGTCCGCGCCCACGCGCTCGCTGGTGTGGAGCACGACCCCTGCGACGGCGCCGTCGTTGCCCGCGATGAACTCGACGGGGTGCACCCCCAGCCTGAACGCCACCCCCTCCGCCTCGAGGTTGCGGCGGAAGACCTCGGCGAGCGCCGGCTCGAGCTGACGCAGCACGGTCGTGTGCCTGCCGAGGACCGTCACCTCGTTGCCGTACTCCCGGGCGGCCGCGGCGACCTCGAAGCCGATCCAGCCAGTGCCGACGACGACGACGCGCCGTCCGCCTGCTGAGAGCTCACTGCGCAGGGCGAGCGAGTCCTGGAAGCGGCGCAAGGTGTGGACACCCTCCAGATCCGCGCCCGGGATGTCAAGGGTCCGGGGACGCGCGCCCGTGGCCAGGAGCAGCTTCGAGTAGGGCAGGAGCGCCCCGTTCTCGAGGTGGACCATGTGCGCTGCGGGGATGACCTGCACCGCTCGCTCGCCCAGGAGCAGCTCGACCTCGTGCTCGGCGTACCAGCCGGGCGGATTGACGTCCAGCTCCGTCTCGGTGCCCGTCCCCTTGAGGAACTCCTTGGACAGCGGGGGGCGGAGGTAGGGGTTGCGCCGCTCGTCGGCGATGATCCGGAGAGGGCCGTCGAACCCTTCCTGGCGCAAGGTCTTCGCGGCACTCCCCGCGGCGAGGCCTCCACCGGCAATGAGAATCGGCTGCACAGTTCCTCCTGCCTCGGTCCTGCTGGACGCTGACGCTGCACATGAGGGCCTCCGCCACGGATGCCGGGGGACCTCGACGCTAGAATAGACCGGTGCGAGTTCTGGCAGCCATGAGCGGGGGAGTAGATTCTGCCGTTGCGGCTGCCCGGGCTGTGGAGGCCGGGCACGACGTCGTCGGCGTCCACCTCGCCCTCAATCGCATGCCCGGAACCCTGCGCACCGGCTCCCGGGGCTGCTGCACCATCGAGGACTCGAACGACGCGTGGCGCGCGTGCGACAGGCTGGGGATCCCCTTCTACGTCTGGGACTTCTCCGAGCGTTTCAAGGCCGACGTGGTGGACGACTTCATCGCCGAATACGCCGCCGGCCGCACGCCCAACCCGTGCATGCGCTGCAACGAGCGGATCAAGTTCGCGGCCCTGCTCGAGAAGGCCCTCGCGCTCGGTTTCGATGCCGTCTGCACGGGCCACTACGCCAAGGTCGTCCGGGGTGCCGACGGCAGCCCGGAGCTGCACCGTGCGGCCGACTGGGCCAAGGACCAGTCGTATGTGCTCGGCGTCCTCACGGCCGAGCAGCTCGAGCACTGCCTCTTCCCCCTCGCCGACACGCCCTCGAAGGCGGAGGTGCGGGCCGAGGCGGCGCGGCGCGGCCTGTCAGTGGCGGCGAAGCCGGACAGCCACGACATCTGCTTCATCTCCGACGGCGATACCCGCGGATGGCTGGCCGAGCAGATCGAGATGGCGCCAGGCTACATCGTGGACGAGGCCGGCACGAAGGTGGGCGAGCACGGGGGGGCCAACGCGTTCACGGTGGGCCAGCGCAGGGGACTGCGCCTGGGGCGGCCGGCCCCCGACGGCAAGCCCCGGTTCGTGCTCGAGGTCCGGCCCAAGGACAACACCGTCGTGGTCGGCCCGGAACGGCTCCTGGCCGTGAGGGAGATCCGGGGCATCCGCGTCTCGTGGGCGGGACGCCCCCCGGCAGAGGCCACCGGTGAGCGGTGGGGCGAGGACTTCGCGTGCGACGCGCAGGTGCGCGCTCACGGCGACCCGGTGCCGGCCCGTGCTCGCCTCGAGGCCGGTCCCTCAGGCGCCCCGGCGGCGCACGACGCCGTGCTGGTCGTGACGCTCGACGCTCCCCTCCGCGGGGTCGCACCGGGCCAGACCGTGGTCCTGTACCAGGGGAGCCGGGTCCTCGGGCAGGCCACCATCGACGCGGCGCGCTCGCTGGACCGCGTCGCCTGATCCTCCCTTCCCCGCCCAGCCCTTTCCTGCCATCATGGCCCCGGGTCTCGCTCCATTCGAGGGGAGGCGCAGATGGCCTCAGACCAGATGCAGCCGGGCGTGGGGTATGGCGCCGAGCTCGTGGGCCTGTCGGTGCTCGCGGAGGGGCCGTTCACCGGCCGGCCGCCCTCGGTGGCCACGGTCCGCGTCCCTCTTGAGCGGGTGCGCAGCGGTCCTCTGGGCGCCAGGCTGGACGTCAGGGTCCGCCGCCCCGGGCAGGAGGAGGCGAGGCCTGTCTCGCTCTCGCTCGACGGTGCGCTGTGGGGCATCGATGACGTCCCTCCGTCCGAGGACCTCGAGGCGCTCCTCGCAGACAGCCGCTTCCTCGCCCAGCACGTCTACGGCGTCGCCTCGGACACCCTCCAGGAGTTCGAGCGCACGATGGGACGGCGGCTTTCCTGGGCCAGCGGGCACCGGCTCCAGATCGACGCCTACGCGCCCGTGGACTTCCGCGAGACGGGGTACGACCCCGTCTCCAAGGCCATCCGCTTCGGCCACCGTGCCGACCCCCGCGCCCCCCGGCACGTCCCGATGGCCCTGTACCGGGACCTCGTGGCCCACGAGGTCACCCACGCCATCCTCGACGGTTACCGCCCCCGCTGGGCGGACGCGAAGGCGCTCCTGGACGGATTCGCCCTCCACGAGGCGATCGCTGACCTCACGGCGATGCTCTCAGTGTTCTCGAGCGCCGGCCGCGTTGAGCAGATGCTCTCCGCCGCCGGCCCCAAGGCGGGCCGTGACATCGATGAGAAGATCCTCCGTTCCGGGCTGTTCGGGCTTGCGGACGGGCTCTTCTCGCGGGGCGCAGTCCGCCGCCCCCTCGACCGCTCGGTACCGCTCGAATGGCAGCTCGATCCGGAGCCCCATGCGCGGGGAGAGGTCGTGGTCCAGGCCGTCCTCAACACGGTGCTCTCGCTGTGGAAGCAGCGCCTCGACTACCCGGGCGGGAGGGCCAGCAGGTACCAGATCGCCGAGTCCGGGGCCAGGGTCGGGCAGCAGGTCCTGCGGATGGTGCTCCGTTCGCTCGCGTACCTGCCTCCGGTGGACCCGACCTGGACCGACCTGCTGCGCGCTATCCTCGCCTCCGATCTCGTGATGATGCCGGAGGATGCCCCTCCCCGCCCCGCGTTCGGTGCGGACGGGCACGCCAAGGGCTACCGGGAGACCCTGCGGGATGCCTTCTGGGACATCGACCTCTCCACCGACCCGGACGCCCGGCTCGACGGACTCGACAACCTCGAGGGCCTGCGGTACCCCGTGCGGCTCTCTGCGCTTGCGTCCGACCCCGAGGAGGTCAACAGGTTCATCTGGGCGAATCCGCGCCTCATGCGCGCCATGGACCTCGACGAGGAGGCCGGGGTCCGGGTGGAGCGGGTGCGTCCCACCGTCAGGGTCGCTCCGGATGGATTCGTGGTCTCCGAGATCTGCGCGTCCTTCGTCCAGGAGGTCACGCTGACCCGCCGCGAGGCCCGAGACCGGCTGGGCCTGCGCACGGAGGCCGAGTACATCACCGTGCGCGGCGGGGCGACGCTGCGGTTCGACGAGGGCGGCCGGCTGTGCTTCGCCGCACTCAAGCCGGTCATGGATGCCCAGCGCCAGAGGGAACGGGCCGAGACGGCTCACGCCGAGCGGGAGGCGGGCGGGGGCGCGCCCGCCGGGTTCCATACCTCGGGCGAGCGGGAGGACCCTGCGGGAAGCTGAGGGGCGGCCGGCTCGGAGCACCCAGCTCAGTGGCCCCACACCGCGAGGCGCTGGGCGGCCGTTCCCTCCAGCTGCGCCCGCTGCTCGAAGCGGGCAGCCCTCAGCGAGGCCGTGACGATCTGATGCGTCTGTGCGCGCGAGACCTCTGGCTGGGCGGCGAGCGCGTCGAGCAGGAAGTGGGTGAAGGCTCCGTTGTAGCGGCCGTTGAAGGGCGAGTCTGCGGCGCTCTGGTCTGCCCGGCAGGCTGCGAAGAGGACTGGTCCGGGACCCGCGGCGACGAGATCGCGGAACCCCCTTCGCGCCGTGGGCGCCAGTGAGTTCGGGTCGGCCGCCGCAGGCGGGGCCAGGAACCGGGCTCGGGCGTCAGGATGGCGCGGGAACGCCCGGAGTCCGGTACCGCTGTGGCAGGTGTCCAGCACCACGTCTGCGGGCACCTCGGCGGGCACCCGGGAGAAGAGCGCGTGCAGTTCGTCGTCGACGATCACGCTGTTGCGGTCCCAGGCTTCGCCCGCCACGGCGATGTCGTAGGCGGCCAGGGCCTCGTCCATCCGATCGGCCTCGTCCGGATCCTCGGCGTCGTCGGGGATCTGCGTGCCATGGGTCGAGAACGTGACCACGAGCCTCTCGAGGGCGCCGGCCGCCGCGCGATCGACCATGTCGGCCAGCACGGCCAGCACCGCCGACTTCGTGGCGGCCGCGTCCGTCAGGATGGTCACCTCGGAGGCGGCGAAGCCGAAGCGTCCGGTGAGGACGGACGCGACGTCCGTGGCGTCGTTGACGCACCCGGCCAGCCAGTCCTCCTCGGGCAGCCGGGCGAAGCGGTTGATCCCCACACACAGGGCTGCCCGAGCCATGGCGTCCTCTTTCCGGGCCCAGCTCCCTGAGCAACAGGGTAGGCCCTCGTTTGCCTGCCGTACACCGCCCGGACGTCAAGCGGGAACCCGGCGCCCCTAGCCTGCCCATGTCCCGCCCCGTCCACTGAAGGAGAACCATGCCCTTCCCCTCCGCCATGGCGCGCGCACGCGCGGCAGCGGCCGCCGTCGTCCTCGCATCCCTCCCCGTCGCCGCAGTCGCCGGGACGGCAGCCGCGGCACCGCCGCCGGCAGCCGACGCGAAGCCTGCCTTCAGCTTCGCCGTCATCGGTGACACGCCCTACGGCGCGGCCGCCGGTGCTGCCTTCCCCCAGCAGGTGGCCCAGCTCAATGCCGATTCCTCGCTCGACTTCGTGGTCCACGTAGGCGACATCAAGAACGGCTCGAGCAAGTGCACAGACGACTACTTCGCCCAGATCCGCGCCGACTTCGACGCCTTCAGGCACCCGCTCGTCTACACGCCGGGGGACAACGAGTGGACCGACTGCCACCGCACCAACAACGGCGCGTACAACCCCCTTGAGCGGCTGGCGAAGATCCGCGAGGTCTTCTTCAACGACCCGGGGACCACGCTCGGCGCGACCATGCCGGTGAAGAGCCAGGATGCCCAGGGCATCCCGGAGAACGTGGCGTTCGGCAGGAACAGGATCTCGTTCGCCGCCATCAATGTGCCCGGCAGCAACAACGCCTCGCAGCCGTGGACCGGCCTCGGCGAGACAGCCGAGACCCCCGAGCAGGCCGCCGAGGTCAAGCACCGCACCGACGCCGACATCGCCGAGGTCAAGCAGGCGTTCGCGCAGGCCAAGCAGCGGCAGGACCGCGCCGTGGTCATCTTCCAGCAGGCCGACATGTTCGACCCGACCTACACGCCCGCCTGGAACGACATCAGCGCGTTCACGCCGCTGGTGCAGGCACTCGTCACGGAGTCCAACGCGTTCGACGGCCCGGTCTACCTGTTCAACGGGGACAGCCACGTCTACAACGCCGACCGGCCGCTGTCCGCCGGTTCGCACTGGCTCGCCCGCTACGGCGTCGCCGGAGCCGCCGACAACCTGACCCGCATCACCGTCGACGGGTCCGGGGCGGCGACCGACTACCTCAAGGTGGACGTGGCCGCGAACGGTGCCGCGCGCACCGAGGACAAGCCCGCGGGCCCACAGGTGCTGAGCTGGCAGCGGGTCCCCTTCACGGTGAAGTAGCCGCTGCGAAGGGGCTCCCGTGAAGTAGCACGAGGCAGGCGCGGACGACGGCGCGCGGGGTGTGGCGCCGTCGTCCGCGGTCCCTGCCCCGCACGCGAAGGTCACCGTTAGGTCTCGATGATTCAAAGAAGTCCTTCACTTCACTGAAACAGTGATTGAATCGGGTCACCAGACTGTGCGCTGAGTCACGTTCGGCGTGCCCGAATGTGCGAGCGCGCAGCCACGACTCGACAAGAGAAGGTCATTGATGGCTAAGACCAGAACAGCCGTGCGGAGCGCCATCGCGCTCGCCGGCGTCTCCCTGCTCGCGCTGACGGCTTGCACCGGGCCGTCCGGGGGCACGTCTTCGGGCAACTCCGCTGCCGCCAGCGGCCCCATCACCGTCGGCACCACCGACAAGGTCACGTTCCTCGACCCCGCGGGCTCGTATGACAACGGCTCGTTCATGGTCATGAACCAGATCTACCCATTCCTCCTGAACTCCAAGCCGGGCAGCGCGGAGCCGCAGCCCGACATCGCGACGTCGGCCTCCTTCACGTCCCCCACGGAGTACACGGTCAAGCTCAAGAGCGGGCTCAAGTGGGCCAACGGGGATACCCTCGACTCCGCTGACGTGAAGTTCTCGTTCGACCGGCAGGTCAAGATCAATGATCCGAACGGCCCCGCATCGCTGCTCGAGAACCTCGCGAGCGTGGACGCCCCGGATCCCTCGACCGTGGTCTTCCACCTCAAGCAGGGCAATGACCAGACGTTCCCGCAGGTGCTCACCGGGCCGGTCGGCCCCATCGTGGACCACAAGGTGTTCCCCGCGGACAAGGTCATGAACGACGAGGACATCGTCTCGAAGAAGGCCTTCGCGGGCCCCTACACGATCTCTTCCTACCAGAAGAACCAGCTCGTCTCGTTCAAGGCCAACTCCGACTACCAGGGCCTCCTCGGCAAGCCCGCAACGGACACGGTCAACCTCAAGTACTACTCGGACTCGAACAACCTCAAGCTCGACGTCCAGCAGGGGAACATCGACGTCGCTTGGCGCTCTCTGGCTGCCACGGACGTGGACAGCCTCTCCAAGGACTCGAAGGTCGCGGTCCACAAGGGCCCCGGCGGGGAGATCCGCTACATCGTGTTCAACTTCGACACGATGCCGTATGGAGCCAAGGCCCCCGACGCCGATCCCGCCAAGTCGCTCGCCGTCCGGCAGGCCATGGCCGATCTCGTGGACCGCGAGGCGATCGCGAGCCAGGTCTACAAGGGCACCTACACGCCGCTGTACTCGTACGTTCCGGACGGCTTCCTCGGTGCTGCCACCCCGCTCAAGGCGATGTACGGCGACGGCAACGGCAAGCCCAGCGCAGACAAGGCCAAGAAGGCGCTCACCGACGCCGGCATCACGACTCCGGTGACGCTGAACCTGCAGTACAACCCGGACCACTACGGCAAGTCCTCAGGCGACGAGTACGCCCTCGTCAAGCAGCAGCTCGAGGCCGGCGGCCTGTTCAAGGTGAACCTGCAGTCCACCGAGTGGGTGACCTACTCCAAGGACCGCACCAAGGACGTGTACCCGATGTACCAGCTCGGATGGTTCCCTGACTTCTCCGACTCGGACAACTACCTCACGCCGTTCTTCACCGCGAACAACTTCCTCAAGAACCACTACTCGAACAAGACCGTCCAGGACCTCATCTCCAAGGAGGCCACGAACCCGGACAAGAACTCCCGGGCCCAGCAGATCGGCCAGATCCAGGACGACGTGGCGAAGGACCTCTCGACCCTGCCGCTCCTGCAGGGCGCGCAGGTCGCCGTGGCCGGAACGTCGGTCAAGGGCGTCGACTCCACGCTCGACCCGTCGTTCAAGTTCCGTCTCGGCGTGCTGAGCAAGTAAGAGAATTCGCGACTAGCAAGACCAGTGCAGCGGCGGGATGCTTGGTGCATCCCGCCGCTGCACTGCGAGAGAGACCCCATGACTGCATTCACAGAAGCACCCCCAGAAGCCGCGGGTGCCCCAGAGCCTGTCGCCAAGACCAAGGGCGGCGGCGGACTGCTGACCTATCTCGTGATCCGCTTCCTGCTGATCATCCCCACCATCCTCATCCTCGTCACGATGGTCTTCTTCCTCATGAGGATCACGGGAGACCCCATCACGGCCGCGCTCGGCGGACGCCTGCCCGCGGACCAGCTCCAGATCCGCATCCACGAGGCCGGCTACGACCGCCCTATCCTGATCCAGTACTTCGAGTACCTCGGCCAGCTGGTCACCGGCAACTTCGGCCGGACCATCTCCGACAACCGGGCCGTGACCGACATGCTCACGACCTTCGGCTCCGCCACGCTCGAGCTGGCGGTCAACGCCGTCGTCGTGGCGCTCATCGTCGGCATCCCCCTCGGCATGGTCGCCGCGCACCGCCGGGACAAGTCGTCCGACGCCGTGCTGCGCGTCCTCGCGATCCTGTTCTACGCCACGCCCGTCTTCTTCGCCGGCCTCCTGCTCAAGCTGGTCTTCGGCGTGTGGCTCGCTTGGACGCCCATCGCAGGGCGCGCCACGACGACCACCGAACTCGCGCTCACGCAGCTCTCTGCCCCGACCGGGATCTACTGGCTCGATGCGCTCCGCAGCGGCAACATGGCCGCGTTCTGGGATGTCGAGCAGCACGCGGTCCTCCCGGCTATCGCCCTCGGACTGCTCACGGCCGGTGTCTTCCTCCGTCTGGTGCGGACCAACCTCATCGGCACCCTCGGCAAGGACTACGTCGAGGCCGGCCGATCCCGCGGTGTGAGCGAGTTCCGGCTCGTGACGAAGCACGCGTACAAGCCCGCGCTCATCCCGATCATCACCGTGATGGGGCTGCAGATCGCGCTCCTGCTCGGCGGCGCGGTCCTGACCGAGACGACGTTCGAGTGGAAGGGGCTCGGCTTCCAGCTGGCGCAGTACCTCACCGCCCGGGACTTCGTCGCCGTGCAGGGCATCGTGGTGCTCCTGGCCGTGATCGTCGCCATCACGAACTTCATCGTGGATGTCATCGCTGCCCTCATCGACCCGAGAGTGAGGTACTGATGCCAGCCACCGTCCCCACACGCCCTTCCGGACCCGCCGTGCAGATCGAACGCAAGGATCCGCTCTGGACCAAGATCCCTGTGCTCGCGCAAGTGCGCATGAGCGTCGGAGTCCAGCGCACCATGCTCATCTCCGGCCTGATCCTCACGGGGATCTTCGTGGTGTCCGCGCTCTTCGCGCCCCTCATCGCCCCCTACGGCTTCTCCCAGCTCGCCGGCGCCAACGGGAACTTCCCCACTCAGGACCCGCCGAGCTCCGCCCACATCTGGGGCACGACCGTCGGCGGCTACGACGTGTTCTCCCGCGTCGTGTGGGGGACGCAGACCGCGATCCTGGTCATCATCGTCGCCGTGATCCTCTCGATCTTCGCGGGCGTCGCCCTCGGCCTCGTGTCCGGATACCTCGGCGGATGGCTCGACAGGGTCCTCGTGGTCGTCGCCGACGCCGTGTACGCCTTCCCGTCGCTGCTGGTGGCCATCGTGATGTCGATCGTCATCAGCCACGGCCAGTCCAGCCTCTGGGGCGGCATCATGGCCGCCGCCATCTCGATCACCGTCGTGTTCATCCCGCAGTACTTCCGCGTGGTGCGGGCGGAGGCGATCCGCCTCAAGGCCGAGCCGTTCGTGGAGTCGGCCAAGGTCATCGGAGCGTCGAGCTGGCGCATCATGGCCAGGCACGTGTTCCGCAACGCGACCCGCAGCATTCCGCTCATCTTCACGCTCAACGCCTCCGAGGCGATCCTGACCCTCGCGGGCCTGGGCTTCCTCGGCTTCGGCATTGAGCCGACGGGGGCCGCCGAGTGGGGCTACGACCTCAACAAGGCGCTCAGCGATGTCACCGCAGGCATCTGGTGGACGGGGGTCTTCCCCGGCCTGGCGATCGTCCTGACGGTCCTGGGCCTCACCCTCGTCGGCGAGAGCATGAACGACCTCGCGGACGCGAGGATCCGCACCCGCGGGAAGAAGAAGAGCGCTGCCAAGGGCCCCGAGGGTGCCGCGGGCGCTGCCACCCCGAGCACGGAAGGGGGTGCCGCATGAGCGAGGAACTCGGCACGGCATCGTCCCAGCGGACCGAGACCGTCCTGGACATCGACGAGCTCGAGGTCACGTTCGCCACCGACGCCGGGGACGTCCGGGCCGTCCGCGGTGTGAGCCTCGAAGTGCACGCGGGGGAGGTGGTCGCCGTCGTCGGGGAATCCGGCTCCGGCAAGACCGTCACCGCCAAGACCATTCTCGGGCTCCTGCCCGAGACGGCGACGAGCTCCGGCGCCGTCGTCATCAACGGCCACAACGTCATCTCCATCAGCCCGGCCAGACTGCGTGAGCTCCGCGGCCGCGACGTCGCCATGGTGTTCCAGGAGCCGTCCACGGCACTCAACCCGGTCTTCACGGTCGGCTGGCAGATCGCCGAGGGCATCCGTGCCCACCACGGCCGCGACGGGAAGAAGGTCACCAAGAAGGAGGCCAAGGAGCGGGCCGTCGAAGCCCTGCGCAAGGTGGGCATCCCCGATCCGGAGAAGCGGGTCGACTACTACCCGCACCAGTTCTCGGGCGGCCAGAAGCAGCGCGTCGTCATCGCGGCCGCACTGGCCCTGGATCCCGAGCTCATCGTCGCCGACGAGCCCACGACGGCGCTCGACGTGACGGTCCAAGCCGAGATCCTCGAACTCCTGCGGGACCTCCGTGACCTCTACGGGACCTCGATCGTCCTCATCACGCACAACATGGGCGTCGTCGCGGACCTCGCGGACCGCGTCGTCGTCATGTACCAGGGCGAGGTGGTCGAGGAGGCGCCGGCGAGGACGCTGTTCGCCTCGCCCCGGGAGGACTACACCCGCCGCCTGCTCGACGCCGTCCCGCACCTCGGGCGTGACTCGGCGTCCCAGGGCGCCACCGCGCGCCTGCGTCAGGAAGGCGAGGTCCTCGTCGAGGCGCGCGGGCTCGAGATCACCTACCCAGGCCGTCTCGGCACGCCGCCGTTCCGCGCCGTGCAGGACGTCTCGTTCACCGTGCGGGCTGGCGAGGTCTTCGGGCTCGTGGGCGAGTCGGGGTCGGGCAAGACGACGATCGGGCGCGCGATCGCGGGCCTGAACCGTGCCACGGGGGGAAGCCTGCGGGTGCTCGGCCACGAGATGGTGGGGTTCCGGGAGCGCCAGTTCCGGCCTCTGCGCAAGGACATCGGCTTCGTCTTCCAGGACCCGGCCGCATCCTTCAACCCCCAGCTGACCATCGGCGAGTGCATCGCGGAGCCCCTCACCGTCCACCTGGACCTGGGGAAGGCCGAGGTGCGGCGTCGGGTCGGGGAGCTGCTCGAATCAGTCCAGCTGCCCGCCGCCTACGCGGCGCGGTACCCCCACGAGCTCTCGGGGGGCCAGCGTCAGCGCGCGTCGCTCGCGCGGGCGCTGGCACTCGAGCCGAAGCTGCTCGTGGCCGATGAGCCGACCTCCGCGCTCGACGTGTCCGTCCAGGCGAAAGTACTCGAGCTGTTCCGTGAGATCCAGGCCGAGTTCGGGTTCGCGGCGCTGTTCATCAGCCACGACCTCGCGGTGGTGGACCAGCTCAGCCACTGGGTCGGCGTGCTCTACAAGGGCCGCATGGTCGAGCAGGGCATCGGAAGCCAGGTGATGGGCGCACCCCAGCACGACTACACGAAGCGCCTCATCGCGTCGCTGCCCGTGCCCGACCCCGTTGAGCAGGCCCAGCGCCGGGAGGCACACCGCGCCCTGCTCGGCCTGTAGCCGAGCGGACGTGGCCTCCCGCCCCAGGTCGGCGGGGGCCACGTCCGCTTCGGGCGGCACCTAGACTGATGCCCATGACCGAGCCGCGCCCCGACACCGACGCCGAGACGAACGAGACGACCAGGACCGCACCGGCGGCCACCTCTCAGCCCTACGATCCCGCGGCGAGCTCCCTCACAGGCCACGTCGACCCCGCCGTCATGGCGGAACTGCTGTCCATCCGCTCGAGCATCGACAACTTCGACGCGACGCTCGTGTACCTGCTCGCCGAACGGTTCAAGGTCACCCAGCGGGTCGGCTTCCTCAAGGCCAAGCACCACCTGCCTCCCGCGGACCCCACCCGCGAGGCGGCCCAGATCGCGCGGCTGCGCCGTCTGGCGGAGGAAGCGCAGCTCGATCCGGCGTTCGCCGAGAAGTTCCTCAACTTCATCATCAGCGAGGTCATCCGCCACCATCAGGCGATCGCCGAGGACCACGGCCAGAGCCGGACGGGCCCGGAGGCACCCCGCGAGGAGGCGGCCCGCCCGGATTCCGGCGCGTGACCGGGCAGGTCACGGCGACGGCCCTCGGCGACTGGCCCGGCTCCGACCCGTTCGAGGCCGCCAAGGCAATCCGCGGAGAACTGGGCTCTCCCCATCTGCCCTTCCTGGCCGAGCTCCCGCAGCGGGGGGTGGGATCCGACGCCATCGGCCGGACAGCCTCGCTCCTGGTGGACCTGTACGCCGACGTGCAGCCGCACGGATGGCGGGTCGTGCCCCGGCCCGGCCGCGATGCGCAGCGCGCCCGGTCCTCGCTCGCGACGGACCTGAACGTGCTCGCCGACGTCGTGGGGTCCGAGGAGCGGAGTGCAGAGGACCTGCAGGTACGGATCGTCGGTCCGCTGAGCCTCATGGCGGCCCTCTACCTCCCCTCTGGCGAGCGGATCCTCGCCGACCACGGCGCGCGGCGGGATCTGGCGCAATCCCTCGCCGCCGGCGTCGTGCCCTTCCTCGAGCGCGTCTCGCGGGCGGTGCCCGGGGCGAGGCTCACCGTCCAGCTCGATGAGCCCGACGCCGCGCGCGTCCTCGGCGGCCTGCTCCCGACCGCAAGCGGGTACCGAACGCTCCGCTCGGTCCCAGGCGAGGAGGCGCGGGCGGCATGGGCAGTCGTCGCGGACGCGCTGCGCGATGCGGGGGCCGAGGCGGTGGTCGTGAACCTCCCGGCATGGGAGGCGCCGATCGGGCGCGTGCTGGCTGCCGGCGCGGATGGCGTCTCGCTTCCGCTGGCCGACCTGACCGTCGCCCAGTGGGAGGAACTCGCGGGCGCCGTTGAGTCCGGTGCGCGCGTGTGGCTCGGAGCCCTCCCGGTCGAGACGGGAACCGTGGTCCGTACAGGTGAACTGGCAGAGCGGGTGGTGCGGCCCTGGCGGCAGCTCGGGCTCCCGTTCTCCGCGCTCGACGCCGTCCGGCTGGCGCCCGCGGGAAGCCTCGCCGACCTCACACCCTCCCAGGCCACTGCATGCCTGGGCCGCGTGGTCACGCTCGCGGATGCCGTGAACCAGATCGCGCTCGGCTGACCCGGAACTCGTGGCGCCTGGAGGACCGGCGGCCCCCGGGAGTGTGCGCCCCTGGTGCCGCGTGCGGGCTCGGGTGCGCCGTCTCAGCCCCGCCGGCGCAGGTGCTCCTCGGCGAGGGCGTCCATCTCCTCGTCGCTGAGACGGTCATAGGAGGCGGCCTCGCGGCGGTCACTGCGTGAGAAGCGCACGAACATGAGGATGATCACCGGGACGTCCACCGCCTCGGCGATGAACCACAGGAGGTC
This sequence comes from Sinomonas cellulolyticus, assembly GCF_014656475.1. GTDB lineage: Bacteria > Actinomycetota > Actinomycetes > Actinomycetales > Micrococcaceae > Sinomonas > Sinomonas cellulolyticus. The sequence continues at coordinate 304,327 of NZ_BNCM01000004.1, forward strand.
TCCCGCGAGCTGCTGGTCCCGCAGCGGCGAGGGGAACCATCCCGGGACGCCGGCCGCCCAGGTTGTCACGCCGTCGAGCACCGTGGGGCTGAGCCGGATGAAGATCCCGGGGATCGCATCGGCGAGCAGTTCGATGAACACGTAGACGAACTCGACCACGATGAAGGCGCTCGAGCGCTCGAACGAGTCGGCCTCCGTCAGCGGAAGCGCGAGGATGAGGCCGATGAGCGGGGCGGCGATGCTCAGGATTCCGCTGAGCACCGGATCCGTCCGGTAGAGGTAGAACATCGGTGTCAGGAAGCTGCCGAAGAGGATCAGGCCCACGACCGGCGCCACGAACGCATTGCCGATCGTGCGCACGGCGCGGCTGGCCATGATTCGCTCAAGCCGTGCTCGTCCCGTCGCGCCCAGAGTGGCCCGTGCGAGCCCGAGGGGCTGCCCCAGGCCCGCGAGGAGGGGCACCACGAAGAACATGAGCGCGATCTTGAGCGTGAACGCCCAGCGCAGCTCGGAGTAGGCGCCGAGGAAGCCGCACGCGAGCACGAGGTAGGGCAGGAGGCCCAGCAGGTAGAAGCACAGGATGCGCCACCGAGGCCAGGGGCTCCCGGCGCGTCGCGCTCGCCGCAGCCCCACCCCGTACAGGACGCCTGCCGCCAAGGCGAGGACTACGGCTGCCGGGTCGAGGGCTGCCGAGGTCAGGACGGTGGGGAGGGGAGGCACGGCCGGAGCATAGTCCCCCTGTCTGGGATTCGGCTGGAAGGCGGACGGCTGCCGTCCTCGGTGATGCGCCTTCCGCGACCCGATCCGCCCGACGACTAGAATGGATCAAACCCGTACTGGACGCGGGGATCGCACAGATGTTGGGGGAGAGTGGAAGGCATGAAGGCACGCATTCTGGTCGTCGACGACGATGAGGCCCTGGCCGAGATGATCGGCATCGTCCTGCGCAACGACGGCTTCGAGCCCGTCTTCTGCGCCGACGGCGCGCAGGCGCCGGATGCGTTCCGGGTGCAGCGTCCGGACCTCGTGCTGCTCGACCTCATGCTCCCCGGCCTGGACGGCATCGAGGTCTGCCGCCAGATCCGCTCCGAGTCCGACGTGCCGATCGTGATGCTCACGGCGAAGTCCGATACGTCGGACGTGGTCCGAGGACTTGAGTCGGGCGCGGACGACTACGTGCCCAAGCCGTTCAAGCCCGCAGAGCTCGTCGCCCGGGTCCGTGCCAGGCTGCGTCCGGGCGACACGAAGGCACCGGAAACCCTCCGCATCGGCGAGGTCACCATCGACGTCGCCGGGCACACCGTCAAGCGCGGCGACGAGTACATCTCCCTCACGCCGCTCGAGTTCGACCTGCTCGTAGCGCTTGCGCGCAAGCCGTGGCAGGTGTTCACCCGCGAGCTGCTCCTCGAGCAGGTCTGGGGCTACCGCCACGCTGCCGACACGCGGCTCGTGAACGTCCACGTCCAGCGCCTGCGCTCGAAGATCGAGCGTGACCCGGAAGCGCCCGAGGTGGTCCTCACGGTGCGCGGCGTCGGGTACAAGGCAGGCGCCTGAGCCGCTGAGCCGCGCCCGCCGGGGCGCTTCTTTCAAAGACAGGACCCATGGACACCGAGCAGGACCACCGCACGCCGCCGGCCGCCGGCCACGACGAGGCGGGACGCGCCACCGCAGCGGCGGGCAACGCCGTCGTGCGCCTGAGGCGGTGGGCCCGGCGGGCGCGGCTCCGCGACCGGGCACGCATTGCGGTGAAGCGAGCGCGAGTCCTCGCCTACCGGGGCGCCCGTGCCGCCCTCCGCGCCGGGCGGGCCGTCGGCCCGGGTCTGGCCGCGTTGCGCGGAGCGTTCGCACGCCGCTGGCGTCGGTCGCTGCAGTTCCGGACTGTGCTCATCACGCTCGTGCTCACCTTCGTTTCCTTCATGGCGGTCGGTGCGTACCTGTCGAACCAGATCGCGAACAACCTGTTCCAGGAGCGGCTCACCCAGGCCGAGGTGCAGACCCGGCAGTCGGTCCAACAGGTCCAGGAGACGTTCGACGGCGCGCAGGTCACCGACCAGCAGGGTGTCCTCAAACTCGTCAACGACACCCTGAACCAGCTCGAGGCGCGAGAGTCCGGCACGCCGCGCCAATACGTCTTCCTCGCCGTGCCCAACCAGGACCAGCCCCGCAACCGCTGGGTCGACTCGCGCGCCTCCTACCTGCGGACCGAGAACGACATCCCGCAGGCCCTCCGCGACGCTGTCCAGCACTCGCAGCAGGAGCAGTACTGGCAGTCCATCCCGCTCACCGTCGACAACCGGGTGCACCCGGCCATTGCCGTGGGCAACAAGGTCAGCTTCGGCGGGACGGTCTACGAGCTGTATCTCATCTATGACATCGACAGCGCCCAGCAGACCCTGGACGACATGCAGAACGTGCTGTGGTTCGGCGGCCTCTTCCTCCTGCTCCTCATCGGCGCGATCACGTGGATCGTCACCCGCAACGTCGTGTCCCCGGTGAGCCACGCGGCAGCGGTCTCGGAGAAGCTCGCCGCGGGACAGCTCGAAGAGCGCATGGCGGTCGAGGGCGAGGACGAGGTAGCCCGGCTCGGCGCCTCGTTCAACCACATGGCGGCGAACCTGCAGGAGCAGATCAACGCGCTCGCGAACCTCTCGCGTATGCAGCAGCGGTTCGTCTCGGACGTGAGCCACGAGCTGCGCACGCCGCTGACGACCGTTCGGATGGCAGCCGAGGTCCTCTACGACGCGCGCGAGGAGTTCAACCCCGTGACCAAGCGCTCCGCCGAACTGCTCTACAACCAGGTCGAGCGCTTCCAGGCGCTCCTGAACGACCTGCTGGAGATCTCCCGCTTCGACGCCGGCGCAGCCGTCCTCGACGCGGAGCCCGTCGACCTCATTCCCGTGGTCCGGGGCGTGATCGAGGGCGCGGCGCCTATTGCGGCCGCCTCCGGCTCCGAGGTCCGCTTCTACACCCGCACGCCCAGCATCGTCGTGGACATGGACGACCGGCGGATCGAGCGCGTGCTGCGCAACCTCCTCCTCAACGCGCTCGAGCATGGGGAGGGGCGCCCGGTGGAGGTGTTCGTCGCGGCCAACGCGGAGTCGGTCGGCGTGTCAGTCCGAGATCACGGCATCGGCATGTCGCCGTCCGAGGCGGCGCGTGTGTTCGACCGGTTCTGGCGCGCCGACCCTGCCCGCGCGCGCACGACGGGCGGCTCGGGCCTTGGCCTCTCGATTGCGACCGAGGACGTGAAGCTGCACGGGGGCTGGCTCCAGGCGTGGGGCAGGCCCGGCGAGGGCTCGTGCTTCCGCATGACGCTTCCGCTGCGTTCCGGCGGTGCCATCATCGAGTCACCGGTCGCCCTCGAGCCGGCCGGGGGCGACGTCGTGCTCGTCGAGGAGCAGGCGACGCGCGCCGTCATGCTCGGCTCCGTCCAGCTCCCACAGCGCCGGGTGGCGCCGTCCGCTGCGCCTTCCGGTGCCGAGAAGCGGGAGGAACCATGAGCCGGGCCATGCGCGCGCTGTGCGCCGCGCTGCTCGCTGTCGTGGTGCTCGCCGGCTGCGCCCAGATCCCCACCAACAGCGCCGTGGGCAAGAGCAAGGACAGCGCCGTCACGCTCGGCAACGCGCCCCAGTACAGCCCGCCCGGGCCGCGCGACGGCGCCACCCCGCAGGCGATCATCGACGGCTTCTTCAACGCCGGGAGCGGCTACCAGAACGACTTCACGGTGGCGCGCCAGTTCCTTGCGCCGGCCCAGGCCGTCTCGTGGAAGCCGAGCAACCGCACGCTCGTGTACCGCGGCAGCCCCACGGTGGTGTCCACCGGCCAGGAGAACGAGTACCGGTACGAGTTCGACCTCGCGTACTCGGTGGATGCCGCTGGCATCGCCACTCCGTTCCCGGCCGGGACGAAGGAGCACATCGACGTCTCCCTGGCCCAGGTGGACGGGCAGTGGCGCCTGTCCAAGATCCCCGACGGGACGGCCATCCCCGAGGCCACCTTCAAGGACCTCTACAAGCCCTTCGCGCTGTACTTCTATGACCCTTCGTTCACAACCCTTGTCCCAGACGTCCGATGGTTCATCGACAACTCCGGGGTCGCGAAGTCCCTCGTGAGCGCGCTCATCGCCGGGCCTGCTCCCTACCTGCGATCGGCGGTGGCCACGGCGTTCCCGCAGGGCATCCGGCTCGAGCGGGAGTCCGTGCCGATCGTGGACAACACAGCACAGGTCGACCTCACCGCCGAGCTCCGGGATGCTTCCTTCACCGACCGGCAGCGCATGCACAGCCAGCTCGTGCGCACCTTCTCGGGCATCAGCTCTGTGGTCGGGGTGACCCTGCAGACCAACCAGAACGACGTGGCGCTCGAGGACCCGACGACCGGCAAGACCGCGCCGGCTCCCGTTGTGGACCCGAAGGTCCCCGCGTGGCAGATCGGCGTGGCCGGCGGTGAACTCGTCCAGTACGCGAACCGTCAGGCGACGCGGATCGACGGCCTGCGCAGCGTCGCCCCGTACGGGCCGCACGAGGCTGCCGCTGCCGTCTCGCAGCACCTCTTCGCGTTCATCGGCGACGGCCCCGCGCTGTACTCGGCCATGCCCAACGAGGCCCCGCGGCACCTCGACTCGCGGGCGACGCTCAGCCCTCCGTCCATCAGCCCGTTCGACTGGATCTGGACTGCCGGGCCCGGGGCCGACGGCGCCACCGAAGTGGTGGCCTACAAGCCCGCGGGCGTTGCTGAGGGGGCCGAGGTGCCGAAGGTCGTGCTCAAGCCCGCGTGGCTCTCCGGCCGCACCGTCGAGGACCTCCGGATCTCGCGCGACGGCACACGGGCCCTCGTCCTCTCCACCCAGAGCGGCACGACGGTCCTGCAGCTCGCCGGCGTGGTCCGCGCCGCGGACGGCACGCCCCGCGACCTCACGACGCCGATCACGCTCACCACGACCGAGAAGAACCCGCGACGGGCCGTCTGGGTCGACGAGGCGACTGTCCTCGTCTCGGGGATCTCCTCCGGTGACGCCATCACTCCCGAGCTCGTCTCGCTCAAGGGCGGCGACCCCCGCCAGCTTCCACCCTTGGCGGGGATCCAGGCCATCTCCGCCGGGAACGGCGAACAGGAGATCTATGCCCAGACCCCCGCGGGGGTCTTCCTGCTGGCCCGGACCACGTGGACCGAGCTCGGCAAGGGGGTCGAGGGGCCGTCCTTCCCAGGATGATGCCGCGCGCCAGCCCTGCGGTTCGTGGTGTGCATCAGGCATTGTCCACATGGCGCCATGGTGGGTGGCGCGTGGCGCTGGGGATCGCGAAGCTGGCCCCATGGGCACGCGCAGAGGCCGTTCCAGGGCAGACGAAGTCGTCGAGGTCGTCCACGCGGGGCGCCATGCGGGCACCACGCACCGCGGGTGGGCTCGGCTCGTCGACGGGCTGCTCGCGGCTGCACGCGAACTCCTCGGCCTGATCGTGCCGGTCGAGTGTGCTGGCTGCGGGCATCCCGACGTCCAGCTCTGTCCGGCCTGCACGCGCCGGCTGCGGGCGCTCACCGCACGTCCGGAGCGGGTTGAACGCCACGCGCCGGCCCTCGTCGAGGTCAGCGGGCAGCCTCTGCTCCCGGCCGTCTCGGCTGGCCCGTACCGTGGCCAGCTCTCCTTGGCCCTCCTCGCGTTCAAGCGGCACGGAAGCGGTGCCCTCGCGGCAGAACTCGCCGCCGGGCTTGCCCGTGCCCTCCAGATCGCCGCCGGCCGCCACGGCGCTGGAGTCGTCCTCGTCACCGTGCCCACAAGCCAGGCGGCCTACCTCCGACGCGGGTTCGATCCGCTGAGAGTGCTCATGGTGCGGGTGCGGCGCGAGGGACGGCTCCCGCCCGGGTCGCGGTGGAGTGAGGCTCTGCGGCCCCGCCGTCGGAGACTGCACGAACGCGCAGCTGGGCGACTGGCCGCCGTCGGCAGCGGTACGGGGTCGCAGAAAGGACTGGGCCGCTCCCAGCGGCGTGCACGCGTCGCGGGGTCACTCGAGGCCAAGCCGCGGGCAGCCCTGGACGGGAGACGCTGCCTGATCATCGACGATGTGCTGACAACGGGGGCGACCGCGCGCGAGGCGGCCCGGGCGCTTGAGGCGGGGGGCGCCGTCGTGCTCGGCGTCATCACCCTCGCCTACGTCCCACTGCCCGACGCCGGTGAATCCGGCAGTGCAGGGTACGCTCCCAGCGGACATGCAGGTTCAGGGACCAATGGGGGATGAATAAAAGGTGACGATCCACTAACGTCATGGGTAGGTCCTTAGCCAGGAGGACCTGTCGATAGCGGCTCAAGAAAGGGGCTCGACTGTCAGACGACGGAGCCCCAACAGACGCCGGGACCGGCCGAATTCAGATGTATCTGGAGGGCACCATGGAGTTCAACATCAGCGGACGCAACCTGACGGTGTCGGATCGCTTCCGCGAGTACGCGAGCGAGAAGCTCGAGAAGATCGAGTCGTTGGCCGAGAAGGTCCAGCGCGTCGACGCCAAGTGCTCCAAGCAGAACAGCGCCAAGTCCGGGGGGGACCAGCTCACCGTCGAGCTCACGGTCACGGGCAGGGGACCGGTGATCCGGGCTGAGGCCACCGCGCCGGACAAGTTCGCAGCATTCGACCTCGCGTACGGAAAACTCCTTGAGAGGCTCAGGCGGGCCAAGGACCGCCGCAAGGTCCACCACGGCAAGCACACCCCGGTCGGGGTCAGCGCCGCCACAGCAGCTCTCCCCGTGGTGAGCGGGGACAAGCCCATCTATGCCGAGCACGCGCTCGAGGTCGGCACCGAAGATTCCGAAGCGACCTCGCCGTACGAGGTGGAGAACGACATTCCGGCCGGAGACTCTCCTGTCCTGATCCGCCGCAAGGTCTTTCCGGCCGCGACGCTCACGCTCGACGACGCGGTAGACAACATGGAGCTCGTCGGCCACGACTTCTACCTGTTCATCGACGCGGACACGAACACGCCCTCCGTCGTGTACCGGCGCCGCGGATGGACCTACGGGATCATCAGCCTCGACCAGGCGTGCGAGCCCGGCGCCAGCAAGGTCGAGGAGAAGATCCTCGCCTACCGCTCGAACGACACAGGCGCGGTTGTTCCCTGACCATCCCGCCGCTTCCGCGTCCGCGGAGGCGGCCCCCGATGCAGCGGCGGTCCCGGACGGGGCCGCCGCTGCGGCGTGCTCCGGCTTCCACTGCGGGGAGTCACGCGTATGACGGCGCGGCTCACCGTTGCGCAGTCCCGCCGCCTCGCGCTGGCCGCCCAGGGGCTCCACCGGCCACGGCCCGCCGCGCCCGTGACAGCGCGCTCCCTCGCACGGACCTTCGCCCGGCTCCAGCTGGTCCAGATCGACTCGGTCAACGTGCTCGTCCGCAGCCACTACCTGCCGTTCTTCTCCCGCCTCGGGCCCTACGACCGCACCACACTCGACGGGCTCTCGACGCGGAGTCCACGCCGCATGGTCGAATACTGGGCGCATGAAGCCAGCTTCATCCGGCCCCAACACTTCGAAGCGCTGAGGGCGTGGCAGCGGCGCACGTGGGTGGGAGCACGGGGAGTGGATCCCGTGGAGCGCTCGGTGCTTGCCGAACGGATCCTTGCTCTCCTGGCCAGAAGCAGGCCACTCACCGCGGCCGGCATCACGGAGCGGCTCGGCCATGTCGAGGAGCGGCGCAGGGACCAGTGGGGCTGGAACTGGAACGCCGTCCAGCACGTGCTCGGCTCGCTCTTCGAGGACGGGCTTGTCAGCTCTGCCGGGCGTACGTCCTCGTTCGAGCGCCGCTACACCCTCACGCAGTCCGTCATCCCCGCTGCCGCCCTGCCAGACGGCGGTGAGCGCGGCGGCTATGCGCGGGAGAGCGGGCCTGACGAGAATCTCCGGCTCCTCACCCGTGCCGCGCTCTCCGCGCTCGGCATCGGCACGGCGCGAAGCGTCGCCGACTACTTCCGGCTGCCCGTCAAACCCGTGGAGTCAGTCCTCCGCGAACTCGTCGCCTCTGGTGAGGCAGAGCCGGCTGAGGTTGCGGGCTGGTCCCGGACGCTCTTTAAGGACGCGAGTGCCGTAGTGCCGCGGGCGGCTCAGGGGCGCGCGCTGCTGAGCCCCTTCGACTCGCTCGTGTTCGAGCGGCAGCGGCTCGAGCGTCTCTTCGGCTTCCACTACCGCATCGAGATCTACACGCCGGCGGACCGGCGCGAGTACGGCTACTACGTCCTGCCGTTCCTCCTGCGCGACACCATGGCCGCCCGCGTGGACCTCAAGGCCGACCGGACCTCCGGCGCACTCCTCGTCCACTCCGCGCACGGCGAGGCGGGCGCTCCGGGGGACACCGCCGTCGAGCTCGCGGCCGAACTGCTGCTGCTCGCCGACTGGCTCGGGCTCGGCGAGGTGCGGGTCGCCGAACGGGGAAATCTGGCCCCGGCCCTGTCCAGAGCGCTGGCGGTCACCGCATGAGCAGGGAACCGGCGCGCCGTCCCACGCGTGTCTCCCGTAGACTGTTTCCCGCCGCAGCGCACCCCAGTGCTGCTGCCCACGCCATTGACAAGGGAGCGAAAGCCACGTGGCAAACCTTCTCGAGAAACTCCTGCGCACCGGCGACCGCCGGACGCTCAAGCAGCTGCGTGTCTACGCGGACGCCATCAATGCGCTCGAGGACGAGTTCAAGGGCTTCACCGACGCCGAGCTGCGTGGCGAGACGGATCGGCTGCGGGCACGCCATGAGGACGGCGAGAAGCTGGACGACCTGCTCCCCGAGGCCTTCGCCGCCGTGCGGGAGGCGGCGGGCCGCACGCTCGGCATGCGCCACTTCGACGTCCAGCTGATGGGCGGGGCCGCACTGCATCTCGGGAACATCGCCGAGATGAAGACCGGTGAGGGCAAGACCCTTGTCGCGACGGCGCCGGCCTACCTCAACGCCCTCTCCGGCAAGGGCGTGCACGTGGTCACGGTCAACGACTACCTTGCGGAGTACCAGTCCGAGCTCATGGGGCGCGTCTACCGTTTCCTCGGCGTCTCGAGCGGCTGCATCCTGGCCAACATGGATCCCGCCGAGCGCAAGAAGCAGTACGACGCCGGCATCACCTACGGCACGAACAACGAGTTCGGCTTCGACTACCTTCGCGACAACATGGCCTGGGACAAGGGCGAACTCGTCCAGCGCGGCCACCACTTCGCGATCGTGGACGAGGTTGACTCCATCCTCATCGACGAGGCCCGCACCCCGCTCATCATCTCCGGTCCAGGGCAGGGGGACGCCAACCGCTGGTACTCCGAGTTCGCCAAGCTCGCGCTCCGCCTCGACGAGGGCGACTACGAGGTGGACGAGAAGAAGCGCACCGTCGGTGTGCTTGAGCCCGGCATCGAGAAGGTCGAGGACTACCTCGGCATCCACAACCTCTACGAGTCGGCGAACACGCCGCTCATCGGCTTCCTCAACAACGCCATCAAGGCCAAGGAGCTCTTCAAGCGGGACAAGGACTACGTGGTCCTCGACGGAGAGGTGCTCATCGTCGACGAGCACACCGGCCGCATCCTTCCCGGCCGCCGCTACAACGAGGGCATGCACCAGGCGATCGAGGCCAAGGAGGGGGTGGAGATCAAGGCCGAGAACCAGACCCTCGCCACGATCACCCTCCAGAACTACTTCCGCCTGTACGAGAAGCTCTCGGGCATGACCGGCACCGCGGAGACCGAAGCCGCCGAGTTCATGAGCACGTACAAGCTCGGTGTGGTGCCGATCCCCACGAACAAGCCGATGGCGCGCATCGACCAGTCCGACCTCGTCTATAAGAACGAAGTCGTGAAGTTCGAGGCCGTCGTGAAGGACATCTCGCGCCGCAACGCCACGGGGCAGCCCGTTCTTGTCGGCACCACGAGCGTCGAGAAGAGCGAGTACCTGTCCAAGGCCCTGGCCAAGGCCGGGATCCGGCACGAGGTCCTCAACGCCAAGAACCATGCCCGTGAGGCCGCGATCGTCGCCCAGGCGGGACGCAAGGGTGCCGTCACCGTCGCGACCAACATGGCCGGCCGCGGTACCGACATCATGCTCGGCGGCAACGCCGAGTTCATGGCCGTTGCCGACCTCGCGGCGAAGGGCCTTGACCCCGAGGAGAACACGGCCGAATACGAGGCCGCGTGGCCCGGAGCCCTCGCCGCGGCCCATGAGGCGGTCAAGGCCGAGCACGAGGAGGTCCTGGCCCTCGGCGGTCTCTACGTGCTCGGCACGGAACGCCACGAGTCACGCCGCATCGACAACCAGCTCCGCGGACGCTCAGGCCGACAGGGGGACCCCGGGGAGTCCCGGTTCTACCTCTCGCTCACCGACGACCTCATGCGCCTGTTCGGCACTGGCGGCGCCGAGCGGCTCATGGCCTCGAGCCTTCCCGACGACACGGCGCTCGAGTCGAAGATGGTCTCCCGCGCGATCCAGTCGGCTCAGGCCCAGGTTGAAGGCCGCAACGCCGAACAGCGCAAGAATGTGCTCAAGTACGACGACGTCCTCAACCGCCAGCGCGAGGCCATCTACGGCGACCGGCGCCGCATCCTCGAGGGTGACGACCTCCACGAGAAGGTCCAGTTCTTCCTCGAGGACACGCTCACGGCGATGATCGACTCCGCCACCGCCGAAGGCAATGGCGACGACTGGGACTTCCACGGCCTGTGGGCGAACCTGCGGACCATCTTCCCGATCTCGATCACTCCCCAGGACGTCATCGACGAGGCCGGCGGCAAGCCGCGGGTGACCGTTGAGATGCTCAAGGAGGAGATCATCTCCGACGCCAAGCTCATCTACGCCAACCGCGAGGCGCAGCTCGGCCCGGACACGATGCGCGACCTCGAACGACGCGTCGTGCTGTCGGTGATCGGCCGCAAGTGGCAGGAGCACCTCTATGAGATGGACTACCTCAAGGAGGGCATCGGCCTGCGGGCCATGGCCCAGCGGGATCCGCTTGTCGAGTACCAGCGCGAGGGCTTCGGCATGTTCCAGAGCATGATGGAGGGAATCCGCGAGGAGTCGGTGGCGTTCCTGTTCAACCTCGACATCGAGCCTGCCGAGGGCGCGCCGGCACAGCAGGAGGCACCGGCCCAGCCTCTGCAGCTCCAGTATTCCGCGCCCGCCGAGGACGGAACGACTGAGACGCACGTGGAGCAGGCGCGGGCCAAGTCCGCGCAGAACGGCGGTGGTCGGCAGAAGTCCGGGGAGGCGCCGGCTTCCCAGAAGCCGAACGGGAGCAGGCGCAGCCCCTCGAAGCCCTCCCAGAAGAACGCTCCGGGCCGACGCTCCAAGCGCTGACCCATGGAAGAGGCGGGCCGTCCCGGAAGGGGCGGCCCGCCGTCGTCGGTTCAGCCGATCTCGAGGGCCGTGACCTGCCAGCCGCCTCGGCCGATGGCTTCGATCCTCAGGGCAACTGCCCGGCAGCGCGCCGCGTCGGAGACGACGGCCGCGGCCTCGTAGATGCCCTCCTCGACGCGGGAGACGTGCACCGCTTTCACGGTCGCGGCGCGATGGGCGAGTGAGATGCGCTCCCCGCTCCGGGCCGCGGCACGGGCCGGACTGGGAAGGCGATGCAGATCGGCCCTGAGCTGCACACGTGTGAGAAGGTCACGATGGAGCCATGGGGCGAGCTGGGACACGGGGCGCGTGCCGGCCAGGACCTCCATGGCTGCCCTGGTGATGGCCGAGGCGAGCTTGCGGACCTCGTCCGCCTCGTGGGTGGAGGGGACCGATTGCAGCCGACGGCCGAGCCGCGCATCAGGATCGGGGGCGAGAGCGGAGCTGCCGTCGGTGCGCGGACGGGACGCCGCTGCCTGATCCGACGTCGCGGGACGCGGCGGCCTGTGGAACTGGACCACATCGGCCGTACGGGGCCCGGTCTCGACGAACGTCGGGAGAGCGCGAGCTGGCCCGCGCCTCGAGACTGCATGCGCTGCGGAGCGGATGGCGGAGGGAGCCCCGGCTGCGGGCGAAGCCACGGATCGTGGGCGTGAGGGGGTCATGGCGTGTCCTTTGCGGGTGCGTAGGCGGGTGCGTTCCTGGAGTCAGGCGGGGGGAGTGAGGAGCAGACCGGGCCGGATGAGGTCGGGGTCCTCTCCGATCCCGCTGGCGTTCGCTGCGTACCAGGCGGGCCACGCATCCGCGATCTCAAGGTCGGTGGCGCCGGGGCCGAGGTGCCTTGCGACGATGGACCAGAGGGTGTCACCGGGCCGCACTTCGACCCGGTCCGGGGCGGCCGCGGTCCTCGTCGCCGGACGGCCGAGCAGCCCCGGATCGACGGGGATGGCAGACGGAACCCACGATGAAGGGGCGGGGGAGGGGGTGACCGCCGGTAAGGATGACGGGGCGGCGGTGACCTCTGAGGAGGGTGACGGGTGTGCGGAGCGGCGGATGCGACGCCCGTCCCGGACGCCGGGTCCCGCGACCCGGACAGTGAAGCGGGGCTGTCCGAGCGTGCTGGAGCCGGGGAGATCGCTGCGAGTGCTTCCTGCGACGGATGCCAGGCGGGATCGGGCAGCGACTGCGCATGGGCGGCGGGAGCGCCGATGAGGCTGATGCCGAGCAGGGCCAGGGCCAGCCGGCGCATGAAGGCCGGTGCAAAGGCCCCCGTGCGGAGTGCTGTCCGATGGGCTCCCGCCGCGGCGAGGAGTGCTGAGCTGATGGCCAGTGCGGCCGAGAGGAGCCACCAGGCGATCACGGCGAGACCCACGAGGCTCGCCACGAGCCCGAGCAGTACGTCAGTGCTGAGCTGCTGCGCGGCGTCGAACGCCGCGGGGTCGATGCGAAGCCAGCCCTCGCCTCCACCCGGCGCGACGTTCCCGCCCAGGATGCGACCTGCGACGACGAGTACGCCGCCCAGAGCCAGGATCGCCGTGGCCACCAGTATGTCAGCGGCGATCTGCTGCCGTCGCGTGTTTTCCATGAGACCCCCCGGTGCGCGCGATTGGCAGGCAATCGCTCTCAGTTTGATTCTGTTTGATTTAGTTTGGTCCAGCTAGAGCAAGTTTGAACACAAAAAGCTGACTATGTCCAGCCTCAGAAGGCTTTTGGCTGACTTTGACCCTCGCATCCTGGCTTCCCTAGGCTGAGCCGCATGCGGTGGGACGGCTTATTCGCGGACATCGAGGGCCAGCTGGCGGCAGCGGCACAACTGGACCACGACGCGCACGTCGCAGAGCTCGCGCGCGCCGAGCAGGGAAGCGTGTCCCTGGCAGACCGGCTCCGGGGGCAGGGCGATCGGCCCGTTGAGATCCAGATCCGAGGCGAGCAGCGCTTCAGGGGGAGTCTGCGGCAGGTCGCCGACGGATGGCTCGTGCTGGCAACGGGGCAGCACAGCGTCCTCGTGCCCATGCGCGCGGTCATCTCGGTGGCAGGACTCGGACGCGCCGCGCGCGCGGAGTCCTCCACGGTGCGCAGGACACTTTCCCTCGCATCGTGCCTGCGTGCGCTCGCTCGCGACCGTGCTGCGGTCACCATGTTCGTCGAGGGAGGGCGCGGGGAGCCTGGCACGCTCGTCGGCAGGATCGACACCGTCGGCTCAGATTACGTGGACTTCGCGCCCGAAGGCTCGGGTGGGGCGTCTGGACAACGAGTTGTGGCGGTGCGCCTCGAGGCCCTGCTTGCCGTGCGCTCCAGCGCCTGAGGGACGACGATGACCTGTGCAGGAGCTCAGGATGGCAGGACCTGGCGAGCGGGGTCTATGACCGGGCGCGGCGATGCTCCGCGAGGGTCCGCTCCGCCTTCGCGTAGCTCTCCTGGATGTACTCCTCGAGCTTCACGTCCTCGACGCGCCACTGCCCGCGGCCGCCCACCTGGATCGCCTTGAGCTCTCCGCTGTGGACCAGCGCATACGCCTGCGCCGAACTGATCTGGAGCTGTTCGCAGACATCGGCGAGCGTGAGGAAGCGAGGCATAGGAACATTCTGCCACCTGAAAAGCCCTGGAGACAGCGTTTGATCAAGTTATCCACACTTTGATCCACTTTGCTCCCGTGCGACTTGGGATGCACGTCGTGGCCCGACAGAATGGCGCTGGGGGGCCGGTGCGCGGCCTGCGACTGGAAGGGAACTGCCATGCCAACTGCCGAGAGCACGTCGCCGGGATCGCGGCTCAGGAGGCCATCGTGGAAGGATCCGCGGCTCCTCGTCGGCCTCCTTCTGGTCCTGGCCTCAGTGGCGGCGGTCGTTGCCCTCGTCAACTCGGCCCAGCAGACGGTGGGAGCGTACGCCGCCAAGGAGGACATAGCCGTCGGCCAGGCGATCGACCCGAGCCGGCTCATGAAGGTGGATGTGAGGCTAGGCGACGCCGAGGGCCGTTACCTCGTGGCAGGCGCGGTTCCCGATGGCAAGGTGGCGCTTCAGCGCGTGTCCAAGGGCGATCTTGTCCCGGCCTCGAGCCTGGGCGACGCGCGCGACGTCAGCCGCAAACCAGTCTCGATCGGAATCGCCCAGCCGCTGCCGGCCGAGGCGACTGTGGGAACACGCGTTGACGTGTGGGTGTCCCTCCCCGACGGCCGCAACGGCTTTGCGGAGCCTGTCCTCCTCGTGCCCGGTGCCGAAATTGCGCATATTGAGGCCTCCGCCTCCACGCTGGGCGGCAGTCGCGAAACCCATGTACTGGTGCTCGTCGACGATTCCAAGCTCCCCAAAGTGCTCGGAGCGCAGGCGAACAGTGCGAAGGTCTCTCTCGTGTGGAACCCTGCGGGCGGCCCGCGGTGAGCATCCCTGTCGTGACCATCGGCGCTGGCCAGGCCGAGCTCGTCGGCTCTCTCGAGCGCCTCCATGGGCCCGTCACCGTCGTGCGCCGCTGTTCCGAGCTTGCCGAACTCGTCGCAGCCTGCCAGACCGGTCTCGCCAGGGCGGCGGTCGTGGCGGGCGGCACCGCTGAGGTCACAGCGACGCTCTCCGACCGCCTTGCTGCCGTCGGTGTCGGCCTTATCGGCCTCACCGACGACGCCGCGGAGCGGGAACGGCTCGGGGGCCTTGGCATCCTCGCCGCGGCGGAGGCGATCGAGGCCGCCGACCTCGCCTCACTCATCAGCGAGGCGGTCGAGGAAGCCGCCCGCCGTACGCGAGGCGGTCTGTCGTCGTCCTTCGGGCTGGCTGGTGTGCGACCCGACGTCCAGAGCCTCGCCCCAGAGCCCGACGCCGTACCCGAGCCGGACCGGCAAGGCGAGATCCTCGCGGTGTGGGGCCCGATCGGGTCACCCGGACGGACGACCATCGCGGTCAACTGTGCAGCTGAACTCGCGGCAGCCGGGCAAAGCGTGATCCTCGTCGATGCAGACACCTATGGCGCCTCGGTCGCCGGTGTGCTCGGGTTGCTCGACGACTCTGCCGGGCTCGCACAGGCATGCCGGCTTGCGGACCAGGGACTGCTGGACAGCAGCGCGCTTGAACGGGTAGCGACGCCGGTCGTGATCGCGGGCGGAACGGTGCGCGTGCTCACGGGGCTCACCCGCGCGGACCGCTGGCCCGAGCTGCGTGCGGCGGCGTTTGCCATGGTGCTGGAACGGTGCCGGGCGGCGGCGGAGACGGTGGTCGTCGACGTCGGCTTCTGCCTTGAGGCGGACGAGGAGCTCAGCTTCGACACGATGGCACCACGACGCAACGGCACGACGCTGCGCGCTCTCGAGCTTGCAGACCGAGTGCTCGCCGTCGGCGCTGCCGACTCCGTGGCTATGCCCCGCCTCGTCCGGGCGCTCGCGGAACTCGACTCTGCGGTGCCCGGGTGCGCCCCTGCTGTGGTATTCAATCGGGTCCGGTCTTCAGCGGTGGGCCGGTTCCCCGAGCGGGCGTTGCGCGACGCCTGGGAGCGGTTCGGTCCGGGCCTGCCGATCGCGGCAATGCTCCCGCACGACGCCGCCGCGGCCGATGCTGCCCTGCTCAACGGCCAAGTGCTGCTTGAATGCGCTCCCGACTCAGCCCTCCGCCAGGCGATCACTGCTCTCGTATGTGCGCCTGGACAGCGTTCTTCGAGATTTGCTGGACGAAGGGCTAGACCTTTGGCAAAGCTGCCGCGCTAGGCTCGGGTCAGAGGGCTGCGAGGTGGCAGCCACGTTCCCTGGAGGCGAGCCAGAGTGTCTACCGGTACTGCCCAGCAGACCCCCTTCCCCTCAGCGGATCAGGAGTCCCAATTCCTGGCCGACTACTACGAGCACGTGGCCGAGGAGGACAAGCAGGCGTACCCCGCCGAGGAACTCGAGGGGCGGGCGCGCAGGCACTGGCAGGTTGCCGAGGGGCGCAGGCCGGGGACCGCGAACGTCGTGGTCACCGATGAAGGCAGCCGCAGCATCGTCTATATCGTCACCGATGACATGCCGTTCCTCGTCGACTCGGTGAGCGCCGAGCTGGTCCGCCAAGGGGCACCGATCCACCTGGTGGTCCACCCCATGCTCGTGGTGAGCAGGCGCAAGGCTGACGGGACCATCGTGTCCGCCTCCCGGGTGCCCACCCAATGGGGCATGACGAGCGGCGACACCGCCACGATGCCCCAGCTCAGTGCGCTCATCGCCGACGGCGACAACGCCTCGCACATTGAGTCCTGGATCGCCGTCGAGATCAACCGGGTCTCTGCCGCGCAGAAGGCTTCCCTCGTCGAGGGCCTCTCCCGGGTGCTGGCCGATGTGCGCGCCGCAGTCGAGGACTGGCAGGCGATGCGCACGAAGGCCCTCGAGATTGCCGAGAGCCTCGGATCCGTGGCCGGGGCCGAGGACATCCCGGACCTGCGGTCCACCCAGGAACTCCTCCGATGGCTCGACGCAGGCAACTTCACCTTCCTCGGCTACCGCGAATACGACCTCAAGTCGGTCGACGGCGAGGACGTCCTCGAGCTTGTCGAAGGCAGCGGACTCGGCCTCCTGCGCGGGGAAGGCTCTCACGCCCTCCAGCACCTCACGGCCGAGGGACAGGCACACGCCCGCGAGCGCCGTGCACTCAACATCACCAAGGCGAACTCGCGCAGCACCGTGCACCGGCGCACGTATTTGGACTACATCGGCATCAAGCGCTTCGACGCCAACGGGCAGGTCGACGGCGAGCGCCGATTCATCGGCCTCTTCGCCTCGAGCGCCTACACGCAGTCCGCCCGGACTGTGCCGATCGTGAAGGACAAGATCGAGAAGGTCATGCGCGCCTCGGGCTTTCCCGCTGACTCGCACTCGGGCAAGGACCTGCTCGCCATCCTCGAGACGTACCCGCGCGACGAGCTCATGCAGATCGATACGGATACCCTGCTCGACACCGTCACGCGGATCCATCGCCTGCAGGAGCGCCGCCGCACGCGGCTCTTCCTCCGCCCCGACATCTATGGCCGGTTCATGAATGCGGTGGTCTACCTGCCGAAGGACCGGTACAACACCACCGTGCGTCGGCGTATCGAGGCGGAACTCGAGAAGGAGTTCCATTCCTCCTCGATCGACTACGACTCGCACATGAGCGACTCCGCGCTCGCGCGCCTCTACTTCCGGATCCGCCTTCCGAAGGACACGGAATCCGCGCCGGTGGACCTGAAGGCCGTGGACCGTGAGGCGCTCGAGGCCAGACTGGTGACCGCCACCCGCTCGTGGAGCGAGGGCATCGCCCAGGTCCTGCACGAGAACCGACCTCTCGAGACTGCAGAGCACCTTGCCGCGGTCTGGGGCGAGGCGTTCCCTGCTTCGTATCGGGTTGACTTCAGCATTGAGGACGCGCTCGAGGACCTCACCCGCTTCGAGGCATACGCGGCCGAGCGGGCCACGGCCGAGGGGAAGGGCGTCGAAGCCTCGGAGCGCCCGGCGGTCCACGTGTACCTCCCCCAGCAGGAAGCCGAAGCGCTCGAGGAAGACGCTCGCGTCAAGCTCTACCTGTTCGAGCCCAAGAGCCTGAGCCAGATCCTGCCGTACTTCCACAATCTCGGCCTCGAAGTCCTCGACGAGCGCCCCTTCGAGATCGAGACCGGAGACTCCAGGGAGTTCTTCCTCTACGACCTCGGCCTCAAGTACCCCGCCGGCATCGACCCGGTGAAGACCGGGGACCTCCTCGCCGAGTCCTTCGGGCAGGCGCTGGCCGGGGAGATCGAGTCCGACACGATCGACCGGCTGGTGCTCCGTGAGGGCCTCCGCTCCCGGCAGGTGCAGGTGCTGCGCGCCTATGCGAAGTACATGCGCCAGATCGGAACCATGAACTCCCTGGGCTTCGTGGCCGACACGCTTCTGGCAAATGCCGACGTGACCCGCGGGATCGTGGCCTACTTCGAGGCACGCTTCGACCCGGCGCTCAGCGACGACGAGCGCAGCGAGCGCACCGCGAGCCTGAAGGAGGACCTCGACCGCTCGCTCGAACAGGTGCCGACGCTCGACGCGGACCGGCTGCTGCGCACCTTCATCACGCTGATCGAGGCGACTCTGCGGACCAACTACTACCTGGGCAAGCAGTACCTCAGCTTCAAGCTGCGCCCTGGACTCATCGCGGGAATCCCGTCGCCGAAGCCGGCGTACGAGATCTGGGTCTACTCGCCCCGGGTCGAGGGTGTGCACCTCCGGTTCGGCAAGGTGGCCCGTGGAGGCCTGCGCTGGTCGGACCGCCGAGAGGACTTCCGTACCGAGATCCTCGGCCTCGTCAAGGCCCAGGTCGTCAAGAACGCGGTCATCATCCCGACCGGGGCCAAGGGCGGCTTCTATGCCAAGCGGCTCCCGGACCCCTCCCTCGACCGGGCCGCATGGCTGGCCGAAGGCGTGGAGAGCTACAAGACCTTCATCCGCGGCCTCCTCGACATCACCGACAACCGGGTGACGAACGATCGGGGCGAGGAGCGTGTGGTGGCGCCCGACGGCGTCGTGCGCCACGACGATGACGATTCCTATCTCGTGGTCGCCGCGGACAAGGGCACCGCCAGCTTCTCCGACATCGCGAACGGGATCTCCCAGGAGTACGGCTTCTGGCTCGGCGATGCGTTCGCGTCCGGCGGCTCGGTGGGCTACGACCACAAGGCGATGGGCATCACCGCCCGTGGCGCCTGGGAGTCGGTGAAGCGGCACTTCAGCGAGCTCGACGTCGACACCCAGACGGAAGACTTCACGGTGGTCGGGGTCGGGGACATGTCCGGCGACGTGTTCGGCAACGGCATGCTCCTCTCCGAGCACATCCGCCTCGTCGCGGCCTTCGACCACCGCCACATCTTCCTCGACCCGACGCCCGACGCCGCGGCCTCCTTCACCGAGCGGCGCCGGCTCTTCGACCTCCCGCGCTCGTCGTGGGACGACTACGACCGTGAGCTCATCAGCGCCGGCGGCGGCGTCTATCCCCGTACAGCGAAGTGGATTCCCGTCTCCGAGGAGGTCCGGGCGGCGCTCGGCCTGCCGGAGGGCACAACCCAGCTGAGCGTGAACGAGATGCTCCGCGCGATCCTGCTTGCCCCCGTGGACCTCTTCTACAACGGCGGCATCGGCACCTACGTCAAGGCGAGCACCGAGACCAATGCCGAAGTCGGCGACAAGGCCAACGATGCAATCCGCGTGGACGGCCGAGACCTCAGGGTGAAGGTGGTGGGCGAGGGCGGAAATCTCGGCTTCACCCAGCGCGGGCGCATCGAGGCGGCCCTCCAGGGAGTGATCCTCAACACGGACGCGATTGACAACTCTGCTGGCGTGGACACGTCCGACCACGAGGTCAACATCAAGATCTTCGTGGACCGTATGGTCACCGCGGGCAGGCTGCCCGCTTCTGAGCGCGCAGAGTTCCTGCACTCCATGACGGACGAGGTCGGACGGCTCGTCCTCGCGGACAACGTCGACCAGAACATCCTCCTCGTCAACGACCGCGCTCGCGTGGTGGAGTGGAGCCCGAGCTATGAGCGCCTCATGGACTGGCTCGAGACGGAGGCGGATCTCAATCGCGAGCTCGAGGCGCTGCCCACCACTGCGCAGCTGCACAAGCGGCTCGAGCAGGGGCAAGGACTGACCTCGCCTGAGCTCTCCGTTCTCGTGGCGTATGCCAAGATCGAGCTCACCGAGGCTCTGCGTGACAGCGACCTCGCCGATGACCCGTGGTTCACCGAGACCCTGCGCCAGTACTTCCCGGCGAAGCTTGCCGAGCGCTTCGCGGACGAACTCGATACCCATCCGCTGCGGCGCGAGATCATTGCGACCGTTGTGGCGAACGACATGATCAATCTGGGCGGCATCACGTTCGCGTTCCGGACGATCGAGGAGACGAGCGCCACGCCGGCTGCCGTGGCCAAGGCCTTCGTGGCCCTGCGCGAGATCTACCGGCTCGACGATATGACCGCGGAGCTCAATGCGCTCCCGGCGTCGTTCCCGACCGAGCACTGGACAGCGATCCATCTCGACATCCGGCGCCTGCTCGACCGGGCAGTCCGATGGCTCCTCCATCAGGGGACCGGAGGCCAGTCGATCGCCGACCTCGTGGACAAGTACGGTACGCCCCTGGCGGCCCTCCGGGCCAAGCTCCTCGACTACCTCCGCGGGGAGGATGCGGACCGGGTGCAGCAGTGGCTCGGCCGGGCGCGCGCGTGGGGCCTGCTCGAGCGGCTTGCCCACCGGTGGGCGGAGCTCTTCGAGAGCTATGCCCTGCTGGACGTCGCCAGGATCGCGCAGACCACGGGTGCGAGCGTGGAACAGGTGGCGGGAGTCTACTACACCGTCTTCAACCGGTTCCACGTGGACAGCCTGCTCGAGCGCATCACGGCCCTGCCCCGGCGCGACCGCTGGGAGGCGCTCGCACGGGCTGCACTGCGCGACGACCTCTACAGCACCGTGGCCGACTTCACCCGGTCGGTCATGGACGCCGCGCCCGACACGCTCGCTCCCGACGCTCGCCTCTCCGTCTGGGAGGACGAGCACCGCGAGCAGCTCGGCCGGGCGGCCGCGATGTTCGAGGAGGTCAACTCCCTTGAACGCGACGACATGGCTTCGCTCTCGGTAGCATTGAGGCTGCTGCGGTCCATCGTGCGCCCCTGAGCCGTCGTCTCGGGGCGCTGAAGCCGGGGCCGCGGGTCTTCCGCTGCCCCGGCTCAGCTCCGCGGCCCGGTGCGGCGCCCCGAGGCGTGCCGTGCGCCGGCCGATCCCACAACGCGAGGCGGTACAGGTGGCCATCTTCACGGACCCGATCAGGGAACACGCGGATTTCGGTCCTGGGGACGCCGAATGGCTCCATCTGCTCGTCGGCGACTGGCAGCTGGTTGCCGACCTCGCCTTCGCCGATCTGGCGCTGTGGTTCCCGGATCCCGAGGACGGCTACGTCGCCCTCGCCCACGTCCGCCCGTCGACCACCCATACCGTCTTCCATGCGGATTTCGTGGGGGAGCGCATCCGGTCCGACCTCAAGCCGCTCGTCGACAGGGCCTGGGAGAGCCAGTCGATCGAGCGGCACCACGACACGAGCTTCAATTCGGAGATGGCCCTGCGCGTCGAGGCGGTGCCCTTCGTCCGCAACGGCAGGACCCTCGCCGTCGTGACCTCGCATCTGGACCTGTCGAGCTCCCGGATGCCGAGCCGCCTCGAGCTCACCTACCGGCAATGCGCCTACGACCTCCTGCGCATGGGGACCCTGGGCCTCTGGCCGGACTTCGCGTCGCCGACTGGTTCGCGCCGCGGGGCTCCACGCGTAGGCGACGGCCTGATCAGGCTGGACGCCGAGGGCATCGTCCAGTACGCCAGCCCGAATGGAGTCTCGGCCTTCCGGCGCCTCGGCGGCGTGGAATCCCTCGAGGGGCGTTCCCTCGCGGAGGTCGCCACCGGACTGCTGAAGGACCGTCGCCTCGTCGATGAGACGCTCCCGCTCGTGGTGACGGGGCGGATGCCGTGGCGCAGCGAGATCGAGTCCCGCGGCGTGAGTCTCTCCCTGCGCGCCATTCCGTTGCGGGACGAGCATGAGCGCTTCGGCGCTCTGGTGCTGTGCCGCGACGTGTCCGAGCTCCGGCGGCGCGAGATGGAGCTCGTCACGAAGGATGCAACCATCCGGGAGATCCACCATCGGGTCAAGAACAACCTCCAGACGGTGGCGGCGCTCCTGCGCATGCAGTCGCGGCGCATGAAGAGCGAGGAGGCCAAACAGGGGCTCGAGCAGGCGATGCGCCGGGTGGCGACGATCGCCCTCGTCCACGAGACGCTCTCGCAGGGTCTCACCCAGACGGTCGACTTCGACGAGCTCATCGGCCGCCAGTTCCGCCTGTCCGCGGAGGTCGCCACCGAAGGCCAGCACGTGGCCACCCAGCGCCGCGGCGAATTCGGGGACCTGCCCAGTGACTTCGCCACCCCGCTCGCCCTCGTCATCAATGAGCTCGTGACGAACGCCGTGGAGCATGGCCTCGCCCAGCGGTCGGGCACGGTGTGGCTCACCGCAAACCGGCACCGGGATGCGAGTGGCAGCGAGGTGCTGGAGGTCACGGTGGAGGACGACGGCGTCGGGCTGGCTCCGGCGGGTTCGCGCCACGAGGGGCTGGGCCTGCAGATTGTCCGGACGCTCGTCACCAGCGAATTGGGCGGTTCGATCGACTGGCACCGGCGCGAGGGGGGCGGGACCGTTGTCCGGATCGTCTTGAGGCCGGGTCAGGAATGAGCCGGCCCCTGACACGGAAGGAGCCTCCGTTGCCACCAGCTCGGCTGGCGGACACGGAGGCTCGGGTCTGACGAGGATGGCCCCGTCAGGAGGGACGAATCAAGACGCGCGGCGGGCGCGGGCGGCGCGCCGCTTGAGGGCACGGCGCTCGTCTTCGCTCATTCCACCCCACACGCCAGCGTCCTGGCCGCTCTCGAGGGCCCACTGAAGGCAGGTGTCCACAACCGGGCAGCGGCGGCAGACGCTCTTGGCCTCTTCGATCTGCAGGAGGGCCGGCCCGGTGTTCCCCACGGGGAAGAAGAGTTCGGGGTCCTTGTCGAGGCAGGCCGCGCGGTCACGCCAATCCATGGTTGAAGAGCAACTCCATTCTGAGGGGACAGCAGCTTGTGAAAAGATTCACGAGGCCGTCCAAAGCAAAGGGGCCGATCTGGCCCCGCGGTCAACTCCGTTAAGGTTGTCACGTTAACTTGGTGTAAACAAGGGGTCCGGGCGAGGATTCGCGCCGGTGCGGCGAGGTATGCATCACATCGCCCCATGGTCGACGCACGGGTCTTCGAGCCGCACAGGGTATCGTGCCGGTGTGCCACCCACACAACCGCCTTCCCCTGCGGGCCCGTCGTCCCGTCCGTGGACCCTCGTCGCGCTCGTGGCCATCGTTCTCCTCGAAGCAGCCGTGCTCGCTGGATTCGCGGTGTTCTACCTGGTTTCGCTAGTGGCCGGCGCCGCAGCGACGTCGCCGGGAGGAGCCGCGTTCACCCTCGTGCTGCTTGCTGCCTTTGCTGCATGGCTCGCTACAGCCGGGCTCTCGCTGTGGCGCGGCAGGCGGTGGCCGCGCTCTGCAGTGCTGGTGACCCAGCTCTTCGCGCTGACTATCGGGGTACCCACCCTCACGAGCGGCGTGGTCGGCTTCGGGCTCGCCATCCTGATCCCTGCGGCGGCCGCGCTCATCCTGCTGTTCGAACGGAGAGTTCTGTCGATCACGCAGGGGAGCGGGCCGCCTCGTTCGCGGGGGAATTCGTCTGAGACTGGGGAGCCCGGACCTGGCGGGCGGGGCCGCAGGTAGTAGCCCCCGCGTCGGGGAGGAGTCAGATCGGCGCATCACGGTCCGGAGTTGGGCCGGAGGCGGCTCACCGCGCGGCAGCAGGAACGAGTCGTTGGGTGCGCGGAAGCTGGGTCAGGTGTGGCCGGGGTGGGAAGTCGCGGGGCTCGGGGGCCTCGCGGGGCTGAGGCTCTCCGGAGCGAGCCCGAGCTGCGCCTCAATCTGGGTGCCTGAGACGAGGACGACCGCTCTTCCCGGAACGACTGCTGAGGGCACCTCGACGCGGACACCGAAGAAGTCGCCGTCGCTCGCTCCGCGCGGCTGCAGGAGCAGGCCCGTTCCGCCATACCGCGCTCGCAGAGCGACCTGCGACCGCGCTGTCAGGTTCTGGCCCGGCGGTGCCGCCGCAACGACCGAGGCGCCGGCGTCGAGCAGCTGGGCGAGCAGGACGTCCTCCTCTGGGGCGAGCCAGTGGGCGTCGTCGACGAGGACCACCGGTGCAGGCCCTCCCCTTGGGGAGCGGTCGGTAATGCTTGCGAGCAGGCGCTCCCAAGCGGGGAGCCGATCCCCGGGCAGGGGAGCGACGAATTCCACGTGCGGGTTCATCCGGGGCAGTGCCACCATGAAGGCGCTCTTGCCGGTGCCCGGCCCTCCGAGCGCAAGGAGCGCTTCCCCCGAGCCGAGCCGGAGGGAGAGCGGACGCACCTCATCGCCCGCAAGGCCGACCACGAGCCGCGTGTCTCGGGCCCCCGCCACCGCGCTATCCTTGGCCGCCAGCGCGGCTATCTCCTCTGCCAGAGCGAGCTGGGGAAGAGGATCTACCCGGAAAGGCCGGGGCCCTGCCGCAGCACGCCGTGGTCGGTGCTGTCCCGGCCGCGTGCCTCCGAGTTGGCTCAGCAGGGCGCCCGCTGCGGTGGGTGGCTCCGAGTAGCACTGGACCGCGCACGCTGCTTCCGGTGCGAGGGTTCCGGCCGCTGCTGCGCGACCCGACAGCGAGGGCATTGCTGGAAGCCGCGGCCATGCCAGCCGTGCCTCTTCCGTCGCACCGACTGGAAAGAAGAGGCGTGCGGGCATTCCGCCGAACGCACGGGATGACGAGAGCTCGCGGTGCCCGCCAGCGATGACGGTCACACCTGCGGAGGCGCCGTCGCGGACTAGGCTGCCCAGTGCTTCCTCGGCCCAGGCAAGCGGGCCTGACCTGAAGGAGGAGGTCCACGTCCCCCAACCTGTGACGATCAGGACAAGCGACGTGCAGCGCTCGACGCCTCCGCGACCAACTCGCTGCGCGCATTCTTCCCCCAGTCGGGCGAGTACGCGTCCCGCCCGCCTCGGCTCGCCGATGCCCACCCATGAGCCGACGCGGGGATGGTCCCTGATGAACGCGAGCGAGCCGTCGCCGTCGAGGATGTAGAGGTGCCGGAGGGGAACGCCCTCGACGAGTTGCACGGCGGTCGTGGCCAACGCCTCTGCCGCTCCTGATCCGGATGGGCCGACGAAGGCCAGATGCCCGTGCCGCTCGGCCGACCAGCCTAAGGCCGCTGTCCGTTGTTCGTGCGGAAGATCCGCGACGCCAAGCTGTACCTCGTCTGGGTCTTGCCTGCCGGCCTCACGCGCCGACGGTGCCGTTCCCCAGGCCAGAGACTCGGGAAGGGGCGGGGCGACCGGAGTCCGTACAGGCGTCCCCGCGACGCGGTCCCACGCTTCGACGGCGGCGGCGACGATTGACGCGCCTGCTTCCGCGGGCGTTGGGTCGGCCGGCACCTCCTCATGCGACCCGACCTCGCGATCGAGCCAGGACAATGCATCGGCGACACACACGTCCTTCTGCCGCCCATCGACCGCTGTCACGGTGAGCGACGCCGACTGGAACTCAACAGGCTCCCCGCCGCCTACAGAAAGATAGGCGCGGCCGGGGAGTCGCACGGGGATCCTTGCCGCGAGGGGGCTGCCGATGACATCTCTCGACTCTCCCTCGTTCTGCATGCGGAGCGCGATGCTCGTCGTGACATTCGCCCGGATGTCCGCGGAGATCGCGCCCTGAGGCCGCTGCGTGGCCATGACCAAGTGCATGCCGAGCGAACGGCCCACGGTCGCGATCCGCATGAGCTCGGCGAGGGCCTCAGCTGACTCCTCGACGAGGACCCTGAACTCGTCCACGACGATCATGAGGCGCGGCAGCCCGTCGCCGCCGCGCCGGGCGTAGTCTGTGAGGTCGGCCGCTTGGGCCGCCGCGAGGAGCCGCTCGCGGCGTCTGAGCTCTGCCCGAAGGGAGGCCAGAGTGCGATCCATCCCTCCTTCAGCCAGATCGGTCACCAGCCCGACGCAGTGTGGCAACCCGGTGAGCGGGCCCAGCCCCGACCCGCCCTTGAAATCGAGGAACAGGAACGTCACCTCAGTCGGAGCGTGGAGCGCCGCCGTCACAGCGATGAGGCTGCGCAGGAGTTCGGACTTGCCGGAGCCCGTCGTTCCCGCCACGAGGAGATGGGGTCCCTCGGCGACGAGATCAAGGCTGACTCGGCCGCCGTCGCTCCGTCCGAGCGGAATGCGGAGTCCCGGTTGACGAGCAGTGCGGGTCCAGGCTGCCGCGATGCCGTCGGCGTCACGAGGGACGGTTTCGTCGAGACCACAGCGCTCGGGGATCCCGGCGTCGTCGTCCGCCGCCACCTGCTGGGCTGCGTGTCGAGCAGCTGTCTCAAACGCCTGGCTGGGCATGAGGTCGGGGGCGAAGGATGACGCCTGCCCTGCGGAGCTGAACCAGGCACAACCAGCGCCGAGGCGCACCACGGCGTCGGGGGCCGGGCCCGCCGCCTCGGCGGCAGCCACAACGGGCCATCCGGCGGCGCTTGCGGCGAGGACCGCATCCGACTCAGCGGAGGGGAGAGCTATGACAGCTACTGGTGCGCAGCGTTCGGCCGCGGCGAGAAGGCGCTCTGCGCGAGCTCCAGCGGGCAGGAGACGGACGCGCGGCAGGTAGCGGGCGGCAAGCCTGATGCCGTCCTCACCGCCAACGACGAGCACCCGCAGCCGCGAGGCCGCCGGCACGACGGCGAGCTGGAGCAAAATTGACCGCAGCATGGCCTGGACCTCCGCCTGAGCTCCCTCGATCGCGAGGCTGCCCTGCAGGGGAACGGTGAAGGGCGCATCTCTGAGGACGGGCGGCTGGGGTGACTGCGGTGAGCCGGGCTCGATCACGATATTCGCCGGCATATCCGTCGTCCCGAGCCGCAGGTGAATTGGCGCGGCATCGCTGTCCCCGCTGCCTGCCGGCCGGGCCACGCGGTCCTCGGGAGATGGGGCGGTTCCGCGAGCCACTCCGGCGGTGCGCGCGAGAATTCCCAGGTGGGGTGAGGTGCTGAGACGGCGCACCCCGTCGTCGGCGGCCGCTTCTGCCAGCCTGCGGGCGAAGTCACGGCGGGCGGAGCGACCCTCAAAGAGGGGGATCAGCGGCGAGATCGCCGAGACGGCCGTGAAGGCGAGGAATACCCACATGCCTGTCAGGAGGGCCATTCCCACCCCGATCAGGAGCGGCAGGACGGCCATCGTGAGGATGGCGACCCGACGCGCTGGGGGAGGGTGCCTTTCCACCCGCAGCGGTGCCGGGCGGCCGGATCCCGCCCTGGGGTCGAGCAGAGGGCGGTCGGACGCGAATTCGACCGTGCAGGTGCTCGAACCGATCCGGAACGCTTGGCCCGTGGCGAGGTGGGAGTGTTCGATCCGCTGGCCCTGGAGCCACACGCCGTTCGCGCTGCCGAGATCGCGAAGTACGACGCCCGAATCGGTCACCTCCATCTCCGCGTGATCCCTGGAGAGGTCAGGGTCGTGGAGTGAAATGACGCCATGGGTGCCCCTCGATACCCGGCCCAGACGGGTGGTTCCTCGCCTGAGGGGGAGCACGGTGCCCGCGGCGGGCCCTGATTGCACCGCGAGCGCGAGCGGGGGAGGAGCGTCCGGTCGGGAGGGGTGAGCGCCGGCCACGAGGATCGCGCCCCCTGTCAACGGGGGATCACCGATCTGGAGCCTGTCGAGGGAGACCCCTCCCACTGTGAATCGGCTTGTTCCCACAGTGCAGGCCAATGCCTTGGCCAGCTCAGACCCGTGCGCGCCAACGGGGGCCGAGACGACGATTTCGCGTCGTCGGGATACTGGCTCAGAAGACCCCTGAGGCGGTGTGAGAGAGATAACAGTACAGTGCAGTTCCATGGTCCCCCCGTCGGAGACGGCCGGGGGCGCCGGCCGCTGCGCCAAGCGTAGGGCGCGATGTGGGAGGACAGGTGTCCCACTCCACTCCATGTGGATAACTCTGCCTCCGGCAGTGGAGTGATTCGGGGCAGCTCTGCTGCCTCCGGTAGTCTGGATGGTGGGCTGGCGGGCCCACGAGCGCTCGCGGCCCGTTACCTTGCCTAACAACAGGAGTGATCTTGACTGCTGCAGACCTTGTCGTCGTCGGTTCCGGGTTCTTCGGCCTCACCGTGGCAGAGAGGGCAGCCAGCGAGCTGGGCCTCAAGGTTGCGGTGATCGACCGGCGCCACCACATCGGCGGCAACGCATACAGCGAGACCGAGGAGCAAACCGGAATCGAGGTGCACCGCTACGGCGCGCATCTCTTCCACACCTCGAACCAGAAGGTCTGGGACTACGTCAACCAGTTCACGACCTTCACGAACTACGTCCACCGCGTCTATGGCGTGCACAAGGGGGAGGTCTTCCCCCTGCCGATCAACCTGGGCACGATCAACCAGTTCTTCCGGGCCAACTACTCGCCGGCGGAGGCGCGTGCGCTGATCTCCGAGCAGGCCGGTGAGCTGGCTGGGACGGATCCCCAGAACCTCAACGACAAGGGAATCCAGCTGATCGGCCGCCCCCTCTACGAGGCGTTCATCAAGCACTACACAGGCAAGCAGTGGCAGACGGATCCCAAGGACCTGCCAGCCGGAATCATCTCCCGGCTCCCGGTGCGGTACACGTACGACAACCGCTACTTCAACGACACCTACGAAGGCCTGCCGACGCAGGGCTACACCGCGTGGATCGAGCGCATGGCGGACAACCCGAACATCACGGTCGAGCTCAACACCGACTTCTTCGATGAGTCGCAGCCCCTGAGCAAGGGCAACGTTGTGGGCAATGTCCCGGTCATCTACACGGGGCCGGTGGACCGATACTTCGACTACGCCGAGGGCGACCTCTCCTGGCGCACCATCGACTTCGAGGAGGAGGTCCTGCCGACCGGCGACTTCCAGGGAACCTCCGTGGTGAACTACAACGACCCGGACGTGCCCTTCACCCGCATCATCGAGCCGCGCCATTTCCACCCTGAGCGCAATTACCAGACGGAGAAGACGGTCATCATGCGGGAGTTCTCCCGCTTCGCGGAGAAGGGCGACGAGCCGTACTACCCGATCAACACCGAGGGCGACCGCGCCAAGCTTCTCGCCTACCGCGATCTCTCGAACGCTGAGAAGGACGTGCTGTTTGGCGGCCGGCTCGGGACCTACAAATATCTGGACATGCACATGGCCATCGGCTCGGCCCTGTCGATGTACGAGAACAAGATCAAGCCGCACTTCGCCAAGGGCGAGGCGCTGGTCAGTGGAGGAGTGGACGCATGACGGCGGTTGACGTTCAAGAGGCTGTGAGCGAAGAGTCCGTACAGGAGTGGCAGACGCTCCAGCGTGTCATCCTGCCGCCGCAGGAGCAGATGGACACGATCCCGCTCTATGTGGATATGGGCGCCGCTGCCGGTGTCCAGCTGCCGACCACCGGAGACACCGGCGATCGCGAGCGCAGGCCCCGCACCATCAGCAGCCCTGCACGCGAGGCGCACTCCGAAGACTTGGTCTCCCGCTTTTCCATGAATGTCCGGCCGGGCGACCGGGTGTCATTCGGCACTTACTTCAACGCTTTCCCGGCCAGCTACTGGCGACGCTGGACAAACGTCGACTCGGTCCGGCTGAGCATCACAACGGCGGGCGAGGGCGCCGTCGTCGTCTACAAGTCGAACTCCCGTGGCTCGCTCCAGCGCGTTGACTCACAGCGCGTCGAGGGCGAGGCGACGACGACCTTCAACCTGTCGCTCAAGCCGTTCGGCGACGGCGGGTGGTACTGGTTCGATGTCGTCGCGGGGTCTGAACCGGTGGAGATCAGCCGCGCAGAATGGCAGGCGCCAGGTCCCGCACCACGGCGGGGCAGCGTGACGCTTCAAATCACAACCCTGAACAAGACGGACTTCTGCCTCAACAACCTCCGCCTTCTCTCGCAGGACAGCGAGGCGCTCGAGGCGCTTCAGGAGATCCTGATCGTGGACCAGGGCACCCAGAAGGTTGCTGAAGCTGAGGGGTTCGATGAGGTCAAGGCACAGCTGGGCGGCCGGCTCCGGATCATCGAGCAGAGAAATCTGGGCGGCTCAGGCGGCTTCTCGCGGGGCATGTACGAGGCTGTGGCCAACGGCAGTGACTACGTCCTGCTCATGGATGACGACATCGTTGTCGAGACGGAGAGCATTCTCCGGCTCCTGACCTTCGGGGACCGCTGCAAGACGCCGACTCTCGTCGGCGGCCACATGTTCGACCTTTTCAACCGGACGGTGCTTCACACGTTCGGCGAGATTGTCAATCCATACCGGATCCAGCCGGCCCTGCCGAGCGACCAGATGGAGCTCGGCCACGATTTCCTCACCTCGAACCTCCGCCAGACGCCATGGCTGCACCGCCGCTGCGATGTCGACTACAACGGCTGGTGGATGTGCCTGATCCCCACACAGGTCATCCGCGAAATCGGCCTGTCGCTGCCAATCTTCATCAAATGGGACGACGCCGAGTACGGACTGCGTGCCAAGGAGCGCGGTTTCCCGACAGTTTCTCTGCCCGGTGCTGCAGTATGGCATGTTTCGTGGATCGACAAAGACGACCTGGTCGGATGGCAGGCGTACTTCCACACGCGTAATCGGGCTCTGACCGCCCTGCTCCACAGCCCCTATGAGCTCGGCGGCCGTGTGATCCGAGAGCTTCAGCAGGACGACATCAAGCATCTCGTCTCGATGCAGTATGCAACGGTTCAAGGCCGGGAGTGGGCCCTTCGGGATCTGCTCAGAGGGCCGGGCTCACTGCGCGGGCTTCTCGAGACGAAGCTGCCCGAGATCCGGAAGATGCTCTCGGAGCATACGGATTCAGTGTTCAAGCCTGACCCCGACGAGTTCCCCGCACCGCGCATGGCAAAGCCGCCGAGGCATGGACAAGGATTCAGCCAGCCACGCAAGACCGTTCTCGTGCCCTGGGCGCTCAAGACCGTGGCACGCCAGCTCGTCAAGCCGGTTGTCGAAACGAGCAAGGACCGCCCTCAGGCAAACGTCCCGCATATGGACAATAAGTGGTGGCGTATGTCGCAGTACGATTCCGCCGTGGTCTCGAACGCCGAGGGCACGGGCGCGTCCTGGTACAAGCGCGACCCCCGCGTCATGCGCCGCATGCTCGCCGAAAGCGCCAAGCTGCATGGACAGCTTCTCGCACGGTGGCGCTCACTCGCAGCAGAGTACAAGAGCGCCTTGGACGATCTGACCTCGATCGAGTCATGGAAGAAGACGTTCGATGAGCATACGCTGAGCGATTCGCGGTGAGCACTCCCTCCGGGTTGGTGCGGCCAGGAGTGGGCTCAGGCCTCACTGACGCATTCCGCTCATCGTTCCTGCTCAAGCTCCTCGTCCGCAAGGAACTAAAAGTCCGCTACCGTGGCTCTGTCCTCGGCCTCCTGTGGTCGTATGTGAAGCCCGGAGTACAGTTTCTGGTCTTCTATCTCGCTCTGGGAGTATTCCTAGGGCTCAATAAGGGCACTGAGAACTACGCCGTGTACCTCTTCTCGGGCATCATCCTGATCAACTTCTTCACGGAGGCGCTCGGAAACGCTGCCCGCTCGATCGTGGGCAACGGCAGCCTGATTAAGAAGATCTACCTCCCCCGGGAGCTCTTCCCTGTGGCCTCCGTCTGGGTATCCGGCGTGCACTTCTTCCCGCAGCTCGTCGTCCTGGTTGTCGCGTGCGTCTTCTCTGGCTGGCACCCATCGCTTCTGCAGCTTGCGGCCGCGGTCGCAGCCTTCGTCATCGTGGCGCTGCTCGCGACGGGTCTCGGCCTATTCTTCGGAGCGGTCAACGTCTACTTCCGCGACTTCGAGAACATCGTCGACCTGCTTCTCATGGTCGTGACGTGGGCGTCCCCAGTCCTCTACGTCTGGACGATGGTCCGCAACACGGCAGGTGCAGGTTTCTTTGCCATCTACCAGGCTAATCCGATCACCATAGCCGTCGAGATCTTCCACTACGCATTCTGGTATCCGACGACATCGGGCACTGCAGAGCTGCCCCCGAATCTGCTGAGCCTCTGGCTCCCGGTGGGAATCCTCATATCTGTCGCCGTGGTCCTGATTGGACAATTCACCTTCCGGCGGCTTGAGGGCCGCTTCGCCCAGGAGCTCTGACGTGGCAACCGCGATTGACGTCCGCAATATCAGCAAACAATTCGTGCTTCGCCACACCCGTTCGCTCAAGGAAGCGCTTGTCTGGCTGCTCACCGGGCGGAAGGGTGACTTGAGTCACAAGTTCTTCGCGCTGCACGACGTGTCTTTGAGCGTGGAGCAAGGCGAGAGCGTGGCGCTTCTCGGCTTCAACGGATCCGGAAAATCGACGTTGCTCAAGCACATCTCCGGAGTCATGACGCCAGATTCAGGCAGCGTCCTCACGCGCGGGCGCGTCGCCGGCCTCATTGAGGTTGGCGCTGGATTCCACCATGACCTCACGGGTCGCGACAATGTGTACCTCAATGGCGCGATCCTGGGGATGACGGAAGAACAGATTAAGGAGCGCTTCGACTCCATCGTGGAGTTCTCCGAGATCGGCGAATTCATCGATACCGAGGTGAAGTTCTATTCCTCGGGAATGTATCTCCGGCTGGCGTTTTCAGTCGCCGTCCATACCGACCCTGAGGTCTTCCTCGTCGATGAGATACTTGCCGTCGGGGACGAACCCTTCCAACGGAAGTGCATCGCCAAGATCAAGGAACTCTCCGCTGAGGGCAAGACGCTGGTCGTTGTCAGTCACGACCTCGAACTGGTGAAGCAGATCTGCGAACGCGGCATCCTGCTCGAACGCGGAAGGATTCAGTACGACGGAAACATCGAGAGAGCCGTCGAGGTCATGCGTAGCACGATTTGATAGGCTCCAATTCGGAGCGGCCCCATCGGGCTCGAGAACAAGCTTTAGGGAGGGTTTCGGTTGAGCTGGTGGTCAACCGTTCCGGCCGTCATTATGGCTGTCGCCGTGATGTTCGTTCCGGGAGTGATCGTTGGACTGGCTGCCCGCCTCAGGGGCCTCCAGCTGGTTGCATTCGCTGCGCCTATCTCAGTGTCAGTAGCGTCCTTGGCGGCCCTAGTGGCGCCGTGGATCGGGTTGACATGGTCGGCTATTCCCATCGCGCTAGCGACGATTGTCGCAGTGCTTGCGTGTCGTTTGGTGGCACGGAAGTTGCCGCTTCATCGGGCACCGACCGGTAGTCTGGAAGGTGGCTTGTGGGGCCGCTGGGCGTCCGGTGGAGCGGCTCTTGCATTGGCTGCCGTGCTCATTGGACGCCGCCTCCTATATGTGTTCGGAAATCCGGAGTCCATCTCGCAGACTTTCGACAACGTCTTCCACCTCAACGCTGTCCGATACATCGTTGATACCGGAAACGCGTCGTCGATATTTGTCTCGACGCTTACGGGCGGCGGCTTTTATCCTGCGGCTTGGCATGGCATCGTAGCGATCGTTGCCGGTTTCGGGTCCGAGGTTACCGTTGCGACCAATGTGGTCAACCTTGTGATCGGGTGCCTGGTGTGGCCCCTTTCGATTATGGCGTTGACAGCCTCTGTGATGGGAAGACGGCCTTCCGTTCTCTGGCTGGCGGCCGTTTTCTCAACAGGTTTTGGTGCGTTTCCTATCCTGCTACTCGATTTCGGCGTTCTTTACCCGAATTTCCTAGGCACCGCGCTTCTTCCGGCGGCTATCGCCTTGTTGGTGAGGGCAGTCGGCATTGGAGCCGAATCTGAGCCGCGCCGTCGCATGGCCGGGTTGCTGCTCGTGATGAGCGTTCCCGGGCTCGCTTTGGCGCACCCCAACAGCCTAATGACTCTCCTTGCTGTGTCGGTGCCCATTTTCCTCGTTGTTTGGGCTAGATGGTGGCGGCGGCGCGGCGGTCTGACTCGAGGGTGGTTCCTGCCGATCGGCGTTCTCTTGGGTGGGCTTATCGCCGTTGCGGCTGCGTGGTATCTAATCCGGCCCCCAATGTCAGCTGCGACGTGGGCCCCTGTCGAAACCGTGGGACAAGCGGTTGGCGAGGTCCTCGCCCTCTCCGGAATCGGCAGGCCACCGACATGGCTACCAGCGATCCTGGCCATCGCCGGCATTGTATGGGTTGCTCGGACAGCCCGGCACCGGTGGTTCCTTGGAGTGTATGCAGTGATCGGGACGTTGTTTGTCGTCGTGGCAGGCGTCCCCTTCGGGAATTTCAGAACAGCCTTGACCGGTGTGTACTACAACGACCCTCCCCGGTTGGCTGCACTACTTCCTGTCGTCGGCATTCCCCTAGCTGTGGCGGGGGGCGTCTGGATCTGGGACCGCAGCATGTTCCTGGTCCGCAAGTACTGGGTCCGGAACCATCACGCCTCAAGCGACATTCTGGTCCCTGTGTTAGCAGTGGTAGCGATCGTCCTCTCGGTGGCGGCGGTCCAAACAGGGTCGATCCGCGACGCCGCCAAGACGGCCGCGGTCTCGTACGCCCTCACGCCTACCGCGCCGCTGGTGTCTACCGACGAGATGGCGCTCCTCAGGCGCTTGGCAAAGGACACCCCGCCCAATTCTCTCCTCGTGGGGAACCCTTGGAACGGAAGTTCTCTCGCGTACGCGATTGCCGATCGCAGAGTGGTCCAAGCGCACATTCTTAGTGAGATTCCGTCCGGCCTCCCAACTGTGTACGAGCATCTGAATGAAGCGAAGTCCGATCCGACGGTGTGCAAGGCGGTGAGAAGCTTGCATATCACATATGTCTTGGATTTCGGCCATCAAGAAGTGCACGGGGGAGACCACGGGGTAAGAGGTCTTGACCATCTAGTGCAGGCGGGGGTAGCCCAGCTTGTTGATCAACAAGGAACAGCCAAACTACTCCGCATCACGGCGTGCGGTGACCAAGGGTAGGTGGAAATGAAGATTGCGCTCACTGGTGCACGAGGATTCCTTGGCTGGCACACGCGTGTCCTCGCTCATAGTCTCGGCCATAGCGTCGTGCCGATTCGGCTTGGCCCCAGTTTCGACGCGGCGGCAGCCCGTTCAGCCGTTGACGGTGCCGACTTGCTCGTGCACCTAGCGGGAGTGAACCGCGGAACCGACGACGAGGTAAAGGAGGGCAACCGGGTTGCGGCGCGTCAGGTTTCAGATGCGGTGGTATCTGCCAGCTCGCCGCCTCTGCGGATCGCCTTCTCGAATTCTGTCCAGTCCGGGAACGGCACCGTTTACGGTGGTGCTAAGGAATCGGCGGGAGACCTACTCGGGGAAACAGCGCGCGCGGTCGGAGCCTCCTATATCAATGCGCACCTTCCGAACATCTTTGGCGAGCATGGCCGGCCACAGTACAACTCCGTCCTCGCGACATTCTGCGACCTCGTCGCGCGGGGTCTCGCGCCCGCGATCCATCAGGACAAGGAGCTGCGTTTCCTCCACGCCCAGAGGGCAGCTGAGGTCATGCTCGGTGAGTTGTCGATCAATCGCATGGATGATCATGTGCGTACTCTGTCTGTGAGTGGCGCCGCAGAGAAGCTTCAGAACCTCGCGAACGTCTACAAAGACGGAACCATTCCGGATATTCACGACCCCTTCGACCGCGATCTCTTTAATACCTACCGATCGTTTTTGGTCGGCGAGAAGCTTCCAATTCGATTGACGCGGCATGCAGATTCACGCGGTTCCTTCTTCGAAGTCGTGAGGAGCAGGGGCGGCGAGGGACAGTCCTCGTTTTCGACGACCGTGCCCGGCATTACACGCGGGCAGCATTACCACCGACGCAAGATCGAGCGTTTCACCGTATTGAGCGGGCACGCCGAGATTGCTGTTCGGCGAATGTTCGATGATAAAGTGTACACCTACAACGTGAATGGCGACGAGCCTGTTGCGATCGATATGCCAACGATGTGGACACACAAGATCACGAATACTGGCTCAGACCCCCTGTTTACCATGTTCTGGATCAGCGAAATCTACGATCCAGCGTCACCTGACACGATTCCGGAGGAAGTATGAGCGCGCCTAGAGGCAAGCTGAAAGTCATGACCGTTGTCGGTACCCGGCCGGAGATCATCCGGCTTGCCGCCGTCATCAAGCGACTCGACGAGGCGACCGATCACGTCCTGGTCCACACTGGCCAGAACTACGACTACGAACTGAACGAGGTCTTCTTCGAAGACCTCGGCCTTCGGCGCCCGGATCATTTCCTCGAAGCCGACACTAGCTCGCTGGGTGCAGTACTCGGTTCGATCCTCAGCCGGGTCGAGGGGGTGATCTTGGCCGAACGCCCGGACGCCATGGTCGTGCTGGGGGATACGAATAGCTGCATTTCGGCCCTTATGGCTAAGCGTCTGCGTGTTCCGGTGTACCACCTTGAGGCCGGGAACCGCTGCTTCGACGAGAACGTGCCGGAGGAGACCAACCGACGACTCGTTGACCATGTCTCCGACTACAACCTCGTATACACGGAGCACGCCCGTCGCAATCTGCTCTCAGAAGGTATTCACCCGTCCCGCATTCTTCTTATCGGGTCGCCTATGAAGGAAGTGCTAACCGGTAACCAAAACGGGATCGCGGATTCGAATGTTCTTGAGCGCCAGGGCCTCCGCAGCGGGGAATATTTCCTTGTGAGTGTGCACCGTGAGGAGAATGTTGACAGTCCCGAGCGACTGTCCGAGATCCTCGTAGCACTGCAGGCTCTTATCGAGACTTATGGTATTCCCGTGCTCGTGTCGACCCATCCGAGGACGCGAAAGCGCCTCGAATCGCAGCCCGACGGACTCAAGTCGGGTGTCGTCTTTCACCCACCTTTCGGATTCAACGATTACGTCCGCCTCCAACAGGAGGCGCGGTGCGTGCTCTCGGACAGTGGCACCATCAGCGAGGAGTCGTCACTTCTCGGATTTCCTGCCATCACCCTACGGGATGCCATCGAGCGTCCAGAGTCGCTCGACACCGCTGCAATAATCACAGCTGGCGTGAGTGCGGACACAATTGTCGACTCCGTGGACATGGTACTGAACCAATACAAGGTCGACGGGCGTCCCACCATTCCCACCGACTATCAGATCGACGACACTTCTAGGCGTACCGTCAACTTCATTCGATCGAC
Source organism: Sinomonas cellulolyticus (assembly GCF_014656475.1). GTDB lineage: Bacteria > Actinomycetota > Actinomycetes > Actinomycetales > Micrococcaceae > Sinomonas > Sinomonas cellulolyticus. The sequence goes on from NZ_BNCM01000004.1 coordinate 341,324, forward strand.
GGCAAAGACGCATCACCGGCGGGCTGGGATCTTCATGCAGGCCGTCAACTGATCCCCATTCGCGGCTTGTATCCCTTGAAGTAGCTCCCTTTTGGTGGCTCTTCGGATCTAAGCATGGTTGAGGGATCCGTCCGCGTGGCGGTGCGGGGCTGATGGGGTCGAGGTCTTCAGGATCAGAAGCGACCAAGCAATCTGATGAGAAGACCTCGACCTGGACCACTGTACTTGTGGGCCCGGTGCGCGCTGGTGCGCACGGGCTGATGCGCTCTTCCATTTCCCCGGCCTGCAACGTGCTCGGCGTGTGCGCCGACGATTCAGGCGGGGGCTTCAGCCTGACGGTGACGGTGGAGACCGACGCCGACATGGGCGGGTGCCCGGGATGCGGATGCGTCGCTGTCGGGCACGGACGCCGCGTCCACACCGTCGCGGACACACCCTGCTTCGGGGCCCCGGTGCGGATCCGATGGCTCAAGAGGATCTGGCGCTGCCCGGAGCCGGCGTGCCCGAAGAAGACCTTCTCGCCAGGCCCACCCGTCCGCGGCCCCGCGGGCCAAGCTCAGCGCCCGGGCATTCTCCTGGGCTACGGACGCCCTCGAGCGCGACGACACGTCCGTCTCGGCACTGGCCCGTCATCTCGGGGTCGACTGGGGCACAGTCTGGGACCCGGTCGCGGCAGAGACCCGGCGGCGCCTCGCCGATCCTCGACTGCTTGCCGGGATCGACGCGCTCGGGGTGGACGAGCATCTCTGGTCGCACACCGGCCCGCCCGGATCCGGGATGGTCACAGGCATCGTGGACCACACCCGCGGCCCGGACGGGAAGCCCCGGGCCAGGCTGCTGGATCTCGTGCCCGGCCGGTCCGGGCCGGTCTACCGGGACTGGCTCAAGGACCGCGGCGACGCCTTCCGCAGGGGTGTGAAGGTCGCAGCCCTGGACCCCTTCCAGGGCTACAAGAACGCTATCGACGACCAGCTCGAAGACGCCGTGGCGGTGCTCGACGCGTTCCACGTCGTGAAGCCCGACTTGCACAGGTGAATCGGGTTCTGGAGTGTTTCCGCGGGTCAGGTCGGGGTCGGGTGCTGGAATGGGGCACTAGCCGTTAGCCTTCTGGGGCGTCTCCGTACATCCGGAAGGTGAAGACGACCTCCGGGGCGACCGCGGTGCAGATCGTGGAGAAGCGCTCAGGAGTCCGGCGTATCCTCGAGCATTTGGGCTCCGCGCATGGCGAAGCAGATCTGGCCGTGCTGATGCAGGCTGCCCAGGACCGCCTGACCTGAGTTTGGTCACTTTGCGGTCGGTTTCGAGAGGACTGCCTGCTGACCTGCGGTAACGCTGTCGT
>NZ_BNCM01000005.1 GCF_014656475.1 Sinomonas cellulolyticus
ACAGCGTTACCGCAGGTCAGCAGGCAGTCCTCTCGAAACCGACCGCAAAGTGACCAAACTCAGGTCGGAGGCCCGCTCGGCACGGCACTCTCCGCCCTCGTGCTCGCCGGCGCGATGGCCGCATTCCTCTCGACGACGTCCGGCCTGCTCGTGTCCGTCTCCGGCGTCATCAGCCAGGAGCTGTTCGGCGGCAGTGTGCGGGGCTTCCGCGCCGCCGCCGCGACGGCCTCGCTGGTTCCCCTCGCGACCGCGTTCTGGGTCAGCCCCCAGGCCCTCGCCGGAACCGTGGGGCTCGTCTTCGCGTTCACGGCGTCGACCATCTGCCCCCTGCTCGTCTTGGGGATCTGGTGGCGCCGGCTCACCCCGGCGGGCGCGGTCGCCGGCATGGCAGCAGGAGCCCTGGCCTGCGGCGGCGCATTGACCACCTCCGCGATGATCGCCGCGGGCGCCTTCGGCGGTGATGCCCGGGACTCGGTGGTCGCGACGGCCTGCGCGCAGCCGGCCGCGTGGACCGTCCCCCTCGCGTTCGCGGTCATGGTGCTCGTCTCGCGCGCAAGCAGCCGCAGCATCCCGAGGGGCGCGGACAGGTTCCTCGTCCGGCTGCACTCCCCCGAGCCGCGCGGCGAGGCCGCCGAGCTCAGTCGATGGCAGCCATGAGCTCGACCACGCGGTCGAGGAACGCGTCGACCTGGGTCTCTTCGTACCCCTCCGGGCCTGTCACCGTGCGGAAGACGGCCACGCGGACCTCGTCGGCACTCATCGGCGAGCCCTGCTCGAGGTAGTCCAGGAGGCGCACGCAGAGGTCGTCGACGTCCTGCGTGTGGTAGCTCGGCGCCTTCTGGCTCGTCGGGCGGCGGAACCGCTCGCCGTCGGGACGCACGAGACGCCCACGGAGGACCCCGGCGAGCTGGCCGATCTGCCGCAGCCACGCGTCCTCGCCTGAGCGCTGGATCAGATCGTCTCGCTCGCGTCGCGCGAACGCGTCCTCGAGGCGGTCGAGGGCGGCGTCGACCTCGTTCGCGTCGTAGCCGCCGCGGACCGCGTCGAACGCGACCGTGCGCACCTCGTGGCTGGTCACCACTGGCGCGGAGTAATCCTCCAGATAGGCCCGTGCAGCGCCGAGGAACTTCTCCACCTGTTTGGGGCTGTAGCCGAGGTCCCCCCGTCCCACCCGGTCGAATCCTGCCGCCGCGCTGTCCTCACTGTGCGCCACGTGTGCGAGTCCTCTCAGTCATGTGATGGTCTGTCGGTATGTTTCCCGGCGGCTAGGAGGCCGGCAGGAGGCTGAAGACGAGGTAGGCCGCGGGGGTCGCGAACAGGATCGAGTCGAGCCTGTCCATCATGCCCCCATGGCCGGGGAGGATGCTGCTCATGTCCTTGATCCCGAGCTCGCGCTTGACCATGGACTCGGCGAGGTCCCCCGTGGTTGCCGCACCCACCATGATGACGGCGAGCACCACGCCCACCCACCAGGGGCGCCCGAGCATGAAGACAGTGCCGAGGATGCCCACGACCATGGCTCCCGCGACCGAGCCGGCGAAGCCCTCCCAGGACTTCTTGGGGCTGATCTTCGGTGCCATCGGGTGGCGGCCGAGGCTCGCGCCCACGATGTAGCCGAAGGTGTCGTTGGCGACGACGAGCAGCAGCGTCAGCACGAGCTCGAGCATGGGTCTGGGCAGGGAGCCGTCCGGCCAGAGGCCCAACCCGGGCGGAGGCGTTGCACTGTGCAGCGGCAGAACCGCGTAGCCGATGAGGAACGGGATCCACAGGACGAGGAACACGCCGGCGAAGGCACTCCTCGCCGCACCCTCGTGGTGCTCGAGGCTCTGCCAGATCAGGACCGCCGCGCAGCTGGCCACAAGGGCGAACAGCTGGGCCTCCTGGCCCCCGAAGTAGGCCGTCGCTGGAATGGCCACGGCCGCGGCGAGGACCGGGACGATCGGCACCCGCGTCCCGTGCGAGTCGAGCGCCCGGTACACCTCCCAGACGCCGAGCACCGCCGCCGCGACCGCGATCAGCGCGAACCCCACCGGCCACAGGAAGAGACCCGCGAGCAGGAGCACCAGCAGCGACAGGCCCACGCCGATTGCTGCCGGTAGGTTCCGTCCTGCCCGCGAGGGCGAGGACTTCCGCGCCCGGCGAGTGTCCGATGCCGCCGCCGGCACCTCGGGCTGGGGCGTGGTCATCAGACTTCGAGCAGCTCGGCTTCCTTGCGCTTGACGAGGTCGTCCACGGCGTCGGTGTGCTTCTTCGTGAGGGAATCGAGTTCCTTCTCGCCGCGAGCGCCCTCGTCCTCACCGACTTCCCCGTCCTTGACCAGCTTGTCGAGGGACTCCTTGGCCTTGCGGCGGATGCTGCGGATCGAGACCTTCGCGTCCTCGCCCTTGCCCTTGACGATCTTGACGTACTCCTTGCGGCGCTCCTGCGTCAGCTCGGGCAGGACGACCCGGATGACGTTGCCGTCGTTCGACGGGTTCGCGCCGACCTCGGAGTCGCTCAGGGCCTTCTCGACCTCGCGCAGCGCGCTCTTGTCATAGGGCGTGATGAGGATCGTGCGGGCGTCCGAGACCTGGAACGACGCAAGCTGCTGGAGGGGGGTCGGTGTTCCGTAGTAGTCCACCATCACCTTGGCGTAGAGAGCCGGGTTGGCGCGCCCGGTCCGGATCGATGCGAAGTCCTCCTTGGCCACCTCGACGGCCTTCTCCATCTTGTCGGTGGCTTCGAACAGGGTCTCTTCGATCACGTCGCACTCCTTGTGGACTTCGTTGCATCTGGGCTAGGAACATCCTAGCCGCACGGGCGATCCTCAGACGGTGACGCGCGTGCCGAGGTGCTCCCCGCGGATGGCCTTGGTGACGTTGCCTTCGCCCTCCATCCCGAACACGACCATCTCGAGGCGGTTGTCCTTGCACATGGTCATGGCGGTCTGGTCCATGACCCGGATGTCCCGGCGGAGCGCCTCGTCATAGGTCAGGTGCTCGAGCTTGGCAGCGGTCGGATCCTTCTTCGGGTCCGCGGTGTAGACGCCGTCCACGCCGCTCTTGGCCATGAGCACGACGTCGGCGCGCACCTCGAGCGCGCGCTGAGCCGCGACGGTGTCGGTCGAGAAGTACGGAAGGCCTGCGCCGGCGCCGAAGATCACGACGCGGTCCTTCTCCATGTGCCTGATGGCCCTGCGCGGGATGTACGTCTCGGCGACCTGCGCCATCGAGATCGCGGACTGGACCCGCGTCTCGACGCCGGCCTGCTCGAGGAAGTCCTGCAGGGCGAGGCTGTTCATGACCGTTCCGAGCATCCCCATGTAGTCAGCCCGGGAGCGGTCCATGCCGGAGAGGGAGAGCTCGGCCCCGCGGAAGAAGTTGCCGCCGCCGACCACGACCGCTATCTCGACCTCTCCCACCGCCGCGGCGATCTGGTCCGCGATCCCGCGCACCGTCGCCGGATCGACCCCGAGCTTGCCGCCGCCGAAGACCTCGCCCGAGAGCTTCAGGAGCACCCTGCGCCGTTGGTGCGGGGCGCCGTCGGCCGAGGGAACGGGCTCCGGGAGGGTGGAGGGGGCAGTGGGTTCGGCGGTCTGTACGGATTCCATGGAGGTGTCCCCTCGGGTCATGCGTTCTGGTGGGAGTCTGCGTCTAGCGTACCGGCAGCGGCTGCGCGCAAGGGCGCGCAGGACACAGCGAAGGGGCGGCCACGCAGTGAACTGAGTGGCCGCCCCTGGGCGGTTGGCGCGGTACTAGGCGCCGACGCGGAAGCGGGCGAACGCCGTGGCGTTCACTCCAGCCTCGGTCAGGACCTGCCCGACGGACTTCTTGGCGTCCTTGGCGAACGCCTGGTCGAGGAGCACCTCGCCCTTGTAGAAGCCGGTCACGCGGCCTTCGACGATCTTCGTCATGGCAGCCTCGGGCTTGCCCTCGGCCTTCGCGGTCTCCTCGGCGATGCGGCGCTCGGACTCGACGAGGTCGGCCGGGACGTCCTCGCGGCGGAGGTAGTTCGGAGCCATCGCGGCCACGTGCACGGCGACGTCGTGGGCCGCGGTCTGGGCCGTCTCACCCTCGCCGTCGACAGCGAAGAGCACGCCGACCTGCGCCGGGAGGTCCTTGGACGTCTTGTGCAGGTAGGCGTCGACGGTCTTGCCCTCGATGCGGGCGAGCCGGCGGACGACGACCTTCTCGCCCAGGACAGCGCCCTCCTCGACGACGAACTCGCTCAGCGGCTTGCCGTCGACATCGGCAGCCAGGAGCGCCTCCAGGTCCGAGGCACCGGAGGAGACAGCCGTGGCGAGCACCTTGTCGGCGAGCTCGATGAACTTGGCCGACTTCGCCACGAAGTCGGTCTCGCAGTTGACCTCGACCATGACGCCGGCGCCGTCGACGACCTTGGCGGCCACGAGGCCCTCGGCGGTCGAGCGGCCCTCGCGCTTCGTGGCACCCTTGAGGCCCTTGATGCGGATGATCTCGATGGCCTTCTCGGCGTCGCCGTTGGCCTCGTCGAGAGCCTTCTTGACGTCCATCATGCCGGCGCCCGTGCGCTCCCGAAGGGCCTTGATGTCAGCGGCAGTGTAGTTCGCCATAGGAACCCCTTACGTCGTAGTTCTGCAGTACTCGTTCACAAGGATGGCGTCCCGTGCCGGTGCAGGGACGCCATCCTCAAGCGGTCTGGGACCGGGTCTTACTTCGTGTCCTCGGCCTGAGCCTCGGAGGCCGGGGCCTCTGCGGCGGGAGCCTCGGCAGCGGGGGCCTCTGCGGTCGCCTCAGCGGCGGGAGCCTCGGAGGCCGGGGCCTCTGCGGGCGCCTCGGCCGGAGCCTCGGCGTTCTGGCCCTCGAGGAGCTCGCGCTCCCACTCGGCGAGCGGCTCGGCCGCGGTGCCCTCGGAGCCCGAGCCACGGTTCTGGCGGGCGATGAGGCCCTCGGCCACGGCGTCGGCCACGACGCGCGTGAGGAGGTTCACGGAGCGGATGGCGTCGTCGTTGCCCGGGATCGGGAAGTCGACCTCGTCGGGATCGCAGTTCGTGTCGAGGATCGCCACGACCGGGATGCCGAGCTTCTTCGCCTCGTCGACCGCGAGGTGCTCCTTCTTGGTGTCCACGACCCACAGGGCGGACGGAGTGCGGGAGAGGTTGCGGATGCCGCCGAGGGTCTTCTCGAGCTTGTCCTTCTCGCGCTGGAGGATGAGGAGCTCCTTCTTGGTGCGGCCCGAGCCGGCCACGTCCTCGAAGTCGATCTCCTCGAGCTCCTTCAGGCGCTGGATGCGCTTGGCGACGGTGGAGAAGTTGGTGAGCATGCCGCCCAGCCAGCGCTGGTTGACGTAGGGCTGGCCAACGCGGGTGGCCTGCTCGGCGATGGCCTCCTGGGCCTGCTTCTTCGTGCCGACGAAGAGCACGGTGCCGCCGTGGGCGACCGTGGCCTTGACGAACTCGAAGGCGCGGTCGATGTAGGACAGCGACTGCTGGAGGTCGATGATGTAGATGCCGTTGCGCTCGGTGAGGATGAAGCGCTTCATCTTCGGGTTCCAACGGCGGGTCTGGTGGCCGAAGTGGACACCGCTGTCGAGCAGCTGGCGCATGGTAACGACGGGCATGCCGACGCTCCTTCCGGCAGGTCTCAAGTTACGAGGGCGCGCGTGCGCGGCCCTTGCCCCTGCCATAGTTGACGGTTGACGACGTCCGGCCGGATGGCCGTGCGTCCCTGGCATCCCCTCCCCTCCCGACCGCTGATGCGGACCGACGGGCGGGCAGTGTCCCGCAGGACGCTGGATGCGCGGAGTCGGCTTCCCTCCCCGCTCCAGCGCGCCGGAATCCGCGGATCTGCAGAATCTGGCACGGCAAAAGAGGCTCGAAAAGCCGCGGTTCCCAGTGTACTACAGCGCGGGAGCGCCGCCGGGCGGCCTCGGCGCACGACGCCGGCTGTCCACATAGCGCTCCGACGCCCTTCCAGAGGTGCTCGCCACAGGGAAACAGTGGTGCCATGACGAGAGCACCGAAGGCACCACTCCGCGCTGCCGCAGCCCGCGGGAGAGAGTCGGCGCGGGGGTCCGCGGCCCTGGCGGCCGCCATCCTCATGGCGTCCGCTTCCCTCGTCGCACTGTCCCCTCAGCGGGCCGGGGCACAGGCGCTTCCGCCGCTTGGCGTGCTCGCGCGCGAGGCTGTCCAGCCCGCGCCGCGCGGGTGGGTCTGGCCGCTCGAGCCTCGGCCCGCCGTCGTGCGCCCGTTCGACCCGCCGAGCCGGCCCTGGCTGTCCGGGCACCGAGGAGTGGATCTGGCTGCGCCGAACGGCGCAGAAGTCCGCTCCCCCGCGGCCGGGACCGTCGTGTTCAGCGGGTGGGTCGTGGACAGGCCGGTGGTCACGGTGGACCACGGCGAGGGGCGCCGGAGCAGCTTCGAGCCCGTGTCGGGCTCGGTGCCCGTGGGCACCCGCGTGGACCGCGGGGCCGGGCTCGGCACGGTCACGGTGTCAGAAGCGGGACACTGTGCGCCTTCCACGTGCCTGCACTGGGGCGTGCGGGAAGGCGGCGCGGGCAGCGACGACTACCGTGACCCGATTGCGTTCATCGAGGACCGCCGCCCCTCGGTCCTCCTGCCGTGGAACGGAGGGTGAGGTGGGCGCGAAGGCCGTGAGGTCACACGATGGCGGAGATCCCCGTGATTGCACGGCCCGTGACGAGCGTGTTGATCTCGTGGGTGCCCTCGTAGGAGTAGATGGCCTCCGCGTCGGAGAAGACCTTGGCCATGCCGTAGTCGCTCACAATCCCGTTGCCGCCGAGCAGGCTCCGGCCGATCGCGACCGTCTCGCGCATGCGGGCCGTCGTGACTGCCTTCGCCAGGGCGGACTGCTCGTCACGCGCCTCCCCCGCGTCCTCGAGCTGGGCGAGGCGGACCATCATGCCCATCGAGCTCACGGCATTGCCGAGCATGGTCACGAGCTGGTCCTGGACGAGCTGGAAGGACGCGATCGGGCGCCCGAACTGCTCGCGCTCGACCGCATAGCTGCGGGCGATGTCGAAGGCGGCAAGCTGGGCGCCCACAGCCTGCCAGGCGACGGCGAGCCTCGTGACCTTGAGGACCTTGTTCGTGTCCCTGAAGCTGTTGGCATGCGCGAGCTTGAACTCGTGGGGAACCCGGACGTCCGTCAGCGTGATGTCCGCGTTCTGGACGGTGCGCAGGGCGATCTTGTTCTCGATCTTCGAGGCCGCGTATCCGGGGAGGGACGTGTCGACGAGGAAGCCCTTGACCTGGTTGTCCGCCTCGTCCCGGGCAAAGACGACCACCCAGTCGGAGAATGTCGCGTTGCCGATCCAGCGCTTGGCGCCGTTGAGGACCCAGGAGTCACCCTCGCGCCGCGCCGTCGTCCGCGTACCACCGGCCACATCGGATCCGCCGAGGGGCTCGGTGAGGCCGAACGCGCCGATCTCGTCCAGGGAGTAGGCGCTGGGCAGCCATGCGGCCTTCTGGTCCTCGGAGGCAAGAAGCTCGATCGAACCCGTGAACAGGCCGTCGTGGACTCCCATGAACGTCGCGATCGAGGCGTCGGCGCGGGTGAACTCGGCGTGGAGGAGGCCGGCCAGGAGATTGCTGTGCCCCTGCCGGCGCACCGGGCTCATGACGTCGAGCTCCGCAAGCTTTGGGATGAGGTGGTGCGGGAATTCGGCGCGGTTCCAGTGGTCGACGGCGATGGGAGTCACCTCGCGGCCCAGCCACTCGCGCACCTCGTGGAGGCGGTCCCGCTCCTTCTCGGACAGGAGGGCTTCGAAGGCGTAGAAGTCGCCGTCGGCGTAGGGGAGGGAGGCGGCGTCGTGACGGGACTGCGGCATGGTGTCTCCAAGGGCTTGTGCTACCGACCAGTAGTTACTGATGAGTAACATAAGCCCTCGGTGCCCGAGGACACAACTCCCGCCGCCCGTGAGATGCTCGGGACCATGGACACGGAGGGGTCGAGGGAGGTCCCCGTCGGGCAGGAGTTCACCGTCACCCTGCCCTTGGCGGGTGGCACCGGCTACCGGTGGGAATGCTCGGACCTGCCGGACGCGATCGCCGTCGTGCGTTCTGTGCCGCGGGTGCCTTCGAGCCCGGTCCCGGGCGCGGAGGCCCACCAGGCCTTCGAACTGCGGGCCACGGGGAGCGCGGGCCGCGCGGTGGATGTGCGCTTCGTGCTCCGGCGCCCGTGGGAATCCGAACCTGCCGCGCGGCACACCGAACGCGTGAGGATCACGGGCGCGCCGAAAGCATAAGGACCCTCGTGGAGGATCCTCACGGGCGCCGAGGCTTGCTGATGGGCGCCCGGCGGGAGACGCGTGAGGCCCGGAACCGACGGTTCCGGGCCTCACGGTAGGGCGTGTGGGACTTGAACCCACGACCAAGGGATTATGAGTCCCCTGCTCTAACCGGCTGAGCTAACGCCCCGAAGCCCCGCCGGAGGCGGGACGTCTCCCATCGTACTGGGAGGGCCTAGTGGTCTGCCCCGCGGTAGAGGGCCTCGAAAGTATCGAGGGTCGCCTTGATCCCGTGCTTCTGCACCATGCGGTGGCTTTCGGCCCCCATGCGGGCGATCTCCGCCTCGGGCTTGCCCAGGACCGCGGTGATCTTGGCCGCGAGGTCGTCGCTGTCGTTGGGGCGGAACAGGTAGCCGTTCTCGCCGTCGACGACGAGGTGCGGGAGCGCCATGGCGTCGGCGAGCACTACGGGGGTCGACGCGCTCATGGCCTCGAGCGTCACGAGGGACTGGAGCTCGGCGGTCCCGGGCATGCAGAAGAGGTCGGCGCGCAGATAGGCCTGGCGGAGCTCGTCGTCGGACGCGAGGCCGAGGAACGCAACGCGGTCGCGGAGGCCGAGGCGGTCGACGAGCTGCTCGAGGGCCGGCCGGACCTCCCCGCCGCCCACGATCTCGAGGTGGACGTCGAGGTCCCGCGGGGTCTTCGAGATGGCCTGGATGAGCACGTCGACGTGCTTCTCCTCGGCGAGGCGGCCGGCGAAGAGCACCGTGGGGTACGGATTCTTGGCCACGACCTCGTCGGGCCGCGGCTCGTAGGCGGCCACGTCGATCCCGTTGGAGAGGGGCAGGACCTCGGTGAGGAACGCGTGGTCACGCATGGCCTTGGCCGCGAGCGGAGTGGGTGTGGTGACCACGTCGGCCTGGCCCATCACCTTGCCCATGTCCTTCCACGACTGCCGCCCGACGATGTTCAGGAACCACTGCGGGAACGGGAGGAAGGGGTTGAGGTTCTCCGGCATGAAGTGGTTTGTGGCCACCACACGGATGCCACGCTTCACTGCCTCGTACAGGACGTGCTCACCGATCATGTAGTGGCTCTGGATGTGGACCACGTCCGGCTGGACGTGGTCGAACAGCAGCGCGATCTCCTTCTTGACCTCCCACGGGAAGACGATCCGGAAGTACTCGTGGGTGGGCACCGAGTGCGAGCGGAGCCGGTGCACGATCGCCTCGGGCCGGGTCTCGGTGTAGCTCTTGCCCTTCTCCGACCGGCTGGCGACGACGTGCACGTGGTGTCCACGGGCCGTCATCCCCTTCGCCAGCCGGTAGCCGAACTGGGCGGCGCCGTTGACGTGGGGCGGGTAGGTGTCTGCGCCGATCAGAATCGTCAGCGGTTTGCTGGTCAGGTCCGTCTCGAATTCAGGCGTCGTCACGAGGCTCTCCTGGTCGGGCGGTCCGGCGGTTCCGGTCCGCGGTTCCGGCGGGCCTGCCGCGCTGGTCAGCCGCCGGTGTGGGAACGTTCATCGGGCCCGGATCCGCCGCGGAGCTCGCGTGCGGCGTCCTTCTTCCGCTTCGTGACCTCCGGGTGGTGCCGGGACAGGGCAATGACCCCCACGATAGCAACGATGGCGGCCACACCCATGGCAACGGCGAGCACGGCGGGCACGTCGGGACGCAGCTCACCGAGGATGGTGATGCCGATCGCAATCCCGACGATCGGGTCGATCACTGTCAGGCCCGCGATCACAAGGTCGGGCGGTCCGGAGGAGTAGGCGTTCTGCACGAACCACGATCCCAGGCCGCCGGCGGCAACGATCGCCACGACGGAATACCACTGCACATTGAGAAGGAATTGTCCGTTGGGAGTGAGGAGGTCTCGGCCGATAATGCGCGTCAGGACGGCGACGAAGCCGAAGAGGACGCCGGCGCCCACGATGTAGACGAAGGCGCTGAGCCGGTGCCGGAAGGCGACGGCGAGTCCACCGAGCACGCCTACGGCCAGGGCGAGGAGCAGCACGATGGTGAGCTCCTCGACCGGCCCGACGTGATGGTTCTCGACGGTCGCGTTGACGGCGAGGAGCACGAACAGCGCCGACCCGGTGACGCATGCGCTGATGGCCACGACGGTGGGGCGGTTGATGGTGATTCCCTGGTCCCTGGAATTCACCACGGTGGTGATCACGAGGGCGATCGCTCCGATCGGCTGGATCACCGTCAGCGGTGCCGAGACCAGCGCGATCATGTTGCACAGCATGCCCGTGGCCAGCAGCGTCAGCCCGAGGATCCAGCGGGGATTCCGGAGCAGACGCAGGAAGCTGCGGGAGCTCAGCGCGAGACCGCCCATGTCCGCCTTGACGGCGCTGCCCTGGCGCTGCGCCCCGATCGCCAGGAAGAACGCGCCGAGCACGGCGAGGACGACGGCGAACCACACCATCAGCGGCCGCCTCCCCTGCCGATGTCCTCGCGCCTGCTCTCACGGACGGGCCTGCCCTTCGCCACGATGGCGCGGAAGTAGTTGGCCGCTGCGATCCAGTGGCCGATCAGCCCGAGTATGAGGAAGGCCCAGGCGATCGCCGCGTAGACCGGTGCCGCTGGGATCGCGAGCTTGGAGACGACCAGAAGCGGTGTTCCCACCAGCAGCAGGGCCGTCCGGACCTTCCCGATCTTTGAAACCGGCAGGTCCGGATGGTTCCGGAAGTAGAACAGCGACGCGGTGCCGAGCACGAGGTCCGGGACGAGGAGCGCCGCGAGGTACCACCACTGCACGACCCCGGCCAGCACGAGCGTGAGGGCCACCGCGAGAAGCGCGAGCCTGTCGGCTGCGGGGTCGAGGACTTTCCCGAGCGCGGAGACCTGGCCGAGGCGCCGCGCCACGTAGCCGTCCACCCAGTCGGTACCGCCGAGCACCACCAGGACCACCACGCCCCAGCCGTACTCACGCTGTGCCAGCACGAGCCACATGAACAGGGGGACGCCGAGGAACCTCAGGACGGTGATCGCGTTCGGCAGGGTGACCACGGCACTCGTCTCGGCGTATTCCTGTCCCGCCCTCGCACCCGCGTTGAAGAACCTCATGGTCGGCACGGCCCTGCGCTGCGGCGCGGACGCGCCGCCTGTCCCCCGACGGCCGCCGCTCCCCTATGCACGCTTGGGCTCCGGGAAGCTCAGCTCTTGACCAGTTTGCGCAGGAACACGACGAATGCCGTAGCCGAGACTGAGAAGACTGCCAGCGGGGCCCAGCGCTCCTTGAGCAGTTCCGTCGGGTCGACGCCGCTGCTCCGCGTCGCGCCAGTGCTGCCGGTCGAGACGATGCTTCCGGACACGACGGTGCCCCCGGATGCCGCGGGGCGGGCCGGCACAACTGTGCCGGCCGGAACGACCTCACCCGCCGGAACGACGGCGCCCGAGGCCGTGCCGGTGCCGCTGGTCCTGCCGAACGGGAGGCGGCCCTTCGTGCTGGTGAGGCTGGCCTTGACGTCGTCGGCCAGGTAGCCCGCCTGCCGCTTGACGTCCATCTCTGCGACGAGGTCCTCGCGGACGTCGAGGAGATGCTCACGGCGCTTGTCAAGGCGCTCGCGGAGTTCCGCCTCGCTCGGCGGCGGGAGCGAGACCTTGCCGTGGGCCCGGTCCTGGGCTTCCTTCTCGAGCCGCGCCCTCGCCTTCTCTGCTTCCTTGGTCGCCTGAGCGCGCTTGTACTGGATGGTGGACGGGTCGAGGAGGCGCGGATCGAAGTCCCGGCCCTGGGTGATCACCCCGATGTCGTACCGGACGCCGCGGATGGCGTCGGCCGGGATGAGGGGCATCGCCTTCTTGACCCAGCTCAGGCCGACCAGGGCAGCAATGGCGAGGATCACGAGGAAGGCCGCACCGACGATCAGCGCAGCAAGCCACCCGGGCATGACGGTCGCGAGGCCGAGGATCGCAGCGACCACGAGAGCGATCACCAAGAGGCCGAGGAAGACGAGGGCGACAGCGAACAGGCCGGCACCGATGCCGGCCTTGACCCCCCGGTTCTTGAGTTCGATCTTGGCCAGTGCGAGCTCGTCGTTCAGCTGCCGCGGCGCGAGCCGGGCGGCCTGGCCTACGAGGTCCGGCAGAGCGGCCAGCTTGGGCCGGCGCTCCGTCGGCATGCTGTGGCGTCCACTCATGTCGTCGTGTCCTTTCCTGTCGGTCCGGAACGCGCCAGGCGCAATCCGTGACCAAACTACCACCCAGCCCCGCCGGGGGGCCCGGTGCCGCGCAGGCCTGTCGCGGCGGGTTGCCAGTGGACGGTGCGGCGGGCGGCGGCGGCGGGCGGCGGCGGCAACCTGCCGGAGGCCATGGAGTGCCTTCGACAGGACGTGGCGGGGAACCCGTCAGGACGTCGTGTGGCGCCCCGTGTCGAGCGCGCCGAAGGTGGCTTCGACCTGGAGGAATTCCTCGGCGGCGCCGACCGCTGCCGTGAAGGCATCCGCGTCCGTCGTTGATCCACGGGGTCCCCGGGGCAGCCACTCGTGTCGCTCGGTGCGGACCGACTGGAAGCCGTGGCGTGGCGGCGCGTAGTAGATGGCGAAGCGCTGCACCGGCCAGCCGCCAGGGGTCTCTGGCGCCACAAGCAGGGCGGAGCGGAGGGAGAAGTTCACCCACTGGGCGATCGGCCGCCGGTGATCGCGGACCAGCATGCCGTCGTTGAAGGTGTTCGCCGAACCCTCCCCGTACACCTCTTCGTAGCGGGCACGCCAGATGGTCAGGAGCGGACCCTCGTAGCGCGTCCACCCGGCGGGGAGGCCTTCAGATGCGGCCGATGCCTCGGGCATAGGTTCATGATATGACGAGCTCCCCCGACTGGACTCGAACCAGTAACCCTTCGATTAACAGTCGAATGCTCTGCCAATTGAGCTACGGGGGACCGGCTGCAGTGGCTCCCCCGACTGGACTCGAACCAGTAACCCTTCGATTAACAGTCGAATGCTCTGCCAATTGAGCTACGGGGGATTGCAGCGGGTTCTACCCTAGCAGGGCCCGGGCTTGAGGAGAAATCGCCTCATTCACCTGAGCGGAGGGCGCGCCGGCGCAGTTCGAGCTCCATGAGGCCGCGGTTGAGACGCTGGAACTCCTCGGGCGCGTCCGAGGGATCGAGGCGCTGCAGCTGGCCCATCATCTCCGCCTTCTGCGCCGTGATCTGCAGCTCGGCAAGGCCCGCGAGGATGTCCCGGCAGTACCTCTCGAGGGACTCCTCCGTGGTCGCCGGCAGGGGGGTCACGGCGAGCTCGGCCAGCATCGGCCGGAGTGGCTCGGCAAGCTCGTGCCGGATGCGCTCGATCCAGGCGGCGACGCTCTCCTCCTCCGCCGGCCGACCCGCGGCGACGAGTGCTGCATGGAGCGCCGCGTGCGCAGGTGCTGCGAAGCGCGCCGAGGCGAACTCGGCCCATGCCGCGCCCACCAGCATCTGCGGCTGCTGCAGGGCCACCTCGAGCGCCTGACGCTCCATGACGGCCACCGGGTCCCGCGGATCCGGATGCCACGCAGGGGGTGCAACAGCCGCGGGGGGTGGAGCGCCGCCGTCGCGCGCGGCCGCTCCCTGCCGCTGCGGAGCCTGCGGGTGGGACGCCCTCTCCGGGCCGGACGACGGCGCCGGCCTCCTTCCCGCCGAGGCGACCGCACGTGAGACGTCCTCGAGCGGGACGCCGAGCCACTTCGCGAGCTCGCGGGTGTAGGCAGGCCGGATGGCGTGGTCCCGGATCTGGGCCACCACCGGCGCCGCCTCGCGCAGCGCGGCGACGCGCCCCTCGATCGACTCGAGGTTGTGCTTGCGCAGCGTGGCCTGGATGGCGAATTCGAAGAGCGGCCGCCTCGTTCCGATGAGCGAGCGCACGGCCTCGTCGCCACGGTGCTGGCGCAGTTCGCACGGGTCCATGCCGTTGGGCTCCACGGCGACGTAGGTCTGGGCGACGAAGCGCTGGTCCTCCTCGAAGGCCCTCAGGGCAGCCTTCTGGCCCGCGGCGTCGCCGTCGAAGGTGAACACGACCTCTCCCCCGGTACCGTCGTCGGAGAGGAGGCGCCGGGCGATCTTGATGTGCTCGGCACCGAACGCCGTGCCGCACGAGGCGACGGCGGTATCCACGCCGGCGAGGTGGCAGGCCATCACGTCGGTGTAGCCCTCGACCACGACCAGCTGCCGCTTCTTGGCGATGTTGCGCTTGGCCATGTCGATCCCGTAGAGGACTTGGGACTTCTTGTAGAGCGCCGTCTCGGGCGTGTTGAGGTACTTGGGTCCCTGGTCGTCCTCGAAGAGGCGGCGCGCCCCGAAGCCGATCACGTCCCCCGTGATGTCCCGGATCGGCCAGATGAGCCGGCCCCGGAAGCGGTCATAGAGGCCTCGGTTCCCCTCGGAGAACATGCCGGTGAGCTTGAGCTCCTCGTCGCGGAACGACTTGCCCCGCAGGTGCTTGAGAAGGGAATCCCAGCCCGGGGGGGCGAATCCGACGCCGAACTGCTCCGCGACGCTGCGCTCGAAGCCGCGGTCGAAGAGGAACTGCCGGGCCGCCGCGGCAGCAGGGGTGAGGAGCTGGGACTGGAAGTACTCGGCGGCGATCTTGTGGGCATCGAGGAGTCGTTGGCGCCGTCCGACTTCTTCGCGCCGAGGCCCCGCGCCGTCCTCGTAGCGGAGCTCGTAGCCGATACGCGCTGCGAGCTTCTCGACCGTCTCGGCGAACGCCGTGTGGTCCATCTTCATGACGAAGCTGATGACGTCGCCGCTCTCCCCGCAGCCGAAACAGTGGTACGTGCCGACCTGCGGGCGGACGTGGAACGAGGGCGAGCGCTCGTCGTGGAACGGGCACAGTCCCTTCCAGGAGCCGATCCCCGCGCTCTTGAGGGTCACGTAGCCCTCGACGACCTCCCGGATGTCCGTGCGGGCGCGGACTTCCGCGATGTCCTCAGGTTTGATCAGGCCGGCCACGTCATCACCATAGTCCGGCCGGAGCCTGGGGCGGCATCGGGTTCACCAGAGGCTGGGCAGGCTGCCCACAAGCCGCTCGTACCATGCGAGGGCCGAGGCGTCGGTGAGCGAGGCGACCTGGTCCACCACCACACGGAGCCGGCCGGCGTCGTCCTCCGCGGCCCGCCAGTCGGC
Organism: Sinomonas cellulolyticus; assembly: GCF_014656475.1. GTDB lineage: Bacteria > Actinomycetota > Actinomycetes > Actinomycetales > Micrococcaceae > Sinomonas > Sinomonas cellulolyticus. The sequence continues at coordinate 15,319 of NZ_BNCM01000005.1, forward strand.
GGCGAACATCGGTTCGAGGTGCCGGTCTCCGGACGCGCTGAGCGCGGTGACCAGGGCGTGGAGCACCTCGCGCTGGCGCTCATAGATGGGCTGCCGATGGTCGGTGGTCATGACGAACGTCGTGGCGAGGCCCTTCATCACGGCGATCTCCATGACGGTCTCCTCGGGCACCATCACCTCTCCCGCGTAGCGTGTCAATGGCGCAGAGCCGTAGGCAGCGCGGGTGAGGGCGAGCGCGCTGTCGCAGAACCGGCCGATGAGCTGGCTCGTCATGTTCTTCAGCGCCGCCATCGCCGGGCGGGACCCGTCGGCCTCGCGCACCCAGACCGGGGTCGCCTCGAGGCGGGCCAAGGCGGCGTCGATCTCCGCGGGATCGCTGTGCGGGAGGTACCACTGCTGGGTGTAGCCCACGACTCGCGCGCGGTGGTCGGGGTTCTCCATCCAGCGCAGCTGGAACTTGCCCGCGACGATCGCGTCCTCCACGTCGTGGACGGAATAGGCGATGTCGTCGGAGAGGTCCATGACCTGGGCCTCGATGCAGGACCGGCCGGCAGGTGCGCCTTGGCGGATCCAGGAGAAGATGGCGAGGTCGTCCTCGTAGGCTCCGAACTTGCTGGTGCGGTGCCCGTGGATGAGTGGCGCGTCGACGGCGGTCCAAGGGTACTTGCAGGCCGCGTCCAGGCTCGCCCGCGTGAGGTTGAGGCCTGCGGGGCGCCCCTCGGCGTCGAGGACCTTCGGCTCGAGACGGGTCAGCAGCCGGAGCGTCTGGGCGTTGCCCTCGAAGCCGCCGATGGCGTGCGTGATGTCGTTGAGGGCGCTCTCGCCGTTGTGCCCGAAGGGCGGGTGGCCGAGGTCGTGGCTCAGGCAGGCGGCATCGACGAGGTCCGGGTCGCAGCCCAGGACACGGCCGAGTTCCCGGCCCACCTGGGCCACTTCGAGCGAATGGGTCAGGCGCGTGCGCACGAAGTCGTCGGTGTCCGGCGCGACCACTTGGGTCTTGGCTCCCAGCCGCCGCAGCGCGGACGAGTGCAGCACGCGCGCCCGGTCGCGTTCGAAGTCGCTCCTGTAGGACTTCTTCGCCGGTTCTTCGACCCATCGGCTCGAGTCCTCGGGTGTGTACCCGCGCGTGCCCTCGGCGACCGCCTCAGCCACCTGACACATCCAGCTCGGCGCCGGCGATATCCTCGGCCTGCGTGCGGTCCATCGTGCGGCTCTCGAGCCAGCGGTGAGGCAGCGCCGGCCGTTTGGGCGACCCGGCCCGTCCCCGCGGACCCTCGGCGCCAGCCCCGGGGTATGGCGCGTCCGGATCCAGCGTGTCGAGGAGCCCGCGCAGCTGGTCGAGCGTGTCCACCTGCGCCAGGCTTGCGCGCAGTTCTCCCCCCACGGCGTACCCCTTGAAGTACCACGCCACATGCTTGCGGATGTCCCGGAGGGCCTTGGGCTCTTCCTCGAAGTACTCGACGAGCAGCTGCGCGTGGCGGTAGAAGGCCTCGCCGACTTCCTTCAGATCTGGACGGATGCGGTCCGGGCGGCCCTCGAATGCGGCCTGAAGGTCGCCGAAGAGCCACGGACGCCCCTGGCAGCCGCGGCCGACGACGACGCCGTCCACGCCTGTCTCGCGCACCATCCGGACGGCGTCCTCGGCACTCCAGATGTCGCCATTGCCGAGGACCGGGATGTCCGGGAGCGCCTCGCGGAGGCGGGCAATCGCGCTCCAGTCGGCGGTGCCCGAGTAGAACTGCGCCGCGGTGCGCCCGTGGAGTGCGACGGCGGCGACGCCGGCATCCCGGGCAATTCGGCCGGCCTCGAGATACGTGAGGTGGTCCTCGTCGATCCCCTTGCGCATCTTGATGGTCAAGGGAACCGCGCCGCGGTCCGCCTCGCGGACGGCCGTCTGGACGATCTGGGTGAAGAGGTCCGTCTTCCACGGCAGGGCGGAGCCGCCGCCGCGCTTGGTGACCTTGGGAACCGGGCACCCGAAGTTAAGGTCGATGTGGTCAGCCAGATCCTCCTCGACGAGCATCCGCACCGCCTGGCCCACCGTGACAGGGTCGACCCCGTAGAGCTGGACAGAACGCACCGCCTCGTCGTCATCGTGCTTGATGATCCGAAGCGAACCGGGGTGGCGCTCGACGAGGGCACGGGTGGTCACCATCTCGGCCACGTACAGGCCACCCCCGAACTCACGGCACAGCCGTCGGAAGGCCGTGTTGGTGATGCCCGCCATGGGGGCGAGCACCACCGGCGTGTCGATGGTGAGGCGACCCAGCTTCAGCGGAGGCAGTTCGAGCCGGACAGGTGCCTCGGCGTGCGCCGGGGTCTGTCCGGCAGGGACGGTGGTAGGCACAGCAGTCACCCGTCCATTGTGTCAAAGGAGCGCAAATCGGGGCTCTGCCCACTCCGGGAACACGCCTTCACGCAACCTCCTGCGCCGCGCTCTCCGGCCCCGCGACGGCCTCCATGACGCTCCGCGGGAGGGTCAGGGCCACCTTGCCGTCCTGATATGAGGTTGCCGCCTGTACCGGTTCGCCCGGACGCCACCAGTACACGTGGGGGCTCAGGGGCGCTACCTCGTCCTTGGCCAGGATCGAGGTGATCTCGAGCATCGACCTGATTCCCGCCACGCTCATCGTCTCCTCGCTCATGCTGAGGGTGATCATCCGCAGGGCTGGCACAGAGAAGAACATTCCCAGGGGGCCCGGCTCGATCTCGAGTCGCTCCATGAGCCGCTCCGGATAGGCGAGCCACGATGCTTGGCGCGGATGTTCGGACTCGAGCAGAAGGATGGCGTGGCCGTTCCTCACGAACGCCTCTCCCCCCGTGCCGATTCCTCCCTCGAATAGGTTGGATTCCGCGGCCGACCAGGCAGACTCGAGGCCGCCGGCCTTGGCAAGGTGTGTGTCCGAGAGGTAGATGGACGTCTCCTCGCGGCGGATTGCCATGATCAGCGGCAGTCCGCCCACATCCCGGGCATAGGTGTAGTCCTCTGCGAGCTGGTCCGCGGGCATGCGGTCCGGTGCGATGAAGCGTGGGAAGAGCCGCTCACGCAGTGCCGGTCCGGCATAGCCGAGGCTGCCCGGACGTCCGGCGCCCTGCATCGCGGCGCCGAGCAGCTGCCCTACGATCGCCTCGGTCATCGGCTCCCAGGCCGCCTCGGGGATCCGGAGCGCCTCTCGGGCGATGGTCGCGAAGCCGATCTGCGCGCCTGCCCCCGTGAAGGGCCCGCCCCTCACCACGACGTGCGTGCCCCGGTCGCGCGCGCGGAACCCCAGACCCTGCACCGCAGCCGCGACGTAGCCTCGGAGGCTGTCTGCCTGGCGCACAGTGAACCCCGGCAGGTGAGGGTCCGGAGCCTCGGCAGCGGCGTCCGCCGCGGGGCCGGCAGGAGACGAAGCCTCGCTCTCCCCTGACCCCTCGTCTCCCCGTGCACGGAGTCCTGCGAGTCGATTCCGTTGTGCCTTGCCCATTCCGTTCCCCGTTCTCGTGCCGGTGCTGTCCGATCCCGACGCTACGGAGGACGCGGGCGGCACGGCACCCGCCCGACGCGCTATGTGGACAACCAACCCTTCAGCGGCTGAGCCCTGCCACACCTGGCCGCAGGTACTGTGGGCACCATGTCGACGTCGCCGCGCCCGGGGAGCCCTTGGCTCTACGACACTGCGCGGCGCGCGTTCGGCTGGCTCCAGCGCCTGTTCCGGGTCGAAGTCATCCCGAGCGGGCTCGAGGCGGTACCGCCGGGCCAGGTGGTGCTGGCCATCACCCACTTCGGATACCTCGACTTCGTGCCCGTTGCCCTCCTCTGGTGGGCTCGCCGGCACGACAGGCTGCGCTTCCTCGTGGGTCCCCGGCCGTACCGCAGCCGTCTCCTCGGCGCTGCGATCACGGCGTGCGGCGGCCTCGCCGTGGTGGGCAGGCCGAATCACGCGAGCCTGAACGCCTCGCTCACTGCGCTCGACGGCGGCTGGAGCATCGCACTGTTCCCCGAGGCAGGAGTGAGCCGGAGCTTCACGGTGCGCCGATGCCATACCGGCGCCGTCCGCATGGCCTACCAGACCGGGGTGCCGCTCGTCCCGGTCGGCGTGTGGGGTGGCCACCGCATCACGACGCGCGGCCACGGCGTCACGACCAAGCGAGGCAACGGCTCCCTCGCCGACCTGTGGGAAGCGCCGGTACGGATCCACTTCGGGGCCCCGGTGGACCTCTCGGCCGCCACGGACCTCGACGACGCCGCCCGCCTGCTCCAGGCCGCGATGCAGGAGGCCGTCGACGTCGCGGCCCTCGATTTCCCGCTCGGGCATCCCGCCGGGGCGTGGTGGGTCCCGGCCAAGCTGGGCGGCGGAGCCCCGACCGAGGCGGAGCGTGACATCTGGGACGCGCGCGACGCCGCGAACGGGCTGCGCCCGGACCGCGACAAGATGTGACGCGAGGGGTGCCTAGTCCCCGACGGTCAGCTGGTCCGGCCCCATTTGGTCCGCAAGCCCGGCCGCCAGGAGCGGCTCGACGGCGGCACGGAGCGCAGTCATCGAGTCCTCGACCTCGAGGCGGACGGGATGCTGGTACGCGATGAGGGCCAGGAGTCCCCGCACCGCGTCGGCCGCATCCTCGGGCGGGAGCCGGGTTTCGTGGCCGAGCAGCACCTCGCTCGGCGCGTCCGCCGCGGCAGTGGCCGGGCCGGCGTAGCTGACCGCGAAGGCGCGCAGCCTCCCCTTCTTCGCGGGGGAAACGCCCGCGCCGAACGCGCTCGTCGCCGGGGCGCGGAGCACGACGGCGCCATGGGCACCTGCCGCGTCGGAGAGGAACAGCTGCTGGGCTCGCCCCACACTGATGGGCGCGGGCGGATCCCAGGCGTGCACCTCGGTGTAGTAGCGTGCGACGGCGTCGCTCAGCTCGACCGAGCCGGTCGCCAGGTCCTCGACCAGAGGCGAGGAGTCGCCGGCGTCCGTCCCATCTCCGAACACGGGCAGCTTGAGTGCGCCCGGCCGTACGAGCACTTCGCGCGAGCGCTGCCGGACGGTGAAGCCGCGGGCCCTCGCGAACGCTGCGCCGGGCGTCCCGTCAGCGACCTTGGACCGCAGCCTGGCTCTCCCGGCCATGCCGGGCGCGGACGCGGCAGCCTCGCGGAGCCTGCGGAGGAGCTCGGTGCCCACGCCGGCCCGGCGGTGGTCCCGTGCGACCTCGACATACGCCCACAGCCGCTGCGGATGGACCGTCGCCTCGTAGACCACGCCCGCGGCGACCGGGATGCCCTGGTCCTCGGCGACGACGCACCTGCTCCACCCCGACGCCGCATCGCCGGGTGACGCTCCGGCCCCGGGCGAGGCCGCGCCGTCGTGCGCCTGCCCGGCATCGGCGCCGGCGTCCGGCCCGAGCGCGGCGCGGAACTGTGCCGCCGCAGCGCCCTCGGCGTCTCCCCACAGCTGGAGGAGGAGACGGTCGTCCCCCTCGCGCCAGGGACGGTAGGTCAGCTCAGCCACGGTGCTCTCCCTCGCGCCCGCCCACGCCGCTACTTGCCGAGCCGCTCGAACAGGTAGGCGGAGACCTTGTCGAGGGCCACGCGCTCCTGGGACATCGTGTCGCGCTCGCGGATGGTCACCGCGTGGTCCTCGAGCGTGTCGAAGTCCACGGTGATGCAGAACGGGGTACCGATCTCGTCCTGGCGGCGGTAGCGCCGGCCGATGGCCCCGGCGTCGTCGAACTCGATGTTCCAGTGCTTGCGCAGCTCGGCGCCGAGGTCCCGCGCCTTCGGCGAGAGGTCCTCGTTGCGGCTCAGGGGCAGCACCGCGGCCTTGACGGGCGCGAGGCGCGGATCGAGCTTCAGGACGGTGCGCTTGTCCACGCCGCCCTTCGTGTTCGGGGCCTCGTCCTCGGTGTACGCGTCCACGAGGAACGCCATCATCGAACGGGTCAGGCCGAAGGAGGGCTCGATCACGTACGGGATATACCGCTCGTTCGTGGCCTGGTTGAAGTAGGCGAGCTCGTGCCCGGAGGCCTTCGAGTGGCTGCTGAGGTCGAAGTCGGTCCGGTTGGCGATGCCCATGAGCTCACCCCACGGGTTGCCCTGGAAGCCGAACTTGTACTCGATGTCGATGGTCCCGGCGGAGTAGTGCGCCCGCTCGTCCTCGGGGACATCGAACTTGCGCATGTTCCCGGGGTCGATGCCGAGATCGATGAACCAGTTCCAGCAGGCGTCGACCCAGTGCTTGAACCACGCATCGGCCTCGCCGGGGGCGGTGAAGAACTCGATCTCCATCTGCTCGAACTCTCGGGTGCGGAAGATGAAGTTTCCCGGGGTGATCTCGTTGCGGAACGCCTTGCCGATCTGGCCGATGCCGAACGGCGGCTTCTTCCGGCTCGTGGTGACGACGTTGTTGAAGTTCACGAAGATGCCCTGGGCCGTCTCGGGCCGCATGTAGTGCAGCCCCTCAGCGTTGTCCACGGGGCCGAGGAAGGTCTTCATGAGTCCCGAGAACATCTGCGGCTCGGTCCACTTGCCCGTGGTCCCGCAGTCCGGGCAGGTGATGTCCTCCATGCCGTTCTCCGGCTGGCGGCCCTTCTTCGCGGCGTAGGCCTCGATGAGGTGGTCCTGGCGGTGGCGCTTGTGGCACTGCAGGCACTCCACGAGGGGATCGGTGAAGGTGGCGACGTGCCCGGAAGCCTCCCAGACCTGCTTGGGCAGGATGACTGAGGAGTCGAGGCCCACCATGTCCTCGCGGCCGCGGACGAAGGTCTGCCACCACTGTTCCTTGATGTTCTCCTTGAGCTCGACGCCCAGGGGGCCGTAGTCCCAGGCAGAGCGGGAGCCTCCGTAGATCTCACCCGCCTGGTAGACGAATCCGCGGCGCTTGGCCAGGGAGACGATCGAGTCCAGTGCGGTCTTCGGTGCCAAGGGGAGTCCTCCGTAGGGTCAGGCCGCTGGGTGCGGTCCGTCGCGTATGCGCTTCTAAGACTACCGACCGTAGAGTGGCAGCATGAATGCGCATGAGGAAACGGTCGAGATCCGCGAGGGCACCATCCGCCTCGGCCAGATCCTCAAGCTCGCCTCGCTCGTCGAAGACGGGGTCGAGGCGGCCGAGCTGATCCGCAACGGCCTCGTCAAGGTCAACGGGGACATCGAGGAACGGCGCGGCCGCCAGCTCACGGTGGGCGACGTCGTCGAGGTGAACGGCCAGCGGGTGCGCCTCGCCCCCCGCGGATGATGCGTCAGCCCTTGAGGACTGACATCTCGAGGAATTCCTTGACGTGGGCGATCTCGGGACCGCTGATGCTGTGCCCGATCCCGGGGTAGGTGACCTTCGTGAGGTCCACGTGGCCGCGGACCCAGCCCATCGTGTACTCGACCTTGTCGGGGGTGATGACCGGGTCGGCCTGGTCGCGGCCCCAGAACATGGGGAGGGTTCCGTCGAGCTCCGCGTCCCGGAAGTAGGCGTAGTCGGATCCGGAGTTGGCCGCGGCGGGGTCGACGGCGAATCCGGAGAGGCCCACGAGCGCCGCGAAGTCCTGGGGACGGCGCCGCACGAGAGAGGTCGCCATCGCCATGCCCATGGAGAAGCCGAGGACGGTGACGGATGTGTGCTGCGCCCGGACCGAGTCGATCCAGGCCAGGACGTACTCGGTCGCGGCCTCGACGGAATCCATCGTGAAGTCCTGTGCAGCCATGAGCGGGAACCACTGGTAGGCGCCCGGGGCGAGGACCTGCGGCGCTCTCAGGGAGGCGACCGTGAACTTCTCCGGGAAGTAGCCCGCGAGCCCCATCAGGTCAGCTTCGTTGGAGCCATAGCCGTGGAAGAGGACGATGAGGGGCGTGCCGGCCCGCTCCTGCTCGGGCCGGCTCCAGAGGGCCACGTGCTGCGGGTAGTGGGCGGGGTAGTTTGCTCGCTGGGCGGCGGCTTCAGTCATGCCTCCATTGTGACACATAGTTGATGCTTCAACTATCGACAGCGAAATAGGGCAGGGAAGGTGTGAAGTTACCCGTGAGTAGTGGAACTCATGCACCGCGGAGCATAATGGAGGGCGTGACCGACACAACAGAGGCACACCACGCGGAAACCGACCTCCACGAGGGCCACCGCCACCCGTGGCACCGCTACGTGGCGATCGGTGACTCCTTCACAGAGGGAATCGGCGACCCCGACCCCGTTCATCCCGGACGCCACCGCGGCTGGGCCGACCGCCTCGCCGAGGAGCTCGCGCACGGCACCGACGACTTCGCCTACGCCAATCTCGCCATCCGGGGACGTCTCCTGGGCCGCATCCTCGACGAACAGCTCGAGCCAGCCCTTGAGCTGCGCCCCGACCTCGTCACACTCTCCGCGGGCGGGAACGATCTTCTGCGCCCGGGAAGCGATCCGGATGCCCTCGCGCTCAGGCTCGACGGCGCCGTCGGCCGCCTCACGGACGCCGGCGCGACCGTCCTGCTGTTCAACGGCCCCGACATCGGCTCGACTCCGGTGCTCTCCGCCATCCGCGGGAAGGTCGCGATCTACAACGAGAACCTGCGGGTGGTCGCTGCCCGGCACGACGCTGTCGTAGCTGACATGTGGGGCCTCCGCCAGCTCTCCGACCCCCAGATGTGGGACACCGACCGGCTGCACTTCTCGCCGCTCGGCCACCACACCGTGGCCATCATGGCATTGGATGCACTCAACGTCCCGCACACCCTCGAGCCACTGCAGCCGAGCCCCCTGCGGACGCGCACCTGGCGCGCCGCGCGCGCCGAGGACCTGGTCTGGGCCCGGGAGTTCTTCGTCCCGTGGGTGATCCGACGGCTGCGGCACAAGTCGAGCGGAGACGGCGTCTCGGCCAAGCGGCCCACGGCCGAGCCGGTATTCGGCGCCGGCGCCCCGCTCGGCTCAGGAGAGCCCAGCTGACACCCAGCATTTCCCCTGCCCACGACGCGTAGGCTGGGTGCATGAGCTGGATCTGGTGGGTGTTCGTCCTCTCGTGGGTGGTCCCGTTCGTGCTGCGCAGAGTGGGGCAACCGGGGCCGCGCGGCGGTCGGCCGCCGTACGACCAGGGACGGCGCGACCAGTACGGCCAGCGGTACCCCGGCCAATATCCCGGCGGCCCGCAGTACCCCGGCGGCCAGCAGTACCCCGGCGGCCAGCAGTACCCCGGCGGCCAGCAGTATCCCGGCCAATACCCCCCGCCGCCGCAGGACCAACCGGCGCCCCCGACCGCCCAAGGCCAGATCCCTGATGCACAGGGAACCTCGAATGCGCAGGCCCCGTGGTGGCAGCAGCCGCTCCCGCCCGGGTTCCCCGGCCAGCCAGCTCCCCAGGAGCAGACCCAGACGGCAGCCAATCCGGACACAAGGGCCGCGGGGTCGTCGTCGGCCACGCCCGGAGCCCCCGACGACGCGGCGCAGGGCTACCGCGCGCGGAGGCTCGCGGAGCTCGATCGGCAGTTCTCCGACCAGGCAATCTCCCTCGAGGAGTACATGAAGGCCCGCAACGAGGTCATGCGGGGCTGACGACGGCCAGACCCTCCCCCAGGCCAGAGACCCTCCGCGGCGCCCGCCGAGCGGCCAGACCCTCCGTCCCGGTCAGCTCCTTGTCACCCTGCGCAGCAGGAGAGCCTGGACGGGGCACATGGCCACGGCGTCATCCGCCGCACCGGCGATTCCGCTTGGGACGGGCACATCCCGGCCGCCGCGTCCCACGGGGTAGCCCCAGTCGTCTCGGGCCAGGAGTTCCGGAAGCAGCTCAGTGCAGAGGCCGCGCCCATCGCAGCGCGTGAAGTCGATGTGCAGCTCGAGCTGGGTACGGCTCATGAGGCACTCCCCGGCGCGGCCGCGCACCAGCCGTCCAGATGGGCGAGCACGTCCTGGCGGAACACCGCGAGGGTGCTGCGCACGAAGCCCGCGGCACCGTCCGGATGGCGGCAGGCCCCCCGCCCGGCCACGAGCCCGGCAAGCCGCTCCGCCTCCGAGGCGAGCCACGGCGTCCGCTCCCCCGCCACGATCCGCTCCACTGCCGAGGCCATCGCGGGCAGGCCGAACATGCAGGGCCCGCACTGCTGCGCAGAGCTGTCCGCGAGGTACCTGGCGATCGGCGCGGCAGCAGCGAGGGCGCAGCTGCCGCGTGCCAGCGTCATGATGATGCCGGCTCCGGGGCGGGCACCGAAGCGCGCGAGGCCCGCAGCGGTCATGGGCCTGTCGAACGCGTCGCGGGGCACCCATGCGCCGTGGAATCCGCCCACGAGGACCGCCGCGAGACCCGCCGGGTCGACGCCGTCGGCCCTGAGGATCTCCCGCAGGGTCGCGCCGCCGGCAACCTCTATGACGGCGTCCTCCGGCACCTCGTCCCCCGAGAGGGTGACGAGCCGGGTTCCCGGATCCTCGCGCGTGCCGGCCTCGCGGAACCAGTCGGCGCCGTAGCGTCCGATCAGCGCAAGGTGGGCGAGGGTCTCGACGTTGTGCAGGAGCGTCGGCAGTCCGCGGTAGCCGTGCTCACCGAGCCGGGCGATGGTGTCGCGCGGGAGCGCGACACCCGTCTCGAGCGCGTTGATGACGGCGGACGCCTCGCCGGCGACGAAGGCGTGGGGCGCCTCGACGAATTTGATGCGGCGGGCGTCCTTCCGCTCGGCCGCGGCCCGGCGGACCGCGGACAGCGACTCCCTCGGAGCGTAGAGGAACAGCGCCGAGGCTCCCACGGCCTCCCCCGCGGTCAGCAGCCCGTCGATGACGAGGTGAGGGGCGTTCTGCAGGAGCGCGGCGTCCTTGCGGCTGAGGGGCTCCCCCTCAGAACCATTCGCGACGACGACGGGGCCGCGCGCGAGAGCGCCTCGCGCGGTGACCGCGGAGAGCTTGCGCCAGGCGGGGAAGCCTGCGCCTCCCCTGCCCACGAGTCCTGACGCCTCGAGCTCGGCGAGCAGGGCTTTCCGGCCCCACCCCTGCTTGCGGGGACCGTACGCAGCCTCGTGGTCCGCGAGCCGCTGGCCGGCGGCGGCGAAGAGTCGTCCCGTGCCGAGCACGGAGATCCTCGTGCGGAGTCCTGTCATCGCGTCCATCTCAGATCCTCCCGCTCGGTCGGCCAGCCGTTGAGCTCGAGGACATCACCATCGGCTCGCACGAGCCGGGCGGGGAATCCGAGCTTCCGCAGCCAGGCGGTGGCGCCGCCGCCGAGCACGACCGCGGCCGTGCTCGCCATGTTGGCGCTCAGGCAGTCCGGGGCCGCGACGGAGACCGTGCGCAAGTGGGCCGGCGCGGGGAGCGAGGTCCACGGATCGAGGATGTGGTGGGCCCCCGCGGATCCGAGGCCGCTCCGGCGCTTCTGCGTGCTCGACGTCGCGAGCGCCCAGCCGCCGGTGAGGCTCACTTGGGTGGCGGGGTCGCCCGGGAGGTCCTGGACGCGCACTTCCCACGGGTCCGCCCCGGCGGTGGCGATGTCGCCGCCCAGCGAGACGAGGACGGAGGTACCGAACGCCTCGTGCAGGTCTTTCGCTGCCATGTCCGCCGCGGCGGCCTTCGCGCTCGCACCGAGATCGAGGACGACGCCGGGTGGGAGCCTCACTGTGCTGCCCTCGAGATGGATCCGGCGCCAGCTCGCGGCTGGAACAGGCGTCGACCCGCTCGCGGCCGGCGCCTGACCGGGCCCGAAACCGAGGCGCGCAAGGTCGGCGCCCAGTGTGGGGACCACGGTGCCACCGCTTCGCTCTGCAACATCGAGGGACGCACCGAGCAGGCGGGCGAGGAGCGGGGAGACCTCCCCGCCGCCTGTCCGTTGGAGCCTTGTGATCTCCGAGTCGGGCCGGAAGCGGCTCGCTGCCTCGTCGACTCTCTCGAGGAAGCTTGTGAGGCGGGCACGTGCGGGGCCGAGCACGCGCGGATCCGTGACCACCAGCCTGCACTCGCACGTGAAGGCGGAGAAGTCGACCGCGGCGGGTCCCGGAGACGGAGCGGCGGCGGACTGTGCTCCACCCACCTCGAGCACCCCCCTCATACCCGGCCCAGCCGGGCGGCAGAGGTCTCCGCGAATCCGGCGCTCAGGCGCCAGAGCACGGCAGACACTGCCGCCCCCGCACATGCCCAGGCGTAGGCCTGGAAGAGGAGGTCGCCCGCGTTGGTCCCGGACCCGAGGGCATGCGCGAATCCGATCGGCCACATGGCATAGGCGGACCAGTGGATCAGGCGGAAGGCACGCTGGCCGAGGCGCTGGCGCAGCAGCCCAGTCACGGTCAGGGCCAGGACGAGGTCGAACGCGACGGTGCCGAGGCCCACCCAGAAGGGGTTCCAGCCCGCGATGAATGGCACCACGGCATCCTGGAGCGCGAGCTTCGCGTGCGGGTCCAGCATGAGCGTGCCCACGTGCAGCACGAGGAAGACTAGCGCGGTGAGGGACGTGCTGCGGTGCACGAGTGCCACCGAGAACCTCGGAAGTCCCACGAACGTCCGGCCGGAACGGCTCACGATCCCCAGGACCAGGACCACGGTGAACAGGCCTAGGGACACGATCCCGCCGGCCCGGCCGATGGCCCACATGATCTCGTTCATGACGCACGCGCCCCGGCACGTCCGATCTGCGCACTCATGTCACGACCCGGACGAGTGGCCCATCGGACCGCCGCCCAGCGACGGCCCGACGCCCTGCTGGCTTCCCTGCTGCTGGCTTCCCTGGTACTGGTTGCCCTGGTATTGGTTGCCCTGGTATTGGTTGCCCCGTGAGCGGTGGCCGCTCTCGTAGCCGGAGCTCGGACCGAGCTGCGAGTTGTCGGAGCCGTCGGTTCCTGAATTCTGCGTGCTGTCCGTCGTGGACACGTTCTGGGCGGCGGCGGGCGTGTAGACGGCGGCGGCAACGGCCGCTGCCGCCATCAGTCCGCTCGCGCCGACAGCAGTGGCGGCGAGCCGTGCCCGGCGCCGACCGGTCTCTCGTATGCTCTCGCCCATCAGGTCCTCCTGCAGCCCACCGACATTTCCACTGGTTCCATCATGGTGTGGCCGAGTGTGGCTTTGCCGAGAGCACCCTGTGCGATTCCTGTGCTGCCTAGCCGGTGAAGACCCTCCGGCGGAGCTCGCCGCCGAGCTGGCCGATCTCGGTGAGGAAGCCGTCGTGGCCGATCTTGGCGTCGATCGAGTGCACGGGCACCTCGCCGGGCAGGGCGCGCGCGAGTTCGTCGCTCTGCTCCGGGAAGTAGAGGCGGTCCGAGTTGACCGAGGCGAGGAAGAACTCGGCCTTGGCGCCAGCGAGCGCTCGCTGCATCCCGCCGCGTCCCCGGCCCACGTCGTGGCTCATGAGTGCTTCGGTGATCGTGACGTAGCTGTTGGCGTCGAAGCGGCTCACGAGCTTCTCGGCCTGGTGGTCGAGGTAGCTCTCGACCTGGTAGCGGCCTCGCTCAGCTGCGGCGCCCGGCGCCTCGACGGGATTCTCGGCTCCTTGGCCGCGCCTGCCGAACCGGAAGTTCAGCTCGGGCTCAGAACGGTAGGAGATGTGGGCAATCCGCCTGGCCAGCCCCAGTCCCGCTACGGGGGCAGGACCTCCGTAGTAGTCGCCGCCGCGGTACGCGGGGTCCTGGCGGATGGCCAGCACCTGGGCCTGGGCGAGAGCAATCTGCTCGGCGGTGGAGTACCCGCCGATCGCGACGACCACGCAGTGCCTCACCCGGTCCGGGTAGGTCGCAGCCCACTCGAGCGCGCGGGCACCGCCCATCGAGCCGCCCAGCACCGCATGCCAGCGCCGGATGCCGAGGCGGTCCGCGAGGCGGGCCTCGGCCCGCACAGAATCACGGATCGTGACGAACGGGAACCGGGAGCCCCACGGGGTGCCCTCCGGGTCCAGGCTGCTCGGGCCGGTCGAGCCGTAGCAGCCGCCGAGCATGTTCGGGGCGACCACGAAGTACTTGTCCGTGTCCACGGGCTTGCCCGAACCGACGAGGGCGTCCCACCAGCCCGGCTCGTCTCCATCGCCCTGGGCAACATGGGTGTCTCCCGTGAGCGCGTGCTGGACGAGCACCGCGTTCGAGGCATCCGCGTTCAGGGTCCCCCAGGTCTCGTAGGCCAGCTCCACTTCGGGAAGTGCCCCGCCGGCCTCGAGCTGGAGCGCGCCGATCGCGACGGTGCGCAGGACGCCGTCCTGCCGCGCCGCCGTCGTGCGCCCGCCGTCTTCGCGGGTGGTGCTGTCCTCGATCGCCGGGCGCTCCGCGAGCGTCACGCGACGGGCACCGCGGCGGCCTGAGCCGACGCGGCGGAGTCCGTTCCCGCGGCCGCGGCGAAGCCCGCCTCGAGGTCTGCGAGGATGTCGTCGATGTTCTCGAGCCCCACCGCGAGCCGCACGAGGCCGGGGGTAACGCCGGCGGCGCGCTGCTGGGCCTCGGTGAGCTGCGAGTGTGTGGTCGACGCCGGGTGGATCACGAGGGAGCGGACATCGCCGATGTTCGCGACGTGGGAGTGGAGCGTGAGCGCATCCACGAACGCCTTGCCCGCCTCGACCGAGCCCAGCTCGAACGAGACGATCGCGCCCGTGCCCTTCGGGGCGTACTTCCGGCCGAGTTCGTACCACGGGCTCGAGGGCAGGCCTGCGTAGGCAACCGCCTCGACGTCGGGCCGCGCCTCAAGCCATGCCGCGACCTTCTGGGCGTTCTCGACGTGGCGTTCCACGCGCAGCGAGAGGGTCTCGATGCCCTGCGCAATGAGGAACGCGTTGAACGGCGAGACTGCGGAGCCGAGGTCCCGCAGCAGCTGGACCCGGGCCTTGAGGATGTACGCGAGGTTCGCCCCGAGAGCGCCGTTGACGCCGAGGTCGCGGGCGAAGACGAGGCCGTTGTAGCTCTCGTCCGGGGTGTTGAAGCCGGGGAAGCGTTCCGGGTCCTGCGCGTAGTCGAAGCTGCCGCCGTCCACGATCACGCCGGCGATCGCCGAGCCGTGGCCGCCGAGGTACTTCGTGGCGGAGTGCACGACGACATCGGCACCGTGCGCGAGCGGGGTGACGAGGTAGGGGGTCGCCACCGTGTTGTCGATGATGAGCGGCACACCGGCCTCATGGGCGACTGCGGCGACGGCCTCGATGTCGAGCACATTCTGGCGCGGGTTCGAGATCGACTCCGCGAAGAAGGCCTTTGTGGCGGGCCGCACGGCCGCCTTCCACTCCTCGATGCTGTCCGGGTCCTCGACGAATGTCACATCGATCCCGAACTTCTTGAACGTGTGCTTGAGTAGGTTGTAGGTGCCGCCGTAGAGCGCCGCAGAGGCGACGACGTGGTCGCCGGACTCGGCGACGTTGAGCAGGGAATACGTCGTGGCGGCCTGGCCGGAGGCCAGCAGGAGCGCCGCCACACCGCCCTCGAGGCTTGCGATGCGCTGCTCGACCGCGTCCTGCGTCGGATTGCCGATACGCGTGTAGATCGGGGCCAGCTCGGCGAGGGCGAACCGGGCCGCGGCACTCTCGGCGCTCGGGAAGACGAACGAGGTGGTCTGGTAGATCGGCAGGGCCCGCGCGCCCGTCTCGGAATCGGGGGTCTGGCCGACGTGGATCTGGCGGGTCTCGAAGGACCACTGGGGGTTGCTGGACATAGCAAGCTCCTTTGCGCTGCGCTTGACCGGCGGCTCTCGCCGGCCCAGGTCTTCACCCGGGGCACCCCACCGCATCAGGAGGGTTGCCGGCCAGCGAACCGGGGTTTGGCGCTGGCGCTCATGACCTGGATCGAGTGTAGGGGCGGCCCCCATGCAGTAGGCAATGTGTGACCGTCTGTGAACCGGCGGCTTGCGACGGCGCGCTCACCCCTCCATGAGGCGGCGGCGGTGGCGCAGCTCCTTGGCCCACGCCCGGGTGGCAGGCGGCGCGAACGGCGAGGGCCCGGCGTCGTCCGCGAGGTCTTCCACGAGGGGACCCGCGGCCCGGAGCGCGGCCGCGACCACTCCCTCCGCGGCCCGGCGCGGGAGCCCGATGCCCTCGGCCCAGACCAGGAAATGGCGGCGGGAGACGCCGGTCCGCTTGCCGCCCAGCGGCAGCGCGAGGGACTTGTCGCCGTAGGGGACGGTGGAGGGGATGTCATAGACCGGAGCGACGCCCCACTCCCCCGGCACTGCGAGGCCCTGCACCACGGAGACATTCTTCGCGTGCAGGTCCCCGTTCCCGGTCAGCCACGCGAAGGCCCCCTGGAGTGCGAGGTTGCGCAGCGCCGGCAGCGGCGCGGAGCAGTGTCCGGCCACTGCGCGGCACAGCTCCTCGTAGCTGACGTTGTACTTGTCTGCCGGGTACAGCCCCAGGAGCTGGGAACCGTCCTCGACGGCGAGGCGCCGCGTGCCGTCCGCGCTCCCGGCCGCCGCATCTGCGGCGGGCGGCCGGTCGAACCGCTCGACGAGCAGCCCGGCACGGCCCGCGACGTCATGCACGAGCTTGACCCCACTCACCGGGATCCTGAGCCGGGCGGCGTACCGGTACATGAGGTGCTCGTTCTCGACGACGTGCGGGAATTCCGGCGCGTTGAGCTTGAGGATGTACCGCCGGCCGGCCTGTGCTGCGGGCACGGAGATCATCCCGGCGCTGACCTTGTCCTGCACGCCGGCGAGCGCCTTCGGGTCGACGAGCCCGGGGTCGTCGAGGAGCGCCGCGAAGTCGGGGGCGCGGCGGGGATCGAGCACGACGGCGTGCTGGTCGCCCGGGCCCGCGAGGTCACCGGGAGGGGGCTCGCCGTGGGGGACGATCTGCACGTCGCCGACGGGGTCCGAGCCGGCTGCCATGAGGAGGCCGAGCTCGTCGTCGGCGCTCGTCTTGACCGCCCGGCGCAGGGAGGCGAGGCGGCGTCCCTCAGG
This sequence comes from Sinomonas cellulolyticus, assembly GCF_014656475.1. Lineage (GTDB taxonomy): Bacteria > Actinomycetota > Actinomycetes > Actinomycetales > Micrococcaceae > Sinomonas > Sinomonas cellulolyticus. Next base: position 32,063 of record NZ_BNCM01000005.1, read on the forward strand.
CAGGAGGCCCGTGAAGAACGGAGGGACGGATCCCGCGCCCGTGATCACCGGCCTCGGCGTGAGCGGCAGCGTACTGGCCACCGGCTCGGCGCCCTGGGCGAGATAGGACGGCAAATACGAGAAGCGCGTACCACCCTCGGCCCGCTCGAGCCGCGCCGCGAGGACACCCGCCTTGTAGACGTCGGCGATCCGATGCCGGGTCACCGTGCGCCGTCCCCGGAACTGCCGCTCGGAACGACGCGCAGCTCAAGGCCGAGGGCGGCGAGGACTGCCTCGAGAGTGTCGAGCTGGACGCTGGGTTTGGCCTGCTCGACGAAGCGGATGAACCGCTCGCTGACGCCCGCGAGCTCGGCCAGGTCCTGCTGCGTGAGCCCGAGCGCACGACGCCGGCCCCTCACCTCGTCCGCGACCGCGCGGCTCAGCCGGTCCACCCGTGCACACCTCCACCCGCAGTCCGGGCCTTCCGGAACGTTCGTTCCGCTTCCTAGCTTGGAGGTGCGCGGGGTGTGAGTCAAGCCACGGCGTATCCCGAAGACCGGCACGATCGTTCCGATTGGGAGCGGGCAGCCGAGGGCGTGGGCTCTTCCAGTCCCGCTTCTTAGAACCGTCTTAGACAGGGGGGTCCACGCTGGTCCCATGATGACCTCCGACTATGCCGCAGCGGAACACGGCTCTCTCGCCGGGCGGCCCGCCCGCAGCAGCCTGACCCGCCTGCCCACGCTCAAGCACTGGGTCCTGGTGCCCGTGGTCATGAGCGTCGTGGTGCTCGCCCTCGGCTTCGGGGCGACGACCACCTCCTACACCCGGTCCGAGCTCGCCATCGACCAGTGGCTCAGCACGAATCACGTGGGCTGGTTCAACACGGTCTCCCTCGCCATCGAGCAGATTCTCGGGCCGCGGGGGGCGATCGTCATCCTTGTCCTCCTCCTCGTGGTCCTGTGGGCCGTGCGCCGGACGCCCGTGGACGCGATCGCCGTCGTGGGCATCACCGGATTCGGCTGGGTGTACAGCCTGCTGTTCAAGTACGCGGTGCACCGCCACCGCCCGGACGCGCACCTGCTGGCCAACCCGATCTCGCCGGACATGGACCCCAACAGCTTCCCCAGCGGCCACGTGTGCTTCGCGGTCTCCCTGACGATCGCGCTGTACTTCCTGTTCCGGCACCGGCGCTGGGCCCTGTGGGTCCTGGTCGGCGGTCTGGCCTTCTCAGCGTTCGCCGCCTACACGCGCATCTACGTGGGGGTCCACTACCCGATGGACGTCATCGCATCCTTCCCCGCCTCCATCGCCGGGATCCTGCTGTTCTCCGGCCTCTGGAACCGCATCGCGCCGCCCATCCTCGCGAAGGTCCCCTTCATCACCCGTCTCGAAAGCCGCTGAGCCATGCTCGACCCCACTGCCCTGTTGACCGGCGCCGGACCCTGGGTCCTCGCCGTCGTCGCGATCATCGTCTTCATCGAATCGGGCCTCCTCTTCCCGTTCCTGCCCGGCGACTCGCTGCTGTTCACCGTGGGGCTCCTGCACGCCCAGCTGGGCCTGAGCCTGCCGGTGCTGATCCTCGTGGTCGCGGTGGCCGCGGTGGCGGGCGACCAGGCGGGCTACCTCCTGGGCCGCTTCGTGGGGAAGAAATGGTTCCGGGAGGATGCCCGCGTGCTCAAGCTCTCCTACCTCGACAACGCCGAGCAGTTCTTCGGCCGCTACGGCGGCCGCGCGCTGGTCCTGGCGCGGTTCGTGCCGATCGTGCGCACCTACACGCCGCTCGTGGCAGGGATGGCGCACTACCCGTACCGCAAGTTCCTCGGCTGGAACGCGCTCGGCGGCGTCGCGTGGTCCCTGTCCATCACGCTGCTCGGCGTGTGGCTCGGACACGTCGAGTTCATTGCGAAGAACATCGACATCCTCTCCGTGCTCATCGTGGCGGCCTCCGTCCTGCCGATCGCCATCGAGATCCTGCGCCGGCGGTTCAAGGGAGCCGAGCCAGAGCCGGCCCCCGTGCGCGTTGACGACGGGCGCGTTGACGACGGGCGCGACCCGGAGGCCTAGAGGAGTCCTCCGCCTCCGCGAGGCCACAGGCGTCCCCGCGAGGCACGTGCCTCCCGAGGCCCGGGCCGCCTCGGCGGGGGCCGGCGCCGTCCGGCCCACCCCGAGGGCCCGCTTGGCAGAATGTGACCCATGAATGCCAGACCGCGCGTCCTGCTCGTCGAGGACGACCGCCAGCTCGGCCCCCTCGTGGCCGAGCTCCTCGGCGATGAGTTCGATGTCACCCTCGCCGCCGACGGCAGGAACGGGCTCGAGCTCGCGCTCGGCCGCGACTGGGGCGCGCTCGTGGTGGACCGCGGGCTGCCGGAGCTCGACGGCGTGGCGCTCGTGAAGTCCGTCCGCGCCGCCGGCCTCAGGACCCCGATCCTCCTCCTGACCGCCCTCGGCAGTGTCCCGGACAAGGTCGAGGGGCTCGATGCGGGAGCCAACGACTACCTCGTCAAGCCGTTCGACTCGGACGAGCTGGCCGCGCGGCTGCGGGCCCTCACGCGTGCCTACGGGGAGCCGGCGGGCGGCAGACCGGCTCTGCTGGCGATCGGCTCGTGGGACCTCGACCCCGCGGCGCGCGTCCTGACGTCCCCGTACGGGCACCGCGTGGAGCTCTCGGCCGCCGAGTGCGCGCTCCTGGCCCGGCTTGCCGAGGATCCGACGCGCGTCCACTCGCGAGCGGAACTGCTCGAGAGCGTCTTCGACACCGGCGACACGCCGGGGGTCGTCGACACCTACGTCCACTACCTGAGGAAGAAGACGGACAGGACCGTGATCAGAACCGTCCACGGCGTCGGCTATCAGCTGGGGGGCCTCGAATGAGCCGCCGCGCCCCGGGACACGCGGGGCCCGGACGGGCCAGAGCCGCCGACTCCGACGAGGCTGCCCTGCGGCGGGCCGCGCTCAAGGTGGGCCTGCAGATCGCCGGGGCGGTCGCCGTCGTCGTCGCACTCCTGATCGCCGCGGCCGCGGTGTTCCTCTGGGTGAAGTCGCAGCCCGCGGAGATCGCCGCACACGAGGCCCACAGCACGCCGCAGATCCTCCTGGACACCGTGGATGTCCTCGGGGCGCTCGTGGTGGGCGGCGTCCTCGGGATCGCGCTCGCGGGGGTGACCGGCGTCCTCATCGCCAAGCAGGCAGTGCACCCGCTCGGGGAGTCGCTCGCGCTGCAGCGCCGCTTCGTGGCCGATGCCAGCCACGAGCTCCGCACCCCCCTGACCGTGCTGAGCGCGCGCATCCAGCTTGCCCAGCGGCGCCTCGGCCCCGACAGTGAGGCCGCCGGGGTCCTGACGGAGCTGCGGGCGGACTCGGCAAAGCTCGCCGACGTCATCGAGGACCTCCTGCACAGCGTGTCCGGCGGCCCCGACACCCCCGACGAGCCGACGGACCTCACGGCCCTCGCCCGCGACGTGGTGGCCGACCTCGCACTCGTGGCCGGCGAGGCCGGGATCGGGCTCACGGCGGAAGCACCCGAGTCCCCGGTTCCGGTCCCCGTCGCACCGGCCCCGCTGCGCCGCGTCATCGTCGCGCTCGCCGACAACGCGATCAAGTACACGCCGTCGGGCGGTTCCGTCACCGTGGGCGTGGCCACCGGCAGCGGAGGCACGACGGCGCTGCTCACCGTCGCGGACACGGGTCCGGGGATCGCCGGGCCGGCACCGGAGCGGGTGTTCGAGCGCCATGCCGGCGCGGGGAGCGACCTCCTCGGAGGGCGCCGCAGCTACGGGCTCGGCCTCGCGCTCGTGCGGGACATTGCCGTGCGCAACGGCGGCTCCGTGCGCATCGCCGAGACGGGGGAAGGCGGGACGACCATGGAGGTGACCCTCCCGCTCGCCGCTCCCGAGTAGCTCGGGACCACTCCGATCAGGACATCCCACCTCGATAAGGGGATCCTAAGCTGAGGCGCCCATCACAAAGTGGCACCATGACTTCCATGCGTATGGACCATGTTTCTTATGCCTGCGAAGAGGACGGCCTGCTGGCCACAACTGAGCGGATTTCCAACGCCCTCGGCGTCGAGGCAGTCAAGGGAGGGGTCCACCCGCGGTTCGGCACCCGCAACATGATCATCCCCCTGACGAACCACCACTACCTCGAGGTCGTCGAGGTCCTGGACCACCCGGCGTCGGACAAGGCGCCGTTCGGCCAGGCTGTGCGCGCCCGCAGCGCCGCGGGCGGCGGGTGGATGGGCTGGTGCGTCGAGGTCGACGACCTTGCGCCCATCGAGGAGCGGCTCGGCCGCCACGCCGTTCCCGGCAACCGCAAGTTCCCGGACGGGCGCGAGCTCGTGTGGAAGCAGATCGGCATCCTCGGCCTCATCGCCGACCCCCAGGTTCCGTACGTGCTCAAGTGGGAGGGCGACCCGGAGCTGCACCCGTCCAACGCCTACCCGGGCACCGTGCGCCTGAGCAAGCTGACCATCGCCGGCTCGGCCGAGCGCGTCACCGAGTGGCTCGGTGAGCCGGTCGAGAAGCCGCTCGAGGACGTCGAGGTCGAGTGGGTCTCCCCGAAGGGCACCCCGGGGATCATGAGCGTGACGTTCGAGACCGCCAAGGGCGTCGTCACGATCTGAGCAGGGACCCAAACCGCCGCCAGGGACCCCACAACTTCGGCTGTGGGGTCCCTGGCGTTCCGTTGCGGGGTCCCTGCCAGTCCGTTGCGGGGTCCCTGCCAGCACCTTGCGGGGTCCCTGCCAGCACGTTGCGGGGTCCCTGCCGTTCCGTTGCGGGGTCCCTGCCAGCACCTTGCAGGGTCTCCGGCGTTCGCTCGAGTGGTCACCCCAGCCCGATGGCCTTGCCCACGAGGCTGAAGCCGACAAACGCGGTGATGTCCAGCAGGGCGTGCGCGACCACGAGGGGCATCGTCCGCCCATAGCGCCGGTAGACCCAGCAGAACACAAGGCCCATCACGGCGTTGCCCACGAACGGCCCGATCCCTTGGTACAGGTGGTAGCTGCCCCTCAGGAGCGCGCTCGCTCCCACCGCCACAGGCGCCGCCCACCCGAGCCGGCGCAGCCAGCCGAGCATGAAGGCCACGACGATGACCTCCTCGACGATCGCGTGGCGCACCGCGGAGACGATGAGCACCGGCACCGTCCACCAGTACTGGTCGAGCCCGCTGGGGATGATCGCCGTCGTGATCCCGAGCGCCCGCCCGGCCCAGTAGAGGCCCAAGGACGGGATGCCGATCGCGAGGAACAGCCCCACACCCCACAGGAGGTCCCGCCCCGGCCGGCTGAGGTCGAGCCCGAGCCGCCGGAACGGCACCGTCCACGGTGTCCGGCCCAGCCGGCGTCGCGCCACGGCATCCCACACGAAGTACAGGGCCAGGGCTACCGGGACGAGCGCGAACAGGATGTCGAGCAGCTGGTAAGTGAGGTCGAAGTACTCGCGGGTGCTGCGCGACTGGTTGAGCGTGGACGTGCCCTGCGCAAGCGGCGCGCGGGTCGCCTTGTCGATCAGCTGGACCACCGAGTACACGGCGGACTGCCCGAGCGAGAGCCCGAGCACGATCAGCAGCTGGGCGCGCCACCGGACGCGGGAGGCGGAACGGACGACGGCGGGTGCTTCGGGCATGCTTCCATCTTGCCGAACGATGCTGGGCACCAGCCTCTAGCGGACCCTGCGCCCCGCCCGCCAGACCGCGCTGGTGAGCGGCATCCCGGGCCGGTAGGCGAGGTGGGTGGCGCTCGGCGCGTCTAGCAGCTGCAGGTCGGCGCGATGGCCGACGGCGATCGAGCCCACCGCCCGCTGGCCGTCGGCATCGACACCTGCATGCCGCCGGAGGGCGAGGGCCCCGCCGAACGTGGCAGCCCGCACGGCTTCCTGGACGGACAGCCCCATCTGGAGCACGGCAGTGGTGACGCAGTAGGCCACTGAGCTCGTGTAGCTCGTGCCGGGATTGCAGTTGGAGGCGATCGCGACCTGGACCCCGGCATCGAGGAGTCGCCGGGCCGGGGCGAGCGGCGCCCGGGTCGAGAGGTCGCACGCGGGCAGGACGGTGGCCACGGTGCCCGCCGTGGCCAAGGAGTCTTGGCTGGCCCAAGCGTCTTGGCTGGCCAAGGAGTCTTGACTGGCCCAAGAGTCTTGGCTGGCCAAGGAGTCTTGAGCCTCTCCGGCCTGTCCGGGGGCGCCGCCGGGGCCGGTCCAGTGCACCCACGAGCCAGCGAGCGCCTCGACGTCGGCCTCGTCGAGGAAGTTCACGTGGTCCACGCTGGCGGCACCGAACTCGACGGCGAGCCGCACTCCCGGCCCGGGTCCGAGCTGGTTGCCGTGCACCCGCAGCCCGAGGCCGGCATCACGACAGGCCGTGAGGACTCGGCGGGACTGCTCCTCGCTGAAGGCGCCCCGCTCGCAGAACACGTCCGCCCAGCGAACGTGGGGCAGCACGGCCTTCAGCATCTCGCCGCAGACGAGGTCGGTGTACTCCTGGGCGTCCGCGCCGGCCGGGACGAGGTGCGCCCCAAGGTAGGTGACTTCGTCCACGAACTCGCCGGCGAGCACCGCGCTGCGGACTTCGTGGGGCACATCGAGCCCGTAGCCCGTCTTGGTCTCGAGGTAGGTGGTGCCGCCCGCAACCGCCTCGGCGAGGCGGGCCGAGAGCAGACGGCGCAGCTCGGCGTCGGACGCCTCCCGCGTGGCGGCCATGGTGACGCCGATCCCGCCGGCTGCGTAAGCCTGGCCGGCCATGCGGGCCTCGAACTCCGCGGTGCGGTCTCCCGCGAAGACCAGATGGGAGTGCGAATCGACCCAGCCGGGCAGCACGGCGCGGCCGCCGGCGTCGAAGCGCTCGTCTGCTGCGGGCGCGTGGCGGGCGGGCCCCACCCAGGCGATCCGCTCGCCGTCGAGCACGACTGCGGCGTCCCGCAGCACGCCGGCGCCCTCGCCGGATCCAGGGCTCGCCTCACCCGTGAGGTGCTGGGTGGAAAGCTCGCCGATGCTGTCGATGAGGAGGGCCATACTCCTATGCTCTAGCTCCGGACGGACAGGCGATGGGGATCGAACGCCCTGGCTGTCTCCGATACCGGACCTGCCCCCGAACGGAGGGCCTCGGGACCCGTGAGGAGCTGGGCGGCGGCGTCCTCGGCGAGCGCGGAGGACGTCTGGAAGCCATAGCCGCCCTGCCCGGCCAGCCAGAAGAACCCCGGAGCCTCGGGGTCGAAGCCCATCACGGGCAGCCCGTCCTGGGGCGAGGTGCGCAGGCCCGTCCAGGCCCGCACGATCCCCGTGACCTTGAGGTCGGCGACCGTGCGGATCAGCTCCAGCGCGGCCTCGATGTCGCCCGGCCGCGGGACGGCGTCCTCGGCAAGGGACGGCTCCGCTTCCGACGGCGAGACGAGGGCTCCCGCCGGGTCGGGGCGGAAGTACCAGGTGTCGTCCGCCGCGGCCACCATCGGTGCATCGGGAGCCAGCGGTTCGGCAAGCGAGACGAGGGCCGCCGTGCGCCGGTAGGGCTGCAGGCCCAGGCGCTCGACGCCGAAGAGGATCGCGAGGTCGTCCGCCCACGCGCCGGCGGCGTTGACGACGTTGGTCGCGTGGAAGCCCTCTGCGCCCGCGCCGACGAGCCACCCCTCCCCCACTCGCTGCGCGGTGTGCACGGGGGCGCCGACGTGGATGCCCACGCCCGCCGCCTGCGCCCGGTGCTCGTGGTAGGCCAGCAGCGCGTCGGCGTCGACCCGGACGGAGTCCGTGTCGAGGGCCGCGGCCTCGAAGGCCTCCGGCTTCAGGGCGGGGAGGAGCTCTCGTGCCTCGTCGCGGGTGAGGGCACGCATGCCCTCGTGCGACTCGGCCTCGACCGCTGCGCGGCTGCCGACCAGCATGAAGCGGCTGGGCCAGATGAGCCTCCGGGCCCCGTCCGGACCGACGTCCGCGGCGTCAGCGAGCGCAGCGAGCGTGCGGCGGGTCAGCTCCTTGACGGGCGCGGGCCCGTAGCTGGGGATGAGCTGCTGCGCCGAGCGCGAGGAGGTGTGGTACGCGAGCGAGGGCTCGGCCTCGACGAGGGCGACCCGGCATCGGCCGCCGAGCGCTGAGGCGAGCGAGAGGCCGACGATGCCTCCTCCCACGATGAGGACGTCGACGTCTTCGGCGCTGCCGTAGGCACTGCTGGATGTGGCCGTCATGGCCACACCCTACCCGTGACGGGCGATGGAGAGGAGGGGTCGGGGGCCCCTTGCGGAGTCCCTCCCCGCTCGTCGCAGCGTTCCCCGGCGCCTTTCCCGGCCCCTACTCAGCGGTGCGACCCGGCTCCGGCCCCTCCGCGAGCCTCATCCGCGCGTGGAGAACGTCCCCGATGAACCAGTCGTAGACCAGCACCCCGATCACGCCTCCGATGAGGGGCCCGACGATGGGTACCCAGAAGTACCAGCTGAACGAGCCCTCCACTGTGCCGGGCATCGCCACCTGCCCCCAGCCTGCCGCCCAGGCGAGCAGCCGCGGCCCCAGGTCGCGGGCCGGGTTGATCGCGTATCCGGCGTTCGCTCCGAAGGACATTCCGATCGCCGCGACCGCGAGGCCTATCATGAGCGGGCCGAGGTTGGCCTGCACCGCGGTGTTGCGCAGGTCGATGATGGCCACGACCAGCATCACGAGGAACATCGTGCCGATGATCTGGTCGATGAGCGGCCCGATGTTGTTCCCGTTGTAGAACGGGGCGGGGAATGTGGCAAAGATCGAGTAGGTGGCGTTGCCCTTCGGGTCCGCGCGGCCGGTGCCTACGGCCTTGTTGTAGGCATCGATCGCGGGGAAGTAGTTCAGAAGCACGAGGGCTGCGCCGACGAAGGCGCCCGCCACCTGCGCGATCATGTACGGCCCGACCTTGTTCCAGGGGAACCGTCGCCGCACGGCGAAGGCCAGCGTCACAGCGGGATTGATGTGGGCGCCGCTGACCCCTCCCGCAACGTACACGGCCATCGCCACTGCCAGGGCCCACCCCCACGTGATGAGCAGCCAGTCGCCGCTCGCGAGGAAGATGGTCGTGTTGGTCTGGGCGCGGCCCGAGCCGGGCAGCGCTGCCACGGCCATCGCCACGACACCGTCACCGAAGGCGATCAGGACGAACGTCCCGAGGAATTCTGCGAGGAGCTCGCCCCACAGGCCGCCCATGTTCTTGAGTCCGGAGCCTCCCGTGCGCACACTGTGCCGGATGGGAGCCACATCGCTCATGGCATTTCCTCCTGCTTGCCCGGTGGCCAGGGATGTGGCCACCGCGCGGCGCGGTGGGCGGCCGTTGACGTCGCTCGCCGGGCCTCGCACTTTCCACGGTAAGGAGGCCCCTACTGCCGGCGGAAGGGGCGCCGCAGAAGCCCGGGAGTGATCTGAGTCACGTCAGGCGCCTGCCGAGACGGCCTCTCTCGCTGCCGCGAAGGCCTTCACCGCGGCCTCGACGTCCTCGGCGGTATGGGCAGCGGAGAGCTGCACACGGATGCGCGCCTGGCCCCTGGGGACCACCGGATACGAGAAGGCCGTGACGTACACGCCGTGCGCGAGCATCTCCGTGGCGATCCGCGCCGCGAGCGCGGCGTCGCCGAACATGACCGGGACGATCGCGTGCTCGCCGGGCAGGACCTCGAAGCCCTCCTCCCCCATGCGCTTCCGGAACAGCGCAGCGTTCTCGAACAGCCGCTCGCGCAGGTCCGCGGAGCCGGCCACAAGGTCCAGCGCCGTCATGGTGGCTGCCACGATCGCCGGCGCCACGGAGTTGGAGAAGAGGTAGGGCCGCGCCTTCTGGCGCAGCATTGCGACGATCTCGGCACGCCCGGAGACGTACCCGCCGGACGCACCGCCGAGGGCCTTTCCGAACGTGCCCGTGTAGATGTCCACCCGGTCCGAGACGCCCGCGTGCTCGGGCGTACCGGCGCCCCTAGCGCCCATGAAGCCTACGGCGTGGGAGTCGTCCACCATCACCATGGCGCCGTACCTCTCGGCGAGGTCGCAGATCTGCCGCAGCGGCGCGAGGTAGCCGTCCATCGAGAAGACTCCGTCGGTGACGACGAGCACGCGACGCGCCCCGGCGCCGTCGTGCATCTGGCGCGCTTCCTGGAGCCGGGCCTCGAGCTCGGCCATGTCTCGGTTGGCGTACCGCAGGCGCGCGGCCTTGCACAGGCGGATGCCGTCGATGATCGAGGCGTGGTTGAGGGCATCCGAGATGACGGCGTCCTCCGGCCCGAGCAGCGCCTCGAACACCCCGCCGTTCGCATCGAAGCAGCTCGAGAAGAGGATCGTGTCCTCGGTGCCGAGGAACTCCGAGACGCGGCGCTCGAGCGCCAGATGCGCGTCCTGGGTACCGCAGATGAACCGGACCGAGGCCATCCCGAAGCCGCGCTCGTCGAGGGCGCGCTTCGCCGACGCGATGAGGTCCGGGTGGTCCGCGAGGCCCAGGTAGTTGTTGGCGCAGAAGTTGAGCACCTCCCCCGCTGGCGCACCGAGCGGGCCAGCCTCGATGTGCGCGGACTGCGGCGAGTCGATGTGCCGCTCTTCCTTGAATGTCCCCGCCGCGCGGATCTCGTCCAGCTCCGCGGCGAGCTGCTCCTTCACCCCTGCGAACATGCGCTTTCCCTCCGTCTTCCTTCCGGCTCCGTCGTCGTGCCGGCTAGACGCCGGTCCAGTCCAGCACCACTTTGCCGCCGCTGCCAGAGCGGGCGACGCCGAACCCCTCCTCCCAGCGGGCAGCCGGCAGGACGTCGGTCACCACGGAGGCGACGTTGCGTCGCAGCACCGGATTCGAGGAGAGCATCGCGCTCATCGCGTACCAGGTCTCAAACATCTCGCGGCCGTAGATGCCCTTGAGCGTGAGCATGTGGGTGACGATCTTGGTCCAGTCCAGCTCTGCCTTCTCCGAGGGCAGCCCCAGCATCGCGATCCGGCCACCGTGGTTCATGTTCTCGATCATCCCCGCGAGCGCCGACGGCCTGCCGGACATCTCGAAGCCGACGTCGAAGCCCTCGAGCATGCCGAGCTCGTCCTGGGCCTCCCGCACGGACATCGTCGAGACGTCCACGGCGAGGTCGGCACCCATCTGGCGGGCGAGCTCAAGGCGCCGCTCCGAGACGTCCGTGATGGCGATCTTCCGGGCGCCGGCGTGGCGTGCCACCGAAATGGCCATGAGCCCGATCGGCCCTGCTCCCGTAATGAGGACGTCCTCCCCGACGAGCGGGAAGCTCAGGGCGGTGTGCACGGCGTTGCCGAACGGATCGAAGATCGCCCCGAGCTCGGGGGTGATGAGCAAGTCGTGGTGCACCCACACATTGGCCTCGGGGATCACGATGTACTCGGCAAAAGCGCCGTCGCGCTGCACCCCGACGCTGACCACGTTGATGCACATCTGCCGGCGGCCGGCCCGGCAGTTGCGGCACATGCCGCACACGATGTGGCCTTCACCCGAGACGCGGTCCCCGACCCTCACCACCTTGACGTCCTCGCCCGTCTCGACCACCTCGCCATAGAACTCGTGGCCCGGGATGAACGGGGCGGTGGCCATCGCCTGAGCGGACTCGTCCCACGACTGGAGGTGGAGGTCGGTGCCGCAGATGCCGGTCGCGTGCACGCGGATCTTAACGTCCGCTGGCCCGGTCTTCGGCTCGGGGCGATCGGTGAACTCGAAGCCGGCCTGCGGGCCGGGCTTGTACAGGGCCTTCATGAGGCCATTCAATTCCACCGCACCGCTTAGAACAACGGCGGGTTTCTCAAGGGACGGTTTAGATTTCCCTTATGGATGTCCGGCAGCTGCAGATCCTGCGCGAGCTGGGTGAGCTCGGGAGCGTCAAGGCCGTGGCGGAGGAGCTCATGGTCACACCGTCCGCCGTGTCCCAGCAGCTGGCACTGCTCGCCCGCAGCGCGGGCACGCAGCTGACCCGCAAGGAGGGCCGCAATCTTGTCCTGACGGATGCGGGGAGGGTCCTCGCGGAGGCGGGCGGCGCCGTCGTGCGCGCCATGGCGGACGCGCGCGCCGCGATCGGTGCGTACCACGAGGACCCGGCGGGGATCGTGAGCGTGAGCGCGTTCCACTCGGCCGCACAGGCACTCTTCGGAAGGCTCGCGGCGCGGCTCGCGGTGCCTCCGCCGCAGCCCGCAGCGCACGACGCCGGCGGGGCGGCGTCCGCGCGCCCCTCGCCGAGGCTCCGGCTCACCGACGAGGACGTCCCGCAGCACGGCTTCCCGGCGCTGACTGGCAGGTATGACATCGTGCTCGCGCACCGCCTCGCCCACACCGAGGCATGGCCCGAGGACAGGCTCGTCGTGGTGCCGCTCGTGCAGGAGCCGTTCGACGTCGCGCTCCCGGCCGCGCACCCGCTTGCCGCGCGGGCCGAACTGGCCCCCGAGGACGTGGCCGGCGAGCCGTGGGTCTCGAGCCGGCCGGGGTACTCGCCCGCCGACGTCCTGGCGGCCATCGGGGCAGTCGCGAGCCGCTCGCCCGAGGTCTCCCACCGGATCAACGACTACTCGACCGTCGCGGCGGTCGTGGCAGGAGGCGGAGTCCTCGGCCTGATTCCCCGGTACACGGCGGGGATCGGGCTGCCGCCCGACGTCGTGCTGCGACCACTTGCGGGGATCGGGACGAGGCGCAGCATCGACTTGCTCATCCGCCCGGAGAACGCCCGGCGGCGGTCGGTGCGCACGGTGGCCGAGACCCTCAGAGGGCTGATGGGCGAGCTCGTCGCCGAGGCCGAGCACCGCGCCGCTGCGGCGCGATGAGCACGAGCGCCGGGTAGGTGATGAGTGCCACCGCGAAGTGCATGAGCACGAGGACGCCGATGGCGTTGGCGGGCTGGCCCTTGTAGAGGATCCAAGCGTCCGGGGCGAGGCCCACGATGGTCACGAGGATGGCCAGCCACAGGAACGGCTTCCATGCCCGCGACGACAACCACGTCACGGCGGGCCATGCGAGGCACGCGAGGCCGACGCCGATCACCGTCAGCTTTGTGTAGTCCACGAACCCGAAGTGCTCGTAGCCGGCGGTCTCGGGGAACCACGCGACACCGGCCGCCGCGAGGGCGGCGCAGGCGAGCACGGAGCCCACGACGGCGACGGCGCTCGCGACCACCCAGCGCACGGGCGCGGGCTGGTTGCGGCCGCGGGGGAAGTCGAGATCGAGTGCGCGCATCCATCGTGCGGTCGCAGTGGAGGCGCCGGGGGTGTGCTGAGACGTCATGCCCCGAGCGTAGGAACCCGGTTCTCAGAAGACTCTGAGAATTCGGTCCCGGCTCCCCTTCGGGACGAGGCCGGCCGTCAGTTCTCGAAGAGGCAGAAGGGGTGCCCGTCGGGATCGAAGAAGACGATGACGTCCTCCTGGGGCTGATGCGGCGCCTTCGTCGCCCCGCAGTCCTCGGCATGCGCCGCCGCCTTCGCGAGGTCCGCCACGAGCAGGTCAAGATGCATCATCTGCTGTTGCTTCCCGGGCTGCTCGGGCCATACCGGCCGCTCATAGTTCTCCTCGAACTGGAAGGAGAGCTGCCGTCCCCCGGCGGGGTCCCGGACCGTGGTCCACTCCTGCTCGTCGTCACCGAGCTCCCACCCCAGCAGCGTGGAGTAGAAGCGAGCGGCCGCCCGCGGATCAGGGCTGCCGAGGACCGTCGCGTGGTACTGGATCAGTGGCGCCATGGGCCCAACAATACGCACGACGGCGCCGCACCAGTAGGTGCCGAAGGCCCGGGTGCGCTGCACGCGCGGGGCGAGTGGCGGCGTCGTGCGTACGCCTGAAGCGAGCCCGCCCGAAGATACCCCGGGTTGTGGACAACACCTCGGTCTACAGACGGCGGTACTGTCCAGAACGTGGGGTGAAGCCTATGCAGCCAGCGGCCGCCAGATCCCGAACCGGTTCCCGGCGGGGTCGACGAGATGGGCGAACTCGATGGCGCCGTTGTTGACGAGCGGGAGGGCGACCGTGGCCCCGAGACGCTCGGCCTCGGCGACGGCGGCGGCCACATCCTCCACTTGGACGTAGAACACCGCCCAGTGGTCCCGGCCGATCCCGGTGGTGTCCCAGAGGCCGCCCTGGTCCGTGTTGACCATGCGGTAGCCCACCGGGGACGGCTCCCCGAACTCCCAGCCGAACAGCCCACCATAGAAGGCCCGCGAGCCCTCAGGGTCCGGGGTCCCGATCTCGAAATAGTTCACCTGCGCCGTCATCTCATCCTCCTTGGGAGCGGCCCTCCGCACCGCCTCCCATGATGAGACCACGCGCCGGAACGCGAAAGGGCGGGCCCTCCCGTTCTGGGGAGGACCCGCCCGCTCACCGATCGTCAGCCTTGGACGCCGAGCTTCTCAAGGATGAGCTCACGGACGCGGCCGGCGTCGGCCTGCCCGCGCGTGGCCTTCATGACTCCGCCCACGATCGCGCCGACAGCCTGGACCTTGCCGCCGCGGATCTTGTCCGCGACGTCCGGCTGAGCGGCGAGTGCGGCGTCGATCGCCTCGAGGAGCGGCCCGTCGTCGGAGACCAGAACGAGGCCGCGGGCCTCCATGACCTCCGTCGGCGTGCCCTCGCCGGCGATCACGCCGTCGAGGACCTGGCCGGCCATCTTGTTGTTGAGCTTGCCGTGCTCGACGAGGCCGTTGAGCTCGACGATCGCCTCGGGGCTCACGCCGAGATCGGCGGGGTCGACCTCGGCGGCCTTGGCGCGGCCCACGATCTCGCCCATCCACCACTTGCGGGCTGCCTGTGCGGTTGCACCCGCGGCGATGGTGGCCTCGATCTCGTCGATGACGCCCGCGTTGACGACGTCGCGGAACTCCGCGTCCGCGAACCGCCACGACTCCTTGAGCCGCCTGCGGCGCTCCGCGGGGGGCTCAGGCAGCGAAGAGCGCAGCTCCTCGACCCACTCGCGGCTCGGGACCACGGGGACGAGGTCCGGCTCGGGGAAGTAGCGGTAGTCGTCGGCGTCGCTCTTGGGCCGCCCGGCCGTCGTGGTGCGCGTGTCCTCGTGCCAGTGGCGGGTCTCCTGCGTGACCTTCTCCCCCGCCTCGAGGACAGCGGCGTGGCGCTGGATCTCGTACCGCACAGCGTGCTCGACCGAGCGGAGCGAGTTGACGTTCTTCGTCTCCGAGCGAATGCCGAACTGGGTTGCGCCCTTCGGCATGAGCGAGACGTTGGCGTCGCAGCGCACGTTGCCGCGCTCCATGCGCGCGTCCGAGACGCCGAGGTTCTTCACGATCTCGCGGACGGCGGCGACGTACGCCTTCGCAAGCTCGGGGGCACGGGAACCGGCGCCGACGATCGGCTTGGTGACGATCTCGACGAGCGGAACGCCGGCGCGGTTGTAGTCCACGAGGGAGTAGTCGGCGCCCTGGATGCGGCCTGTGGCACCGCCAAGGTGCGTGAGCTTGCCGGCGTCCTCCTCCATGTGGGCCCGCTCGATCTCGACACGGAACACGGTGCCGTCCTCGAGCTCGATGTCCAGCCAGCCGTCGTGCGCGATGGGCTCGTCATACTGGGACGTCTGGAAGTTCTTCGGGGTGTCCGGGTAGAAGTAGTTCTTCCGGGCGAACCGGCAGGACTCGGCGATCTCGCAGTTGAGGGCGAGCCCGATTTTGATGCTCGACTCGACCGCAGCCTTGTTCACCACGGGAAGCACGCCGGGCATGCCCAGGTCCACCTCGTTGACGTCCGTGTTCGGGTCGTCGCCGAACACGTTCGGTGCGGAGGAGAACATCTTGCTCTTCGTGTTGAGCTCGACGTGGACCTCGAAGCCGAGGACCGGATCGAACTTCTCCATGGCCGTCTCGAAGGACAGGATCGTGTCCGTTGCCATCTCTACTTCACTCCTGTGCTGGTCTCGACGGTCTGCCCGGCCCCGAGTGCCGGCGCCTTCGACAGCAGCGGGCCGCCCCACTGCGCCTCGAGCAGGGCTTCGAGGGCCGCCCCGACCTTGTACAGGCGGGCGTCCTCGCGGGCCGGGGCGAGAAGCTGGATGCCTGCGGGCAGGCCGTCCTCGTCGGCGAGGCCGCCCGGGAGGGACAGGCCCGGCACGCCCGCGAGGTTGGCCGGGATGGTCGCAACGTCGTTGAGGTACATCGCGAGCGGGTCGTCGAGCTTCTCGCCGAGCCGGAACGCCGTCGTGGGCGCGGTCGGGGAGATGAGCACATCGGCCTGTGCGAACGCAGCGTCGAAGTCCCGCTGGATGAGCGTGCGGACCTTCTGGGCCGAGCCGTAGTAGGCGTCGTAGTAGCCGGCCGAGAGCGCGTACGTGCCGAGGATGATGCGTCGCTTCGCCTCGTCGCCGAACCCGGCCGCACGGGTCGCGGCCATGACGCGCTCGATCGTCATCGGGCCGTCCTTCGGCGTGACCCGCAGGCCGTACCGCACGCCGTCGAACTTCGCGAGGTTGCTGGACACCTCGGACGGCATGATGAGGTAGTAGGCACCGAGGGCGTACTTGAAGTTGGGGCACGAGACCTCGACGACCTGTGCTCCGGCGCCCTTGAGCAGCTCGAGCGAGTCGCGGAAGCGGGCCTCGACGCCGGCCTGATAGCCCTCGCCGCCGAGCTCCTTCACGACGCCGATCCGCAGACCCTTGAGGGAGCCCTCGACGGCGCCGGCGCGGGCCGCCTGGGCGAGCGTGTCGAACGGGTCGGTGAGCGACGTCGAGTCGAACGGGTCGTGGCCTCCGACGAGCTCCTGGAGGAGTGCGGCGTCGAGGACCGAGCGGGTGACGGGGCCGATCTGGTCCAGGCTCGAGGCCATCGCGATCGCGCCGTACCGGGACACCGCCCCGTACGTGGGCTTGACGCCGACCGTGCCGGTGACGGCACCGGGCTGGCGGATCGAGCCGCCCGTGTCGGTGCCGAGGGCAAGCGGTGCCTCGAAGGCCGCCACGGCCGCGGCGGAGCCGCCGCCCGAGCCGCCGGGGATCCGGTCGAGGTCCCACGGGTTGCGGGTCGGGCCGAAGGCGGAATGCTCAGTCGAGGAGCCCATCGCGAACTCGTCGAGGTTGGTCTTGCCGAGGATGGGGAGCTTCGCGGCCCGGATCTTCTTGATCACGGTCGCGTCGTAGGGACTCATCCACCCCTCGAGGATGCGGGAGCCGGCGGTCGTGGGCTGCCCCACCGTGACGATCAGGTCCTTGATCGCGATCGGGACACCCGCGAGCGGGTGGAGCGCCGCGGCGTCGTCCCCGCCTGCGGCGCGGACCGAGTCCACCTCGCGGGCGACGCCGAGCGCCTCCTCGGTGTTGACGTGCAGGAACGCGTGGACTCCCCGCTCGCCCCCGTCAACCTCGGCGATGCGGTCGAGGTGCGCCTTGGTGACCTCCTCGGAGGAGACCTCCTTGGCGGCGAGCTTCTGGGCGAGGGCAGACGCGCTGGACGTGATGAGTTCGCTGGTTCCCATGGATTACTCCTCGTCCAGGATGGCCGGGACCTTGAAGCGGTCCTGGTCGGAATCGGGGGCACCGGAGAGCGCCTCGGCCGGGGTCAGCACGTGGCCCACGACGTCCTCGCGGAAGACGTTCTGCAGCGGGATCGGGTGGCTCGTGGCGGGCATGTCGGGCCCGGCGGCCTCGCTCACGCTCTTGACGGCATCGACGATGTGGGCCAGCTCGCCGGCCATCTTGTCGAGTTCCGCCTCGCTCATCTCGATCCGCGCGAGCTGCGCGAGGTGCGCAACGTCGTCGCGAGTGATCTCAGCCATGGATCTCCCTTGTGCGGTGGTAAGAGGTTCGCACTCAAGTCTAGTCGCGGGCCGGAAGCGGGCGGCTCAGAGCCGCTTGACGTACACCGGCAGCATGATGTCGGTCTCGGGCACGGGCCAGTCGCGCTCGGGAGCGCGCTCGTATCCGAGCCGCGGGTAGAGCGCGTTGGGCGCCTCCCAGCCCTCCCCCGTCGTGAGCACGACGGCGCTCGCGCCCGCCCGCTGGGCCCTCGCCTCGACCTCGCGCACCAGCGCGGTCCCCGCCCCGGACCGCTGCACGGCGGGGTCCACCACGAGGAGGCGGAACTCGAACTCTCCTTCGCGCGCGATCTGGTCGAAGCCGTCGCCGTGCGCCATGACCGTCACAGATCCAACGACGCGCCCGTCCCGCTCGGCGACGAGGACCGTGCCCCTTGCGGCGCGGTAGGCCACGTCCGCGATGTGCTGCATGTAGGGGTGTTCGGCACTCTCGAAGTAGCCGGGCCCGAGGTAGGCCGCCTCCGCGATCCGGGCGATCTCGGGATAATCCGCCGGGCTCGCTTCGCGGACACTGAGGCCGGTCACTCGACGGGGAACCTTCCCGAGAACTCGATCGCGCCGGCGCAGGTCCAGGCCGCGAGTCGCTCGTCGTCGCTGGGGCCGCCGAGGAGAGGACTCGTGAGGAGGGGGCGGCGCACCCAGCACCCGGCTTCCTCGGCGATGAGGGCACCGGCGGCGAAGTCATGCTCGTTGAGGCCCCGCTCGCCGTAGGCGTCGTGCGTGCCGTCGGCCACGAGGCACAGGTCCAGGGCGGCAGACCCGAGCCTGCGCATGTCCCCGAAGCCGGCCATGAGGCCCGGCAGGAACTCCGCCTGCTCGGCCCGCACCGCTGGATCATAGCTGAAGCCCGTGGCCACGAGGGCCGAGCCCACTGCCGCACGTCCGGGGGTCGGACCCTCGAGTTGGCGCGGCCAGGTCTCGAGGCCGCCCTCACCGCCAGCCGCGCGTGGCATGTCGAGGCGCCACGCCCCTCCCCCGCGCACCGCCCAGTACTCGCGGCCTAGGGCCGGCGCGTTGACAGCGCCAGCCAGCCACACGCCGTCGGCGTCCGCCACTGCCACGCTCGTCGCGTAGTACACGATGTCGCGGATGAAGTTGGTCGTCCCATCGAGAGGATCGATGGACCAGCGGAAGCCGCTCGGCTCCGCGACCCGCGCCGTGCCCTGCTCCTCGCCCGTCACGGTGTCGTGAGGGCGTCTGGCGGCAAGGACGGCGCGGACGGCCTTCTCGGCGGCGAGATCGAACTCGGTCACCCAATCGCTGCCCGAGCTCTTGGTCTCTGCACCGCCGTCGGCCCGCGACAGCACGCCGGGGTCGCGGTTCCCCAGGACCGCTGCACCGGCGGCAGCGGCGCGGCGGGCCGACTCGAGGAGGCTGTCGAGGAAGTCGGCCGTGTACTCGGTGGGGGTCATTCGGCGTCTCCTTCAGCTTCTGCCTCTGCCTCTGCCTCTGCCTCTGCCTCACCGATCTCCGCGGCGAGCTCGCCGCGCGAGGGGGCGCCAGCACCGGCGTCGTGCGTCGACGCAGCTTCGCCCGGCTCAACGGCCGTCGGGGCGGCTTCGCCTGGCTCAACGGCCGGAGGCGGCCCCTCCTCCAACAGCTTCCGGAAGCCGTCCTCGTCGAGGACCGGGACCCCGAGCTGCTCGGCCTTGTCCAGCTTCGAACCGGCGCTCTCGCCGGCCACCACGTAGTCCGTCTTCTTCGAGACGCTCCCCGAGGCCTTCCCGCCGCGGAGAATGATCGCTTCCTTGGCCTCGTCGCGGCTGAAGCCCTCGAGGCTGCCGGTCACCACGATCGTCAGGCCCTCGAGTGTCCGCTCCACCGAGGCGTGCTGCTCGTCCTCCATCTTCACGCCCGCGGCCGCCCAGCGGTCCACGATGTCGCGGTGCCAGTCCTCCGCGAACCACTCGATGAACGCATCGGCAATGATGGGGCCCACACCGTCCACCTCGGCGAGCTGCTCGCGTGCGTCCTCGGCGTCCAGCACCTTGCGGAGGGCAGCCATGGAGCCGTAACGGGTCGCGAGTGCGCGCGAGGCCGTCGGCCCGACATGCCGGATGGACAGGGCCACGAGCACCCGCCACAGCGGCTGGGTCTTGGCCTTCTCGAGCTCAGCGAAGAGCTTCTCAGTCGAGGCGGTCGGAACCGACGGCTTCTTGGCCGTCGGCTTGGTCCAGAAGTACGGCACAAGCTCCCACGTGCCGGTGCCGACCCCCTTGGACCGCTTCTCCCGCCAGACCATGACGTCAGCGAGCGCGTCACGCAGCGCGGAGTGGGGCCAATCGGCGGCAAGCTCGAATATACGAGCCTCGCCGTCCAATACGCCCGGCCCGGAGGGCTGCGGGCGGCCCCCAATCGTTGCGGGGTCTGGGCCAGGGCCCGAGGTCAGCG
Organism: Sinomonas cellulolyticus; assembly: GCF_014656475.1. GTDB lineage: Bacteria > Actinomycetota > Actinomycetes > Actinomycetales > Micrococcaceae > Sinomonas > Sinomonas cellulolyticus. Next base: position 52,142 of record NZ_BNCM01000005.1, read on the forward strand.
CGATCGCGGCCTCCCAGCCGAGCGCCTCGATGTCGAATGCGCCGCGCCCAGCGAGGTGGAAGACGCGCTCCCGCAGCTGTGACGGGCAGGAGCGGGCGTTGGGGCACCGGATGTCGACCTCGCCCTCCTTGCTGGGTGCGAGCGGAGTCCCGCAGGAGGGGCACACCGTGGGCATGACGAAGTCGCGCACCGGCGGGTCCTGCTGGTCCCGGAGCGCGAGGACCGGCCCCACGATCTCGGGGATGACGTCTCCGGCCTTGCGCAGCACGACGATGTCGCCGATCTTGACGCCTTTGGCCTTGACCACGTCCTGGTTGTGCAGCGTGGCCATCTCCACGGTGGAGCCCGCGACCTTGACCGGCTCCATGACCCCGTACGGCGTGACACGGCCCGTGCGCCCCACATTCACCTGGATGTCCAGGAGCTTGGTGTGGACCTCCTCGGGCGGGTACTTGAAGGCGACCGCCCAACGGGGCACGCGGGAGGTGTGGCCCAGTGCGCGCTGGGTCGCGAAGTCATCGACCTTGACCACGATCCCGTCGATCTCGTGGATGAGGCTGTGCCGCTTCTCGCCGTACGTCCGGATGAAGTCCAGCACCTGCTCGTACGTGTCGAGGACCTCGTAGTAGGGGCTCACCGGCAATCCCCACGCCTTGAGGAGGTCGTACGTCCCGGCCTGGCTCGTCGCGGAGAGTCCCTCCCGCGCGCCGATACCGTGCACGAACATGCTCAGCGGGCGCTTGGCCGTCTCGGCCGGGTCCTTCTGGCGCAGTGAGCCGGCGGCGGCATTGCGGGGGTTGGCGAGCGGCGCCTTCCCGTCCGCAATGAGGGCGTCGTTGAACTCCTTGAAGGCCTGGGTGGGGATGTAGACCTCTCCACGGATCTCGACCTCTTCCGGGTGGCCCTCGCCGGCGAGCCGTGAGGGGATGTCCTTGATGGTGAGGACGTTGTGCGTGACGTCCTCACCCGTACGGCCGTCGCCACGGGTTGCGGCCCGGACGAGCTCACCGTTGCGGTACAGGAGGTTCACGGCAAGGCCGTCGATCTTGAGTTCGGTCAGCCACTTCGCCCGCGGCATTCCCAGGGCGGCGACGCTCGCCTCGGCGCGGCGGATCCACGCCTCCAGCTCGTCGATGGAGAAGACGTCCTCCAGGCTGTACATCCTCGCGAGGTGCTGGACGGGCGCGAAAGCCGCCGTGGCTTCGCCGCCGACCTCCTGCGTGGGCGAGTCGTTCGACACGAGCTCGGGGTGGAGCGCCTCGAATTCCTCGAGCCGGCGGAAGAGCGCATCGTACTCGGCGTCCGAGATGACCGGGGCGTCCTCGTTGTAGTAGAGCGTTCGATGCGTGCGCACCTCGTCCGCGAGGGCGTCGTACTGCTCGCGGAGCGATTCGGACGGAACCACCGCCTCGGCACCCTCCGCGTCGGGGTTCGCCCCCTCCGCATTCGCCTGCGGGGTGCTCGGTTCGGGGGTGCCGGCCGCCTGGGTCTTGGCTGCTTCTGCGCTCACGGTGTCTATCTTGCCGCATGCCTCCGACAGTCCTGGCGCCCATGAGGGAGCGCACCCGGTGGGCCTCCGGCATAGCGGGGAGGCGCACGACGCCGGACACTTGCCCCCGCTCTCCGTCTCGCCGGCGCTGCTTGCTCAAACAAAGGTTCGATACACCTTTCTCAATTCGAAAGTATGTTCTACATTGGGTCTTATGGAGGGCGCAGCGGAGTTCGACGATCAGTGGGCCGATGACGGCCCGCTGCTGGACGCGTCCCACGTGGGCGCCCCCGTCGAGCCTCCGGAGTGGCTGCGTCTCCAGTGGCAGCTCGACGATCAGGCCACCGCGCTCGGCCTCGCCGACGATGAGATGGATGCGGCCCTCGAGAGGGTGTTCCACGAGGAGTGGGCATCCCCGGACGGACGGCCTTACGCCTCCCCCGACGATCTCGAGCCGATGCCACGTGAGATCGTGCTGGCTGAGCTGCGCGAACGTGCGGCCGAGGCGCTCCTTGACCGGCTCGCCGACCTCGAAGGAGAGGAAGCTGCCCGTCTGGCAGAGCGTGCAGCTGTCATCAATGCGCTAGTCGACTCCTCGGCAGGCGCCACCGGGGATCCCTTCCGGACTGCCGACGCCTCTGCCATCGCCGCTTCCGAGATCACCGCACGCCTGAAGGTCTCGGCCCGCACGGCCCGGGGCCTCGTCGCCGAGGCCCTCTCGCTCACCGATCCCGCCGCCGCCCCAGTCCTGGACGCACTGCGCAGCCGGCGCCTGTCCGTGCGGCGCGCGAAAGCCGCACTGGATGCTGCCCTCCCCGTGCCCTCGGAGAAGCTTCCCGCGTTCCTGGCTGCGGCTGTAGACATCGCCGCCCCCGACGATCCCGACCGAACCCCCAGCCCCGCAGCCCTCGCACGCCGCCTGCAGCGCCTTGTCGAAAGCTTCACCGAGGAACCGCTTGCTGCCCGGCGCGCCAAGGCCGCCACCGATCGGCGGGTGGACGTCGATCCCGCCGGAGATGGGATGTGCTGGCTCACCGCGTACCTTCCCCTCGAGACGGGTGCAGCGATCGACACGCGCCTCGACTCCATCGCACGCTCGCTGCAGGGCGCCGACGAGCACCGCAGCCTGGCCCAGCTCCGGACCGACGCCTTCGCCGATCTGCTCTGCGATACGGCCCCATTCAGGGCAGAGTGCGGCACCGGGACGGGATGCAGCACCGGTTCAGACGCCGGCGCCGGTGCAGGACCGAGCGCCATAGCCGAACCCGGCGGGGCACCCCGGGGCATCGCCAGCACTGGCGCACGCGGCCGATCCACTGCTCGCGCCAGGACGGCCGCCGTCGGACCTGCCTCAGGCGTGCGGTGCGAGACGATCCTCCTGCTCCCGGTTGGCACCGCCAACGGCACCAGCGACGCTCCGGCCGAACTCCTCGGCTACGGCCCCCTCGACGCGGTGACTGCCAGAGGGCTGGCAGCCCGCGCCGCCACCTGGTCCCAGCTCGCCGTCGACCCCGCCAGCGGCGCGCCCTTGGCCATCGGACGCGCACGCTACACACCGACGGCCGCCATGCGGCGCTTCCTCGGCGCCCGCGACGCCACGTGCCGCTTCCCCGGCTGCGACAAGCCCGCCGCGAGCAACGAGGCTGACCACACCCAGGAATGGCAGGAGCAGGGCGCGACGGACACGGACAACCTCGCGCTCCTGTGCCGAGAGCACCACCGACTCAAATCCCTCGGATATTGGACAGTCCGGCAGATCGGGATGCCCCAGGAGAAACCTGCCTTGGCAGCCTCGGTGGTCCCCGGCGCCCTCCCCTCGATAAGTCAGGCCGGCACGGACCCCGGCGGCACGGGTGATGCCGACAAGCCACCCGGCACGCTCGAGTGGACCGCACCCTCCGGGCGGAGCTACCTCACATGCCCCTACCGGGAGTCCCTGCCGCCCTTCTGACGATGCAGACGTGCCATGCGCAGCGCCCGCGGTGCTGAGAGCCCGTGCCAGAGCACCGGGGACTCCGGATGTCGGGGACTCCGAGCACCGGGGACTCCGAGCACCGGGGATTCCGAGCGCAGGGGACTCCGAGCGCCGGCGCCCTACGCCGCCTCCGAGTCACGGGCGTCGACCACGATGACCGTGATGTTGTCCCGGCCGCCCGCATCGATCGCAGCAGCGATCAGTGCATCGGCGGCGTCCTGGGGATGTGTTTGGCCCGCGAGGATGCCGAGGATCTCCTCGTCGCGCAGCTCATTCGTGAGCCCGTCGGAGCAGACGAGAAGACGGTCGCCGTCGTCGACCGGAAGCAGCCAGAAGTCAGCCTCGGCGTCCTCGCCCGTACCGAGGGCACGGGTCACCACATGGCGACGCGGGTGGAACAGCGCCTCTTCGGGCGTGATCTCCCCCGCGTCGACGAGCTCGCGCACCTCGGAGTGGTCCACGGTGATCTGGGTGAGCTGCCCGGCGGCGGACAGGCGATAGGTGCGGGAGTCTCCCACGTTCGCCACAAGCCAGTACGGCACTGAGGCGATGTCGATGAGCACGGCGCCAGAGAGGGTCGTGCCGGCCCGCGCGCCCGTGGCCTCGCGGATGCGCCAGTCGGCCTCCTCGAGCACGTGCTGGAGGTCCTGCGCAGTGGCCCGGTGCGTCCCAGGGGCAAGAGCGCGCGAATCGCCGAGCGTCTGCACGCACAGCTGGCTTGCAACCTCTCCGGCCTCGTGGCCCCCCATGCCGTCGGCGACCATGAAGACCGGATCACGGGCGAGTAGCGAGTCCTCGTTCAGCTCCCTCCGCAATCCACGGTCGGTGCCGGAGCCCACCGTGAGCGTGAGCCGCGGCTCAACGTCGTGAGAGTGTGCCACGCTGGCCTCCTTCCGCTCGCAAAGAACGATTCACCATGGTTCGCACATCCCCTCTTGGCCCGCCGGACCATCCTGCCACAGGCGCCCGCGCTGGACGGGAGGCCATCGGGCGCGGCGGCCGCGGCATAGGCGACGAACCGGGCGCGTGGGATGCTGGCGGGCGCGGCGAGGTCGAGGATGCGACACGCCGGGCAGGCGGGATGCCGCCCAGCAGACCACGACGCGCGGGCGCCGCAAACGCTCAGTCGAGGACGATCCCGGGGCCCTCGCCAGGCCGCAGGGCCACAGGATGGATCTCCCCGAACCCGCGCACGTTCTGCGGTTCGCGGGGCTCGAGGACAAAGCGCTCGTCGTTGCTGAGGGCGTTCGCCGTGACATCGTCCACGAGCACCTGGCCCGGATCCGCCAACGCGATGAGCCGGGCCGCGAGGTTCACGGTGGGCCCGTAGATGTCGCCGAGCCGGCTCAGCACCCGACCCCACACCATGGCCACGCGGCATTGGGGAAGGATCTCATCGTGGGCGAACTCCTTCGCCAGTGCGAGGGAGATCTGGGCACCGGCCGTCGGCGTCTCGGCAATGTAGAGGACCTCGTCGCCGATCGTCTTGACGAGGCGTCCGCCGCCCACGGTGATGATCTCGGAGCACCGGTTCTCGAAACGCTGGACCAGCTGGGCGAGGGTCTTCTCGTTCATCCTCCGGGACAGGGACGTGTAGGAGACCAGGTCTGCGAAGCCGACGGCGCGGGCGAGAGGCAGCGGCGCGTCGTCCTCCGTCCCGTCGCGGCCCTCCTCGCTGCGCTCGAGACCCGCCTGGGCACGGACAGCGAGCCGCTGCACGCCCGCGCTGAGCTGGCGCCGCCAGGAGTAGACGAGCATCTCCTCGAGCGGGGCGATGAGCTCCGGGATGCGGTCGATGAGCGCGATGCGCGCCTCGGCGTCCGTCATGCCCTCGTTCGAGACCATGTCCTCCACGAGTGCCTCGACCTGCCACACGACCATCCGGTCGGTCATCTGGCCGATGGCACGGGTCACGGAGATCGCGGCGTCCTCGGTGAGCACGCCCTCGCGCACGAGCTTCGGCACCACCTTGAGGTGCTCGAGGTCGGTGCGGGTGAACGCCAGGTCGTCGTCCGTGAAATTCGGCATGCCGAGGGCACGCCAGAGCTTCCGAGCGGAGTAAAGGGAGAGCCCGACGCCGGAGGCCACCTCGCGTCGCTTGAGCGTCCGTTCGCCGCCGAGGAGGAGCGCCTCGAGCTCCTTCGAATTCACCTTGCGTGGCCCGGCGGTCGGCCCCGAGGAGGGGCGAACGTCGTCGGCCACAGGGACCGGGGCTTCGTCGTCGACGGAGAACGCCTCGGGAGTCAGGGCGTCGTCGATCTGGGCCTCGTCCGTCGAACCGTCCATCAGTCCTCCCTCAGTTCCCACGGCAGCGACTCGTCGCTGGAATCGGTGATCTCGTCGCCGGGAGCCGGCCACGACACGTCCTCGGGCAGCTCCTCGATGGCCTCGAGGATGAACTGGCTGAAGCGGCGCGCCTCCGGCACGTCGGTGAGCGTAAGCTGCGCCGACTGGCCCGAAGTCAAGGTTATCGTCCCGGACCTGAGCATCCCCTGCATGAACCCCTGATGCAGGTTGACGTCCCGGACGAGCGAGAGTGGCATGGCGCGATCGCGGCGCACGATGCCGCGCTCGCGGCGCATGATCCTCCGACTGGTCAGGACATACGTCACGGAGCGCCAGGCGACGAGCTCGCGCAGGCAGTAGCCGAGCAGGATCCACAGGCCCAGAAGAGCGGGGACGAGTGCGAGCCACAGGCGCGAACCGGGCGGAAGCCACGGGAAGGTCTGCTCGAGGTGTCCGCGCGAGAGCCATCCGGCGGCGAATGCACCCGCGCCGCACACGACGACAAGCACCACCGCGGGCAGCACGAGCATCCGCTCGTGCCGGTGCGTGGCGACGATGAGCTGTTCCCCCGGGGTGAGGATCTTACGCATAGCCGCCGTCGGCCGGGCGCAGGTGGACCACATCCCCCGCCGCGACCGAGTGGCGCGAACCGTCCTCTTCGACGACCCGGAGCGCCCCATGGGCGTCGAGGCCGGTGGCCCGCCCCACGAGGGTCTGCCCGCCCGGCAGCTCCACGCGCACGCGCTTGCCGAGCGTGATGGTCGCGTCCTCCACCTCGCCCCACAGCCCACGGCCGCCGGCGAGCGGAGCGTCGGGGTCGCCGTCGGCCGCGCAGAACTCGCGGTACCGGCGCCCGAATGCGGCCAGATACGCCGCAAGGAGGTCCTCGCGGCGAACGCGTCGCCCCGCGGCCACGAGGACGCTCGTGGCCGTCGTGACAGGAAGCTCGTCCTCGGTCTGGCCCACGTTGATACCGGTTCCGAGCACGACGGCGGGCGGCGCGCCGTGCGCTCCCGGCGCGAGCTGGGCAAGGATGCCCGAGATCTTCTTCCCGTCCACCACCACGTCATTGGGCCACTTGACGCTCGCCTCCAGCCCCGCGCAGACTGCGAGCGCCTCGCGGAGCGCGAGGGCGGCCAGCGGCGAGAACCACGAGTAGCTCTGGGTAGGCAGCGGCCGGCCGTCGCGGTTGCGCGGCCGCAGCAGGAAGGAGACCGCGATGGATGTGCCGAAGGGCGACTCCCAGTGGCGGTGCAGGCGCCCCCGCCCGGCACTCTGGTGGCTCGTGGCAAGGACGGAAAGGTCGCCCCAGCTGTCCGCGTCGGCCTCGGCGAGGCGCAGGAGCTCGGCGTTGGTCGAGCCGATGTCGTCGATGACTTCGAGCCGCGAGAGGCCGGCCTCGCGCGCGAGCTCCGGCCCCAGGAGCGTCCGGTCGAGGGGGGCGCGGGTGTCCCCGCCGGTGGCCTCGGGCTGCGCGTGATCATCCATGCGTGAATCCTACCGATCTGGGGGCGCCCAGCCCGGGACCGCTGGCCGCGGCCCGGGACCCAGTCGCGCGGCCGGGGACTGCCAGTCGCGCGGCCCGGGAGGCCAGTCGCGCGGCCCGGGACGCCAGTCAGGAGACTCGGTGGCCGTCAGAGCGAGCTGCCAGCCGTCACAGGAAGATGTCCGGCACGAGGCGGTCCTCGGGGGCTCCGAGGCTGTACGGAGTGAAGTCGGTGACGCCGGCCGCCCGCAGGACCTGCTCGTCGGTGAAGAAGTTGCCGGTCGTGGCACGTGGATCGCTCGTGAGGATGGCGTGGGCGGCGTCCGCGACGATCTGCGGCGAGCGGCCCGCCGAGGCGAGGGTGTCGCCGTCGGGCATCGCGCGGATCGCGGCGGTGTCGATGAGGGTGGCGGGCCAGAGCGAGTTGACTGCGATCCCGGCGGCGCGCAGCTCCTCTGCGAGGCCCAGCGTGGTGAGGCTCATCCCATATTTGGCGATGGTGTAGGCGAGGTGGCGGCCCGCCCACTTCGGCTCGAGGTTCAGGGGCGGGGAGAGCGTGAGGATGTGCGCGCCGCCGGTCCGGGCCGCGTCCCGCAGGGCGGGGAGGGACAGCTTGGAGAGCAGGAAGGTGCCGCGGACGTTGATGTCCTGCATGAGGTCGTAGCGCTTCATGTCCACGGCTTCGGTGGCGGAGAGGTCGATCGCGGAGGCGTTGTTGACCACGGCGTCGATGTCTCCGAAGCGCTCGAGCGTCTCCTCGACCGCGCGGGCCACATCCTCGTCGCTGCGCACGTCGCCGACGATCGGGAGCGCGTGGCCACCCGCAGCCTGGATCTCCTCGGCGGCCGTGTAGACGGTGCCGGCGAGTTTCGCGTGCGGCTGGGCCGTCTTGGCCAGAAGGGCCACGTTGGCGCCGTCCGCCGCCGCACGCTTGGCGATCGCGAGGCCGATGCCGCGGCTGCCGCCGCTCATGAGGATGGTTCGCCCGGAGAGGGACGCGGCAGTCCCGGGTGTGATGCTCGTCATGGGGACAGTGTACGGGACAATGTTACCAACGAGTAACATTCGGCACACAGCCCTGGCGCAGAGCCCACCCGCCACCGTCGTGCGGCGCACGCGACCCGTCCGCGAGAAATTGTAGGGTTCCTACACACGCCATGCACAGGAGCCTCACTAGACTGTGGTGACGTGCCTGCCGAGCGTGCGGGACGCACTGTGCGAAACCTACGAAAGCCACCACGAGTGCGCATGGACCGACGAGCTGGAGTGAGCGTGACCCACGACCTGACCACCACCGCAGGCAAGATCGCGGACTTCCGCGACCGGCGGGCGGCCTCGCTCGCACCCTCGGGGCAGGAGGCGATCGAGAAGCAGCACGCGCGCGGCAAGGGCACGGCCCGGGAGCGCATCGACATGCTCCTGGACGAGGGCAGCTTTGTGGAGCTCGACAGCCTCCGGGTCCATCACTCCACGGCATTCGGCATGGGGAAGAAGAAGCCCCTCGGCGACGGGCTCGTCTCGGGCTACGGCACGGTGGACGGGCGCCCCGTCGCCGTGTACAGCCAGGACTTCACCGTCTACGGCGGCTCCCTGAGCCAGGTCAACGGCGAGAAGATCGTGAAGGTCCAGGAGTTCGCCCTCCGCAACGGCTTCCCCGTGGTCGGCATCCTCGACGGCGGAGGTGCCCGCATCCAGGAGGGCGTCGCCTCGCTGGCGATGTTCGCGGACATCTTCCGGAACAACGTGGCCGCCTCGGGCGTGGTCCCCCAGATCTCGGTGATCATGGGCCCCTCCGCGGGCGGCGCGGCCTACTCGCCCGCGCTCACCGACTACATCGTCATGGTGGACAAGACGAGCCACATGTTCATCACGGGGCCAGACGTCATCAAGACGGTCACCGGCGAAGAGGTGGACATGGAGACGCTCGGCGGCGCGCGCCAGCACAACGCCACCACCGGCACCGCCACCTACCTCGCCTCGGACGAGGCGGACGCCCTCGACTTCGTGCGCGAGCTCCTCGACTTCCTGCCCTCGAACAACCTCGTGGAGGCACCCGTCCTCGAGTCCGACCAGGAGCTCGAGGAGACGGACGAGGACGGCACGCTGGACGGCCTCGTGCCCGACTCCGCGTCCCAGGGCTACGACATGCGCACCGTGATCGAGGGGATCGTCGACGACGGCAACTTCCTCGAGATGCAGTCCCTCTACGCGCCCAACGTGATCATCGGATACGGGCGCATGGAGGGGCACACCGTCGGGATCGTGGCGAACCAGCCCATCCAGTTCGCCGGCACCCTGGACATCTCGGCCTCGGAGAAGGCGGCCCGGTTCGTGCGGCACTGCGACGCGTTCAACATCCCGATCATCACCCTCGTGGACGTCCCCGGCTTCCTTCCCGGCAAGGACCAGGAGTTCCAGGGCATCATCCGCCGCGGTGCCAAGCTGCTCTACGCGTACGCCGAGGCCACCGTGCCGAAGCTGACCGTCATCTGCCGGAAGGCCTACGGCGGGGCGTACATCGTCATGGGGTCCAAGAAGCTCGGAGCGGACCTTAACTTTGCGTGGCCCACCGCGCAGATCGGCGTCATGGGCGCGCAGGGTGCCGTGAACATCCTGTACCGGCGGGAGCTGGCCGCGGTCATCGCCGAAGGCGGGGACGTCGACGCCAAGCGCGCCGAGCTCGTCCAGAACTACGAGGAGGAGCTCCTCAACCCGTACCAGGCCGCGGAGCTCGGGTACGTCGACGCCGTCATCGCCCCCTCCGAGACCCGCGTCCAGCTGCTCCGCGGCCTGCGCGCCCTGCGCGATAAGCACGCGTCCATGCCCGCCAAGAAGCACGGGAACATCCCGCTGTGAGCACCGAGCAGCAGGCGCGGCAGATGCACACCGAGCAGCACGCGGGCGTCGAGGGTGCGCACGACGGCGGGGCCGCGCCGGTGCTGTTCTCCGTCACCAAGGGCAATCCGACGCCGGAGGAGATCGCCGCGCTCACCGCGGTCCTCGCGGCCGCGGCCTCCGCCCCCTCCCAGGGAGCGCCCGACGCCGCGCCGACGCGGCGCGACCGCATCCGCCGCGCCACGCTGCGGCCGAGGCACATGATGGCCCAACGCCGCGGGAGGCTCTGAGACCCGGGCCCCGAGCCCTCAGCGCTCGTGTCATTGGGGATGACCTCGGGTCATCGGGACGGCAATGTGCACCGGTTCTTTCACGTGTCGGTGAGCCGCGCTAGGCTCGTCACGTGACGCAGAACACTGACGAGACCATCTCCAGCCCCTCCTCCGCACGGAAGCCCAGCGCGGTGGACGGCATCGCCAACGAGTTCACCGCCAGGCTCCTCGAACTCGAACCGGCCCTCGCGACCGAGCTCGGCTACCCCGGGCATGAGACCGAGTACCCGGACTACTCCCCCGCCGGCATCGACGCGCGCGTCGCGCTGGTCCGGGAGACCCTCGCCGCGCTCGGCTCGGCCACGCCAGCCGACGAGGTCGATGAGGTCACCGTCGACGCGATGCGCGAGCGGCTCGGCCTCGAGGTGGAGCGCCATGAGAGCGGCTGGGTCGCCGCAGACCTGAACAACATCGACTCCCCCGCGCAGCACATCCGCGCCACGTTCGACCTCATGCCCACCGACACGGCCGAGCAGTGGTCGCGCATCGCGGGCCGCGCCTCCAACGTGCCCGCTGCGGTCGAGGGCTACATCACGGCCCTCCGCTCGGGTGCGGCGGACGGCAAGGTCGCCGCGGCCAGGCAGGTGCACGCGGTGATCGCCCAGTGCCGGAAGTACGGCCAAGAGGGCACGGGCTTCTTCGCCCAGCTCGCTGCAGGCGCCAGGCTGGGCACCGCGCACGACGGCGACGCGCAGCTGCCGCCCGACGTCGCCGCCGCGCTCGCGGAAGGCACGCGCGCGGCGTCGTCCGCCTACCTGAGGCTCGCGGACTTCCTGGAGGACGAGCTGCTCCCCCAGGCTCCCGAGAAGGACGCCGTGGGCCGCGAGCGGTACGCCCTTGCCTCCCGCCGATTCCTCGGCGCCACCGTGGATCTCGAGGAGACCTACGCGTGGGGCGTGGCGGAGCTTGACCGCATCATCGCCGAGCAGGAGGCCGTAGCCGAGCGGATCAAGCCAGGGGCCACGATCGCGGAGGCCAAGGCGCTCCTCAACGCCGACCCGGCCCGGCAGCTCCACGGAACCGACGCCCTCAAGGCGTGGATGCAGGGCCTCTCCGACCGCGCCGTGGCCGGCCTGGCCGGGACGCACTTCGAGATCGCCGAGCCCATGCGCAGGCTCGAGTGCATGATCGCACCGACGCAGGACGGTGGCATCTACTACACCGCGCCGTCGGACGACTTCTCCCGGCCCGGACGCATGTGGTGGTCCGTGCCCGAAGGCGAGGATACGTTCACCACCTGGGCCGAGACCAGCACCGTGTACCACGAGGGGGTCCCGGGCCACCACCTGCAGTGCGCCACCGCCGTCTACCGCCGGGAGCTGCTGAACGACTGGCGCCGCAACATCTGCTGGGTCTCCGGCCACGGCGAGGGGTGGGCCCTCTACGCAGAGCGCCTCATGGACGAGCTCGGCTACCTCTCCGACCTCGGCGACCGCATGGGCATGCTGGACGGCCAGCGCATGCGCGCCGCGCGCGTGGTGTTCGACATCGGAGTGCACCTCGAGCTCGAGGTGCCGGAGCGCTGGGGCACCGGCACCTGGACGCCCGAGAAGGGGCGCGAATTCCTCGCCAAGAACCTGGACATCTCCGAAGGGCAGCTCGACTTCGAGTTCCACCGCTACCTCGGCTGGCCGGGCCAGGCGCCGTCATACAAGGTGGGCCAGCGGCTGTGGGAGCAGATCCGCGGCGAGCTCAAGGCCAAGGCGGAGGCCGAGGGCAAAGAGTTCGATCTCAAGGCCTTCCACACGCGCGCCCTCAACCTCGGATCGGTCGGCTTGGACACGCTGCGTCGGGCCCTGGCGGGTTGATCGGGTGGAGTGACATATCCCACTGACGCGGCCGGAATAGCGTAACAGAAGACGTGTGACGGCGCGGTTTTCCGGGCAACGGCTCCGGTCCGCGCCGTCACACTCTGCGTCACACTGCGAAACATAGGCTTCGTGTGCTAGAAATCTCCGCCCTACGGTAGTCCGGTGAGCACCTCCAGCAGCCCCCAGCGCACCGAGCGCCGTCTCCCGAAGTGGGTCACCTCGTTCGGACCCCAGATCATCGCCGCCCTCATCGTGGGCCTTGCCCTCGGCCTCCTCGCGAAGTACACGGGCAGCACCAAGACCAGCCCCAACGGCCTCGGCGCGACCCTCGCGACGATCGGCAGCAGCTACGTGAGCCTGCTGCAGACCGCCGTCGTGCCCCTCATCTTCACCGCCGTGGTCAGCTCGATCGCGAACCTCCGCCAGGTCTCCAACGCGGCCAAGCTCGCGTGGAACACGCTCCTGTGGTTCGCGATCACGGCCTTCATCGCCGTCATGATCGGGATCGGCCTCGGCGTGTTCCTGCAGCCGGGCGCCAACACGGGCATCACCCAGCAGGCCAAGTACTCGGGCAAGACGGGCGACTGGTGGGCCTTCCTCACCGGCCTCTTCCCGAAGAACTTCCTCGGGCTCTCTGCCAGCTCCTCGGTGGCCGACGGCGGGGCGGTCACCACGAGCGTGAGCTTCAACGTCCTGCAGATCCTCGTCATCGCGATCGCAGTGGGCGTCGCCGCGCTGAAGATCGGCGCGAAGGCCGAGCCCTTCCTCACCTTCAACCGCTCGGCCCTGGAGATCATCCAGAAGGTCCTGTGGTGGATCATCCGCCTCGCGCCGCTCGGCACCGTCGGCCTGATCGGCAACGCGGTGGCCGTGTACGGCTGGGACACGATCGGGGCACTCGGCAAGTTCGCCGTCGCCATCTACGCGGGCCTCATCCTGGTGCTGTTCGTGGTGTATCCGATCCTGGTCAAGACCCACGGGCTCTCGATCAAGCAGTACTTCTCCGGCGTCTGGCCGGCGGTCCAGCTCGGGTTCGTCTCCCGCTCCTCGATCGGCACGCTGCCGCTCACGCAGCGCGTCGCCGAGCGCAACCTCGGCGTGCCCTCCGGCTATGCATCATTCGCCGTACCCCTCGGGGCGACCACGAAGATGGACGGCTGCGCCGCGATCTACCCGGCCGTCGCCGCGATCTTCGTGGCCCAGTTCTTCGGCATCAGCCTGGACTTCAGCCAGTACCTGCTGATCGTGCTGGTCTCGGTCCTCGGCTCCGCCGCGACGGCGGGGACCACAGGCGCCGTCGTCATGCTGACCCTCACGCTCTCGACCCTCGGCCTGCCGCTGGCAGGGGTGGGCCTGCTCCTCGCGATTGACCCGATCCTGGACATGGGCCGCACCGCGGTCAACGTGGCCGGCCAGGCCCTCGTCCCGACCATCGTCGCCAAGCGCCAGGGAATGCTCGACCTCGGGCTCTACAACGCACTGCGCCACGGCGACCCATTCAACGACGAGTCGGCGGACGCGAGCGCCACGGGCGAGGGCACCGCGGGTGGGGGCACCGCGGGTGGGGGCACCGCGGACGCGCACGACGGCGAGCTGGCCGCCGCGCACTGACCGTCCACCCGAGCCGCGGGCGCGCCGCTACAGACGCTCTCTCGGGCTGACTCCACAACGCCGCCCCGGGGGCGTGCCTCCTTCACCTCGGAAGGACGGCGCTGCCCTGGGGCGGCGTTCCGTCTCGGGACAGCGTGGTCTGGCCTTCCACGGGCGAAGGTCCCTGTTCAGGGGCGCCGCAATGCACCCTCGGCCCGCATCACGCGGTTCCCCCACACCGCCGGCTATCAAGTTGCACTCAATGCAAACTTGCACGTAGTGTAAGTGAGTGACCACCGAGACACCCTCCCGACGCGAACAGAACAAGGCCGCGACGCGGGAGTCGATCATCGCCGCCGGGCTCGCGCTCGCCGCCGAGCGGGGCCTCGGCGGGTTCACGGCCGAGGAACTGGCGGAGGCCGCCGGGGTCTCGCGCCGGACGTTCTTCAACTACTTCGGCAGCGTGGACGAGGCCATCGCCGCGCCCACGTTCGGCTTCCTCGACACGGCTCTCGGCAAGCTCACCGACCGGCCCGCGGACGAGCCGCTCCTCGACTCCGCACTCCACGTGCTGACCGGCCTCGCCGACAACGACCTCATCGCGCCCATGGCCCAGTCCTTCCTCCTGGCCGTCGGCCACGACCCCGTGACCCGCTACCAGCTGCAGGCCTTCGACGAATGCGGCGAGAAGATCGCCACCGCGATCCTCGCCCGCGAGCCACGCCTCAGCCCCCTCTACGTCGAGGCCCTCTCGGCGAGCGTCATCGCGTGCGGGAAGGCCGCCCTCGAGGTGTGGCTCGCCGAGCGCGGCGGCGACCTCACGCCGTCGTCCCTCAGCAGGCTCCGGGAGCTGCTCCGCGAGGCGATCACCCACCTCCGGGCTGGCTTCGCCGCCCCCGGACCGCCCGGAGCTCCGACCCGACGAAGCTGACACCCCACACCGCTGCCCGACTTCCCCCGGCTCCCCACACATTCCAGTACTCCGTCCCCTCCTCCCCAGAGAGAGATCGCCATGGCTTCGCTCCTCTACCGCATCGGCAGGTTCGCCTACGACCGCCGGTGGCTCGTCATCGCCCTGTGGGTCGTCATCATCGCGGCCGTCGGAGGCTCCGCTGCCGCTTTCCACGGCACCACGACCAACACGTTCCAGATCCCCGGCACGGAGACCCAGCGCATGCTGGACAAGCTCAAGGCAGACCTGCCGTCCTCGGCCGGCGGCAACGCTACGCTCATCTTCGAATCCCCCGGTTCGCCATTCACGGACGCGCAGAAGAAGGACCTCAGCGCAGCGCTGGAGAAGATCAAGGGCCTCGACGGCGTCCAGGGCGTCACCGACCCGTTCGCCACACAGGCGCAGCTCGACGGCGCCGCCGCGCAGATCGCTGACGGCCAGAAGCAGCTCGCGGCGGCCCAGGCCCAGCTCGATGCAGGGAAGCCTCAGCTGGACGCGGCGAAGGCGCAGCTCGATGCGTCCAAGGCCCAGCTCGACGCAGGCCAGGCACAGCTCGACGCGCAGAAGCAGGCGCTCGCTGCCCAAGGACTGCCTGCGGCCGCGATCGCCCAGGCCACCGCGTCCGCCCAAGCCCAGCTCGACGCCGGCAGAGCGCAGTACGATGCAGGCAAGGCGAAGTACGACGCCGGCGCCAAGCAGGCCGCCGACGCCGCCGCGACGATCACACAGAAGAAGGCCGATCTGGCCCTCGCGCAGCGCCAGGCCGACGCATCTGCCGGCCTGAGGTTCGTCTCCACCGACAACCGCGCGGCGATCGCGCCGATCCAGTTCACCAAGTCCACGGACAGCCTCCCGGCCTCGCTGCGCACGCAGATCCAGGACATCGCTTCGAGTGTCGACGGGGTCAAGGGGTACGCAAGCAAGGAACTCACCCAGGACATCAACCAGATCTTCGGACCGGCCGAGACCATCGGCGTGGCCGTCGCGGCCCTCGTGCTCATCGTCATGCTGGGCACGTTCGTCGCCGCCGGCCTGCCGCTCATCATGGCCCTCGTGGGTGTGGCCGTCGGCGTCGGAGGCACATTCGCCCTGACGGGCGTGATCGAGATGAGCTCGGTGACCCCGATGCTCGGCCTCATGCTCGGCCTCGCCGTAGGCATCGACTACTCCCTGTTCATCCTCAACCGGCACCGCAACCAGCTGCTGAACGGCATGGATCCCCGCGAATCCGTGGCGCTCGCGATCGGCACGTCCGGCACCGCCGTCGTGTTCGCCGGCCTCACGGTGGTCATCGCACTCGTGGCGCTCGTGGTCCCCGGTCTGCCGTTCCTCGCGGTCATGGGCGTCGCGGCTGCCGCGACCGTTGCGGTGGCGGTGCTCATTGCGATCACGCTCCTGCCCGCCGTCCTGAGCCTTGTCGGACGGCGCCTCGTCTCGAAGCGCCGCTGGGCGAGGGCCGCGCAGCAGAACGCGGCGCCGGGGCACGAGGCGGAGGAGGCCCGCGCGGACCTCGACAAGTCCAACCGCGGCTGGGGCGCGTGGGTCACGCGGCACCCGTGGATCGCGGTCGTCGCCTCCGTGCTCCTGCTCGGCGCGCTCACCATCCCTGCTGCCCAGCTGCGCCTCGCCCTCCCGGACGGCGGCGCCGACCCCGTGGACTCGACGTCGTTCAAGGCCTACGACGCGACGGGCAAGTACTTCGGGGCAGGGATGACCGGGCCCATCGTCGTCGTCGGCGAGATGCCCGCGGGCCTCGATGACACCGCGGCCAAGGTCAAGGAGCTCGACGTCGCCGACCAGCTCCGCACGGTGCGGGGCGTGGTCGCGGCCGTGCCCCTCGCGCTGAGCCCGGACCATCGGACGGCCGTGTTCCGAGTGATCCCGACCGACGGCCCAGCCAGCGCCAGCACGGTGCAGGTGGTCAATGACCTGCGCGCACAGGGCCCGGCGATCCAGTCGCAGACCGGCGTCTCGATCGGCCTCACGGGCCAGACCGCGGCCAACGTGGATGTGACCTCCAAGATCGCAGACGCGCTGCCGGTGTACCTGGCGATCGTGGTGGGACTCTCGTTCCTCCTGCTGCTGCTCGTGTTCCGGTCGCTGCTCGTTCCGGTGCTCGCCACGGCCGGGTTCCTGCTCTCGCTGGGCGCGGCGTTCGGCTCGGTCGTCGCTGTCTACCAGTGGGGCTGGCTCGGTCCGGTCTTCGACATCACGCACCCGGGCCCGATCCTGAGCTTCATGCCCATCCTGCTCATCGGCATCCTGTTCGGCCTCGCAATGGACTACCAGGTGTTCATCACCTCCGGCATCCGGGAGTCGTTCGCCCACGGCCAGGAGGCCCACGTGGCGATCCGGACGGGCTTCCACCACGCGGCGCGGGTCATCACGGCCGCGGCCATCATCATGGTGAGCGTGTTCGCCGGCTTCATCTTCAGCCACCTCACGATGGTCCGTCCGCTCGGGTTCGGGCTCGCGCTCGGGGTGCTGCTGGATGCGTTCGTGGTCCGCATGACCCTCGTGCCCGCCGTCATGCGACTCTTCGGTAGGGCAGCCTGGTGGCTGCCCCGCTGGCTCGACCGCATCCTGCCCGACCTGGACATCGAGGGCGCCAAGCTCGAGCGCACGACGGCGGCTGGCCAGCCCCGCGCGGAGGAGGAAGCGGAGCCGGTGGCAGGCTGAGCGGAGAGGCGGGCCGATCGGCAGGTGGACCGGAGGCCGCGGCTCAGGCCCGAGCCGGTTCAGGCCCGAGCCGGTTCAAGCAGTTGGCCGGATTCAGCGCTTGAGCCGCCTGCTGCCGCCGTGCCAGTCCTCCTCACGTCCAGTCTCGTCGGGTGCCACGCCGAAGCTGCGCAGCTGTGGACGCTCGCGAAGGCTCCGCTTGAGCTCGGCGAAACCCGGGAACTCGGCGAGCCCGACGACGTGGTCCCACAGCCGCCCCGCGTCTGCCTCTGCGGGCATGCGGCTGATCACCGGGCCGAAGAAGGCGGTCCCCTCCGGTGGCCTGAAGTGGATGATCGGGGTTCCGACGTCCTTGCCCGTCAACGAGAGCGCGTGGTCCGTCTCCGCGCGCAGCTCGGCATCGCGGCCGGTGTCCTCGAGCGCGTCGGCCAGGGACGCCGGCAGGCCCACCTCAGCCAGCAGGGGCTCCACGAATGCCCGCGTGCCCCGTTCGGCCGGCTCAAGCGTCTCGGCCCGCTCGGAGTCGAAGACCTCGCGCCCGATCGCCGCATAGAGCGGCCCAACTACCGCGTCGCCGTACTCCTCCCGGGCCCGCGCGGCCACCCGCAGCAGCCGTAGGCCCGAGGTGTGGCCGGCCTCGTAGCCGGGCGGGAACTGGCTCTCGTAGTCCACGTGTGCGTTGAGCATCCGCAGCGAGATGAACCGCCACCTCACGCTGTAGCCGCGCTGGTCCGCCACCATGCGGACCCACTTGCTCGTCATCCACGCGAAGGGACAGACGGGGTCGAAGTAGTAGTCGATGTCTGGGTAGTCGATGTCTGGGTAGTAGTCGATGTCTGGCTCAGCCATGTGGCCTCCTTGCCGGTTCGAATGCTTCGTGAATTACTCCTACCCGCTCCCGCAGGGTGCTGATCAAGCCCAGGATCGAGATCAAGCCCCACAGTGGAGATCAACGGGCAGGATGAGGGCCTCGCACGCCGGCCGTGACCTAGCATGGGCGCCGTGACTGTCCATCCCGCCCCGGTGGCCCACTCCTCCTGGCCGCACCCGCCCACCCTGATCCTCGCGTCCAAGTCGCCGGCGCGCACCAGACTGCTCGAGGAGGCCGGGATCCCCCACCGCGTCCTCGTCTCCGCCGTCGATGAGGAGGCCGTTGCCGCGAAGCACCCCGACGCCTCCCCCGCGGAGACGGCCCTCCTCCTCGCGCGGGCCAAGGCCGAGGCGGTGGCCGCGCTGCCGGCTGCGGCGGGCACGCTCGTCCTGGGCTGCGACTCGGTCTTCGAGCTCGACGGGCAGGCCCTCGGCAAGCCGTACACCCCGGAGGTGGCCCGCGAGCGGCTCGCCGCGATGAGCGGGCGGTCGGGCATCCTCCATACGGGTCACTGGCTCGTGGACCGGCGCGGCCTGGCCCCTCAGACACCCCACCCGCACGAGGCCGCCGTCGGCGAGGTCGCGTCCGCGGGGGTTGAGTTCACGACGATGGATCCCCAGGAAATCGCCGCCTACGTGGCGACCGGGGAGCCGCTCCACTGCGCCGGCTCGTTCACGATCGACGGCCTCGGCGGCGCATTCCTCTCCAGGGTCGACGGCGATCCGCACACCGTCGTCGGGCTGTCCATCTCGACCCTGCGCGCCCTCTTGGCCCACGCGGGAGTACGCCTCACGGACTGGTGGGCCGCCGCCGTCGACCATTGAGCGATTTTTGTAGGTCTCCTACAACGGATCGGCCTGCTCCGCACGGAATCCGCCACCAATATGGGCGATCCCACCAAAGGGGCGTTAGGCTTCGCGGAGTACAGAACGGAGTTGCCCTTGTCGTCGAATGCCGCGTCCCGCCCCGCAGATTCCCCCAGCGGGGAGACCACCACCCGGCCCTTCACCAAGGTGCTCATCGCCAATCGCGGTGAGATCGCCGTGCGCGTGATCCGCGCCGCCCGCGACGAGGGCCTTGCCTCCGTCGCCGTGTATGCCGAGCCGGACCGCGACGCGCTGCACGTGCGCCTCGCGGACGATGCCTACGCGCTGGGTGGAACCACGGCCGCCGAGTCCTACCTCGTGATGGACAAGATCATCGACGCCGCCCGCGCGTCGGGCGCAGACGCCGTCCACCCCGGCTACGGCTTCCTCTCGGAGAACGCCGAGTTCGCCCAGCGCGTCATCGACGCGGGCCTGACCTGGATCGGCCCCTCCCCAGAGTCCATCGCCGCCCTCGGCGACAAGGTCCGGGCACGCCACATCGCCGAGAAGGTCGGGGCCCCCCTCGTGCCCGGCACCGCCGACCCGGTCGGCTCCGCGGACGAGGTCCTCGACTTCGCGCGCGAGTTCGGCCTGCCGGTGGCGATCAAGGCCGCGTACGGCGGCGGCGGCCGCGGCATCAAGGTGGCCCGCAGCTTCGAGGAGATCCCCGAACTGTTCGACTCTGCGGTGCGCGAGGCCACGGCGGCCTTCGGCCGGGGCGAGTGCTTCATCGAGCGCTTCCTCGACGCGCCGCGCCACGTGGAGACCCAGTGCCTCGCGGATGCGGCGGGGAACGTCGTCGTCGTCTCGACCCGCGACTGCTCGCTCCAGCGCCGCAACCAGAAGCTCGTCGAGGAGGCGCCCGCCCCCTTCCTGACCGAGGAGCAGACCAAGCGGCTCTACGAGGCCTCCAAGGCCATCCTGCGCGAAGCCAAGTACCTCGGCGCCGGCACGTGCGAATTCCTCGTGGGCCAGGACGGGACCATCAGCTTCCTCGAGGTCAACACGCGCCTCCAGGTGGAGCACTGCGTGTCCGAGGAGGTCACCGGCCTGGACCTCGTCCGCGAGCAGTTCCGACTCGCGCGCGGGGAGGAGCTCGGCTACGACGACCCCGAGATCCGCGGCCACTCCTTCGAGTTCCGCATCAACGGCGAGGACGCCGGACGGGGCTTCATGCCGGCTCCGGGTGTCGTCGAGACCCTCACCTATCCGGCGGGCCCGGGCGTGCGAGTCGATTCCGGCGTCGTGGCCGGTGATGTGGTCTCCGGCAACTTCGACTCGATGCTCGCCAAGCTCATCGTCTCCGGCTCTTCCCGCGAGCAGGCGCTCCAGCGGGCGCGCCGCGCGCTCGACGAGCTGACGATCACCGGGATGCCCACCGTCGTGCCGTTCCATCGCGCTGTCGTGAGCGACCCCGCATTCGCCCCGGCCGAGGGCCCGTTCAGCGTGCACACGCGGTGGATCGAGACCGAGTTCGACAACACGATTCCGCCCTACGCCGGCCTGCTCGGCGCCGAGGGCGGCGCGGACGACGACGGCTCGCGGCAGAGCGTCGTCGTCGAGGTGGGCGGCAAGCGGCTCGAGGTGACGATCCCCGGCGCACTGTCACTGGCAAGCGGCAAAGCCCCCAAGACCAAGAAGAAGTCACGGGGTTCCCGGTCGGCGGCCGCCGGCGGGGCGGCGAGCGGCGACGCCCTCACGGCGCCGATGCAGGGCACGATCGTGAAGGTGGCCGTCGCGGACGGCGACGTGGTCGCAGAAGGCGATCTCGTCGTCGTGCTCGAGGCCATGAAGATGGAGCAGCCCCTCACCGCCCACAAGGGGGGCATGATCAAGGGCCTCACGGCCGAGCCCGGCCAGACTGTAGGCGCGGGCGCGCTCATCGCGACCATCGAGGACTGAGGCGGGACCCTCAACGCAACGCCAGAGACCCCACAGCCCCCGAAGAGGGCTGTGGGGTCTCTGGCACTCGGCTGTGGGGTCTCTGGCACTCGGCTGTGAGGCCCCGACTCGCCGCCCTACTGCTGGTGCACCGTGAGGTTGCCCCATAGGTCGGTCGCGGTGTTTTCCCAGACGACGGCGCCGCCCTGGTCCTTGATCACGACGTGGACGGTGTCCGGGCTGCCCTTCTTGGCGGAGTTGCCCTGGCGGTTGTCCCCGACGGTCGCCGTGAAGGTGTATCCGTCAACGCCGTTGAGGCGGCCGGCCCCGGACCACGTCGCCGTGGTGCCGGACGAGGTGAAGGCGGTGACGCTGGTGCCGTGGAACTTCGCACCTGTCCTGTGGTCATTGACCTGCAGGTTGCCCCGGAGTCCCTGGGCGTCGCTGATCACCTGGGTGCCCAGCGTGACGTCACCGTCAGCCTGAGCCACCGTCCCGCCGCCCGTCACCTTTGCGGTGCCTTGGGGCGGGGTCGTGCTGAACGACCCTGCCTTGAGGAACACTCCGCTGTCATAGACGAAGTCCGAGCCGTCGGCGATGGCGAGCTTGATGTGGTTCGGAACGCCGGCATTGACGGGCGCCATGAACGTCAGCACCGTCGTGAGTCCGTCATACTCAACGTTGCGGGATGCGGATCCCCAGGGGTTGTCCACGTAGAGCGCAGGGTTGCTGCCCGGGTTGATGTTGTTGACAGTGATGGGCTGGAGGACCCCGCCATTGTCCACGAGAGCGTAGTTCGTCCCGTTGACGAAGAAGGCGAAGGAGTCGTTGAAGTTTGACCCCACGTACTCGAGGTATTCCTCGGAGCCGAAGACGTACTGGAAGTAGACGGTGTCCGCGTTCGGCGTGAAGTCGAACTCGAGGACGCTCGCGTCGTGCGTCGTGACGCCGGAGAGCGCCGTCAGGTCGGCGTCGCCAGCCACTCCGTTGGCCGTACTCGTATTCGGGGCCTTGTTGGGGCCGACGACTGACGCCGTCGAACCGGTGGTCAGCAGCACGCCGGTGTCAAAGCCGACGCTGGCGGCGCCGCCCGCGAACGTTCCCGACGCACCAGCCGCGCCCGTGTAGACGACGTTGCTCGCCGTCACGCCGGAGCCGAGAAGTGTGTTGGCAAGGTCAGTCGCGGTCTGGGTCGTGAGGTCCGTTGTCGACGTCACGGCATGGGCCGGGAGTGCGGTGAGGGATAGGGCGGTGACTGCGCTGAGCACGGCTGCAGAGCGCCAGAAGGTCTGGTTCATGGAAGGTCTCTCTCGAAGGTGCGGTGACACGTTTCACAAGTGTCGACGCCGGCCCCCGCCGGACGTCGTTGTGCCGGCATCGCCGGCGGCGCGTACGCGGGGTACCCCGGGGAACCTGGACCAAGGGCCCCCCACCCCAGCTGCTCAACCTAGCCGAGCAAGCCGATGCGAATATATCCATCACCGTGATTTATTACAAGCACCCACGATGCGGCAACGGAGGTGGCCCCCGGCGGGCATCCGCCGAAGAGCCACCTCCGTTGTCGCGAAGAGCCACCTCCGTTGTCGCGAAGAGCCACCACCCCTGTCGCGAAGAGCCACCTCCGTTGTCGCGAGGAGCCACCACCCCAGGCCGGAGGAGCCAGCTAGGCCGAGACGTTGTCCTCGAACTTCGCATCGCGGGTCTCCTTGGTGAGGAGGAGCGCCACGAAGGTCAGCACTGCGGCGACCGCGAGGTATACGCCGACCCAGACGGTGTTGCCCTTGCCGAACTGCCACAGCGCGATCGCCACGAATGACGCCGGGGCCGCGCCGATCACGGACGAGAGGTTGTACGCGATCGCGGAGCCGGTGTAGCGCACGTTGGCGGGGAAGAGCTCGGGCAGGATCGCCGCCATCGGGCCGAACGTGGCACCCATGAGCGCGAAGCCCACGATCAGGCCCACCATGGCGGCGCCGGTGCCCGGTCCGAACATGAGGCCCCATGTCAGGCCGAACACGAAGATCAGCCCGGTGACCCAGAGAAGGAACTTGCGGCGGCCGTACTTCTCCGCCAGCGGACCGGAGAGCACGGTGAAGACGCCGAAGAACACCACGCCGATGATGAGCATCCACAGGAACAGCCCCCGGTCGATCCCCAGGCCCGGGACGAAGGACGCCGCGTCAAAGGCCTTGCCGGCCTTCTGGGCCGCAGCGCGTGCCACCTCGGGAGAGGCCGGGGCCGTGCCGTAGGTGAGGGTGAAGCTCGTGGTCAGGTAGAAGAGCACATAGGTCGCGAGCATGATGAACGTGCCGGCGACGACGGCGCGCCAGTGGTGCTTGAACGTCGCGGCGAGCGGGACCTTGGCGACCTTCTCCTCATCGATGACCTTCTTGAACGAGGTGCTCTCCACGAGCTTGAGGCGCACGTACAGGCCGATGGCGACCATGATGATGCTGAAGAGGAACGGGATGCGCCAGCCCCACGCCTCGAACTGGGCCGGGGTGAGGAACCCGTTCATCACCACGTACATCACGTTGGCGACGATGAACCCGATGGGGGCGCCCAGCTGCGGGAAGGTGCCCCACACGGCACGCTTGCCCTCGGGCGCGTTCTCGGTGGCCAGCAGGGCCGCGCCGGACCACTCGCCGCCCAGCGCCAGTCCCTGCAGGAAGCGCAGGATCACGAGGGCAAGCGGGGCGAGGACCATCCAGCCGGGCGTCGTGGCCGGCGGCAGGAGGCCGATGAGGAACGTGGCAACGCCCATGGTGAGCAGCGACGCGACGAGGGTCCCCTTGCGCCCGAGCTTGTCGCCGAAGTGCCCGAACAGGATCGAGCCGACCGGCCGGGCAATGAACGCGACGCCGAAAATGGCGAACGAGGACAGGATCGCATTGATGTCGGACGCGTTCGGGAAGAAGAGCTTGGGGAACACGAGGACCGACGCGGTCGCGTACGCGTAGAAGTCGAAGAACTCGATCGTCGTGCCGATGAGGCTCGAGAAGATGACACGGCCCTTGGTATTGGCCGCCTGGCCGGCCGAGGGCTCCGTCACCGCAGAAGTGCTGGACATGGGTTCGCTTTCACATGCTGGACCGGACATTGACTTTCTGTCCGGTGTTTGGGTACGAACCATCCTACGTCCGGCCAGTCCATCTCCCGGACGACATGTCCACATCCCGAGACGCAAGTGATGTACAGCACTCGCTTGTGGATCGCGGCCGGACCTCACACCGGCGCCCGGCGCGCGAGAGGCCGATGTCACGGCCCGTTCACAGCGCGCGCCGCCGGACGAAACGCGCCGCTCCTAGCGTGGAAGCCAGTCCCCCTTCCCCCGATCATCCGTCTCCCTAGGAGCAGCCATGAGCACAGAACCGCGCATCGCGCACGAAGCCGCCACCTCGTCCGAGCGCCCATCCTCACCCTCGCTGCGGCTCGACACGCGCAGGGGCCGCTGGATCGAGCACTGGGACCCCGAGGACGCGGAGCAGTGGGAACGCGAGGGCAGGGCGATCGCCCGTCGGAACCTTCGCTGGTCGATCACCGCCGAGTTCCTCGGGTTCGTGGTGTGGCAGCTCTGGTCGATCGTGGTCGTCCAGCTCCCTTCGGCCGGCTTCGCGTTCAGCACGCCCCAGCTGTTCTGGCTCCTGTCGATGCCGAGCCTCGTCGGAGCGACCCTGCGCATCCCCTACACCTTCATGGTCCCGCGGTTCGGAGGCCGCAACTGGACCATTGTCTCCGCCCTGCTGCTCCTCCTCCCCACCGTCGGGCTGGCCGCCTGCGTGGCGAACCCGTCCACACCGTTCTGGCTCATGCTCGCGGTCGCGGGCCTCGCGGGGTTCGGCGGAGGGAACTTCGCGAGCTCGATGGCCAACATCACCTTCTTCTTCCCTGCTAGGGAGAAGGGCTGGGCGCTCGGCCTCAACGCGGCCGGCGGCAACCTCGGCGCGGCCGTCGCCCAGCTCGTCGTGCCGATCGCCGTGAGCGTCACGGCGCTGTTCGCCTCAGGGGCCAGCCTCGCCGTCGCCGGCCTCCTGTGGGTCCCGCTCATCCTCGTCGCCGCCGTCGGGGCGTTCAGGCGCATGGACAACCTCGCCCACGCAAGGGGCGACGTCGCGGGCTCGCTCGCCGCGCTGAAGGAACCGCACCTGTGGGTCATCGCCCTCCTGTACGTGGGCACCTTCGGCTCGTTCATCGGCTTCAGCGGGGTCTTCCCCAAGCTCATCCACGACATCTTCCCGGCCTTCTCGGCGCTTCCGCTCCCTCTCGGAGGCGCCACGGCAGCGCTCTCCCTCGCCTTCCTCGGGCCGCTGGTCGGCTCACTCGCCCGGCCCTACGGCGGCCGGCTCGCGGACAGGTTCGGCGGTGCGAGGATCACCGTCGCCTCATTCGCCGCCATGGCCGTGGCGACCCTCGCCGTCATCGCCACCCTCCCGGCCAAGAACTTCTGGCTCTTCCTCGCCCTGTTCCTGGCCCTCTTCACGGCGAGCGGGATCGGCAACGGCTCGACCTACCGCATGATCCCCGCCGTGTTCGCGACCGCGAGCCGCGCCGCACGGGCCGGCGCCGCGCCGTCGTCCACCTCCCGCCTCGCCTCGGCGGCGCTCGGGCTGGTCTCCGCGATCGGCGCGTACGGGGGCTTCGCGATCCCGCAGGTCCTCGGCGCGTCGGCGAGCGCGAGCGGCTCCTACGTCCCGGCCTTCTACGGCTTCGTGGCCGCCTACGTGCTCATGCTCGCCGTAGCGTGGGCGTGCTACCTGCGCCGGGGATCCCGCACTGCCCGGGTGGGGGCGTGAGCATGACGGCCACGCACTGCCCGTACTGCGCGCTCCAGTGCGCGATGACGGTAACGCCCGCACCCTCGCCGACGGCGGTTGCCGAGGTGGCCGGCCGCGAATTCCCGACCAACCGCGGCGGGCTGTGCCGGAAGGGGTGGACGTCCGCAGAGCTCCTGGTCCACCCCGAGAGGGTCACCGAACCGCTGCTGCGCACAGACGACGGCGAGCTGGTCGCCGTGGGCTGGGACGTTGCGCTCGCGCGCGTCGCAGCGGAGATCCGGCGTGCGCAGGCCGAGCATGGGAAGGACGCCGTAGGGGTGTTCGGCGGCGGCGGGCTGACCAATGAGAAGGCCTACCTGCTGGGCAAGTTCGCCCGGGTCGCGCTCGGCACCTCGCGGATCGACTACAACGGCCGGTTCTGCATGTCCTCGGCGGCAGCCGCCGCGAATCGTGCGTTCGGGATCGACCGCGGCCTGCCCTTCCCGCTGGAGGACCTCGCGGCGGCGGACACCGTCCTGATGCTCGGCTCCAACGCCGCGGACACGATGCCCCCGTTCGTGCAGCACCTCGCTGGCGCGCGGGAGGCGGGCGGCCTCATCGTGGTCGATCCCCGGCGCTCGGCGACCGCGGCCCTCACCGCCGACGGGGCTGGCCTCCACCTCCAGCCGGCGCCGCACACGGACCTCGTCCTCCTGCTCGGGCTCGCGCACGTGGTGCTGGCCGAGGGACTCGCGCACGAGCGCTACCTCGAGGAGCGGACCATCGGCCTTGCGCCGGTGGCACGCTCGGTCGCCCAGTGGTGGCCCGAGCGCGTCCAGGCGGCCACCGGCGTCCCGGCACCGCTTCTACGCCAGACGGCCCATCGGCTCGCGGAGTCCGCAAGGGCCGGCTCGTGCTACATCCTCACAGGCCGCGGGATCGAGCAGCACGCCGACGGGACGGACACCGTCACCGCGGCGATCAACCTCGCGCTGCTTCTCGGCCTGCCCGGCTCGGCACACGGCGGCTTCGGCACGCTCACCGGCCAGGGCAACGGGCAGGGAGGGCGCGAGCACGGGCAGAAGGCCGACCAGCTCCCCGGCTACCGGAAGATCACCGACCCCGCCGCCCGGGCGCACGTGGCACGCGTGTGGGGAGTGCCCGAGGCGAGCCTCCCCGGCCCGGGACTGCCCGCCGTCGAGCTCCTCGCCTCGCTCGGCACGGACGACGGCGTGCGGTGCCTCCTCGTGCACGGCGCCAACGTTGCGGTCTCGGCGCCGGACGCCGCGGCCGTACGCGAGAGGCTCCGGGCCCTGGACTTCCTCGTGGTCTGTGACGCCTTCCTGTCCGAGACGGCGATGGAGGCGGACCTGGTGCTCCCCGTCCTGCAGTGGGCCGAGGAGGAGGGCACCATGACGAACCTCGAGGGGCGCGTCCTGCGGCGGCGCGGCGCCGTGCAGCCCCCGCCCGGAGCCCGCAGCGAGCTGTGGATCATGAACCGGATCGCGGCGCTGCTGGACGCCCCCTCGCGCTTCCCCGAGGACCCCCGCGAGGTGTTCGAGGAGCTGCGCGCGGCCTCCGCCGGAGGCCCCGCCGACTACTCCGGCGTCACCTACGAGCGGCTCGACGCCGGCGAGGCACTCCACTGGCCGTGCCCGCAGGGGAGTCCGGGGACGCCGCGGCTCTTCACGGACCGGTTCGCTCATCCGGACGGCCGGGCGAGGATGATCCCCGTTCGGGCCGGCGCTCCCGTGACCGCCTCCGAGTCCCGCCCGGGCACATTCCATCTCGCGACCGGCCGGCTCCTCGAGCACTACCAGTCAGGCGCACAGACCCGCCGTGTGGCGAGCCTCGCGGCCGCGCAGCCCGAGGCACGCCTCGCGATCCACCCCGGCCCCGCAGCGCGCCTCGGCATCGACGACGGCGCGTGGGTGCGCGTGCGCCGCGCAGCGGAGGCACGGGGCAGCAGCGCCGGGCTGCCCGAGGTGCTGTGCCGCGCCGAGCTGGCCACCGCCGTCCGCCCCGACACGGTCTTCCTCCCGTTCCACTTCCCGGGCACGGGCTCGGCCAACCTCCTCACCCACGCGTCCCAGGACCCGTTCTCGGGCATGCCCGAGTTCAAGACGACGCGGGTCGTGGTCGAGCCCTGCGGAAAGGAGCAGCCATGACGAGCCATCCCGAGGACCGGCACTCCCCGAGGATCGTGGTGATCGGCTTCGGCCCCGTGGCGGCGCGGTTCGTGGACGGGCTGCGACCCGCCGCCGCGGCCGGCGCGATCGAGCTCACGGTGGTCGGCGAGGAAGAGCACGCCGCCTACAACCGGGTGCTCGTCGCAGACCTCGGAGTGGGCCGCTCGAGCCTGGCATCCATGGGCCTGGCAGACCCTGCCGAACTCGCCGCGGACGGCGTACGGGTCCTCACCTCCACGCGCGTCGCCCGGCTCGACCGGGCCCGTCGCCTCGTCCACCTCGCCGACGGCGCGTCCCTGCCCTACGACCGCGCCGTCCTCGCAGCCGGGGCACGCGCCGTCGTGCCTCCGCTCACCGGGCTCAACCCGGACCCCCTGCACCCCGTCCTGCCGCTCGGCGTCACCGCCCTCCGGGACGTGCACGACGCCGCGCGGCTCGCCCACGCCGTCCAGGGCCGCCGCCGGGTCGTCGTCCTCGGCGGCGGTGTGCTCGGGCTTGAGGCTGCGCTCGCGGCGAGCGAGGAGGGCGCCACCGTCACGGTCGTCCACCACGGCGACCGGCCGCTGGCGCGCTCCCTCGACAGGACCGGCGGCCGGAGCCTCGCGGCCGCCCTGCGCCGCCAGGGCGTGCGCGTGGCCGGGAATGCGCGCTCCACCGGCCTGGAAACCGGGCAGGACGGCGCGTTCCGGGCCCTGCTCCTCGAGGACGGCTCGGCGATCGATGGCGACCTGCTCGTCCTCGCGTGCGGCGCCCGCCCACGGACAGAGCTCGCGCACGGCGCTGGGCTGGCCGTCGGAGAGGGCATCCTCGTGGACCGCTCGCTCCGGGGACTCCACACCGAGCACGTGTTCGCGATCGGCGACTGCGCCCAGGTCGGCGAGGACGCACCCAGCGGGCTCATCGCACCCGGCTGGCGGCAGGCGGACTGGCTCGCCGCCCGGTTCCGGCACGACCTCCTCGGCGGGCCCGCCCCGGAACCGCTCACCAGCGAGCGGGCCCCCGTGATCCTGCTCAAGGCGCGCGGAGTGAACCTCGCCGTGGCCGGAGACGTCATGGCCGAGCCATGGGACGAGTTCGACGCCGAACACCCCTGCTCAGCAGGGGATCCGCAGGGCCGGTCGAGGGAGCCCGTGCGCGTGTCGCTCTGGTCCGACCCGGAGCACGGGGCCTACGTCAAGATGGCCACCCGCGGAGGCGTCCTCACGGGTTTCGTGGCCCTCGGAGCGCCGCGCGCCGCCGCCGAGCTCACGCTGCTCTTCGAATCCGGCGCAGAGCTGCCTGCAGACCGCTCCCTCATGCTCCGGCTCGACGGCGTCGAATCGTCTGCGCCGGGCGGCAGCACGAGATCCGGCGGCGTGGGAACGTCGGCCGGCCCGGAATCGACGATGTGCCGATGCGCCGGGGTGAGCCGGGGCGCCGTGGCGCAGGCCGTCACGGACGGGTGCTCGACGCTCGAGGACGTCTCCCGCCAGACGCGGGCCGGGACGGGATGCGGAGGCTGCCGGGATCAGGTGCGCGAGCTCATCGAACAGCACTTCGCCGCGGCCTGAGCATTCCCAGCGCCGCGTAGGCGACAGCGCCGGCGAGGATGCCCCAGAAGGCCGAGACGATGCCGAACGCGCTGATCCCCGACGCGGTCACAGCGAGCGTGATGACTGCGGCCTCGATGGCGTGCGGCGCGGCGCGGGCGTCGTCACGGGCGTGGGTCACCGAATCGATGATCGCGCCCTGCGTCGCCGCGAGGAGGGCGACGCCGGCCAGGACGGTCAGCAGGGCCGGCGGCACGGCGGCGACGAGCGCCACGGCCGTGGTGCTGAACAGCCCGAACAGGATGTAGAACACGCCGCACGAGATGCCCGCGACGTACCGGCGGTCCGCGTCGGGATGTGCCTCGCGCCCCGCACAGATCCCCGCAGTGATGGCGGCGAGGTTGATCCCGTGCGAGCCGAAGGGCGCTGAGACGAGCCACGCGAGGGAGGCGCCGCCCACCATGAGGCGATCCCCGGCGTCGTACCCCAGCTGGCGCATCATCGCGAGGCCGGGCGCGTTCTGCCCGGCCATGGTGACCACGAGGAGCGGCACCGAGATGCCGACGATTGCCGGCAGGCCGAACGTCGGCGTGGTCCAGACCGGCCCCGAGAGGTCCCAAGCCAGGGCCTGGGCCGCGACGCCGCCCGTCGCGACCGCGAGCGCCACGCCCGCGGCGAGCGCCACGAGGACCGCGTAGCGCGGGGCGAATCGGCGGCCCACGAGGAATGCGAGGACGAGCCCGCCGCCCACGAGCGGGGACTCGACGACGGCGCCGCACGCCTTGAGCACGAACGGCAGCAGCACCCCCGCGAGGACCGCGGCGACCACGGGACGCGGCACGGCCCCCATGAGCCGGCCGAACCACCCCGTCGCGCCGAGCACGATCGCGAGCGCGGCCGCGACGACGTACGCGCCGAGGGCGTCGCTGTACGAGTAGTGCCCGAGGGCGGTGAGCAGCAGGGCCGCGCCCGGCACCGACCACGCCACGACGACGGGCTGGCGTGTCAGCAGGCTCAGCACGACGCACGTGATGCCGCTCGCGATGGCAATCGCGCTCATCCACGAGGCGGTCAGAGCCGGGCCGAGGTGCGCCGACTGGGCCGCCTGCAGCACCACGATCATCGGCCCCGCATAGGAGACCGCGACCGCGATGAATCCCGCCGCGATCGCGGAGAAGGACGCGTCGGCGAGCATCCCGCTCCGGGCCCGCGTCCGGGTCCCTTCCATCGTCTTCGCTGAGGTCACGCGGACACGCTAGCGGAGATCGCCCCTCTCAACCGAGACGATCTCCGTATGGATCACCCCACGACTTCCTCGAGCCCCTCGACGGCCTGGGCAAGGGAGAGGTCCGGGTTCTCGACCATGAACGGGAAGAGGAGTCCGTTCTCCTTGCGCAGGTGGAGGGCGAACGCCCGGGCGATCGCGAGCCCGACGGCGGCGGCACGGGCCCCGTCCGCGTCCCGCAGCTCCTCCACGAGGCCCACGATGGCCTGATGGTCCTGGAGCATCCCCTCCACGAGCAGACGCGCCTCCGGTGTCTCCCGCGCCGGGCCGTACAGTGGTCCCTCCTCGGCCAGGGCGTGCGGGATCAGCTCGTCCTCGCACCAGCCCACGAGGTTGGCCTTCTCGTCGTAGGCGGCGCCGCCGTCGCCCGCCTCCACTGCGGCAAGCAGGGCGTCGGAGAGGGCCGTCACCCGCTCGAGCATGTGCCCGTGATGCTCCTCGACGGCGGCCAGCGCGTCCTCGTCGTCCTTGAAACCGTGTGCGTGCGTGTGTGCCATGCCGCCATGGTCCCCCGCACCTCCGACAGTCCTCAAGGGACCAAGAGCCCGAAGCGGTTGCGGGGCGTGTACCTGGCTGCGTGTGCCGCTCGGCTACATGTGCACGTGCAGCCGGCGGGCGGCCTCGGCGATCGATCCGGACAGCGAAGGGTACACGGCGTAGGTGTTGGCGATGTCGTCCACGTGGAGCTTCTGCTCGACCGCCATGGCGAGGGCGAAGATCAGCTCGGAGGCATTGGAGCCCATGACGACGGCTCCGATTACCGTACCCGTGCCCTTGCGCGAGATGACCTTCACGAACCCGTCGGTGGTGTTGCGCATCTTGGCCCTGGGGTTGCTCTTGAGCCGGAGCATCACGACGTCGCCCGCGACCTTGCCGCTCGCGACATCCGCCTCCGAGGCTCCCACCGAGGCGATCTCGGGAGAGGTGAAGATGTTGGAGGCCACGTGGTTGAGGTTGAGCGGGGTGACCTGGTCGCCGAGGATGTGCGCGATGGCGATGCGCCCCTGCATCGCGGCGACCGAGGCGAGGGCGAGGACCCCGGTGCAGTCGCCCGCGGCGTAGACGTTCGTCGCGGTGGTCCGGGAGACGCCGTCGACCCTGATGTGGCCGCTCTCGGTCACCGCCACGCCCGCCTGCTCGAGGCCGATGCCGTCGGTGTTGGGGATCGAGCCGACGCACAGGAGGCAGTGGGAGCCCGTGACCTTCGTGCCGTCGCCGAGGGTGACCGCCACGCCGTCGCCCGTGCGCTCGACCGCCTCCGCACGCGAGCGGGAGAGGACCCGCACGCCGCGGCGCGCAAAGACCTTCTCGAGCAGCTCCGCACCGTTCGGGTCAGACCCCGGCAGCACCCTGTCGCGGGAGGAAATGAGGGTGACCTTGGAGCCGAGGCCGTTGTAGGCGGAGGCGAACTCGGCACCCGTGACGCCCGAGCCGACCACGATGAGCTCCTCGGGGATCTCCTCGAGGTTGTAGATCTGCGCCCAGTTCAGGATGCGCTCGCCGTCCGGGCGCGCCGCCGGCAGCTCGCGGGGGTGTGCACCCACGGCGAGGATGACGGCGTCGGCCTCGATCCGCTCGACCCCGTCCACGGTCGTGGCCTCGATGACGCTGCCGTCCACGAGGCGACCGGAGCCCATGACGACGCGCACGCCCTGCGCCTCGAGCCCCGCGAGGATGTCCTCGGACTGCTGGCGGGCGAGACCGAGGAGCCTGTCGTTGACGATGCGCAGATCCGCCCGGAGGTCCGCGCGGTCGAGGGTCTCGCGGCCGTTCGAGGTGAGGCGGAGGCCGAGCGCGGCGGAGGCCTCCTCGACGCGGGTCATGAGATCCGACGTGGCGATCAGGGTCTTCGACGGCACCACGTCCGTGAGCACGGCCGAGCCGCCGAGCCCCGCGCGTTCCACGATCGTGACCTTCGCCCCGAGCGAGGCAGCAACAGACGCCGCCTCGTAGCCTCCGGGGCCGCCGCCGAGGATCGCAATGTGGGGAGCCGCAAAATCAGGGTTGGTCGTCACGGACACCCATTGTGTCATCACCTCCCCCGCGAGCGCGTGTCAGGGGGCACGGATTGGTAGGTTCTTCCTTGTGACGACAACGGCAGCAGCGGCGACCACCGACGATCCCTTCGTGCTGGCCCGGGCGGCGGCAGACTCGATCGCCCGCGCCACCGGGGTCCCTGCCCACGACATCGCGCTCGTGCTCGGCTCGGGCTGGGGCGCCGCGGCGGAGCTCATCGGCGAGACGACGGCGACGATCCCGGCAGTGGACGTGCCGGGGTTCTCGGCACCGGCCGTGGAAGGCCATGTCGGCACAATCCGGTCCGTGGCCACCCCCGACGGCAAGCGCGCGCTCGTGCTCGGCGCCCGCACCCACTACTACGAGGGCAAGGGCGTGCGGTCCGTGGTGCACGGCGTCCGGACGGCCGCGGCGGCGGGCTGCCGCGTCGTCGTGCTCACCAACGGCTGCGGCGGGCTCAACCCCGACTGGGCGCCCGGCACCCCGGTGCTCATCAGCGACCACATCAACCTCACAGCGGCCTCCCCGCTCGAGGGAGCCACCTTCGTGGACCTCACCGACCTCTACTCGCCGCGGCTGCGTGCCCTCGCCCGCTCGGTGGACCCAAGCCTGGCCGAGGGAGTCTACGCGCAGTTCCCCGGCCCCCACTACGAGACTCCGGCCGAGGTCCAGTACGCCAAACGGATCGGCGCCGACCTCATCGGCATGTCCACCGCGCTCGAGGCCATCGCCGCCCGTCACGCCGGACTCGAGGTGTTCGGCATCTCGCTCGTGACCAACCTCGCGGCCGGAATCAGCCCGGAACCCCTCAGCCATGAGGAGGTCCTCGCAGCGGGCGCCGCCGCGGGCCCCCGGATCTCGCGGCTCCTCGCCGACGTCATCGCCGCCATGTGACGGCGCTGCCCCGGACGACCACGCCACTACGAAGGACTACGCCGACATGAGCACGATCCCCGCCGGGACGCCGGACCTCGCCGAGCTATCCCACCGCGCCGAAACCTGGGCCGCCGCCGACCCCGACCCCGCCACCGCAGCCCAGCTGCGCGAGACGCTCGCCCGGGCCCACGATCCCGAGCCCTCCGTGGCCCGGGACGCGGCCCTCCAAGAGCTCTCCGACGCGTTCTGCGGCACACTGCAGTTCGGCACCGCAGGCCTCCGGGCAGCGCTGGGTCCCGGACCCAACAGGATGAACCGGGTCACGGTGCGCCGTGCCGCGGCCGGGCTCGCGGAGTTCCTCATGCGGCGCGTGGGGGCCGCCGCTTCCGGGGGCACGGCGTCATCCGGTGCGGGTTCTCAGGGCGCGGCGTCCGACGGCGGCACTGCCACCTCCGACAGCGCCGCCCGGCCGCGCGCCGTCGTGGGCTATGACGCGCGCATCAACTCCGACGTGTTCGCGGCCGAAACGGCCGCGATCTTCACTGCGGCGGGGATCGACGCCTACCTGATGCCGTCCGCTCTGCCCACGCCCGTGCTCGCGTACGCGCTCCAGGCGCTCGGCTGCGACGCCGGGGTCATGGTCACCGCAAGCCACAATCCCCCGCAGGACAACGGGTACAAGGTCTACCTCGGCGGCCGTGCCGTCGACGAGGCGGGCAGGGGAGCCCAGATCGTCTCCCCCATTGACGCCGAGATCTCGGAGCTGATCGACCAGGCCGGGCCGGTGGAGTCGATCGCACTCGCCGAGCGCGGATGGACCGTGCTGCCGGCGAGCATCGCCGCGGACTACCGGGACGCCGTCGTGCATCTCGCCAAGCCGGGACTCTTCCCGGCGCGGGATCTCAAGGTCGTCCTCACTCCCCTGCACGGCGTGGGCGGCGAGACTGCCCTGTCCGTGCTGCGCGATGCCGGGTTCACCGACGTGACCATCGTGGAGGAACAGGCCGAGCCAGATCCCGCCTTCCCGACCGTGGCGTTCCCGAACCCCGAGGAGCCCGGTGCGCTCGACCTCGCCCTCGAGGCGGCCAGGGCCCAGGGCGCTGACCTCGTGATCGCGAACGACCCGGACGCCGACCGCTGCGCCGTTGCAGCCCCGGACCCAGCCACCGGTGAGTGGCGCATGCTGCGCGGCGACGAGGTCGGGGCGCTGCTCGGCGCGCACGTGGTACAGCGGCTGGAACTGCCCGAGGGCTCGGGCGACCCCTCCGTGGTGTTCGCCAACTCGATCGTCTCCTCGCGGCTGCTGGCGCGGATCGCCGATGCCGCGGGCCTGTCCCACCGCGAGACGCTCACGGGCTTCAAGTGGATCTCGCGCGTGCCGGGACTCGTCTACGGGTACGAAGAGGCTCTCGGCTACTGCGTGGCGCCCCGCCTCGTGAAGGACAAGGACGGCGTCTCAGCAGCCCTTCTGGTCGCCGAGATGGCGGCCGCAGCGAAGGCCGAGGGGCAGACCCTGTTCGACCGGCTCGATGCCCTGCACGTGCTCCACGGTGTGCATCTGACCGACCAGCTCAGCGTCCGGGTGGCTGATCTCGGCCTGCTCGACGCCATGATGTCCCGCCTGCGGCACGATCCACCCGCCTCATTCGCCGACTCCCCTGTCGAGACGGAGGTGGACCTGTCCGAGGGGACGGAGACACTGCCTCCGACCGAGGGGCTGGCGTGGCTGACGCGGGACGCAACCCGCGTGATCATCCGCCCGAGCGGAACCGAGCCGAAGCTCAAGTGCTACTTCGAGGTGATCAGGCCCGTGGACAACTCGGCCGAGCTGGCCGAGGCCCGCGAGGCCGCCCGCACCGCGCTTGACGCCGCGATGAACGACGTGCGCGAGGCCCTCGGCCTCTGAGGAGCCGCGGGCTGGGCGGCCGCGTGCGGCTGCCGCTGGCCGCCGAGAAATGTCGGAGGCGCCGAGTAGGTTGCGATCATGAGCACCGAACAGGCGTTCGAACGCGATCCAGGGCGGCCGCAGGGCCCGCTGCCCTGGTGGGAGGCGCTCGAACTTCAGAACCTGCTCGATGCCGAAGATGCGCTCGCCGCCGCCGGGCACCCTGTAGATCCCGAGCCGTGGATGCTGACCGAGTGGAAGCTCGACGATTCCCCGTCGACGCTGCCAGTCCGAGCACCGCGGCTCGACGACGATCTGTTGCGGCTCGTCGGGGAGGAACCTGAGCAGCGTGACCCGGAATTGCCCGGTGCCGAGGACGGGCTGCTGCCTGCCGACGAGGAACTGCCCTCCCCCACGGCCGCCGTTGCCGACCTCCATGCGGAGGCGGCAGACCTACTGGTCGCGCGCCTCGAGCGGCTCGACCGGGAGGACGGGGCACGGGCGGGTGAAAGGGTCGTGGCCTTGGGCGCCCTCGCCCGCGCGCTGGGCGCCGCCTCAGACGATCCCCTTCTGCGGCGGGATGCTCCTTCCATTGTGGCCTCGTTGGTCTCAGCGACCCTGAAGGTCTCTGCCCGCACTGCCAAGAGAATGGTGACCGAAGCCCTCGAGCTCAACACGCCCGCGTGGCGTCCGCTCCTGGACGCAATGCGCCGCGGAGTGCTGCCCCAGCGCCGTGTGCGAGCGGTACTTGACGCAGCCCTTCCCGTGCCAGAGGAGAAGTTGACCCGCTTCCTGGCGGAGGCCATCGCCATCGCCGCACCCACGCTTTCCGATGGTGCCCCGGATCTGGATCGGATTCCTGCCCCGGGAGCACTGAGCCGCCGTCTGCGGCGGGCGGCGGACAAGCACGCCTCGACACTCTGCTCGAGAGCACTGCCCGGTCCTTGCAGGGCGTCGGGGAGGCACGCACGCTTCCCCAACTGCGCGCCGACGTCCTCGCGGACCTGCTCACAGCACGCTCCGATCCAGATCGCGGTCGAAGCACCCCCGGAGGAACCCGGGCTCACATCATCGCCACCATCCCCGCCCGGACCCTGCAGGGCATCTCGGAGGAGCCTGGAGAGATCCTCGGCTACGGTCAGATCGACCCCAAAGCGGCTCGACTCCTCGCGGCCCAAGCGGCGACATGGACCCGGATGTGGGTTGACCCCTTCACAGGGGCACCACTGGCGGTGGGGCGCACCCGCTACACCCCCACAGCAGCAATGCGGCGACAGCTCGGCGCTCGCGACATGACGTGCCGTTTCCCCGGATGCGACAAGCCCGCCGGAGCGACCGAGGCGGATCATACAAACGCTTGGGCCAACGGAGGCGAGACCAGCGTGGCCAACCTCGCGCTGCTCTGCCGCGAGCATCACCGCCTCAAGAGCGAGGGCTACTGGCGGCCCCGCCAGATCGGGCCACCGCCAGCCGACGCACTCACGCCGGACTGCCGTCAGGTCGCTGTGGCAAAGGCGCCGCCGATTGGCTCACGCGACCAGGACTCTCGGACTCCGGAGCACCCGCACGGGACCATCGAGTGGACCTCTCCCACGGGACGCAGGTACATCACATACCCCGAAGGAGATCCGCCACCGCCGTTCTGAGCGGCACGCGGCGCGCTGTCGGCGTAGTCACGCGTGCCCTTCTGTGGCACTCGGCACTTCCAGGGGTGGCGACCGCCCCAGCCGCTGTGTCCTACGCGGCGTTCAGGCGGGCGCGCACCTCATCCGTGTTGACGCCGAGATGGGCGAGCAGTGATGCCGCTGGATCCGGAATCCGATCGTCCAGCAGGGCGAGCAGCAGGTGCCGCTCGGTGAGAAGGCGTGACCGCTCTGCGGCCGCGTACTTGACGGAGCGCGCGAGCACGTCCTTGGCGCCGGAAGTGAACGGCAGGCGCCCGGTCCTGCTAGCCGCGGCGCTGGGGACCCGGCCGTCCCCGGCCGCGTCCCCGATGCCCTCCTGGACCGACGCCGCGGGGGCGCCGGGCAGCCCTGGATCGATCCCGACGGCGGCGAGCGCTTCACGGTCAAGCACCTCCTCGCCGGCGCGCGCCTGGGCGAGGCTCACGCCGAGTGCCGCCGCGCCTTCCGGGTCGTGGAGCAGTCCCAGCAGCAGATGCTGCGTGCCGATCCGTCGGTCGCCCCTACGCCGAGCCTCGAGGAGCCCTTCGCTTACAGTGCTGCGCTGTCAATCTAGATTGACACGTGCTTCTACTCGCTGCCTCACTGTCCGCGCGAAGATCGGATCGCGGCCCGAGTCTCACGCCGCGATCTGCACCACGCCGCCGACCACGCGCGCAGCGAAGGCGGCAAGCGGGGTGCCGGCAGCATCGAGACGCTCGCCGGTGACCAGGTCGTAGACCTGCTTGTGCAGGGGTGAGGCGATGGTCGGTCGACCGCTCCGGGAACCGACAATCCCCCGCGCCATGACGTGGGCTCCGGTAGCGGGGTCGCGCTGCTCGACAGCGAAGACCTCGTTGCCGGGGAGGCGGAAGAGGGCGACCTGCCGGCCGCCGACGAGGGCCGCCTCGCCCCAGTTGGTCTCGAGGTCTGACAGGCGGCAGACATCGTGCCAACGTGCCGGGGAGGCCGAGAGAAAAGGGTCGTCAGGATCTGTCGAGCTCGATCGGAGGGAGCTCGAGGCGGCCAGGTGCGGAAGCGCTGTGATCGTCATGCCTCCACGCTAGGGAAGGAGCAGTTTCGTCTGGGTTGACCGCACATCACAGCCGCGTAAAACCGACCTCACCGCCGCGGAAACACGCCTGTGACAGGGAAGTTAATCGCCCGTTACGCTCGGGCAACTGGTCCGAAATCGCGGCTTCCTAGGGTTGAGGAAACCCGCCGGAATGCGCACGTGCGCTCCGGCACCACCCTACGGAAGGCCCGACTGTGAGCATCAGCCAGCGCCCCATCCCCAGTCCCTCGCCCGCCCCCGCTCCCGTCCCCGGAACCTCCCCCGAGCAGCAGCCGGCGGCTTCGCCGATATCCCCGGCATCACTGACATCCCCGGCCAGCGCAACGTCGCCGACGTCCGCGGCCAGCGCAACGAGGGTGGTCGTTGTCGGCGGCGGTCCCGCGGCCCATCGGTTCACGGAGGCCATGGCCGCCCGAGGCCTCGATCGTCTGGACGGTTCCCGACGCTTCGAGGTCACCGTGCTCACCGAGGAGGCGCATCTCCCCTACGACCGCGTGGCACTGTCCAAGGCGCTCACGGGCGACCCCTCCGACGTCGACCTCACCCTCGGAGCCGCCTCGCTCTGGGCCACGCCCGGGATCACCCTGCGTACAGGCTCTCGCGTCACCGCAGTCGACACCGCCGCGCGGACGGTCACGGCCCTCGGCCCGGACGGAACCGTCCATGAACACCCCTACGACGAGCTCGTCCTCGCGACGGGCTCGAGCGCAGCCCGCCTGCCGATCCCCGGCGCCGACCGCACCCACGTATACCGCACCCTCGAGGACGTCTGGTTCCTCCGCGAGGAGATCGCGCGGCTCACCACGCGCCTCGGCCGTGCGCCACGCGTGGCGGTCGTCGGGGGCGGGCTGCTGGGCATCGAGGCTGCCGCGGGCGCCCAGTCCCTCGGCGCCGAGGCCGCGATCATCGACGGCTCCCCGTGGCCTATGAACCGGCAGCTCGACGAGGGTGCCGGGCAAGCGCTCACACGGCTCATCGCAGCCAAGGGTCTCGCCCTCCATGGCGGCGTCTTCCCGTCGGAGATCCTGGTCGAGGACGAGCGCGCGGCCGCGACCCGCCCTGCAGGCCCGGAATCAGGGACCACGGACGACGGCGGCCGCGTCTCCGGGGTGCTCCTGGCCGACGGGACGGTGGTCGCCGCAGACCTCGTGGTGGTGGCCATCGGCGTCCGGCCCCGCGACGAGCTCATCCGCTCTGCACTGGATGCCCAGTCTGGGCTGGATGGTCAGTCCGCGCTGCACACGGAAGAGGAATCTGCCGCGCAGGGGCGCCCGGACCAAGCGCAGGCGACCTTCGAGCTCGGCCCGCGGGGCGGCGTCGTGATCGACGAGGCCTGCGCGACCGGAGCGCCCCACGTGTGGGCCATCGGGGAGGTCGCGAGCTTCGGCGGCATGTGCCTCGGCCTTGTGGCTCCCGCTAACACCATGGCGGAGATCGTGGCCGACCGCCTCCACGGCGGCGACGCCGCCTTCCCCGGGTTCGATACCGCGACCAAGCTCAAGCTCTCCGGCGTGGACGTGGCGAGCTTCGGCGACGCATTCGCGGCGGAGCCGGGCGCACTCGAGATCGTCTATGCGGATCCCGCCCGCGGCGTCTACCAGAAGATCGTCACGACAGACGACGCACGCACCCTCCTCGGCGGCATCTTCGTCGGGGACGCCTCCCCCTACATGAGCCTGCGTCCCCTGATCGGCCGGGAGCTCCCTGCCGAACCGGCGGCGTTCCTGTCGGCTGCCGGCTCCGAGGGTTCCGAGGCAGCGCAGGCAGAGCTGCCGGATGACGCGATCCTGTGCTCCTGCAACAACGTCGCGGCCGGGACGCTCCGCGATGCCGTCAACTCCTGCGGGACCTGCGAAGGGAAGGAGCCTGTGCAGGACGTGGCCGGCCTCAAGTCGTGCACGCGCGCCGGGACGCAGTGCGGCTCGTGCGTGCCGATGATCAAGAAGCTCCTCGAAGGCGAGCTCGCCAAGTCCGGGGTGTCCGTGAGCAAGGCGCTGTGCGAGCACATCCCGCTCTCGCGGCAGGAACTCTTCGACAGGATCCGGGTGCTCGGCCTGACCTCCTTCGAGGACATCATGTCCCGCTACGGGTCCGGCGCCGGGTGCGACATCTGCAAGCCCACCATCGCCTCGATCCTCGCATCCCAGCACTCGGCCTACGTGCTCGACGCCGGCCGCGGCACCCTCCAGGACACCAACGACCGGGCCCTGGCCAACATGCAGAAGGACGGCACGTACTCGGTCGTGCCGCGCATCCCCGGGGGCGAGATCACCCCCGAGAAGCTCGGGGTCATCGCGTCGGTCGCCCAGAAGTACAGCCTCTACACCAAGATCACCGGCGGCCAGCGGATCGACATGTTCGGCGCCCGGCTCGAGCAGCTTCCCGACATCTGGGCCGAGCTCATCGCGGCGGGCATGGAGTCGGGGCAGGCGTACGGCAAGAGCCTGCGGACGGTGAAGAGCTGCGTCGGGTCAACCTGGTGCCGCTACGGCCAGCAGGACTCCGTGGGCATGGCGATCCAGCTCGAGCTGCGCTACCGGGGCCTGCGCAGCCCGCACAAGCTCAAGCTCGGCGTCTCGGGCTGTGCGCGCGAGTGCGCCGAGGCCCGCGGCAAGGACGTGGGCGTCATCGCGACCGCGGACGGCTGGAACCTGTACGTGGGCGGCAACGGCGGCGCGACCCCGGCCCACGCCCAGCTCCTGGCCAAGGACCTGGACGATGAGACGCTCATCAGGTACATCGACCGCTACTTCATGTACTACATCCGCACCGCCGACCGCCTGCAGCGCACCGCTCGCTGGCAGGAGGAGCTCGACGGCGGGCTCGAGCACGTGCGCCAGGTCGTCGTCGAGGACTCGCTCGGGATCGCCGCCGAGCTCGAGGCCGCCATGGCCAGCCACGTCGAGCACTACGAGGACGAGTGGGCCGCGACGCTGAAGGACCCCGAGCGCCTGCGCCGCTTCCGTACCTTCGTCAACGCCCCCGACGCCGCCGACGACTCGATCGTGCACGTCCCCGAGCGCGACCAGGTCCGGCCCGCCACCACCGCCGAACGCGTCTCGCTCGGCGCCGGCATCCCGCTCCGCCCCCACCTCGAGGAGGCCTGACATGAAGGTCGAGATCATGCTCAAGGGCCTCCCTGTTGCCGTGCTGGGCGATGCGGACGCCTCCCGCCAAGCGCTCGCGCGGTACCGCAGGGCCGGAGCCCTCGTCTCGCACTACGAGTGCCCTGAGGCATTCGGAGAGTCCCTGTCGAGCGCTGCGGCCGCGCCCGAGAAGCTCGCGCCTGACCAGCCCGCGCCTGAGAAGCTGGCGCCTGACCAGTGCGCGCCCCGGGCGGCGGCACCGGCGCGGCCGGCGCTCGTCGCCGTCGTGCGCAATCCCGGGAACGCCGCGTACGACGCCGCGTGGTCGCCAGTGGTGGACCGCTTCCGCGCCCTCGGCGTGCCCGTCGTCGAGGAGCCGCCCGCCGGCCCGCGGGGGCACGTCACCCTCGTGGGCGGCGGACCGGGCTCCCGCGGCCTGCTCACCGTGGATGCCGTCGAGGCGCTGCGGGACGCGGACGTCGTGCTCTTCGACCGGCTTGCGCCCTGGCGGGACCTGGCCGAGCTCACGACCGGGCTGCTGGTCGACGTCGGCAAGCTCCCAGGCCACCACAAGGTCCCGCAGGACGAGATCAATCGCCTCCTCGTGGAGCATGCCGTGGGACGGGTCGATGGGTCTGAGCGAACAGCCGGGGCGGGCCGAACGGGCGGGGCGGGCGCGAACGTGGTCCGGCTCAAGGGAGGGGACCCGTTCGTGTTCGGCCGAGGCGCCGAGGAGGCCGCCGCGTGCGCCGAGGCCGGAGTGCCCGTGCGGGTCGTCTCGGGGATCTCAAGCTCGATCGCCGTTCCCGCAGCCGCCGGCATCCCAGTCACACACCGCAACATGAGCCACGCGTTCACCGTCGTCTCCGGGCATGCACCGCTCAGCGATGCCGAGCACCGCCATCTGGCAGGGCTCGCCGGGGAGGGTGGGACCGTCGTCGTGCTCATGGGCATCGCGAACCTGCCGCATCTCGCGGCGGGACTCGGCAGGGCCGGCCTCACGGCGCAGACCCCGCTCGCCGTCGTGGAGCGCGGGCACCAGCCCGGGCAGCGCACCACCCTGACCACGCTCGGTGCCGCGACGGTGGACACGGCCGGCTGTGCGAATCCCGCGGTGATCGTCATCGGCGAGGTCGTGCGGCTCGCGGCGGACGGAACCGGCGCGGCCGCCCTGGCCGCCGGCCTGGTGGGTGCCGCGTGACCGCGTCAACAGCGCCGCTGAAGGGCTACCGCATCGGCGTCACGTCCCACCGGCGGTCAGAGGATCTCATCGACGCCCTCGAGCGGCGCGGCGCCGAGGTGCTCCACGCCCCTATCCTCACCATCGCTCCAGCGGCCGAGGACGTCGACCTCCTCGAGGACACGCGCAGGATCATCGCTTCCCGGCCCGACGTCTGCATCATCACCACCGCCTACGGCATGCGCCGTTGGCTCGAGGTGGCGGACGCGTCCGGGCTCGGCGAGGAGCTCCAGGAAACCCTGAGCCGCGCGGAGCTGTATGTGCGCGGCCCCAAGGCCCGCGGCGCCGTCCGCGCAGCAGGCCTCGCCGACGTCGGCATTTCGAGCGACGAGACCACTGCGACCCTCGTCGACCTCGTGCTGCGCGTGCCCGGCGGGATCGCGGGCCGCCGGGTGGTCGTGCAGCTCCACGGCTACACCGACGGCGTGCAGCTCGACCGGCTGCGTGAGGCCGGCGCCGAGCTCCAGACCGTCACCCCGTACCGCTGGGTCCGGCCCGAGAACGGCGGCCCGGTCCGGGCCCTCATCGACGCGGCCTGCTCAGGCGAGCTCGATGTCCTCACGTTCACGAGCGCGCCAGCTGTGGACGCCCTGTTCAGCACCGCGCACGAGCTGGGCCTCTACCCAGAGCTCATCTCGGCGCTGCGGCGGCGGGTGGACACTGCCGCGGTGGGGCCCATCACGGCAGCGCCCCTCGAAGCGGCGGGGCTGCGTCCCTGGGTCCCCGAGCGCTTCCGCATGGGAGCCCTCGTCAAGCTCGTCGCCGACAACCTCGGCCGCCGCTCCGGCCGCACCCTGACGAGCCCCGCAGGAGCGATCCGCCTGCATGGACGGGCCATCACCGTCGGGGCAGAGGAACTGATCCTCGGTCCCGCCGCAACGCTGCTGTTCCGGACCCTGTTCGAGGCCGGCGGCGCCGTCGTTCCCCGGGAGACGCTCGCTCGGCTCGTGTCCCCCACCGCCTCCGACCACGCCCTCGACATGGCCGTGAGCCGGCTGCGCAGCGCACTCCCCGCGCCCGGGCTCGTGCAGACCGTGGTGAAGAGGGGGTACAGGCTCCGGGTCACGGCATAGCGTGTGCCAGCAATAACGTGTGCCGGTAGCCGATATGCCGGTAGCCGATATGCCAGTATGGGATGACCCAAGCGAAAGGACGCTGACGTGTCTTCCGAGCCCGCACTGACGCCCGCGGACCTTGCCGGCTACATCGACCACACCCTCCTCAAGCCCGAGGCGAGCGAGGCCGATATCCTCACCCTGTGCAGCGAGGCCGTGCAGCACGGCTTCAAGTCGGTGTGCGTGAACCCGATCTGGGTCAAGACGGCCACGAAGGCCCTGCGCGGTTCCGGCGTGCTCACGTGCGCCGTCGCGGGATTCCCGCTCGGTGCCACTCCGACAGACGTCAAGGTCTTCGAGGCCCGCGGAGCCACGCTGGACGGCGCCGACGAGGTGGACATGGTCATCAACATCGCCGCCGCCCGCGCCAACGAGAGGGGTGCCCTGGTCGAGGACATCCAGGCGGTGGCCGAGGCCGTGCACGGAAGCTCCTCGATCCTCAAGGTCATCATCGAGACCTCGCTCCTGAGCCATGCGCAGAAGGTCCTCGCGTGCGAGGCCGCCGTCGAGGCAGGGGCCGACTTCGTGAAGACGTCGACGGGCTTCAACGGCGGCGGAGCCACCGTCGAGGACGTCGCCCTCATGCGCGCCACGGTGGGACCGGATATCGGCGTCAAGGCGTCCGGCGGTGTACGCACTGCCGATGACGCGCGGGCTATGATTGCAGCAGGTGCCACCCGGATCGGAGCGAGCTCCGGCGTGGCCATCGTCACCGGGGCCTCCGCGGCTGCCGGCGGCTACTAGACGCACGTACAGGAGAGACATGTCTGAAGACCAGTACAACCGCCCCCTCGAGCCGAACCCCCTGGGCGGCAGCATCATCCTCTTCGTGATCTTCATGGTCCTGTTCCTGCTGGGCCT
The DNA here is from genome assembly GCF_014656475.1 of Sinomonas cellulolyticus. Lineage (GTDB taxonomy): Bacteria > Actinomycetota > Actinomycetes > Actinomycetales > Micrococcaceae > Sinomonas > Sinomonas cellulolyticus. Next base: position 96,767 of record NZ_BNCM01000005.1, read on the forward strand.
GTACATCGTGCAGTGGGTCGACTTCACGAACGTGTGGCAGATGGCCGCGCTGATCTTCCTCTACGCCGCGGCCTTCGGCATTCCCATGACGTTCCTCGCCCGGAACGATACGGGGAGCCAGCACCGCCGCTGACGCCCCCACGACGCACGGACGCCCGTCGCCTCCCCAATGGAGCCGGCGGGCGTTGGCCATTGAAGGCCCGTTTCGCGTCCTCAGGTGCGGAGGACGACGTTCTCCGGCTCGGCACCGCGCTGCATGCGCTCGACCTGACGCCGCAGGAGCCGCGCCATTCTGGGTGTCATGGCGCTCGACGCCCCGCCGACGTGTGGGGTGATCAGCACATTGGGCAGTCCGAACAGCGGATGTCCGTCTGGCAGGGGCTCGGGGTCGGTCACGTCCAGCGCGAACCGCAGGCGCCCGCGCCGAGCATGGTCGAGGATCGCGTCGGTGTCCGCAACAGGTCCGCGCGCCATGTTCACGAGGAGTGCGCCCTCAGGCATGAGCGAGAGGAACCTGTCGTCGACAAGGCGCACCGTCCTCTCATTCAGCGGCACGCCGACGACGACGATGTCGGCCTGCGGCAGGAGCGCGTCGATCTCGTCCATCCCGTGCACCTGGACACCGTCTTCCTCGCGGGCACGCGACGCCGCCCTCAGCACAGTCGCCTCGAACCCCTGCAGCCGTTCATCGATCGCCCGGCCCACCCCGCCGTAGCCCAGCAGCAGAACGGTCCGGTCCGCGAGGGAGGCATAGCGCGCAGGCGCCCATGAACCCCGTGAGGCTGCGCGGACAAAGTCGGGCAGGCCCCGTTGGGCGGCGAGCATGAGGGCGACTGCCAGTTCCGCCGTGGACGTCTCGTGCACGGTCACCGCGTTGGCGAACACATGGCCGGGCGGGAGAGCCGCGGCCACGCCGTCGTATCCGATCGACTGGCTCTGGACGAGCCGGGTTGCCACGCCGTCGAGGGCAGCCAGAAGGCTGGGCGCGCTCATGTAGGGCGGGACCACGATGTCGATCTCAGCGCGCGGAGCCGGCCCCGACATGTCCCACGGGATGACCTCGACGCCCTCCGGGGCCTCGCCGAAGGCCCGCCCGAGCGCTGGGTCCGGAATGCTGACCACAAGGTCTCTGGGTGCCATGCATCGGAGCCTATACCGCCCCAGCGGACTCGACGGGCTGAGCGGGCGCTCGCCGGGTCAGGCAGTGGTCGCGGGGGCTGGGGCAAAGATCGCCTCCACCACCTGGTCCGCCCACGCGAGGATCTCGCCGTCGACGAGGTCGCGGCCGCCCACGGGGGCGGTCTTGGGCTTGGGGACGAGCACCGCATGGAGTGCCGGCTTGTACTGGGCGCCCTTGTACATGCGGGTCAGGCGCATCTGCTTCGACTCGGGCAGATCGGCGGGCGCGAACCGCACCATGTTCCCCTGGAGGGCGACGTCGGTCAGCCCGGCAGCGCGCGCACGGACACGGAAGCGCGCCACGGCGGCGAGGTTCTGCACAGGTGCGGGCGGCTCGCCGTAGCGGTCGGTGAGCTCATCCATGACCTCGGCGATGCCGGCGTCGTCGGTCGCGGCCGCGAGCTTGCGGTAGGCCTCGAGGCGCAGCCTCTCCCCCGGCACGTAGTCGTGCGGGAGGTGGGCGTTGACGGGCAGCTCGATCTTCATCTCGGCCACCTTCTCCTCGCCCTCTCCCCGGAAGTCGGCCACGGCCTCGCCCACGAGGCGGATGTACAGGTCGAAGCCCACCCCCTGGATGTGGCCCGACTGCTCGCCGCCGAGCAGGTTGCCCGCCCCGCGGATCTCGAGGTCCTTCATGGCCAGCTGCATGCCCGCGCCCAGCTCATTGTGGGCCGCGACTGCCTTGAGCCGTTCGAGCGCCACTTCGCCGAGGGGCTTCTCGGCCGGGTAGAGGAAGTAGGCGTAGGCACGCTCGCGGCCGCGGCCCACACGGCCGCGCAGCTGGTGGAGCTGGGAGAGGCCGTACTGGTCAGCGCGGTCGATGATCAGGGTGTTCGCGTTGGAGATGTCCAGGCCGGTCTCGATGATCGTGGTGCACACAAGCACATCGAAGCGCTTCTCCCAGAAGTCCACGATGATCTTCTCGAGCCGGGACTCGGACATCTGCCCGTGGGCCACCTCGACCCGGGCCTCGGGGACGAGCTCGCGGATCGCGGCGGCCTGCTTCTCGATGGAGGAGACCCGATTGTGGACAAAGAACACCTGGCCCTCGCGCATGAGCTCGCGCCGGATCGCCGCGGAGACCTGCTTGTCCGTGTACGGCCCCACATAGGTGAGGACGGGGTGCCGCTCCTCGGGCGGCGTCGCGAGCGTTGATGTCTCGCGGATGCCCGTCAGCGACATCTCGAGCGTGCGCGGGATCGGCGTCGCGGACATCGCGAGGACATCCACATTGGTGCGCATCTTCTTGAGCTCTTCCTTGTGCTCGACGCCGAAGCGCTGCTCCTCGTCGATGATCACGAGGCCGAGGTCCTTGAACTGGACCTCCTTCGACAGGAGCCGGTGTGTGCCGATCACGACGTCGACGGAGCCGTTCTTGAGCCCCTCGAGCGTCTCCTTCGCCTCCGCCGCCGTCTGGAAGCGGGAGAGCGCCCGCACGCGCACAGGGAAGCCCGAGAACCGCTCCGAGAAGGTCTCGAAGTGCTGCTGGGCGAGGAGCGTGGTGGGCACGAGCACGGCCACCTGCTTGCCGTCCTGGACGGCCTTGAAGGCGGCGCGCACGGCGATTTCCGTCTTGCCGTAGCCCACGTCGCCGGAGACGAGGCGGTCCATGGGGACCTCCCGCTCCATGTCCGCCTTGACCTCATTGATGGTGGTGAGCTGGTCGGGCGTCTCGACGTACGGGAACGCCTCCTCGAGCTCGCGCTGCCACGGGGTGTCCGGGCCGAACGCGTGCCCCTTGGAAGCCATGCGGGCCGAATAGAGCCGGATGAGCTCCCCCGCGATCTCCTTGACCGCCTTCTTGGCCTTGGACTTGGTCGAGGCCCAGTCGGCCCCGCCCATCTTGGACAGTGAGGGGGTGTCCCCTCCCACGTACCGGGTCACCTGGTCGAGCTGGTCAGTCGGGACGAACAGCCTGTCCCCCGGGGCGCCGCGCTTCGAGGGCGCATACTCGAGCACGAGGTACTCGCGGGTCGCGTCCGAGCCCGCGCCGCCGGCCCGGCGCTGCACGAGCTCCACGAACTTCCCGATCCCGTGCTGCTCGTGCACCACGAAGTCGCCGGCGTGGAGCGAGAGGGGGTCGACGGCGTTGCGGCGCCGGGAGGGCATCCTGCGCATGTCGCGGGTCCCGGCGGCACTGGCACGCCCGAGCAGGTCCGCCTCGGTCAGGAGGCCGAGCGTGAGCCCGTCGAGCACGAAGCCCTTGCCCGCGGGAGCCTTCGTGATCTCGATGATGCCCGGCTCCGGCAGCCGGTCCAGCCCGTCAATCCGGGCGCACGGGATGCCTGCGTCGTGGAACAGTTCGGCGAGCCGCTGCGCCGGGCCGGCGCCGTCGGTCGCGACGACGATCCGCCACTGGTCCCGGACCCGCGAGCCGATGAACTCCATCATCTCGCCCACGTCACCCTGGTACCCGCGGGGCTCGCGCGCGGCAATGGTCACGACGTCGACGTCGGCCACCGTCTCCGCATCGACCCCGAGGGAGGTCAGAGACCACCACGTCACGCCCCGCGACTGGGCCTCCCCGCGGACCTCGCCGAGGGTCGCGAAGCTCGCATCCTCGAGCCGTCCCGCGTGCTCGGCGGCGTCGGCGCCGGTTCCAGCTGCGGCGGCGAGGCCGACATCGAGGGGCGCCGCCCCGCCGTCGGACGCGGTGGCCCAGGCGGCGGCGAGGAACTCCTCGTTCGTGGCCGCGAGGTCGTGGGCGCGGGCACGGACCTTCTCCGGCTCGACGACGAGCGTGAGGGACCCCTCGGGCAGCTCGCCGATGAAGGGCACCATCCGGTCCACGAGCAGGGGCGCGAGGGACTCCATGCCCTCCACCGCGATCCCGCCGGCGATCTTCTCGAGCATGTCCGCGGCCGCCGGGAGGGAGCCCTTGAGCTTCGCGGCACGGCTCATGACCGCCGGGGTGATGAGGAGTTCACGGCATGGCGGGGCGAACAGCGCCGTCGGGTGATGGGCTCCGGGTCCGGTCAGCGAGCGCTGGTCGGCAACCGCGAACCAGCGCATCTGCTCGACCTCGTCGCCGAAGAACTCCACGCGCACGGGATGGTCCTCGGTGGGAGGGAAGACGTCGATGATCCCGCCGCGCACGGCGAACTCGCCGCGGTGCGTGACCATGTCCACCCGGGCGTAGGCGGCGTCCGCGAGGGCATGGACCACCGCGTCGAACGGCACCTCCTGGCCCACCGCGAGCGAAACCGGCTCGAGATCGCCCAGGCCGGCCACGAGCGGCTGCAGGACCGCCCGCACGGGGGCGACCACGACCCGCAGCGGGGAGCCGCCGCCGTCGTGCGCGCCGTGGTGTGCGCCGTCGGTCCCGTCCCCGCGCGCGGGACTCTGGCCCGTGGGCGCGGCGGGGTGGGCGAGGCGGCGCAGGACGGCGAGCCGGCGCCCCACGGTGTCGGAGCGCGGCGAGAGGCGCTCGTGCGGGAGCGTCTCCCAGCTCGGGAACAGCGCTACCGACCCCGCCGGCACGTACGCGCCGAGGGAGTCCACGAGGTCCTCGGCCTCCCTCTCGGTGGCCGTCACGGCGAGCACGACGCCGGCCGGTTCCGGGAGCGCGTCGAGCACCTCGGCGATGACCACCGGGCGCAGACCCGTGGGTGCGACCACCTGGAGGTCCTGGCTGCGCCGGGCTGCCGGCTTGGAGGCGTACTCGATGAGCCGGGCGACGCTCGGGTCCTGGCCGACGGCACGGCGCAGCCCGTCGAGGATGGGCGCGCCCTCGCGGCTCGCCGGTCGGGCGACGTCAACAGACACGGTGGGGCTCCTCCCAGAGGCACGGCTCCGCAGGCGGCACACGCATCCCCCGACAGCGTGGCGCCGCGGGCAGCACGCTCGCAGACAACACAGCAGCCCCGACTCTCGATGAGGCCGGGGTGTTACCCCAGCTTACGCGACCGGCCGCCGACGTTCGGCACGCATCCGGCACCCCTAGGATGGGTGTCGGCGCGCTCCCCTGCGCCACCACGGACCATGTCCGCACCCCCAAGCTCCAACGGAAGGATCCCCTTGGCACTCTCAGCCAGCCAGACCCTCAACTACCCCGTGGACCGCGTCGCGGCAGTGTTCGCCGACGAGGCGTTCCAGCGCCACGTGAGCGAGCTCGTGGGCGGCCGCCTCGAGTCGTTCACGGTCGACGGCGACGTGGCCGGGGCGTTCACCGCAACCGTCGTGCGCCAGCTCCCGACCCAGCGCCTGCCCGAGATCGCCCGCAAGGTGGTCGGCGAGTTCCTCAACGTGACCCAGACCGAGACCTGGGGCGCCCCGGAGGCGGACGGCTCCCGCCAGGCCGACATCAAGGTCAAGGTCGCCGGCGCCCCCGTCGACGTCGCCGCCGTGCAGCGGCTCGCGGCCGAGGGCGATGCGACCAAGATCGAGCTCAACGGCACCGTGAGCTCCTCGGTGCCGCTGCTCGGCGGCAAGATCGCCTCGGCTGCAGAGCCCATGGTCGGCAAGGCCCTCAACATCCAGGCGACCCAGGCCGAGGCCTGGCTCGCCGGGGAGATCAACTGATGCAGCTCCCCGTCGGCCTGTCCTGGCTGCTCATCGTGGCCGGGGTGTGGAACCTCGTGGTGTGGCCGCAGTTCCTGCGCCGCGTCATGAAGGACCCGCGGGCCAAGGACAGTGAGGGCCGCGCCACGCGGTTCCTGACCGTCCACCTCCTCCTCGTGGCCATCTCGCTGACGCTCGGCGTCGCGGTGGCCGTGGTGGGCATCAGGACGCTCTTCTGAGAGGAGCCTCCTGATCGACAGCGGCGGCCGGGACCTTCACAGGTGCCGGCCGCCGCTCGCCTCCGGCTAGAATGGTTCTCAGGTGTGCCGGGAAGTCTGGTCGGCGTGTGATTGCCCCTACCTCGTGTGGGCTGCCCCCGACCTGAACGGAACTGCTGATGGAGAACCCGGCCCAGCGCCGTCGTGCACACCCGAACGCCTTGCGGATCCTTGCCCGCGGAACCTACCCCGAGTACCGGCGCATCGCCGAGATCCTGCGCAAGGAGACGGTGGGGGGCGCACTGCTGCTCCTTGCGACCGTCGCTGCCCTCGTGTGGGCCAACTCCCCCGCCGGCGGCGCGTACGCCGCACTGCGCGATGCGCGGGTCGGCTACGCGCCGTGGCACTTGGAGCTCAGCGTCGGGGCCTGGGCGGCCGACGGGCTGCTCGCGCTGTTCTTCTTCGTGGCTGGCCTCGAGCTCAAGCGCGAGTTCGTTGCCGGCGACCTCCGCCGGCCCGCCACAGCGGTCGTTCCGATCGTCGCGGCGTGCGGAGGGGTCGTGGTCCCCGCGCTCATCTACACCGGCGTCAACCTGGTGGCAGGATCGGACGCGCTCCAGGGCTGGGCCATCCCCACCGCGACCGACATCGCCTTCGCACTGGCCGTGCTCGCCGTCATCAGCACGCACCTGCCGGCCGCGCTGCGCACATTCCTGCTCACCCTGGCCGTGGTGGACGATCTCCTCGCCATCGGGATCATCGCCTTCTTCTACTCCACGGACCTCCAGCCCGTCTTCCTCGCGCTCGCGCTCGTGCCGCTCGCGGCGTTCGGCGTCCTCGTCCAGCGGCGCGTGCGCGCGTGGTACCTGCTCGTGCCGCTGGCTGCGCTCGCGTGGGCGCTCGTGCATGCCTCCGGCGTGCACGCGACGGTGGCCGGCGTGCTGCTCGCCTTCACCGTGCCGGTGCTGCGCAGCGAGCGGAACGGTGGGCCCGATGCCGGCCCCGGCCTCGCCGAGCACTTCGAGCACCGCCTCAGGCCGCTTTCCGCGGGCGTGGCGGTGCCCCTCTTCGCATTCTTCTCGGCCGGGGTCGCGCCCGGGGGCTGGGACGGCATCCTCTCGGCCCTGCGGGACCCGGTCGCCGTGGGCATCGCCGTGGCGCTCGTGGCCGGCAAGACGATCGGAGTCTTCGGCTCCACGTGGCTCGTCACCAAGAGTCGCCACGCCGACCTCGACCCGGACCTTGCCTGGATCGACGTGTTCGGGCTGGCGCTCCTGGCGGGGGTCGGGTTCACCGTCTCGCTGCTCATCGCCGAGCTCTCGTTCGATCCCTCCTCCGCCGCCGGCTCCCTGCACGCCGAGCATGCGAAGGCCGCGATCCTCGCAGGGTCGCTGATCGCGGCACTGCTCGCCGCCGTCGTGCTGCGCATCCGCAACTGGCACTACCGGCAGGTCGAAGCCCGCGAGGCGCAAGACGCGGATGGGGACGGCGTGCCGGACGCATTCCAGAGCGGCAGCGCCGGGTAGCGCTGCCCGGTGCGCGAGCGGTGTAGGCGCGGCGGGGCCGGTCGAACGACTAGGCTTGCGCCTGCCGTGCGGCATCCTCCGCGGCGACCCACGAGATCATGGCGCACTTGACCCGCGCGGCGTAGCGTGACACTCCCTCGAACGCGGCCGCGTCGCCGAGCACCTCCGGGTCCGCCGCCACCTTCCCGCGGGAGCGCAGCATCTCGCGGAACGTGTCCACCAGGCCGCCGAACTCCTCGACCGTCAGCCCTTCGGCCTCGTCGTGCAGCACCGACGCGGAGGCCATCGAGATCGAGCAGCCCTGCCCGTCCCAGCGGATGGCGCGCACGACGCCGTCGCTCACCTCGACGCGCACCGTCACCTCGTCGCCGCACACCGGGTTGAGCTGGTGCGACTGCCCCTCGTGGGGCCCAGGCTCCCCCTCGAGTCCGGCCCCGTGGCGCGCTTTCGAGTGCTCGAGGATGAGCTGCTGGTAGAGGGAATCAAGGCTCATCGTGCCGCTCCGAAGTAGCCGCGGACCTCGCCGAGCGCCTCGAGGAAGGCGTCGACCTCATCGGTGGTCGTGTACAGGTAGGCGCTCGCGCGGGTGGAGGCAGTGAGCCCGAGCCGCCGGTGGAGCGGCTGGGCGCAGTGGTGCCCCACGCGGACGGCGATGCCGGCGCTGTCGAGGTACTGCCCGACGTCGTGCGCGTGCACCCCCTCGACGTCGAAGGCGGCCAGGCCGATGCGGGGCGAGCCGTGCCATTCGGTGCCGGGTGCGGGTCCGAGGAGGCGGACGCCCGGGATCGCGTCGATCCCTTCCGCGAGGCGTTCCCCGAGCGCGCTCTCCCACACGTGGATCCGGTCTGGGCCCACCTGCGCCAGGTAGTCGACAGCGGCCGCGAAGGCCACCGCCTGCGAGATGCGCTGGGTGCCGGCCTCGAAGCGCTGCGGGGCGGGAAGGTACTCCGCGCGCTCCATCGTCACGGTCGTGATCATGGAGCCGCCCACGAGGAACGGCGGCAGCGCGTCGAGCAGCTCGCGCCGCCCGTACAGGGCGCCGATCCCGGTGGGGGCGAGCATCTTGTGGCCGGAGAAGGCGGCGAAGTCGACGCCGAGTGCGGCGAGGTCCAGCGGCATGTGCGGAGCGGACTGGCACGCATCGAGGACGGTCAGGGCCCCGGCGCGATGCGCGAGATCGACGAGCTCGGTGACCGGTGCGACTGAGCCGAGCACGTTGGAGGCGTGGGCAAACGCCACGACCCGCGTCTTCGGGCCGATGATCCTCTCGGCCTCGTCCATCCGGAGGCGACCCGCGTCGTCAACCGGAATCCACCGCAGCGACGCACCGGTGCGGAAGGCGAGCTCCTGCCAGGGAATGAGGTTGGCATGGTGCTCGAGCTCGGTCACGACGATCTCGTCCCCCGGGCGGAGGGCGAGGTCCTTGACCGCCTCCCCGCCGCGGCCCCGCTCGGCCCAGATGGCGGCGGTGCCGAGGGCGTAGGCGACCAGATTGATCGCCTCGGTGGCGTTGGAGGTCCACACGATCTCCTCGGGCGACGCGCCGACGAATCCCGCGACAGCGGCCCGGGCGTCCTCGTACGCGTCGGTGGCGCGCACGGCGAGCTCGTGGGCCCCACGGTGGACTGCGGCGTTGCGCTGCTCGTAGAAGTCCTGCTCGGCCTCGAGGACGGTGCGCGGCTTCTGGCTGGTTGCCCCCGAGTCGAGGTAGACGAGCGGGTGCCCGTGGATCTGCTGGTCAAGCACCGGGAAGTCGTTGCGGATACGGGTGACTTCGGCGTCATCCAGCGCAGGCTGGGAGCGGACGAGTGTTGGCGGCGTCTTGACCAGGGCCACGGGCGCGGGCTCCTTCGGTGGAACGAGGCTGCGGTCGCAGCCAGACTGAATTACGGCACACAGACGTGCCGGAATCATTGTCCCACGGGAAATCAAGTCGGAATCCAAGATCGGGCCGGCGGCGGCTGGGGGGAGGAACCTTGGTCTCGGGGAGGTTCCGACGCCGCCGGCCCAGTCCTTGGGAGGGTGGTCGGGCCGCCTTGGCCCCGCCACCCCTCTACAGTCCCACCCTGTGATCTTGGGCACATGCGTAGCCACTACTCGTCTTTGGGGCCGCAGAGGCGCACGGACTACTTGGGTGCCCTTGGCGTGTACTCAGTTTTCGGGCCGCGAGATTTCTGGCCGCGGCGCTGCCGCTCCTGGTGCCCCGGGGCCTGGCGCTGCCGCTCCTGGTGCCGCCGGACCCGACCCGGGGCCCACCGCCATGGTGAGCTGCTCGCGGCTTGTCACATCCAGCTTGGCGTAGGCCCTGTAGAGGTGCCCCTCCACCGTCCGGACGGACACCGTGAGCCTGGCAGCGATATCCCTGTCGCTCAGCCCGGCCACGGCCAGCGCCACGACCTCCCGCTCCCGGCGCGTGAGCCGCTGCGCGTGGGGCGGCCTCCGCGGCTCCTCGTCGCCAAGTGCCGCACCGCACTCCAACGCCCTGGACCACGCCGCACGCGCAGCGGCGCGGCGCTGAGCCCTGTCCAGGGCGCGAGAGGCCTCCGCGAAGCACTCGCGCGCATAGCGGATGGCACCGGCGCGCATGAGCGCCTCTCCCGCCTCGAGCAGCACATCGGGGTCGCCGCTCGCGAGGGCCGACGCGGTGCGCCCGGCCGACGCCGCCCACCGGCCTTCCGAACGCCGCGCCACCGCTGCGAGGCGTTCGAGCCGGTCGCGGTGGCCGGCCTCGAACCAGAGGATCTCGGCCTGGAGTTCGAGGTCGAGCCGCCCCCGGTCCGAGACATCGGCCAGGACCTGCTCGAGACCGGCTCCGTCCGTCCCCTCACCGAGCACCTCGCGTGCGGCCGCGGCGAACAGGCCTGCGAAGGGCGCCGCGACGACGGCGCTGTCCTCTGAGTCCCGGGAGCGGGAGCCTGCCTCGCCCAAGAGGTCTCTCGCGCCGTCGTGCTCCCCGAGGTGCGCGCTCGCGTAGGCTGCCGCGGCGGCGGCGAGGGGAAGGATGTGCTGCGGATCCCGTTCGCGCAGAGCGTCCACCGCGTGGAGGAGCGTGGACTGCGCCTTCCGGAACCGTCCACGCCGCAGGTGGGCCAGGCCGCGTGCCGTCTCTGCGGCGGCACCGTCCGAGACGAGTCCGAGGGTCGTGGCGGCCAGGAACCTCCTGATGTCGGCTTCGGCGGTGTCCCACTCGCCCGCGCTGAGGTCCGCGATGACAAGCCGGACCCCGGCGAAGGCCTGCACGTACGGTTCGAGGGCTCCTTCCGCGACTGCACTCTCGAGGACTCCGCGCAGCACGGCCATGGCCTGCACGGGCTGGCCAGCGCCGAGGAGCTGTTCCGCCTCGACCGTGCGGACCACGGCCTCCGCGGCGCGTTCGCCGGCCGACTCGGCGGCCGCCCCGTCAGCCGGCGAGCCTCCGGCGCCGGGCGGGTTCCTCCGGCGCCAGCTCGCGATGCCCGCCGCGACCCGCTCGGAGTCATTGGCGAGGAAGTCGGTGACGAGCGTGAGGACAATGCGGCACTCCCCCTCGGGAAGCTGGTCCAGATCGGCCCGGATGTCCTGCGGCGCATGGCCGAGGGCCATCCTGGCGGCGATCCACACGAGCGCCCCCGAGATGCCAGGGCGAACGGCTCCGTCGGGGAGGGCAAAGGGCCTGAGCAGCTCCACCGCCTCCGCATACTGGCCGCGGCCGTAGGCGACCTGCCCCAGGACCTCGCGGGCGCCAGCCTGGAGGTCTGGATCCTGCACGGCCTGCGCCGCGCGCACCGCCAGTCCGTTCTCGAACAGCCGGTGGGCGAGCCTCGCCGCGTCCAGCAGCGTCGAGTCCTCGATGGGGAAGCCGCACTCGAGGGCCCACGTGGTGGCCCGGAGCAGCCCCTGGGCACTGGCTGCCTGACGGGCCGTATAGGCGGTGGCATGCCGGCGCAGCTTGAGCGAGGTGGTGTACGGGATGAGGTTCAGGAGCGCGTCCCCGTAGACGGGGTGGCGCAGCCGGAGAACCCCTTCCGGCCCCTCGGGGGGCCGGACGAGCCGGGTGGAGACGAGGCGGCTGATGGCCTCCGCGCCGCATTCCCGCTCGATGAGCTCGAACGGCGCCGGCTCGGCAACCACAATCAGGCTCAGCGCCTCCCGCTCGTTGTCCGTGAGCCGGGCGAGCTGTGCCCGGGCGAGCCCGAGAAGTCCCTCACCTCGGCCCGGGAGGTCTGCCGTAATGAGCCAGGTCTTTCCACGCAGGGCAAGGGCACCGGCCCGGCGCGCCTCGTCGACGATGCGGCCGAGGACAAGCGGGTTCCCCTCGGACTCCTGCCACAGGTACTGGGCGACCGAGGGCAGCACCGCGCCCCCCACAGCCGCTTCGATGAACTCCCGCACCTCGGCGACCGTCAGGGGTCCGAGGTCCACCCGCTCAACTCCCCCGTCGAGCCACAGCTCCATGAGCGGCCGCGGAAGTGCCGCGCCGCTGGGAGCCGCCACGAGGGCCTTCATCCAGCGGGCGGAGACGAGCTCGGCGACCACGGCACTCGAGGCCGCATCCAGCTCCTGCGCGTCGTCGATCACGAGGAGCAGGTCGCGCTTCCGGTCCCGCCGAAGGGCCTCGACAGCCCTCCAGAACGCCCGCAGCACCTGGACACGCGACCCGGCCTCGTCCGCGGGCAGCGCGCCGAGGAACGGCGCGAGGACACCATAGGGCACCTTGGATAGCGCGGGGCTGCCGTGCAGGCGGAACGGCTCCATCGTGTCCTCGAGCCGGCGGCAGGCTCCGTCGAGCAGTGCCGACTTGCCGACGCCCATCTCGCCGAGCACGAGGACGGCGGCGGTGGCAGCACGGCGGATGAGGTCCACCACGCGCGCCGTGTCCCTCGGCTCGAACGGGCTCCGGGCTTCACCGCTCATGGGCGCCCGCCGCGGCCACCGCCCACCACGAGGCCGGCGAGCTCGCCCCGGTTCGACACGGACAGTTTGGCGAAGACCTGGTAGAGGTGGCCCTCGACAGTGCGGACCGAGAGCCCGAGGTCCTCGGCGATGCGCCGATTCGAGGTGCCGGCGGCCGCGAGGACCGCGACTTCCTGCTCACGCTGGGTCAGCGTCGGAGTGGCCTGGCTCGGGGTGACAGGCAGGACGGCGACGCGTCCCTCGAGCGCGTCGAGGCGCGCCTGCATGAGATTGGCCATGACCGTGTTCCCGCGGGAACGCGCCTTGTCCAGGGCGACGGCGGCGCAGCGCGACTCCACAGCGTCGAGCTCGAGGCCGGCCGCGAGGTCCGCAGCCGCAGCCAGATCGGTCAGGCTGCCCGTGCGCGTGCCCCGCGCCAGGAGGCCCCCGATCTCGGCGAGCTGCCCCTGCCGGTGCCGGCAGACCTCTTCGAGGAGCCGCAGCTCGTCCGGCCGGGCGTCCACGGTAGCTCCCACGAGCTTGATGCCCGCGGGATTCCACCGTCCGTGCGCGATGTCCTCACGGGCAGAGGCCACGAGCCGGGCGGCCGCGTGGGCGTCCCCGATCCAGCGCCGTGCCATGTCCGAGCAGAACTGCGTGTAGAAGCGGGTGCGGTAGGCCTCTGCGGGCTCGGACGAGTCCAGCTTCGCGAGCCAGGACCGGGTCGCCGCCGCATCGCCCCGCTGGGCGCAGGCGAAGGCGGCAGCCGCGTAGGCAAGGCCGAGCCACCTGGCCGCCGGACTCCGCTCGAGCAGCGCGATGGCCGCCTGAAGCGAGCCCATCGCCTCCTGTCCCCTTCCCGCCATGACGAGCGCGAGCCCCGTCGCGAGTTCCACCGATGCTCCGGAACTGCGCAGGTAGTGGGATGAGGTGTCAGGAGTGGCCCGGAGGACGGCGAGCGCCTGGCGCCAGTGCCCGTTGTACAGGAGTACGTCGAAGGCGCGGGTGGCGAAGGCCTGCCGCACCCTGATCGATGCGCTCGTGAGGCTGATCTCGGAGGTGAGCTCGTGCAGCAGCGCGAGCCCGTCGCGCTCCCGTCCCAGGACGGTGCGGGCCTCCATGAGGATGCTCGCCATCACAAGACGGGCCTCCTCCTCGGCGGGCTGGCTCTCCGCGACCGCGGCCTCAAGGCGGTCCACGATGCGCGCGAAGTCGCCGCAGAAGGCCCAGTACTCGAACTCGGCAAGGTCCAGGCGCGCCGCCACGATGCGGTCCGTGCCGTCGGCATCTCGGCCCGCGCCGCCCTCTCGGCCGGCGCCGGGATCTCGGCCGGCCCCGGCTGCGTCGGGTCCTCCTGCCTTCGCCAGGAGACGGGCACGGACGGTGTCGAGGTAGGCAGGGACGTCGTCGGCCCGGCCGGGCACGCTCCGCATCGCGGTGGCCTTGACGGAGGCGAACGCCGCCACGTCGAGCCGCGACTGCGCTTCGAGCTCGGCGTCGCTCACCTGGTCCATGCATGCGAGGGCCTGATGGGGCAGCTGGAGCATGAGGAGGGCGCCCGCTCGCAGGCGCTGGACCTCGGGCCACAAGGCTTCGTCGCGCTCGACCCAGTCCAGGCACTCGAGCGCGAACTTGGCGTCCCAGAGGCGCAGCGACTCCTTGGCGGCCGCGATCGCGTGCCCGGTGGGCAGCTGCGCGTGGCACTCGTGCGTCCATGCTGCCAGTCCGAGGAGCTCGAAGTGCGTGAGCACCTCGAGCGGCGGAAGTCCGTCAGCCAGAAGAAGTGCACGGAGCTCGCGGCGCCGGGGCACCGAGAGCCATCCGCGCACCACCTCTCCCATGAGCGGGTCCGTGAGTGTCACCGAATGCCGGCCCGTCTCCTCGACCGCGATGAGGCCTTCCCGCTCCATGCGGGCGATGTCCTCATGGCCGAACGCGGTGGTGAGCCGCGCGAGCGGGATGCGGCGGGCGCAGGCGATCGCCTCGATCGCGCTCTTGATGCCGGCGGGGAGCCGCTCAATCCGAGCCCGCACGAGGTCGTCCAGCTGCCTCATCCCGGTCGTGTCGGCATCCGGCGCGAGCACCCACACGCCGTCGACCGCTTCCAGGTCCCCGCGCGCGAGCAGCTCGGCGACGGTCAGGAAGGCCACTTGCGGGTTGCCCCGCGAGAGCGCCTCGAGCTGGAGGCTCACGGTCTGCGGGACGATGCCCCCGAGCAGTTCCCGGAGCCCGGCGTGCATCGCATCGGCGGAGAGGGTCGAGAGGGGCACCTCCCGGAGGCGCTCCTCGGCGAGCATCCAGTGGAAGTCGGCAGGGAGGTCGCTGGCCCTGTCCGCCACCACCACGAGCTTGGCCGTGCCGGTCACCATGATGTTCACGAGCGTGGCCGTGCTCAGCTCGTCCAGATTGTTGGAGGTCTCGAGCAGCAGCACGGTCGGCCTGCCCCCGGCGGCCGCCGTGAGCAGCGCGATGATGCCGCGCATGATGCTGACGGGGTCGTCCTGCGCGTCCTCCGGCAGCCTTGCCAGGAGGACGGCGAGTGCGCCGTAGGGGGTCTCGGTTCCCACGATCGTGCTGCGCAGCCGGACTGTGTGGTGGGTGGCCTCGAGGTCGTTCAGCACGACCGAGCCCACTGCCGACTTCGCAAGGCTCGGATCCCCGGTGATGACGACGCCGAACGTGGCCGGATCCGCGAGCGCCTCGAGGGCGTTCCCGACGTCGCGCGCGCGCACGACCCGCGCCCACGCCAAGCGGTCGCCGACCCGCGCACGCGCCTCACGGGCCAAGTGCCCGTCGCCGGACAACCCCAGCCTCATCCCCATGGAACCTCCGCAGACCCTACAACAGTCCGCCCCGGCGGACCGTTGCCCGCGCCCACGATACCGCGCTTGGGCACCGGGGGTCAGGAGCCCGCGTCATATTCGGCAGGTGCACGCCACGGGCGGGCTACGCCTTGGCGGGATGGAACTTCTGCTGGGAGGCGGTGAGGCCCTCGCGCACGAGCATCTCGACGGCGTCGGCGGCTTCGTCGATGAGGAACGGCAGCTCCTTGCGCTCCGACGCCGCGAAGTCGCGCAGGACGAAGTCCGCGGCGTCCATGCGGCCCGGCGGCCGGCCCACGCCCACACGGATGCGGAGGTAGTCTTTGGTGCCCAGCGCCTTCGAGATGTCCCGCAGGCCATTGTGGCCGCCTTCTCCTCCACCGAGCTTGAGCCGGACGGTGTTGAACGGGATGTCGAGCTCGTCGTGTACGGCCACTACGTGCGAGGGCTCGATGCCGTAGTACTTGGCCAGGGCGGAGGCCGGGCCTCCGGAGACGTTCATGTAGGTCAAGGGCTTGGCGAGCACAGCCCGGGGTCCGCCGACCCAGAGGCGTCCTTCGAGCACGACGGCGCGTGCCCCCTTGTGCGCGGTGAACTTCCCGCCCATGCGCGAGGCGAGCTCGTCGAGGACCATCTGGCCCACGTTGTGGCGGTTCCCGCTGTACTCGGGCCCGGGGTTGCCGAGGCCCACGATGAGCCAGGTGTCGTTCATGGATGCGCTCCTTGGTCTGGCAGGCGACGGCGGGGTCGGCGGCCGGGGCCGCCACGTCGAAGCGGCCCGCCCCGGGTGGGACGGGCCGCCTGACGGGTGAGGAGTCGGAAGACTACTCGGCGGAGGCCTCCTCGGCCTCGGGCGCCTCGGCGGGAGCCTCGGCCTCGCCGGCCTCCTCCTCGGGGGCGACCTCGACGGCCTCGGCAACGTTCACCACGAGGGTCTCGGGGTCGGTCAGGAGGGCCACACCCTGCGGGAGGGCGATGTCGGAGGCGTGGACGTGCTGGCCGGCCTCGTGGCCCTCGACGCTGACCTCAAGGGCGGTCGGCAGGTGCGTGGCCTCTGCCTCGACGGAGACGGTGACGGCCTCCTGGTTGGCGACGGCACCGGCAGCGACCTCGCCCGTGACATGCACGGGGACGTCCACGGTGACCTTCTCGCCACGGCGCACCGTGAGGAGGTCGATGTGCTCGATGGTCTGGCGCACGGCGTTGCGCTGGATGTCCTTGACGATGGCGAGGTGCTCCTCGCCGGCGATGTCGAGCGTGAGGAGGGCGTTGGGCACGCGGACGGCGATCATGGTCTCGTGGCCCGGGAGGGCGACGTGGATCGGCTCGGCGCCGTGGCCGTAGATGACGGCAGGGATCTTGTGGGCGGCGCGGGTGCGGCGGGCGTAGCCCTTGCCGAACTCGGTGCGCTTCTCGGCTGCGAGCTTCTCGCTCATGGTGTCTCCTTCAGGTTCGTTGGCGCGAGGTCTGCCGACCTCCGCCTTCACCCCGGAGGGCGTCGCGAAGGAGTGCCAGACCCAGTCGATCACGGAGCGGGCGCTCCCTCGCCAAGGTTCGGCGTCCATCCTACCGGGGTCGGGGGCAGCTCTCCAAAACGACGCACGACGGCGCCGTGCCCGCCATAGCCGGGGACGGCGCCGTCATGCGCGGCTTCTGCCTGCTAGCTCCGGCCGTCGAACAGGCTCGTGACCGAGCCGTCGTCGAAGACCTCGTGGATCGCGCGCGCGATGAGCGGGGCAATCGAGAGCACGGTGAGCGTCTCGAAGCGCTTCTCCGCGGGGATCGGGAGCGTGTTGGTCACGACGACCTCGCGGGCGCCGCACTCAGCGAGCCGCTGCGCGGCGGGGTCCGAGAAGACCGCGTGGGTCGCGGCGATGATCACGGAGCGGGCGCCGGCGTTCTCGAGCACGGACACCGCACCGGAGATCGTGCCGCCGGTGTCGATCATGTCGTCGATGAGCACGCAGTCGCGCCCCTCGATCTGGCCGACGACGGTCTTGGACACGGCCGAGTTCGGCACGTTGACGTCGCGCATCTTGTGGACGAAGGCGAGCGGGGCCCCCCCGAGCCGCTCGGCCCACTGCTCGGCCACGCGCACGCGGCCGGTGTCCGGGGAGACCACGGTGACCTTGCCCAGCTCCACCCGCGTGCGGACGTAGTCGGCGAGCAGCGGGATGGCCATGAGGTGGTCCACTGGGCCGTCGAAGAAGCCCTGGATCTGTGCCGTGTGCAGGTCCACGCTCATGAGCCGGTCTGCACCGGCCGTCTTGTAGAGGTCCGCCATGAGGCGGGCCGAGATGGGCTCACGGCCGCGGTGCTTCTTGTCCTGACGCGCGTACGGGTAGAAGGGCGAGACCACCGTGATCCGCTTCGCGCTCGCACGCTTGAGCGAATCGATCATGATGAGCTGCTCCATGATCCAGTTGTTGATCGGCGCCGGGTGCGCCTGGATCACGAAGGCGTCCGCGCCGCGGACGCTCTCCTCGAAGCGGACATACGTCTCCCCGTTGGCGAAGTCGTACGCCGAGGTCGGCAGGAGCTCGGTGCCGAGTTCTTTGGCGATCTCCTGCGCGAGCTCC
The DNA here is from genome assembly GCF_014656475.1 of Sinomonas cellulolyticus. Taxonomy (GTDB): domain Bacteria; phylum Actinomycetota; class Actinomycetes; order Actinomycetales; family Micrococcaceae; genus Sinomonas; species Sinomonas cellulolyticus. Next base: position 114,463 of record NZ_BNCM01000005.1, read on the forward strand.
GGGTGTGCGCGCCCGGAGGCGAGCACCAGGCGCTTCTCGCCGTGGGCCGTGATCTCGGTCATCTACTTGCCTTCAACTTTCTCAGTGGGGGTGGCGGAGGAGGAAGACTGTGCGGCGGCCGCGGAGGGCGAGCCGGCCCTGTGGGCCTGGGTCCAGCCCGCGGCGTTGCGCTGCGGGCTGACGGAGAGCGCGAGCGCTCCGGGCGGAACGTCCTTGCGCACGATGGCGCCGGCGGCAGTGTAGGCGCCGTCGCCCACCGTCACGGGGGCCACGAAGACCGTGTTGGACCCGGTCCGGACGTGCGCACCGATGACCGTGCGGTGCTTGTTGACGCCGTCGTAGTTCGCGGTGATGTTGCCGCAGCCGATGTTGGCGCCCTCGCCGATCTCCGCATCCCCCGCGTAGCCGAGGTGGGAGAGCTTGGCGCCGCGGCCGATCACGGCGTTCTTCGTCTCGTAGAACGCGCCGATCTTGCCCTCTGCCCCCAGACGGGTGCCGGGACGGAGGTACGTGAAGGGCCCGACGGTAGCGCCCGCCCCGATCTCGGCCTGGGTGCCGTCGGTCCGCTTGACCGTCGCGCCCTCCCCGACCAGGCAGTCGGTGAGCGTCGTGTCGGGGCCGATCACGGCGTCCCGCTCCACCACGGTGGCACCGTGCAGCTGGGTGTTCGGCTTGACGGTGACATCCGCGGCGAGCTGGACGGTCGCGTCGATCCATGTCGTGGCGGGGTCCACCACTGTGACGCCGGCGCGCATCCAGGCCTCGACCGTCCTCCGGTTGTGCTCGGCAGCGAGCGCCTGGAGCTGGACCCTGTCGTTGGCGCCCTCGACCTGCCACCGGTCGGTCGTGGCGAGGGCCGAGACGCGTCCGCCGGCGGCCCGGGCGATCGCGAGCACGTCTGTGAGGTACTTCTCGCCTTGGGCGTTGTCGGTGGTGACCTGGGTGAGCGCGTCGCGGAGCGCGGCGGCGTCGAACGCGTAGATGCCCGAATTCACTTCCGGGATGGCCCGCTCCGCTTCACTGGCGTCCTTGTGCTCACGGATGCCAGATACCGTCCCGTCCGATTCCCGCAGGATCCGGCCGTACCCGGTCGCGTCGTCGAGCACGGCCGTGAGGACCGTGACGGCGTTGCCGTCCGCCTCGTGCTCGGCGACGAGGTCTCTGAGCAGGGAGGTCGTCAGGAGGGGCACGTCGCCGTAGGTCACCACGACGGTGCCCGTGAGCTCGCCGTGGCCTCCGGCCGCAGCCTGCGCGTCGAGCGCCTCCAGGGCCGCCTCCACCGCACGGCCTGTGCCCGGGATCTCGTCCTGGTCGACGATGAGGACGTCGGGGTCGTGCCCGGCGATGTGCGCGGCAACCAGGTCCCGCTCGTGGCGCACGACGGCGGCGAGGCGCTGCGGCGCGAGGCCCCGGGCTGCGTCGAGTGCGTGGGCGACCATTGAGCGGCCGCCGAGCTCATGGAGGATCTTGGGGGTCCGGGACTTCATGCGGGTCCCGGCTCCGGCCGCGAGGACGATGACCGCCGCGGGCCCCTGCTGCTGTTGCTGCTCCTGATCGCGTCCTTCCGCGTGCTCGTGTGCCGCTCCGCTGCGTCCGGGGGTCTCCGCATTCACTGTCGCTGGCTCTCCTGTCGCGAATCGGCTGGCGCGTGTGGGGCTCGCGGCCATTCTAGCCGTGCCCCGTTCCGCCCCTAGGATTCGAACCTAGACTGCACGGCTCCAAAGGCCGGCGTGCTGCCATTACACCAGGGCGGAGTGCGCGCGAGTCCTCGGCGAGGACGGGCGCGGCACAGTCTCCAATTCTGCCACGGATGGCAGCACGGCTCGGGCACCGGGTATGGCGCCGCACTCGCGCCGCGGGGGGGCACTGGCCTCAGTGGCCGTCTGAGGGATCCGAGGCGGGCCGCGGCCGGGACGTGCTCTCCCGGCGCCGCTCCCTGCGGCCCTTGCGGACGCGCCAGACGATGAGCGCGATGACGGCGATCAGCGCCACGATGGCCGCCGCGTCCCTGCCCACAGCCCCGGCGACAGCCTTGTAGGAGGCGCCGGCGAGGAAGCCGAGGAGCGTGAAGCCGATTCCCCAGACGAGGCCCCCGAGCGAGTTGAACCCGAGGAAGCGCGGATAGTGCATGCGGGAGGTTCCGGCCAGAGCGGGCATCACCGCGCGGAAGAACGCGACGAAGCGGCCCAGGAAGACCGCCCAGCCGCCCCTCGTGCGCAGGAATGCCTCGGCGTCGTCAAGCTTGCCGCGGTGGCGGTTGAAGGCCCGCAGCTTCAGGAGCCTCGGACCGAAGTGCCGCCCGATCTCGTACCCCACCGTGTCGCCGAGGACGGCGGCGACGACGACGAGCGGCGCCATGATCCACACATCCGCCTTGCCCTGGTTGGCGATGACCCCGCCGAGGACGGCAGCGGTCTCTCCGGGGATGACGAACCCGACGAAGACCGCGTCTTCGGCGAAGACGAACGCGAACACGAGCACGTATGCCAGCAGCGGCGGCATCGAGAGGATCGCGTCGACGAGGGAGCCCATCCGAACGATCCTAGGCTCCCGTGCTGGGAGCTTCCAGAGCGCGCACGCGGGCCCGGCTCAGCAGGGGCTGCACGACTCAGCGGGACCGGACGGCTCAGCGCGGCTGTACGACTCAGCGGGACTGGACGGCTCAGCGGAGCTGGACGGCGGCGGCGTCCGTGCGGTGGACCATGTGCCGGCCCTGGCCGCCGTCTTCGACGACCCAGAGGACGGAGCCGTCGGGCGCAACCGCGTCGACAGTCCCGTCGATGACGAGCCGCCCGGGCGCCGTGACGGTGACGGGATCCCCCGGCACCACGAGCGTGAAGTCGTCAGTACGCCCACCCATGTGCGTCCCCTTCCGGCGCGGCAGCCCTCGGCTGCCGACGTGGCACCAACAGGCCGAGCGTAGGGCCCGCAGGTGCCGTCGGGATGACGCACAGGTGAATCCTCGGGGCCGGTGGGACTCCCGCCCTACTCGACGATCTCCGAGGCCTCGAGCCAGGCCATCTCGAGCTCGTCCTTCTGGGCGAGGATGCCCTGCAGCTGCGTGTTGAGCTCACCGAGGCGGCCGTAGTCCTCCGCGGACTCGGCCATCTGGGCGTGCAGCTTCTCCTCCTGGGAGGTGAGCTTGGTCAGCTGGCGCTCGATCCGGGACAGCTCCTTGCGCGCCTCGCGCTTCTCGGCCTCGCTGTGCCGCGAGGAGCCGGCAGCGTCCGACGGCGCGCGGCCGCCGGAAGCGGAGTCCGCCGCCGAGGCGGGTCCTGAGGCAGAGGCCGCTCCCGCCGTCGTTCCTGCCGAGCCGCCCGTGGCCCTCTCAGCTGCCGCGAGCGCCTCCTCGCGCAGGGCCAGGTACTGGTCGACGCCGCCGGGCAGGTCCCGCACCTTGCCGTCCCCGAGCAGGGCGAGCTGGTGGTCCGTGACCCGCTCGAGCAGGTACCTGTCGTGGCTGACCACCACGAGGGTCCCCGGCCAGCCGTCGAGCACGTCCTCGACCGCGGCGAGGGTCTCGGTGTCGAGGTCGTTGGTGGGCTCGTCGAGCATGAGCACGTTGGGCTCCCCCACGAGGAGCCGCAGGAGCTGGAGCCGACGCCGCTCGCCGCCGGAGAGCTCGGAGACGCGGGTCCACTGCTTCTCATTGGTGAAGCCGAGCTGTTCGACGAGCTGCCCGGCGGTGAGGTCCTTGCCCCCGACCGAGAACGTCTGCTTCTCGCGCTGGATGACCTCCACGACCCGCAGGTCCGCGACGTCGTCGAGCTCCCGGACTTCCTGGCTCAGGACAGCCGGCACCACGGTCTTGCCCCGCCTGACCCGTCCCGACGTCGCGGCGATCTCGCCTGAGAGGAGGCGCAGGAGGGTGGATTTCCCGGCGCCGTTCACGCCTACGAGGCCCACACGCTCTCCTGGCGCCAGGCGCAGGGTGAGGTTGTCGAGGAGCGGCCGGGCGCCGTCGGCCGGCGCTGTGGCCGACGGGTACGCGAGGGTCACGCTCTCGAGGTCGATGACGTCCTTGCCGAGCCGGGCCGTGGCCATCGTCGAGAGCGCGACCGTGTCGCGGGGCTCGGGGACGTCGGCGATGAGGGCGTTCGCGGCGTCGATCCTGAACTTGGGCTTGGACGTCCGGGCGGGCGCGCCGCGGCGGAGCCACGCAAGCTCCTTCTTCATGAGGTTCTGGCGCTTGCCCTCGACGACGGCGGCCATCCGGTCGCGCTCGGCGCGGGCCAGCACGTAGGCCGCGTAGCCGCCCTCGAACGGTTCGACGATGCCGTCGTGCACCTCCCACGTGTCCGTGCAGACCTCGTCGAGGAACCACCGGTCGTGGGTGACGACGAGGAAGGCGCCGTCGGTGGGCCGCCAACGGGTCTTGAGGTGCCGCGCGAGCCAGGCCACGCCCTCGACGTCGAGGTGGTTGGTGGGCTCGTCGAGCATGATGACGTCGTGCGGCTCGATGAGGAGCTTGGCCAGGGCCACGCGGCGCTTCTGGCCGCCGGAGAGCGAGGAGACCTGGGCCTCCCAGTCCACGTCCGCCACGAGGCCGCCCATGATGTCGCGGATCTTCGGGTTGGACGCCCACTCGTAGTCGGCCCGGTCCCCGACGATCGCCGCGCCCACGCTCAGGTCGCCGTCGAGGACGTCGGTCTGGTCGAGGTAGCCGACGTTGACGTCGCGCCGCTTGGTGACGCGCCCCGCGTCGGGTTCGAGCCGTTGAGCGAGGAGCCGCATGAGCGTGGACTTGCCGTCCCCGTTGCGGCCGACGATGCCGATCCGGTCGCCCTCGTTGAGGCCGACCGTCACGCCGTCGAGCACCGTGCGGGTGCCGAAGGAAAGGGCCAGGCTCTCGCCGCCGAGCAGGTGTGCCACAGGTGGAACGTCCTTCGCATGGACCGGGAATGGGACGACAGAAGCCTACCGCCGCCGCCCCCGGCCGCGCGTCGTGGGGTCCGGCGGGACTCGAGGACGAGAGGGGCTAGAGGACCGTATCGCTGACGATGCGGGCCCCGGGAACGGGCCCGTGCACGGCGAACGCCTCCACACCCCGGTGCCCGAGGTCCTCTGCGAGGTCCGCGGCCGCATCGGCATCCTGCGCGAGGAGCGCGATGGTGGGGCCGGAGCCCGAGACCATGGAGGCAAGCGCGCCGTGGGAGTCGGCCCACCCGAGGGTGTCGCGCAGCCCAGGCGCCAGGCCGATCGCCGCCCGCTGCAGGTCGTTGACGAGGAGATGGGAGAGTCCTCCCGCGTCCCCCGTGCGGAGGGCGGCGAGGATCGCCGGCTCGACGTCGGTCGGCTCGGCAGCGTGGACCCCCTCGGCCTGACGGAGCCGGTCCAGCTCCGCGTACACGCGCGGGGTGCTGAGGCCGAACTCCGCCGGGACGAGGACCCAGTCGAAGCGGCTCGTGGCAAGCGCCGGCGAGAGCTGGTCGCCGAGCCCGAGTCCCACCGCCGCGCCGCCCAGGAGCGCGAAGGGCACGTCGGCCCCCAGCTCTCCGGCGACGTGGGCGAGCTCCTCGCGTGAGAGGCCCGAGCCCCACAGCGCGTCGCACGCGAGCAGCGTCGCGGCGGCGTCCGCGGACCCGCCGCCCATGCCGCCGGCCACCGGGACCCGCTTGGTGATCGTGAGGTGCACACCCGTGGGGTTCTCGGTCATCTCGGCCATCAGCCGGGCCGCTTTGACCGCGAGGTTGCGCTCGTCCAGGGGGATGTCGAGGGAGTCGACGTCGAGGGTGCTGTCAGGGCCGAGGCTCACGGTGACGCCCGGCTCGGGCGTGCTCGTGGCCGTGACCTCCTCGAAGAGGGAGACGGCGAGGTAGACGCTCGCGACCGAGTGGTACCCGTCAGGGCGGAGCGGGCCGACCTGGAGCGAGACATTGACCTTGCCCGGGGCCTTGACCCTCACGGACCGGGGGCGGCCGCCGGGGCCGGTGGGGGTGCGCATGGCCTCCACGCTAGCCGACCGCGCTTCCGGCGGCCCGGCCCTGCTCGGCGATGCGGGCGAAGTCGGCGACCCCGAGCACCTCGCCTCGCGCCTGCGGGTCCACGGAGGCAGCGCGCAGGATCCGCTCCGCCTCCGCGCCGGATCCTGCCCAGCCGGCCAGGGCTGCCCGCAGCGTCTTGCGGCGCTGGGCGAAGGCGGCGTCGATCACCGCGAAGACCTCCTCGCGGGTGGCGGTGGTGGCGGGCGGTTCGGTGCGGGTGAAGCCCACGAGCCCGGAGCTGATCTTGGGCGCCGGCCAGAAGACGTTCATGCCGATCACCCCCGCCTTGCGCATGGTCCCGTACCAGGCGGCCTTGACGCTCGGCACGCCGTAGATCTTCGATCCGGGAAGGGCCGCGAGGCGGTCGGCCACCTCGTCCTGGACCATGACCAGCCCGTGGCGCAGGCTGTCGAAGTGCTCGAGGAGGTGCAGCACCACGGGGACCGCGACGTTGTACGGGAGGTTCGCCACGAGCGCCGTCGGCTGCCGCGGCAGCTCGGTGACCTTGAGCGCGTCGGAGAGCACGAGGTCGAAGCGGCCGACGGCGTCCGGCCGCCATCGCTGAACGGTCGCCGGGAGCTTCCCGGCGAGCACGGGGTCGATCTCGACAGCGACGACGTGGGCGGCCGCGTCCAGCAGTCCGAGCGTGAGCGAGCCGAGCCCCGGCCCAACCTCGAGGACGGTCTCCGAGGGGTCGAGCCGCGCGGCGGCCACGATGCGGCGGATGGTGTTGCCGTCGATCACGAAGTTCTGCCCGAGGGTCTTCGTGGGCCGGATCCCGAGCTCCCCAGCCAGGGCGCGGATGTCCGCGGCGCCGAGGAGTGGTGCGGTTCCGGGGGCGTCAGTCACCCGAGCATCCTATCGGGACGCGGGGTCCGGCCCCGCGACCGTGGCGGCCTCAGCCGCCGACCGCGGTGCGGCAGCCCCAGGGCGCGAGGCCGGCCTTGGCGTAGTAGGTGTTGGCCACGGCGATCTGCTGCTCCCGGGTCGCAAGGGACGCATTCGGGGCGTACTGGCCGCCGCCGTTGGCCAGCCACGAGGAGATGTCGAACTGGAGGCCGCCGTAGTAGCCGTTGCCGGTGTTGGCGGCCCAGTTCCCGCTCGACTCGCACTGGGCGATCTTGTCCCACATGGCCCCGTTCATGACGGCCGGCGCGGCGGCGCCGGAATTCTGGCCGGTGCTCGGGGCGGCCGCAGCGGGCTTGGGCTTCGTGCCGACCAGGACCTTCTGCGGCACGGGTGCCTTTGTGACGTTCTGGGAGACGAGGGTGCGCTGGGCCTCCCGTCCGTCCACCGTCACGAGCTGGTAGTGCTTCTCGAGCGTGCCGTCGGAGCCCGCCTGCACCACCTTGGTGTCGCCGACGGTGAGGTCGGCGCTCTCGGTCTTCTCTGTGCTGAACGGGATGGCGTCGGTGGTCGTCGCCGCGCCCGAGGTGTCCACGCGGGTGACCTTGAGCGCCATGTTGGCCACGACGGGCGCGGCACCCGGGGCTGAGACGCGGTCGGCCGCGCCGGGGGTGATCCCCAGCTCGGCGAGCAGGTCCGCGACGGTTGCGGCCGTCGTCGTGCGCGTGACGGGGTTGCCGTCCACGATGACGGTGACGTCCTTGGGGGTGGAGATCCGGATCGGCGCGGAGTCGGTCTGAAGCTGGGTGGAGGGGTCCACCGAGGCGGCCGAGGCGGCGGGGAGGCCGAGCTGGCCCACGAGGGCCGCGACGTCGGGCGCGGTCGTGTCCACGACGCGCCGCGCGCCGTCGATGTCCAGGGTGAGGTGCTTGGCCCGGTTCACGGTGACGACGGCGCCGTCCGCGACGTCCGCGGTCAGCGCGGGGCTCACCCTGTCTGCCGAGCCGACCTCCACTGCCGCGCTCTTCACGACCTCGTCCACCGTTGAGGCGAACGTCGTGACCCGTGTCGTCTGGCCGTCCACGTCCAGCGTGACGCTCTTGCCGTTCACCACGAAGGCGGTGGTTCCGAGGGCGAGGGCCGCCACGACGGCGGCCTGGCCTGCGATGCGGACCGCGGAGCGGCGGGTTGCGGGGGCGGTCTCAGCGGCGCGGGCAGCGCGGCGTCCGGAGGGTGGCGTCACAAGGTTCCAATGCTCGTTCCGTCCGGGCACTCCCCCAGCCCCGGCCATCGAGGATCGACTGTAACCGAAACGTTATCGCCGAGTCCAAACGGCGACGCCCGCCCCGGACCGCCGAACGCCGCGCAACCGGGGCCGCCGAACGTCGCGCAACCGGGGCCGTGGAACGCCCTGCAACCGGGGCCGGCTAGCTCCAGGAGCCGTACGCCTCCTCGGTATTGGCGGAGACCCGCGCGCACAGCTCGGCGAGGTCCGCGCCGAGGACCTCGGCCATGGAACGGACGGTGTAGGGGACCATGTAGCTCGCATTGGGCCTGCCCCGGAAGGGGTGCGGCGTCAGGTACGGCGAATCGGTCTCCACGAGGATCCGGGACGGCTCGGCGACCGCGATGGCCCGGCGGAGGTTCTCGGCGTTCTTGAAGGTGAAGGTCCCCGCGAAGGAGAGGAACCAGCCATTCTCGTTGCACGTCCGGGCGAGGTCCTCATCCCCCGAGAAGCAGTGGAACACGACGCGTTCGGGCGCCCCTTCCTCTCCGAGGATCCGCACCACGTCCTCATGTGCGTCGCGGTCGTGGATCTGCAGGGTCTTGCCGAGCCGCTTGGCAAGGTCGATGTGCCAGCGGAACGAGTCGTGCTGGACCGCGAGCGCGTCCCCCTTGGAGCGGAAGTAGTCCAGGCCGGTCTCGCCGATGGCCCGGACGCGGGGATGCGCCGCGAGCCGCTCGATCTCTGCGTACGCCGCCTCGAGCTCTCCCCGGGCGGCGTAGCGGGGCGCGTCGTTGGGATGGAGGGCCACGGCCCCGAGGAGACGAGGATCGGCGTCGACCGCCTCCACCGTGAAGCGGGAGGACTCCAGATCGCACCCCACCTGGACCGCGCGGTCCACCCCGACGGCCGCAGCGGCGTCGAGCGCGTCCTTCACGCCGACCTCGACGAGGCCGTCCCGGAAGTCCAGGTGCGTGTGGTTGTCCACGACCGGGACGGGCAGCGGTTCGGGCGCCGGCGCGTACTCCCGGGGGCGCCGGCGGCCGCTCTCTCCGGTCGCGGCGCTGCCGGACGACGGCGCCTTCCCGCCGTCGGTGCGCTTCTCGCCGCCGGCGTCCTCGGGGGCAGCGCCCTCGGGGGCGGGTCCGGAGTCAGTCCATCGGTAGGCGCGGGGCGGGCGGGCGGAGCACATGGGCTCCACTGTAGTCACAGCGGCAGTCGCAGCGACGCGGCAGAGAACCGGCGCTGAGGGTACCGTTGAACCAGGTGTGATGCGGGACACTGCCCGCCTACTCCGGGAGGACGCATGGACGGCCACGACGCCGGGACGGACCACCACGAGGCCACGGTCAGCCCGCTGCGCCCAGTTCACCCTCAAGGCCGGCCCGAACCGATGGAGGCAGCGCGGTTCAAGGCCGCCTGCGAGCGGATCCTCGCCTCGATCGGCCGCGTCGTGGACGGGCAGGCCGAAGCTGCCCGATTGGCCCTCACAGTCCTGCTGGCGCAGGGCCACCTGCTCGTCGAGGACGTCCCCGGCGTCGGCAAGACCATGCTCGCCAAGACGCTCGCCCGCTCCATCGACTGCTCGGTGAGCCGGATCCAGTTCACCCCGGACCTGCTCCCGAGCGACGTCACCGGGGTGTCCATCTACAACCAGGCCACCCGTCAGTTCGAGTTCCGTCCGGGTGCCGTGTTCGCGAACATCGTGATCGGGGATGAGATCAACCGAGCGTCCGCGAAGACCCAGTCGGCGCTGCTCGAGTGCATGGAGGAGCACCAGGTGACGGTTGACGGCACGTCCTACCCGCTCGGCGAGCCGTTCATGGTGGTTGCGACGCAGAACCCGATCGAGATGGAGGGCACCTACCCCCTGCCCGAGGCACAGCGTGACCGTTTCATGGCGCGCATCTCGATGGGCTACCCGGATGCTGCGGCCGAGGCCGAGATGCTCGAGAACCACCAGTCGGACTCGCCGCTGCTCAAGGTCGAGCCGGTCGTGGACGCTGCAGAGGTCCGCTCCATGACCGCCACGGTCAAGGACGTCTTCGTCTCGGCCCCCGTCAAGGAGTACACGGTCGCCCTGGGCAGCGCCACGCGGACGAGCGAGCGCCTCCGGCTCGGAGCCAGCCCCCGCGCGGTGCTCCAGCTCCTGCGTGCGGCCAAGGCCCGCGCGGCCCTCGGGGGCAGGGACTTCGTGCTCCCGGACGACGTCGCCGCCATGGCGCCCGCGGTCCTCACGCACCGCCTCGTGCTCGACCGCCGGGCCGCGGGCAGCGGCCTGACCGCGGCCGGGGTGCTCCGGGCGCTCATCGAGTCCGTGCCCGTCCCCGCGGCGGGAGCACCGGCCTCGCGCCGGCGGGGCTGAGGGATTCCGATGGCCTCGGCGGCTCCACGGACCACCTGGCAGGGCACGCTCACGCCCCGAGGGTGGGGGTTTGTGGCCGCCGCCGCGGTGGCCCTGCTCGCTGCCCAGGTCATGGGCCGCCGGGACCTGCTGCACCTGGCGGTCTTCCTCGCGCTCGTGCCGGCCGCGGCCCTGGTCTCCAACCTCCTCATCCGCCCGTCGATGACGGTGCAGCGCATGCCCCGGCCGGACGTCGTCGAGGCGGGACACCTCACCGAGATCGCGCTGAGCCTGAGCCACAGCGGCCTGCTCTCTGGCCGCATGTCGATGGCGGAGCAGCTCCCGGCCAGCCTCGGAACCGGTCCCTCCTTCGTCTACCCGGGCCGCTCGGTCTCCCGCGACGGCGCGAGCCACTACCGCTACGAGCTCGCCTGTCCTCGGCGCGGCCTCTTCGAGCTCGGCCCGGTCGAGGCACGCCACACCGACCCGTTCGGACTCGCCGAGAGGCACAGCCGTCTGGGCAGCACCTCCCGCCTCACAGTGACGCCGGCAGCGGTCCCGCTGGCAGCCAGCGTGCTGGCCGGCGTGCGCGGTGCTGAGGGCTCCGTCGCGGCCCGCATCCAGTCCACCCCCAGCGACGACGACGTCATGACCCGCGAATATCGGCACGGGGACCCGATGCGGCGCGTCCACTGGGCCGCGACCGCGCGGCACGGCGAGCTCATGGTCCGCCAGGAGGAGGCGGCGGTCTCCCCCGAGGCGACCCTCGTGGTGGACCTGCGCCGTCCGGCCTTCCCGCTGCAGGGGCGCGAGGACCGTGACGGCGCCGATTCCCCCGCCTTCGAGTGGGCGGTCACCGCCGTGATGTCGATCGCAGCGCATCTGGCCGAGCTCGGCTACTCGCTCCGCCTGCTCGAGCACGGCGGCGGCCCGGCGCTCGCGCACTCGGCATCAGCGCCGGAACCCGACAGCAGCGACTACAGCGGCCGCGAGGGGCTTGCCATGGTGGCCGAGGGACTCGCCGCCATCGCCCCGCTCGACGGACCGACGGCCGCGGGGTTCAGCGACACCCTCCTGGACAGGATCGAGGCCCATCACCAGCGAGGGCCGATCGTGGCGGTCCTCGGGCGCACCGGCCGGGAGGATGCGCGCCAGCTCGCCGCGGCGGCGGGGGGCGCCGAACGGGCCATCGCACTCGTCGTCACCCCGAGGGCAGGAACCTCGCGCGACGCCGTCGAGGCACTGCGGGACGAGGGCTGGCTCGCGGCCGAGGCCACGCCGCGCTCGTCGGTAGCGCACCTGTGGGCGGCGCTCACCGCGGAGGCTCCGCCCAGCAGGGCAGACGAGGGTAGGACGTTCGGCGGCGAGTCCACGAGGAGCACTGCGTGAGCAGGGTGCTGAGGCGCCGCGTCCAGTGGCGCCATCTTCCGGCCGAGGGCTTCCTGGCGCTGGCGGTCTGCGGGGGCGCCGTCAGCTACTCTGGCGTGCTGCGGGGGTACAGCTGGCTGTACCCCGTGCTCGTCGTCGTGTGCGCGGCCCTCGCCGGCGTCTCGGCCGCCCGGCTGTTCCGGCTGCACCCCGTGCTCGTCGCGCTCGCGGGCGCCGCGGCCTGGATCATCGGCATGGACTCGATGTTCTTCCGCGACTCGAGCGTGGCCGGGATCGTCCCCTCGCTCCAGACGGCGGCCGCGGCGAAGGAAGCGCTGGACCAGGCCTGGCACACGATCGCGTTCGACGCCGTGCCTGCCGCACCCAATGTGGGCATCGTCGCCCTCACGGCGGGCGCGCTCGGCCTCATCGCACTCGTCGCCGAGACGATCGCCGTCTCGTGCCGCATGCCTGCCCTCTCCGGCGTTGCGGTGCTCGCCGTGCTCGTGGTTCCTGCGGTGCTCAAGCCCGAGAGCGTTGGGCCGGTCGGCTTCGCTGCCGCGGCTGCCGGCTATCTGGGACTCGTCGCCACGGCAGGCTCGGCCGCCAGCAGCCAGGAGGCCGCCGGTCGGCCGCAAGGAACGGCCCGGGGCGACGACGTGGAACCCCATCGCATGGGCGCGGCCCTCTCGCCGACGCGGCTCGTGGTGCTCGTGGCGGCCGTGGTCGCCGGCGCGCTCGTCGTGCCGCAGATCATCCCCGGCTTCGCCCGGGGCACCTTCCCCGAGGGCTCGCGCCTGAGCGCGCTAGGCCAGAACGTCGGCCTGAATCCCCTCATCACCCTCGGCAGCGACCTGCGCAGCTCGAACGCCCTCGGGGTCCTGACGTACGCGACCGACTCCACCGCTCCCGTGTACCTGCGGACGGTCACGGTCGAGGACTTCAATGGCGGCTCGTGGGCCCCCGAGAACCACGACGACCAGCTCCAGCGCCCCATCGGCCAGATCTCCTCCGGCAATCAGGTGACGGTCCCCACGACGTCGTCCACCACGGTCATCAACACCGGCGGGTTCACCAGCCCCTACCTCCCGGCCCCCTATGCCCCGATGGCGTTCGACGGCGTCCGCGGGGACTTCGGCTGGGATCCGAGCGATCTGAGCGTCAAAGGGCCCCCGGCCGCAAGCCAGAACCAGTTCTACACGGTGCACTCGACCATGCCGCAGATCACCGCGGCGGCCCTCAGCGCCGCCGTCACCGCGCCCCACGGGATCGATCTCGTGGCCAAGGAGGTTCCCCGCGGCGTCCCGGACCGGGTGCGCGCCGCAGCAGAGCAGGTGACGGCGGGCGCCTCGACCCCCTACGCGCGGGCCCTCGCGATCCAGGCGTGGCTGCGCACGTTCACCTACTCCGAGAAGACCCCTGTCGAGGACGGCTACGACGGGACCGGGATGGACGTGCTGGACGTCTTCCTGCAGAAGCGTGCCGGATACTGCATCCACTTCGCCGCGGCCATGGCCGTCATGGCCCGCCTCGTCGGCATCCCCAGCAGGATCGCGGTCGGCTTCGCCCCGGGGCACCCCACGGGCCGGACGGTGGCGATCCCCTCCGCCGAAGCTCTGCCGGAGTACCAGGTGGACGGGAAGGACGCCCACGCGTGGCCCGAGCTGTACTTCCAGGGACTGGGCTGGGTCCCCTTCGAACCCACCCCCTCACGGGGCGTCCTGCCGGCCTACGCCTTCACCGACACCACGGGCCAGGGCGGCAGCACCAACCTCGACAACCTGAACGAGGGGCTGCGCCCCGGTCCGGCCACCGGCGCTCCGGTGCCCGCCCCGGGCCAGGCCCCGCAGGGGGCCCGGACCGCGCCGGAATCCTCCTGGCTGCCGGCGCTCCTGCTGGCCCTCGGCGTCCTCGCGGTGGCGGTCGTCGTCGCACTCCCCGCGGCGGTGCGTGCGGCCCAGCGCCGACGCCGCCTCGCGAGGGGCCTGCGGGGCATCTGGGAGGAGCTCGAGGCGGTGGGGCTCGACCACGGACTCGCGCCGGACCCCGCTGACACCCCCAGGAGCTTCGCGAATCGGCTAGGGGCGTGGGAGGCGCACGACGGCGGGGTGCACCGCGCGCTCGATACCCTCACCACCGAATACGAGCGGCACCAGTTCGGCCGTCCGGGCTATGAGGCGGACGAGGAGGCCGCCCGCGCGGCCGTCTCCGAGGTGCACCGCGCCGGCCGGCTCGCCCAGCGGCCGGTGCACCGCGCCCGGATCGCCGCGCTCCCGCCGTCGTCCTTCGCGTGGCTGAGCCGGGCCGTGATGCGGCTGGCCCCCGCAGCCAGGGCTGCGGGGGCCAGGACACGAGCCGCCTTCAGAAGGGTGCTGCGGCACAAGAAGGGCTAGGGCCGCCTCACCAGCGACCCGCGGTCACCTCCCAGCGACCCGGGACAGGTTACTGCGCGTAGGGATCGGCGATGCCGATGTACTGCACCGTCGTGTACTCGTCGATGCCCTCGGCGCCGCCCTCGCGGCCGAGCCCGGACTGCTTGACGCCGCCGAACGGGGCGGCAGCGTTCGAGATGACACCGGCGTTGAAGCCGACCATGCCGAACTCGATCTGCTCCGCGACCCGGAACATGCGGGCATAGTCCCGCGTGTACAGGTACGAGGCGAGGCCGTACTCGCTCGCGTTCGCGAGGCGGATGGCCTCCTCCTCGGTCGCGAACGTGGTCACCGGGGCCACCGGGCCGAAGATCTCGTTGCGGAGGATCTCCGCGTCGTTCGGGACGTTGGCGAGGACGGTCGGCTGGTAGAAGTACCCGTCGCCTTCCACCACGTCGCCGCCCGTGGCCACGGTCGCGCCGGAGGAGACGGCCTCCGTGACGAGGGCGTGGACGTCCTTGCGGGCGCCCCCGTCGATGAGCGGGCCAACGGTGGTCTCGGACTCGGTACCGCGGCCCGGCTTGAGGGCAGCCATCGCGGCAGCGAACTTCTGCGTGAACTCCTCGGCCACCGACTCCTGCACGAGGAAGCGGTTCGCGGCCGTGCAGGCCTCGCCCATGTTGCGCATCTTGGCGGCCATCGCGCCCTCGACGGCCTTGTCCAGGTCCGCGTCCTCGAACACGAGGAACGGGGCGTTCCCGCCGAGCTCCATCGACGTGCGCAGCACGTTCTGTGCGGCATCGGCGAGCAGTCGCTGGCCCACCGGAGTCGACCCGGTGAAGGAGACCTTGCGCAGGCGCGAGTCCTTCATGAGGGGACCGGAGATGCTCGAGGCCGACGAGGAGGAGACGACGTTGACGACGCCGGCCGGCACGCCGGCCTCGACGAGGACGGCCGCGAACAGCTGCGTGGTGAGCGGGGTGAACTTGGCCGGCTTGATGATGGCCGTGCAGCCGGCCGCGAGCGCCGGGCCGACCTTGCGGGTCGCCATCGCGAGCGGGAAGTTCCACGGCGTGATGAGCAGCGCCGGGCCCACGGGCTTGCGCTGGACGAGGATCTTGTTCTTGCCCTCGGGGGTGGTGAGGTAGCGGCCGTAGTCGCGCACTGCCTCTTCCGAGAACCAGCGCAGGAACTCCGCGCCGTAGGTGACCTCGCCGCGGGATTCGGCCAGCGGCTTGCCCATCTCGAGCGTCATGAGCAGGGCGAAGTCGTCGGCCCGCTCGGTGACGATGTCGAAGGCACGGCGGAGGATCTCGCCGCGCTCACGGGGCGCGGTGCGGGCCCACGCGGCCTGGGCGGCGTCGGCTGCGTCGAGCGCGGCGATGGCGTCCTCGCTCGTGCCGTCAGCGATCTCGAGCAGCGGCTTGCCGGTCGCGGGATCCTCGACCGTGAACTTCTTGCCGCCCGTGGCCTCGCGCCATTCGCCGTTGATCAGCAGGCCGGTGGGGACTTTGGCAAGCAGTTCCTGCTCGCGCTCCGGTGTGACAGCAGTAGTCTCAGACACGTCGACTCCTTCAAGGCGCACGCTCGACCTCGAGCGCGGGTGGACTCCTTCCACGCTAGGCCCCCGGCCGCGTCGCTGTCCATGCTGACGGATACGACAGTGACGCATCCCACTTGTGCAGGTGCACAAACGACTCCCGCGTCATTCCGCGGTTTTCAATGCGGCGTCAGCGGGTTTCAATGCGCCGTCAGCGGGCAGCAATGACCGCGGCGTACAGCTGACGCTTGCTCGCTCCGGCTTCCTCCGCCACGACCGCAACGGCGTCCTTGAGGCGGGTGCCCCCGGCCACGAGCGACTGCACCTCGGCCACGAGATCCTCAGGCCTCGCCGGAGCCTGCTCCGGCGCACCTTCGACGACGACGGCAATCTCGCCCCGGACCTCGCCGGCTTCCGCCCACGCCGCGAGCTCCGCGGCACCCCCACGCAGGACCTCCTCATACGCCTTCGTCAGTTCGCGGCACACCGCGACCCTCCGACTGCCGCCGAAGGCCTCGGCCAGCGCGCGCAGCATCGCGGCCAGGCGATGAGGCGCCTCGAAGAACACCATGGTGCGCCGCTCACTCCGCAGCTGGGCGAGGCGCGAGGCCCGCTCCCCCGCCTTGCGCGGGAGGAACCCCTCGAAGCAGAACCTGTCGGTCGGCAGACCGGAGAGCGCCAGCGCAGTGAGCACGGCAGAGGGGCCGGGCACCGCCGTCACCGTGAGGCCTTGGTCCACGGCAGCCTCGACGAGCCGGAACCCCGGATCCGAGACAGCCGGCATGCCCGCATCAGTGACAAGCAGCACCGTGGCACCGCCGGCCACCGCCTCCAGGAGCTCGGGGGTCTTCGCGGACTCGTTGTGCTCGTGGTAGCTGAGCACGCGTCCGCGGGGCTGGACTCCCAGTCCGTGGACGAGGCGCGAGAGGCGGCGCGTGTCCTCCGCCGCGATGATGTCGGCCTCGCCGAGCAGCTCAACAAGCCGTCGGCTCGCGTCCCCCAGATTGCCGATGGGCGTCGCCGCCAGGACCACCGCCCCGCCGCCGGGCGAGCGCGCCGGTCCCGCCCCGCCGTCGTACGCCGAAGGGGACGGCTCTTCCTCCGCAGACTCCCGGCGCGCGGCGCCCTCGACGGCGGATTCCTCCGCTGCGAAGTCCTGCGGCGGCTCGGCGGATGTCTCGGGAGGCTGCACCGCCTCAGCCTACGCCAGCGGCCCCGGTAGCATGGGGCGCGATGGCCACGCCGACCCAGACCCGTCCGCAGGTGCGCAGCTGGAACTCCCCGCGCACCCGCCTCCGTGACCCGGCTGCCACGGCCGGCGAGGGCCCCTCGGAGGCGCTCCGCCGCCGCCTGCTGGGTGGGGCGGCGGTGCGGTGGAGGGACACTGACAGGCGTGACCGGGTGCTGGTGTGGCTCGTGCCAGTGCTGGTCGGGGCCGTGGCGGGGATCCTGCGGTTCTGGCAGCTCGACCGGCCGCACGCGCTCATCTTCGACGAGACCTACTACGTCAAGGACGCCTACTCCTACCTCGTCTCGGGTGTGGAGCGCGCGTGGAGCGAGAACGCGAACGACCTCTTTGTCCGCGGTGACATGTCAGGGCTCCTGGCGTCCCCCGAATACGTGGTCCACCCGCCCGTGGGCAAATGGATGATCGCGTTCGGCATGGAACTGTTCGGGCCCGCGAGCTCGTTCGGCTGGCGCTTCTCCGCCGCGCTCGTGGGAACCCTCTCGGTCATGATGACGGCGTGGGCCGCGCACCGTCTGTTCCGCTCTCACACGCTCGCCGCGGCGGCCGGACTGCTCCTCGCGATCGACGGCCACCACCTCGTGCTCTCCCGCACGGGCATTCTCGACATCTTCCTCTCGTTCTGGATCCTCGCCGCGTTCTGCGCCCTCCTGCTCGACCGCGACGATGCGCGACGCCGCCTCGCCTCCCGGCTGGGGAAGCTGGCCGGCCCTGACGGGCGGATACGGCCGACGGCGCTCGTCACGGGCCCGTGGCTCGGCGTGCGGTGGTGGCGCATCGCCGCAAGCGTGTGCCTGGGCCTCGCCGTCGGGGTCAAGTGGTCCGCGCTCGCGTTCATCGCCGTCTTCGGCCTCATGACCGTCCTGTGGGACGCCGGTGCCCGGCGGGAGGCGGGCATCCGGGCGTGGCTTCCCGCCGCCGTCATCCGTGACGCGCCGCTCGCAGCAGCCAGCATCCTCGTCACCGCGGGCGCGGTCTACCTCGCGTCATGGACGGGCTGGTTCCTGTCCGACAACGGCTTCTACCGGCACTGGGCAGAGGCGAATCCGGACCCCGCGTGGAATTGGGTGCCAGCCCCCATCCGTTCCCTGGTGCATTACCACCAGGAGGCCTATGCCTTCCACAACGGGCTGTCCACCCCGCATCCCTATGCCTCCTCGCCCTGGAGCTGGCTGCTCCAGGGCCGGCCGGTTTCGTTCTACTACACCGAGCCCTCGGGCGTGTGCGGGGTGCAGCACTGCTCGTCGGCGGTGCTGTCGGTCGGCAATCCCCTCATCTGGTGGGGCGGAACCATCGCCCTGGCCGTGCTGGTGCTCCTGTGGGCGGGCCGCCGCGACTGGCGTGCCGGGGCGATACTGTCAGGCGTCGCGGCCGGCTACCTCCCGTGGTTCTTCTACCCGGACCGCACGATGTTCGCGTTCTACGCGGTCGCGTTCGAGCCGTTCATCGTCCTCGCTCTGGCCATGATGCTCGGGCTGATGCTGGGACGGCCCACGGATGCCCTGGCGCGCCGGCAGGCGGGGTTCCTCGCCGTCGGCGTCTTCGTGCTCGCCGCACTCGTCGTCTCGGCCTACCTGATGCCCATCTGGACAGCGGAACCCCTCCCGTACATCGAGTGGCGGCTCAGGCTGTGGATGCCGAGCTGGACGTAGGCGCCTGCCCGTAGCGCATCCGGGGAGATGGCAGGATGGGACCGGGGATGAACGCCACACCAGACGAGTCCGCAGCGCCCGAGCGCGGAGGAGGAGACAACGTGAGCGGCCAACCGCAGCCCGGATCCAGCCAGCATCCAGCACCGGCGGAGGCCTCCGCCGAGCTCCTCACCGCGCTCCCCCCGAGCTCGAACGTCACTGACCTGCTGGAGTCCCGCGCGGCAGAGACGCCGGACACGGCCCTCTTCTCCCTGCGCACCGAGACAGGCTGGGAGGACGTCAGCGCGGCCCAGTTCCGAAGCGAGGTCCAGGCCTTGGCCAAAGGCCTCATCGCGAGCGGCCTGGACGTCGGAGACCGGGTAGCGATCGTCTCCGCATCCAGCTATGAATGGGCCCTGACCGACTTCGCCGTCTGGTACGCCGGCGGCGTGCCAGTCCCCATCTACGAGACGTCCTCCCCGGCGCAGATCGCCTTCATCCTCGCAGACTCCGGCGCGAAGCGCGTCTTCGTCGAGAACAGTCACCTCGAGCTCGCCGTCCAGGATGCCATGACCTCGCTGCCCGAGCTCGCCCAGACGTGGCTGCCGGTGACCCTGATGGCGGATGACGGGCCCGGCTCGACCCTGCGGTCCCTGACCGGCCCCGGCCTCGGCGTCTCCGACGGCGAGCTCGAGCTCCACCGCGGGGCGGCCACCCTCGACTCGCTCGCGACGCTCGTGTACACCTCAGGCACCACGAGCCGCCCCAAGGGCTGCGAGATCACGCACGCGAACCTGGCCCTCCTCGCAGAGAACCTGCGCGCCCACCTTCCCGAGGTCGTCGGTCCCGGCTCGCGGACCCTCATGTTCCTTCCCCTGGCGCACGTCCTGGCGCGCGCCGTGCAGGTCACGTGCGTCGCGGCCGGCGTCACGGTGGGTCATTCGCGCCAGTCCACACTGCTGGCGGACCTCGCCACGTTCCGTCCCACCTTCCTCCTGGCCGTCCCGCGGGTGTTCGAGAAGGTCTATGCCTCGGCCCGCGAACGGGCGGAGGGCGTGCGCGGTTCGCTGTTCGTGCGGGCTGCGGCCACGGCGCGCGAGTACTCGAGGGCGCTCGACGACGAGGCGGCCGGCCGCGGCGAGGGCCCGAACCGCCGGCTGCGGATCCGGCACGCCGTGTTCGACCGCCTCGTGTACAGCAGGCTGCGGGCGGCCTTCGGCGGCAGCGTGTCCACCATTGTGTCCGGCGGGAGCGCGCTCAGCCCCACCCTCGCGCACTTCTTCCGGGGCGCCGGGCTCACCGTGCTGGAGGGGTACGGCCTCACCGAGACGACCGCGCCGTGCACCGTCAACACGCCGTCGGCGACGCGCATCGGGACCGTGGGCCGGCCCGTTCCCGGCACGTCGATCCGGATCGCGGAGAACGGCGAGGTCCTCGTCAAGGGGATCGGCGTGATCCGAGGCTACACGGCGGCGGGCTCCGCCGCCGCAGCAGGGGCGTTCCGCCCCGACGGCTACTTCGCCACGGGCGATCTCGGCTCGCTCGACCCGGACGGGTTCCTCACGCTCACCGGGCGCCTCAAGGACATCCTGGTGACGGCCGGCGGCAAGAATGTGGTGCCCGGCCCCTTGGAGGAGGTTCTCGAGGAATCGGAGCTCATCGCCCACGCCGTGGTCGTCGGCGAGGGCCGGCCGTTCATCGGTGCGGTCGTGGCGCTCGACGGCGAGCGGCTCGCCTCGTGGGCGCGACGCCGCGGGCGCGTGCTGGGGGTGGCGGAGGCAGCGTCGGATCCCGAAGTGATCGCCGAGCTCCAGCGTGCGGTGGACGCAGCGAACGCCGCAGTCTCGCGCGCCGAATCGATTCGGCGCATCGTGATCCTGCCCCGGGAACTGACGCTCGAGGACGGGGACCTCACGCCGTCGCTGAAGCTGCGGAGGCAGTACCTGCTGGACTCCGTCCCCGAGGCCCTCGAGGAGCTCTACTCGGCGTGAGCCGAAGACTCCTCTGCGTTCTCATCGTCGCCCGCCGCAAGGCGCCGAGCACGACGGCGCGGGGTCGGCCAGCAGAAGATCACCAGCAGGCTCGCCACGAGGGCCACCAGGACACCGATCACGAGGGCGGAGTCGATCCAGAACTGGCCCGGGAAGAGCCGGATGAGGGTGTCCTCCAGACGGAAGGTCCACGTCCCGTTGGCGAAGAAGATGCGGTGGAAGTCCGTGAAGAACTGCTGCCAGCCGAGGGCCGCGAGGACGGCAAGCGCCACGATGATGCCGATGGTGACGAAGGCGCCGGCGAACAGCCCCCGCACGAACGCCCCCTTGGACTTGCGCAGGCCGAAGTATGCGAACACGAAGAACAGGAGCAGGACGAGGCCGGCGGCGTAGGCGGCGAAGACGACGCCCTTGACGTCTGCCATGTGGCTGACCTCGCCGGCCGTGAAGAGGTGGTCGCCCGAGGGGAAGACGAGGTTGCCGAGGTACCGCGGGCCCGAAAGGTTTGCGAGGTAGTCCACGGCGTACGAGCCGTAGGTGAGGCGGTCGTCGGTAGTGAATCCGTAGCCGTCGCCCGGGAAGCCCGGTCGGTAGTACTCGATCCACAGGAACACCGGGCTCGCGACCAGCCGGACAGCCGCGATGAGCAGGAGGAACGGCAGCAGGATCGCCATGAGGACCTGGACCACCCGAGGGCCCGCTGGCTTCGACCGGGCCACGGCGTCCCGCTGGGCAGTCCGCCGCTCCACTTCGTCCTGGGGAGGACGCACGTTGAGGGCGCCTGTGGGAGCGGGCTCGTGATGCGGCCGCGGGGCCTCCTCGGGGTGCCGTGTCTCCTCGTCGAGGTGGCGCGGGCCCGCCGTCGTGCGCCCAGCAGGGGCGGCCCCGGAGGGCGCTGGCTCAGAGGGCGCTGGCTCAGAGGGCGCTGGCTCGGAGGGTGCTGGCTCGGAGGAGGCCGGCCCAGAAGGGGCCGGATGCGCCGCGTCGGCCTCGCGGGCGGCTCGCTCGCCGCCCGCACGGTTCTCTGCGGCCGGACGCCCGGAAGCAGAACTCCCCGCGGCAGAACTTCCGGCAGCCGCGCCGTCGCTGCGTCCGGAGCCCTTCTTCATCCATTCGAAGGCCGGTTCGTCGCTGTCCCGGGACTCGTCGAAATCGGCACCCGGCTCGGATCCGGATTTGTTGTCGGTCAACATGTCACCGTCCAGTAGAGGCCTCAGGGGCCTGGCGTAACAGGGTCTGTGTCCACGCTACCCTCCGGTCACCGCGCCGAGGGCGCGGCTACGCCCACGTGTGGCCGAAGCGTTATCCGTTCCTAGCCGTTCGCGTACTGCGACCACGGGATGTTCCAGTCCCCGAACCCGTCGTCGAAGTTCGCGTAGTCGCCGTCCGTGTTGATGACCTGGACGACGTCACCGGTGGTCATGTTGTTGAAGACCCAGGCCGCGCCGTCGGGACCGAGCCCGATGCAGCCGTGTGAGAGGTTCACCTGGCCCAGGTAGGGCAGGGCATTGTCGGTCGCCTGGTGGATGAACTCACCGCTCGGCGTCAGTCGGGTGGCGTACTCGACGTCGAGCTCGCCGTAGTTGGCCGGGTCCCCCGGCTTGAGGCCGATCGACGCGGCCACGAAGTGCGCACGGCGCTGCTTCTCCATGAGGACCAGGTAGCCGCGGGCCGAGGGGAACCGCTCGTCGCCCAGAGTTGCAGGCCACGTCTGCACGGGCTTGTCGTTGATGTAGGCCGTGAAGGTGTGCGCCTTGGCATCCGCAACTGCGGTCCGCTTGTCCCCGATGTGGACCGTGTTGGTCTTCGTGAAGTTGCCGATCTGCCCCTTGCCCAGATCCACGCCGAAGAGGTCCATCTTCACCGTGATCGTGCTGTTGGCGGCCCAGAACGATTCCGGGCGATACCGCACCACCGTATCGCTGAACCAGTGGAAGGCCCCGGCCTGGCCGGACGTCGAGGTGACCGTGATGGCCTTCTCGACGGCCTTCTTGTTCGTCACCGGCTCACTGAAGGTGAGCTGTATCGGCTGCGCCACGCCGACGCTCATGCCATCCAGCGGGTACATCGCCGCATCCGCCTCGTTCTTGGTCGAGACAGTCGTAAAGGTCGAGGTGGCGCTCGAGGTACGCCCCGCGCCGTCGAGCGTCGTGTACGTGAACGTGTAGGTCGTGTTGAACGCCAGCTGGCCGCTCGACGTCCACTGGCTGCGTCCGGCGCCGAGGGCGCCCTCGATGTCCTGGCCCGAAGCGGACCGCAGGCTCACGTTGTCGATGGTGCCGTTGGCCACTGCGAGGGTGACCGGCGCAGCGGGGTTGACCTCCTTGGCGCCCGCCGCGGGCACCGCCGTGACCGTGGCGGGCTTGACCACAGGAAATGCGGTTCCCGGCTGGCTGCGCAGGGGGGACGCCGCTTCCGAGCTGATGGGTGGTGCGGCCTGCAGAGGGCCGATGGCGACGAACGTCCCGGCAATCCCGAGGATCGCGAGGACAGCGACGAGGATCGCGATCTTGCCGCCTCTGCCCAACTTCCTCCGCCCGGACGCCGTCGCCTGACCATCCACGTGCATGTCCCCTTCGCGTTGCCTCTGGCACCGATGTTGCCTCCGCCACTGACGGCCTGTCGTACGGATGCCTCATCCAAGGGTACCGGCATGGCTGTCACGTCCCGGCAACAGTCGGGACACGAACCGGGGCCGCGGAGCGTTCAGCGGTGGGCCGGGACGGATCAGTACCGGTAGTGGTCCGCCTTGTACGGTCCCGCGACGTCGACGTCGAGGTACTCGGCCTGGTCCTTGGTCAGCTCAGTCAGCTCCACGCCGAGTGCGTCCAGATGCAGGCGCGCCACCTTCTCGTCCAGGATCTTCGGCAGCACGTAGACCTTGTTCTCGTACTCCCCGGTGTCCCGCTTGGTCCAGAGCTCGATCTGGGCGATCGTCTGATTGGCGAAGGAGTTGCTCATGACGAAGGAGGGGTGGCCGGTCGCGTTGCCGAGGTTCAGCAGCCGGCCCTCGGAGAGGACGATGACCGAGTGCTCGGGCACCGCACCGTCCAGGCCGCTTGAGGCGGGGAAGATCCACTCGTGGACCTGCGGCTTGATCTCGACCTTCTGCACGCCCGGGACCTTCGCGAGCCCGGCCATGTCGATCTCGTTGTCGAAGTGCCCCACGTTGCCCACGATGGCCTTGTCCTTCATAGCCGCCATGTGTTCGGCGAGGATGATGTCCTTGCCGCCCGTGGTGGTGATGAAGAGGTCGCCCTGGGCAAGGACGGACTCGAGCCGCGCCACCTGGTAGCCGTCCATCGCCGCCTGCAGCGCGCAGATCGGGTCGATCTCGGTCACGATCACGCGGGCTCCTTGGCCGCGCAGGGCCTCGGCTGCGCCCTTGCCGACGTCACCGTAGCCGCAGACCACCGCGACCTTGCCGCCGATCAGCACATCGGTGGCGCGGTTGATCCCGTCCGGCAGGGAGTGGCGGATGCCGTACTTGTTGTCGAACTTGCTCTTGGTCACCGCGTCGTTGACGTTGATGGCCGGGAACAGGAGCTTTCCCTGCTCGGCGAGCTGGTAGAGGCGGTGGACGCCCGTGGTGGTCTCCTCACTCACGCCCTTGATGCCGGCGGCGATGCGGGTCCACTTGCGCGGGTCCTTCTCCTGGCCCGCCCGCAGGACGTCCAGGATGATGCGGTACTCGTCCGCGTCCTCGTCGGTGGCCGGCGGCACAGCGCCGGCGGCCTCGAACTCGACGCCCTTGTGGACCAGGAGCGTTGCGTCTCCCCCATCGTCGAGGATCATGTTCGGGCCCAGCGCGGGGTCCTGCTCGGCGCCGGGCCACGTCAGGATCTGCTCAGCGGTCCACCAGTACTCGTCGAGGCTCTCGCCCTTCCACGCGAAGACTGGAACGCCGTGCGGGTCCTCGGGCGTGCCGCTGCCGACGACGACGGCTGCTGCCGCCTCGTCCTGTGTCGAGAAGATGTTGCACGAGGCCCAGCGGACCTGCGCGCCGAGGGCGACGAGGGTCTCGATCAGCACCGCCGTCTGGACGGTCATGTGCAGCGAGCCCGCGATGCGAGCGCCCGCGAGCGGCTGGGACTCGCCGAACTCCTCTCGCAGCGCCATGAGGCCCGGCATCTCGTGCTCGGCGAGCCGGATCTGGTGCCGGCCCGCCTCATGGAGGGAGAGGTCCTTGACCTTGTAGTCGAGCGTCATGCGGAATGCTCCTGGGTATCGGCGGCAGTCAGGTGGGGAAGGAGAACAGGGATGCCGTCCTCGATCGGATAGCGGGGAGCCGTTCCGTCGGGCCCCGGTTCCGTCGCGACGAGGGCATCCCCCTCCTGGACGAGCGGAGACCCAGTCACGGGGCACCGGAGAATGGCGAGCAGCGACGGGCTGAGATTCGGCATGCCCTCTAGACTACCGACCCCCGCAGCAGGAGCGCGCGCGGGCCCTCCCCGCCAACCGTGGAGAGAACGGAGCGCGGGCAGAGCAGTGGGGTCGGGCAGTGGGGTCGGGCAGTCAGGACGGTTCGCGCAGAAGGCGCAGGTGGCGCCGCGGCGGCCCGTCGACGCCGGGCGGGGCCTCGAGGGGCGTGCGGGGACCGTCTCCGCGGTGCGTCGACGCGCTCGAGGAGGCACCGTCCTCGGGCGCTCCTCCCGACGACGGCTGATCGCGGACGGCCTCCGCGAGAGCAAGGAGGTCGTCCGGGTTGCGCGGGGGCGCGACCGGCATGGCGAGCCGGAGCACTTCCCATCCGCGGGGCACGGTGAGGCGGTCGGCGTGGGTGGCGCACAGGTCGTAGCTGTGCGGCTCGGCGTACGTGGCCAGGGGACCGAGGACAGCTGTCGACTCGGCGTAGACATACGTGAGCGTTGCCACCGCAGCCTGGCGGCACGCAGATCGTGAACAATGGCGTACTGGACCCACGGCACAGAACCCTACTCCCGCCCCCGCAGTCTGAGCCGCATTGACTGCGTCCTCGTGGCCGCGCCGCGCGCGGGCCAGCGCACTGCTCCAGCCCGCTGCAACTCGCACGGTGCCGGGTGACGAACTACAGTCGATGTATGCAGGACAGTCGGTTCACGGGGGCGCCGCTCGGCTCGGACGGCCACTCCCTGAGCATCCGCCCCGTCCCCCCCGAGGGCGAGCCGGGCGCGGGGCGGCGCAGATCGTTCCGGGAGCGCCGGCGGAACCGTCACGGACGGGGCCTGCGAGGGGAGCTCCTGCCTTCGGTCCTGCCCGCGAGCCGCACACGGGCCGAACGGTTCGAGGACTGGGTGTTCGACGCCGCGGACCGGCTGCAGGACCTCAACGGAAGCAAGCTCGACGGCGTCGAGTACGCGGTCGAGGAGATTCCGCCGGGACTCGAGCAGATGCTCCGCGACGGCGGCACCCCGCCGCAGGGGCAGTACACGCCCGGCGGCCCAGGGCGAGCGCCTCGCATCACGGTGTACCGGAGGGTCGTGGAGACCGGCGCCGGATCCCCGGGGGAGCTGCAGGACCTCGTCCATGACATCGTCGTGGAGTACACGGCGCTCATGCTGGGCGTGGCTCCCGAGAGTCTGGACCCGTACTACCGCGGGTACTAGCCGCCCGTGTCGCGGCCGGGAGTTCGAGCCGGCCGCCGGGAGGTCCAGCCGGCCGCCGGGAGTTCCAGGCAGCGACCTAGTAGTCCACTGTCACGGGCAGGCTCTGCGAGGCTGCGGCACCCGGCACGATGGTCGCCGAGGAGACGGCGTTCCCGTCGCCGTGTGTGAGCAGGGACCCATAGGCTGCGTCGCTCGAGGCTGAGAGGACGTACCCGGCGAGCGGAGCGCCGTCGACCGTGTCCGGTACGTCCAGCACAGCGGTGGTCCCTCCGCCCACATCCAGTGTCACGGGAGTGTGCATGGCTCCGTCCTCCGACACGGGAACGGCACGGATCTGGGCGCGCCCGTCCGGGACCCCGAGGACGATCTGCCGCGTGCCGCCTGATCCGACGGGGACGACCTGGCTGTCGCCGATCCTCTGCGATGCCGCGACGAGGGCGAAGTCCATCGGCCCGGAGGCGGAGAGGCCGCGCGGTGCGCGGGCGCTCGCCGTGAAGGAGACGTCTGCTGTCGCGGAGACGCTGTAGACGCCAGCCGGAAGGCCGGTGAGGGGAACCTCCGTGACGGCCCCGGCCTTCGCCGTCACCACGCCGCCGCCCGGAAGCTGCACGGCGCCGTTGCGCCCGTAGACGCGTAGCTGCACGACGGCGTCGGCCGCGCCCGGCACGGTGATCTGCACGGCAGGACGTGCATCCTCGAAGCCGCTCCGCGCGGCGAGGTCCTTCGACTGGCCGGGGTCCTGCAGCTCGATCCCCGCAACGGTCTGGCGGGTCGAGGGAGCCGAGGCGGCCGTGATGAGTTCGACGCCGCCGGCCGTCAAGCCGCGGAGCGTCGACTGCTGGATGGACGCTGCCACTGGACCGCCCGTGCTGCGCACGCGAACCGCGACGTTGGACTGACCTGGCATGTAGCCATTCAGGACGTACGACGCCGAGCTGCCGGGCTTGACGGTGAGGCCGCGGCTCGACGGGGGCGCCTGGGTGAGCGGTTTGTCGCCGAAGAACTGGAGATCGACGGTGGCGGGCGTCGTACTCGCGTTGGTGAGAGTGAGCACGGACGTGCGGCCGACCGTCGTTGCGGCCCCGGAGAGCCACTGGTCATTGGCCGGCGGCGCGCAGGTGGCAGTGGCCAAGCCCTGGAGATCGCCGTCCCGCGCCTCGAAGCGGGTCATCGCGCCCGAGGCCGCGGCGACCCCGGAGAGAGGCTTTGCCGTCAGGGCCGTGAGGGCGTCCACCGGCTGGCCGCTGACGACTGCGGCCCGCGGCTGCGCGACAGTTCCCGCGGGCACGCTGCCGCTCGGGAGCGCCTTCAGGGGCGGGGCGCCGAGCGGAGCGAGGGCGGCGTCCGGCAGCGTGCCCTGGGTGTCCGACAGGACGATCCCGCCGACGCTCGTCTGGGCGCTCTTGCTCGCGGGGCTGAACTGCGGGTCGCCTTCGACCGGGGTGCCCTCGAGAAGCCGTGCGGGACCGGGGCACACGCGGACGGAGTCGCCCGTGGGCACGCTCACGGACTGTGGGGAGCGCCCTGCGAGAGACGCCGGGGCCGGGATCCCGGAGGCTGCGACGGTGAGACCCGCGCCAGCCCCGGTGAGCACTACCCCGATGGCCGCAGCGACCACGATCCGGGTGCGGCGTCCGGGACTCCGCGCGGCGGAGGGCTTCGCGACCGAGGACTTTCCGGCCGATGGCTTCCCGGTGGCGGGCCCTGCCGCTGAGGGACGAGCCGCCGGAGTGCCTGTGGCAGATCGCGCCGCCTCAGCACTCTCTGCGTCCGGTGCCTGCCCGGCTGACGATCCCCCGTCCGGCGACTGCTCAGACGGCGACTTCTCAGACGTGGGCGTCGTCATGGGCTGGCTCCTCTCCATTGGCCCGGGCCGGCGTGTCTTCAGGACGAGGGGTCTCTGGCCCGTCTGCTCGGGATCGCCATCGCCTCGCGGCCCGGCGCCCGGTTCCTCCCTTTCGGTGCTCGCTGCCCTCGGGGGGCGTCGCGGCGCCGTCGCCGGGTTCGGCCTCGTGGGCGGCGACGTCGCCGCGGCCGGTCGTGCTGGACTCGTCGGCACGGACCTCACCCGCGCCCGTCTCTCCCCCGCCCGTCTCACCCGCCCGGGGCACGACGACGCTCGGCTCGGCGTCCCCCTCTGGGGCGCCTTCCCGGACGGGCTTCCTGCGCGACGCGCGCCGCGGCACCTTCTTGCCCTGCATATCCCTCCGCTGAGCCTCGGGCGCCAGGAAGGCGGCGCCTGCGCGGCTTCGGGAGCCGCCGCGACCAGTGGGACGGGCGGTCGCGGGAATCGCCATGAGAGCGGTCACCACGAGTGCCGCGATCGTCAGGGCGCCCAGCGGCAGTGCCGCCGCGTTCGTGTAGTGGACGTCCAGATGGCCGCCTCCAGGCGGAAGCTCGAAGGATTGGGCCCAGTCCTGAGACGTCGGCGCGAGCCGCGCACCGTCGAGGGTCGCCTCCCACCCCGGGTCGGTACGCTCGGCGAGCACGAGGCGACGACCCTCCGGGCCGGCGGGGATGTCGGCCGAGACGCTCTGGCTGCTTGAGGGAACGGGGGCGAGGGTCGCGCCTGCTGCGTCAACGATCCGCACCCGCTGGTCGATGGCGAAGCTGGCTCCCGTCCCGGCGGCCCTCGGCGTCACGCGCCACAGCCAGCCCGCGTCGGTGTGGCCGACGGCGACGAGCGAGGGGACACCATCGATCTGGCTCGCGGTGAGCTGGTCGGCAGCGCTCGTATCCACGAGGACCACGAATCCGACACCGAGCTGTTCGAGGTCCGCCCGCGGATCCACAGCAGCCCCGCCGCCGACGGTGGCGACCGCACGGCGCACCGCGACCCGTGCGGCGTCGTCCGCGGCCACCTGCTCGGCCCCGGGCTCGCCCTCGATGCGGCTCGCGGCAGCCACGGCGGAAAGCGAGTCGAGCGTGGTGCCGGAGCCGCGCATGACGCTCGCGCTGAACCCGCCGCCGTCCGTGGCGCGAAGCACGAGCGTGCGCGTCTGCTGGGCCCCCAGGCCTAGGTCCGAGGCCGTAGCGGGCAGGATGGACTCCCGGCCCGGACCCACGAGCAGGGCGGGGCCGAGGCCGCCCGATGCCTGCGGATGGGTGAGCCCCGTTGCCGCCCACTGCACGAGGACGCCTGCGGGTCCCGCGGCGGCGACCGCGGCAGCGAGCCCGAGGGCGGCCCCCGCCGTCCGCATAGCAGCGAGACGGCGGTTGCCGACCACGCCTGCGCGGAGGTCCGCAGCGCGGCGGAGCTCCAGGAGGCGGTCGACGGCGAGCACGGCGGCGGCGAGCAACGCGAGTCCCGCCGCAGCGAGGCTCGGACCGGCAAAGGGGGCGGCCAGAGTGTCGCCTGCCACCGCAGTGGGTACGCGGCTCACCGTCCATGCGTACGCCAGCCCGCCGATGCCGAGCAGCAGAAGCAGACGTGCGGCGGCTCCACGCCGACCGGTGAGCAGGACGGCGCCGGCCACGGCTGCCACCAGCACTGGAGCGCCTACGAGGATCGCGGCGATGAGGGACCACGGCACCCCGGCGGGCAGGAACGGCGCGGCGGTGAGGCCCCCCGCGGGATCGAACGCCACGGGCTGCCCGAGGACCAGCTGCCACGGTGACGCCGGGTCCGCGGGAAGGGGCATTCCCGGGTCGCCGATCCACGCCCGGAGGGCCCGCGGGGCAGAAACCCAGAGCGGGAGGAACAGGGCGATGCTGGGGACGAGCATCCACCACAGCGTCTTCGCCCGGCGGCGCAGGGCGAGCGTCAGGACGAGCACGACGGCGGCGGTGAGCGGCACAAGGGACGGTGCGCCAGCCGCTGCGCACGCCAGAGCGAGCCCTCCGGCGGCAGCGGCCGTCCAGGACGGCACTCCCCCAGAGCCGGGCCGGGGCTCATGATGGGCGAGGGCACCCCTGATCCTGGCCGCCCCCACCGCACGCAGCATCCCCACCGCGGCCCAGGGAAGCGCAGCGTGGGCGATCACCGAACCGAGCCGCCCCTGCGCGAGGGCGGTGATCAGGGACGGCGCGGCAGCGTAGACGAGCGCGGCCAGGAACCGTGGGACTCGACGAGCGGTCAGGTTCGCCGCGAAGACCCAGGCTCCGAGGGCCGCAACGGGGCTCGCGAGGACGAGGGCACCGGCCACAGCGCGGTTCGCGTCTCCCAGTCCGAAGAGCCCGAGCAGCCACAGGACGAGGTCGAAGGGGTCGCCGTGGCCCGCCTGTCCGGCGCCGAGCGCAACCCACCAGGCGGTCGCATGGCCGAAGATCGCCGAGAGGGTCGAGGAGACCGGGACGAGGCCGCCACCCACTGCGGCAGCCGCACCGAGGAGCGGTGCGAGCGCGACCAGGCCTGCTGCGAGCGCGAGACCGGCAGCAGCCACAGCGCCGGTTCCAGCCCAGCCGCGCGAGGCGACAGCGAGGGCCACGAAGTCGTGCTGGGAGTCGCCGGTGGGCTCACTCGGCCCCTCGGCGACACCGGTGCCGTCGCCCACGACGGCGTCGGGCTCCGCCACGGATTCGAGAAAGGCGCGCCGATGCGCCCATATCTCGGCCCGGGGCGTGACGAGCGGGGGAACCATGACCACGGACCGGGACACGGTCCGCGTCCGGGCAAGGGCGCGGCGGCCCGCGGCAAGCCGACGCGCTGAGGCGAGCGCTGCGAGGCTGGCCCCGAGCTTCGCGGCACCATGTGCAGGCTCCTTCACCACGATGCCGAGGGCACACTGCCAGAGGCCGCCCAGGAGGGCGCCGAGCACGTGGAACGGCAGCGTCCACCACGGCGCGTGCTTGAGACGGGAATAGACCTCGGCGCGCCGGGCCGCGAAGTGGGTGCCCGCCGCGTCCGGCCTGGAAGCGTGGAGGACGCGCGCGCCGGGGACCACGACGACGCGGTGCCCGGCGAGACGGGCCCGCCAGCAGAAATCCACGTCATCGCCTGTGGCGGGAAGCGCTGGGTCGAAGCCGTGCAGGTGGTCCCATACGTCCCGGCGCACGAGCATGCCGGCGGAGTTGACCGCGAAGACGTCGTCCCTGTGGTCGTACTGGCCCTGGTCCTGCTCTTCCGCGTCGATCAGCGTGAGCCGTTCACCCCAGCGGCTCACGGACAGGCCGACGTCGATCAGCCGCCCTGGCGCCTCGGCATCGAGCTGCTTGCATCCGGCGACGGCGACCTTCGGTGCCGCCTCGACCGCCTCGAGGAGGGCTGCGAGGGCGTCGGGAGCGGGCGCAGAGTCGTCGTGGAGCAGCCAGAGCCAGTCGGCGGGCTGGTCGTCGCCCAGCTGCTCGAGCCCCTGGGCAACAGCGCCGCCGAATCCGCCGGGTGCGCGGACCACGGCGACGTGATCCGGTCCGAGGGCACTCCGCAGGAGCTCGGCGCTGTCGTCCCGGGACCCGGTGTCCACGCCCAGCACGGCGTCAACCGGGCGGGTCTGGTCCGCGAGGGCGGCGAGGGTCGAGGACAGGTAGGCACCGCCGTCGTGGGCCACGACGACCGCGGTGACGCGTACGGCGTCCAGGATCAGACCGCCCGCTTCCTCAGGCGGCGGCGCTCGCGTTCCGAGAGGCCGCCCCAGATGCCGAACCGCTCGTCGTTGGCGAGCGCGTATTCGAGGCACTGCGCCCGCACCGTGCAGGACCCGCAGACCTTCTTCGCATCGCGCGTGGAGCCGCCCTTCTCTGGGAAGAATGCCTCGGGGTCGGTCTGGGCGCACAGCGCCTCGGCCTGCCAGGCGAGTTCGCCCTCCTCCGGTTCACCCGGCTGGGAGAGGCCGATCAGGATCGGCTTGGGCGCATGCAGTGCCGGGTTCGCGAGCAGAGCCAAGGCCCGTTCGATGGCCTCGTCGGTCGGCTCGTCGTCGGGGGCGTCGTCGAGATCCTCGGAGTCCGCCTCCTGGGCCGCGAGGAAGGCGGTTGCGGCCTCCTCGAGAGCTTCCGCGGACTGCGATCTGTAGCGCTCCTGCGCGTCAGGGTCCGCAGGGTCGACATACCAGTCGGACGGGATCCCCCTCGACCGGTGCCGTGCCGACGTCCGCTCCGCGACCGCCGACTCATACTGGATACGCTCCGCCTGTCCCACGGTGCTCCTCCTCGGGTCGTGTACTGCGCGGCGAGCCGCGGAGTCCAGCGCCAGGAAGAAATCCCGGTGCCGGTTCCCCTCGGCTATGCGATGATCTGTTATCGAAGCCGCCGGCGCAGTTACTGTCCAGTCCTAATTACATGCTTGTAAGACGGCGGGAGTCAAGCGGCAGCGGCGGATTCTAGCCATTTCAGGTACTTCCGCTCGCGGACGACACGCCCGGCCGCGTGGGGAATCGCGGTGTCCCGAACCGCCTTGCTGTCACCCTCATCTGCGGGACGAGAACCCAGTCATCGGAGAGTCGTGACGCGAGGCGGCGGACGAACTGGCCGACGGCTCTTCGGCGCGCCGAACCCGTCACCGCGGGCAGAATGGGCACATGCTCTCGACGATCCCCGATCTCCTGCACGAGCTGCGCAGCGGCCAGCACTCTTCGTCTCCCCGCCTCACGTGGTACGGCCCAGGCGGCGAGCGCATCGAGCTCTCCGGCCGCGTCCTGGACAACTGGGTGGCGAAGACCTCGAATTTCCTGTCCGAGGAGCTCGATGCCGAGCGGGGCACCCGCATCCGGCTCGCGCTGCCCGCCCATTGGAAATCGGCCGTGGTCGCCCTGGCGGCGTGGCAGGTCGGAGCGGTGCTGCTGGAGGGAGAGGCGGACGCCGCCACCGACGCGGACATCACCTTCTGGGGACCGGGCACCGACGACGGCGGGACCACCGGCGGCGAGCAGGTCGCCGTCGCGCTCGGCGCGCTCGAGCTCGCCTATCCGGGGCAGCTGCCCGCGGGCACCTACGACTACGCGGCGCTCGTGCGCCAGTTCGCGGACTCCTACGAGCCGTTCGACCCGCCGGAACCCAGCGATGCAGCGCTCGGCTCCGGGCCCCGCACGCTCACGCAGGCGGCACTGCTGGAGGAGTTCGCCGTGGCGGCCGGTGCCGGAGAGCGGATCCTCGTGAGCGCCCGGGAGGGGCTCCTGGGAGTGCTGGCCCGCCTGCTGGGCGCCTGGGGCGCCGGAGGTTCAGCGGTGCTGCTGCACGAGGAGGCCGAGGACAGCCCGCGGCTCCGGGCGGCGGAGAAGGTCACCGCTGGAGACGGCGCGGCACGGAACGGATCTGCCGGGACGGGAACCGCGCCTGAGGAAAGGGACTAGGGCTCCCGGGGCGCCTCTGCGTTGAGCTTGCCGCGCTCGTCGGGAACGGCTGCGCGGCCCGCGCGGGCAGCGTGCTCCGAGGCCGCCTCGTGCTCATGCTCGTGCTCGTGCTCGAAGATCTCGTGGTCTTCCTCGTACCCGGGCTCCGAGTCGAGCTCCTGGTTGAAGACCCAGAACCGGTAGGCGAAGAAGCGCACCACCGTGGCCACCACAATGCCCACAACGCCGGCCAGGAACAGGACGTTCTTGTCCTGCACATTGAGCCAGTACTTCGCGATCGCTGTGAATCCGGTGGAGATGCCGATGCCGATGCCGTTGATGACGGCGAACATCACGAACTCGCGGACCAGATTGGCCTGCTTGCGGTGCCGGAAGGTCCAGTAGCGGTTCGCCACCCACGAGAAGATCGTGGCGACCGTAGCGCCGACGAAGCGTGCCTTGGCCTCGGCGTCCGACATGGCGGTGTGCATCAGCAGGAAGGTCAGGCCGTTGTCGATGACGAACGCCACACCGCCGACCGTCCCGAACTTGGCCACCTCACGCCAGAAGAGCGAGACGAGACCGCGCAGGCGGTCGGAGACTGTCGAGATCATGATCCTCCACGGGCTACTGTTCCGGCCCCGCTGGACGAGCGGGGCCTGCCGGTTCTGGGCAGCCGCCACGCGCTGGAGCACAGTGCATTCTACCGCCGGCGGCTGAGGGCCAGCTGTGCTGGGCCCGTCCGTCCGGACCGTCGCCTCCGGCATTCTGTAGGCTGTGGGGGTGAGTTTTCCTGTGATCGGAGTGGTCGGAGGCGGCCAGCTGGCGCGCATGATGGCCCCCGCTGCCACGGCCCTCGGCCTTGAACTTCGAGTCCTCGCAGAGGCTGAAGACGTCTCTGCCGTGCCCGCTGTCCCCCAGGCGCCTGTCGGCGACTACCGCAGCCTGGACGACCTGCGGGCCTTCGCGGCGGGCGTCGATGTGCTGACGTTCGACCACGAGCACGTCCCGACGGAGCACCTCCTGACCCTGATGGCGGAGGGCGTCAACGTCCAGCCTGGCCCTGAGGCCCTCGTCCACGCCCAGGACAAGCTGCGGATGCGCTCGGCTGTGGACGAGATGGGGCTGCCGAACCCGCGGTGGCGCGCTGTCCACCACGTCCAGGAGCTCATCGACTTCGGCGCCGAGATCGGCTGGCCGGTTGTACTCAAGACTCCGCGGGGGGGCTATGACGGCAAGGGCGTGCGCGTGCTCCGGTCCCCGGGCGAGGCCCAGGACTGTGACGACTGGTTCGGCACGATGTCCCCCCTGCTGGCCGAGGAGATGGTCCCCTTTTCCCGCGAGCTCTCTGCTCTGGTCGCCCGGACCCCGAGCGGCGAGGCGCGAGCATGGCCCGTGGTGCACACCATCCAGGTTGCGGGAGTCTGCGACGAGGTGATCGCCCCGGCTCCCGAGCTCGACCCTGCCGTGGCCCAAGCCGCCCAGGACGCCGCGCTGCGCATTGCCGAGACGCTCGGCGTGACCGGAGTCATGGCTGCTGAACTCTTTGAGACGCCCGGCCGCGGCCCCGGCTTCCTCATCAACGAGCTCGCGATGCGCCCTCACAACACGGGGCACTGGACGCAGGACGGGTGCGTGACGAGCCAGTTCGAGCAGCATCTGCGCGCCGTCCTGGACCTCCCGCTCGGCGCGACCGACGTGCTCGGCACGTGGGCGGTCATGAAGAACTATCTGGGCGGGGCCAACCAGGACCTCTACAGCGCCTTCCCCGCCGCTCTCGCGGCCGAGCCCTCGGCGAAGGTCCACGCCTACGGCAAGTCCGTGCGTCCGGGCCGCAAGATCGGCCATGTCAACATCGTGGGCGGACTCGGTTCAGACCCCGCGTCGCTGCGGGAACGGGCTTCGCGCGTCGCCAGCATCGTGCGCGACGGAGCAGCAGCCGCCGGCGAGACCCAGGAGAAGCCATGAGCACCACGTCCTCTGCCGTCACCCCCCTCGTGGGCATCGTCATGGGCTCGGACTCCGACTGGCCGGTCATGGAAGCCGCCGCCGAGGCCCTCGCAGAATTCGGCGTGCCGTTCGAGGCCGACGTCGTCTCTGCCCACCGCATGCCCGAGGAGATGATCGCCTACGGCAAAGAGGCCCGGGGGCGCGGCCTTCGCGCCATCATCGCCGGGGCGGGCGGCGCCGCCCATCTCCCCGGCATGCTCGCCTCTGTCACGACCCTGCCGGTCATCGGGGTGCCTGTGCCCCTGAAGACCCTCGACGGAATGGACTCGCTGCTCTCGATCGTCCAGATGCCGGCCGGAGTCCCCGTCGCGACCGTGTCCATCGGCGGGGCGCGCAATGCCGGACTCCTCGCCGTCCGTATGCTGGCCTCGGCCGGTGATGACCTCGGCCAGCGGCTGTCCGCACGTCTGGACGGCTTCGCATCTGAGCTGAAGGCGACCGCCGCCCGCAAGGGCGAGGCGCTCCGGGCGAAGGCGGCCGAGGTCTTCTCGGCCGAGCACGTCGACCAGCGCCCTGCGTGACTGGCCCGCTCTCAGGCTCCGCTGACAAGGAGGACCATGGCCCTGCATGCCCCGCAGCGCAGCTATCAGACCGACCCCATCCGTCACCCTGAAGGTGCCCCCCCGACGGTGCGCACCAAGCGGGCGTTCACGCTCCTGGTCCTGACGCTGCTCGTGCCCGGCGCGGCGCAGCTCATCGCAGGGAACCGCCGGCTCGCCCGCCGCGCCCTCGCGGTGACCGTGACGGTCTGGGTCCTCGCGCTCCTGCTCCTCGTCGTCGGGCTCATCAACCGCGGCGCCATCCTGACGGTCTTCACCCATCCGGTGATCTCCCTCGTGCTGATAGTGGCGCTCGTGGTGCTCGCGCTGGCCTGGGCCCTGCTGTTCCTCAATACCCTCAGGCTCATCCGGGTACCGCTCCTGGCCCCCGGGATGCGGCCCCTCGTGGTCCTCGCGCTCGTGCTGGCGATGGTCCTCTCAAGCGGCGGCCTCGGCTACGCCGCCTACCTCATCGGCGTCAGCCGCGGCGCGATCGGCACCATCTTCGCCGGAGGCCCGGCGATCCAGCCCGTGGACGGCCGCTACAACTTCATGGTCATGGGAGGGGACGCGGGCGCCGACCGTGTGGGACGTCGCCCGGACAGCCTCTCGATCATCAGCGTGGACGCGAAGACCGGTCGCACGGCGCTCATCTCCATCCCGCGCAACCTCCAGAACGCCCAGTTCTCCGCCGACTCGCCGATGCGGAAGGTCTACCCGGACGGGTACAACTGCGGAAACGACTGCCTCATCAACGCCATCAACACCGAGGTCAACCAGAAGTACACGAACCTCTATCCCGGCGTTGACGACCCCGGCGCCCAGGCGACCCTCGAGGCCGCTTCAGGCACGCTCGGCATCAAGGTCCAGGCCTACGTGGTGGTGGACATGGCCGGCTTCCAGCAGCTCATCGACGCTATGGGGGGGATCCGCGTCAAGGCGGGCGGCTGGGTGCCCATGAGCGGCGCTGCGCTCGACGACAACGGCGACCACGCCCAGCCCGTGGGCTGGATCGCCCCGGGCGAGCAGACGCTCGACGGCTTCCACGCACTCTGGTACGGCCGCAGCCGCGAATTCGCGAGCGACTACGACCGCATTGCGCGGCAGCAGTGCATCCAGCAGGCCATGATCAACCAGCTCAACCCGGCCACGCTCCTGAGCAAGTTCCAGGACATCGCCAATGCCGGGACGAAGGTGGTGGAGTCGAACATCTCCTCCTCCCAGCTCGGCAGCTTCGTGGACCTCGCCCTCAAGGGGAAGAGCCAGCCCACCACTCGTCTGGTGATCGGGCCGCCCGACTTCGACGCTTCCTTCCCGACCTACCCGGACTTCGACGCAATCCATGCCAAGGTCAAGTCCGTCCTCGCAGAGGCCACGGGGTCCGCCTCCGACTCGCCGTCGCCGAAGGCGCTCGGAAGCACGACGACGGCAGCCTCCTCGGGTGTGGGCCTCGCCGGAGCCGGGCGAGCCGGTCTCGCGGTGCCGGGCACGCTCCCAGTGGGTGCGACCGCGGGCGTGGGCCAGAGGGCCCCATTGGGCCAGTACAACGACATCGGTCCAGACGGCGTCAAGGTCACGGCGGATCGTCTCGACTACCTCTTCCGTACGGGCCAGAACGACATCCTGAACGAGATCATGGCGGGCAACGGCGAATGCACCCCCGGGTGACGGTTCAGAGACGCTGAAAGGATCGCATGTACCTGCTGACCAACACCCTGCGCGACTATGCCTGGGGCTCCACGACGGCGATGGCCGATCTGCTCGGCCATGAGCCGAGCGGGCGGCCCGAGGCGGAGCTCTGGATCGGCGCCCATCCCGACGCACCCTCCCGGCCGGCTGACGCACGCGAGGGCGAGACGCTCGGCACCCTCATCGCCTCGGACCCGGTCGCGGCGCTCGGCGAGGAGAGCGTCGAGGCGTTCGGACCCCGCTTGCCCTACCTGCTCAAGGTCCTCGCCGCGGCGTCACCGCTGTCCCTCCAGGTCCACCCGAAGCTCGAGGCGGCCAAGGTCGGCTTCGCCGCGGAGGAGGCCGCCGGCGTCGACCGCTCTGCGCCGCACCGGAACTACAAGGACGACAACCACAAGCCCGAGATGATCCTCGCGCTCACCCCGTTCGAGGCGCTGTCCGGCTTCCGGGATCCCGGGGAGTCCGCGGCGCTGTTCGAAAGGCTCACGGCCCTCCTGGCCGGGTCCGCGGCTGCGAAGGTCACAGAGCAGGTGGCCGAGCTCCTTCGCGGACCTGACACCGCGGGGGCCCTCAAGGCTGCGTTCGCGCGGCTCCTCAACGGAGGCTCGGACGTGCGGGCTGCCGTGGACGCGGCAGCTGCAGCCGCATCCGCGGGACCGGCGGCCGAGAATCCAGCGCTTACCACGGTCGCCGAGCTCGCGGCGGCGTATCCCTCGGACCCTGGTGTGCTCATCTCGCTCATGCTGAACCGCGTGAGCCTGGCCCCCGGTGAGGCGATGTACCTTCCGGCGGGCAATGTGCACGCCTACCTCGAGGGCCTGGGCATCGAGGTCATGGCGTCCTCCGACAACGTACTGCGCGGCGGCCTCACGCCGAAGCACGTGGACATCCCCGAGCTCCTCCGCACCGTGGTCTTCGAGGCCACGGGGGTCCCGCTGCTCCGGGCGCAGGAGTCGGAGCTTGGCCAGGAGCTCTTCTGCCCGCCGTTCGGCGAGTTCCAGCTCCAGCGCATCGAGATGGCCCCCGTGGGCCGCGGAGAATCGGGCGACGGCGCGTCCGAGGGCGGCCTGCTGCGGCAGCCGGTGCCCATCGCCCAGGCCGGGGCAGTCGTCGTGCTCGTGCTGAAGGGCTCCCTCACGCTCGACACGCCCAAGGGCGACCTCGTGCTCGCCAGGGGCGGGAGTGCGTTCATCCCGGACGCCGAGGCGCCCGCACTCGCGCACGTCGGGCCGGACGGCGTCCTCGCCTTCGCGGTCACGACCGGGCTCGCGTCCCGCTCGCAGCTGGGCTGAGTCTCAAGCCCAGCTGGCTGAGCGGTCGCCTTGGCTAGCGCCGGACCAGGCGCTTCGCCTTGTCCGAGACCACCGCCAGCTGGCGGCGTGCCCCCGCGACCGCGCCCTTGGCCGCCCGCCTCCCCTGCTGGAGGGCCCGCCGGGCGATCGGCATGCCGGTCGCGTACACGGGGTAGAGCGGCGAGAGTGGGAGCTCCCACGTCCCCGTGAGCGTGTCCTCATGCTGGGCGAACTGCTTCTTGAAGTCGGAGATGCCGTCGTTGAGCAGGCCGTTGAGGTCGTAGCGCGTGCATCCGGCTGCCTTCATCGCTGTGAAGGCAGCCCACTTCACACCGTAGTTCGCGCGGGCCTTCTGCCCCGCGGCGTTCACTCCTCCGTAGAGCTCGAACGCGGTCCCCGCGCTCTTGGCGATCCAGACGAAGGCGACCACCGTGTCTCCGTCGAAGGCTGCCACAATCGGGGATGCGGCTCCCAGATACCGCCAGATGTCGCGATAGTAGGCGTCCTCGTGGATGCCGAAGCCGGCCCGGGCCGCCGTCTCACGGTAGATGGACAGGACCTGCTCGAGCTCGTCCTCAGTGGCAACCGTGCGGAACTCGAGGGTTCCCTTGAGGTTCTTCCGGACATTGGAACGGGTCGTGCGCGACATCGCGGCCATGAGCTCGTCCTCCGTCTGGGTGAGGTCGAGGATGAGCGTGCGCGGAATGAGGATCGTCGAGTCGGTGCGCCTGAACCCGGACGCTGCCAGTGCCCGCTCACCGGCCGAGCCTTCCTCCCAGTCAGGTTCGGCCACGAGCGCCACAGGCCCATGGGCCGCGCGGACGGTCGCAGCGACGGCGGTGAGCACTCTGCCCGCGTCCTCCGGAGCGCACGCGGGCCCGCGGGAGAGGTAGGCGAGGGACTTGAGCGGCCAGGGAAGTGCCCGGTAGAGCACCTGGGCGACGCCGACTGCGGCCGCCGCACCGGCGGCGTCGTGCGCCGGATCCTCCACGACGAGGCGCTCCACCCGCCAGTGGTGCTCCGCCTTCACCTGGCCCCAGCCCCACAGCTGCAGCGGATGCCCCCCGAACCGGTCCACGAGTGCGTCCCACTCCTCGCGGTCGCGGCACTCTCGGACGGTCGGCGCTGTCGCAGCAGTCTGGGTCTCGGGGCTCATGATCCTCCGGGGTCGGGTGGCAGGGGCGGTCGCTCAGACAGCGCTGGGGCGCGGCGTCGGCGGCCGCGCCCCAGTCTAGCCGCGGCTCAGGCCTTGCGGGCCCAGCTCTCCCACTTGCTCGCGTGGTGCTCGGCGTCCACGAAGCGCACGGTCCCGGACTTCGAGCGCATCACGATCGACTGGGTCCGGACCCGGTCCTTCCGATAGCGGACGCCGCGCAGCAGGTCGCCGTCCGTGATGCCCGTGGCCGCGAAGTAGCAGTTGTCGCTCGTGACGAGGTCATTGGTGGTCAGGACGCGGTCGAGGTCGTGCCCTGCGTCGAGCGCCTTCTGCTTCTCCTCGTCGCTCGTGGGCCAGAGGCGGCCCTGGATCACGCCGCCGAGCGCCTTGATGGCGCAGGCCGAGACGATGCCCTCGGGCGTCCCGCCGATGCCCATCAGCGCGTCCACTCCGGTGCCCTCGCGCGCTGCGGCGATCGCGCCGGCCACGTCGCCGTCCATGATGAACTTGGTCCGGGCTCCGGCGGCGCGGATCTCCTCGACGAGCGGCTTGTGGCGGTCGCGGTCCAGGACGCAGACGTTGATCTGGTTGACCTTCACCCCCTTGGCCTTGGCGATGAGGTGGAGGTTCTGCTTGACCGGGAGGCGCAGGTCCACGAGATCGGCGGCCTCCGGGCCGGTGACGAGCTTCTCCATGTAGAAGACGGCGGACGGGTCGAACATCGTGCCGCGCTCGGCGACCGCGAGGACCGCCAGCGCATTGTTGATGCCCATGGCCGTGAGGCGGGTGCCGTCGATGGGGTCGACCGCGACGTCCACCTCGGGTCCGGTCCCGTCGCCCACACGCTCCCCGTTGAAGAGCATCGGGGCCTCGTCCTTCTCGCCCTCGCCAATGACCACGACGCCGTTGAAATGGACTGTCTGGAGGAAGGAGCGCATCGCGTCGACGGCCGCGCCGTCGGCCTTGTTCTTGTCGCCGAAGCCGACCCAGTGGCCTCCCGCGATCGCGGCTGCCTCGGTGACCCGGACGAGCTCGAGAGCAAGGTTCCGGTCGGGCTCGTCGGCTCCCACGTGGAGCGAGCTGGACAGGGTCGAGTACTGGGTGTCTTCGGACACTTGGACCTCTTCTTCGAGCGGATTCTTAGAGCGGGTGGTTGCCTTCATCCTAGTCTTTCCGGGATCGCGCCATGGAGACGATGACGCGGGCCCCGTTCGCACTCGCGCCCAGCATGCGGGACCATGGATAGGTGAGCAACACCGAGCAGGCCCCCGTCAAGCCCGTCCTGACCCCCGCAGCCGCCAAGCGAGCGAACGCCTCGGTGATCGGCATGATCATGGCCCTGCTCGTGAGCGTCCTGGCGATCGTGCCCGTGGTACTGCTCAACGCCGGGCAGAAGACAGACCCCTACCGGCCGAGCGTGGACGTGGCCTCCGTCGCGGTGAACGCCAAGGACGTTGCCGGCTTCGCGCCGGTGGCGCCCCAGCTGCCGGCCGGCTACTCCCCCAACTACGCCCGCTGGGTGGCCGGCGCCTCCGATGGGGTCGCGCACTGGGACATCGGCTACCTGACGCCCCAGCAGAAATTCATCTCGGTGGTCCAGACCGCCTCGGCGAACCCCACGTGGCTCGCCGAGCAGGTCAAGAAGGCGCCGACCACAGGTACCCGGACCGTCGCAGGAGTGGACTGGACGCTCTACGACAAGCCCGGCGTTGAGAAGAGCCTCGTGGCCACGGTCGGGCGCACCACGGTAGTGCTGAGCGGGTCTGCGGGGTTCGACGAGTTCGATACCGTCGCCGCCGCCGTCGTGGCCGCGCCCCGGAGCTGAACGCGTCACTGGCCGGCTCCGGCGTAGAATGCGGCGCGTGCCTCATTCTCTGACTCCAGCCCAGGCGTGGCAGATGCTGCGCGACGGAAACCAGCGCTTTGTGGATGGTGCGAGCATCCACCCGAATCAGGACTCCGCCCGGCGCAGCGAACTGGTCAACGACCAGAACCCCGTGTGCGTCATCTTCGGCTGCTCGGACTCGCGTCTGGCCGCCGAGATCATCTTCGACCTCGGCCTCGGCGACGCGTTCGTGGTGCGCTCCGCCGGCCATGTCCTCGACGAGGCGGTGCTTGGTTCGCTCGAGTACGCCGTCGAGCCCCTCAACGTCCCCCTCATCGTGATCCTCGGCCACGACTCGTGCGGCGCGGTCACGGCCAGCGTCAACGCCTACGAGACGGGCGAGATGCCCCAAGGCTTCGTGCGTGACCTCGTCGAGCGCATCATGCCCAGCGTGCTCACCGCGCAGCGCCAGGGGGTGACCGACGTCAACGGGACCGTCGTCGAGCACGCGAAGCAGACCGGACCGCACCTGCTCGAGACGTCGCAGATCATCGCGAAGGCCGTGGAGGAGGGCCGCACGGCCGTCCTGAGCGTGTGCTACCACCTCGCCGAAGGCAAGGCCGAGCTCGTCTCGCACGTCGGCCAGATCTAGTCGTCACCGGTTCGAATCCGCCCGTCGCAGGGGTCTAATCTGGGAGCCATGACTGACTCTGCAGTGCAGGCCCCTGCCACGGAATACCGGATCGAGCACGACACGATGGGCGAGGTGCGCGTCCCCGCATCCGCCCTCTACCGTGCCCAGACGCAGCGCGCCGTCGAGAACTTCCCGATCTCGGGCAAGACGCTCGAGCGCAAGCACATCGAGGCTCTCGCGCGCGTCAAGAAGGCCGCCGCGCGCGCCAACGAGGACCTCGGCGTGATCGACGGTGATCTCGCGGATGCGATCGCCGACGCCGCTGACCGCGTCGCCTCGGGCGAGTTCGACGAGCACTTCCCGATCGACGTCTTCCAGACCGGCTCGGGCACCTCGAGCAACATGAACATGAACGAGGTCCTCGCCGAGCTCGCCACGCGCGCCCTGAAGGACGCGGGCAGCGACAAGGTCGTGCACCCGAACGACCATGTGAACGCCTCGCAGTCCTCGAACGACGTCTTCCCGACGTCCGTTCACGTGGCTGCCACCAACGCGCTCCTGAACGACCTCATCCCGGCACTGACCTACCTCGCCGCGTCCTTCAGCCGCAAGGCCGACGAGTTCAAGGACGTCGTGAAGTCCGGCCGAACTCACCTCATGGACGCCACGCCGGTCACGCTCGGCCAGGAGTTCGGCGGGTACGAGGCGCAGGTCCGCTACGGGATCGAGCGCATCGAGGCCTCGCTCCCCCGCGTCGCAGAGGTCCCGCTCGGCGGCACCGCGGTCGGCACGGGTATCAACACCCCGGCGGGCTTCCCGCAGCGGGTCATCGAGCTCCTCGCCGAGGACACCGCGCTGCCGATCACCGAGGCGCGCAACCACTTCGAGGCGCAGGCGAACCGCGACGGCCTCATCGAGGCCTCGGGCCAGCTGCGCAACATCGCCTACTCGATCATGAAGATCGCCAACGACCTGCGCTGGATGGGCTCGGGCCCCAACACGGGCCTCGGCGAGATCGCCCTCCCGGACCTCCAGCCGGGCTCCTCAATCATGCCGGGCAAGGTCAATCCCGTGATCTGCGAGGCCGCGATCATGGTCGCCGCCCAGGTGATCGGCAACGACACCACGATCGCGCTCTCCTCCACCAATGGGGCCTTCGAGCTCAACGTGGGCATCCCGGTCATGGCCGCCAACCTGCTCGAGTCGATCCGCCTCCTGTCGAACACGGCCCGCGTCATGGCGGACAAGATGGTCGACGGCATCACCGCCAATGTGGAGCGGGCGCGCTTCCTCGCCGAGGCCTCCCCCTCGATCGTGACGCCGCTGAACAAGTTCATCGGCTACGAGAACGCCGCTGCCATCGCGAAGAAGGCCGTCAAGGAGGGCCTCACCATCCGGGAGGCGACCGTGGCGCTCGGCTTCGTCGGCGAGGGCGAGGGCAAGGTCTCCGAGGCCGATCTGGACAAGGTCCTCGACGTCACCACGATGACGGGCTCCAACAAGTAGGCCTCCCCCGACCGCTTGGGGGGTCACTTCCCGCTTGAGGGGTCACTTCCCGCTTGAGGGGTCACCTTGGTACGCACGACGCCGGCCGTCGCCTCCCGCACGAGGCGGCGGCCGCCGTCGTTCTCGCTCTGTGGGTGCCGCCCTAAGCTGAGTTCATGCCCACTCCCGATTTCATCCTGACCCTGCGCGAGAAGGTCGGGGTCCACCCGCTGTGGCTCCCGGGGGTCAAGGCGGTGGTGACGGATGACGCCGGCTGCCTCCTCCTCGTGCGGCGTGCCGACAACGGACGATGGACGGTGCCGGCCGGGATCATGGAGCCCGGCGAGGAGCCCGCTGCCACGGCGGTGCGCGAGGTGCTGGAGGAGACGGGGGTGGACGTCATA
This sequence comes from Sinomonas cellulolyticus, assembly GCF_014656475.1. Classification (GTDB taxonomy): domain Bacteria; phylum Actinomycetota; class Actinomycetes; order Actinomycetales; family Micrococcaceae; genus Sinomonas; species Sinomonas cellulolyticus. The sequence goes on from NZ_BNCM01000005.1 coordinate 158,834, forward strand.
GTGACCCACCTCGCCGGCGTCGGTGTGACGGCTCCGATGGTGTATCCCAACGGAGACCACGCGCAGTACCTGGACGTCGTCATGGCGTGCACCTACGTAGGGGGCGAGGCGCGGGTCGCTGATGACGAGAACCTCGAGGTCGCGTGGTTCTCCCCGGACGAGCTTCCTGACCTTCCGCCGCTCCACCGCCGCGCCATCGAGTGGGCGCAGGACCCGGAGCGGCGCTCCCATTTCGTGGACGTGACCCCTCAACAGGGAGGTGACCCCTCAACGGGGACGTGACCCCTCAACGGATCAGGCGGGGAGGGCGAGCGCGAGCACCGCGCCGGCCAGCATGAAGGGGCCGAACGGGATCGCGGACTTCGCCGTGCCCCGGCGGCTCACGATGAGTGCCACCCCGAACAGGCCCCCCAGAAGGAACGCGGCGGCAGTGGCCCAGAACAGATGGCTCCAGCTCAGGAACCCCAAGTACAGCCCCAGCACGCCCGCCAGCTTGACGTCCCCGAAGCCCATTCCTGCGGGGTAGATCACCCGGAGCACAAAGTACGCAAGCCACAGCACGGCGCCCCCGCCGAGCACCCGGAGTGCCGCACCCAGGTCGAACCCTCCGGCAGCGATCGCCGCCGCCACGGTGAGCGGCACGGCGGTCCAGTAGCTGGGGAGCACGATCCGGTTCGGCAGGAGGTGGCTCCGGATGTCGATGACTGCTAGCCGGGCGGCCATCCACACGAAGTAGCACAGGCATGCCACGACGAGCCAGAAGGCGATCGGGCTGCTCTGCCAGAGCTCCGGAAGGCGATGGGTCACCCTTGGACCCTATCCGACGTGACGGGCGGCCTGATCTGGGAGTGCTGGCTCCGCAGCCAGCCCGAGGACTGGGTGGTCATGTTCGGGATCTTCACGCACGACGGCGCGTTCCTCGGGGCGCAGGACGTGGTCGCCACGGGCTTCCGCGACCTCAGGACGGTCAGCACAGCATCATGGCTGCGCCGTGACGCCCAGGGCCGCGGGCTCGGCACCGAGATGCGGGCGGCGGCACTCGTGTGGGTCTTCGACCACCTCGGCGCGGAGGTCGCCACCACGAGCGCGTGGGACTGGAACGCACCCTCGCTCGGGGTGAGCCGGAAACTGGGGTACCGGCCCAACGGCGAGGCGAGGCGCTCGCCGCGCCCCGGCGTCGTCGAACGCGAACTGCGGTTCCGGCTCCCCCGCGAGTCATTCAGGCGGCCCGAGTGGGAGCTGCGCGTCGAGGGACACGACGCCGCGGCAGCCTTCCTCGGGACCGCCTAGATCTCGGCCCCCTCGAGCAGCTCGGTGACGAGCGCCGCGATCGGCGAACGCTCCGAGCGCGTGAGGGTGACATGCCCGAACAGGGGGTGCCCCTTGAGCGTCTCGACCACGGCGGCGATCCCATCGTGGCGGCCCACGCGGAGGTTGTCGCGCTGGGCGACGTCATGGGTGAGGACGATCTTCGAGTTCTGGCCCATGCGGCTCATGACCGTGAGCAGGACGTTCTTCTCGAGGGACTGCGCCTCGTCCACGATCACGAACGAGTCGTGCAACGAGCGGCCGCGGATGTGCGTGAGCGGCAGGACCTCGATCAGGCCGGCATCCATCACGTGGTCCAGGACGTCCTTGCTCACGAGCGCGCCAAGCGTGTCGAAGACCGCCTGGCCCCACGGGTTCATCTTCTCGGCCTCGGACCCGGGGAGGTAGCCGAGCTCCTGCCCGCCCACCGCGAACAGCGGCCGGAACACGACGACCTTCTTGTGCTCGCGCCTCTCCATGACGGCTTCGAGGCCCGCGCACAGCGCGAGCGCGGACTTGCCGGTGCCAGCCTTGCCGCCGAGCGAGACGATGCCCACGGCCGGATCCATCAGCAGGTCTATCGCGAGCCGCTGCTCCGCAGATCTGCCGTGCAGACCGAACACCTCGCGGTCCCCCCTCACGAGCCTGACCTGCTTGTCCGCCCCGACGCGGCCCAGCGCCGAGCCGCGCGGGGACAGGATCACGAGGCCCGTGTTGACGGGCATCTCCGCCGCTTCGGGGATGAAGGCCGGCTCGTGCCCGTAGAGCGTGGCCACCTGCTCCTCGGTGGTGTCCACCTCGGCCACGCCGGTCCATCCCGAATCGACGATCTGCTCATTGCGGTACTCATCGGCGGCCAGGCCCATGGCGGAGGCCTTGACCCGCAGGGGGAGGTCCTTCGAGACGAGCACCACCGAGCGGCCCTCGTTGGCCATGTTCTGGGCGACGGCGAGAATGCGCGCGTCGTTGTCCCCGCTGCGGAACCCCGCGGGCAGGACATCGGCCGAGATGTGGTTGAGTTCAACGATCAGCGTGCCGCCCACCCCGCCGCCGTCCGTCTCGAGCGGGACTGGACTGTTGAGGCTGCCGTGCTGGATGCGCAGGTCATCGAGGAGCCGCAGGGCCTTGCGGGCGAAGTACCCGAGCTCGGGGTCGTGGCGTTTGCCCTCGAGCTCGGTGATCACGACGACGGGGATCACCACCTCGTGCTCGGCGAAGCGCAGGAGGGCCCGCGGATCTGACAGCAGCACGGACGTGTCCAGGACGTAGGTCATGCGCTGCTCCGCGTGCTGCGCTGAGTCCTGCTGGGCGGCGCCCGCCCCGGTCGTCACGTCGTTGGTCGTCACGTCGACTCCAGCCCCCGGGCGTATCCCCCGGCTTGCTCCAGTTCCGTCCGGCTCGGCCGTGAGGCCGGACCGGCCTCCCTGGAGCTGCTGTGACGCAACGTCCATATTCGGCCTCCCCGCATCGGGGGCGAATGCCTCCGATGCGGCCAATGTACGCCGGGTCACATGACGGCACGGTGACATCGAGGGGAGTGTCCGGTAAATGAAGACGCTATGAGCTTCGGTCCGCCAGCCCTACAGCCCGCCCACAGCGCCGCAGACCTGGCCCATGGTGCCCTGGCCGCGCGGATCATCTCCGGCAGCCTCGCTCCGGGCGCCGTGCTCACCGAGGGCAGTCAGTCCGCCGAGCTCGCGATGAGCCGCACACCGGTCCACAAGGCGTTCCTCCGGCTCGCCGCGGAGGGCCTCCTGCGGCTCCGCCCGCACCAGGGCGCCGTGGTGACCGCCGAGGATGCCCGGACCACGCATGAGCTTCTCGAGGCCCGCATCATGCTCGAGTCGGAGTCGGTACGGGCGTGCGCCGCCTCAGGCTCGGAGGCGGCAGCTGCCGCGGACCTGGACCCGCTGCTCTCGGCGCAGGCCCAGGCATTGCGCAGAGGGGACGCCCTCGGCTTCGCCGCTGCCGACCACGCCTTCCATGCGAGGATCGCCGCAGCCTCAGGCAACGCCCTCGTGGAGGCCTTCTACGGGCAGATCCGGCCGCGGCTCGAGCGGATCACCCGTGCAGTGGTGCTCTCGGGGCAGGCTGACCTTGCCCGGTTCCTCTCGGACCACCGCCGGCTCGTGACCTTCCTCGAACGCGCCGACGCGGCACGCTATGCAGTGCTCCTGCGCGCGCACGTCGGCTTCGACGGCCCAAAGCCCTCCGGCTCCTGATCTCCGCTCCTCCGGAGCTGCCACAGCATCCTCCGTCACCGCCCGCCGTCGTGCGCGCGACCCTTCGGCTACGCGCCGAAGCGGCGCTGCCGGCCCGCGTAGTCGCGCAGCGCCCGCAGGAAGTCGACCTTGCGGAAGGCGGGCCACAGGGCCTCGCAGAAGTAGAACTCGCTGTACGCGCTCTGCCACATCAGGAAGCCGGAGAGCCGCTGCTCGCCGGACGTGCGGATCACGAGGTCCGGGTCCGGCTGGCCGGCGGTGTAGAGGAAGCGGGAGATGTCGTCCACGTCGAGGCGCTCGGCGAGGGCGGCGATGTCCTCACCGCGGGCCAGAGCGTCACGGAGGAGGTTGCGGACGGCGTCGACGATCTCGCGGCGGCCGCCGTAGCCGACGGCGACGTTGACGTGGAGCGGCTCCGACGGGCTGGGCTTGTGGGTGAGGCGTGCGAGCCGCTCCGCGAGGTGGTCGGGGAGGATCTCCGGTGCGCCCATCGCGTGGACAGAGACGTTGGGGTCGCTGTCGAGGCGGTCGAGCGTATCGGCGATGATCTCGGTCAGCTCGGAGAGCTCCTCCGTCGATCGGCTCAGGTTGTCCGTGGAGAGCATGTACAGCGTCACGACGCGGACGCCGAGCTCACGGCACCAGCCGAGGAACTCGTGGATCTTGTCCGCCCCGGCGCGATGGCCCTGGCTGGTGGGTGCGTTGAACTGCCTCGCCCAGCGGCGGTTGCCGTCCACCATGACGCCGACGTGCCTCGGGATGCTCGCCGGGCTCAGCGAGCGCTGGAGCCGGCGCTCGTAGAAGCCATAGAGGAAACCGGGCAGTTCCATGCCCCTCCTGCCCGTCGAATCCGCTGCTGCCCCTCTAGGCTACCGCAGCGCCTCCGAAGGCTACCGCTCAGTAACCTACCGAGAGGTAAGTTAGAATGGAGCGTATGCAGCAGTCCGTCGTCATGCGTGCAGAACTCCTGTCCATCAAGCCGTCGTGGCGTGGATGGATCCATGCCGCGGCCGCTCCCCTCGCCTTGGCGGCGGGGATTGTCCTGGTGGTGCTGGCCCCCGGCGCCGACCGGAAGCTTGCGAGCGCCGTCTATGCCCTCACCGGCCTCCTGCTGTTCTCGGTGAGCGCCGTCTACCACCGCGGCAACTGGACCCCCCGCGTCAAGGCGACGCTCAAGCGGCTCGACCACACGAACATCATGCTCGTGATCGCCGGCACCTACACGCCCCTCTCCTGGGTGCTCCTCCCGCGCCCGACGGCGGTGCTGCTCCTGACGCTCATCTGGGCCGGTGCCCTCGCCGGCGTCGCCTTCCGCACGCTCTGGGTCGGCGCCCCGCGGTGGCTCTACGTGCCCATCTATGTGGTGCTCGGCTGCGCCGCGCTGCTGTTCCTGCCCGAGTTCTTCGCCGCGAGCGTTCCCGCTGCGATCCTCATCTGCATCGGCGGCGCCCTCTACATCGCCGGGGCCGTCTTCTACGGCATCCGCCGGCCCAACTTCTCCTACCGGCACTTCGGCTTCCACGAGTTCTTCCACGCGTTCACGGTCGCGGCATTCGCGGTGCACTTCATCGCGATCATGCTCGCCGTGCTCGGGATGCCGCCCGTCTCAGCGGCCTGACGCCTCGAGCTGCTCGCGCAGCTCCTCGGGCGTGCCCACCGGCAGCTGGCACGTGAAGTTGCGGCACACGTAGGCGAGCGGGCCGCCGTCAGCCGCGGCTGGGCGGCCCTCGAGCAGCGGCACGGCGACGCGCACGACGCCGGGCCGCCCGCCGTCCGCTTCCCCGGCGCCGTCCGCTTCCCCGGCGCCGCGGCTCGGGCTCCCGAGCGCCACGACGAGACCCGGACTGGCGGCGAGCAGGGCCTGGCCGTGCAGGGTCCTCGTCTGGCTGCCCCTCTCCCCCTCGAACGGGCCGACCACGGCCACCTCGAGCGGCCCGGCGAGGGCCGCCTCTGCCACCGCAAGCAGCCAGCCTGCGGAGCGAGGGCCCTGCCCCACCAGGACTGGCAGTGCTTCGAGGATCGATTCAGCCACCGCGCGGGAGTCGGCCGAGCCGGTGTACGCGGCGTGGGTGAGCATCGCGCCGGCGAGGAGGGAAGCGCCGCTGGGCTGCTCGGCATCGTGGGGGTCGAGGCTGCGGGAGCCGGCCAGCGCGGCCCGCACCCCGGGCGCCGGGGGCGTGCGGGGGGCGGAGTCCGCGGAACCGTGCTGCTGTGGGCTGCCTCCGGATCCAGCTGGCCCGTCGGATTCGACCGCCTCGTCGGACAGCAGCCCGTCCGCGACGAAGCGTGCGCGAGCAGCGCCGAGCAGGTCTTCGGCCCACGCGAACCACCGCGGCTCCCCCGTCGCCGCGTAAAGGGCGAAGGCCCCCTCCGCGCATCCGGCGTAGTCGGCGAGCATGCCCTCGATCCCCGCGGCGGCTCCCTCATGCGAGACCCGCCGGAGCGTGCGCCCGTCCCAGTGCACGTCCTGCAGGAGTGCCGCGGCGCTCTTGGCGGCGTCGAGCAGCTCGGGCCGGAGGAGGGCCGTGGACGCGTCCGCGAGCGCTGCGACGGCCAGGCCGTTCCATCCCGCCACCACCTTGTCGTCGCGGGCCGGCGCCTTCCTCAGGGCCCTCGCGTCGAGCAGCGCGGGACGGTGCTTCGCGAGGAGGGCCCGCTCGTCTGGGCCCAGCTCGGGGCCGCCATGCAGAGGTCCCGCGGAGCCCGTATGCTCGCCCCCGCGGAGGCCGAACGCGGAGACCAGGCGTGCGGCGTCGTGCGTGGTATCCGTCGGCGTGCCGCCGCTGCTCCCCAGCGCGTGGGCGAGCTCGGCCCGGGTCCACACGTAGTAGCCGCCCTCCACGTGGCGGCCGCCGCGCTCGGAGTCCGCGTCGAGCGAGGACGCGAAGCCTCCGCCCGGAAGGCCGAGCTCGCGCATGAGCCAGTCGGCGGTGAGGGACGCGGCCTCGCGCGCCTCCTGCGCGTCGAATTCGGGCGATCCGCCGAGCCGCACCCAGTGGGCGAGCACCCGCAGCAGCTGCGCGTTGTCGTAGAGCATCTTCTCGTAGTGCGGCACTGACCAGTCGGCCGTGACGGAGTACCGGGCGAAGCCGCCGCCCAGCAGGTCGAAGACCGCCGAGCGGCACATCGCCGCAAGGGTTCGGCCCGCGAGCCCCTGCGCTTCGCCAGCGGTGTCGGCGCTCCCGGCGGCGTGCCGGATGAGGAACTCGACGACGGGTGAGGGCGGGAACTTCGGCGCCCCGCCGAACCCGCCGTGGTCCCGGTCCTCTGTCTGTGCCAGACGCACGACGGCGCCGCCGGTCACCTCCGCGAGGGCGCCGGCGTCGTGCCCGTCTCCGGGGCCGACGCGCAGCAGCTGGTCCGAGAAGAGCCCGCCGAGCGCTTCGGCCAGAGCAGCTGCCTGCCGCTCGACGGCCGGCCGGCGGTCCCGCCACGCCTCGTCGACGGCGTCGAGGATCTGCCGGAAGCTCGGCTGGCCCGGGCGCGGAGCGGGAGGGAAGTACGTCCCGGCGTAGAAGGCGCGGCCATCCGGGAGGGCAAAGATGCTCAGGGGCCAGCCGCCCTGGCCCGTCATCGCCTGGCACGCGGCCATGTACGCGGAGTCCACGTCCGGCCGTTCCTCGCGGTCCACCTTGACGCTCACGAACCGTGCGTTGAGTGCCTCGGCCGTCGCCTCGTCCTCGAAGGACTCATGGGCCATGACGTGGCACCAATGACACGCCGCGTAGCCAATCGAGACGAAGAGCGGCACGTCTCGGCGCGCGGCCTCCTCGAACGCCTCCGGCCCGTAGGGCTGCCAGTGGACGGGGTTGCCTGCATGCTGGCGCAGGTAGGCCGAGGCCTGCCCGGCGAGGCGGTTCTCCATGCCCACGAGTCTGCCCCTTTGGCAGGCCGATGGCGACAGGACGTCCTAGAATGGGCTACCGATGGCTTCTCCTCCCACGAGTACTCCCAGTCGGCGCGCGCTGCGACGGAATGACGCACGCCCCGTCTTCGTCGACGCCTCCGGCGGGAAGCTGCGCATGATGCGGCTCCTCGGGGCTGTGACCCTGCTGGTGGTGGCGGCCTATCTCGTGGCCGTCGGCGTGGCGCTCCTGAGCGACGGGCCGAATGCAGCCGCCCCGTCCCTCCCCGACATGTCGCGGCACACCGCGGCACCCGTTCCGCCTCCGGCGTCCGGCGGGGAAGGGGGTCCCACCCCCGCGGTAATCCCGACGGCAGCCCCGGCCAGCGTCGCCGAAGTGGCAGCTCGTGCACAGGACCCCGCAGCACCCGCACCGGGCGCCGCAGCCCCGGCCGCACCCGCTCAGCCAGCCGGTACGGCGCCGGCCGTTGCACCGGCCGCGCCGGCGCCCACGGCGGCCGCACCAGCGCCTGCGACCGCCGCCGCGCCGGTGAACGGCAACGCCACCGCCCCGGGCCAGACCCGCCGCGCGACCCCCACCACGCGCCCGTGACGGCGAAGCGGACCAAAGCCCGGTCCGGGAGCGTCAGGGCCCACTGGGTGATCCTCGCGGCCTTCCTGGCCGCGCTCGCGCTGGCCCTCGGCGTGCAGGGGTACACCCAGCACCTGGCCGGGATCGGCGACGACTCGGTGGCCACGTCCGGCAGCGCAGACGGCGTGCCTCCAGCCGTCCTAAACGGCGGTCCCGTCATCGACGCCCGGTCCGCGACCGTGCGCACCGCCCGCCCGCCCGAGCGCACGCTCGCGCTGACGTTCGACGACGGGCCCGACCCCGTCTGGACGCCGAAGATCCTGGACGTCCTCAAGGCCCACCACGTGCACGCGACCTTCTTCATGGTCGGCACCGCCGCGCTCGACCATCCCGATCTCGTGCGCCGGGTAGTCGCCGAGGGGCATGAGATCGGCCTGCACACGCTCAGCCACGTGGACCTGGGCACCGTCCCCGAGTGGCGCCGCAACCTCGAGGTCGAGGGCGTCCAACGCGCACTCTCGGGCATCACCGGACAGACGGCGACCCTCCTGCGCCCGCCGTACAGCTCCGAGAACGCCGCGGTCACCTCCGGCGAGTGGACCTCGATCAAGGCCACTGCGGGAGAGGGCTACCTGACCGTGCTCAGCACCGTGGACAGCCGCGACTGGTCCCGTCCCGGTGCTGATGCGATCGAGAAGAACCTCGTCCCGCAGGGCACCCAGGGGCAGGTCCTGCTCATGCACGACGGCGGCGGCGACCGGAGCGAGACCGTCGCCGCACTGGACGCCACGCTCACGCGCTCGGAGGGCCAGGGCTACCGGGTCACCACCGTCGGCGACGCGCTCGGCATCACGAGCATGCGCCCGGCTCCCCCATCCGAGCGGCTCGTCGGGACAGCCTTCGTGTGGGGCATGCAGGTCAGCGGGGCCGTCGTGGAGGCCATCGGGTGGCTGCTCGCGGCGAGCGGCGTCGTCACGCTGGCGCGCGGCGTCCTCGTCGTCGCCGTCGCCTCACGCCACCACCGGCTCGCGCGGAGGGCCCGGCGTCGCCGGGACGTGCCCCTCCGGGCCGAGGTGACCGAGCGCGTCACCGTCATCGTCCCCGCCTACAACGAGGCGGCCGGGATCGAGGCCGCGGTCACCTCGATCGCGGCGTCCACACATCCCGTCGAGGTCATCGTGGTGGACGACGGCTCCACGGACGGCACCGCGGACATCGTCGAGGCGCTCGCCCTCCCGGGCGTCGTCGTGATCCGCAAGGAGAACGGCGGGAAGCCCTCGGCGCTCAACGCGGGCCTCCGCGCGGCGTCGTGCGAGATCGTCGTCATGGTCGACGGCGACACCGTGTTCGAGCCGGGGACCGTCCACGCGCTCATCCAGCCCCTCGCGGACCCCCGGGTCGGCGCCGTGTCGGGGAACACGAAGGTCGCCAACCGCGGTGGCATCCTCGGTGCCTGGCAGCACATCGAGTACGTCGTCGGCTTCAACCTCGACCGCCGCCTGTTCGACCTCGCCGAGTGCATGCCCACGGTGCCGGGGGCGATCGGCGCGTTCCGCCGCGATGCACTCCTGCGCGTGGGCGGAGTCAGCAATGACACGCTCGCCGAGGATACGGACCTCACCATGGCGCTCTGCCGCGCCGGGTGGCGGGTCGTCTACCAGGACGACGCGAGGGCCTGGACAGAGGCCCCTGCGACCCTGGGCGCCCTGTGGAAGCAGCGCTACCGGTGGTGCTACGGGACGCTGCAGGCCATGTGGAAGCACCGGGGCGCAGTCGTGCAGGGCGGACAGGCGGGCAAGCTCGGCCGGCGCGGGCTCGGGTACCTTCTCGTGCTGCAGGTGCTCCTGCCGCTCTTCGCCCCGATCGTGGACGTCTTCGCCGTATACGGCCTGTTCTTCCTCGACCCGTGGAGGATTGCCCTGCTGTGGCTCGCGTTCATGGGCGCCCAGCTGGCCATGGCCGCCTATGCCTTCAGGCTCGACAAGGAGCGGCTCGGTCCGCTCTGGGCCCTGCCGCTGCAGCAGGTCGTGTACCGGCAGCTCATGTACCTGGTGGTCATCCAGTCCGTTTTCACGGCGCTCGCGGGACTGCACCTGCGGTGGCACCGGATGGAGCGCTACGGAAGCCTCAGCGTCCCGAGACCGCGCCAGCCGACGCACTGATCAGCTCAGGCACGGGCCGGCCCAGCGCAGCGCCGGCACTTCTGGCGCCGGCACTTCTGGCTCACCTTCTTGCGGCTGCCTCAGAGGGGCGGCGCCCTTACTTGCGGCCGTTGCCTGTCCCGTGGTGGTGGTCCTCGCGCGCCGTCTCCTCGGCAGCGGCGTCGTGAGCGCCGGAGCCTTCGGAGGGTGCCTCGTCGGGGGCTCCCAGGCCCGCGTCGTCCTGCTCGGCGCGGGTCTCCTCGACCTGGGCGCGGTACCGGATACGCCGCAGGCGCCGCACCATGTCGACGATCAGCAGCATCGTGAGGATGACGACGAAGGCCGTCGCAATGAAGCCCCAGGTCCCGGGCGTGATCATGTCCTCGCTGAGGCCAGGTCGCAGCGTTCCCTCAGGCGAGGGCGCGGGCGTCTGGGCAAGGGCAACGAGGAAACTCTGCACCGGACTATCCTACCGGGGCCACGGAGCCCCTCAGCGCGCTACCGGAGCCCGGCGAAGAGGTCCCGCTCCACGTCGCCCTCGGCGGGCCGGCCCACGCTGGAGTCGATGAGCGAGAAGTCGTCCCAGGGCCATTCGCGCTGCCTCAGGGCCAGGGGGACCGCGAAGAACCAGCCGTCAGGATCGATCTGGGTCGCGTGAGCAAGGAGGGCGCGGTCGCGGACGTCGAAATACTCGGCGCATTCGATCTGGGTGGTCACCGGGTGGCGGGAGGTCCACGGCCGGTGGCCTTCGGCGTCGTTCTCGCTCGCGCGGGCAATCCACTCGGCGAAGGGCGAGGCCAGGCCCGCAGCCTCGAGCGCGTCGTGGATCCGGCGCGTCTTCTCGGGGTTGAACGAGACGTCGTAATAGAGCTTCGAGGGCTTCCAGGGCTCGCCTGCGTCGGGATACGCGGCGGGGTCGCCCGCTGCCCGGTAGGCCTCAACGCCCACCCGGTGCGCCATGATGTGGTCTGGGTGGGGGTAGCCGCCGTTCTCGTCGTAGGCCACCACGACGTGGGGGCGGAACTCGCGCATCAGGCGCACGAGGGGCGCAGTGGCCTCCTCGATGGGCAGCGTGGCGAATGAGCCCCAGGGCAGTGGCGGGAGCGGATCCCCTTCCGGCAGCCCCGAGTCGGTGAACCCGAGCCAGCGGTGCTGGACTCCCAGGACCTCCTGCGCTGCAGCCATCTCGAGACGGCGTGCTCCGGCCATGTCCCGCTTCGGATGCGGGGCATCGAGGATGTGGGGATTCTGGATGTCGCCCCGGGATCCGTCGGTGCACGAGACTACCATCACCTCGTGCCCTTCCGCCAGGTACTTGGCCATCATCGGCGCGCCCTTGCTCGACTCGTCGTCGGGGTGGGCGTGCACGGCGAGGAGTCGCAGGGCGGAAGGGTTCTCAGGCACGCCTCCTAGAATAGACGCGTGACTGACTCTCCCGCCCTCGCCGCGCGCTACGGCGCCGCCCGACCGCGCCTGGCGAAGCGGACGGCACGTCTCCTCGTCGTCGCGGCGCTGGTCGTTGCGGTCGCGGTCGCCGGATGGCTGACCTACGTCTCGAACGCGCGCTCGGGTGTGCAGTCCAAGGACGTGGGCTTCTCCACGCCGGACCCGTGGCATGCCGAGATCGACTTCCAGGTCACCAAGGACGCCTCCGCGACGGCCGTCTGCGCCGTGCATGCCCTCTCGCAGGACTTCGCCGTCGTCGGGTTCAAGGAGGTCGAGATCGGCCCGGACGCCAACGGGTCGGGCACGGCCACATCCCTGCAGCGGGTGCCTCTCCGGACGGAGAGCGCTGCGGTCTCGGGGGTCGTGGACTCCTGCTGGCTGAAGGCCTCCTGACCGCGACACGCCGCGCCCGGAGGGCATCCGACTTGGGATCGGTCCCCTCGTTCATTAGAATGTTCTAATACCCATTGCCCCGCCGGTGGTCCAGAAAGCGCTCCCGAGGCATCGCGCCTCATGGGCACGCGCAGAACCGCAGGCGGGGTCTTTGCATGTAAGACGTTGACGAGGAGACCACATGTCCACCACGACCCATCAGGGCGGCGCTTGGCTCACGCAGGAGGCGTACGACCGCCTCAAGGCTGAGCTGGACCACCTCTCGGGCCCCGGCCGTCATGAGATCGTCGAGAAGATCGAGGCCGCCCGGCAGGAGGGCGATCTGAAGGAGAACGGCGGGTACCACGCCGCCAAGGAGGAGCAGGGCAAGATCGAGGCCCGCATCCGCCAGCTCACCGACCTGCTCCGCAACGCCCAGGTGGGCGAGAAGCCCGCGGACGACGGCGTCGTCGAGCCCGGCATGCTCGTCGTGGCGAAGATCGCCGGCGAGGAAGAGCGCTTCCTGCTCGGCTCCCGCGAGATCGCGGACGCCGGCACCGACATCGACATCTTCAGCGAGAAGTCCCCGCTGGGCTCCGCGATCGTGGGCCACAAGCAGGGCGACAAGCTCGCCTACACCGCGCCCAACGGCAAGGAGATCCCGGTCGAGATCATCTCGGCCACCCCGTACAACGGCTGAGAGAACAGCACAACGCACGACGGCGCCGCCCACCTCACGAGGTGCGCGGCGCCGTCGTGCGTCTGGCTGCGCATGTGGCTACTGCGCTGCCGGCTACTGCGCGAGTGCGCTGCTGGCTACTGCGCGAGCCGACCGCGCGGCCTCAGCAGGACCGCCGCGACGACTCCTCCCGCGAGCCCGAAGAGGTGGGCCTGCCACGAGATGCCCCTTCCCACCGTCGGGAGCGCCCCGAACAGCACGCTCCCATAGACCCCGAACAAGACGAGCGCGAGCAGGATCTGCCACCAGCTGCGGTTCAGGAAGCCCCGGACCAGGAGGAAGCCGAACAGGCCGAAGATCACCCCGGACGCCCCGACCGTCACCGAGGGGTAGCCGAGCAGGCTCCCGCCGAAGAGCCAGACCCCGATTCCGGAGGCCAGCCACGAGAGGGCAACGGCCGTGAGGAACTGCCTCAGCCCGGCGAGGAACGCCAGAAATCCGAAGATGAAGAGCGGAAGCGTGTTCGCCAGGAGGTGGCCCCAGCCTGCGGAGTCGTGCACGAGGGGCGAGGTGAGGATGTCCGGCAGGTTGCCGACGTCCCGTGGACGAATTCCCAACGTGCGGGACAGGAGGCCGAGCGTGGCCATGTTGACGAGCTGGACCACGTACAGCACCACCGTGACGGCCGTCATGGTCGCGAGCCCGGCCCGCGCGCGCCCCGCGAGCTCGTTCCTTGACCCCGGCGCACGCATGGCGGGCGGCCTCAGACGTGGATGACGATGGGCTGGAAGCCTTCGGCGCGCAGGGCGCGCAGCACCTGGTCCGAGTGCTCGTGGCCCTTCGTCTCCATGTCGATCGTGATCGCCACGTCGCCCATGGCAATCGAGCCTCCGACCCGCGTGTGGTCCACACCCGTGACGTTGGCGTCGTTCTCGGCGATGATGCGGGAGATCGTGGCGAGGGAGCCGGGGCGGTCGTCGAGCATCATGCGCACCGTCAGGAAGCGGCCAGCCGCGGAGAGGCCGCGCTGGATGACCTTGAGCATGAGCATCGGGTCGATGTTGCCGCCCGAGAGGATCACGACGGTCTTGCGTGCATCGATCCCGAGTTCGGCGAGCTTGCCGTCCAGCAGGGCCGCGACCCCGACCGCGCCGGCGGGCTCCACGACGAGCTTAGCCCGCTCGAGCAGGAAGATGAGGGCGCGGGCGAGGGAGTCCTCGCTCACAGTCACCACGTCGTCGACGAGCTCGCGGATGATGCTGAAGGGGATCTGGCCGGGCAGGCCCACCGCGATGCCGTCGGCCATCGTGGCGACCTTCGGCAGCGGCACGACGGCGTCCGCCGCGAGCGAGGGCGGGTACGCCGCGGCGTTCTCGGCCTGGACGCCGATGACGCGGATGTCGCGGCCCAGCTCGGCCGCCTTCGCCTTCACGGCGACCGTGACCCCGGCCAGGAGGCCGCCGCCGCCGACGCCCATGATGACCGTGTCCACCTCGGGGACCTGCTCGAGGATCTCGAGGCCGATCGTGCCCTGGCCGGCCACGACGTCTGCGTTGTCGAACGGGTGCACGAACACCGCGCCGGTCTCGTCCGCATAGCGCTTCGCCTCGGCGAGGGCCTCGTCCACGTTGTGGCCGTGCAGCACGACCTCCGCCCCGTGGCTGCGGGTGGCCTGGAGCTTTGGCAGCGCGACGCCGAGCGGCATGTAGATCCGGGCGCGGATGCCGAGCCGCTTCGCGGCCGAGGCCACGCCCTGGGCGTGGTTGCCTGCCGACGCGGCGACCACGCCGCGGCGCTTCTCCTCCTCGGACAGCCGCGCCATGCGCACGTAGGCACCGCGGACCTTGAACGAGCCGGCGCGCTGGAGGTTCTCGCACTTGAAGTAGACCTCGCCGCCCACGGTCTGTCCCAGGGCCCGGGACTGCTCGATGGGCGTCCTGGCGCTAATGCCCTCGAGCAGCTCCTGTGCGGCAAGAACGTCGTCGAGCGTCACAGCGAGTGTCGAGAGGGCAGTCATTCTCAGTGCTCCTAGAGGGCTTCAGGGGATTCCGGGGCCAGCCCGGCCTCGTCCGGCTGGGCCGGTGCCCTTCCAGTTTCCCACGAGTTCTCCCACGATCGGGCCGCGATGTACCGAACCGCCGAGTTCGTGACGGCCAGGGTCGGCACAGCGAACAGCGCTCCCGCGATGCCGGCGATGTAGGAGCCGGCCGCGACGGCGAGGATGACGGCCACCGGGTGGAGCGCGACGGCTCGGCCCATCACGAGGGGCTGGAGCACGTGCGACTCGAGCTGCTGGACGGCCACGACGATGATGAGCATGATCAGGGCGTTGACGAGGCCGTTTGCCACGAGCGCGAGCAGGACGGCGACCGCGCCGCTGAGGAGGGCGCCGACCACGGGCACGAACGAGGCCACGAACACGAGGATGCCCAGCGGCAGTGCCAGCGGGACGCCGAGGACCGCGGCGCCCACACCGATGCCCACCGCATCGACCGCGGCCACGAAGACCTGGACGCGCACGTAGCTCACGAGTGAGGTCCAGCCCCTCCGGCCAGCCCCGTCCGCCGCCGGGCGCGCCTGCCGGGGAAGGAGTCCCACGAGGAAGGTCCAGATGCGCTCGCCCTCGAGGAGGAAGAAGACGAGGACGAAGAGCGCGATGAGGGCACCTGTGATGAAGTGCCCTGCTGAGGAGCTCACGCTCAGGACGCCGTTGAGGAGCGTGCTCTGGTTGGTCTCCAGGAGGTTCTGGGCGTCCTTGATGTACGTCTCGAGCTGGGAGGACGTGAGCTGGAGCGGCCCCTCAGCGAGCCACTTCTGGACCTCAGCCAGGCCCTGAAGCGCCTCCCCCCACAGCTGCGCGAAGCCCGAGGAGATCTGGCGCCCCACGAGGGTCAGGAGCCCCGCGACGACGGCGATGAAGCCCAGCTCCGTCACCGCGACCGCCAGCCCCTTCGGCACGCGGGCACGTCGCAGCCACGCCACGACCGGGTTCAGCAGCCCCGCGAGCAGCGCCGCGACGAGCACGGGGATCACGAGGAAGCTCAGCTGCGCGAGCCCCCACGCGACGGCCCAGCCCACCACGAGGACGATGGCGATGCGCCAGGACCACGACGCGGCGACCCGCAGGGCGAAGGGCAGATCGGAGTCAGTGACGGGACGCGTCGGCCGGGGCGGCACGGGACGATGGCCGGGATGGGGTCCTGCTGGTGTGGGCTCCATGGCCCCATCCTTTCATCAGGGCCGGCCCTTCTTCAGATCGGAGCCGATCCCCCATCGCATCGACGCGGAGGCGCCGGGCTCGAGCCACCTCAGCCCCTCGCCGGAGTTGAAGGCGTTGGCGGCGCCGGTCATGGGTTCCAGCGCCACCGCTGTAGGCCGGCCGGGGAACCTGTCCGTGACGAAGACGTGGAGGTACCGGCAGGAGTCCTCGAGCCACAGCCAGACGCTTCGGCCGTCGGCGTCCGCGAGGGTGGCGCGCACGACGCCGGGCGCCCCCGCGGCGCTCGGTGCGCCGGCGCCGTCGTGCGCGGCCGGCTCCGCGCCGTGCTGCGGGGCAGGCTCCGCGCCGTCCTGCGGGGCAGGCGCCGGAGCGAAGGCCAGGTCCGTGTAGGCGCAGTCGAGGGAGAGCCCGCCCACAACGCGGCCGGCACGCAGGTCCCACTCGCCTGCGACGGGCGCGGAGCCGCGCGGGATGAGCCGCCCGTCGGCGACGAGGCGCGTCGCAGCCGGAACGGTGAGGGTGAGCAGCTCCGTGGGAACCTCGCCGAGACGCAGGTAGGGGTGCGCCCCGAGGACGTAGGGCGCGCGCCGGGAGGAGTCGTTGCTGAGGGTCTGGGTCACGCTCAGGCCGCCGTCGGCGTCGAGCGCATATTCGACGCGATGCCGCACCAGGAACGGGTAGCCGTGCTGGGGGAAGGCGCTGGCCTCGAGCACCACCGAGGACTCGGTGGCCTCCACGGGCGTGTAGCCGGTGTTGCGCAGCAGGCCGTGGCTTGCGTGGCCGCGGGAAGGCTCGGTGATGTCCAGCTGCTGCGGGGCACCGTCGAGGATCCAGCGCCCATCCTCGATGCGGTTGGCCCACGGGGCGAGGGTGATGCCTGCCGCGTTCGGGGGGATCTGGTCGTCGCCGAACGTCTCGGTGAGGGCGACGCCGTCGCGCGAGTAGGAGCGCAGGGCGGCCGCGAGCTCGGTCACGACGACGACTCCGCCCGCGCGCCGGAGCTCGAACTGGCGCCCGGTGGCGGGAGTGTTGGTCGGGGATGCAGTCATGGGGCCAACGCTAGCGCCGCGGATCGCCCCACGCATTCGGCGATGGCTCTTCCCGGCAGGCCCGAACGATGTTACATTTTGTTAGAAAAAATGTTGTTTGTGTTAGATCGTAGTCTAGTTAGATCGTGGCATGCGGCCCAGATCCGGCCGCATGCCCAAGAGGGGGACGGCATGCTGGCTGCAGAGCGCCAAGCCTACATCGTGGCCGAGCTGGAACGACGCGAGGCGGTGCGCGTCACGGAGCTCGCGGCCGCGCTTGGCGTCTCGGAGATGACAATCCGCCGGGACATCGAGCAGCTCGAGCTGCAGGGGCTTGCGCGCCGAGTCCACGGAGGAGCCGCGCGGCCCACCGAAGTCGGCTTCGCCGAGCTCGGGTTCGCGGCCAAGAGCGAGCACCGACCCGACGCCAAGGGGGCGATCGCCGCCCGCGCACTCGAGCTCGTGAGGCCAGGGGCAACGATCTTCGTGACGGCGGGCACCACCACCTTCACCTTCGCGCAGCTGCTCGCGACGGTGCCCGACCTCACGGTCGCGACGAACTCGATCAAGGTCGCCGAGGCGCTCGGCGATGCGTCCAACGGCAGCGTCCGGACCATCCTCACCGGCGGCGAGCGCACGCCGTCGGAGGCACTCGTAGGCCCACTCGCGACCTCGACGCTGCGCCAGCTGCATGTCGAGACCTGCTTCATGGGGGTCCATGGACTCCATCCCCGCGCCGGGCTGACCACCCCGAACATGCTGGAGGCCGAGACGAACCGTGCGGCGGCAGAGTCCGCGGCGCGCCTCGTGGTCCTCGCAGACCACAGCAAGTACGGCCTCGTGAGCCTCGCCCGGATCCTCCCCTTGAGCGCCGTGGACACCCTCATCACGGATGACGCGCTCTCCACGAGCGCCCTCGAGGAGCTCCGCCAGAACGTGCCCGACCTCGTCGTGGCCGCCGTCGGCGAATCGCGGAGCGCATGAGGCGCCAACCCCTCATCACGGGCACAAGGCTCTCCGACGGACGCGAGCTCATCTACTTCGACGACCCAGGCAGCCCTCCCCGCCAGCACATGGCGGACACCCGCCGGCTAACGGGAAGAGCTCCTGAGGGCGAGCTGCGGTACGACGAGCTCTCCGGGGAATGGGTCGCCGTGGCGGCACACCGCCAGTCCCGCACCCATCTCCCGCCAGCCGACGAGTGCCCCCTCTGCCCGAGCACCCCCACCCACGCCTCCGAGATCCCCGATCCGGACTACGACGTCGCGGTGTTCGAGAACCGCTTCCCCTCCCTCGGTCCCGGCCTGGCCGAGCTCCCCGGCTCGCTCCCCTGGGGCGTCGCCGCCGCGGCCGCGGGCCGGTGCGAGGTGGTGTCCTTCACCTCGGACCACAGCGGATCCTTCGCGGACCTGCCCTACGAGCGGGCCCGCACGGTGGTCGAGGCCCTGGCCCACCGTACGGCGGCGCTCAGCTCGCTGCCGGGCGTGCGGCAGGTCTTCCCGTTCGAGAACCGCGGCGCAGACATCGGAGTCACCCTCCACCATCCGCACGGACAGATCTACGCCTACCCCTACGTGACCCCACGGGCGTCCCAGCTGGGCGCCGCCGCCCGCCGCTTCTACGACCACGCCGACGGCAAGGCCACCCTCCTGGGCTCCCTTCTCGGCCGCGAGCGCGCCGCGGGCGAACGCATGGTGCTCGAGGGCAGCCACTTCAGCGCCTTCGTGCCGTTCGCCGCACGCTGGCCGCTCGAGGTCCATCTGGTCCCCCACCGCGACGCCGCGGACTTCACCTCGCTCACCGGCGAGGAGAAGGACGAGCTCGCCTCGGTCTACCTTTCCCTCCTCGGCGCCGTGGACGCGCTCTACGCCACTCCCACGCCCTACATCGCCGCCTGGCACCAGGCACCACTCGATCCGCTGCTTCGGCCAGCGACACGCTTCCACCTCCAGCTCACCTCACCGCGCCGGGCCGCAGACAAGCTCAAGTACCTTGCGGGCTCGGAGGCTGCGATGGGGGCCTTCATCACCGACACCACCGCAGAGCAGGTCGCGGAGCGCCTCCGTGCGGTGCTCGGGCAGGCCGGCCGCCAGCCGGCCGGTCCGGGGCCGGCGGGCTCGCGGCTGGCGGGCCCGGGGCCGAGGGGGAACCACAGTGGAGAGGACGAGGCATGACCCAGCCCAATCTCCCGGCGCCCACGGCCGCGGTCCTCGAGGCGTTCTCCTCCGCGTTCGGCGGGGCGCCCGACGGCGTGTGGCGCGCACCGGGACGCGTGAACCTCATCGGGGAGCACACGGACTACAACGAGGGCTTCGCTCTGCCCTTTGCGATCGGCCTCGCCGCCCACGTGGCCCTCCGTGCCCGGCCCGACCGCACTGCACGTCTCACCACCACCCGCCGGGACCCCGGCCGTCCGGGCCATGGCGGGGAGGTCATCGAACTGGACCTCGATACGCTCTCGAAAGGGTCTGCCCGCGCGTGGTCCGTGTACCCGGCGGGCGTGGCCTGGGCGCTCGGCCTCCGCGGCACGCCGGTACCCGGGTTCGACCTCGCGCTGGACTCCACGGTCCCGGTCGGGGCTGGCCTCTCGTCCTCCCACGCCATCGAATGCGCGGTGGCGATTGCCCTCGCCGAGCTGGCCGGCGCGGAACTGCGCGTGGAGGATCTCGTGCTCCTCACTCAGCAGGCCGAGAACGGGTTTGTGGGCGCTCCGACCGGAATCCTGGACCAGTCGGCGTCGCTGCGCGGGGAGGCGGGCCACGCCGTCCTCTTGGACTGCCGGGACCAGAGCGCGGAGCTCATCCCCTTCGATCCGGCAGCCGCCGGCCTTGGCATCCTCGTCGTGGACACCACCGTGGCCCACTCCCACGCCGAGGGCGGCTACGCGAGCCGCCGGGCCGCCTGCGAACTCGCTGCGGAGGTCCTCGGCGTGCCGGCGCTGCGCGATGTCTCCCCCGCGGACCTCCCTGAGGCCCGCGCACTCCTCGACCCGACCACGTTCCGCCGGGTGCGCCACGTCGTCACCGAAGACGAGCGAGTGCATGAGACGGTGCGGGTCCTGCGGGCCGACGGGCCCCGCGGCATCGGCCCCCTCCTCGATGCAAGCCACGCCTCGATGCGCGACGACTTCGAGATCTCGTGCCCCGAGCTGGACCTCGCGGTGGCCGCGGCACGCGAGGCAGGCGCGCTCGGTGCGCGAATGACCGGCGGCGGCTTCGGCGGTTCCGCCATCGCCCTCGTTCCCCTCGACCGTGGAGACGCTGTCAGCGCTGCCGTGCTCGCTGCGTTCGAGAAGGCCGGGTTCGCCCGTCCGGAGCTGTTCAGCGTCTCACCGGCAGGGGG
Organism: Sinomonas cellulolyticus; assembly: GCF_014656475.1. Lineage (GTDB taxonomy): Bacteria > Actinomycetota > Actinomycetes > Actinomycetales > Micrococcaceae > Sinomonas > Sinomonas cellulolyticus. Next base: position 179,028 of record NZ_BNCM01000005.1, read on the forward strand.
CGCCGGGCGCGTCCTCTGACGCCAAGACCCCGCAGCAGGCTGCCGGAGACGCTCGCCCTCTCATCTCGAGGGGGCGAGAGCTCTCGGGCGGCGCGCCGCGGGGCCTTTCGAGGTCGGGGACCTGGACCTCGTGCGTCAGTCGTTGCTGTTGAAGATGGCCAGCAGGCGCAGGATCTCCGTGTACAGCCACACCAGGGTCACCGTGAGGCCGAACGCCGCGGTCCACGCGTAGCGACGCGGGGCACCGGCGCGGACGCCCTGCTCGACCGAGTTGAAGTCGAAGATGAGCGAGATCGCGGCAAGGACGATCGCCACGAGCCCGACCAGCACGCCGAGGGGAATGCCCGCCACCGTCATGCCGCGCAGCCCCCAGGGGTTCTGCACGACACCGAAGAGCATCAGGCCGAGGTTCAGGAGGCTGAACCCGAGGTAGCCGACGACTGCGATGAGGAAGAACTTCATCAGGCCCGGAGTCGCCCGGACCTTGCCGCTCTTGTAGAGCGCAAGCGTCACGCCCGTCACGACCAGCGTCCCCAGCACGGCCTGGAACCCGACCCCGGGGGCGAAGGCGTCGATGATCCTCGTGATCCCACCGAGGAAGAGGCCCTCGAGGGCGGCGTAGGCCAGGATGAGACCTGCCACCGGCTCGCGCTTGAACGAGTTCACGAGCGCCAGCACGAATCCGCCGATCGCGCCGAGGACCATGAGCCCCATAGCGGCGCTTGCCGGCATGGCCAGAGTCACAGCGGCGCCGACCACCACGAGACCGAGGCACGCGAGCGTGCGGACGATCACGTCGTCGTACGTCATCCGGCCCGTTTCCACCGGGCCGGCCGACGGCGAGCGGTACAGCTCGTCCAGCTGCTCGGGAGACATCGGCTGCTGCGGGTACTGCCCGTACGGCGCCTGCTGGCCATACGGCGCCTGCTGGCCATACGGCGCCTGCTGGCCATACGGCGCCTGCTGCCCGTAGGGCGCCTGCTGGCCGTAGGGCTGCTGGGAGTAAGGGTTCTGCCCGTAGTGGCCCGTGGGCACGGGCGGCGCCGTCGCGATGGCGCTCTTGTAGTTCTTCCCCCGGAAGACGGGGTTTCCCCCAAATGACATGTCGGCTCCTCGGTCGAAATGCAGTCCCGCCCCGCGGGTGCTGCAGGGACGGCCTACAGTGACCACGCACGGAGGGCCCGGAAGGTTCCCCGCGGCTGGCAGCTTGGGGGTCCACGACAGGCCGTTCGCCGGGAGCGGGCTCGCTAGAATGTCCCGGTGCCGAACGAGTCCGCCCCCTCACGCCCCACGCTTCCCCTGCGCATGCTCCACGACCGCCTCCTGGTCGAGCTCGACAGGGAGGCCAGCGAGCGCCGGTCGGCGTCCGGAATCGTCATCCCTGCCACCGCCGTCCTCGGAAAGCGGCTCGCGTGGGCGCAGGTGGTGGCGGCGGGGCCGAGCGTCCGGCAGGTCTCCATCGGGGACCGCGTACTCTTCGACCCGGAGGACCGCTCCGAAGTCGAGGTCGCGGCCCACGACTACATCCTCCTGCGGGAGCGCGACGTCCACGCGGTCGCCGAGCACGGCGAGCCGGCGAGCGATCTCGGCCTCTACCTCTGAGGCCCCCAAGTCGTTACCGGATCGCGACCTCAGAGAGCCCTTCAGGCCCAAGGGTGGCCTCATTGCCCTAGTAGCATGACCTCCAACGGGTGATCCGCGTCACACTCCCGCTTCCGGGTCCGCGACGGGCTGCGCCCGCTGCACCGACCGTTTCGGCTGGCCCGCCAGCCCCACCCCGGAAAGACGGAGGCCCTTCGTGACCAGCACAGGCCTGGCCGCCCGCCAACGCGTACCACGCGTGCTCGCGGCCGCCGGCGCCCTCCTCGGCGTCATCCTTGCAGTGCTCTTGGCATTTCCCCCGGCTGCCGGCGCGACGACCTCGCCCAGCCCCGGCCCGAGCTCCAGCCAGTCGCAGTTCCAGAACACCATCTCCGGCTTCCTGCGGAACGCCGGCCAGCCGCTGGAGGGCGTCAAGATCACCGCCGAGGGCAACGGGTTCAGCGGAAGCGCCACGTCCGCCGCATCCGGCGCATGGAGCATCTCCGTGCCCACCCAGGGCAGCTACAAGGTCACGCTCGACGAGTCCACCCTTCCCAACGGGGTCAAGCTCGCTGACGGCCAGGAGAACCCCCGCACCGTGACCTTCAACCAGACCTCGAATGCGAGCACCATCTTCGCCTTCGGCGCTGGCATCCAAGTCCACCAGGAGAGCTTCTTCACCAACCTCGCCAACCGTCTCGTAGCCGGCCTGAGCTTCGGCCTGCTGCTGGCCCTCTCCGCGGTCGGGCTCTCGCTCATCTTCGGCACCACGGGCCTGACGAACTTCGCCCACGGCGAGATGGTGACGCTCGGCGCGGTCGTCGTGTTCTCGCTCAGCGCTGTCGGCGCACCCTTCTGGCTTGCGGTGATCGCGGGGCTCGCGGCCGGCGTCGCCTTCGGGTGGGTCCAGGACGCGTGGCTGTGGAAGCCGCTGCGGCGCAGGGGCACGGGCCTCGTGCCGATGATGATCGTCAGCATCGGCCTCGCGCTCGCCACCCGGTACGTCATCCTCTTCTTCTTCGGCGGTGCGACCCAGCAGCTCCCCTACTCCCAGTCCACCGACGTCCAGCTCGGCCCTGTCTCGGTATCGCCCAACAACCTGTGGTCACTGCTGATCTCGGTCGTGGTCATGCTGTTGGTCGCCTTCGCCCTCCTGCGCACACGGCTCGGCAAGGCGACCCGCGCGGTGGCGGACAATCCGGCGCTTGCGGCGGCGAGTGGCATCGACGTCGACCGCGTCATCCGGCTCGTCTGGATCACGGGCGGCTTCCTCGCAGCGCTCGGCGGCATCCTGTGGGCCTACTACCGGCCCGGCGTGAGCTTCAACATGGGCCAGCAGATCCTGCTGATGATCTTCGCCGGCGTCACGCTGGGTGGCCTCGGCACGGTCTTCGGCGCCCTCGTCGGTTCAGTCATCGTGGGTGTCTTCGTGGAGCTCACTACGGTGTTCGGCCTGACCTCAGATCTCAAATACGTCGGGGCGCTGGTCGTGATGATCCTCGTCCTCCTCTTCCGGCCGCAGGGCATCCTCGGCCGCCGCGAGCGAGTGGGCTAGGAGGCCACCATGGATTTCGGACAGATCCTCATTGAAGCCCTCGGTGAGCTCTTCAGCCCCACGACCGCCGCATACGCGCTTGCCGCGCTGGGCCTCGCGGTGCACTTCGGCTACTCCGGCCTGCTGAACTTCGGCCAGGCGGGATTCATCGCGGTGGGCGCCTACGCCTTCGCGATGACGACGATCCATCTGCAGTTCCCGTTCTGGCTCGCGCTCATCGTCGCGGTGATCGCGTCCGTGGTGTTCGCGCTCATCCTCGGCATCCCGACCCTGCGGCTCCGGGCGGACTACCTCGCCATCGTCACGATCGCCGCCGCGGAGATCATCCGCTACGTGGTCACCACCAACACCCTCACGGACGTGACGGGCTCCGCCAACGGCCTGGCCGGCTTCCGGCAGGACTTCCTGAAGCTCAACCCGTTCCCCGCGGGCAACTACCTCGGATACAGCAGCCCAGACTTCTTCTACCGCGTCTTCGGCTGGGGGCTCGTGATCATCCTCGCGGTCGTCGTGTGGCTGCTCATGCGGAGCCCCTGGGGCAGGGTCCTGAAGGGGATCCGCGAGGACGAGATGGCGGTGCGCTCCCTCGGCAAGAACGTCTACTCGTACAAGATGCAGGCCCTTATCATCGGCGGGATCTTCGGCGCCCTCGCGGGCCTCGTCTTCACTCTCCCCCGAGACGTCGTCCAGCCGGCGAACTACGGCACGGAGTTCACGTTCTTCCTCTGGACCTGCCTCCTCCTCGGCGGCATGTCCACCGTCCTCGGCCCGATCGTGGGCGCCATGATCTTCTGGGTCGTGCTGTCCCTGACCCAGAACGTCCTGTACGGGCTCATCAACATCGGTGTCCTGCCGTTCCTGAGCACCACGCAGGCCGGCCAGCTGAGGTACATCCTCGTGGGTGTGGCACTCATGCTGCTGATGATCTTCCGACCACAGGGTGTGTTCGGCAACAAGAAGGAGCTCGCGTTCTCATGAGCGAGACAGGCAACGCCGCCGCGGAATCCAGCGGCACCATCGACTACATGACAGACACCCGCCCCATCGCCGAGGGGGCCGCGGCTCCGGGCTGCAGGAAGCGGGACCCGATCGTCATCGCGGACAACGTCACCCGCCGCTTCGGTGGCATCAACGCCGTCGACGTCGAGCACCTCGAGATCCCGCGCCACAAGATCACGGCCCTCATCGGGCCCAACGGTGCTGGCAAGACCACCCTGTTCAACCTGCTCACCGGGTTCGACACCCCGAACTCCGGCAAGTGGCAGTTCGAGGGCACGGACTTGGCCGGCATGTCCTCCTACAAGGTGGCACGTCTCGGAATGGTGCGCACCTTCCAGCTCACCAAGGTCATGGGCAAGCTCACCGTCATGGAGAACATGCGTCTCGGCGCCTCCGAGCAGCCGGGCGAGAAGCTGCGCAATGCGCTCTTCCGCGGCATCTGGGGCGGGCGGGAGAAGGACATCACCGACCAGGCCGAGGGCCTGCTGACGAAGTTCAAACTGGACACGAAGCGCGACGACTACGCGGCCTCGCTCTCCGGAGGCCAGCGCAAGCTCCTCGAAATGGCGCGCGCGCTCATGGTCCGGCCGAAGCTCGTCATGTTGGACGAGCCCATGGCCGGCGTCAACCCAGCGCTGACCCAGAGCCTGCTCGACCACATCAAGAACCTCAAGGCCGAGGGCATGACCGTACTCTTCGTCGAGCACGACATGCACATGGTGCGGCACATCGCCGACTGGGTGGTGGTCATGGCCGAGGGAAAGGTCGTGGCCGAGGGGCCGCCCACCGAGGTCATGAAGGATCAAGCGGTCATCGATGCCTACCTCGGGGCACACCACGACGTCGACCTTGGCGCCGCCGGCGGTGTCGAGGAGCTCGAGGAGGAGCTCGCCGCCGACGACCAGTCCGTGGTGGGCACCGAAGACGCCGGCATGATCGCCCCGGAGGCGATCCACGAGGGTGCGGAGACGCTCAGGGTGGGCCACAACGGAGACGCGGGGCGCCGGACAGGCGAGGCGCGGCATCGGGAACCCGGACCGGGCGAGGTCCGCGATCCCGCCTCGCCCCCTGCACCCCACAGCGCCGAGACGGAGAAGAAGGTGGACGAATGAGCGAGCAGCGGGCACCCGAGGCGCCCCAGACGGCGGCGGCCGGGGACGCGGTCGTGAGCGTCACCAATCTCGTGGCCGGCTACATTCCCGGGGTCAACATCCTCAACGGCTGCAGCATCGAGGCCCGCAAGGGCGAGCTCATCGGCATCATCGGACCGAACGGGGCCGGGAAGTCGACGCTCCTGAAGGCCATGTTCGGCCTCGTCAAGGTGCACTCGGGCTCTGTCGTGGTCCGCGGACAGGATCTCACCGGGCTCAAGGCGAACAAGCTTGTGAGCCGGGGCCTTGGGTTCGTCCCGCAGAACAACAACGTGTTCACCACGCTCACGATCGAGGAGAACATGCAGATGGGGCTGTTCCAGCGTCCCAAGGTCTTCAAGGAGCGCTGGGACTTCGTCACCGACCTCTTCCCCGAACTCGGCAAGCGCCGGGCCCAGCGAGCCGGGTCCCTCTCGGGCGGCGAACGGCAGATGGTTGCGATGGGACGGGCGCTCATGATGGACCCCGCCGTCCTCCTGCTCGACGAGCCATCCGCCGGTCTCTCCCCCGTCAAGCAGGACGAGACCTTCCTGCGTGTCCATGAGATCAACCGGGCAGGCGTCTCCGTGATCATGGTGGAGCAGAACGCCCGGCGCTGCCTGCAGATCTGCGACCGCGGCTATGTGCTGGACCAGGGCCGCGATGCATACACGGGCACGGGGCGCGAGCTGCTCAAGGATCCCAAGGTCATCCAGCTGTACCTCGGCACGCTCGCCGAGACGGTGGAAGGCGAGGGCAAATAGGTCCCTGACCACACGCTCGACGGCGCCGCTCCCCTTGCAAGGCGAGCGGCGCCGTCGTACGCGGCGGGCCATGTGGCGCGCTCCCGCAACGGCGAGGCGCAACGACGAGGCCCCGGCCCCCTCAGGGGGCCGGGGCCTTGCGTCATTGAGCCGTGGAAACCACTGCGTCAGCTGAGCTTGCCGTACTCCTCCTTGAGAGGCTGCGGCACGTTCTTGTCGTCGAACTTGTAGATGCCGATGTAGGCCTCCTGCGGATCGCCGTTCTTGGCGAAGCTCACCGGCCCGGACTTGCCCATGTAGTGGATGTCCTTGCCCTGGCGCAGCAGGGTCACGCAGCTCGGGAAGTCGGTGCACTGGTTGCTGCCGTGCGTGATGTCCACGAACTGGGCGGCGATGTCCGTGCCCTTGGTGCTCTTGGCCTTCTCAGCCGCCAGCGCGATGAGGTTCGCGGCATCCCACGACTCGCCCGCGTAGTTGTAGTTCACGAGGGAGGAGTCGATGGTCTTGAGCTGCGCCTTGAAGTCATCCTTGGCGAAGGTCCCCGGCTGGGTCCCCTGAGCGCCCGTGAGAGTCCCGGCGGCGAAGTCCTTGCTGTAGTCGGCGGTGTTCCCGTCCACGAAGAACATCTGGGTCGGCTTGATGCCCTTGGCCGTCAGGAGGGGCACGATCTGCTTGGCCTGGTCGAACGAGATGACCGCAATCGCGTCCGGCTTGGCGGCCACGACCTTGTCCACCTGAGAGCTGAACTGCGAATCGCCCTCGTTGAACAGCTGCTCCTCGACGACCTTGCCGCCGGCTCCCTCGAACGCCTTCTTGACGTTATCCCGGAGGCCCGTGCCATAGGAGTCGTTGAGGACGATCATGCCGAGCGTCTGGGCACCGCAGGAGGCCATGTAGTTGCCGAGCACCCGGCCCTGCAGCACGTCCGAGGGGGCCGTGCGCCAGTAGAGGCCCTTGGCGTCCCACGTGGAGAAGTCCGGCGAGGTGTTGGCCGGCGAGAACTGCACGACGCCGGCGCCGGTGATCTGGTTGATGACCGTCTTGGACACGCCCGACGAGGCGGCGCCGATGATGGCGCTCACTCCCTGGCCGAGCAGGTTGGTGACGGACTGGGTCGCGATGTCAGTGGTGGTGTCGCCGGAATCGCGATGGATCACGTCGACCGGGTGGCCGAGCACGCCGCCCGCATCGTTGATCTGCTTGACGGCGAGGTTGACGCCGGCGATTTCCGGTGGGCCGAGGAACGCGAGGGCACCGGTCTGCGGGAGCAGCGTACCGAGCTTGAGCGGGGTGGGCGACGTCGTCGACGACTTCGGGACGTCCGCTGGCGCTACCGTCTTGCCCGCCGCCGAGGACGATCCTCCGCTTGAGGACGGCGCCGGGCAGGAGATGCCGGCGGCCGCGGCGCTGGAGCTGCTGGAGCCCGACGGCGTGCTGGACGTGCCGCCGCAGGCTGTCGCCAGCAGCGCGACTCCGACGCCCAGAGCAGCAAGCTTGGCGGCTCGGGGCGTCACGAAGTGACGTTGAATCATGCGTTCTCTCCTCCATCGGGGGGCATGGCAGCTCCCCAGATGCGAACAATCAGGTGTTCCTGATTAAGGACAGGCTAGTTGAACGCGTAATGCTCATCACAGTGATTCAGGTCACAGCCTTGTAACGTATGGAAACCGGTGCCCCAGCAGGGATTCGAACCCTGACTGAGCGGATTTTAAGTCCGCTGCCTCTGCCGATTGGGCTACTGGGGCGCGCCCCCAGCGTAGCCCCTTCCGGGGTGCCGCCCGAGGCTCGCATACCGACGGCGGCCGCCCCCCCTGCGCAGAAGGGAGCGGCCGCCGTCGTGGGTCAGCTCAGGAGTCCTGCAGCGTCACTTGACGCCAGCGGGGACCTTGACATTCGACTCGCCGGTCTTCTCGGCCGGGGCGGGTGCCGCTGCAGCGGGCTTCGGGGCCGGGCGGGCCGCCGTCTCAAACGCGGCGCGTGGGTTCTCGAGGCCCTGGAGCGGAGTCGTGTCGCGGCCGGCGAAGAGCGAGGAGAACCAGTCGAGGATGACGCGGAACTTCCGCTCCGCGGTCGGGATGGCCATGCCGTGGTAGCCACGGTGAGCGAGCCAGGCGAGCGGGCCCTTGAGGCCGATGCGGCCGAACAGGTTGATGTTCGCCACGCCCTTCCACGGGCCGAAACCCGCAACGGCGCCGAGGTTCTTGTGCTTGTAGTCAGTGAGCGGCTTGTCCCAGCGATTGGCCCACAGGTTGTCCGCGAGGACCTTGGCCTGTCGCAGTGCGTGCTGGGCGTTGGGAACGCAGGTGCCGTCCGGGAGGCCCTTGCCGGTCAGGTCCGGAACTGCGGCGATGTCGCCGGCCGCCCACGCGTTCTCGACGATCCCCTCGTCGCCGGCAATGCGCAGGTCAGGGAGGACGCGGACGCGGCCGCGCGGCTCGAGCGGGAAGTCGGTGGAGCGGACCATCGGGTTCGCCTGGACGCCTGCGGTCCAGATGAGGGTGTCCGCCTCGAACTCGTCGGCCGGTGCCTTGTCCGGCATGCTGATGAGCTTCAGGGTGCCCTCGGCGCTGGCGAGGGAGGTGTTCAGGAGCACCTCGATGCCGCGGCTCTGCAGGTGGCCCACGACCCAATCGGCCTGCTCGGCCGTGACCTCGGGCATGATGCGGCCCATGGCCTCGACGAGGACGAAGCGCACCTCCTCCTGGCGGAGGCGGCCGTTGTTGCGCACTGCCTCGCGGGCGAGGTCCTCGAGTTCGGCGATGGTCTCGATGCCGGCGAAGCCGCCGCCCACGACCACGAAGGTCAGGGCGCGCCTGCGCTCGGCCGGGTCGGTGGCGGTCGAGGCGAATTCGATGCGCTCGAGCACCTGGTTGCGGAGGGCGACGGCCTCCTCGATGGTCTTGTTGCCGATGCCCTTCTCGGCGAGGCCGGGGATCGGGAAGGTGCGGGTAATCGCGCCCGCGGCGAGGACCACGTCCACGTAGGGGACCTCGATGGTGCCCTGGTCGCCCGGGAGCTCGACGACGGCCTTGCGGTTGGCGTGATCGATGCTCGTGACGGAGCCCTGGATGACCTCGCTGCCCTTGAGGTGCTCGCGGAGGGAGACGACGGCATGGCGCGCCTCGATGTTGCCGCCGGCCACCTCGGGCAGGAACGGCTGGTAGGTCATGTAGGGGTTGGGATCGACGACCGTGACGATTCCGCCGGCCGCGGCGATCTTCTTCTGGAGGTTGAGGGCGACGTAGAGGCCCACGTATCCGCCACCGGCGACGAGGACGCGGGGGCGGTCGACAAGCTGCAGGGAGGAAGGCATGGCTCAAGCGTACCAGTTTGTGAAAAAATTCACTATCGCGACGGGCCGGTAGTGTTCCGCTCCCGCGACGCCCGTCTGCCCACGTGCAGCGCGCCCCCTGCAGCCACGGCGAGGACCACACCGGCGGAACCGAGGACGGTGACTGCCGGCCAAGGGCTCTCGGCCTGGTCGGCGTGCGGTGCCGGCGGCGAAGGCTCCGCAATCGGCACGGAAGCCGGATCCCCTCCAGCCGTTCCGCCGGCTGGCGCCCCTGCCTGTGCGGACGGTGCGGACGGCGCGGCCGCTCCCTTGCGGTGGACCCGGATCCAGTCCGCGATCGAGCCCAGTGGGTTGGAAGAGACCTCGGGGACCTCGGCGGTCAGGGCAGCGGCCGCGTCGAGGATACCGTGCCCGTAGATCGGGTCAGTGCCGGGGGTGCCGGCGTCCTTGGCGGTGGCCACGATGCGGTTGATCACCTGGGCTGCGCTCATCTGCGGCCACTTCGACCGGATGAGTGCCGCGACGCCCGAGACGATGGGCGCGGCGCCGGACGTGCCGGCCCACTCGGCGTACTGACCCCCGGGGAGGCCGCCCACGAGCTGCTCGGCCGGCGCGGCCACCCCGATGCTGATTCCCTGGGAGGAGGAGTCGATGCTCGCGGCTCCCTGGCGGTCGAGGCCAGCCACGGTCAGCACGCCGGGAATGGTCGCCGGGGCGCCGACCTGGACGTTGCCGCCCAGCCGGTTCCCGGCCGCCGCAACGACGACCGCGTCCCGCTGCTCGGCGTAGAGGAACGCCGCATCCCAGCTCTGGGGCCAGACGGGCGAGGAACTGCCGAGCGAGATGTTGATGACCTTGGCACCCTGGTCGACCGCCCAGCGCACTGCGTCGGGGATCTGCTCGATGTCCGTCCTCCCGGCGGGATTGGCCGAGCCGAGCCAGGTGGAGGCGGTGAGCAGCCGGGCCTCCGGCGCCACCCCGACCACGCCGTCCGGCCCCCCGCTGGCCGCCGCGCCGGTCTGGGCCTGGGTCTGGGGAGCGGTCTGGGTCCCGGTCTGCGGAGCGCTCGAATGCCCGCGCCCGGCAAGCATGGTGGCCACGAGGGTGCCGTGTTCCGGCTTGGCACCCAGCGGCTTCTGGCCATCCGGTGTCCCGGCGCCGGAGGAGTCGTGACCGCCGACGACGACGCCGCGCAGGTCGGGGTGCGTGCCGTCCACCCCGCTGTCGATCACCGCCACGGTGACCCCTGCGCCCTTCGACACCTCCCACGCCTTGGTGATCCCGTACTCGTCAAGCCAGTACTCGCGGTCACGGATGCTGTCCGCCCTCGCCGCCGGCGCCACCGGCAGGAGCCCGAGGGCGGCGAAGGCGAAAGCGATGAGCGACGAGGCGGCCAGGGCCAGGGAGCGTCGGATCACGTGGCCTTCCGGGGCAGCGGGCCCGGCCGCTCCAGGGTGCTCAGCGCGATGCCGTCCAGGATGTCGTGCTCGCTCGTGATCGCGGTCTCGATCCGGCCGCCGGTGAGCTCGCCGAGGCGGCCCAGGATGCGGCGCCACACGAGCGCACCCGCGCCGATGACGTCGACCCGGCCCGGATGCATGTAGGGCAGGGCCGCCCGCTCGGCGTGCGAGAGTCCGAGCAGCGATGTGCACGCCCGCGCCACCTGGGCCACCGCCAGCTCGGCGCCGTGGATCCGCTCCGGCAGGTAGGCGGGCAGTGCGAGCGCGTGGGCAGTGATGGTGGTGATGGATCCGGCGACGCCGATCACCGCGGTCGCCTCGGCAAGCGGCACCTCGGCGAGCGCCTGCTCGATCCCGGCGTCGACGTCGCGCTCGGCGGCCGCGACCTCCTCCGCAGTGGGCGGGTCTGAGCGCAGGTGACGTTCGGTGAGCCGGACACAGCCCATGTCGATCGAGCGCGAGGCGATCACTCCCGCGGCGTCCCCGAGCACGAACTCGGTGCTGCCGCCGCCCAGATCGACCACGAGCACGGGCCGGCCCTGGTCCAGCGGCAGCACGCTCGCCGCGCCGGCGAAGCTCAGGGCTGCCTCTTCGGTTCCCGGGATGATCTCCGCCTCGACCCCGAACCGCTCGCGGATCCCCGCCATGAACTCGTCGCGGTTGCGTGCGTCCCGCATCGCTGAGGTCGCGACGAACCGCACGTGCTCGGCGTGGAGGTCCCGCACCGTGGCCGCATAGTCGTCGGCAGCCGCGAAGGTCCGCGCGAGCGCCTCGGGCGCGAGCATTCCGGTGGCGTCGACGCCTTGCCCGAGCCGCACGATCCTCATCTCGCGGTGCACGTCGACCAGGCGCCCCACGCCGTCGTCGTCGGCCGAGTCCGCCACGAGCAGACGGATCGAGTTGGTGCCACAGTCAATCCCGGCGACCCTCACGGACGGCCCCCGTCCGCAGGAGCGCCGTCGGCGCCCTTCGCTCCGCGCACCGGGGCGGGCCTGCCCGTCATGGACGGCAGGCCCTGGGGTCCGTGCCGGGAGAGGTCCTTCTGGGGCGCCGCGCCCTCCGTGTTCCAGGCACCGGCGCAGTAGCAGCGCTCGGCCGTCCACCAGGGGGCGATCGCCTCGATGGCCTCGTCCCCCAGGGGGTTCACGCCGGGGCCGAGTGCGAGCGACTGCCCCACGAGGACGTGGAGGCACTTGACACGGGTGGGCATCCCGCCCGCGGAGACCCCGTCGATCTCCGGCACCGGTCCCGTCCCGGCGCGCCGGCCGATCTCCGCCCGGGCCGCGAGGTAGGCCCGGTGCGCGTCCTGATAGGCGGCAGCGAGCACGGAGTCCGCCGCGAGGCGCTCGTTCATCTCTGCCATGAGCCCACTGGCCTCGAGCCGCGAGACGGCAGAGGTGATGACGGGATGGGTGAGGTAGAACGTGGTCGGGAACGGGGTGCCGTTGGAGAGGCGGGGCGCCGTCGCGGCCACGAGGGGATTGCCGCACACGCACCGTGCCGGGATCGCGACGACGTCCCGCACGGGCCGGCCGAGCTGGCGGCTGAGGACGTCCAGGTCTGCCTCGGTCGGGGCGTCGGGAAGGGCGCCCGGCGTGGGGGTGGTCTCGGTCACGGTGGTCACTGTCCTTGGTCTGTTCGCTGCAGCGCACGACGGCGCGTGGGCACCGGTGCTCTGCCCGGCCTTCTGCCTCCGGCCGCAGGCGCCCAGAGGGACGTCACTCGGTGGCGGCCCTCGTGAGGGAGTCCCAGAAGCCCTGGGCCCACGGCTTGTCCCCGCCGCTGTCCGGGGTGACGGGGCTGCTGCCGCCGGTGCCGGCGGTAACCCCGCCACCCTGGCCGAAGACCCAGTAGGAGGTCTCACCGGGCATGACCATATTAATGCGGTCCCGGGCCTGCTGTTTGACGTAGTTGGGGTCCTGCCAGCGGGAGATCGAGTCCTTGAGGCTGCCCTGCTCAGCCTGCTTGGCGGCGATGTCGGCCTGCAGGGAGCTGATCTCCGCCCGCTGGTCGAGGAAAACCCTCACGGTGGGGGCGAGCATGATGGTGATCGCGACGAGGACCACGACGAGCGCCACGATCCGGCCGGAGAAGGCCCGGGCGGGCACGGGCGTGTCGTCGGTCGGGACGGGGGTGCGCAGGGGGGTCTTGGGTCCCTTCGAGGCCCGGGGACGCCTCGTCGGCTTGGCTGACGGCGAGGACGCGGGTTCGGGGCTCGGAGGTGCCGCGACTGGCACCTCGGCCGCCGCCGGGGGTGCGGTCCGCTTCGTGGCCGGCGTGCGCGGCACGGCCGGTCGACGCGTCGCCATGGGAGCTCCTTGCTGTGCGGGTCCTTTGTCTGCCACGCCGCCGTGTCGCCCCGCACCACGGGCTCAGCAGGTGGCCCGGAGACGGCGCCGCGGCGGCCATCGTCCTGTCAACGATAGCCGCCGCGGGTCCTCACGGGGTGCAGGCTCGGCGGGAGCGGTGCAGACCGGGCGTCAGCCCTTGAAGCGCGGGAAGGCGCTGCGGCCGGCGTAGCGGGCAGCGTCGTCGAGCTCTTCCTCGATGCGCAGGAGCTGGTTGTACTTCGCCACGCGCTCGGAGCGGGCCGGCGCGCCGGTCTTGATCTGGCCGGCGTTGGTGGCCACGCAGATGTCCGCGATGGTCGTGTCCTCGGTCTCGCCGGAGCGGTGCGAGGTGATCGTCGTGTAGCCCGAGCGCTGGGCGAGGGACACGGCGTCGAGCGTCTCGGTGAGCGAGCCGATCTGGTTGACCTTCACGAGCAGGGAGTTGGCCGTGTTGGCGTCGATGCCCTGCTGGAGGCGCTCGGGGTTGGTCACGAAGAGGTCGTCTCCGACGAGCTGGACCTTGTCGCCGATCGCGTCCGTGAGCGTCTTCCAGCCCTCCCAGTCGTTCTCGTCGAGCGGGTCCTCGATCGAGACGAGGGGGAAGTCCTCCACGAGCTGCGCGTAGTACGCGCTCATGTCGGCCGCCGAGAGGGACTTGCCCTCGAACTGGTAAGCGCCGTCCTTGAAGAACTCGGACGAGGCGACATCGAGCGCGAGCGCAATGTCCTTGCCCGGGGCGTAGCCGGCCTTCTGGATGGCCTCGGTGATGAGCTCGAGCGCGGCCCGGTTGGACGGCAGGTTCGGGGCGAACCCGCCCTCATCGCCGAGGCCCGTGGCGAGACCCTTGTCCTTGAGCACGCTCTTGAGGCTGTGGTAGACCTCGACGCCCCAGCGGAGGCCTTCCGAGAACGTCTCGGCGCCGATCGGGGCAATCATGAACTCCTGGATGTCCACGTCGGAGTCCGCGTGCGAGCCGCCGTTGAGGATGTTCATGAGGGGCACCGGCAGCACGTGGGCGTTCGGGCCGCCCAGGTACTTGTAGAGCGGGAGGTTGGCGGAGTCGGCGGCTGCGCTGGCCACGGCGAGCGAGACGCCGAGGATGGCGTTGGCGCCGAGGTTGCCCTTATTGGCGGTGCCGTCGAGGTCGATCATGGCCTGGTCGATGGCGCGCTGGTCGGTTGCGTCGAAGCCCGTCAGTGCCGGGGCGATCTGGTCGAGGACGGCCTCGACCGCCTGCTGGACGCCCTTGCCCAGGTAGCGGCCCTTGTCGCCGTCGCGGCGCTCCACGGCCTCGAACTCGCCCGTCGAGGCGCCCGAGGGCACGGCGGCGCGGCCGAGCGATCCGTCGCTGAGGAGAACCTCGACCTCGACCGTCGGGTTGCCGCGGGAATCGAGGATCTCGCGGGCGTGGATGGCATCGATAAGGGCCATGGGTGTGCTCCTTGGTGTATGGAACGGGTCGCCCCCAAGACTATCGGCCACGCGCAGACGTGCGCGACCTGTGACGCCCGGGATGATGCGCCACCGGCGCCAGACGCTAGAGGCGGCCGACGGCGCCGCGCAGCGCCCGCTCCGCGTCCAGTCCGTGGGCCCGCGCCCCGCGGACGACGCCGAGGAGGAACGCGCCGAGCTCCTCCTCCGTCGCGAAGCGGGACGCGGCGGCCTCCCCGCGGGTCGGGGCAGCCCCCTCCCCCGACGGAATCCCGTCCAGGGCAAGCCGCCTCTCGGCCCGTCCGAGTGCCTTCTGCGCGAGCGCAAGGGCCGGCAGGTGCCGGGGCAGCCCCTCGAGCGCGTCGGGCCCCACAAGCCGCGGGGGGCTGGCGCCGTCGTGCTCTGCGCCCGCGCCCTCCGCGAGCTTCTCCTCGCGCTTGGCCGCGTCCCACGAGGCGATGATCTCCGCCACGGTCGCGGGGAAGCTCGGCTGCAGGCCGCCGTCGGGCGTGAACACGTGGCGGTTGCGGCGCACCATCTTCTCGGTGAGCGCCTCGGCGACCGCGTCGAGGTCGAACGCGCCGCGCTCGCGCGCGATCTCGGCGTGCAGCACCACCTGCAGCAGGACATCCGCGAGCTCGCCCTTGAGCGATTCCTCGGGCGCACCGTCCTCGATCGCCTCGACGAGCTCGTACGACTCCTCGATCAGGTACGTCACGAGGGAGGCATGGGTGAGCTCGGCCGTCCAGAGGCAGTGCTCGCGGAGGAGGCGCACCACTTCCACAAGGCGGTCGACGGCGGGGCTCACCTCACGCGCCCGCCGCGCGAAGGCCCGTGGCTCACGCTGCACCCCACGGCCTCGCTCACTCGGCGAGGTTCGCGTAGGCCTCGTTGATGTACTCGACCAGGTCCTCTCGGTCCTCGAGGGGCAGGAATGCGGCCTCTGCGGCGTTGAGGGTCAGCTCGAGGAGGTCGTCGAGGTCGTAGTCGAAGGCCTCGACCAGCAGCTCGAACTCGTCCGTGAGGGTCACGCCGCTCATGAGGCGGTTGTCGGTGTTGACGGTGACGTTGAAGCCGAGCTCGTAGAGCATGTCGAACGGGTGGTCGAGGATGTCCTCGCCCCACTTCGCGATCGCGCCGGTCTGCAGGTTCGACGACGGGCACAGCTCGAGCGGGATGCCGCGGTCGCGGACCCACGCGGCGAGAGGCCCGAGGGTCACGTCGAGGATCGGCACGCCGTCCTCGTCGACCTCGTCGGTGGACTCGACCGTGATGTCCTCCGCGATCCGCACTCCGTGGCCCAGCCGCACCGCGCGCCCGTCCACGAGCGCGGACTGGATGCTGTCCAGTCCCGCGGCCTCGCCGGCGTGCACCGTGGCGGGGAAGTTGTTCCGGGCGAGGTAGGTGAACGCCTCGGCGAAGCGGGACGGGGGGAAGCCGTCCTCGGCGCCGGCGATGTCGAAGCCCACGGCGCCCCTGTCGCGGTGGCGCACGGCGAGTTCGGCGATCTCCTGGGAGTTGTCCGCGTGGCGCATCGCGGTGACGAGCTGGCCGACGGCGATCACGCGCCCCGAGTCCTCGACCGCCGCCATGCCGTCCTCGAGGCCGGCCTGGACGGCCTCGACTGCCTCGTCCAGCGTGAGGCCTGCGGTGAGGTGCTGCTCGGGCGCCCAGCGCACCTCGCCGTACACCACGCCGTCGTCCGCGAGGTCCTCGACGAACTCGCGGGCGATCCGGCGCAGTGCGGGCGCGGTCTGCATCACGGCGATGGTGTGGTCGAAGGTCTCGAGGTAGCGCGGGAGGGAGCCGGAGTCCGCGGCGTCACGGAACCACTGGCCGAGGGCCACCGGATCTGTGGAGGGAAGCTCGTGGCCGATCTCTGCGGCGAGCTCGATGATCGTGGCGGGGCGGAGGCCACCGTCGAGGTGGTCGTGGAGGGACACCTTCGGCAGGGCGCGCAGGTCGAAGGCAAGGTCCGGGGCGGCGTCGATGTTCGGCTCAGTCACGGGACCACTCTAGCCCGGCTCACTCGGCGCGGGTCGAGGGCTTCCCGGGGGCGAGGTCCGCGGTGCGCTCACGGGGGGCGTAGTCGTCGGCGGGCTCGTGCGGGCGCAGGCGCAGCTCGCGCTCGTGCTCCGCCGCTGCGGCCTCCGCCGCCTTCGTGGCGTCCACCGTGTCACGCCACCGGTGGAAGAGGCTGATGGCGTGATCCAGCAGGAACCCGAGCACGAGTGCGAACCCGACGGCGACCCCCACGCTCAGGAGCGGGTTGTGGTGCAGCCAGGGGAACGAGCTCGCGAGGAGGCCGATCCCGAGCGAGTAGCCCACCCAGGTCAGGCACGCGAAGGCGTCGAGCCAGAAGAACCGGCGGTGCTGGAAGCCCGTGCTGCCGGAGACGTAGTTGACGGCGACGCGTCCCCAGGGGATGTAGCGGGCGGTGAAGATCAGGACGGCGCCGCGCTTGTCGAGTTCGTGCCGGGCCCAGGTGAAGACCTTCTGGACTCTGGGGCGGCGCATCCACTTCCAGCGGTCCGTGCCGATCCGGCGCCCGAGGAAGTAGGCCATGTTGTCGCCCGCCATCGCGCCGATCAGGGCAGTCGCGGCGAGGATCCACAGATTGGGCTCACCGGAGTGCCGCCAGTAGGCCGCAAGCGCGACGATGAGTGTCTCGCTCGGCGCGATCATTGCGAAGCCGTCGACGAAGAAGAAGACCAGCAGCACCGGGTAGATCCACCACTGCCCCGCGGCGTGCAGAATCGCTTCGTTGATGACCTCAAGCGACATGGGGCGGTGCTCCTCGGACTAATGGACCACATCCAGTGTCCCATGCCCGGCCCCCCGCGACCATCCGCCGTGGCCGCCGCGGGGGACCCCTCCCGGCAGCCGAGGGCGGCTCCCCCAGCGGCCGACGGCGGCGCCGGCGGCTCCCGGCTCAGGCGATGCGGTCGAGGATGAGGCGCTGGGCGGGGCGCGACCCTTCGGGGGCGATCGTCACAGCGCCCTCGAGGGCCTCGCGGGCCCGGCTGAACCGCTCCGGGGTGTCCGTCAGCAGGGTCATGAGCGGTTCCCCGGCCCGGACCACGGCCCCGGGCTTCGCATGGAGCCGGACCCCCGCGCCCGCCTGGACCGCGTCCTCCTTGCGGGCGCGCCCGGCCCCGAGCCGCCAGGCCGCGACGCCCACCGAGAGTGCGTCCAGACCCACGAGGACGCCGTCAGCCGGCGCGTACACCGTGTCCGACTCCTTCGCCACGGGCAGCGGCGCGTCGGGGTCGCCGCCCTGGGCGGCGATCATATGGCGCCAGACGTCCATGGCGCGGCCGTCCCTGAGGGCTGCGGCAGGATCACCCTGTACTCCTGCGCCTTCAAGCATCTCCTCGGCGAGGCGGACCGTGAGCCCGACGACGTCCTCCGGGCCGCCGCCGGCGAGCACCTCGAGGGACTCCTCGACCTCGATCGCATTGCCGGCCGTGAGGCCCAGAGGCGTGCCCATGTCGGTCAGGAGGGCCACGGTGTGCACGCCTGCGTCCTGCCCGAGCGCCACCATCGTCTGGGCGAGTTCCCGTGCGCTCTCCTCGTCCTTCATGAAGGCGCCCGACCCCACCTTGACGTCCAGGACCAGGGCGCCCGTGCCTTCGGCGATCTTCTTGCTCATGATCGAGGACGCGATGAGCGGGATCGCCTCCACGGTCCCTGTCACGTCACGCAGGGCGTACAGCTTCTTGTCCGCGGGGGCGAGACCTGCGCCGGCCGCGCACACGACCGCCCCGACGTCGTTCAGCTGTGCCATCATCTCCGCGTTGGTGAGCGACGCGCGCCAGCCGGGGATGGACTCGAGCTTGTCCAGGGTGCCCCCTGTGTGCCCGAGGCCCCGGCCAGAGAGCTGCGGGACGGCCACGCCGAAGACCGCCACGAGCGGGGCGAGCGGAAGGGTGATCTTGTCCCCGACTCCACCCGTGGAGTGCTTGTCCGCCGTGGGGCGGGGGCCACCGGACGAGCTGCGCAGGGACGAGAAGTCGAGCCGCTCGCCCGAGGCGATCATCGCCGTCGTCCAACGCGCCGTCTCGCGGTGCGTCATGCCGTTGAGGAGGATCGCCATGGCGAGGGCGGACATCTGCTCGTCGGCGACGGCGCCTCGCGTGTAGGCGTCGATCACCCAGTCGATCTGCGGATCGGTCAGCTCGTGCCGATCCCGCTTGGCGCGGATCACGTCCACGGCGTCGAAGGCCTCGGCGGGTGCGGTCTCTGCGCTCATGGAGCATCCTTCTGCGTAGGGGCTGGGGTTCAGGCGGGCAGGTTCTGGGGACCGAAGGCGTCGGGGAGGACCTCGTCCATCGTGCGGACACCGCTCACGGTCGCCAGCAGCATGCCGGGCGCGCGGAACTCGTAGAGCAGCTGCCGGCACCGGCCGCACGGCATCAGCGCGTTCCCCTCGCCGTCCACGCAGGCGAAGGCCACGATCCGGCCACCGCCGCCCAGCTGGAGCTGGCCGACGAGGGTGCACTCGGCACACAGGGTGAGCCCGTAGGAGGCGTTCTCGACGTTGCACCCGGTGATGATCCGGCCGTCATCGACGAGGGCGGCCGCTCCCACCGGGAAGCGCGAGTACGGGGCGTAGGCGCGCTGCATCGCGTCCGTCGCGGCTGCCCTGAGCACGTCCCAGTCCACGTCACTGCTTGACATAGGGGATGCCCTCCATGGCCGGCGGCCTCGACCGGCCCACAAGGCCGGCCACGGCGAAGACCGTCACGACGTAGGGCAGCATCGCCATGAACTGGCTCGGAACCGGTGAACCGATGATGGTGATGATGCTCTGCAGGTTGTCGGCGAAGCCGAAGAGGAGCGAGGCGAGGAAGGCACCGATCGGGTTCCACCTGCCGAAGATGAGGGCTGCCAGGGCGATGTAGCCGCGCCCCGCCGACATCTCCTTGCTGAAGGCGTCCACGGCCACGAGAGTGAAGAACGAGCCGCCGATGCCCGCTACCGCCCCGCCCAGGATCGTGTTCCAGAACCGGGTGCGGTTGACGTTCACCCCGAGCGTGTCTGCTGCCTGCGGGTGCTCGCCGACCGCACGGACCCGCAGGCCCCACCGCGTATGGAACAGGCCCACGTAGACCACGATCACCGCAACGTACATCAGGTAGCCCACGAGGGACTGGCGGAACAGGATGGGGCCGATCACCGGCACGTCCGCGAGGATGGGGATCTCGATGCTGCCCAGGTGCGGAGGCTTGTTGAGGCCCTCGGGATTCTCCGTGAGGAGGGTCGAGAACAGGAAGTTCGTCAGTCCGACCACCAGGACATTCAGCACCACGCCCACGATGATCTGGTTGACGAGGTACTTGATGCTCACGAGGGCGAGCACGAGCGAGACGAGCGCACCGGCAACCGCCGCGGACACGAGCCCCACGTACACGTTGTGGGCAACGGTCGCCCCGACGGCGGCGCTGAACGCGCCCATGAGCAGCTGGCCCTCGATGGCGATGTTCACGATGCCGCTGCGCTCGCACAGGACGCCCGAGAGGGACCCGAACACGAGCGGCACGGCAAGCGTCACGGCCCCTGCCAGCAGACCCGCGAGGGAGATGTAGGGAGTGGCGTCGCGGCCGCCCGCGACGATCCACACGAGGAAGGCCACCACGAACGCGGCCGCGAAGAGCGCTCCGGCCCACCCCGGCGTCCTGCGCCTGGCGACGGTCAGCCATACGGAGTAGGCGGCGATGGCGAGCATCACCACGGATGCCGTCCAGCCCACGAGGGGTGCGCTGAGGGTGACGACGGTGACGCCCGCGACACCCAGGACCGAGAGCAAGAACACCACGACCGCGGCGGCGAGGGCGGCCCGGACCCAGCGGGCGGGTGCGTGCCCCGAGCGGCGGTCTCGCACCCACAGGGCCGCGAACCACGCCGCGGCAGCGAGGGCGACGGCGAACGCGAGCCACGCCGCGAGCGCCGAGGCTTCCCGGCCCGTATCCACGAGTCCGAACGAGGCGCTCTTGGTACCGGAGAGGAACCCGAAGAGGACCGTGCCCGCGATGGCGAGGAGGCTGAACCCGATCGCGGACTTCAGCGACACGGGCGCGGTCTGGGCACCGCCGAGGCTCTGGGGCGCAGCCGGTGCGGCGATGGTGCTCATGATGCGGCTCCGCTCTGCGCAGGTGTGGCCGGAGTCGGGTTGGGGGGCCCGAGGTCCGACTGCTTCTTCTTGCGGGGATTGAGCCCGAACACGGCCCGCACGAGAGGCGGGGCGGCAATGAAGAGGACGATGAGGGACTGGATGACCAGCACGATGTCGATCGGGGTCTGGGTCACCGCCTGCATGGAGACGCCTCCTGCGCGGAAGGCTCCGAAGAGGAGGCCCGCGAAGAAGGTGCCCCACGGCGTCGAACGCCCGAGGAGCGCAACGGTGATGGCATCGAAGCCGATTGACGCCGCGACGCCCCCGGAGAGGTACTTCTCCGTGCCGGAGACCTGGGCGATTCCGGCCAGGCCTGAGAGCGCCCCGGCGAGGGCCATCACGAGGATGGTCGCACGGTTCACGTTGATCCCTGCCGTGCGCGCCGCGAACGGGTTCGCCCCGACGGCCCGGAACTCGAACCCGACCGTGGAGCGGGACAGGATCCACCAGACTCCCCAGGTGACGAGGATGGCGAGGATGAACCCGGCGTGCAGGCGGAACTGGGGCCCGAGGAGCTCGGGGAAGAGCGCCGTCTGGTCGAGGAAGGGGGAGATCGGGTTGGTGGAGCCCTTGCGCTGGAACGCCGGCTGGGTCAGCAGGTACAGCAGGAGAAAGCTCGCGATGTAGTTGAACATGATGGTCACGATGACCTCGTGGGCGCCGGTGCGGGCCTTGAGGAGACCGACGAGGCCGCCCCACAGGGCTCCCCCGACGATCCCGGCAACGATGACAAGCGCGAGGTGCAGGCCGAACGGCAGGTGCCACGTGAACCCGACATAGGCGCCGAACAGGGCGCCGAAGATCAGCTGCCCCTGCGCGCCGATGTTGAACAGGCCAGCACGGAAGGCGATTGCCACCCCGAGTCCCGCGAGGATCAGGGGCGTCGAGACGGTGAGCGTCTCCGCGAGGGGGTAGAGCTTCGCGGCGAGGTCGGCTCCCTGCCAGTTGAAGACCGAGCCCTGGACCAAGGCAGCATAGGGGCGGAACACCTCGGTGATCGTGTCCGACGGCCGTGCGAAGAAGTAGCCCGCCGCGGTCGCGACCTTAGGGTTCGTGACCGCCATGAGAATGCCGCCGATCACGATGGCCAGGACCACCGAGAGGAGGGAGACCATCGGCGCGCCCGTCGCGATCCGGCGGAGGACGGAGTCGCGGGACCCACTCGGGGCGGAGGTGGTCTCAGACATGGTCCTCTCCTGTCTTCTCGGGCGTCTGGGCTGCGGCGGCCCGCGCTTCCTCCGCGCCCATGCCGGCCATCATCAGGCCGAGCACATCGCGCGGGGTGTCCCCGTCGACGATCCCCATGAGCCTTCCCCGGTACAGCACCGCGATCCGGTCCGAGAGCTCCATGATCTCGTCGAGCTCTGTCGAGACGATCATGACCGGCGTCCCGTGGTCGCGCTCGGCGAGGATGCGCCGGTGCAGGAACTCGATCGAGCCCACATCGACGCCGCGGGTCGGCTGCGAGGCGATGAACAGGCGCAGCGGGCGGGAGAGCTCGCGCGCCATGACGACCTTCTGCTGGTTGCCGCCGGAGAGCGAGGACGCGAGCTCGTCCGCCGACTGTGTGCGGATGTCGAACTCGTCGATCTTCTCCTTGGCCTGCGCGGCGACCCGGCCGGGGCTCATGGCGAGGCCCCGCGCGAACGGCGCGCGGTCGTAGAGGTCGAGCACGAGATTCTCGGCCACGCTGAACGAGCCGACGAGCCCGTCATGGGAGCGGTCTTCGGGGACGAACCCGACGCCGGCCTCGAGCACGTGCTTGACCGAGCGCCCCAGGAGCTCTTCGCCGTCGAGGGTCACGGAACCCGTGGCGTGCTTCTGGAGGCCGAGGACCGCCTCGGTCAGCTCGGTCTGGCCGTTGCCCTGCACACCCGCGACGGAGAGGATCTCGCCTTGCGCAATGCTGAACGTCACCCCGTCCACGACCCGCTGCCCCGTGGGCGCGACCACGGTGAGGTCCGTGACCACGAACGTGATGTCCTTGGGCTGGGCGGGCGCCTTGTCGAGGGTGAGGCTGACGGGGCGGCCCACCATCATCGCAGCGAGCTCAGCGGAAGCGGCCGACGGCGGCGCATCGCCTACCACTCGTCCGCGCCTGATGACGGTGATCACGTCCGCAACGGCCTTCACCTCGCGCAGCTTGTGCGAGATGAAGATGATCGACGTGCCGGAGGACTTGAGCTCGGCGATGATCGCGAGGAGCTCGTCCGTCTCCTGCGGGGTGAGGACGGCCGTGGGCTCGTCCAGGATGAGGACCCTCGCCTCGCGGACCAGGGCCTTGATGATCTCCACCCGCTGCTGGACGCCGACCGGGAGGTCCTCCACGAGGGCGTCGGGATCGACGTCGAAGCCGTAGCGCGCGGAGATCTCGCGGATCCGCTTCCGCGTCGTGTCGAGGTCGAGGAAGCCGCCGGCCTTGGTCGGCTCGGCGCCCAGGGCCACGTTCTCGGCGACGGTGAAGACCGGGACGAGCATGAAGTGCTGGTGCACCATCCCGATGCCGGCGGCCATCGCATCGCCCGGACCCCGAAAGGCAACCGGCGTGCCGTCCACGAGGATCTGGCCCTCCGTCGGCTCGTAGAGGCCGTACAGGACGTTCATCAGGGTGGACTTCCCGGCCCCGTTCTCGCCGAGGAGTGCGTGGACCTGGGAGTCCTCGACGGTGAGGTCGATGTGGTCGTTGGCGGCGAACGTGCCGAAGCGCTTCGTGATGCCGCGGAGTTCGAGTTTCACTGCGGGAACCATCCCTTCGAGCGCGAGCGCCGCCCGGTCCCGTGGAAGGGCGGGCGGCGCTGGCGCGTCGATCGAGAGCGACTACTTCGTGACCGGGCTGGACTTCGACTCGACCTTGACGGCCCCGGAGACGATGTCCTTCTGCAGCGAGTCCAGCTCGCTCTTCATCTCGGCGGGGACTGCCGAGTCGAGGTCGTGGAACGGGGCGAGGGCCACGCCGCCGTTGGCCAGGGTGCCAACGTAGGGGGCGGGATCGAACTTGCCGTCTTTGTCGTCCTTGATGACCGCCTCGACGGCGTCGGTCATCTTCTTCTGGACGGACGTCAGGAGCACGGACTTGTAGTCGGGCGCCGTGAGGTAGCCGTCCGAGTCGACCCAGATGAGCTTGGCGTCGGTCCCGGCCTTCTTCGCGTCGAGCACGGCCGAGCCGGCACCCGAGCCCACCGGGCCCGCCACGGGCAGGATGACGTCCGCACCCTGCTGGAGGAAGCCCTGGGTGAGGACCTTGCCCTTGTCGATCGACTTGAAGTCGCCCACGAACGTGCCGTCCTGCTTGTCCTTGTCCCAGCCGAGGACCTGGACGGACTTGCCCTTCTTCTGGTTGTAGTACTTCACGCCGTCGGCGAACCCGTCCATGAAGATCGTCACCGTGGGGATGTTGAGGCCTCCGAAGGTGGCCACCTTGCCCGTCTTGCTGGTGCCGGCGGCGAGGTAGCCGGCGAGGAACGCGGCCTGCGCCGTGTCGTACACGATCGGCTTGACGTTCTTGGGGAACGCCGGGTCGTTGTAGTCGATGATCGCGAAGTGGCTGTTGGGGTTGGCCGTGGCAATCGCCTTCGTGGCGTCGCCGAGGAGGAAGCCGACCGTGACCGTCAGCTTGCAGCCGGCCTGCACCATGGAGCGGAGGTTGGGGTCGTAGTCCGTGTCCGCCTTGGACTGGACGTGCTTCTCCTGGATCCCGAGGTCCTTGACGGCCTTCTGCAGGCCTTCGTAGCCGGACTGGTTGAACGACTTGTCATCGAAGCCCCCCGAGTCGGAGACCATGCACCCGAGGTAGTCGGAGGCCTGCGCGGAGGAGCCGCCGGACGATCCGGTCGTGGGGGGCGCGGAGCCGCAGCCGGAGAGGGCCAAGGCTGCCGCGCTGGCGAGGGCGAGGCCGGCCAGTCCGGCCTTCGGCAGACGGGGGCGGAAGGTGATCACGTGGTCCTCCAAGGGGCGGGAATCCTCAGCTGCCGGCGCCGCAGGTGACATCCAGGCATGTGGTACAGCGCACAACGCTAGTCGGAAGCGAGTCCTTCACAAAGGCACCGCGCACGAGCGGTTGGAATCGTTGGCGATTCGTTACCTGAGGTGCTGCACCGACTTCACGAGGGGTGCGCTCAGAGATCCCGGATGCTCCTCAGCGCAGCGGCGGCGAGCACCTGGACGCCGTAGCCGATCGCCCCCTCGTCCACGACGAGGTCGCCCCGGTGCAGGTCGTACTCTTCGCCGCCTGGCGTGTGGGTGCCGAGCCGGAACATCGAGCCCGGGACCTCGGCGAGGAACCAGGCGAAGTCCTCCCCGCCCATCGACTGCGGCGTGAGCACCACCGCGTCCTCCCCCAGTTCGGCGCGGGCCGCCGCCTCCAGGAGGGCAGTCTCGTGCTCGGAGTTGACCACAGGAGGAACGCCTCGCGTGTGCTCGAGCGCCACATCGACCCCGTAGGGGGCCGCGACCTGCTGGACCACCTCGTCGAGGAGCTCACCCGCGCTGTGCCAGGCTTCCCGGTCCAGGCAGCGCATGGTTCCGGACATCGACCCGGAGGCCGGGATGGCGTTCGGGGCCGAGCCGGCCGAGATCTGTCCCCACACCATCGAGACCCCGCTGCGGACGTCGACGCGGCGCGAGAGGACGGCCGGGACGTTGATCGCGATCTGCGCGAGCGCGAACACGAGGTCCTCGGTCAGGTGCGGGCGCGACGTGTGGCCGCCGCGCCCGGTGAGTGAGATCTTGATCGTGTCCGAGGCCG
The DNA here is from genome assembly GCF_014656475.1 of Sinomonas cellulolyticus. Classification (GTDB taxonomy): domain Bacteria; phylum Actinomycetota; class Actinomycetes; order Actinomycetales; family Micrococcaceae; genus Sinomonas; species Sinomonas cellulolyticus. Next base: position 204,489 of record NZ_BNCM01000005.1, read on the forward strand.
AGGTGATCGGTCCGATGCGCGTGCCGATCCGGCCGACGTCGATGCGGGGGTCGCAGTGCAGCGCCATGATGCGCGGGACGCCGGACAGAACGCCCTGCTCGATGCAGTACAGCGCGCCCCCGGGCATGGTCTCCTCGGCAGGCTGGAACAGGACCCGGACGGTCGCGCCGAGCGGCCTCTCCCGGTCCATCTCGGCGAGCATGAGGGCGACGCCGAGCGCCACGGTGGTGTGGACATCGTGGCCGCAGGCGTGCGTCACGCCGTGATTGCGCGAAGCAAACGGGAGGTTGGTCTCCTCCATGATCGGGAGGGCATCGATGTCCCCGCGGATCGCGGTAGCGATAGGACCGGACCCGATGTCGACAACGACCCCGGTGCCCTCGAGGCGCTTGGGCTGAAGCCCGGCGGCCTCGAGGCGGGCGACGATGCGGTCCGTGGTGCGGTACTCGTGGAACGAGAGCTCCGGGTGCGAGTGAAGGTCCCTGCGGAACGCAATCAGCTCTGGCAGGAAGGCTTCGAGCCGGGGCCCCACGAGCGGTGTGGGTTCAGTCTCCGTCGTGTAGTTTCGCACCCGTTCACTTTAGCGTCACGAGCGCCGGGCTCTCTGGGGACCGTCCGGCCGACGTCACAGGACGTCGACGTCGCCGCTCGCCTTGAGCCTCGCCACCGCGTTCTTGACCTTCTGGGCGTGCTCGGTGGTGGTGACCAGGAGGGCGTCCGGCGTGTCCACGATCACGACATCCTCGATGCCGATGAGCGCTATGACCCGCTTCGTGTCCGAGACGACGATCCCGCTCGCATCCTCCGTGAAGACGCGGGCGCCCTCGCCCATGACGGTGACGCCCTCGGCCTCCCGGGCGCTGTTGAGGCGCCCGAGCGCGGCGAAGTCACCGACGTCATCCCACAGGAACGCACCAGGCACGACGGCGACGTCCCCGGCGGCGGCGGCCGGCTCGGCGACGGCGTAGTCGATCGCGATCTTGGGCAGGGTCGGCCACACCCGGGCGACCACGTCGTCCCGCGAGGGCGTGTCCCAGGCCTCGGCGATCTCCATGAGCCCCGCATACAGCTCGGGCTGGTTCGCCTTGAGGTGCTCGAGCATGAGGGCGACGGGCGCCACGAACATGCCCGCGTTCCACAGGTACTCGCCCGTCGCGAGGTACTTCTCCGCGACATCTCGGCTGGGCTTCTCGACGAACTCGAGGACGGAGCGCGCGCTCGGCGCGCCGTCGACTGCAAGCGGTGCCCCGCCGCGGATGTAGCCGAACCCCGTGGACGGGTGGGTCGGCTGGATGCCGATGGTGACGATCTTTCCACGGGGACCGGCGGCCGCGGTGCGGATGGCCTCCCGGACCGCCGCCTGGAAGACGCTGTCCGGGGAGATGACGTGGTCCGCGGCGAACGAGCCCATGATCGTCTCCGGGTCGCGCTGGGAAAGGATCGCGGCCGCGAGGCCGATGGCCGCACCCGAGTCCTTCGGCTCGCTCTCGAGGACCAGGTCGCCGGAGGCGAGCTCCGGAATCTGCCGGCACACAGCCGCCCGGTGCGCGTCACCGGTCACCACGAGGAAGCGCTTGCCGGCCAGCGGGGTGAGCCGGTCATATGTGGCGCGGATCAGCGTGCTGCCCGATCCGGTCAGGTCGTGGAGGAACTTCGGAGCGGCGGCACGCGAGAGCGGCCACAGCCGGGTCCCCACGCCGCCCGCAGGGATCACCGCGACGAACCTGCTGAGAGGATCGGTGGCGGAGGCGTCCCGGACGGGGGTTGCATTGTCAGTCATTGCCCCCCACTGTAGTGGAAGGCGTCGGGCTGCTGACCCGTTCGGCCGCCCGCGAGAGCGCCAGGAGCGCGGCGTGTGAGAATCGACACGTTGGGGAAATGGGCGCCTGACGCGAATTGAGTAACCCGCGGGCGAAGTCTAGATTTAGTCTGGAGCTCGATTAGTGAGCGCGCCCTGCAGCACGGCAGGGCCACTCCGCACCGGTTGCCCCCACCGCATGGGCCCCATGCGGGCACCGGTGCCCGCAGGGAGGTTTATTCAGTGCCGACAAAACCAGCTGGCACCCTATACCGCGGCCATGAAGGCATGTGGTCATGGGTCATCCACCGGATCACCGGCGTCGTGATCTTCTTCTTCTTGTTGGTGCACGTCTTGGACACCTCATTGGTGCGTGTGTCCCCCGAGGTGTACACGGCCGTCATCGGCGAATACAAGAACCCGCTCATGGCCCTGGGTGAGACCGGCCTCGTCGCCGCCATCCTCTTCCACGCCTTCAACGGCCTTCGCGTGATCCTCGTGGACTTCTGGAAGAACGGGCCGAAGTACCAGAAGCAGATGCTCTGGACCGTCGTCGTCATCTGGGTCATCGCCTTCGTAGGCTTCGCCATCCGCCACCTCTCACTCGCGCTGGGGGCATGACATGACCACCGCACCTGAAATCCGCGAACCGCGCAGCACGACCGTGACCGGCCGTATCGATCCGAGCTACAAGCGCTCGGGCGGCCCCAAGGGCTCCTTCGAGATGGCGGCGTGGCTCTTCATGCGCCTGTCCGGCATCGTCCTGGTCGTCCTGATCTTCGGCCACCTCACGGTGAACCTCCTCGTGGGCAAGGGCGTCCACGGCATCGACTTCGGCTTCGTGGCCGGCAAGTGGGCCAGCCCGTTCTGGCAGTTCTGGGACCTCGCCATGCTCTGGCTCGCGATGCTGCACGGCACCAACGGCGTCCGGACGATCATCAACGACTACGCCGAGCGCGACGCAGTCCGCTTCTGGCTCAAGATGGTCCTCTTCGCGGCGGCCATCGTCATCGTCATCCTGGGCACGCTCGTGATCTTCACGTTCGATCCGTGCCCGCAGGGAGTCACGACCGGCCTGCCCGACTTCTGCCCCGCCGCCTGAGCAGCTTCACGACCGCAAGAGAAAAGAGCATCCAAGCATGCAGGTCCACAAATACGATGTGGTGATCGTCGGCGCCGGTGGCGCCGGCATGCGCGCAGCGATCGAGTCGGGCCAGCGGGCCCGTACCGCGGTGCTGACCAAGCTGTACCCGACCCGCTCGCACACGGGAGCCGCCCAGGGCGGCATGTGCGCGGCCCTCGCCAACGTCGAGGAGGACAACTGGGAGTGGCACACCTTCGACACGGTCAAGGGCGGCGACTACCTCGTCGACCAGGACGCCGCGGAGGTCATGGCCAAGGAGGCCATCGACGCGGTCCTCGACCTCGAGAAGATGGGCCTGCCGTTCAACCGCACCCCTGAGGGCCGGATCGACCAGCGCCGCTTCGGCGGCCACACGCGTGACCACGGCAAGGCTCCCGTCCGCCGGGCCTGCTACGCCGCGGACCGCACCGGCCACATGATCCTCCAGACGCTCTACCAGAACTGCGTCAAGCACAACGTCGAGTTCTACAACGAGTACTACGTGCTCGACCTGCTCGTCGTCGAGGAGGACGCGACCCGCGAGGACGGCTCCGCGTACAAGCAGAAGCGCGTGGCCGGCGTCGTGAGCTACGACCTCGCCTCGGGCGAGCTGCACGTGTTCCAGGCCAAGTCGGTGGTCTTCGCCACGGGCGGCGCGGGCAAGGTCTTCAAGACGACCTCGAACGCGCACACCCTCACGGGCGACGGGATGGGCATTGCGTTCCGCCGCGGCATCCCGCTCGAGGACATGGAGTTCATCCAGTTCCACCCGACCGGACTGGCAGGCCTCGGCATCCTCCTCTCGGAGGCAGCCCGCGGCGAGGGCGCGATCCTGCGCAACTCCGAGGGCGAGCGCTTCATGGAGCGCTACGCGCCGACCATCAAGGACCTCGCCCCGCGCGACATCGTGGCCCGTTCGATGGCCAACGAGGTGCGCGAGGGACGCGGCTGCGGCCCGAACAAGGACTACGTCCTGCTCGACCTGACGCACCTCGAGCCGGCCCACATCGACGCCAAGCTCCCGGACATCACGGAGTTCGCCCGCACGTACCTCGGCGTCGAGCCCTACACGGAGCCCGTCCCGGTCTTCCCCACGTGCCACTACGTCATGGGCGGCGTGCCCACGAACATCAAGGGCGAGGTCCTCCAGGACAACGACACGGTCATCCCGGGGCTCTACGCCGCGGGCGAGGTCGCGTGCGTGTCCGTGCACGGCTCCAACCGCCTCGGCACCAACTCGCTCCTGGACATCAACGTGTTCGGCAAGCGCTCGGGCATCAACGCTGCCGAGTACGCCAAGACGGCCGACTTCGTCGAGCTTCCGGAGAACCCCGCCGCCGAGACGGTTGCCATGCTCGACTCCGTCCGCAACGCCTCCGGCACGGAGCGGATCGCCTCGATCCGCTCCGACCTCCAGGAGACGATGGACGCGAACATGCAGGTGTTCCGCACCCGGGATTCGATCGCCAAGGCTCTCTCGGACATCTCGGCGCTCCGCCTTCGGTACCAGAACATCGGCATCCAGGACAAGGGCAAGCGCTTCAACCTCGATCTCCTCGAGGCCGTCGAGCTCGGCTTCCTCCTGGACCTCGCCGAGGTCATGACGGTCGCTGCACTCCACCGCAAGGAGTCCCGGGGCGGCCACTACCGCGAGGACTTCCCCGACCGCGACGATGCCAACTGGATGAAGCACACGATGCTCTACAAGGATCCCTCCTCGGAGACCGAGGGCATCAAGGGCCTCCGGTTCGGCACGAAGCCCGTGGTCTTCACCCGTTACGAGCCGATGGAGCGTAAGTACTGATGTCAACTGTAGAGCCCGCTTCGAAGGTCGAGCTGCCCGCGAGCGTGGGCGGCGGGGGCGAGATCCCCACGTTCGACGTCACGCTCCGGGTGCGCCGGTATGACCCCGAGGTCTCGGACGAGCACCGCTGGGACGAGTTCAAGCTGACCATGTACGGCACGGACCGCGTGCTCGACGCCCTGCACAAGGTCAAGTGGGAGATCGACGGCTCGCTGTCCTTCCGCCGCTCGTGTGCGCACGGCGTGTGCGGCTCGGACGCCATGCGCATCAACGGCCGCAACCGCCTCGCGTGCAAGACCCTCCTGAAGGACCTCGACACGTCCAAGCCGATCACGGTTGAGCCCATCAAGGCCCTTCCGGTCGAGAAGGACCTCATCGTGGACATGGAGCCGTTCTTCCAGTCGTACCGCGAGATCATGCCGTTCCTGATCTCCAAGGGCCACGAGCCCACCAAGGAGCGCATCCAGTCCCCCGAGGACCGGGCGCGGTTCGACGACACCACCAAGTGCATCCTGTGCGCCGCGTGCACGTCGTCCTGCCCCGTGTTCTGGACGGACGGGCAGTACTTCGGCCCGGCCGCGATCGTCAATGCGCACCGCTTCATCTTCGACTCGCGCGACGACGCCGGCGACCTGCGTCTGGAGATCCTCAACGACAAGGAAGGCGTGTGGCGCTGCCGCACCACCTTCAACTGCACCGAGGCGTGCCCGCGCGGCATCCAGGTCACCAAGGCCATTGCCGAGGTCAAGCAGGCGATCCTGACCCGCAAGGTCTGATCGCTGCCTTCGCACAGCAAAGGGGCGCCGCTCACTGTGAGCGGCGCCCCTTCCGCTTCCCGTGCGTCATCGGAGTCGTATGGGCTCCGGCCCTCTCGCGGACCCTGTCAGCGTTGGGCGCGGGCGTCGCCCCGACGCGGACGCAGCGCCCCGAGCCACGCGAGCGGACCAGACGCACGACGGCGCCCCTCCCCCGCCGCCCGAGCGCCGTCGTCCGCAGGGGCTACGAGGGCTCGGGCGGGCGGCTGGGAGCGCCCGCCAATGCCGCGGACGAGTGCGGCCGAGGGCCTCACATGGGGGCGGGCGGACCCGAAGGACTCCACCCGACGCGGGGCCGCGGCCGTGATATCCGCCTCCCGGATGGCGCTCCACGAGGCGGACACGAGGTAGACCTGGCTCACAAGGTTGAACCAGATGAGCAGGCCGATGATGATCGCGAACGACGCGAGGAGCGGGTTGGCGCCGGCACGGGCCAGCAGCTGGGTGCTGAACGCCTGGAGGACCGACGTGCCGATTCCCGCGAGCAGCACGCCCTCCAGCAGCGCACGCCGGCCGAGCCGCAGGCCCCCGGCAAGCCGGAACAGCACGAACGCTGTCAGCACGTTGAGCAGCAGCGGAACGAGCAGGCCGATGAGCCAGCCGACCGGCGCGACGAACGCGCCGTCGATCCCCACGAGGCCTGCGAGGTAGCCGACCGCGGCCGTGAAGATGATGCTCACGCCGGACGTCGCGATGAGGAGCACGCCGAGGAGCAGGAGTGTGCCGATGTCGCGGACCTTCAGCAGCACGGGATTGACCTTGAGAGGGGGCAGCTGCACGACCCCTCGGAGCCCGTCCCGCAGGCTCGTGATCCAGCCCAGCGACGAGAACACGGCCACGAGGATCGAGATGATCGCGGTCACGCTCAGTCCCGTCGGATTCAGCAGGCTCTTCGGGTCGACTACCCCGTCGCCGCCGTCGACCTTGAGCAGTCCGGGTGCGGCCTTCGCCACGCTGTGGACCACCTGGTCGATCAGGGCCGGGTTCCCAGCGAGCACGAGGGCCGCAACCGAGAAGCCGGTCGCGAGCAGGCTGAAGATCGAGAAGAACATGTTGAAGCCGATCCCGGCACTCATCAGCGGCCCGTGCTGCAGGCTGTAGTGCGTCCAGGCCCGCATGGGGCGGAACGCCTTGAGCCGGGCCACGAGCCACATGGCCACGGCGAGCGCTACCCGGGGGAGGCTGCCCTCGCGTCGGGCACGGCCGACGGCCTGGCGCTGATGGAGTACGGCGAGCTTGAGCTTGCCCCGTTCGGTGGGCAGGGGCTCCTTCTCATCGGTCCTGCTGCTGCTCCCCCGCGCGGGGTGCTTCCCGTCGTGCGCCAAAGTCAAGCTCTTCTCTCAGCTGCCAGAACCCGTCGGCATCGTGCTCGTACAGGCCCATGCTAGCCACGGTGAAGGACTGCCTGTAGGAGGCGAGGGCTTCCTGCGCGGCGTCCAGCTGCTCAGGCGGGAGGTCGTGGGCGACCGTGACGTGGGGGTGGTAGGGGAACGGGAGCGCCCGTTCGAGCGGGCCGCGTTGGAGGCGGCGGTGGAGGCGGACGCACTCGTCGAAGCCCTCCGCCACGTTGACGAAGACCACGGGGGAGACAGGGCGGAACGTTCCGGTGCCACGGAGGCTCACCCTGAAGGGGGCTGTCGCCGCAGCGACCTCGCGCACGTGCCGGGCGGTGGCGTCCCAGTCGTCCGTCTCGGTCGTCGTGACCAGGGTGATATGCGCGGGGATGGTCTCCGCCATCGGATCTCCGAACGAGGTGCGCCAGGCCCGGAGCTCTACGGCTACCGCTTCGGGGAAGCTGAGGATCACGCCGACGAGCGGGCTGCCCGGGGACGCCCCGGGCCGGCGCTGGAAGGGTCCGTGGTCGCGGAGCGGCATGGCCTCAGGCGAGCGTTGCTGCCGCCGGGGCAAGCGCGGGCAGGAAGCCCACGCGCTCGTAGACCTCTGCGAGCGTCTGGGAGGCGATCTCCCGCGCCTTTGCCGCGCCCTGTGCGAGGAGCCGGTCCAGCTCGGCGGTGTCGGCCAGCAGTTCCTCGGCGCGCGCCTTGATCGGCGCCAGCGTATCGACGACGGCCTCGGCGACGTCGACCTTGAGGTGGCCGTACATCTTGCCCTCGTAGGCCGCCTCCAGCTCGGGGATGCTCCGGCCGGTCACCGTCGAGAGGATGCTGAGGAGGTTCGACACACCGGGCTTGTTCTCCCGATCGAAGCGGATCTCCGTCTCCGTGTCCGTGACGGCCGACTTGATGCGCTTCGCCGTGACCTTCGGATCGTCGAGGAGGTTGATGAGCCCGTTGGGCGACTCGGCGGACTTGGACATCTTCGCCGTCGGGTTCTGGAGGTCATAGATCTTCGCGGACGTCCGCGGGATGAGCGGCTCGGGAACCGGGAACGTGTCGCCGAAGCGAGTGTTGAAGCGGTGCGCGAGATCCCTCGCGAGTTCGAGATGCTGCCGCTGGTCCTCGCCGACCGGGACGCCATACGGCTTGTACAGGAGGATGTCCGCGGCCATGAGCATGGGATAGGTGAACAGGCCCGCGCTCGCCGAGTCGTGGCCGTGACGCGCGGACTTGTCCTTGAACTGAGTCATGCGGGACGCCTCGCCGAACGAGGTGAGGCACATGAGGACCCATGCCAGCTGGGCATGCTCGGGCACGTGGGACTGCACGAACAGGGTGGACTTCGAAAGGTCGATCCCGCCCGCGAGGTACTGCGCCGCCGTCATCCGCGTCCGGTGCCGCAGCTCCGCCGGATCCTGGGGGACCGTGATCGCGTGGAGGTCCGGGATGAAGTAGAAGCACTCGTACTCGTCCTGCAGCCGGACCCAGTTCACGAGGGCGCCGAGATAGTTGCCGAGGTGGAGGGAGTCGCCCGAGGGCTGCATGCCCGAGAGGAGACGCTGGCGGGCCGGGGTGGTAGAGGTCATGGGATGCTTTCCGGGACTAGATCTGGTAGTCGATGACGAGAGGTGCATGGTCGGACCATCGGGTGTCCCACGAGGCGGCCCGGTCCACCACGGCGCCACTGGCGCTCGCGGCTAGCCCGGGCGTGGCAAGGTGGTAGTCGATGCGCCATCCGGCGTCGTTGTCGAATGCCTTGCCGCGCTGCGACCACCAGGTATAGGGGCCGTCGACCTGACCCGAGAGTTCGCGGTGCACGTCCTTCCAGCCGATCTCGGTGCCGAAGAACCGGTCGAAGTAGGCGCGCTCCTCGGGGAGGAATCCGGCCCGCTTCTGGTTCGCCTTCCAGTTGCGGATGTCCAGCGGGGTGTGGCCCACGTTCAGGTCGCCGACCACGAGGGCGTGGTCCGAGGCCTCGGCGAGCTCCGGGAGCCGCTTGAGCATGACGTCGAGGAAGCGGTACTTGTCCTCCTGCTTGGGCGTCCCCGCTTCTCCGGAGTGCACATAGGCGCTCACCACCGTGAGCTGCCGGCCGCCGTCGAGCGCGTAGTCCGCCTCCACCCAGCGGCCGGCCGTGGCAAAGTAGTCGTCGCCGATCCCGATCCGCGTCTCGGTCGGTGCGTCGCGTGAGACGATCGCGACGCCGGCGCGGCCCTTCGCATCCGCCTCGGCGTGCAGCACGTGCCACCCGTCGAAGTACTCGTGGACGACGGGGTCGGGGGCGCGGACCTCCTGCAGGCAGAGGATGTCGAGGTCGCGGGACTTGAGCCACTCCGCCATGCCCTTGCGCCACGCGGCGCGGAGGCCGTTGACGTTGACCGTGGCGATGCGCAGGGCACCGCCCTTGGGGGCCGCTTCGGGGGAAGTCACCTAGCCACTCTACCCCTCGTCGATGACCGTCCCGGCGACCGGTGCCTGGCTGTCGGGACGCAGCATCTCGCGGGCATTGGCGGCCGTGATCTGGATGGTCTCGAGCGCCCGCGCGACCTGCTCGTCGTCCTTGCCGAGGTTGTCCCGGACCACGCGCTCCTGGACCTGGATGATCTTGAACGAGTGGTCCAGCTTGAGTTCGCGGACGTCGTCCACGGATCGTGCCTCGCTCGCGGTGCCGGCCACCGACGGCGCCCGGCCGCCCAGCCTTTCCGCAGCACGCTCGAACCGCTCTTGCGCCTTGCGGCCGGCGCTGCGCACGGTGACGAAGACGAACAGCGCGAAGACAAGCCAGCCGAAGGAGATGATGGCCACGATCCAGCCGATCACCTCGTTCCGGTTCGCGGCGAAGATGACTGCCACGAGGAACGCGAGCACGAGGACCGAGAGGCCGAGCGCGCCGATCCTGATCCCGCCGCGGCGGGGGTGGGGGACGGCGTCGGGCTGGGACGAGTTCTGGTGGCCGAGACTCTGCATGGTGTCCATTCTCCCAGACTGGGAGGAGGCCACCGCCCGCCGCCAAAGGGCGTCAGCGGAGGAAGAGGGCCCTGAGGCGACGGGTCGTGAAGGAGACGCCGACGAGGATCATCACCGCGTAGTACAGCAGGTGCACGCCGGTGGCTGGAGTGAACACCCCGATGCTGATCTGCCGCATGAGCTCCACCCCGTGCCACAGCGGGAACGCCTGCACCACCCACTGCACGGGCTCGGGGTACACGGAGAGCGGGTAGAAGGTCGCGGAGAACAGGAACATGGGCAGCATGAAGAACGTGATCATGTCCATCTGCTGGAACGTCTTCATGTAGCTCGTGATGGCCATCCCGAAGGAGGCGAACCCGAACGCGACCATCACAGAGGCCGGCACGAGCAGGAGAGCCCACGGCGTGGTGATGAGGCCCATGACGGCCATGACCCCGGTGAACCCGAGCGCGTACAGGAACCCTCGGAAGAGCGCCATGAAGATCTCCCCGATGGCGATGTCCAGGGGGCCGAGGGACGTGTACAGCATCCCCTGGTAGAGCTTGCCGAAGTGCATCTTGAAGAACACGTTCCACGTCGAGTCATAGATCGCGCCGTTCATCGCGGACACCGCGAGCAGGGCGGGAGCGATGTAGGCCGCATAGGAGATGTGGGTGCCGCCCGGGCCCTCCACGGCGCCGACGAGCCCTCCGAGGCCGATTCCCATCGAGAGGAGGTAGAAGACCGGCTCGAAGAACCCGGAGACGAGGATGATCCAGTTCTGGCTCTTGATGACCCGGAATCCGCGCTCGATCACGGAGCGTGCGTTGCCGGCGTAGAGGGCACCGAGCGGCCGAGCGCTGGGCCGGATGGCGTAGTCGTCGTCGGTGAGCACGCTCACGCGCCCATCCTCTTCGCGTAGTTCCGGCGCGCCCACCAGATCCCTGCGGCCCCGAGGGCCACGAGGTAGAGCACGTGCAGGGCAATGAGCCACCCGGGCTCCGCCAGCCCGTAGGAGACGGCGCGGCCGAGCTGGTTGCCGTGCCAGATCGGGGAGATCCAGCCGATCCACTGCATGCCCGCAGGCATGGTCTCCAGCGGATAGAACGTCCCGGAGAAGAGGAACAGCGGCATGACGATGAACCTCTGGATCATGGAGAACTGGAAGTTCTCCTTCTCGATGTGCGCCGAGTAGGCCATGAGCGGGGCGCCGAACGCCATTCCGGTCAGGATTCCGAGCGGTACGAGCGCCCACGACCACGGGCCCGGGGCGGCGCCGAACGCGAGCATGATGAGGAAGAACACGAGGCTCTGCACAAAGAGCCTCGCGCCCACGGCCATGATGTGGCCGGCCGCGAGCTGGCCGGGCACGAGCGGGGTCACGTGGGGGCCGTAGTAGATGCGCCGCCATTTGAAGCCGTCCATGACCGGGAACATCATCTCGTTCGCGCTGGTCATGACGGCGCTCGAGATGAGCAGGGCGGGCGCGGCGAAGGCGAGGTAGCCCACCCCACCGAACGCTGCCGCGGCCCCGCCGGAGCTCCGGTCCACGATGGAGGCGAGGCCCACGCCCATGGAGAAGAGGTACAGGAGCGGGTTGCCCACGCTCGTGACGACGATCGTGAGCAGGTAGGCGCGCATGGACCGAAGCATGTGCTCGGCGAAGTAGAAGGACCCCCAGCGGCGCGCCTTGGCCGCGGAGACCTCGGGCGTGTGTGCCGCGAGCCGGTCCGGCCGGGCAGTCTGTGCGGCGTCAGTCAACGAGGGACCGCCCCGTCAGACGGAGGAAGACGTCCTCAAGGGAGGCACGGCGCACGAGCGAGGTGATCGGGTGAAGGCCCCGGGAGCGGATCTGCTCGAGCGCGTCATCGCCGTTCTCCGCATACACGAGGACGCGGTCGGGCAGGGCCTCGATCCGCTCGCCGACCCCGTGGAGCTGGCCCACGACGGCGGCGTTCCGCTCCGCCCCGAACCGCACCTCGAGCACTTCCCGGCTCGAGTGCTCGCGGATGAGCGCGGCGGGCGACCCCTCGGCCATGATGCGGCCCTTGTCCACCACGATGAGCCGGTCGCACAGCTGCTCGGCCTCGTCCATGTAGTGGGTGGTGAGGACGAGCGTGACGCCCTGCTCCTTCAGACGGAACAGGCGGTCCCAGAGGACGTGGCGTGCCTGGGGGTCGAGGCCGGTGGTGGGCTCGTCGAGGAGCAGGATCTTGGGCTCGTTGACCAGGGAACGGGCAATGGTGAGACGCCGCTTCATGCCGCCGGAAAGCGAGTCGACCTTCGCCCCGGCCTTCTCCTCGAGCTGGGCGAAGGCCAGGAGTTCGTCGGCGCGCTGCTGGAGGTAGGCCATGGGGAGGCCGAAGTACCGCCCGTAGACGATGAGGTTGTCCCGCACGCGCAGTTCTTCGTCGAGGTTGTCCTGCTGCGGCACGACGCCGAGGTGTGCCCGGACCTCCGGGCCCTGCTTCTCGGGATCCAGGCCCATGATCTGCAGCCTGCCCGAGGTGCGCTGGGTGACCCCGCCGATCATCCGCATGGTGGTGGACTTGCCGGCACCGTTGGGTCCCAGGAGGCCGAAGGACTCCCCCGCCGGGACGTCGAAGCTGATCCCGTCCACTGCATGGAAGTCCCCGTAGGCCTTCACGAGGTCCTGCGCCGAGATGACGGTGCGGCGAGCTGCCTCATTCACGGCTGTCCCCCCGGCAGGTGCTGAAGCGAAGTGTGACACAGATTTCACCCTAGTACGGCACCTCGAGATCGGCAACGAATCTTTCACAATGAGATGACAGATCCCGTCAGATCATGCCGCGGGCGGCCGGGCGGGCCTCGGCACCCGCCTGAGGGCCCGGCCCTTCGCACCCGAGCTTCTCGACCGCGTAGTCCAGGAGGGCGGCGGCGCGGGGCGTGAGGGCCATGTCCTCCGGCCAGATGCCCACGACGTGGGCACGAGTTGCGGGCGGATCGAGACGGCGCACGGCAACGGGCCGGCCCTCGACGCTCACCGGCAGCACGTTCGGTCGGGACATGAGCAGTCCGTATCCGACGCCGCGGCCCACGAGGGCCTCGACCAGGATGATCTGCGGGACGCGCGCGACGATGCGCGGCTCGAGGCCGTGGACGGCAAAGGCCTGAATGGTATTGAGCGTGCTCGGGCTGGCCTCGTAGTGGATGAGCGGCTCGTCCGCGAGGTCGGCGAGGTGCACGGTGCGGCGCCGGGCCAGCGGGTGGTCGGGGTGCAGATGCGCCTCGAGCTCGGTCGCATAGATCTCGCGCTTCCGGTACCCAACCGGCAGGAACATGTCGTACATGATCGCCACGTCGAGGCGCCCCGACTCGAGAGCGGGCAGCAGATCGTCGTTCGTGCCCACCGTGATCTCGAGGTCCACGCCAGGATGCCTCCGCGGGAAGCCTTCGAGCAGCTCCGGCACCACGCTCGTGGCGAAGCTCGCAAAGCAGCCTAGCTTCACCGGTCCGCGCAGATCGGCGCCGCGCCGTGCATCGAGGACAAGCTCGCGCGTGTCCGCAAGGATGCGGCGTGCCTGGACTGCGAAGTGCTGCCCCGCCGGCGTCAGGGTCAGCCCCCTCGCCTTGCGCCGCACGCACAGCTGCTCCCCCACGGTCTTCTCGAGGCCCGTGATCGCTTGGGACAGCGCCGATTCGGAGATGTGCAGGTACCCGGCCGCCGCACTGAGCGTCTCGAAGTCCGGCAGCGCGGAGAACAGCTCGAGCTGCCGCAGCGTCACCTCTGCCATGACCACCTCCCTCCAGGAAGGGCTCGCAGTGCCGTCCTGACCGAATCCTTCTTAAGCTGATCCGAACTATTTTCCCACATATCTGACGTTTACATGGGGAAGTGGCGTACCTCACCATAGGAGTCACAGCTCCATCCCGCACCCGCTCAAGGACAGGCAATGACCCCATCCAGCACCGCCAGCAGCGCCACGACGCAGCGGCGGGTCGCGTTCGCGACGATCATCGGCACCACCATCGAGTGGTACGACTTCTTCATCTACGCCACGGGCGCAGGCCTCGTGTTCGCCCAGCTGTTCTTCAGGCCCGCGGGCGAGGACATCGGACTGCTCCTCTCCTTCGCCACCGTCGGCATCTCGTTCCTGTTCCGCCCGCTCGGCGCTTTCCTGGCCGGCCACTTCGGCGACGTGATCGGCCGCCGCGCGATGCTCGTCATCACGCTCATCCTCATGGGGGCGTCGACGACCCTCATCGGCGTCCTGCCGACCTTCGCCCAGATCGGCATCGCCGCACCGATCCTCCTCCTCCTGCTCCGCATCCTTCAGGGCGTCTCCGCTGGCGGCGAGTGGGGCGGCGCCGTCCTCATGGCGGTCGAGCACGCACCGGCCGACCGCCGCGGGCGCGCCGGCGCCTTCCCGCAGCTCGGCGTGCCGCTGGGCATGCTCCTGGCCTCGGGCGTCATGGCGATCATGACCGGCATCATCTCCCCCGGGAAGGCCTTCCTCGAGTGGGGCTGGCGCGTGCCGTTCCTTCTCAGCGTGGTGCTCATCGTCGTCGGCTACCTCGTGCGCCGCTCCGTCGAGGAGAGCCCCGTCTTCGCCGAGATCGCCGAGCGCGGCCAGCAGACCAAGGTGCCGATCGTCGCGCTGTTCCGCAAGCACTGGCACCTCGTGATCCTCGCCGCCCTCGTCTTCGTGGGGAACAACGCGGCCGGCTACATGACCACCGGCGGCTTCCTCCAGGGCTACGCCACGGGCAAGCTCAAGATGGACCCCACCGCTGTCCTGCTCGCCGTCACCGTCGCTGCGGCGGTGTGGTTCGTCTCGACGCTCGCCGCCGGCTACCTGGCGGACTCCATCGGACGGCGGAACACGTACCTCATCGGGTTCGCGCTCCAGGCAGTTATGGTCTTCGTCGTCTTCTTCTTCGTCAACCAGGGCACCGTGGCCGGGCTCTACACCGGCCTCATCCTCTTCTCGGTCGGCCTCGGCCTCACCTACGGTCCCCAGGCTGCCTGGTACTCGGAGATCTTCCCCGCCTCGGTGCGCTTCTCAGGCGTGTCGATCTCCTACGCGATCGGTGCGATCCTCGGCGGCGCCTTCGCCCCGACCATCGCCCAGGCGCTCCTGCAGGCCACCGGTTCGACGCTCTCGATCTCGGTCTACCTGCTGATCGCCGTCCTCGTCTCCATCGCCGCCGTGCTGATGCTCCGTGACCGGCGCGGGATCCCCCTCGGCCCGGACCACGAGGCCGAGCAGGCCAGCGGGGCCACGATGTTCGCCCCCAATACAGCCGAACGCGAGATGACGGTGCAGGGCTGATCCGCCCCAGCATCGGCTGGACACCGGCGACGCCGGGCACTCGAGGCGAGTGCCCGGCGTCGCCGTTCGCGTACCCCCCTGGGGACCAGACGGGATCAGGCCTGGTAGTACGGCCCGGGCTCGGCGCCGCGAAGGACTTCGAGCCGCTGCCGGTACTCGGCCTCGTCGATGTCGCCCCGCGCGTAGCGCTCGCGGAGGATCTCCTCGGCTGCTGCGGGGCCAGCCGGGAAGTGGCCAGGGTACTGGCCCGGGCCGAAGCGCCCGGAGCCGGCCGCCTGACCGCGGCGCCCCCACCAGATGCGGCGGCCGATGAAGAAGAAGAGGCCCAGAGCGAGGATCCAGAACAGCGGGAAGATCAGGAACCACGGGAACCAGGGGCCCGCCCAGTGGGCGGTCGGGTCGGCGGCGGCTGTGGCATCGAGGACGGCGAACATGGCGGTCTCCTTGGGACTCTGTCGGCTGGACTTCAGCCGCTGATTCCAGTCTTCTCAGCCGGCCCTGCTCCGGCATCGGCCCCGCGGAGTCACCTCGCGGGGCGCGCCTACTCCGGCGGGATCATGCGGCCGTACGCCCTGAGGCGCCGCGATCAGCCGAGCCAGCCCGGCCGCACGAGCCCGGACTCGTAGGCGAGCACCACGAGCTGGGCCCTGTCACGCAGCCCCAGCTTGGTCATGGCCCGGGAGACATGGGTCTTGGCGGTGAGCGGCGTGATGAACAGCGTGGCCCCGATCTCGGCGTTGTTGAGCCCCTGCCCCACGAGCGAGACGACCTCGCGCTCGCGCTCGGTGAGCTGCCCGACGTCGGCCGCGGGCTCAGCCGCACCGGCGGGGGGCTGCTCGGCGGCGAGCCGGGCCAGCAGCCTGCGGGTGACGGACGGCGAGAGCATGGCGTCGCCGTCGTGCACGGCGCGCACGGCGCGGACGAGGTCGGCCGGATCGGTGTCCTTGACGAGGAAGCCGCTCGCGCCCGCGCGGATCGCCCCGGTGATGTACTCGTCGAGCTCGAACGTGGTGAGGATGATGACCTTGAGCCCCTCCGGGTGGGCGGAGAGGATGGCCTGCGTGGCTTCGAGTCCGTCGCCGCCGGGCATTCGGATGTCCATGAGCACGACGTCGGGCGCGAGCCTCGCGGCCGCAGCCACGGCGTCCGCTCCCGTCCCGGCCTCACCGACCACCTCCATGTCCGGCTCCGCGTCGAGGAGGGCGCGGAAGCCCGCGCGCAGGAGGGCCTGATCGTCGACCACGAGGACGCGGATCATCGGGCAGCGTCCCCTTCCTCGGGCAGTTCCGCGCGGACCCGCAGGCCGCCCTCGTCGGTGAGGGCGAGCGTGCCGCCGAGCGACTCGACGCGCTCGCGCATGCCGGTGAGCCCCGCCCCCGGGCCGTTCCCCCGGAGCCCGGCGCCGTCGTCGTGCACCTCCACGACCACGGCGCCGCCCTCGCGCGCGATCCGCACCCCGACGCGGTGGGCGCCGGCGTGGCGCACCGTGTTGGTCAGCGCCTCCTGCACTACACGGTGCACGACCCTCTGGATGGCGGGCGACGGCGGCGGGTCGAGCCGCGCGTCGAGGGTCACCTCGAGGCCTGTCCCCCGGGCATCCTCGACGAGGCCGGGGATGCGGCCGAGCGGGTCCTCGGGCGTGACCGGCGCGTCCTGGCGCAGCACCCCGAGCAGTTCGCGCACCTCGCCGAGTGCCTCGTGGCTCGCGTGCTTGATCGCCTCGAGCGCGGGCACGAGCTCCTCCGGCTTCCTCTCGGCCAGGTGCAGGGCCACGCTCGCGCGGACGTTGATCAGCGAGAGGGAGTGGGCCACGATGTCGTGGATGTCGCGGGCGAGTTCGAGGCGATCCCGGTCGCGGACCTCGCGGCGGTGCGACTCCCACTCGCGGCGGCGCACGGCGACCCGCTCCCGCCGCACGCGCAGCCCCTCCCCCACGAGCAGCACGACGGCGGTCCAGGCGGCCACCGCCCCGGCCTTGAGCCAGTCGCCGGCGGGCAGCGCCCAAGCGGCGGCGGCGGCGACCATGGCAGCGCCCGCGGCCCAGCTCCAGCGCCGCGCCCCCGCGGCCGTCGCAAGCACGAGGGCGATGACCGGCGAGGCGAGCACCGGGCCCCACGGGTAGCCGAGCGCGAAGTACACGAGCGTGATGCCGACGACGACGGCGGCCACCGGCCCCGGCCTGCCGGGAAGCGCGAGCAGGAGAAGGGGGCCCGCGATCAGGAGCGCTGCGGCGAGTGCGTCGAGCGGGCGCGCCTCGGGCTGGCGGAAGGCAGCGCCGTGGGTGCCCAGGACCTGGATGAGGGCGAGGACCACCACGGCCACGACCCTGACCGGCCACGCCGGCCGGCGGCCCGCCCACCCGGGGCGCATCCACACCTCAGGCGACCCACGCATGAGCCGAGCCTACGCGCGCCGGCGGCGGCGCGTCGTCGTCCGCGGGCGGAAGTGCGGAGGGGGCGCGCATACTCCGGCGGGAGTATGCGCGCCCCTGGTCGGGCTCAGGCGAGCCGTGCCGCCCGCTCGGCCGCCTCGACCACATTCGTCATGAGGAGCGCCACCGTCATGGGGCCGACGCCGCCCGGGTTCGGGGACATGTAGCCGGCCACGTCCGCGACCCCGGGGTGGACGTCTCCATACACCGTGGACTTGCCCGTCTCGGGATCCTCCTCGCGGGTGACGCCCACGTCCAGGACGGCCGCACCCGGCTTGACGTCCTCGGGCTTGACGATGTGCTTCACGCCCGCACCGGAGACGATCACGTCAGCCTGGCGCAGGTACTGGCCCATGTCCTGCGTGCCGGTGTGGACGATCGTCACCGTTGCGTTGATCTCGCGGCGCGTGAGCAGGAGCGGCATCGGCCGCCCGATGGTCACCCCGCGGCCCACCACGACGACGTGCTTGCCCTTGAGGTCGTAGTCGTTGCGCAGCAGGAGTTCGATGACCCCGCGGGGGGTGCAGGGCAGCGGCGTGTCGATCTTGCCGTTGACGTTGAGCACCAAGCGGCCCAGGTTGGTCGGATGGAGCCCGTCCGCATCCTTCGCCGGGTCGATCCGCTCGAGCACCGCGTCGGTGTCGATGTGCTTGGGCAGGGGCAGCTGGACGATGTACCCGTGGCAGGACGGGTCCGCATTGAGCTCGTCGATGAGGGCCTCGACCTGCTCCTGCGTGGAATCGGCCGGCAGCTCCTTCTGGATCGAGTTCATCCCGATCGCCTTGGACTGCTTGTGCTTCATGCCCACGTACAGCTGCGAGGCCGGATCCGCCCCGACGAGCACCGTGGCGATCCCCGGCGTCACGCCCTGGGCCTTGAGCGCAGCGATCCGCTCGGCCAGCTCGGCCTTGATGTCCGCCGAGGCCTTCTTGCCGTCGAGGACGACGGCCTTGTGGGAGGTCTGCTGCGTCATGGGGGCGCTCACCACTCCTCGTGGCCGGGGTACAGCGGGAAGTCGTTGGCCAGCTTGTCCACCCTGGCGCGGAGGCTGTCGAGGTCCGCACCGGATGCTCCGCCCTTGAGCGCGGTCGCGATGATGTCCGCGACCTCCGTGAACTCGGCGGCGCCGAAGCCGCGCGTGGCGAGCGCGGGGGTGCCGATGCGCAGGCCCGAGGTGACCATCGGCGGCCGCGGATCGAAGGGAACCGCGTTGCGGTTCACGGTGATGCCGACCTCGTGGAGGAGGTCCTCGGCCTGCTGGCCGTCCAGCGCGGAGTTGCGCAGGTCCACGAGCACGAGGTGCACGTCGGTGCCGCCGGTGAGGACCGAGACGCCGGCGTCCGCGACGTCCCTCTCGGTGAGGCGCTCGGCGATGATCCGGGCGCCCTCGAGCACGCGCTCCTGGCGCTCCCGGAACTCCTCGGAGCCGGCGATCTTGAACGCGACGGCCTTCGCGGCGATGACGTGCATGAGCGGGCCGCCCTGCTGGCCCGGGAAGACGTTGGAGTTGATCTTCTTGCCGAACTCCTCCTTGGCCAGGATCACGCCGGAGCGCGGGCCCGCGAGGGTCTTGTGCACAGTCGAGGTGACCACGTGCGAGTGCGGCACGGGGCTCGGGTGCAGGCCGGCGGCGACGAGGCCGGCGAAGTGTGCCATGTCGGTCCAGAGGAACGCGCCCACCTCGTCCGCGATGGAGCGGAACGCCTCGAAGTCGAGGTGGCGGGGGTAGGCGGACCAGCCCGCGATGATCACCTGCGGCCGCTCGGCGAGCGCCTGCGCGCGCAGCTTGTCCATGTCGACCCGGAAGGTATCCTCCTCAACCTGGTAGGCGGCGACCTGGTACAGCTTGCCGGAGAAGTTCAGCTTCATGCCGTGCGTGAGGTGTCCGCCGTGGGCGAGCGAGAGGCCCAGGATCTTGTCGCCGGGGGTGATCATCGCCGACAGCGCGGCGGCGTTCGCCTGGGCGCCGGAGTGCGGCTGGACGTTGGCGAACTCTGCGCCGAAGAGGGCCTTGACCCTGTCGATCGCGAGGTTCTCGGCCACGTCGACGTACTCGCAGCCGCCGTAGTAGCGCTTGCCGGGGTAGCCCTCGGCGTACTTGTTGGTCAGGACCGAGCCCTGGGCCTCCATCACGGCGCGGGGGGCAAAGTTCTCGGACGCGATCATCTCGAGGGTGTTGCGCTGGCGGCCGAGTTCCTTCCCGAGGACGGCTGCGATCTCGGGATCGACCTCCTCGAGCGGGAGGTTGCTGACGGCGGACACGGTAGGAGTGGTGGGGCTCACGGGCTCTCCTGGTTCACTGGCGGGGGCTACTGGTCAGGCTACCGGCCCCCGGGCTGCCACCGGAACAGGGTGGCGGAGCATGAAGGCGCGGCGTCTCGACCCCGGC
Source organism: Sinomonas cellulolyticus (assembly GCF_014656475.1). Taxonomy (GTDB): domain Bacteria; phylum Actinomycetota; class Actinomycetes; order Actinomycetales; family Micrococcaceae; genus Sinomonas; species Sinomonas cellulolyticus. The sequence continues at coordinate 224,429 of NZ_BNCM01000005.1, forward strand.
CCAGGCGTACGATCCGCGGTGTCCCATGTGCGCCGCTCCCCGGTGGTGCTCCACCCAACGCCAGTCGCGACCTGCCCAGTCTACCGCGGGAGGCGGGAACAACCCGAGGCGGACGCCCGTTGAAACGATTGACTCGTCAACAAAAGGAGATCGGCGTGGAGGCGCTCAAGGCGATCGTCATCGGTGCAGGCCAGGCCGGCCTCAGCGCGGCCTACTGGCTGCAGCGCCGGGGACTCGTCCCCTGGCAGGACTTCGTGGTCCTCGACGCGAACGTCGGCCCCGGCGGCGCGTGGCGGCACCGCTGGGACTCCCTCACCTTCGACTCGGCGCACCACCTCCACTCGCTCCCGGGCCTCCCGCTCGAGGCGCCGGATCCGCGCGAGCCCGCGTCCGCCGTCGTGAGCCGCTACTACGGGGAGTACGAGCGCAGGTTCGGGCTCCCGCTCGTGCGGCCGGTGCAGGTGGCCTCGGTGGAGCGGACGGACGACGGCGGCGGCCTCCTCGTGCGCGCAGCCGACGCCCGCTCGTGGCTGGGTGAGACGGTCATCTCCGCGACGGGGACCTGGGACAGCCCCTACTGGCCCCACTACCCGGGCCGCGAGACCTTCCGCGGCCGGCAGCTGCACACCCACGACTTCGTCGCCGCGGAGGAGTTCGCCGGGAAGCGCGTCCTCGTGGTGGGCGGCGGGACGAGCGCCCTGCAGTTCCTCCTGCAGCTCGACGCCGTCGGAGCGCACACCGTCTGGACCACGCGCCGTCCCCCCCAGTGGACCGAGGTGCCCTTCGACGCGGAGTGGGGCACCGACGTCGAACGCCGCGTCAACGAGCGCACGCGCGCCGGCCTGCCGCCGCTCTCCGTGTCCGCGGCGACCGGCCTGCCGCTCACCGCCCAGTACCTCGCGGGGATCCGGTCCGGCGTGCTGGTCTCCCGGGGGCCGCTCGCACGGATCACCCCGGCTGGGGCCGTCCTCACGGACGGGACGGAGCTCGAGCTCGACGTGATCCTGTGGGCCACCGGATTCCGGGCATCCCTCGGGCACCTCGCACCGCTGCACGTGCGCGAGCCCGGCGGCGGGGTGCTCATGGCACCCGATGGCGTGAGCGTGGTGCGCGAGCCGCGCCTGTTCCTCGTCGGCTACGGCGCGAGCGCTTCGACCGTCGGAGCCACGCGCGCGGGGCGGTCCGCCGCAATTGCCGCAACCCGGACACTGCGGCGCGCTGCCGAGCGCGAGGAGTCGGGCGCCGTCGTGCGCTGACGCGTGCATCCGGGGCGCAGCTGAGCGCTCGGTAGGCTAGGCCGGGTGGACCGCAACACCTTCATCGTGACCCTCTCCTGCCCGGACCGGCCCGGGATCGTGCATGCCGTCTCGGGCGCCCTGCTCGAGGCCGGATGCAACATCGCCGAGTCGCGCCAGTACGAGAGCCCGGACACGGGCACCTTCTTCATGCGGGTCGAAGTCGAGACCGCCGCCCCCCGCGCCGAGCTCGAGGCCGCCCTCGCGCCTGTGGCCGAGGCCTTCTCGATGAAGCTCGGGGTCTACGACGGTGATCAGCCCGTGCGGACCCTCATCATGTGCTCCAGGGACGGCCGGACGCTCAACGACCTGCTGTTCCAGCAGCGCACCGGGACGCTCCCGATCGAGGTACCGGTCATCGTCTCCAACCACACGGACCTCGAGCCGATGGCAGGGTTCTACGGCGTTCCGTTCGTCCACCTGCCGGTTGACGGGTCGACCAAGGGCGAGGCCGAGGCGCGCCTGCTCGAGCTCGTGGCCGAGCACCGGGTGGAGCTCGTGGTCCTCGCGCGCTACATGCAGGTGCTCTCCGACGACCTGTGCCGCGAGCTCGAGGGCCGGGCCATCAACATCCACCACTCGTTCCTGCCCTCGTTCAAGGGCGCCAGGCCCTACCACCAGGCGCACGCGCGCGGCGTGAAGATCATCGGTGCGACCGCGCACTACGTCACAGCAGCGCTCGACGAGGGACCCATCATCGAGCAGGAGGTCATCCGCGTGGACCACTCGAAGACCGCCGAGCAGCTCGTGCGCCTCGGTCGGGACGTCGAGGGCCGCACCCTCTGCCGCGCCGTCCAGTGGCATGCCGAGCACCGCGTCCTGCTCGACGGCCACCGGACGGTCGTCTTCGCCTAGTTCATCGCGGAAGTCAGTGGCCGTTGGCCTGCCGGTGGGCGCGGGCGAGGTCCACGTAGTGTGACGCGTTGCGGTAGAGGCCCTGCACCTCCTCGTCGCTGAGCTCCCGGCGCACCTTGGCCGGCACACCGGCCACGAGCGAGCGGGGCGGCACCTCGGTGCCCTCCAGCACGACGGCGCCCGCGGCCACCAGCGACTCCGACCCGATGACCGCGCCGTTCATGATGGTCGCGCTCATTCCCACCAGCACGTTGTCCCCCACGGTGCAGCCGTGCACGACGGCGTTGTGCCCCACCGAGACTCCGGCGCCCACAGTGCAGGGGAAGCCCGCGTCGGCATGCAGGACGACGTTGTCCTGGAGGTTGCTGCCCGCTCCCACCGTGATCGTCGCGGTGTCCGCGCGCACCGAGACGCCGTAGAACGCGCTCGAGCGCTCGGCAAGGTGTGCATCGCCGATGATCGAGGCCGTCGGGGCCACGAACGCGCTGGGATGGATGTCCGGGGTGCTGCCCCCGAAGTCGATGACTGGGCTCATGCGCCCAGACTAGTGGCCGCACTGGATGAGGGCGAAGGACCCGCGTTGCGTTCACTTCTTGACGACAAGAGGTCCTGAAGGGAAGCTGTACAGCATGGTCTCCACCTTGCGCTCGACGATGAACGGCACCGGCAATCCGGGCTCCCAATCCGCCCTCCGGAAGCTCAACGAGCAGCGCATCGTGGAGACGCTCACGTCGGGGCCCGCCACCCAGGCCGAGCTCGCCCGTCAGACGGGGCTCTCGACCGCTACGGTCTCCAACATCGTCAAAGTCCTCCAGGACGCCAACGTGGTGGCCACCGAGCCGACCACGAGCTCCGGCCGGCGCGCCCTGAGGGTGCGCCTCAACAGCAACTCCGCCGTCGCCGTCGGCATCGACTTCGGGCGGCGCCACCTGCGCGTGGTCCTCGCCAACCTCGCCTACGAGGTGCTCGCCGAGGAGAGCATGAGCCTGCCGCTCGGGCACCGGGCGGACGTGAGCATCAGCGCCGCGGTCGAGGTCCTCGACAGGCTCCTGCTCGAGGCCGGGGTGCGCCGCGAGGACATCGTCGGCGTGGGGGCCGGCATCCCGGGGCCCATCGACCACCGGTCCGGCACGGTCGTGCAGGGGGCGATCCTTCCGGAGTGGGTGGGCTTCCACATCCTCGCCCGGCTCGAGGACCGGCTCGCCCTGCCCGTATTCGTGGACAACGACGCGAACCTCGGAGCCCTCAGCGAAGTCACGTGGGGTCCCCACAGCGGCGTGGGGAACCTCGTCTTCGTCAAGATCGGCTCGGGCATCGGGGCGGGGCTCATCCTCAACGGCGCGCCGTTCTACGGACACGTGGGCATCACCGGCGAGATCGGACACGCGACGATCGCGGAGCACGGCCTCGTGTGCCGCTGCGGCAACCGCGGCTGCCTCGAGACGGTGGCCTCGACGACCATCATGGGCGAACTCCTCGGGCGTGGGGAGCCCGAGCCGCTCGGGCCGGACGAGATCGTGCGCCGGGCACGGGCAGGCTCGGCAGCGGCCCTGAGGGTGCTCGACGACGCGGGGCTGGCGGTGGGGCGGGCCCTCGCCGCCGTCGCCAACCTCATCAACCCCGAAGTGATCGTCATCGGGGGCCCGCTCGCAGACCTGGGGGAACAGCTCCTGGATCCGATCAGGAGGGGGCTCCTGCGCCACGCCGTCCCCGTGATCGGAGAGACCACCGCCCTGACCATGTCAGCCCTCGGCGCCCGGGCGGAGGTCCTCGGGGCCGCCGCGCTCGTCTTCCAGAACGCCGACATCGCCCACCACGCCTGACAATTCTTGCGTTCAAGCCTTGACGACAAGGCTGGACTGACTGTTTACTTTCTACCCAGACGGCGCCTCACGGCCGCCGGACAACGAAGTTCGACCCACGACCAGGAGGCAAGGGACGCATGGCTGCGAACGCACCGGTGATCCTCGAGATGCGGTCCATCACCAAGGAGTTCCCCGGGGTGAAGGCCCTCTCGGATGTGAACCTCAAGGTGATGGCCGGCGAGATCCACGCGATCTGCGGCGAGAACGGCGCCGGCAAGTCCACGCTCATGAAGGTGCTCTCCGGGGTGTACCCGCACGGGTCCTACGCGGGCGAGATCGTCTACCAGGGCAAGGTCCAGGAGTTCAAGGACATCCGGGCCAGCGAGGCCGCGGGGATCGTGATCATCCACCAGGAACTCGCACTCATCCCCGAGCTGTCCATCATGGAGAACATCTTTCTGGGCAACGAGCCGTCCAAGCGCGGCGTCATCGACTGGAAGGAAGCCCGCCGCCGCTCCCTGGAGCTCCTGGCGCGGGTCGGGCTCAAGGATGATCCGGACACGCCCATCAAGGAGATCGGCGTGGGCAAGCAGCAGCTCGTGGAGATCGCCAAGGCCCTGAACAAGTCCGTCAAGCTGCTCATCCTCGACGAGCCGACGGCCGCGCTCAACGAGTCCGACTCGCAGCACCTGCTCGACCTCATCGTGGGCCTGAAGGGCCGCGGGGTCACGAGCATCATGATCTCCCACAAGCTCAACGAGATCGAGCAGATCGCCGACGAGATCACGATCATCCGCGACGGGAAGTCGATCGAGACCCTCAACGTGGCGCGCGACGGCGTGGACGAGGACCGCATCATCAAGGGCATGGTGGGCAGGACCCTCGAGTCCCGCTTCCCCGACCACACCCCGACCATCGGCAACGTGCTCTTCGAGGCCAAGGACTGGACGGTCCAGCACCCGGTCATCACGGACCGCCTCGTCTGCAAGGGCTCGAGCTTCTTCGTCCGCGAAGGCGAGATCGTCGGCTTCGCCGGGCTCATGGGCGCCGGGCGGACCGAACTGGCACGGAGCATCTTCGGCCACTCGTACGGCAAGTTCATCTCCGGCCACACCTACATGCACGGCAAGGAGGTCCGGATGAACACGGTGGCGCAGGCCATCGACGCCGGCCTCGGCTACGTCACGGAGGACCGCAAGTCCCTCGGCCTGAACCTCCTCGACGACATCAAGACGACCACCGTCTCCGCCGGGCTGAAGAAGATCACCCGGGGACTCGTCGTCGACCGCAACCGCGAGTACGAGGTCGCCGAGCAGTACCGGAAGTCGCTGCGCACCAAGACCCCCAACGTGGACGAGGGCGTCGCCAAGCTCTCCGGCGGCAACCAGCAGAAGGTCGTCCTCGCGAAGTGGATGTTCACCGACCCCGAGCTGCTCATCCTGGACGAGCCCACCCGCGGCATCGACGTGGGCGCCAAGTACGAGATCTACGGCATCATCCAGAGGCTTGCGAGCCAGGGCAAGGGCGTCATCGTCATCTCGTCCGAGCTGCCCGAGCTGCTCGGCCTCTCCGACCGCATCTACACGATCTTCGAGGGCGCCATCACGGGCGTCCTGACCAAGGAAGAGGCCACCCAGGAAAGCCTCATGAAGCTCATGACCCAGTCCCGCAAGGCAGCCTGAGAAGTAGAAAGACCCACCATGGACGCGCTCAAGAAGCTCTTCGGCGGCAATACCCGCCAATTCGGCATGATCTTCGCCCTCGTGGCCCTGATCATCCTCTTCCAGATCCTGACCGGCGGCCTCACGCTGACGTCGGACAACGTCATCAACCTGTTCAACGGCAACTCGTACATCCTCATCCTCGCGATCGGCATGGTCCTCGTGATCATCGCGGGCCACATCGACCTCTCCGTCGGCTCGATCGCCGCTGCAGTCGGCATCATCGTCGCCATCACGATGCGGGACTGGGGACTGCCCTCGTGGGCCGGTTTCCTCCTCGGCCTCGCGATCGGCGCCCTGATCGGCGCCTGGCAGGGCTTCTGGGTCGCGTACGTGGGCATCCCGGCGTTCATCGTCACGCTCGCCGGCATGCTCATCTTCCGCGGCGTGAACCAGTACATCGGCAAGTCCAACACCGTCCCGGTCCCCGCCGACTTCCAGAAGATCGGCAACGGCTACCTGCCCGAGATCGGCCCGGACACCGGCTACAACAACCTCACGCTGCTGCTCGGCATCATCGGCGCGGCGCTCGTCGTCTTCTTCGAGCTCCGCTCGCGCCGCCAGGCGAAGGCCCTCGGCGCGGAAGTGCCCGAGACGTGGGTCATGGTGACCAAGGTCGTGCTCATCTGCGCGGCCATCCTGTACGCGACGTACCTCTTCGCGACCGGCCGCCCGGGTACGTCCTTCCCGGTCCCGGGCATCATCCTCGGTGTCCTCGTCCTCATCTACGGCTTCATCTCGTCCAAGACCGTGATCGGCCGCCACATCTACGCCGTCGGCGGCAACCGCCACGCGGCCGAGCTCTCGGGCGTGCAGTCGAAGAAGGTCAACTTCCTCGTGATGATGAACATGGCCATCCTCTCCGCCCTCGCGGGCATGGTCTTCGTGGCCCGCTCCACCGCCTCCGGCCCGTTCGACGGCACCGGATGGGAGCTCGACGCGATCGCGGCCGTGTTCATCGGCGGCGCCGCGGTGACCGGCGGCGTCGGCACGGTGATCGGCTCGATCGTCGGAGGCCTCGTCATGGCCGTGCTCAACAACGGCCTCCAGCTGCTCGGCGTCGGCGCGGACCTCACGGCGATCATCAAGGGCCTCGTGCTCCTGGCCGCCGTCGCCTTCGATGTCTACAACAAGATGCAGGGCAAGCGGTCCATCATCGGCCTCCTCATCCGCGGCGCCGGCGGCGGCCGCGGCGGGGGCGAGCGCGCCGGCGGCGGGACTCCGCTCCAGCCCGACGAGACCACCAAGACCACCGAGGTGCTCGCCAAGGAGGCCTGACGCACGACGCCGGCCCCTCGCCGTCGTGCGCGCCCCTCACCGTGCACCCCGGCCATCACAGACCCCTACCCCCTTTCGGATCACCCGTACACACCACAGAAAGCAGGCACAATGCGCAGGTTCGGCATAGCAGGGAAGGCCTCGTCGAGGACCAAGACGGCGGCTGCCGTCGTCGCCATCGCGGCGCTCGCGCTCACGGGCTGCGGCCGCTCGGAGTCGAGCGCCGGGGCGAGCGGGAGCGCCGGCGGGTTCGCGAAGGACTCGCTGATCGGCGTCGCCCTTCCCCAGAAGACCTCGGAGAACTGGGTCCTGGCTGAGCAGCTGTTCAACGACGGCCTCAAGAACGCCGGCTTCAAGCCGGACGTGCAGTTCGCGAACAGCGGCGTCTCGGAGCAGCAGAACGAGATCTCGACCATGGTCACCAAGGGCGCCAAGGTCATCATCGTCGGCGCGATCGACGGCAAGCAGCTCGGCACGCAGCTCAAGCAGGCCAAGGATGCGGGCGCCACGGTCATCGCCTATGACCGCCTCCTCGAGAACACCAACGACGTGGACTACTACGTGGCCTACGACAACTTCAAGGTCGGCCAGCTCCAGGGCCAGGCGCTCCTGGACGGCATGAAGGCGAAGAAGGCGAACGGCCCGTACAACGTCGAGCTGTTCGCCGGCTCCCCCGACGACGCGAACGCGAAGGTGTTCTTCGACGGCGCCATGAGCGTGCTGAAGCCGAAGATCGATGACGGTACGCTCCACGTCCTCTCGGGCCAGAAGTCGTTCGAGCAGGCTGTGACGCAGGGCTGGAAGGCCGAGAACGCGCAGAAGCGCATGGACACGATCCTCGCGGCCAACTACACCACCGCTCCGCTCGATGGCGTCCTCTCCCCCAACGACACCCTGGCCCGGGCGATCATCACGTCTGTGAAGAGCGCCGGGAAGCCGATCCCGGTCGTGACCGGCCAGGACTCCGAGGTGGAGTCGGTCAAGTCGATCATGGCGGGCGAGCAGTACTCGACCATCAACAAGGACACCCGCAACCTCGTGAAGCAGGCCATCGACATGGTCAGCAAGCTCCAGGCCGGGCAGCAGCCGGACATCAACGACACCAAGTCCTACAACAACGGCGTCAAGACCGTCCCCACGTACCTGCTCCCGCCGGTCATCGTCACGAAGGCCAACGCCAAGGAGGCGTACGCGAACGACCCGACGCTGAGCAAGCTCACCCAGTAGTCTGTCCCGATCAGCGCACGACGGCGGCCGTCCCCTTCGCGGGGGCGGCCGCCTCTGCGTGTGGGAGAGGCAAAGTCAGATCCGGATCTTTACGGGCGGGGAGGGCCGGGCGGCGAATACCGTCTGGTCCGACACCCGCAACAGCAGTGCCGCGGGGCCGGATGAAGACGTGTTCATGGCGACGGTGACACCCTAGCCGTCCCCGCCAGCACCCACGGCGGCGGCCGTCCCCTTCACGGGGGCGGCCGCCGCTGCCGTGAGGCGGCCGCCGCCCACGGCCCGCAGCGCATTGAGGATGGTGGCAAGGTCCACGAGCTCCTGGAGCAGTGCACCGGCGACGGCCGGCAGCACCCCGGTCAGCGCGACGAGCATGAGGCCCACGCTCAGCGCGATGCCGAGCCAGATCGACTGCAGGGCCACGCGCACCGTGTGCTGGGAGATTTCGATGGCGGCGGCGGTGCGGGAGATGTCGTCCACGAGGATCACCGCGTCCGCGGACTCGCTCGCGGCGGTCGAGCCGCGCGCGCCCATCGCGATCCCCACGTCCGCGGCGGCCAGCACGGGGGCGTCGTTGACGCCGTCGCCCACCATGAGCACAGGGCGCGGCTCCGCCGCCCGTACGATCTCCACCTTGTCCAGCGGCAGGAGCTCGGCACGCACGTCCGAGACCCCGAGCTGGCGCGCGATCGCGTGGGCGGTCGAGGCGCCGTCGCCCGTGAGCATGAGCGTGTGGCGCGCGCCGAGCTCGCCCAGCCGAGCGAGCGTCGCGCGGGCCTCCGGGCGCGCCTGGTCGCGGAGCACGACGACGCCCGCGAACGCCCTGTCCACCGCCACGTAGACGGCGAGCTCACCCGGCTCGAGCGGGGGCTCGGCCACCGCGGCGCCGGTCTCCTGCGCGACGAAGGCACGCTTGCCCACGAGGATGCGCTGGCCGCCGATCTGCGCGAGCACGCCGTTCGTCGCTGCCTCCTCGGCCCCCGAACCGGGCAGGAGGTCGACGCCCTGCGCGGCAGCAGCCTCGACCACAGAGGCTGCCAGCGCGTGGGACGAGTACTGCTCCGCGGAGGCCGTGAGTGTGAGGAGCTCCTCGGCGTCGAACCCGCGCTCAGGACGGACGGCAACGAGCTCGGGGCGCCCGCGGGTGAGGGTGCCCGTCTTGTCGAACGCCGCGGTCCTGACGCGGGCCAGCAGCTCCAGGACCGCTCCACCCTTCACGATCACCCCGTTCTTCGCGGCACGGCTCATGCCGCCCATGAACGCGACGGGCGCGGCGATCAGCAGCGGGCACGGGGTCGCCACGACGAGAACCTCGGCGAACCGGTGGGGATCCCCGGAGAGCCACCAGCCCAGACCGGCGAGGGCCAGCGCGAGGAGGGTGAATGGCACGGCGTACCGGTCCGCGAGGCGCACCACGGGGGCTCGGCTCTCGGCGGCCTCCCGCACAAGGGCGACGATCTGCGAGAACTGGCTGTCGGCCACCGTGGCACTCGCCCGGATCACAGCGGCGACCGTGCCGTTGAGCGTGCCGGACAGGACCGGCTCCCCCGCCATCCGGTCCACGGGCAGGCTCTCTCCGGTGAGGGAGGACTCGTCGAAGGTGGCCGCCTCGGATTCGAGGACGCCGTCGACGGGGACCACCTCTGAAGGCCGGACCACGAGGAGGTCGCCCGGTGCCACGCCCTCGAGGGGGATGTCCTCAACCGTGCCATCGGGGAGCTGGCGGTGCGCCGCGCGGGGCGCGCGGTCCAGGAGCGCTGTCAGTTCCCGCCGCGCCCGGCCGGCCGCGTAGTCCTCGAGGGCCTCGCCGCCGGAGAGCATGAGGACGATGATCACGCCGGCGATGTACTCGCCGACGAGGAGCGTGGCCACAATCGCCGTGACGGCAAGGATGTCCAGGCCCCAGTGCCCCCGGAGGATCTCGCGGACCATGCCCACGAGCGTCCAGGCAGCCATCGCCCCCGCGAACGCTGTCGCCACCGCCTGGGCGGCCACGCCTTGGCCTGAGGCCGCGAGGACGAGCGAGACGGCGAGGACGAGGAGGGCCGCGGCCACAGCCGGGTAGGCGCGCACAAGACGGAGGATCCCCATGCTCTGATCCTGCCCGCCGGAGGGGTGCGCGTCCAGCGAGGCGAGGCTCCCCTCGCGTGGAAGGATGGCCCCATGACGCGCCACATCCAACGGCCCTGGCTGTCGCTCCAGCGCAACGACGACCCGCTCGAGCCGACCGGGCGCACCGTCCGCTGGGGCATCGTGGCCACGGGGGCCATCGCCCGGACCGTGGCTCGGGATCTCGCACTCCTGCCCGACGCCGCCCTGCATGCTGTCAGCTCGAGGTACCACGAGCGCTCGCTCGCGTTCGCCCGCGAGTTCGGCGCCGCGCACGCGTACGCGGACCAGGGCGGGACCCCGGGGTACATGCAGCTCGTGGAGGATCCCGACGTCGACATCGTGTATGTCGCGACGCCGCACGGCCAGCACCACCTCGTCGCCAAGGCCGCCCTCGAGGCCGGCAAGGGTGTTCTCGTCGAGAAGTCCTTCACCGTCAACGCCCACGAGGCCCAGGAGCTCGTAGACCTCGCCGCGGCGAAGGGCCTGTTCCTCATGGAGGCCGTCTGGAGCCGGTTCGTCCCGGGGATGCTCCGCGCGTTCGAGATCATCGAGTCCGGGGAAATCGGCGAGGTCCAGTGGGTGTCGGCGGACCTCGGATTCCCAGCGCCGAAGGACCCGCTGAACAGGATCTGGGCGGTCGTCGCGGGTGGCGGTGCGCTGCTGGACCTCACCGTCTACCCGCTGCTGTGGGCCGTGGGGGCGCTCGGGTTCCCGGACTCGCTCACCGCCGTCGGGAGTCTCAACGAGGAGGGCGTGGATGAGCAGAACATCCTCACGCTCTCCTACAGCGGCGGCCAGCTCGCGACCCTCGTCTCCTCTCTCGTCGCGCACGGTTCTCGCACCGCCACGGTTGCAGGCACCGAGGGCGTCCTCACGAGCGTGGGCAGCGTGAACAACCCGACGGAGCTCGTGGTGCGCCGCGGCTGGGATCCGCCCCGGGCGGAACGGATCGAGGTGGTGGGCCGCGGCTACGTGTATGAGCTGCGCGAGGCCGTCCGGTGCATCCAGCAGGGCCTCACGGAGAGCCCGACCATGCCGTGGCGCCACTCCCTGGACACGATGCGCCTGTTCGACGGGGTCCGCCACCAGCTCGGGATCAGGTACCCGAACGACCAACGGGCCTGATCCGGGTCTGGACGACGCCGGAATGCCATGCCTAGGATGACCGGCGAGTGGCCTGCCAGAGCAGGCCTGCCTTGCTGGGGAGGAGGGCACGGATGAGCAGCGGTGCGGTGTGGCGCGCGTGGCTCGTCTCGGCTGCCCGCCACGCGGCTGCCGCCGCCGGCCTCGCGTTCGTCTGGCTGGTCCTCTCCGGCGCAGGCGCCCAGGCTGCAACCCCCGTCGGCAACCTCATCGATTCAGCCGCCACCGCGCCAGCCGCCGCGCAGCCGGCGCCCGTGGCCGTCCCGGATCCGGCCGGGTCTGTTCCAACCCTCACCGGCGCAGTCACGGCCCCCGTCGTCTCGACCGCCCAGACGACTGTCCAGACCGCCCCCGTCGTCTCGACCGTCCAGAGCGTCGCCTCGTCGGCGGCTCCGGTCACCGGCGGTGCGCTCTCCTCCCTCGGACCGGCGGTCGAGCCCGTCCTGACCGAGGTTGCGTCCACGGCGTCGACGGCTGTGGGGACAGTCAGCGGAACGGTGGCAGGAATCACCGAGCGCGCCGATACGGTGCTCACACCAGTCCTTGCTCCCATGGCGGCCGTCCTGCAACCGCAGGCCGAGCCCCCCGGAAGCGCTCCTGGAGCCGCTGTCACCCAGTCCCCGGCCACTGCGGTCTCCGCCGATTCCGCGCAGTCATCGAGGCCAGATGCGGGCCCCCCCGAGCAGCCTTCCGCAGGCGAGGCTCCCGCCCCGGCCACCCAGGCTGAGGCCGTCCGCGCGCTCCTTGAAGGTGCCGCAGTGCCCGTCGTGGATGCTGTGATCGCTGTCGATCGTGCCGCTGCCGTCTTGCCGGCCCTGTCACTTCCCGCGCCCGCAGCCCCCACCGCCCCGGTGCTGCCACTGGCGCCGATCTCGCTCGGAGACCAGGCATCGGGGCAGACGAGCGGCGGAGCGAGCCTCGCCCTCGCCGCTGGCGCGTTCGGCCTGATACTGATGGCGCGTCGCGGTCTACTCCTGCCCTCTGCACCCGGCCGGCTGCCCGAGCCGCCAGCGTTCGACCCCGGTTCTACTCCCGACTAGAGGGGACAGGCCTGCCCTGTGGCAGGCACCTCGTTCCCCGGCGCCACGCGCGCCATCCATCATCTTGTCAGGAGTACCAACCATGAACACCCTCATGCGCCGAGCCATGCTCGGCACGCTGGTGGCCGGAGGCCTGCTCGGCCTGGGCCAGGTCGCTGCCAACGCGAGCGCGGCCACCGACCCCGCCGGACCCGATCCGGCCCAACACACCGTGACCTCGCCTTTGCTCACGGCTGCCACCGACCCCGTGCTCACGCTCACCGCACCGACCGCGGTCACGGTTGGCGCCATCGATGCGGGCGGCGCCCCGGTCTCAGGCGGCGGCATCACCGCCGTCACCGCACCTGCCGTCGCGCTGTCAGCGCCTACCGCCGTGACCATCGGCGGAGTGCCCGGAGGCACGACGGCGCCGGCACCCGCCGCCCCTGTGCCGGCACCCGCCGTGCCCACGCCGGGGCCCGCAGTCAACGGGACGGGAAGCCACCCGACCACTGGCCACGGGGCTCCCGCCCTTGGCGGCGGCATCACCGCCGTCACGGACCCGACCCTCGCACTGGCCGCTCCCACCGTGATCACAGCGGGCGGCATCGGGCACAGCGGAACAGGCGGCACAGTCGGCGGCATCGCGATCGCGACGGAGCCGCAGGCGTGCCTCACCGTGCCTCTCGCCGTGAACGTCGGAGGGTCGGGCGCGACGCTTCCGGCAGGGGGCTGCGGCACTGAGGGCACCAGCCCATCCACTCCCCCGGCCCAGGCTGGCGGCACCACCCCGTGCGGCTGCACTGCGCCCGGTGGCGTCACCGTTCCCGGGGGAATCACTGTTCCCGGTGACGCGACCGCCCCGGGAGCCGGCACCGCACCGGGTGGGTCTACCCTCCCCGGCAGCGGGACAGGGACCGGGACGGTGGCCGACGACGACGCTGCTGCGCCCGGTGACGGCACCGTGACCGGCAGCGCCCCCAACGGCAGTGCCGACTCCGGAACCGCCGACTGCGCGGACACAGCACCGGCGCAGAACCCCGCCTCTGCCCCGTCCGGCCCCGCAGCCGGCGGAATCCGGGAGGGTGCGGCGCCTGCACCGGCGGCCGTCGTGCCGGCACAGGCCTTGTCCGCCACTGCCTCGTCGGCGTCGGCACCCGGCACACGAGAGTCGGCGGACGCACGTCGGTCGGCGGGCGCCTCGGTTCCGGAGCCGTCTCAGGCGGCACACGCGACGCAGACGCCCGGCGTGTGCCTGGCCGCGCTCGCGGAGGACCTCGCCGGCAACGTGACGCTGCCCATGGCCCTGCTGCTCGCGGCAGCGGCGCTCATCCTGGGCCTGGGAGCCGGGCTCGGCACGGGGACGCTCCTCCGTCGTCACCGGTCCCCCGCCATGGCGTCGGTCTAGCCATGGCGTCCGTCTAGTCCCGTTGCCCGCGCACGACGACGCCCCGCGTCTCCGGCGAGAAGATCACCGGGGGCGCGGGGCGCAGCGCTGCGTCTAGGGAACGCGTCAGGCAGCGAGCAGGGCGAGCTTGCCGGTCCGGCGCCCGAACAGCGCGGCATCGAGCGAGAGGCGCCCCGGACCGACGAGGGCCACAGCGGCCGAGGCTGCGGCGAGGATGAGGACGAGCTCCATGCCGCCCTTCTCGACGAACATGCCTGCCGAGATGTGGACGAGGAAGAGCGCCGACAGCATCTCGACGGCGAGGAGCGCACCGGCCACCCGGGTCAGGAGGCCCACGACGAGGAGCGCCCCGCCGATGAGCTCGAGTCCGGCCGAGATCGGCGCGGCGAGCTGGGCAGCAGGAACGCCCATCTGGGCGAAGGCACCCTGGGCGCCGGGGATCGTGTACTCGAAGAACTTCTGCCAGCCGTGGGCGAAGAACACGGCGCCGAGGGCAACGCGGAGCACAGTACGGGCGATATCTGAGGCGACGCTGCGCGAGGAGGACATAGGGTCCCTTCCTGTCGGTGGACGAGGGGCCGGAATGCGGCCAAGCTACTCCAATTTTCAATTGAAGTTTCAACTAATGCTCTCTGATCCAGCAGCGAGTGTCAAAGCCGATGACGACCCGATGACGACGGCGCCCCCTTCGCCGGCGAGGGATCTCACCGGCGGCGGGGGCGCCGTCGAACGCTATTGGACCGGACTGCTACTTGCCCATGCCGTCCACCACCGCGTTGAGGGTCGCCGATGGGCGCATCGCCGCGGAGGCCTTGGCCTCGTCGGGGTGGTAGTAGCCACCGAGGTCCACCGGGTGGCCCTGCACCGCGAGGAGCTCGGAGACGATCGTCTCCTCCTGCGAGGTCAGCGCCTCGGCGACGGGGCCGAAGGCTGCTGCGAGCGCGGCGTCGTCCGTCTGCTTCGCAAGCTCCTGCGCCCAGTACTGGGCAAGGTAGAAGTGCGAGCCGCGGTTGTCGATGGTGCCGAGCTTGCGGCCCGGAGACTTGTTCTCCTCGAGGAAGGTTCCGGTGGCGCGGTCCAGAGTGTCGGCGAGGACCTTGGCGGCCGGCTGGCCAGCCTGCTCGGCGTAGAGCTCGAAGGAGGGCACGAGGGCGAAGAACTCGCCGAGGCTGTCCCAGCGGAGGTAGTCCTCGTTGATGAGCTGCTGCACGTGCTTCGGCGCGGAGCCGCCCGCGCCGGTCTCGAAGAGGCCGCCGCCCGCGATAAGGGGAACGATGGACAGCATCTTCGCGCTCGTGCCGAGCTCGAGGATCGGGAAGAGGTCCGTGAGGTAGTCGCGCAGCACGTTGCCCGTGACGGAGATGGTGTCCTCGCCCTTGCGGAGGCGCTCGAGCGTGTACGTGGTGGCCTCGGCCGGGGCGAGGATCTTGATGGTCAGGCCCTCGGTGTCGTGCTCGGCCAGGTACTCCTTGACCTTGGCAATCACGTTGCGGTCGTGGGCACGGGTCTCATCGAGCCAGAACACCGCCGGAGTGTCCGTGGCGCGGGCGCGGTTCACGGCGAGCTTGACCCAGTCGCGGACGGGCACGTCCTTGGTCTGGCACGCGCGCCAGATGTCCCCGGCCTGCACGCGGTGTTCGATCAGCACATCGCCGGCGCGGTTGACCACCTGGAGGGTGCCGTCGGCCGGGATCTCGAACGTCTTGTCGTGGCTGCCGTACTCCTCGGCAGCCTGGGCCATGAGGCCCACGTTCGGAACGGTGCCCATCGTCGTGGGGTCGAGGGCGCCATGCTCGCGGCAGTCGTCGATCACAGCCTGGTACACGCCCGCATAGGAGGAGTCGGGGAGGACGGCGAGCGTATCGTGCTCCTTGCCGTCGGGACCCCACATGTGGCCGCCGATGCGGATCATGGCGGGCATGGACGCGTCCACGATCACGTCGGAGGGCACGTTGAGGTTCGTGATCCCCTTGTCCGAATCGACCATGGCGAGGTCGGGTCCGTCAGTGAGGCCCTTCTGGATGAGGGCCTTCACGCCGTCGCGGACATCCTCGGGCAGGGCATCGAGGCCCGCGAGGATGGAGGCGAGGCCATTGTTGGGGCTGAGGCCCGCCGCGGCGAGCTGCTTGCCGTAGGTCTCGAACAGCTCCGAGAAGTACGCCGCGACGACGTGGCCGAAGATGATCGGGTCCGAGACCTTCATCATCGTGGCCTTCAGGTGCGCGGAGAAGAGGACGCCTTCTTCCTTGGCCCGTGCGACCTGGGCCCTCAGGAAGTCGTCGAGGGCAGCGGCGCTCATGAACGTGCCGTCCACGATCTCGCCGGCCAGCACGGAGATGCCCTTCTTGAGCTCCTTGACGGCGCCGTCGGGGAGCACGAGCTGGATGGTCAGGGAGTCGTCCGCGGGCAGGACCACAGACTTCTCGTTGGAGCGGAAGTCGTCAGCGGCCATGGTGGCGACGTTCGTCTTCGAGTCAGCGCTCCATGCCCCCATGGAGTGCGGGTTCTTGCGCGCGTAGTTCTTCACCGACAGTGGCGCGCGGCGGTCCGAGTTGCCCTCGCGGAGCACAGGGTTGACCGCGGAGCCCTTGACCTTGTCGTAGCGCGAGCGGATGTCCGTCTCCTCGTCGGAGGAGGGGTTGTCCGGGTAGTCCGGGAGGGCGTAGCCCTGGGACTGGAGCTCGGCGATCGCTGCCTTGAGCTGCGGGATCGACGCCGAGATGTTGGGGAGCTTGATGATATTGGCCTCGGGCGTCTTCGCGAGCGCACCCAGCTCGGCAAGCGCGTCCGGCTGCTGCTGCTCCGGCGTCAGGTAGTCGCCGAAGACGGCAATGATGCGGCCCGCGAGGGAGATGTCCCGCGTCTCGATGTCGACGCCCGCAGCCGAGGAGTAGGCCTTGACGATCGGCAGGAACGAGTGGGTCGCCAGCATCGGCGCCTCGTCCGTGTGCGTGTAGATGATGGTGGCCATGGGTGGGCGCCTCCTGCGAACGCTGGGGCAGACCGCGGCGTTCGATGTGCGCGTGGGCATTCGCCGCAGTGTGCGTGGGTGCTGCTATGTCAACATCCTTAACTTACCGGAGTGCCGCGGCGGCGGCCGGTTTCGTGACGAGAGGCACAGAGACGATCACCGAAGCACGCTCGTGTCAAGGATGGCCGCGCGATCATCGGCGCTGCTGGCCCTACACTTCCCCTGAGGGGACAGAAGGCTCTTGCGCAGGCCGCAGGAGCATTGAGGCTGTAGGCATTCAGGGGAGATCATTGGGACAGCATTCCGCCGCCGCCGAGCACGGCGACGCGCACGACAACGCACTCGACGAGCTGGGAACGCTGGTACTCCGAGTGTGGCGGGAGCCCGATTCGTCGCCACACGGGCTCAGGGTCCGGGTCCTCACGTCCGAGGGTCCGCGCGAGCCGGCGTCCTCGGCCGTGGTCGCCGACGTCGACTCCGCTGTCGCCGCGGTCCGCTCATGGCTGGAGAAGCAGCAGGGCGACTGAGCCGCTCGGCGGCCCATGCCGTGCAGGATGGGCGCTGACGAGACGAGCGTTCCGACTCGACAGCACGCTTCCCATTGCTTGACAATCCGGTTGATGTGGATAAATCCATTGACTGGATTATCTCGGCATTGTCACACTGGAATCGTTCGTCAGGGCGCGCCGAACCTCCCGCCACGATGGGGGACGGAGCCACCCGAGGGCTTTCGTCAATAGGGGCGCGTGAGCGATGTCGTGGGAACTGCATCTTCTGGGCCGCTGGCAGCTGACTCGGCGAGGGACGTCGCAGTCCGTCGGCAGCCGCCAGCAGAGGGTGATCGCAGCGCTCGCGCTTCTCGGCCCCAGGCCACGCACTTACATCGCGGGCCTCCTGTGGCCCGAAAGCAGCGAGCATCAGGCCGCGAGCAGCCTCCGAGTCGCCGTCTTCAAGATCAGGCACCAGCTCCCGGGCCTCCTCGCCGAGACCACTGACCCGCTCAGTCTGGCAGAGAACGTGAACGTCGACCTCGACCGTCTCCGTGACGCCGTTGACAGTGCCGTCACGGGGGCGGAGCCGGCCCCGGGACTCACAGACCTGCTGTACTCCGCCGAGCTCCTTCCCGGGTGGTATGACGACTGGCTCCTGTTCGAGCAGGAGCGTCTCCGGCAGCTCCGGATCGCCGCGCTGGAATCCATGGCCCGCCGGCATCTGGGCGAGAACCGCCCCGAAGCTGCGGTGGCGGCCGCGATGAGCGCCGCCGCGATCGAGCCACTGCGGGAATCAGCGCAGGCGCTCGTGATCCGCGGGCAGATGAGCGCTGGAAACGGGGCCGGCGCGCGGCGCACCTATGAGGACTTCCGCCGCCGCCTCGCCGAGGAGATGGGCATCGAGCCCTCCACGAGACTCGAGAGGCTTGTCACCGACGAGCAGCTCGGGAACGGGCGGACCCTGGCTGCGTCGGGACCCGCCGCGGTCACCACAATGTACCGGCAGCCCCAGCAAGCGATGTACAGGCAGCCCCAGAAGGAGAGCTGAACAATGCGCCCTGCCCAGAACCGACGTTCCCTGTCCCCTGCGTTCGCGCTCGTGAGGGCGGTGGCCGCCGGGACCCTTGCCGCCGCCCTCTGGGCCGCCCCGGCCCTCCCGGCATCCGCTGCCGCTGGCCCGCCCCCGGGGATCGCCTGGGGGCGCTATATGCACGTCGCCTCCCGAGCCATCCCCAGCCCCCACCGCCCGAATGCCGTCGACTCTGCCGTCGTGGTGGGTCCGCTCCGACCCAACGGCGGCCCGGCGTCCGCCTCTGCCTCCGTGGAGAACTCGTGCGCAGGCTGTTCCGGCACGGCGGTGACGCTGCAGGTCCTCACGTCTCCCGGTGCCTCCACCCTTACCGCGAACAATCTGGCCACTGCCTACACGACAGGCGACTGGGCGTCGTCGGCCGCTGTGTCAGTCCAGATCATCGCGACAGCGGACGCTCGCTCCATCATCGCCAACAACAGCTCAATCGCCGTCAACGAAGGCTGCACGGGCTGCAACACCCAGACCGTAGCTATCCAGTACATCCTCGTCGGCCGGCAGCAGCGTGACCTCTCGCCGTCCGCGCGGAGCATCGTGCTCGGGATCGAGCAGGCCCTCGGCGTCGACCTGAATGCGGCCGCTTCGGCCCCCGCCGCCATACTCTCGGCTCGCGCGCAATCCTCAGCGCACGACGCCGTAGAGCGGGCTCGCGCTGTCATCGCCGCAGACACCGGGGCTGCCGTGGAGACGCGCCTGCAGGTCGACTCCGGCTCCTGAGGAGCGCCCTCCCCCCGCGCTCCCGACCGCTCGAGGCCCCGCCCGCAGAGATCCTGTGCGCGGGGCCTCTGCCATGCCAGCGGACGAATGCCAGCGAAGGAGTTCCCGCACGCCGGCTCGGTAATGGATCGATAACGCGGAGATAACACTCCATTCGATGTACTTATTGCGGCGATTGACACGCAATCGCTCACCCACCAAGGAGATGAGTCATATGACCAAGATCACCACCGCCGAACTGGCCGCCGAGACCGTCGAGCTCCTGCCGGGCCGCGACACCCTGCTGTGGGACTACAACACAGTGGGCATCTGGGCGACCAACTCGTCCCTCGCGCTCAACGTCGGCACGCTCTTCTCGCAGGCCAACAGCGCTGCGGTCCAGACGATCTACGTCACGCAGTCCTGACGTCCCCTGGGCAGCCGGGGACGGCTTCCTTCAGCCCGCCGCCCCCGGCCCACCCCCGCTTGGCCCACCCGCAAAGCACGCTCCAACCTTCCCGCAGGAGGAGACCATGACACAGGAACTGGCCTCAGTGTCCGCTGCCGTCCCGGACGTCCGGTGGCAGCGCCCCGAGGGGCTCGAGCTGCTCGGGCCAGTCTCCGGGTCCGGCCTCAACCACAGCACCTATCTGGTCCGGCGTGGAGACGGTCAAGTAGTCCAGCTCAGCGAACTGCTGAACATCATCGTCGCCAAGGCAACCACCCCCCTGCCCCTCGAGGAACTCGCCCGGCGCGTGAGCCACGCCTTCGGCCGCGAGCTCGACGCCGATGGGCTCTCCCTCCTTGCCGAGCAGAAGCTGGCCCCGCTCGGACTCCTGGTCCAGCCGGACGCCGCTGCTGTGCCCGCAGCAGCGCCGCGCGCCACTCCGCTCCTGGCCCTGCGGGGGAAGACCACGATCTTCCCCCGGCGTGCAGTCGAGCGCCTCTCCTATCTCCTGAGCCCGCTGTACTGGCCACCCGTGGTCATCCTGGCGTGCGCGAGCCTCGTGGCCCTCGACCTCAAGCTGCTCCTCTCGGCGAATGCCATCGGCGCCCTGATGGATGTCCTCGTGACTCCGTCGATGCTCCTGATGCTCTTCGCCCTCATGACGGTGGGGGCCCTAGTCCACGAACTGGGCCACGCAACCGCCTGCAGATATGGCGGCGCGACCCCGGGAGTGATCGGAGTGGGCCTCTACCTCGTCTTCCCCGCCTTCTACACGGACGTCACCGACTCGTACCGTCTCTCGAGAGGCGCCCGCCTCCGCACCGACCTCGGCGGCCTCTACTTCCACATGCTCTGGGTGCTCACAGCCGGAGCCGGCTTCCTGATGTCCCACAGCCCGCTGCTGCTCCTCCTCGTGGTCCTGACCCAGCTGCAGATGGTCCAGCAGTTGCCGCCCACGATCCGGCTCGACGGCTACTTCGTCCTCGCCGACCTCGCGGGAGTCCCCGACCTGTTCTCGAGGGTTGGCCCGGTACTGCGGAGCCTCCTGCCCGGGCGGCCGGCGGATCCCCGCGTGCTGGAGCTGAGGCCGGTGTCGCGCTGGATCGTGACCTCCTGGGTCCTGATCGTGGTGCCATTCCTCCTCGGAGTCCTGGTATGGCTCGCCATCAGCCTGCCGTTCATCGTCCAGCAGGCCGCAGGGGCCGCCGTGCTGCATGCCCAGCACCTCGTCGCTGCGGCCACCACCGGGCGCCCCGTGGACGCGGCGCTCTCCGCCCTTGCGATGGTGATGCTCGCCCTTCCGGCCCTCGGGGCCGTCCTGGTCCTGTCAAACGTCGCGCTCCAGATCATCGCCGCCCTCACCCGCCGCCTCCGGCCCGCGCCCAGGGTGCCGCGGCCCATGCCACGGCACGCCGCCACACGACCCGCTGGTTCCCCTTCGGCCACCACAGCTGACCACGTTCTGAAGGAAACCCCACCGATCCTTGGAAGGAGGTGACAACCATGCAGAAGCTCACCCCCGCAGAGCTCGCCGCCGAGTCGGTGGAGATGCTCCCCACCCGCGAGACCCTCGTGTTCGACCTCAACATGGCGCTGGTCCAGGCTCAGAACGCCTCATACGCCATCAACGCCGAGACCTGGGGCTCGGTCGCCAACAGCGGCGCTCTCCAGGCCGTCTCGATCACGCAGTACTAGAACCCCGCCGGTCTGGGCGCTCGGCGTCGCTCCCCACGGCGCCGAGCACCCCACCGACAGCCCCACTCGAGGAGGAATCCATGACGCCTCTCGCCCCGGCAGAGATCACCGACGAGCTCGCCGAGCTGCTCCCGCAGCGCGACACCATGCTCATCGACATCAATGTGGCCCCGATCGTCGCCGTCAACCTGGCGATCGCGGTCAACGCAGCAACCATCGGCTCCGTCGCCAACGCGGACGCCGTGCAGATCATCGGTGCGTTCCAGCACTGACCCGTCCCGAACACACACCCCCTTCATCAGCAGGAGTTGATCACCATGACCACGATCACCGTTTCTGAGCTCGCCGCCGAGTCCGCCGAGCTGCTGCCCGGACGCGAGACCCTCCTCGGCGACTTCAATTTCGCCGAAGTCCTCGCCTCGAACACGTCCTTGGCCGCGAACGTCATGACCATCTGTTCGTCGGCAAACAGCCTCGCGTACCAGTCGGTCTACGTCTCTCAGGGCTGACAACATGAGGGAGGGAGCCGGGCCGTCCCGGCTCCCTCCCCCGTGTGTGCAGGAAGGGCACGAGGGGGCCTGGCCACGTCAGGCCCCCCTCGGCGCGTGTCAGTGGAAGAAGTGGCGCGACCCCGTGAAGTACATCGTGATCCCGGCCGCCTTCGCAGCCTCGACGACCTCCTCGTCCCGCACCGAGCCGCCGGGCTGGACCACCGCCTTGACTCCCGCATCGATGAGGATCTGGAGCCCGTCGGCAAACGGGAAGAAGGCATCCGACGCCGCGACCGCGCCACGTGCCCGCTCCGGCGCCGAGCCGGAACCGCCGGTGCCGGACGCACCGCCGGCCGAGTCGACGTCGGACGTGACCTCGACTCCCAGCGTGTTGGCCCGCTCCACGGCGAGGCGGCACGAGTCGACCCGGTTGACCTGGCCCATGCCGATGCCCACCGAGGCCCCGTCCTTGGCGAGCAGGATCGCGTTCGACTTCGCGGCGCGCGAGGCACGCCAGGCGAAGGCGAGGTCGGCGAGCGTCGCGTCGTCGGCCGCGTCGCCGGCGGCGAGCGTCCAGGCCGAGGGGGAATCGCCGTCGGCCGCGAACGTGTCGGCGACCTGGGCGAGGACGCCTCCGGAGATCTGCTTGATCTCCGTGGGGTAGCGGCTGTAGCCCTCGGGAAGCGCGAGCAGGCGGATGTTCTTCTTCTTCGACAGGATCTCCACCGCCTCCGGCTCAAAGTCCGGGGCGATCACCACCTCGGTGAAGATGCCGGCCACCGTCTCGGCCATCCCGCGCGTCACCGTGCGGTTCGCGGCGATCACGCCGCCGAATGCCGAGATGGGATCGCACGCGTGGGCCTTGCGGTGCGCGTCCGCGATCGGGTCCTCGGCGCCGGGAGTGGCGACGGCGATGCCGCAGGGGTTCGCGTGCTTGACGACCGCGACGGCGGGCTCGTCGAAGTCGAACGCGGCGCGCAGGGCGGCGTCGGCGTCGACGAAGTTGTTGTAGCTCATGGCCTTGCCGTGCAGCTGGTCCGCCTGGGCGATGCCCGCCGGGGCGGCCCTGTCCACGTACAGCGCGGCCGGCTGGTGGGGGTTCTCGCCGTAGCGGAGCACCTCGGAGCGCTCGAGGGCGAGCCCGGCGTACGCGGGCCAGTGCACCGCGCCGCTCTCGTCCTCATCGGGGAACTGGCTTGCCGTCCACGTCGCCACCGCCGTGTCATAGGCGGCGGTGTGCGCGAAAGCCTTTGCCGCGAGCCGCTGACGGGTGCGCAGGTCGAAGCCGCCGGACTGCGCGGCGGAGACGACGTCGCCGTAGAAGCCCGGGTCCACGACGATGGCGACGGCGGCATGGTTCTTCGCGGCCGAGCGCACCATCGCGGGACCGCCGATGTCGATCTGCTCGACGACCTCGTCCATGCCGGCGCCGGAGCGGACGGTCTCGACGAACGGGTACAGGTTCACGACGACGAGGTCGAACGCCTCGATGTCCATGCGCTCGAGGGTCTCCATGTGCTCGGGGACGCGGCGGTCCGCGAGGATGCCGCCGTGCACCCGGGGGTGGAGGGTCTTGACCCGGCCGTCGAGCATCTCCGGCGATCCGGTGACCTCCTCGACCTCCTGCACCGGGACGCCCGCCGCGGCGATCTTCTTGGCGGTCGAGCCGGTGGAGACGATGCGGACCCCTGCAGCATGCAGACCGGACGCGAGCTCCTCGAGGCCCGTCTTGTCGTAGACCGAGATCAGGGCACGTCGGATGGGAACACGGTCAAGCTGGATCACAGGGCACTCGTCTCTCTCGGCGCATGGGGGGTAGGCGCAGCCATTCTATCGCCGGAAGGATTGACGCCCCGGAGTGCCCGTGCTTGTCTGGCGCCAATAGTCTGGGTGGGCGAGAACCTCCGCGCACCACCGCCACCAGAGAAGGGCCATCATGGGATTCAGCCTCAGCCACGCCATCCTCCGCGCAGCCGCGGGAGCGTTCATCCTCAATTCGGGCGTGTCCAAGCTCAAGCTGGACGCCGAGCGCGCGGAAGGCCTGCGGGACATGACGGCCAACGCCTTCCCCCAGGCCGAGCAGGTCCCGCCGGAGAAGTTCGGCAAGGCCGTCGCATCGGGCGAGATCGTCCTCGGGGCGGCGCTCCTGGCCCCGTTCGTGCCGACGAGGCTCGCCGCCCTGGGCCTGACGGCCTTCTCCGGCGGGCTGCTGGCCGTCTACGCCAAGACGCCCGGCCTCACGCAGGACGACGGCGTCCGCCCCACGCAGGCCGGCACCGCGATGGCCAAGGACGTCTGGCTCGCAGCGATCGGGGCGGCCCTGCTGGTCGACCGGAAGCGCCGGCCCGCGAAGGCGAAGGTCGAGGCTGCGAAGGCCAAGGCCGCCACCGTGAAGGCCAAGGCGAAGGCGAAGGCCGCACAGTAGCCAGCCGGGCAGAGGGGGCGCGCGCCGCAGCGGCTCGCCTACAGTTCTCCCATGAGCACCTCCACCGCGCTGCCCACGGGCGACGCCGTCGTGCAGAGCCTGCCGTGGCGCTGGGGCGTCCAGGGCCGGATCTTCGTGGTCGGCGGCCTGGGATTCATGTTCGACGCCTGGGATGTGACGCTCAACGGCGTCCTGATCCCCCTGCTCTCGGCCCACTGGAGCCTCGCGCCGGCCGACGCCGCGTGGATCGGCACCGCCAACCTCATCGGCATGGCGGTGGGAGCGTTCGCCTGGGGGACCATCGCGGACACGGTCGGCCGCAAGGCCGCGTTCACCGCGACCCTGCTGATCTTCTCGGTCTTCACCCTCGCCGGTGCGCTGAGCCCTGACATCGTCTGGTTCAGCGTCTTCCGGTTCCTTGCCGGGTTCGGCCTCGGCGGCTGCGTCCCCGTGGACTACGCGCTCGTGGGCGAGTTCACGCCCAGGCGCGAGCGCGGCCGCGTGCTGACGGCGATGGACGGCTGGTGGCCGGTGGGGGCGGCGCTGTGCGGGTTCGTGTCGGCGTGGCTCGTGGGGACCTTCGCCGACTGGCGGCTTCCGCTGCTGGTGATGGTGCTGCCGGCACTCCTCGTGTTCTGGGTGCGCCGCGGCGTGCCGGAGTCGCCGCTGTTCCTCCTCCGCAAGGGCCGCGCGGCGGAGGCCCGGGCCGTGATCGACGCCCTCGTGGCCCGGACGGGCGCCGAGGCGGTGGAGTACCGCCTCCCGGAGCCCCACGAGGTGCCGAGGCTCTCCCCCGGCAGCTGGGTCACCCAGCTGGTGCGGGTCTGGCGGTACGACTGGAAGGTCACGGGGGTTGCCTGGGCGCTGTTCTTCAGCGTCCTGCTCGTCTACTACCTCGCGCTCACGTGGATGCCCAAGATCCTCATCGGTGCGGGATTCGCCGACTACCGGGCGTTCCTCACCACAGCGGGGATGGCGGCAGTCGGCCTCCTCGGCGTCATCGTCGCCGCACTGCTCGTGGAGCGCGTGGGCCGTAAGTGGATCCTCGCCATCACGGGCCCGCTCTCGGCGCTCACCCTCGTGGTCGTGGCGTGGGTAGTGGATGTCCCGGCCGCCGCGGTGGGCTGGCTCCTGGCGTTCGGCTTCGTGGTGCAGGTGGCCATCCCGGTGCTGTACGCGTACGTCTCCGAGCTGTATCCCACCGAGCTGCGGGGCTCGGGATTCGGGTGGGCCTCGACCTTCTCGCGGATCGGGGCGGGCGTGGGACCGCTCGTGTTCGCCGCCTGGTTCTGGCCGGCCCTCGGTCTGGCGGTCTCCTTCGCCCTTGCGGGGGCCCTCGTGCTGCTGTCCGTGGCGTGGATGGCAGCGTCCGCGCCGGAGACTCGGCAGCAGTCCCTCGACTGATCGCGGAGAGGAGCGGTGTTTGATCGCGGAGAGGAGCGGTGTTTGGGCGGCAGCTGGGCGGGTAGCCCCCTGAGGTCCACCAAACCGCTATCGGCGAGGAGCACCGCATGTCCACCGTTCAGCAAGCGATCGATGTCATGGTCCCCGTGTCCACGGCGTACAACCAGTGGACCCAGTTCGAGTCTTTCCCGGAGTTCATGGGCGGGGTCGAGTCCATAGTCCAGCAGGACGACACGCACCTGCACTGGACCACGAAGGTCGGCGGACAGGAGCGCGAGTTCGACACGGTCATCACCGAGCAGCACCCGGACGAGCGCATTGCCTGGAAGAGCACGGACGGCGTGGACCACGCCGGCGTGGTCTCCTTCCAGCCGCTCAGCGACCGCGAGACCCGCGTGTCCGTCGAGTTCCAGTGGGATCCCAACTCAGCGACGGAGAAGATCGGTGCCGCCTTCGGCGCCGACGACGCCCAGGTCAAGAAGGACCTGAAGCGTTTCAAGGAGTTCGTCGAGTCGAACGGCGCGACCGGCGGTTGGCGCGGCGACGTCGACTCCGGTCCGCAGACCGGCAGCAGCTTCTGAACCCATCAGACGCACGACGGCGCGTGCCCGCTTCGGCGGGGACGCGCCGTCGTCCGTTGTGGTCCAGACCCCGCGGTCCGGCAGCCCGGGAGATCCGGGTGCCGAGCCCGCAGCTCAGAGTGCCGCGGGGGCGGGCGCGGGCGGCTTCAGCTCGCCGGCGGCGAGCCGGCGCAGCACGTCGACGAGCAGCCGCCGCTCCACGACCTTGATGCGCTCGTGCAGGGTGTCCTCGTCCTCCCCGTCGGCGATCGCGACGGCCTCCTGGGCGACGATCGGGCCGGTGTCCACGCCGGCGTCGGCCCAATGGACCGTGCAGCCGGTGACCTTGACGCCGTAGGCGAGCGCATCCCGCACGCCGTGCGCGCCAGGGAATGCCGGCAGCAGGGCCGGGTGCGTGTTGAGGTACCGGCCGCCGAAGCGCGCGATGAAGTCCTCGCTGACGATCCGCATGAAGCCGCTCGAGACCACCACGTCCGGCGCATACGAGGCGACCTTCTCCGTGAGGGCGGCATCCCACTCGGCCCGTGTGGGGAACGAGTTGAAGTTCACCACGAACGTCTCGAAGCCCGCCTCGTCGGAGCGTTCCACGCCGTACGTGCCCTCGCGGTCCGCGCCGACGGCGGCGATCTCCACGTCCAGCTCGCCGGCCTTGACGGCGTCGATGACGGCCTGCAGGTTGGAACCGGTGCCGGAGACGAGGACCACGATGCGCATGGCGTCCACCTTACCGGCGCCCCGGCGGTCAGGGGACGCGGGAGCGACGTGGCTCCTCGGCGGTCCGCGACCGCTCGAGCCACGGTCCCAGGGCGTAGCCCAGGCAGGCTCCGACGGCGGTCTCCGCACCGACCCAGACGAGCATCCACAGGGAACTGACTCCGAGTTCGGTGAACCGGCCGATGCCGAGGGAGCCGCTCGTGAGCCACGCGAGCCCTGCCGCCAAGGCGCCCGCGACGGCTCCCACGCACAGGCCGAGGAAGACCGCTGAGACCGGCGCGGAGAACCACCGTGCGCGGACCTTGATGGAGAGCCACTCGTCGAAGTGGTCCTCGCCCTCCCGGACGAACCACCATCCTCCGAGCAGCCCGGCCAGCACCGGGACGACGAGCGCGGCGGGCGCCCACACGAGCGGCCCCGTGGGGACCGCGGCGAGCACGGGGACCGGCGGGAGGGGGCCCACGGCCGTGGCGAGGGCACCCGCCGTGGAACCGGTCCCGAGCGTCACACCCGCCCCGGAGGCCCAGCCCAGCGTCCACACGACGAGGTGCGGCAGGTAGCCGAGCTGCCCGAGGGTCATGGCGGCACCGCCCACACCACCGGCGCTGACCCCCTCGTACACGGTCACCGCCTCGGCCCAGCGCCAGAACAGGTCCACGCCGAGCAGGGCCGCGGAGAGCCCGAGCGCCGCGACCGCAGCCAGGAATCCGGCCCGCACGACGGCCCAGGCGTAGGTGCCGGCCCACCGGGAGTACTGTCCCGTGCGGGCGAGCCAGTCGACGGCGTCGACCCCGAAGAGCCTGACCCAGGAGCCGGCTTCCCGCCGGGCGCCGACCACGAGCCCGAGCCCCACGGGGATGAGTGGGATGAGCGTCGCGGCGACCATGCCCACCCCGACCTCCGGCGTACGGCACACGAAGGCGGTGGCGAAGCCGAACGCCGCGTAGATGCCCGCCGCGCCGGCGAGTCCCTGCCAGAGCGTGTCCGCGTACGACGCGCGGGCGAGCCTGCGCCCCGCGCGCCACGAGAGCAGCACGGGCACGAGCGTGAGCCCGAGCGGGATCAGGGACAGCGTCCCCGACACGGACTGGGCGGCCTCGCCGGTACCCGAGGTGAGGTTCAAGTGGAGCGGGACGCCATGGACGAGGAGCCACGTCTGCCCGGCAAGCCGGGCGACTGCCTCCGGCGGCCACGGTCCGAGGCCACCCGTGGCCCACACGCCGAACACAGCCACAAGGGTCAGCATGGCGGAGATCAGGATCGCCTGGACCGACTCCACGACCCCCTGGAGCCACAGCGGCATGGGGAGACCGCGGAGTCCAGACTGGTCGGCGCTGAGTTTCATCGTCCTCCACTGTGCCACGGGCGCCGCCCAGGCCTGGGCAGGCGCACCGGGGGTGAGGGTCAGGAGAGGCTCAGCCTGTCCTCGGCACTGAAGGGGCGGATCTCAGCGGTGCGTCCGTCGCGGACCTTGGCGACCCACGCCGGGTCCGAGAGGAGGACGCGGCCCACCGCGACGAGGTCGAACTCACCGCGTGCGAACTGCTCGAGGAGCGTCTCGAGGCCGCGCACCTCCGAGCGGCCCCCCTCCTGCCACGTCACCTCGAACTCGTTGTCCAGGCCGACCGAGCCGACCGTGATGACCGGAAGCCCGGAGAGCCTCCTGGTCCAGCCCGCCAGGCCGAGGCGGGCGTCCGCCGGTTCGGCCACGTCAGGGAACGCGGGCTCCCAGTGGCGGCGGGTGGAGGGATGGAAGGCGGAGACGCCGGCCGCCGCGAGCGTGCGGAGGATGACGCCGAGCTCTTCGGGGCTCTCGGCGATGCGCGCGCCGTAGTCGCCGGACTTCCACTGGGAGAAGCGGAAGATGACGGGGAAGTCGGGGCCGACGGCGGCACGGACGGCAGCGGCGACCTCGGCGGGGAAGCGCAGGCGCGCCTCGAGCGAGCCGCCGTACTGGTCGTCCCGCCGGTTGGTCCCGGCCCAGAGGAACTGGTCGAGCAGGTAGCCGTGGGCGCCATGGAGCTCCACGCCGTCGAACCCGGCCTCCTTGGCCGCCGCCGCGGCGCGGGCGAAGTCGTCGCGGATCCGGGCGAGCTCCTCAAGGGTGGCCGCACGGCCGCGCGTCCTGCCGTTCGGTGCGATCCCGGACGGGCTCAGGCTCGGCAGTTCCGGGTTGAACTCGGCGTGGTCGCCGCGGGCCGCCCCGAGGTGCCACAGCTGCGGGACGATCCTGCCTCCGGCCTCGTGCACGCGTGCCACGAGTCCGCGCCACGCCGCGAGCTGGGCCTCGCCGAACAGACGGGGTACGCGGGTGCTCGGGCCCGAGTCCTCCGACACGTACACGCCCTCAGTGATGAGGAGCCCGACGCCGGCCGCGGCCCGGCGCTCATAGTAGCCCGCGACGTCGTCCGTCACGGTCCCGTCCGGCGAGAACTCACGCGTCATCGGGGCCATGACGAAGCGGTTGGGCAGCCGCAGGGGGCCCAGGTCGAAGGGGGTGAAGAGGCTCGAGAGCGGGGAAGCGGGGCCGGGCAGGGCGGAATCGGTGTCCTGAAGGGTCATACGATGCGCAACGGCAAGCGGCGCCCGGGCATTCCAACGCGCACTCCGACGCACCGTATTCAGCACCATTACACTCGTCACCTACACTCGTCACCGTGCCGGATCCGCTCCCCCGCCCTCCCGCGAGCCCACCTGCGGCCCGCGCCGTCGTGCCGCTCTACGCGGCCGGCTTCACCACGGCGTTCGGCGCGCACAGCATCGCCGCAGGGCTGGGGGCCGAGAGCGGTGAGGTAGGGCTGAACCTGCTCGCCCTCGGCGCCCTGCTCGCGCTCTACGACCTCGCCGAGGTGTTCCTCAAGCCGGTCTTCGGCTCCCTCTCGGACCGCATCGGGGCCAAGCCCGTCGTGGTCGGGGGGCTGCTCGCCTTCGCCGTCGCCTCCCTGGTGGGCGCCGTCCTCCAGGAGCCGTGGACTCTGGCAGTGGCACGGCTCGGCCAGGGCGCGGCCGCGTCGGCCTTCTCGCCGGCTTCCTCGGCCAGCGTGGCCCGGCTGGCGGGCCCCCTCACGGGGCGGTACTTCGGCAGATACGGCTCGTGGAAGGGCCTCGGCTACGCCCTCGGGCCCCTCCTCGGCGCCGCCGCACTCTACCTCGGCGGATTCGCTGCCCTCTTCGGCGTCCTCGCGCTGCTCGGGGTGGGTGTGGCGGTCTGGGTGGCCGTCGCGATGCCCCGGCTCGAGCCACTCCCCCGGCCCCGGTACACCCTCGCGGACCTGGCCCGGCAGCTCGGCGAGCGCTCGTTCCTCGGGCCCACCATCGTGCTTGCGGCCGCGACCGGTTCCCTCGGCGCCGCGGTGGGCTTCCTGCCCGCGCTCGCGGCGCACATCGGGCTGCCGACCGCGGCCGCGGTGGCGGCCGTGACGGTCCTCGCACTCGCGTCGTCGCTCATCCAGCCGCGGATCGGGCGGCTGCGCGACGCGGGGCGCCTCACCGACCGGAGCGGGATCCTCGCGGGCCTCGGCGCCATCGTGCTCGGCGCCGCCGCGGCCGCCCTCGTGCCGTCCGCGCCCGTGGAGCTCGGCGCCGTCGTGGTCTACCTCGCCGCGCTCCTCATCGGCGCCGGCATCGGCACTGCCACCCCCCTCGCCTTCGCGCACCTCGCCGACGCGACTCCCGCCGAGCGGATGGGGCGCACCATGGGCAGCGCCGAGCTCGGCCGGGAGGCGGGCGACGCCGGGGGCCCGCTCCTCGTCGGCGCCGTCGCCGTGGGCGCCGGGCTGGGGTGGGGCCTCGCCGCGCTCGCCGCGGCTGTGGCCGTGGCGGCGGCCGCGGTGCCCGGGCGCACCCGCCGTTAACCCACCCTTCGGCGGCGCGTCACGCGTCCTCTGCCAACCGGCCAGACGGTCACAGAATGGTTGAGGCGTGAGGATCGCGATCGCTGCCGAGTCGTTCCTGCCGCAGATGAATGGGGTGACGCACTCCATCCTGCGGGTCCTCGACCACCTGCAGGAGCGCGGCGACGACGTCCTCGTGATCGCCCCGTCCGGCGAGGGCGCCTCCGGCGTCTTCCCGCTGCCGGAGACCGTGACCGGCGCGCACGTCGTGCGGATGCCGGCGCTGCCCATGGCGGGCTACCCGAAGGTGCGCGTGGCGTTCGGCGCCGTCCCCCGCGTGCGTCGGGCACTCAAGGCGTTTGCCCCTGACATCCTGCACCTGGCCTCGCCCTTCGAGCTCGGCTGGCGTGCAGTTCGGGCGGCGCACCAGCTGGGCATCCCCACCGTGGCCGTCTACCAGACGGAGGTGCCGGGCTACGCCGCACGATACGGGGTCCCGTTCCTGGAGAACTGGGCGTGGCAGCGGGTCGAGGCGATCCACCTCCTCGCCGACCTCACCCTCGCGCCCTCCACGTTCGCCCTGAACCAGCTGCGCGGGCGCGGGATCCTCGACGTCGACCTCTGGCGGCGCGGCGTGGACACGGTCCGGTTCCACCCGGGGAAGCGCGACGCCGCGTGGCGGGCCTCTGTGACGTCTTCGGCCGGGGCGGGGACGCCCCCGAAGATCATCGGCTACGTGGGCCGCCTCGCGGCCGAGAAGCAGGTCGAGGACCTTCGGGTCCTCGCCGACATTCCCGGCACCCGGCTGGTCATCGTGGGAGACGGCCCGCTGCGGGCCCAGCTCGAGGGCCAGCTCCCCGGCGCCCACTTCGCAGGCTTCCGCGGCGGTGAGGACCTCGCGCGGATCGTGGCGAGCTTCGACCTGTTCGTGCACCCCGGCGAGTTCGAGACGTTCTGCCAGACCATCCAGGAGGCCATGGCATCCGGCGTGCCCGTGGTCGCGACCGGGCGCGGCGGCCCGCTGGACCTCGTCGAGAACTCGAAGACGGGCTGGCTGTACACCCCGGGCGACCTGGGGCAGCTGCGCGCCTACGCGCTGGACCTCCTCGGCGACGACGCGAAGAGAGCCGCGTTCGCCGAGGCAGCGTGGCGCAGCGTGCAGGGCCGGTCCTGGCGCGCCATCGGCGAGCAGCTCATCCACCACTACGAAGACGTCATCT
The DNA here is from genome assembly GCF_014656475.1 of Sinomonas cellulolyticus. Classification (GTDB taxonomy): domain Bacteria; phylum Actinomycetota; class Actinomycetes; order Actinomycetales; family Micrococcaceae; genus Sinomonas; species Sinomonas cellulolyticus. The sequence continues at coordinate 256,348 of NZ_BNCM01000005.1, forward strand.
CCCAGCGCGCGGTGAGCGGACTCGAGACCAGCGCTGGCTGACCCACGGAAGGGAACACCATGAAGATCTCCGTCATCGGCTGCGGATACCTCGGCGCCGTCCACGCGGCCACCCTCGCCTCGATGGGCCACGACGTGGTGGGCATCGACACGGATGCCGAGAAGGTGGGGCACCTCGCGCGCGGGTTCGCGCCGTTCTTCGAGCCAGGACTCGAGGACCTCCTCGCGGACGGCCGCGCGGCCCGGCGCCTCGTCTTCTCCACGGACATGTCCCTCACCGCCGACTGCGACGTGCACTTCCTCTGCGTCGGCACCCCGCAGTCCAAGACCAGCGACGTGGCGGACCTGACCTACCTCGAGTCCGCCGCACGGGAGGTGGGGCGGCTCGCGAAGCCGGGGGCCGCCGTCGTGGGCAAGTCCACGGTGCCCGTCGGGACGGTGCAGAAGGTGCGCGAGTGGCTCGGCGGTGCGGATGTGGAGCTCGCATGGAACCCCGAGTTCCTGCGTCAGGGCACCGCGGTGAAGGACTCCCTCGTGCCGGACCGGCTCGTATACGGGGTGGAGGAGGCGTACGAGGGCCAGGGCACCGTGCGGATCCTCGACGAGGTCTACGCTCCCCTGCTGCACGCGGGGGTGCCGCGGATCGTGTGCAGCTTCGCGACGGCGGAGCTGATCAAGTCGGCGGCGAACGCCTACCTGGCCACCAAGCTCTCCTATGTCAACGCCATGGCCGAGCTGTGCGACGCCGCGGGGGCGGACGTCACCCAGCTCACCGCCGCGATGGGGCTCGACCCGCGGATCGGGCAGCGCTACCTCGCCGCTGGCCTCGGGTTCGGGGGCGGGTGCCTGCCGAAGGACATCCGCTCGTTCCGTGCGCAGGCTCGCGGCTTGGCCGTTGACTCGGTGGACGAGTGGATGGGACTCGTGGACTCGATCAACGTGGGGCAGCGCGAACGGGTGGCGGATCTGGCGGCAGAGCTCTGCGGGGGCTCTCTGGCGGGACGCCGCGTCGCCGTCCTCGGCGCCGCGTTCAAGCCGGACACCGACGACATCCGCGACTCGCCCGCTCTGGACGTCTCCCTGCGGCTCGCAGCGGCCGGCGCGCACGTGGTGGTCACCGACCCGCGGGCGATCAACAACGCCTGGATGCGGTTCCCGCAGCTGCAGTTCGAGCCCTCCCCCGCCGGGGCGCTCGACGGCGCGGAGCTCGTCCTGCTGCTGACGGAATGGGCAGAGTACCGGGCGCTCGACCCCGTCGCCGCGGGCGCACTCGTGCGGCGCCCCGTGATCCTGGACGCGCGCAATGCCCTTGACCCGGCGGCGTGGCGAGCGGCGGGCTGGGACTACTCTGGGCTCGGCACGGGCCTGCGGACCCAGCCTGTGGATAACCTGCAACTCGGATAGTCACATCCTTGTAGACTGCCGAAGACCCGCCCCGGCGCACCGCACCTGCTCCGGCGGCACACCAACGACCTCGGGGGATGTCAATGGCGAACCGTCGCCGCACACTTCGCTCTGCCCTGTCCACTCTCGCCCTTGCCGGAACCCTCGGGCTGACCGCCTGCGGCGCCGGCACCAGCGGCCCCGAAGCGCAGGGCACGCCGAGCGCCGCGGCCTCGGGGACCGCGTCCCCTGCCCCGGACGCGCGGCCGACGCCGGCCAGCTCCACCGGGCCGGCCCGCAATCTCCCCAAGCCGGAACTGCCCGCAGCCGCCAAAGAGAACACCGAGGCGGGGTTCAAGGCATTCACGCAGTACTGGTTCGACACGGCAACGTACTCTCTCGAGACCGGCGATTCGGGGCCGCTCGAAGCCATTTCCGACTCCGGCTGCAAAGTATGTAACGGATATCTGGCCGATTCTCGGGCAGGAGGCTGGACCGTCGGACCGCGGTGGCTCTCGACTGGATTCAGCTCCGATATGAAGCTCGACCCAGCAGGGCAAGCGGTCGGTTACTTCATGCTGGAGGAAGGGACCTCAAGGTGGTTCGATGCTGATGGGAAGCTTACCAAAGAAAGAAGCGGTGGAAACAACGGAAAGCCGAAGGCGATCTATGCGTCTTATACGAATGGGGCTTGGACCGCACGTCAGCTGGGGCAAGCGTGAGGCGCTTTGTCCTATTCTTCCTCGCCATAGCGCTAACCACTACCTGCATCAACTCCACAGCAAATGCAGCAGAAATTGATGGCTACTTTGACAATCAAACAGCTGCGCTAAATGGGACGCGAGACGGGACCGCAAAGGTTGAGTTCCCCAAAACTGAAGGCGTCGCCGAGACCTTCGTATATTCCTATGCTCCTGCCTGTGCACAGAATACCGATACGCTCAGCGGGACCGCCTGCGCCGCACTCGACGCCCGCTGCAGCGCCGAACCGGACGGCCGGATGGTCGTCTGGGAGAGGCTCGACACCCGGACGCCCGGCGCAGCGTGGGAGCGGCTCGAGCAGGCGTGCCTGTATCCGGGGAAGCCGCCGGAGCGGCCGGGCGACGTCGTCATCACCGTGACCGAGAAGCAGCTGCGCGAGCTGCCCATCAAGGCCCCGGAACTGGGCTCGCAGCCGGGCCGCCACACGCTCAAGGGCGCGGAGACCAACATCTACGCCGAGCCGGCAGACCAGTCCTTCACGATCGACATCCTGGGCCGGAAGGTCGAGATCAGGGTCAAGGCCACCGAATACCACTGGTCCTACGGCGACGGCGCCTCCCTCGTCACAAGCGCCCCGGGCGGCCCGATCCCCGAGGCCCGGTGGGGAGAGAAGACGGTGACAAGCCACGCCTATACGCAGACGGGTGACGTGAGCGTTGGCCTCGCCACCGTCTTCACCGGGGAGTTCTCGGTGGACGGCGGAGCGTTCCAACCGGTCGCCGGCACGGCCCGGGTTCCCAGTGCGTCGAAGGCCCTCAGCGTCTGGCGCTCCGAGGTCAAGCTCTACGCCGACGACTGCGCCGCCAACCCCGTCGGCCCAGGCTGTGGCTAGTCGGCATTCCACCACAGGTTGTGGACTTTGCCCCGCGCCACGGCGTGGGGCAAGGTCCACAACCCGTGGTTAAGTTGCCACGGCCCTCGGCGCCGCGCACCCCGCGGGTGGCCAGCCCCGGATCCAGAACTGTCGGCCGCCCATGGGACGATGAAGGCATGGCCTCCATCCCGTACCCCTCCCCCTCGGGCACGGGCGCGCAGGGCGTCCCTCCGCTCGTGGACGTCGCCGGAATGGTGAACCGGGTCGGCGCCGCCGCCATGTCCCGCGCCCATGCCTACGCGCGGGAGGGCCGTGTGGAGCACCTCGCCTGGCACCCCGAGATCAACGAGGTCACCGCCCAGGTGTTCGGCACGGAGGACGAGCCGTACGAGGTCGGCGTGTACCTGCAGCCGCAGCACGGCACCTACCGCTACGCCGGGGGCTGGTGCACGTGCCCGGTCACGGAGGACTGCAAGCACATGGCCGCCGTCGTCCTCACGGGGAACGCCCAGCGGCTGCGGGCGGACGCGGCCAGGGAGAACGCGGCCCGCAAGGCGGAGCCGGAGTGGATGCGCGAGCTCCGGCGCATCATCGACCCGGGGGCCGAGGGAGAGCGGCGCGGCGCAGCACGGCGCCTGGGGCTCCAGTTCGAGCTCCGCGACCTCCAGGCCCGGCTCGGCAGCCGCTTCGGACGGTCCCCCTCGAGGAGCCGCCCGGACTACCGGCTGGGCGTGCGGCCGGTCGAGCTGAACCCCACCACGGGCAGGTGGCTGCGGGGGGACATCTCCTGGACCACGTTCGGGCGCCCCGACCATCTGGGCGCCTTCTTCGCCCCGCACTTCGAGCTCTTCCGCGAGATCCAGGCCCTGCGTCTCGGCACCGCCTCCGGCTACTGGAACGGCAACGATCCCTGGCTCTACCTCGACGAGTTCACGAGCCCCCTCCTGTGGACGCTCCTGGATGCGGGCCGCTCGGTCGGCGTCGAGCTCCTCGGCGCGGCGAAGGGCACCACCGTCCTCCTCGGCGAGGGCACGGCGGCCGTGGGGCTCGACGCGCTCCCCGGAGAGGACGACGGCGCGCTCCGCCTGGTCCCGACTCTCACGGTGGACGGCGTCCCGGTGCCGATCCAGCACGCCGGAACGATCGCCGACCACGGCGTGTACGCCGTCGTGCGCACCGGGGAGCGCGAGGAGGCGATCATCCTCGCCCAGTCCGAGTCACGCCTCGGCGAGCGGGACCGGGCGCTGCTCACGGCGCCCGAGGGTGTGCAGATCCCCGCCGCGGACCGCGACGCGTTCCTCGCCGAGTTCTACCCGGACCTCGCGCGGTCGGTGGCGCTCACGGCCGACGCCGCGCTCGACCTTCCGCCGGTCCTGCCGCCCGTGCTCGTGCTCACCGCAGCCTTCGAACCCGGTGACGTGCTGCGCCTCGCGTGGCATTGGGAGTACCCCGCGGGCGACGGCGCCCGGCAGCTGCCGCTCGTCCCGGCCCCGGGCGAGGGCATCCGCCGCGACGCCGCAGCCGAGGCGGCCACCGCCCTCAGGGTGGCCGCGGTCCTCGACGATGGCCCCCTGCGCGGGAACCCGATCGGACCTGCCCGGCTCGAGGGGCTCGCGACGGCAGAGGCGTCCGAGAACACTCTGCCGGCACTCGCGGCCCTCGAGGGGGTCGAGGTCCGCATCGAGGGGACACGGCCGGACTACCGCCAGCTCGAAGGGACCCCGAAGCTCGTGCTGAGCACCGTGGAGTCCGACAAGAACGACTGGTTCGACCTCGGCCTCATGGTCACGATCGAGGGCCGCAGCATCCCGTTCCAGGATGTCTTCACGGCCCTGGCGAAGGGCCGCAGCAAGGTCATGCTGCCGGACAAGTCCTGGTTCCGCATCGACACCCCCGAGATCCAGCGCCTCAAGGAGCTCATCGACTCCTCGCACGAGCTGCGCGAGTGGCGCGTGGAGGGCCCGTCGGGGAAGAATGCGCCGAAGCTGAGCGTGTTCCAGGCCGGGCTGTGGGACGAGATCGCCGAACTCGCGGGCGAGACGGTCGAGGCTCCGCGGTGGAAGCAGACGGTCTCCGGGCTGCTAGACCCAGACGCCTTGGACCGCGTGCCGGTGCCGAACGGCCTCAACGCCACGCTGCGGCCCTACCAGGACGACGGCTTCCAGTGGCTCGCCTTCCTGTGGCGCCACGGCCTCGGCGGCGTCCTCGCGGACGACATGGGCCTGGGCAAGACCCTCCAGACGCTCGCGCTCATCCTGCACGCCAAGGAGCAGGGATCGGCCCCGAGCGGGAGCGGCCCGTTCCTGGTCGTGGCCCCGACCTCCGTCGTCGCGAACTGGGAGGCGGAGGCCGCGCGCTTCGCTCCGGGACTGCGCACCGTGGCGCTCACGGATACGCAGGGCAAGTCGGGTACACCGGTCGCCGACTCCGCAGCCGGGGCCGACATCGTCGTGACAAGCTATGCGCTCTTCCGCCTCGACTACGAGGCGTACGCCGCGCTCCCCTGGGCGGGCGTGGTGATGGACGAGGCGCAGTTCCTCAAGAACCGCGCCACGAAAGCACACCAGTTCGCGCGTGACATGGAGGTGCCGTTCAAGCTCGCCCTCACGGGCACACCGCTCGAGAACAACCTCATGGAGCTGTGGTCGCTCTTCGCGATCGTCGCCCCGGGGCTGTTCCCGGCCGCCAGCCACTTCGGGCAGGAGTTCGCCAAGCCCATCGAGAAGAGCGGCGACGCCGGGCGCCTGGCCAGGCTCCGCCGCCGGGTGCGGCCGCTCATGCTGCGGCGCACCAAGGAGGCAGTGGCGAAGGAACTGCCGGAGAAGCTCGAGCAGCGGGTCGACGTCGACCTCGACCCGCGGCACCGCAAGCTGTACCAGCAGTACCTGCAGCGCGAGCGCGAGAAGGTGCTGGGGCTCGTCGAGGACCTGGACCGCAACCGGTTCATCGTCTTCCGCTCGCTCACGCTGCTGCGGCTCATGGCGCTGGACCCCTCCCTCGTCGACGAGGCGCACGACGGCGTGTCCCCGGCGAAGCTCGACGCCCTCCTCGAGCAGCTGGACGACGTGGTGGCGGAGGGGCACCGCGCCCTCGTGTTCAGCCAGTTCACCTCCTTCCTCAAGAAGGCCGCCGCGAGGCTCGATGCGGCGGGGATCGCCTACGAGTACCTGGACGGGTCCACGCGCAAGCGCGGTGACGTGGTCTCGCGGTTCAAGGAGGGCGCCGCCCCGGTCTTCCTCATCTCCCTCAAAGCGGGCGGCTTCGGCCTGAACCTGACTGAGGCGGATTACTGCTTCCTACTGGACCCGTGGTGGAATCCGGCGGCGGAGGCACAGGCGGTCGACCGCGCCCACCGCATCGGGCAGACACGCCGCGTCATGACGTACCGTCTCGTGGCAAAGGGGACCATCGAGGAGAAGGTCATGCAGCTCAAGGAGAAGAAAGCTGCCCTCTTCTCCTCCGTCATGGACGAGGACGCGATGTTCTCCTCGTCCCTCACCGCCGAGGACGTCCGAGGCCTGCTTGAGTAGGGCCGGAAGACCCCGATCTTTGGTCACGATTTTGCAACGGCGGATTAATACCCTACGGTAGGTATCGGTTCGGTAACGAACCCCCTGCCCTGCAACCCGCAGCGGGGCACATAAAGCCCGACGGCCCGCAGCCGTGGGCCACATATGCCGGGTGCTGCCGTCCACCGTTCGCCGCCGTCTGCGCAGCCACCATTGACCTGACCTTCGAATCGTCAGGGGCCGGCGGCGCACGTTGAAGTCCCGGGGACGGGGCGAGTGCCGGTGGAGTCCCGAGCATCTGAGAACTCTTATGAAGAAGATTACGCTTACTGCTGCCCGTCGTTCCCTCGCCGTCGTCGCCGCAGGCGGTGCCGCGCTCAGCGCTGCCGCCCTCGGCGCCCCCGCGGCCAACGCCGCTTCCGGCTCGACTTGGGATGCCCTCGCTCAGTGCGAGTCCTCGGGCAACTGGGCCATCAACACCGGCAACGGCTTCTCCGGCGGCCTCCAGTTCACCCCGAGCACCTGGGCCGCCTATGGCGGCGTCGGCGCCCCCCAGAACGCCACGCGCGACCAGCAGATCGCTGTCGCGGAGCGCGTCCTCGCGGGCCAGGGCTGGGGCGCATGGCCCGCATGCTCGGCCAAGCTCGGCCTCTACGGCACGGCCGGCGCCAACCCGACGCCCGTCCAGGTCCAGGCCGCCCCGGTCCAGCAGGCACCGGTCAAGCAGGCCGCTCCCGTCCAGCAGGCACCGGTGCAGCAGGCTCCCGCCCGCCACGCCGCGCCCGTCCAGGTCAGCGGCTCGACCTACACCGTCGTCGCCGGCGACACCCTGAGCCAGATCGCCCAGAAGCTGAACGTGAAGGGCGGGTGGCAGGCCCTCGCTGACGCGAACGCCAACGTCATCTCGGACCCCAACCTGATCTTCCCGGGCCAGCAGCTGCACCTCCCGGCCTGATCACTGAGGCCCTCCCGAAACGCCGAAACGCCGCATCAGCGCGGCCGCCATTCCCCTCGGAATGCCGGCCGACCCTGGTGCGGCGTTTCGGCGTCTGAAGGGTCTTCACTGATAACCCTTGCGGACTGGGATACCAAACCGCTAGCTTTGGAATACCAAAGCGAGACGACGGTCACACCACCCCGAGACTCGCGCCACACGTCCTCGGACGGACCCGCTGCGCCCCGAGCAACCCATGGGCCGGCGGATCATCAAGTTGCGCGCCCCTACATGTCCCGACCGCAGAGAGTTCATCATGGACAGCACCACGGACACCGTCGTCCCCACGCTGGAGGCCCACGACGTGACCCACGCAGAAGCCCGCGAGACCGCCCACGCGCACAGCCTGCCGGCCGGCCTGAGCCCGCGCCTGTACAACACCGACCTCGCCCCCACGCAGCGTGAGGGCCGCACCTGGACCGCCTACTCGATCTTCACCCTCTGGGCCAACGACGTGCACAGCCTCGGCAACTATGCCTTCGCCATCGGCCTCTTCGCGCTGGGCCTCGGCGCATGGCAGGTCCTCGCCGCCCTCGGGGTCGGCGCCGTCCTCCTCTTCGCCCTCCTGAACCTCTCGGGATTCATGGGCCAGAAGACGGGCATCCCGTTCCCCGTCATGAGCCGGATCGCCTTCGGCATCCACGGTGCCCAGATCGCGGCCCTCATCCGCGGCGGCGTGGCCGTGGCCTGGTTCGGGATCCAGACATACCTCGCCTCCGTGGTGCTCCGCGTCCTCCTCATCGCCGTGGCCCCCGGCCTCAAGCCCCTCGACGCCGGCTCCGTCCTTGGCCTCTCGCCACTGGGCTGGATCGCCTTCGTGGGCCTGTGGATCGTGCAGGTCGTGATCGTCTCCTACGGCATGGAGATGATCCGCAAGTACGAGGCGTTCGCCGGGCCGATCATCCTCGCGACCATGCTCGCCCTGGCCGTGTGGATGTTCGCCAAGGCCGGCTTCTCGATCGCCTGGAGCACCGGCAAGGACCTCTCCGGCGGGGACATGTGGCTGCACATCCTCGGCGGCGGCGCCCTCTGGGTGTCGATCTACGGCACGTTCGTCCTGAACTTCTGCGACTTCACCCGCTCGGCAAAGTCCAAGAAGTCGATCGTCAAGGGCAACTTCTGGGGCATCCCGATCAACATGCTCCTCTTCGGCGCCATCGCCGTCGTCCTCGCCGGCGCCCAGTTCAAGATCGACGGGCGGATCATCGAAAGCCCCTCGGACGTGGTCGCGTCGATCCCCAACACGTTCCTGCTCGCCGCCGCGAGTGCGGCCCTGCTGGTCCTGACCGTCGCCGTGAACCTCATGGCCAACTTCGTGGCGCCGACCTACGCCCTGACGAACCTCTTCCCGCGGCGCCTCAACTTCCGCAGGGCCGCGCTCGTCTCCGCCGTGATCGGCCTCGTGATCCTGCCCTGGAACCTCTACAACAACCCTGTGGTCATCGTGTACTTCCTCGGCGGCCTCGGTGGCCTGCTCGGCCCGCTGTTCGGCGTGATCATGGCGGACTACTGGCTGGTCCGCCGCGGCAGGGTCAACGTCCCCCAGCTGTACTCGGAAGACCGCGGAGGCGCGTACCACTACGCGAAGGGCATCAACCCGAAGGCGGTCGCTGCGCTCGTCCCCGCGGCGGCCGTGGCCCTCGCGATCGCCTTCATCCCGGCCCTCGGTGCGCTCAGCTCCTTCTCCTGGTTCTTCGGCGCGGGCATCGCGGCCGTCAACTTCGTGGTCCTCAACCGCTCGCGCGGCACCTTCGAGGATGTCGACGGCGAGGCCATCGCAGTCCCCAGCGCGCACTGACCGCTCGTCAGCACCCAGCGCACGACGGCGGCCCCGCCTCCGCCGGCCAGCCCGCCGCCGTCGTGCCTCACCACAGCCCCTTGCCAGCAGAAGGAATCCGCGATGCGCATCCTCGTCGCCAACGTCAACACCACCCAGTCCATGACCGACTCGATCGCCCAGGCCGCCCGTGGGGCCGCGTCGCCGGGCACGGAGATCATCGGCATCACCCCGACCATCGGGGCTGACTCCTGCGAAGGGAACTTCGAGTCCTATCTCGCCGCAGTGGCCGTCATGGACGCGGTGACCCGCTACGACGGCGAGTTCGACGCCGTCGTCCAGGCCGGCTACGGCGAGCACGGGCGCGAGGGGCTCCAGGAACTGCTCGACGTCCCGGTCGTGGACATCACGGAGGCCGCGGCCGCCACCGCCATGTACCTGGGCCACAAGTACTCGGTGGTCACCACGCTCGACCGCGCGGTGCCGCTCATCGAGGACCGCCTCAGGCTCGCGGGGCTCGACGCCCGCTGCGCCTCCGTGCGCGCGTCCGGGCTCGGCGTCCTCGAGCTCGAGCTGGACCCGGAGCGCGCCGTGAAGGAGATCGTCGCGCAGGCTGAGGCGGCCGTGCACGAGGACCGGGCCGAGGTGATCGTGCTCGGCTGCGGTGGGATGAGCGGTCTCGACGCCCAGATCCGCGAGCGCTGCGGGGTGCCCGTGGTCGACGGCGTCGCGGCCGCGGTGTCAGTGGCGGAGGGCCTGGTCCGGCTGGGGCTCTCCACCTCGAAGGTCCGCACGTACGCCCCGCCGCGTCCCAAGAAGGTGACCGGCTGGCCCCTCGGCGCCGGAGCCCTCTAGGTCACCGCGGACCCTTGACCCCCCAGAGCCACTCGCCTAGGTTCGGAGGACCGCCACAACGACACCAGCGCTAGTCACGCGAGCCCACCCAGGCCGCTGCAGGCGTCGCAGACGGTTCCGCTGAATCAGAAGTGCAGGGGCGGGGGCTCCTGCTTCACTGGAGCAGAGAGGTACCTGGTAGATATGGCAAGCGAGAACAGGGCAGTCGCCTACAAGGAGCCGGGAAAGGTCGAGGTCATCGACATCGACTACCCCACCTTCGAACTCAAGGACGGGCCGGGTGTCAACCCGGCCAACGTGGGGCGCAAGGTGCCCCACGGCGTCATCGTCAAGACCGTGGCGACCAACATCTGCGGCTCCGACCAGCACATGGTCCGCGGCCGCACCACGGCTCCGCCGAACCTCGTGCTCGGGCACGAGATCACCGGCGAGGTCGTCGAGACCGGCCCCGATGCCGAGTTCATCAAGGTCGGAGACCTCGTCTCGGTGCCGTTCAACATCGCCTGCGGGCGCTGCAAGAACTGCAAGGAGCGCAAGACCGGCATCTGCCTCAACGTCAATCCTGACCGGCCCGGCTCCGCGTACGGGTACGTGGACATGGGCGGCTGGGTCGGAGGGCAGGCGAACTACGTCCTCGTGCCGTACGCCGACTTCAACTGCCTCAAGTTCCCGGACAAGGACCAGGCGCTCGAGAAGATCATGGACCTGACCATGCTCTCGGACATCTTCCCGACCGGGTTCCACGGGGCAGTCACTGCCGGTGTGGGCGTCGGATCGACCGTCTACGTGGCCGGTGCCGGACCGGTGGGCCTGGCAGCGGCGACGAGCGCTCTCCTGCTGGGAGCCGCGGTCGTGATCGTCGGCGACATGAATGAGGACCGGCTCAAGCAGGCCGCCAGCTTCGGCTGCGAGACGGCGGACCTAACGAAAGGCGGACCGGCGGAGCACATCGAGCAGATCCTGGGCGAGCCCCTCGTGGACTGCGGCATCGACGCCGTGGGCTTCGAGGCCAAGGGCCACGGCGCCGGCGCCAAGGAGGCACCCGCAACCGTGCTCAACGACCTCATGGACATCACCGCGGCCGGCGGCGCGCTCGGCATCCCGGGCCTCTACGTCACAGGCGACCCGGGCGGCATCGACGAGAACGCCAAGAAGGGCTCGCTGTCCCTGAGCCTCGGCACCGGGTGGGCCAAGTCGCTCTCCTTCACCACCGGCCAGTGCCCGGTGATGAAGTACAACCGCGGACTGATGATGGCGATCCTCCACGACCGCGTCTCGATCGGGAAGAACGTCAACGCCAAGGCCATCGGCCTCGAGGACGCCCCGCAGGGCTACGAGGAGTTCGACAAGGGCGCGGCGACCAAGTACGTGCTGAACCCGAACGGCTACATCAAGAACTGACCCCACTGTGAGCGGGACGGGACCCCACAACAGTGCGGGGTCCCGTCCTGCAGTCGTCTTCCTGCTCGGGCCCTCCGGCTGCGGGTGTGCGGGCCCTCCGGCTGAGGCTCCGAGCGTCGTACTCTGGGGGCATGGCTGCACCTGAGCGGACCCGCGTGGCAGTGGTCGGCGGCGGCCCCGCCGGCATGGTCCTGGGCCTGCTCCTGGCCCGCGGCGGGATCGACACCGTGGTGCTCGAGAAGCATCCGGACTTCCTGCGCGACTTCCGCGGCGACACGGTCCACGCCTCGACCCTGGCCCTGCTCGACGAGCTCGGCCTCGGCTCCGCGTTCGAGGCACTGCCCCACCGGCTCTTGGACGAGGTCGAGATCCAGCTCGACGCCGGCACCGTACGGCTCGCGGACCTCGTCCGCTACCTGCCCGGCCTCCACCCGCACATCGCGCTCGTGCCGCAGTGGGACTTCCTCGAGATGCTCGCCGAGGCCGCCGCGCGCGAGCCGCACTTCACGCTGCTCCGCTCGGCGAAGGCGGTGGGCCTCACGCACGACGCCGGCCGGGTCGCCGGGGTGCGGTGGCGCGACTACCCGGGGACTGAGGGAGGTTCCCAGGACCACACGCTGGCCGCGGACCTCGTCGTGGCCTGCGACGGACGCTGGTCCACCGTCCGCGCCCAGGCCGGACTCACGGCACGGGAGTTCGGCGCCCCTGTGGACGTCTGGTGGTTCCGGGTGCCTCGCCGGGAAGGCGACCCGAACGGCGGGGTCGGCCGGCTCTCGGGGCGCGAGTTCATGATCATGATCGACCGCGGCACCGAGTGGCAGTGCGGGTACCTCATCGCGAAGGGCCAGGATGCTGCGCTGCGGGCGGAGGGCCTGCCGGCGTTCCGCAGCCGCCTCGCGCGGCTCCTGCCGTGGATGGCGGAGCGCCTGGACGAGTATCCGGCGTCCCTGGACGACGTCCGGCTCCTCAGCGTGAGGGTGGACCTGCTCGACCAGTGGTACCAGGACGGCCTCCTGCTCATCGGCGACGCAGCCCACGCGATGTCGCCCGTGGGCGGGGTGGGCATCAACCTGGCTATCCAGGACGCGGTCGCCGCGTCGCGGATCGTCGGCCAATGGATGCGCCACGCCTCTGGCCCCGTGCCGGAGGAGGTGCTCGCGCAGGTCCAGAAGCGCAGGCTCCTGCCGACCAAGCTCGTGCAGGCCTTCCAACGGGCGGCCCACCGCGGCATCGTGAACCGCGCCCTGCGGGGCGCGCTCGCGACCTCGGCCACGACACTCCCGCTGCCCCTGCGCCTGCTGAACCGGGCGCGGTTCCTCCAGCGGATCCCGGCCCGGTTCATCGCCATCGGGCCGCGCCCGGAGCACGCGCCGAGCTGGGCCCGGCGCCTCGAACGGCTCTCGCCGCCCGAGGGCCGGGTCGGCTGAGGCTGCAGCCGGTCAGCTGAGCGTGCGGATGGTCCAGAAGTCGCTCGAGAGCCCGGTGGAGAGCAGGTACTGGTACGGCAGCGTGAAGTAGCCCGCCTGCCCCCACCCGGTGCCCCACGAGTTGCGGACGCGGAACGTCTGGCTCGCGTTGTCGTACCCGACGGCGAGGACGGCGTGGCCGCCGAGGGCCTGCTCGTTCGGGCCCGGCATCGGCGCCACGCCGGTCTGCGCCACCTGCTGGCTCTCAAAGGATTCGTAGACCGTGAAGCCGAAGACGAACGGGTAGCCGTCGGCGAGGCAGCCCTGCATCTGCGGAAGGCTCCGGCTCACGCGCTGATAGGCGATGGCACGGTGCTGCTTCGCGTCGATGTAGCACTGCTCCGGCGGCTTGACCGTGAACTTCGTGATGTCATAGCCCCATTCGGCCTCGGGGCATGCGCCCTGGGATCCGACGGACTTGACGCCGTCCCGGATCTGGGCGCCGGAATCGCTCGCCACGGTGTGCTCCATGACGCGCTCGTTGTAGTAGATAAAGAGCCTCGACGGGGTCGTGTACCCCGCGATGCCCTGCTTGTCGGCGTCGAACTCGAGGGCCGCGGCGATCGAGTTGCCGGTGCACGAGCCGAGCTGGCCCTGATCGTAGACCGGCGGACAGCCCGGCGTCAGGTCGACGGAGGCCGGAAGCGCTCCGAGGACTTCACGCGGCACGGAGTAGAGGTAGTCGCGCTGGTCCGGAACGTCCGGGACCCAACCGTAGGAGTGGGCGGCGCGGGGTGCTGGTTCAGTGGTCATGGCCGGGGTCTTTCGGGGGGCGGCGGAGCCGCAGGAGGAGAGGAAGGCCGTGGGGTGCGCGCGGTCGGGGAAGCCGGGTCGGCACGGTGCCCTGGCCTCCGGGTGAGGGCTGCCAGGACACCTGCTGACGGGCGCCGGCCTGAGTGCTGGGGGTTCTCAGGCCGGCCGATTAATTTGTAACTCGATTTTATAAATCTCGCGAGGCCGCGTCAACCCCCTCTTCGAGCACTCCCCTGCGCCTGCCGTGGCGGCGCTGGGCGTCACCGGGGCGGAAGGAGCACGGTCAGTTCCCGGGCGGCCTCCCGCAGCGCCGGGAGGTAGTCCAGGAGCTTCTCCCGGCTCACCCGATAGGCGGGCGCCGCGACGGACAGTGCGGCGACGGCGATGCCGTCGGGATTTTCCACCGGCACGCCGATCGCCCGGATTCCAGCCTCGTGCTCCTCGTCCGCGATGGCGTAGCCTTGGTCCGCAACCCGGCCGATCTCGTCCCGGAACTGCTCGCGGTCCACCACGGTGTGGGACGTGTAGGGGGTGAGTTCGAGGGATTCCACGAGCTCCTTGCGGGCGGCGTCCGGGGCAAAGGCCACAAGCACCTTGCCCATCGATGTGCAGTGCAGCGGGCCGCGCCGGCCGGGCTCGCCGCTGACACTGACCGAATGGCTGCCTTGGACGTGGTGGACGTAGAGCTGGTGGTGGCCGTCGATCACCGACATCAGAGCGCTCTCGGCCGTCCGGTCGGCGAGCGCGCGGAGGACGGGGAGCGCGGACCCGGCGAAGCCGTGGCGGTGGGCGACCCTGCTGGCGAGGGCGAAGGTCTGGAGGCCGAGGCTGTAGCGCCGGCTGACGTCGTCGACCGCGGCGTAGCCGTCGCGGACGAGAGCCGCGGCGAGCCGGTGGGCGGTACTCAGCGGGAATCCGGCCCTCCTCGCCACCTCGGAGAGGGACGCTCCATCCGGGTAGTCGCCGAGCAGGGTCAGGAGCAGCAGGGCCTTCCCCACCATGTCGGGAGGTGTCTGGGTCATGGCCCCAGTATGCCAGAGGCATTCCACGATATGGGAGCAGATACCGAAAAATGGAAGAAGATGACCGAAACCCCTTGTGCGCCCCCGGTGACGTCGCGCACACTAGATTCCGGGTGGCGACAAGCCATTCCACCATATGGAACATCACACATATGGAACATCACACTGAGGTGATCTCATGACCGAGCACTCCGCCACGCGGCACGGATTTGTCCACGCGGCCACAGCTTCGCCGGGCCGCGCGCGCTGGGCGCGGCTCCTCCCCATCGCGTTCGTCACGTACTCGCTGGCCTATCTGGATCGCTCGAACTACTCGATCGGCGTGGCCGGCGGGATGAAGACGGACCTGCACCTGGATGCGGGCGTCTCCGCCCTCCTGGGTGCCCTGTTCTTCCTCGGCTACTTCCTGTTCCAGGTCCCCGCGGGCGTCTACGCCGAGCGCCGCAGCGCACGGAACCTGATCTTCTGGAGCCTGATCGCCTGGGGCGTCCTCGCCTCCCTGCAGGGCGTGGTCTCCTCCGTCCCATGGCTCATGGTGGTGCGCTTCCTGCTCGGCGTCGTCGAGGCCGCCGTGCTCCCCGCGATGGTGATCTTCCTGAGCCACTGGTTCACGAAGGCCGAGCGAGGCCGGGCCAACACCTACCTGATCCTCGGCAACCCCGTCACCGTCCTGTGGCTGACCGCCGTCTCCGGCTACCTCGTCGAGGCCACGTCGTGGCGGTGGATGTTCATCATCGAGGGCGTTCCGGCCATCATCTGGGCCTTCGTGTTCCGGGCGCTCGTCGCCGACCGCCCGCATGAGGCCGCATGGCTCGGCAAGGACGAGCGCAGCTATGTCGAGGACGCCCTGGACGCTGAGCAGCGTTCGATGGCGCCGGCGGCCTCGCTGTGGAGCGCACTGCGGTCCCGCAACGTCGTGATCCTCTCGGTGCAGTACTTCCTGTGGAGCCTCGGCGTCTACGGGTTCGTCTTCTGGCTGCCCTCGATCGTGAAGGCCGCGAGCGGCGAGGGGATCGGGATGACCGGCCTCATCTCGGCCATCCCGTACGTCTTCGCCGTGATCTTCATGGTGGTCAACAGCCGGCTCTCTGACCTCTCGGGCCACCGCAACCGGTACGTCTGGCCATGGCTGGCAGTCAGCGCCATCGCGTTCTACGGCTCCTACCTCATCGGGCCCAAGAACTTCTGGGCGGCCTTCGTGCTCCTCGTGATCGCGGGTGCGGCCATGTACGCCCCGTACGGGCCGTTCTTCGCGGCCATCCCGGAGCTCATGCCCCGCGACGTGGCAGGACCGGCCATCGCGCTGGTGAACTCCCTCGGCGCCCTCGGCGGCTTCGTCGGCTCCTACTTCGTGGGGTGGCTCGACGGCGCCACAGGCTCGAGCAGCGCCTCCTTCCTGCTCATGGCCGCGAGCCTCGCAGGATCCGCCGTGCTCATCCCCCTCGTCCGGCCGCGCGCTGCCGCGTCGAACCGGTCCTCGCTGCGCACCGCGGAGTCCTGAGATGCGGCTGTGCAGGATCGCCGACGCGGGCAGGATCGGGTACGCGAGCTGGGAGGACGGTGGGTTCGCCGAACTGGCCGATCCCTTCGCGCCCGTGCTCAGGCGCACCGGGACCCGGATCCCGGCCGGCGCCGCGCGCCTGCTCGCGCCGGTCGAGCCCCGCACGGTGGTCGGCATGGCCCACAACACCGGTGCTGCGGACAGGGAGCGGCCCCCTGCCGCCTTCCTCAAGGCCGCGCGCACGGTCGTCGGCCCGGGCGACGCCGTGCGGCTGGCGGACGACGGCGGCACACCGGTTGCCGAGGGCGAGCTCGCCCTCGTGATCGGCCGGGAGACGTCAGGGGTGCGGGCCTCGCAGCTGCTCTCCTGCGTCCTCGGCGTCACCGTGGCCAACGACGTCACGGACCGGCGCGCCCAGCGGGACGACCCGCTGTGGACGTCGGCGAAGAGCCGGCACACCTTCACCCCCGTCGGTCCCTGGATCGACACGGACCTCGAGGCGGCAGACCTCGAGATCACGGTGGCGGTCAACGGCGCCGAGGCCAGCCGTGCCTCCACGGCGGGCCTCGCCCGTGACCCGGGCGAGATCCTCGCCTACCTCGCAGCGCTCATGCCCCTCGGCCCGGGCGACGTGATCCTGACCGGTGCGCCGGGGGCGGACGCGGCACTGCGCCCCGGCGACTCGGTGACCGTGCGCATCGAGGGCTTGGGAGAGATCGGCAATCCCGTCCAGGCGTGGCCCCGGCAGGAGGCCGCGGCATGAGCGGCACACTGGACGCGATCACGTTCGGCGAGGTCATGGCGATGTTCATGGCGTGCACGCCGGGACCGTTGAACGAGGTGACCACGTTCGAGCGGGGACTGGCCGGCGCGGAGACCAACATCGCCATCGGCCTCGCGCGGCTCGGCCACCGCAGCGGATGGATCGGGCGCGTAGGGGACGATCCGTTCGGCGTCTACGCCCTCGACGCCCTCCGCGCCGAGGGCGTGGACACGGGGGCAGCCACCGTGGACGCCACCGCCCCCACGGGCTTCCAGCTCAAGGAACTCGCCCCGGGCGGCGACCCGGAGGTGCGCTACTTCCGCAAGGGATCGGCGGGCAGCAGGCTCACGGCGACCGACGCGACGGACGCGGCCATCGCCTCCGCGCGGCACCTCCACCTCACCGGCATCCCGCTCGCGCTCTCGCCCGATACCCGCGCGTTCGCCCTGCGGGCCCTCGACGTGGCGCGTGCGCACGGGGCCACGGTCTCCTTCGACCCGAACATCCGGCCGGTCCTCTGGAACAGCGAGGCCGAGCTGGTCGAGGCCACCAACGCCGTCGCCGCCCGAGCCGACTGGGTCCTGCCCGGGCGCGCGGAAGGGCGGCTGCTGACCGGGCGGGACACCGCGGACGGCATCGCGGACTTCTATCTGGCCCTCGGCGCCTCCCGGGTCGCCGTCAAGGACGGCGCGGCCGGCGCCTCCCTGCACACCGGTGCGGGCCGGCTGGACCACGCGGGCTTCCGGGTCCAGCCCGTGGACACCGTCGGTGCCGGCGACGGATTCGCCGCCGGGCTGATCAGCGCCTACCTCGACGGGCTCGGCGACGCCGCAGCCCTCGAGCGCGCATGCGCCGTGGGCGCTCTGGCCACCACCCACCGCGGCGACCGGGACGGGCTGCCCACCCGCGCACAGCTCGCCGCCTTCATCGCCGCCGCCACTCTGGCGCCGGCATCCTAGGAGGACCCGCATGGAGCTCCAGATAGCACTCGACCGCCTTCCCCGGGCCAGGGCCCTCGCGCTTGCCGGGGACCTCGCGCCGTCTGCCGACATGATCGAAGTGGGGACCTCGCTCATCAAGGCGCACGGCATGGATCTGGTCCGGGAGATCGTCGCGGCGGCGGGAGCGACGCCCGTCCTGGCCGACCTGAAGACGGCCGACGACGCCGAGACCGAGTGCCGCATGGCGTTCGAGGCGGGGGCACGGGCCGCGACCGTGCTCGGCGTCGCCCATGATGCCACCCTCGACAAGGCGGTGCGGACCGCCCGCGACTACGGGGCGGAGACCGTCGTCGACCTCATGGCCACCACCGAGGAGCGGCGGGCGCAGCTCGCGGCGGACCTCCCGGACGAGGTCGTCCTCGCCGCCCACGTGGCCAAGGACGTCCAGTCCGCGCAGGAAGGCCCGGCGAGCCTGCTCGGGGAGTGGGCGGAGGGGCGGAGGCTTGCTCTGGCCGGCGGGCTGGGCCCGGACGACCTGCCCGCCCTCGCCGGCATCCCGCGCCTGCGCGTCATCGTGGGCAGCGCCGTGACGGGCGCTGCCGATCCCCTTGCCGCTGCGCAGCAGCTCCGCGAGCACATCGATACCCTTGGAAGGACCCCCAGTGGCCGATGATCCGCTGACCACCATTGCCCGCGAACTGGACCCCGTCCTCGAGCGCGTCGACCGCGCCGAGCTTGAGGGGATGGTGCTCGCCCTCGGGGACGCGCCCCGCGTCTTCGTCACGGGCGAGGGCCGCTCGGGGTTCATGGCGAAGGCCTTCGCTATGCGCCTGATGCACCTGGGCCTGACCGCCTACGTGGTGGGTGAGAGCACCACGCCGGCCATCGGCCCGGGGGACCTTCTGGTCGCCGTCTCCGGCTCGGGCACCACGGGCCACACCGTCCAGATCGCGCGAGCCGCGGCCGAGGCCGGGGCGCGGGTCCGCGCCGTGACGAGCGACGCCGGCTCTCCCCTCGCGCAGCTGGCCGAAGCGGTGCTCGTGGTCCCCGCCGCCACCAAGCACCGCCGGCCCGGCGAGGCTGCGAGCGTCCAACCGCTCTCGAGCCTGTTCGACCAGGCCACCCATCTGGTCCTCGACGCGGTGTGCCTGCTCCTGGCCGGCCGGAGGCACGTGGACAACGCAGCCGCCAAGGCGGCGCACGCCAACACCGAATAGGGGGCGCAGAGGAATCGCCCGGCTCAGGCGCCGTTGGCGCCCGAGCCGGCCCACTCGCCGTCGGCCGCTTCGAGCCCGTCGACGAGCGCGAGGCCGCGACGCGCCCAGTCGATCTCGCCCCGGGCCCGCTCCACGAGCCCCTCGTACGTGAACCGCTTGAACGCGACGGTCCGCTCCCGGTCAGGCGGCGGAGTTGCGGCGAGGCGCCTGGCCAGCATCGGATTGTCCAGCGCCGCGATCCGCTTCAGCTCCCCCTCCCACTGCGCGAGCTCCCCCTCCCACTGGGCAATGTGGGCGCGGAAGAACTCGCGCGCGGCCGCGGGCGTGCTCGCCTCCAGGTAGGCGGCCCGCAGGTGGGCGGGATCGCGGACCCGAGCGTACTCGAGAGGGCTGCGCATCCACTCCTGGAAGGCCCTCTCCCCCGCGTCGGTCACGTGGTACACGCGGCGCGTGCCGCGCTGGCCCCTCGCCTGCTCCTCGCCCTCGACCAGGCCCTCGGCCTCCATCTTGCGCAGCTCGGGATAGATCTGGGAGTCGGGAGCATGCCAGACGTGACCCACCGAGAGGGCGAACTGCTTCTGCAGGTCGTACCCCGAGAGGGGCCCGACCCGCAGCAGCGCGAGCAGGGCGAAGCGCAGGCTCATGCGGTCTTGTAGCCCGTCCGCCACCCTCCGTGGTACTCCGAGCGGGCCACGGCCGAGTAGGGCACCGGGCTCACGACGGCGCGCACCTCGAGCTGCTCGTGGGGCTCGACGGCGGCCTTGCTCGTGCCGCCGTCCGGCTCGCCCCAGACGACCTTGACCTCGGCGCCCTCGGGCACGTCCGGATTGACCGTCCCGAGGGAGAGCGCGGTGCGCTCGTTCGCGCTGTACCCGGTGAACATCGAGAAGCCGACGACGTTCCCGCCCGCGTCGACGACCGAGTCGTAGTTGGCTGAACCGTAGTTCGCCAGGGGCAGGTCGAAGAACTTGTAGTGCGGCCCGTCGACGTCGAACAGGGAGCCGAAGAGCTTCGTCATGTCCTCGGCGTTCCACGCGAGGGTGACCTTGCGCCGCTGGGTGGCGGGATCGACCTTCTCGAGCGCGTCCCGGCCGACGAAGTCATGGTCGAACTTCACGAACGAGCCGTAGCCGAGCTCCCACGGGGTCAGGTAGTAGTCCTCGATCCGGTCCGAGACGAAGGATCCCGCAAGCGTGGCGGTGGCCTCGTAGCCGTCCGCGGGGAGCCATTCGCGGTACGCCCGCTCTGCCTCGCCCGTGTAGATCGCCGGCAGCGGCGACGGGATCCATCCGGACTCGAGCGTGTTGGACGGGTAGGCGCGGGAGCCCACGGGCACGAGCCCGAACTCTGCACCCGCCTCGACGATCGCATCCCGGATGCGGTCATGGTCCTCGTACGGGCCCCAGATCTCCAGGCCAGGAGCGCCCGCCATGCCGTGCCGGAGGGTGCGCACGTTGGTGCCCTCGATGCCCATGGTGGACATGTTGAAGAACTTCAGCTGCTCGAGCTCGCCGCCGTTGAGCTTCTCGATCACCTGCCATGCCGCAGGACCCTGGATCTGGAAGCGGTAGTACTGCCGGGACACGGCGTGGCCGTACGGCCGGGAGGGCGAGCGGCGGTCCACGGTGATGTCGAGGTTGCCGTAGCCGCCCGTCTCGCCGTGGAACAGGAGCCAGTTCGCCGCGGGCGAGCGGCCTACGTACACGTACTCGTCCTCGGCCTCGCGGAAGAGGATGCCGTCACCGATCACGCCGCCGTTGGAGGCCACCGGGACGTACTGCTTGGCCCTGTTGACGGGGAAGTTCGCGGTCGAGTTGATCGCGGTCGCCGTGATGAGCTTGATGGCGTCGGAGCCCTTCATGAACAGGTTGTCCATGTGGTGCGACTGGTCGTAGAGCACGGCGGTGTCGCGCCATGCCTGCTGCTCCTTGATCCAGTTCTGGAAGTCGGCGGGGACCACGGGGTAGATGTACGAGCCGATCTGGGAGTTGCGCAGGAGGTCGACTGTGCTCTTCGACGCGTCCAAGACTTCCTGCAGATTCTTCGGTGCCACGGTGAACCTCTCGTTCTGTCTGGGATGGATGGGATCTAGAAGACGATGGTGTGGTTGCCGTGCCGGATGACCCGGTCCTCGGCGTGCCACTGGACGGCGCGCGAGAGCACGGCCCGCTCCACGTAGGCCCCTCGGGCCGCCAAATCGGCAGCCGTGTGGGCGTGGGTCGCACGGGCCACGTCCTGCTCGATGATGGGGCCCTCGTCGAGGTCCTTGGTCACGTAGTGCGCTGTGGCGCCGATGAGCTTCACTCCACGCTCCTTGGCCTTGCGGTACGGCGCGGCGCCGATGAAGGCCGGCAGGAAGGAATGGTGGATGTTGATGAGCGGGACGCCGATGCGGTCGAGGAAGTCGGACGAGATGATCTGCATGTAGCGGGCGAGGACCACGAAGTCGACGTTGCCGTGCAGCAGCCTGAGGATCTCGGCCTCCGCGGCCGACTTGTCCGGTCCCGAGGACGGGACATGGAAGAACGGGACGCCGAACGAGCGGACGTCCTCCGCCGTATTCGTGTGGTTCGAGATCACCATGGGGATGGTCACCGGCAGCTCGCCGCGGCGGTGGCGCCACAGGAGCTCGAGGAGGCAGTGGTCCGAGGTGGAGACCATGATGGCCATCCGCTTGGGCACGGACCGGTCGGTGAGGGTGAACTCCATCCCCATCGGCCCGAGCGTGCGGGCCAGATCCTCCTCGATCTCGGGCAGCGCCGCGGCGAGGTCCGGCCGGACGAACTCGACGCGCTGGAAGAAGTCACCGCCCACCGGGTCGGAGGAGTACTGGTCCAAGGTGAGGATGTTGCCCCCGTTGCGGGTGACGAGGCCCGCGACGGCGGCGACGATGCCGGGCCTGTCCGGCCCGTGCACGATCAGGCAGGCCTGGTCCTTCCACGCCTCCGTGTGCACCGCCATCTGCGCGTCAGCTCCGCTCGGCGACGAAGGCGCGGGCCCAGTCGGCCGTGGCCGCGAGGCCGCCGAACGTGTAGAAGTGCAGGCCGACCCGGCCGGCGATGCCCTCTCCGGCCGCTGGCCCTGCGAGGGCGTCCCCGCCTGCGGGCCCGGCGCTCCGGGGCGAGGCGAGCGCGGCGGCGAGGTCGTCCACGAAGCGGTCGGGACCGGCGTCGCCCATCAGGTTGGTGAGCGAGAAGCCGTACTTCTTCACGATCATGGCGTTGGCGCCTACGCCGAAGCGGCGCGCGAAGTTCAGCAGCCGCTTGATTCCCGCGGGGCCGGGCGTGCCCACGCGGATCATCGCGTCGATGCCGTTGGCGCGCGCGGCGTCGATCCATGCCGTCACCGGGTCCGTGTCGAAGGCGAACTGGGTGATTACGAACATCTTGAGGCCCTGGTCCCGCAGCGCCGCCGCCTTGTCGAGGAGGGCGCCCTCGAGCAGGTCGTGGGTGATGTCCGGGTGGCCCTCGGGGTAGCCGCCGACGCCCACCTCCCGCACGCCGAAGTTCTGCAGGACGCCGCTCGCGATCACGGCGTGGGAGTCCTGGTAGGGGCCCTCGGGCGTCACGGGGTCGCCGCCGATCACGAAGATCCGCTCGGACGCGCCGATCTCCTGCAGCCGGCCGAGGAACTCCTCGAGCTGGCCCTGGGACTTCAGGCGGCGGGCGGAGACGTGCGGGACGGGGACGAATCCGTTCTCCAGCGCGGCCTTGGCGGCCGCGACGCGCATCTCGAGGTCCTCATTGCCGAGGAAGGTGACGTTGATCCTCGTCCCGGCGGGGATGCGGTCCTTGGCCTCGAGGAGGCCTGGGACGTCCTTGCCGGTCATCTCGAGGGAGAAGTCCTCCATGAGTTCGAGGGATGCGGCGCGATTCGCCGTGGATGCACTGCGGGCCATGTCCGTCTCTCCTTCTGTGAGGCGCCTCACTGCGCCCCCTGATGAATTTACCTATGTCGATAGGGAATGTCCATAGGTATGTTGTGGGCGCGGTGCTTCCCTTGCCGCACCGCGCCCACAACGGCGGCCGGTTCAGCCCGCGGCGAGCGCGTCCGGGTCGAGGTGGGCGATGGAGCGCGTGTCCTGGAACGCCCGGACGCCCTCGATCCCCTGCTCGCGGCCGAACCCGGACTGCTTCATGCCGCCGAACGGCGCGCGCAGGTCGAGCCGGGTGGCCCCGTGGTCGTTGACCCAGACATAGCCGCACTCGAGCTGGCGCCCGATCCGGTTCGCATGCTCCGGGTCGGCGGACCAGACGGAGCCGCAGAGCCCCGCCCACGTGTCGTTCGCTGCCGCAACGGCCTCCTCCTCGGTGTCGAACGGCAGGACGGGGATGACCGGCCCGAACTGCTCGTGCGTCACGACCCGCAGCGAGGGATCGGGGTCGATCACGATCGCCGGGCGGAGGAAGTTGCCCCCTGCCAGCTCGGGATCCGACGGCAGCTCCCCGAACTCCCGGACCTCGGCGCCGGAGGCCTTGGCCTCCTCGATGAGCTCGGCGACGAACGCCTTCTGCACGGGCGAGTGGAGGGGTCCCATCGTGGCGCCCTCGTCGAGCCCGTAGCCGATCACGGCCCGCTCGAGCCGCGCGGCGAGGCCTGCGACGACATCGTCCATCCGCGAACGGTGCACGTAGATCCGCTTGGCATTCATGCAGATCTGGCCGATCGTGTCGAACACCGCCGCGTAGAGGCGGTCGAGCTCCGCGTCGTCGAGCGTGGCGTCCTCGAGCACGACGGCGGGATCGTTGCCTCCCAGCTCGAGCGTCACCCGCGTGAGCGAGCCCGAGGCCATCTGCATGATGCGCTTCCCGCCGGCCACGCTCCCCGTGAAGCACACCTTCGCGATGTCCGGGCTCGTGATGAGCGCGGACATGTCCGCGTCCTTGCCGGTCACGACGTTCAGGACGCCGGGCGGCAGCTTCTCCGCCACGCGCTGGACGACGCGCGTCGTGGCCAGGGGCGTGGTGGGCGGCGGCTTCACGATGGCGGTGTTGCCGGCGAGCAGGGCGTGTGGAAGGGAGGCGCCGAGGATGGCGATCGGCCAGTTGAACGGCACGATGACGGTGACCACGCCGAGCGGCTGGTACCCGACCGTCGTCGTGACCGGGATGCCGGGTGCGGGGTCGAGCACCTTGCCCGCATCCACCTCGTCGGCGAGGGCGAGGGCGAGGTTCCACCGGATCTCGAACACGAGCGAGTCGACCCACGCCTCCATCCGGATCTTGCCGTTCTCCTGGGAGAGGATCGCCGCGTCCTCGTCGCGGGCCTCGGCGATCCCGGCGATCGCCGAGGCCATCTGCGCGGCGCGCTCCTGCGGGCTCAGGGCGCTCCACGCGGGGTACGCGGCCTTCGCTGCGGCGATCGCGTCTTCGACGTCGGCCTGGCTCGCGGCGGCGGCGTGCCCGACGACGGTGCCCGGCTTCCCGGGATCCGCCACCTCGAGCGTCGCGTCCGTCTGGCGCTCGCGTCCGCCGATGTACAGCCCCGTCGTGACGGGTGCCTTGGTGTTGAGTGTCTCGGTCATGGCCTGCCTCCTGGCTCCTTGCTGACCTGTTCCTGTTGGACGGTTCTTACTGCCTCACGATGGGTGTGCCGTGGGTGTGGAACGTCTCGATGGTCTTCATCCCCCAGGCCTGGCCCTTCCGGCGCTCCTCCTGGCTCCACTCGACCACGGGCGAGTCGGGGTCGAGCAGGAGCCTCGCGCCCGCGTTGGCGAGCTCGATCCGGTTCCCGCCCGGCTCCCAGACATAGAGGAAGAAGGTCTGGTTGATCGCGTGCTTGTGCGGTCCGGACTCGATGTGGATCCCGTTCTCGAGGAAGATGTCCGCGGCTTTGAGGATGTCCTCGCGGGTGTCCGGGGCGAAGGCGACGTGGTGCAGGCGGTTGCCGTGCTTGAGCCAGTCGTCGGAGTAGACGATGTCGTAGGACTTGTTGTTGAAGTGGAACCACCAGGCCGCGTAGCCGCCGTCGTCGAGCCTGATGCGCTCTGACTCGCGCCCGGCCAGCGCCTTCGCCACGAATTCGCCGTTGGCCACGACGTCCTTCGCGAGGTAGTTGATGTGGTCGAGGCGCCGCGCGTTCACGCCTCGGCCGGGGAAGGCCGAGGCCTGGTTCTTCAGCGCGGGCCTGTCGTCCGTGGCCTGGTACCGCTCGGTCTCGTAGTAGATCCCCATGTCGTGCCCGTCGGGATCGCGGAACGCGTAGGTCCGGCCGGTGCCGACCTCCCCGTCCTCCCACCCGACGCCCAGGCCCATCTCCTCGATCGCCGCGACCCTCCGCTCGAGCGCCTCGGCGCTCGAGGTGCGGAACGTCGTGCGGCCCACGCCCGCGTCGTCGGACGCGGTGAGCTTGAGGGTGTAGAGCTGGTACTCGTCCCACGTGCGCAGGTAGACGGAGCGCTTCCCGGCGGCGCCCGTCTCGGCCACGATCCGCATGGCGAGCAGGTCCTGGAAGAACCACAGGCTCTTCTCGAACGTCGGGGTCAGCAGCTCGACGTTGCCCATATGGGCCACATCGAACGAGGTGAAGTCGGTCATGGCGCCATCCTTGGTCCCGGCGCTAGCCGTCGGCCCGGTACACGGTCCGGGCGAACTCGTGGTACGGGGCGGGTGCGACCGTGGCGCGGATGCGCATCTGGCGGTGCTCGGCGTCGACGGACGCCTTGCGCGAGACCGGGTTCTCGCCCCACACCACCTCGACCTCGGCGCCGTCCGGCACGTCCGCGTCCAGTGTCGCGAGGGACATGTAGAGCTGGTCGAAGGCCACGTAGCCCGCGTCTGTCGAGATGCCCACCCGCTTCCCGTCCCGGAGCACCTCGTCCATCTGGAACAGCCCGTACCTGGCCTTGGGGAAGTCGAGGTACTTCCCCGGCGTTCCCGGCTCCATCTGCGAGCGCACGACGGCGGCGACGTCCTCGGCGTTCCACAGCAGCGTGGCCTTGCGGCGGCGCTGGTTCTCCGCGTGCTGCTCGAGGGCGGCGCGGCCGTGGAACTCGTGGTCGAACCGGACGGACCTACCGAGGCCTATGTCGTAGGGGGTCATGTAGTAGTCGTGGACATCCTCGGAGTAGAGGGAGCCGCCGATCGAGCCGGCCCGAGCCGCGCGAAGCCACTCGCGGTACTCGGCGAAGTCGTCGTCGAAGATCGCTGGGAACGGCGTGGGCACCCAGCCGGACTCGAGCGGGGAGGCCGAGTAGGCCTTCGCGCCGACGCGGCGGATGCCGAATTCCTCCCCGGCCTCCATGAGCGCGTTGAGCACGGCCTCGTTGTCCTCCCAGGGGCCGTAGAACTCGAACCCGGGCTGGCCGGCCATGCCGTGGCGGAGCGCCCTGACGGGCCGTCCCGCGATCTCGACGCTGCCGATGTGAAAGAACTTGAGGTCCGGGGCCGGGCCGCCGAACACCTTCTCCATGACCTCGTCCGCCCGGGGGCCCTGGAGCTCGTAGCGGTAGAACGTGGGCGGGCCCTGGCGCATGTGGGAGTTGGGTTCGAGCCGCGCCGAGACGTCCTCGCCGGCGGCCTGCGCCTTCTCGATGTTGAAGCGGACCCAGTCGATGAGGATGTGGTGGCCGATGAGCACGAGGCCCTCGGGGTCCTCTGCCGCGGGCGCGTGGTAGAAGAGGATGCCGTCCCCGATGAGGTAGCCGTCCCGGTTGACGGCGATGAGCTGCTTCGCGACTCCCGGGCGGAACGTCGCGAACGTGTTCGGCGAGATGGATGCGAGCAGCCCGATCAGGTCTGCGCCGCCGAGGAACAGCTGGGTCATGTGGTGCGACTGGTCCATGAGGGCCACGGTCGTGTTCCAGGCGCGCTGCTCGTCGCGCCAGTTGGTGAACTCGGGGGCCACCGGGAACGTGAAGGCCGGCCAGTCCTGGTTCCGGAGCAGTTCGACGGGACCGCCGGCCCGGCTCAGGGCGTCAGCAAGTGATTCGGTCATAGCAGGATCGCCTCCTGTGGCCAGACAACCACTCCCCTAGCCTGCGGTCAAGGCATCCAATACATTATTGTCACCAATCCCGTCGTGAACCCCTCATGAAGGAGGCCGCCATGGCCGCGAAGAACCTCCAAGACGTGCTGGACGCCGCGGGCGGCACGCCCCGGGCAACCGTCGAGCTCCTGCGCAACTCCCAGCTCGGCACCTACATCTACCCCGTGGTCCCGGCGGAGTTCACCAACTGGCGGCGCGAGCAGAAGGCCTGGCGCGAGACGGCCGTGCTGTATGACCAGACCCACCACATGGTCAACTTCTTCCTCAAGGGCCCTGATGCCCTGCGCCTGCTCTCTGACACGGGCATCAACAGCTTCGCCGACTTCCCCGTGGACACCGCGAAGCAGTTCGTCCCCGTCGCCTCCAACGGCGGCGTGATCGGGGACGGGATCCTGTTCCACGAGGCCGAGGACGAGTATGTGTTCGTCGGCCGGAACCCGGTGGCCAACTGGCTCCAGTTCCACGCCGAGACCGGCGGGTACGACGTCGAGTACGTCTACGACGACCGCTCGCCCTCGCGCCCCTACGGGCAGGCCGTAACGCGCAAGTACTATCGGTTCCAGGTCCAGGGGCCCAACGCGTGGCAGGTCATCGAGAAGCTCGCGGGCGGCACGGTGGAGAAGGTCAGGTTCTTCCACATGGGCCACCTCGAGATCGCGGGGCAGCCGGTCCGCACGCTCCGCCACGGCATGGCCGGCGCCCCCGGGCTGGAGATCTGGGGCCCGTACGACCAGCACGGAGCCGTTCGCGATGCCGTGCTCTCCGCGGGGGCCGAGTTCGGGATCGAGCCGTGCGGCTCGCGGGCCTACTCCTCGAACACCCTCGAGTCCGGCTGGATCCCCTCGCCGCTGCCGGCCATCTACACCGGGGACGCCGAGCGCGCCTACCGCGAGTGGCTCCCGGCCACGGGCTACGAGGCCATCAACGCCCTCGCGGGCTCGTTCGTCGCCGACAGCATCGAGGACTACTACCTCAATCCGTGGGAGCTCGGATACGGCTCGTTCGTGAAGTTCGACCACGACTTCATCGGCCGCGACGCGCTCGAACGGCTCGACACCTCCGCGCAGCGCCGCAAGGTCACGCTCGCGTGGAACGATGCGGACCTCGCCTCGATCTGGGCGTCCTTCCTGGACCGCGAGGGCCCGGGGTACCAGTTCTTCGACCTGCCGAACGCCAACTACGGCTCCTCGAACTACGATTCGGTGCTCGGCCCCGACGGGTCGCCCGCGGGCCTCTCGCTCTTCACGGGCGTCACCGCGAACGAGCGGCGCGGGCTCTCGCTCGCCACCGTGGATCCGGATGTCGAGATCGGCACCGAGGTCCACGTGGTGTGGGGCGAGCCGGACGGCGGCTCCCTGAAGACGACCGTGGAGCCGCACGAGCAGCTGCGGGTCCGGGCGATCGTCAGCCCGGCGCCCTATGCGGTCACGGCCCGCAAGGAGTACCACGGCGGCTGGCGCACGGCCCAGGGCTGAGCGGGGCCGGCTGGACTGAGCAGGGCCGGCTGGGCTGAGCGGGGCCCCGGCTGCGCTGAGCAGGCCCCGGCTGCGCTGACTGGGCCACCGGCCGCGCACGACGGCGCGGAGCACCTCACGCGGCCAGGTCGCGGAGGGCGTCGATGACGCTCAGGAGATGGGCGCGCACGGCGCGCTCCGCGGCGTCCGGGTCCCGGGCGAGGATCGCGTCCACGATGGCCACGTGCTCGAGGAGGGAGACCTTGGCGCGCGCCGGCTTGGACGCGAGCTTGAAGTGGTACCGGATGCTCTGCGCATAGAGCCGTGCGAGGACGCCCGCGGCGGTGGCGTGGCGGCTGAGCTCGCGGACCCGGGCGTCGAGGCGCTGGTGGAGCCTCGCGTACTCGACGAGGTCGCCCTCGTCGACAGCCGCCAGCATCGCCGCGCGCAGGCCCTCGAACTCCGCGGCCTCGGCGTCCGTGAGGCCCTCGGCGGTCTTCGCCGCGCACAGGCCCTCGAGGCCGATCCGCACCTCGAGGATCTCGATGGCCTCATCGAGGGAGATGGCACGGACCCGGGAGCCCTTGTTCGGCAGGCGTTCCACGAGGCCCTCGCTGGCCAGCTCGAGCAGGGCGGTCCGGACCGTGGCGCGGCTGGCGGAGAACGACTCGCTCAGGTCCGCCTCGATGAGGCGCTGGTTGGGTGCGTAGTCCCCGCGGACGATCGCCTCGCGGATGAGGTCGGTGACGCGTGCCTCCACGGCCGGGGCTGCAGCCGGCATGTGACCACTCGCCTTTCCCTGGTGTTGATGTCCTCGGTGCCTATTCTGGACCATTCCTCATCCAAAATCGTTGACAATTTCTACCCCCCTCCGTAGCTTCATCTCAAGCGGCCACCTCGGGCCGCTGCGGCCATGGCGACGGTGACATGGGAGGTGCTGGATGGGCGCACGCCTGAGCCTCAGCGACATCAGCCTGCACTTCGGCGGCGTCAAGGTCCTCGAAGGCGTGAGCTTCGACGTGGAACCCGGGGTCATCTTCGGGCTCGTCGGCCCGAACGGCGCCGGCAAGACCTCCCTCTTCAACTGCATCAGCGGCCACTACCGGCCCAGCTCGGGCTCCATCACGATCGACGGCTCGGAGGTGGTGGGCCGCGCGCCGTCGCACCTCGCCCACCTCGGCCTCGCCAGGACGTTCCAGCACCCCGCGCTCCAGCTGCGCGCCACCGTCCTCGAGAACGTGCTGCTCGGCGGCCACATCCGCCTCCCCGGCGGCCCCGTCGAATGGGCGCTCGGACTCCCCCGCACCGCACGGGCAGAGCGAAGCATCCGCGCCGAGGCCCGGGCGATGCTCGACGCCGCGGGGCTCGGCTGGGCGGCCGACCTCCCCGCCGACGAGCTCTCCCACGGTCTGCACAAGGGGATCGAGCTGTGGCGGGCACTGCTGTCCAAGCCCTCCCTCCTGCTGCTCGACGAGCCGGCCGCGGGCGTGTCCCACGCCGAGGTCACCCAGCTCATCGACACCGTCAGGAAGGTGCGCGAGGAGCAGGACATCACGATCGTCATCGTCGAGCACCACATGGGGCTCATCTCCGCGCTCACCGACAAGGTCGTCGTGCTGGACCATGGGCGCAAGCTCATGGAGGGCACGGCGGCGCAGGCACAGTCCGATCCGCGCGTGATCGAGGCCTACCTCGGGAAGGACGCTACGGATGACGCTGCTTGAGCTCGACGGCGTCACGGCCTCCTACGGCCCCGTCCAGGTGCTGGACGGGGTCTCCCTGAGCGTGCCCGAGGGCGGTGCGGTGGGGATCCTCGGCGCCAACGGGGCGGGCAAGACCACCACGCTGCGGGCCGTCAGCGGCACCGTGCGCACCGGCGGCCGCATCCGCTTCGCCGGCCGGGACATCCGGGGCCTGCGGCCGGACCGGGTGGCAGCCCTCGGAATCGCCCACGTCCCCGAGGGCCGCGGCACGCTCGGCCAGCTCACGGTGCGCGAGAACCTCAGGGTCGGGGCGTACCTGCGCAGGGACCGCAGGAAGCTGGCTGCGGACATCGACTACTGCCTCGACCTGTTCCCGCAGCTGCGGAACCGCATCGGCTCCCGCGCCGCAGCCCTCTCCGGCGGGGAGCAGCAGATGCTCGCCGTGGGGCGGGCGTTCATGGCCAAGCCGAGCCTGCTCCTCCTCGACGAGGCGTCCCTCGGGCTCGCGCCCGGGACGGCGAAGACCGTGTACGAGGCCATCCGCCGGCTGCGGGTCGAGTCCGGCATCGCGATGCTCGTGGTCGAGCAGAACGCCAACCTCGCCTTCACCCTCGTCGACACGGCCACCGTGCTGGAGACGGGGCGCAACGTCCTGACCGGCACCTCCGCCGAGCTCAAGGGCATGGACGAGATCCGCCGAGCCTACCTGGGGGGCTGAGACGCATGGAGACCGTGATCCAGCTCGTCGTGGACGGGCTCTCAACAGGCTCGATCTACGCCGCGCTCGCCCTCGCGATCGTGCTCGTCAACCAGGCGACGGGCCTCATCAACTTCGCCCAGGGCGGCCTCGCGGTGCTCTCGGCGTACCTCGCCTATGCGTTCGCGCAGGCCGGGGTGCCGCTCGTGCTCGCGGTGCTGATCGCCGTCGTGCTCTCCTTCGCCATCGGCGCGCTCGTGGAACGGTTCCTCATCCGCCGGTTCGAGCGCGGCGATCCGGATACGGCCGTGGTCGTGACCATCGGCCTGCTCACGCTCGTCACCGGCATCGCGGCCGTCTCGTGGGGCTACAACAACCTCCAGTTCCCCTCGCTGTTCCCGCTCACGAGCGTGAACGTGCTCGGCGCCGTGGTGAGTGTGCGGTCGCTGGCCACAACCGTGACGATCGTGGTCATCATGGTCCTGCTCCAGCTGCTGTTCCTGCGCACCAAGCTCGGCCTCGCCCTGCGCGCCGTGGCCGACAATCCTGGCTCCGCTGCCCTCTCGGGGCTTCCGGTGGGCCGGCTGCTCATGGTCGGGTGGGGACTCGCGGCGGCGCTCGGCGCGATCGCCGGTGCCCTCGTGGCGCCCCAGCTGACGCTGACCCCGGGCATGCTCGACTCCGCGCTCGTCTACGCCCTGGCCGCCGTGATCCTCGGCGGCCTCGACAGTCCCCTCGGAGCCGTCGCCGCGGCCTGGGCCATCGGCGTCCTCGAGAATCTCGTCTCCGTGTACGTGCCGTTCATCGGGCACGACCTGAAGATCGCCGTGCCGTTCGTCCTGATCTTCGTGATCCTCGTCATCCGTCCCCAAGGCCTGTTCGGGCGGAAGGTCGTGGTGCGCGTCTGATGGCCACCCTCTCCACCTCACCCCGCCGCTCCCCCAAGGGCCACGCTCCTGCGCCAGCCCGGCGCTGGGTCCGCATCGCCGCCGTGGTGCTCGTCGCCGTCGTGCTCCTCGCGGCACCCCTGTTCCTGCCCGCGATCGCCAACCAGACGCTCGTGCGCATCGGCGTCTACGCCGTGGCGGTCCTCGGGCTGAACATCGTGATGGGCTACACCGGGCAGGTCAACCTCGGGCAGATCTTCTTCGTGGGCCTGGGCGCGTACGTCACCGCCTACGGCGTGAACCACGGCTGGAACATCGTGGTCTCCTTCGTCGCCGCGTGCCTCATCGCGGGAGCCGTCGGGCTCCTCGTGGCGCTCGCCGCGGCCCGCCTCGGCGGCCTCGCGATCGCGATGGTCACGATCGCCCTGCCGATCGTCGGCGTGCCACTGGCCAAGCGCCTCGACGCGTTCACCGGCGGCTCCCAGGGCACCTCGGCCATCTTCTCCAACGCCCCCGACTGGTCCGGGCTGTTCAACGACCAGTGGCAGTACTACATCATCCTCATCGTGGCCGCGGGTGCGTTCCTCCTGGCGCGCAAGCTCGTGCGCGGCAAGTACGGGCGCGCCTTCGCCGTCGTGAAGGCCAACGAGGCCGTCGCCTCGTCCATGGGCATCTCCCCCTACTGGACCAAGGTGCTCGCCTTCACCATCGCCTCCATCTACGGCGGGGCGAGCGGATTCCTGTACCTCGCGGCCATCCAGTACACCTCCCCCGAGACGCTCAGCTTCGGCCACTCGATCAGCCTCCTCGCAGCGATGGTGATCGGCGGGGCCGGGAGCATCGTCGGATCCCTGATCGGCGGCGCCTACTACATCCTCGTGCCGCAGTGGACCAACGCGATCGACCAGAACTTCACTACGGTCAGCCAGGGCGTCATCCTCCTCGCCGTGCTGTTCCTCCTCCCCGACGGGCTCGTGAGCCTGCCGCGGGTGGTCCGCCGGCTCGGCAGGAGAGGCTCTGGCCGGGCCGGCACCGGAGGCCACCCAGCCCCGAGCGGCGCAGCCCACGAGGCTCCGCAGGACCACGCACCCCCCACCGAAGCACCCCAGGAATCAGAGAGGCAGAATCGATCATGAACGTTTCGAAAGGGACCCGGGGGCTCCTCGGCGCGGTTGCCATGGCGTCCGTCCTCGCCCTCTCGCTGACCGGCTGCCGCGGCAGCGCCGGAGGCGGCGAAGGCACGGCCGCCGCGTCGCCGGGCATCACGGACACCACCATCACCCTCGGGATCACGACGCCGCTCAGCGGCGCCACTGCCGGACCCGGCACCTGCACGGTGGCCGGCGCGAAGGCCTACTTCGGCGCGAAGAACGCCGAGGGCGGCATCAAGTTCGGCGACGGCAAGACTCGCAAGGTCGAGATCAAGACGTACGACGACGCGTATGACCCGCAGAAGTCCCTCTCGAACTTCCAGCAGATGGTCTCGGACGGGGTGTTCGCCGAGGGCATCGGCCTCGGCACCCCGACCAACCGCGCCTTCCGCGAGGCCGCGATCAGCCAGAAGGTGCCGCAGGTCCTCGTCATGACCGGCGATCCGCTCTTCAGCGACCAGAAGCAGAGCCCCTGGCAGCTCGGCCTCGTGCCGATCTACCAGAACGAGGGCCAGGCGTTCGGCAAGCTCGTCGCCTCCTCGAGCGGGCAGCACAAAGTCGCGATCCTGTCGCAGAACGACGACTACGGCAAGGGCTACGTCGCCGGCTTCAAGGACGCGATCAAGGGCGCCTCGAACATCACGGTGGTCGGCGAGCAGACCTACGAGGCCACGGACACCTCCGTGGACGCGCAGATCACCCAGCTCGCCGCAACCGGCGCAGACATCTTCTTCAACGCCATGTCGATCACTCCTCTGACCATTGCCTCCCTGCAGAAGGCGCAGCAGATCGGCTGGAAGCCCAGCTGGTTCCTGCCCTCCAACACCTCCAGCCCCACGGCGATCCTCGCCCCCGGGAAGGCCGAAGCGTACCCCGGCGTGTACTCCGTCTCCTTCTCCAAGGCGCCGCAGAGCCCGGAGTTCGCCAAGGACGACGACGTGGTGAAGTTCCTCTCGGACCTCAAGCAGTACGGCAACTACCAGGACATGCCGGCCTTCCCGCACTGCATGTGGAGCTACATCGCGGGAGCCACCCTCGACCAGGCGTTCCAGCACATGACCGAGCCCACCAGGGACTCCTTCATGAAGGCGCTGCGGAACATCAAGAGCTACGCGGCCCCGCTCATGCTCCAGGGCACGGACGTGGACACCACGGTGGACGGCCAGCCGGCCATCTCCAAGGTCCTGGTCCAGAAGTACAACGGGAAGGGCTACGCGACGGCGAAGTCGTTCGGCTGATCCCGAGGGCCCGCGGCGTGGGCGGGGCTGGTCGGGCGCTCCTTGCCGCTCCCCCTCCCCGCCGCGGCGCTACGCCGGGCGGTACCCTTCCAGCATGAGCCAGGAACGGTGGCGGCGGCTGACGGAGTGGCCCACGCTCGTGGCCGCCCTCGTGTTCCTGGCGGCCTACTCGGTGCAGGTGATCGGGAACCTTCCCCCCGGCGACACCGACTGGGCCGAGTACATCCTGTGGGTCTCCTGGTCCGTGTTCGTGGTGGACTACGTCGGCCAGCTGTGGCTCGCTCCCCGCCGCGGCCGCTGGTTCGTGCACAACCTTCACGAGCTCGCGATCCTCGCCCTGCCCGCACTGCGGCCGTTCCGCGTGATCACGTTCCTGCGCGTCATGCACAACAAGGCGGGCAACGCGCTGCGCGGGCGGCTGCTCCTCTACGTCATCGCGGCCGCGACGACGCTCGCGTACTGCGGCGCGCTCACCGTGGAGGACGTCGAGCAGAACATCCCCGGCGCCAACATCCGCAGCTTCGGCGACGCCATCTGGTGGGCGCTCGAGACCATCACGACGGTCGGCTACGGCGACCACTACCCCGTGACCGTGGTGGGCCGCCTCGTCGCCGCGGGCCTGATGGTCTCGGGCATCGCCGTCCTCGGTGTGGTCACCGCGTCGATTGCCGCGTGGCTCGTCGAGACGGTCACGACGCGGACGGCGGCCGAGGTCGTCGCCGAGGTCGAGGAGGACGTCGAGGAGGTGGAGGCCGAGGTCGAGGCGCTGGACACGACCCTCGAGGCGAGGGTGCAGGCCCTCGCGGAGCAGGTGGCCCGGCTCACGGAGGCGCTCGAGGCGGAGCGCGCGGACCGCGTCTCCCACCCCCAGGACGGCTAGCCTGCAGGGCGGCTAGGTCACTCGTTCTCGCGCACGTACTGCTTCGGGTCCCTGTCGTGTGCCTCGATGCCGCCGGCGTGCTCGGCCTCGAACGCCGCGAAGGCCACGGCCATGGTGTGCCGCTCCTCGAGGCTCACGTGCCGCCGGAAGTCGGTCAGCCCCTGGCGCTCCTCTTCGGCCATATGGTCGCCGTTGACCTTGTTGACCTCCTCAACGGCCCGCAGCCATTCGACCGAGCCCACCGGGTGGCCCTCGACCCCGACGATGGCGTCCCGGATCTCGTTGTGGTCATGGATTGCGTCCTCGGTCTCCTCGTCGGGCGACTCCTCGGCAATGCGGTCCTGCTGCAGCTTCAGCAGCCGCGGGTAGAAGAGCTTCTCCTCCGCGGCTGCGTGCACCTCCAGCAGGATGCGCAGCCGCTTCCACACGGATCCGAGCGCCTCGGTGTTGTCCGGGGAGACCTCTTCGAGGATGCCGAACATGCGGCGCTGCTCGTGGTGGTCGTTCAGAATGACCTCGGTGACGTCCACGGTCGTGTCCTTCCGTCGCAGCTGCGTCCGATCCTCGTGCGTCGAATCGGTTTTATGGGGTGAGCTTGGCCGCCCGGAGCGTCTCTGCGAGCTCCTGGGAGCAGCCCCGGAGGGGCTGGCGGCCCCACAGGCCAAGGTACACATCCGCCGCCGTGCCCGTCACGGTCCCGAGCGCCGAGCCCGCGTGCGGCCCA
The DNA here is from genome assembly GCF_014656475.1 of Sinomonas cellulolyticus. Classification (GTDB taxonomy): domain Bacteria; phylum Actinomycetota; class Actinomycetes; order Actinomycetales; family Micrococcaceae; genus Sinomonas; species Sinomonas cellulolyticus. Next base: position 292,225 of record NZ_BNCM01000005.1, read on the forward strand.
TCCCCCACCGCCGGTGACTCGAGCACGGTTGGCGCGTCCCCGCCGTCGTGCGTCACCTCGAAGCGCACGACGCCGGGCAGTGCGCTCGAGCGGCCGAGCCTCACCTGGCGCGGGTAGAAGCCCTCGAGGATTTCGCGGATGCCGTCGAGGGCGAGGTCCGCGTCGAGGTGCCACTGGTCCCCGTAGCGGAAGGCGTTGAGCAGGTCGAACAGGTGCACGGCGGTCTCGTGGAGCTGGCGGCGGGCCCAGAAGCCGGCCACGCGGTCGCCCCAGAGCGTCCACGCCGGCGCGTCGGGCCCGGCGGCCCGAAGCGCATCGACGAGGCGTTCGGCGCTCGTGCGGTACCAGCGCACGAGGTCCGCATCTGCCGGCCTCTCAGCTCGGGGCGGCGCGTGCTCGGCACCCAGTGCGTCGGCCGCCCAGCGGTGGATCGTGGCGAGGTGGTCCACGAGGTCCCCGATCCGCCACCCGGTGCACGTGGGCACGGGCTGGCCGAGCCGGGCCTCGTCGACCACCTCCTCGGCGACCTCCGCGAACACCCGCGTGAGGGATTCGACCTTGTCTACGGCGTCAGCGAAGGCCAGCGGCATCTCGGTCACAGGACGAGCGTAGCGGGCAGGGCCTAGGCGTTCGGGAGGAACTCGCGGACCGCCTGGGCGAAGACCGCCGCGTCCACGTTGTGCGTCTGGCCGTCGAGGAGTCCGGTTCTGGCCCCCGGGATGGCCGCGGCCACCGCCTCGGCGGCCGCGGGGAGGAAGTCGGGGCTCGCCCCGCCGGCGAGGACGAGGGTGGGCGCAGTGATGCGGCCGAAGTCCTCCGCGGGGACCACGGCATCCTCGCCCATGGCGGCGTTGTCGTACGCCAGCGTCGGGGCCAGCCGCACCGCGGCCTCCCAGAAGGGCTCCTTGCGCGATCCGTCGATGGCCGCATCCGGCAGGCCCACGTAGCGCAGGAAGGTGGTGAGGGCGCCGTCGTTGTCCCCGTCGCCGAGGGTGGCATTGAGGTTCTCGGTGTACTGCTTGGCGCGGGCCACGCCGGCCTCGTCGGTCATGAACGGCGGCTCCCACATCACGAGGGCGCGCACCGGCAGCACCGCGGCGGCCCGGGCGGCGAGTGCCGCGCCGGAGGAGAAGCCGACGACGGCCGCCGCTGCCCCGCCGTCGTGCGAGGTGGCCGCCCCGGCGGCGTCGAGGAGCGCGGCGATGTCCTCGATCTCGCGCTCGACAGCGAACGGGAGGGTGTCGGTGCTGTCCCCGCGGCCGCGGCGGTCGTAGTTGTAGACGGTGAAGTCCTCGGCGAGGGCCTGAGCGAGGTGGGCGTCCCCGCGGCGGTCCACGGAGGCCCCGGAGACGAGGATGACCGCGGGGCCGGAGCCCAGGCGGTCGTAGGCGATGGTCGTTCCGTCAGCAGATGTGAGGCGTTCCATGGGTCCACCCTAGGCCAGGGGCGAGCCGGGGAGCCGGTCTCCGCGTGCAAAACCTGTGGGAGTCCCGACTGGTGGGGCCGCCCATGAGAAATGTCGGAGGGGTTGGCTAGGGTGAAGGGACTGGGGGGATCGAGCAAGGGGAGACGATGATCGTCGAGTTCGGCTGGTTTCTGGACCGTGCGCCCTGGGCGTATTCGGCGCCCGGGCTGAACCGGGTGCGGGTGGGCCGCAAGAACCTCATCGGCCTCCTGCAGACGCGCCTCGGACTCACTCGGCCGGACTTCCCGAATGCCGAGCGCGTGAGCCAGTACCTTGCCCGTCTCGAGCACCTCGACAGGCCCGATGCGTGGTTCCACGGCTCGCTCGAGGCGGACCCGTGGTCCACTGCGCAGGAGCTGCTCGCCGCGCGGGACGACGCGGTCGCGAACGGCTGGGACGGCACCCTTCCGGAGCCGGGGAGCGGTCCCGCACACGACGCCGCCCCGTCGCCCCTGCTGCGGACCCTCGCCGCCGGCGAGCGGGCCGGGATGCAGGCGGGGCTCGCCCTGTCGCCGTCCCTCGCCGACGACGTCCCGGAGCTGCTCGCCGAGCTCGAGACCTCGCCGTTGCCGCTGGGGATCGACGAGCTGGTCCTTCAGCATCCGGAGGCGGCCTTCCCCGCGGTATGGCGCCGCGTGATCGGGGCGCTGCGGGACAGGGGCGTCCACGTCATCGAGGCGCCCGAGCCGGCCGGCGCGCCGGAGATCACGGTGCTGGCTGCCGAGACGGAGTGGGAGGCCGCCGAGCACGCGGCCCGGTGGCTCGCGGCTGGGGACGCGGGCGGCGCGAACAGCCGCACGGCGGTCGTGTGCTCGGTCCCGACGCCGGTGCTGGACCAGTACCTCACGGCGCACGGGCTCCCGCGGCTCGGCCTGGGGGCGCGGTCGGCGTGGCGCGCGCAGGACCAGCTCATCCCGCTGTTCTTCGAGCTCGTGTGGGCGCCGGCCAACGTGCACCTGCTCGCCGAGTTCCTCACACTGCCGGACTCGCCGGTCAAGCACCGGGCCGCCCGGCACCTGCTCCGCGCCCTCAGCAGCGCCCCCGGCACGCGTGGACCCGCGTGGGAGAGGGCCATCCAGGAGATCCGCGACGACGATACCCTCGGACCCGATCTCGCCGCCGATCTCGACCGGCTCTTCAGCACCGGCCTCCTTGCCGAGGAGCGGCGGCCCAGCGGTGCCCAGCTCGTCGAGGCCGCCCACTGGTTCACGGCAGCCCTCAATGCTCGGGCGGCCTCCAGCGAGCGGCTCCAGCCCACCTCCGCCCAGCTCAAGCGCGTGCTCGCACTCGTCGCCCCACTGCGGCACGTGTCCCGGCGGGACCTCCGGCGGATCATCGGATCGGTCGTCGGGCCCAGCACGGAGCCGATCCTCCCCGCCGAGGCCGCGCCATGGCTGCGGCTGAACCACCTCGTGGAACTCGGCGAGCAGGTCGAGGATGCCCTCTGGTGGGGCTTCCAGTCAGCGTCGACCCCCACGGCGCGCCGCTGGGACGCGCACGACGCCGCGGTCCTCGCCCAGACGGGCGTCGAGCTGCCCACCCCGCAGGACCTCACCGCGCTGGCCGTGCGGGAGACCCTCGCTGCCGCCGGGCGGTGCCGCAGGATCGTGCTCGTGCAGATCGCCCAGCGGAACGGCGAGCGGGTCGACGAGAACCCGCTGCTGGAGTCGCTCGTCGAACGGTACGGCGCCTCCCCTGACGCTTCCGCGTCGCTCGGGGACCGGATCGCGGCCGTGACCAGCGCGCCGTCGTGCCTCACGGACCAGGACGGCGTGTGGCGGCTCGCGGGGCGGACCGCGCGGCTCGAGCGGGCCGCGGCGCAGCGCCCGGCCGTGCCGAACCCGGTGCAGGAGGTGGGCGCGAACGCTGCGATGGCACCGGAGAGCCTGTCCTTCACCCAGCTCGAGGTGCTCCTGGGCTGCTCGATGCGATGGGCGCTCGAGCGCAAGGGGCGGCTCCGCGTGCCCGACGCCGCGGACATCCCCGAGGGCGCGCGGATGATCGGGAGCCTTGCACACATGGTCGTGGAGGTGCTCCACGGCAGGCTTCGCGCGGAGCACCGGGCCGTGCCGGAGGACCACGAGGTTGCCGGCGTGCTCGAGCAGCTCCTGCCGGAGATGGCCTCCGAGCTGCTCCTGCCGGGCCAGAAGGCGCGGCGGCTCACCGTCGTGGCGGCCATCGCCGAGGCCGCGCACGGGTTCTTCCGCGGCCTCGAGAGGGCCGGCGTGGTGCTGCAGGACGTCGAGAAGCCGTTCGTCAAAGAGCTCCAGCTCGTCACGGAGAGCGGCGTCCTCGCAATCCCCGTGCAGGGCGCGGCCGACGCCGTGGGGGTCGACACCGAGGGACGCACCGTGGTGGTGGACCTCAAGTGGTACAGCGGGGCGAAATTCCTGCGGCAGCGGATCCAGGACGGCCGGGCGCTCCAGCTCGCGCTCTACCAGTGGGCGCTGCACGACGGCGCGGAGGCGCCTCCGGACGATCCGACCGCCTACTACCTGCTCAAGCAGCACGCGTTCGCCTCCGCCCATGAGCACTTCGGGGCACGGATCCCGCGTGCCGAGGGACCGGACCAGCTGTGGCGGCGGGCGGTGCGCTCGGCCGAGACGACGCTCGAGCAGGTCCTCGCCGGGCGGGTCACCGCGACCAAGCCGGTGGAGGACGCGTTCGCGGCGGCCGCGGAGGCCGCTGGCGGGTCGCCGGGCACCATCGAGGAGGTCGAGACCCTCGAGGGGCGCCTGTATGTGGAACCCGGGTGCCGATTCTGCCAGTTCGGGGCCCTGTGCGGGCTGAAGGGGGACTACTCATGAGCGCGCTGACAGGCACGCCGGCACGGGCGGCCGCCGGGCGGCACGGCGTGGCGCTGGAGAACGTCACGATGGTCTCGGCGAGCGCCGGGACGGGGAAGACCTACACGCTCACCGGCAAGATCGTGGAGGAGATCCGGCGCGGCACACCGCCCGAGAAGGTCATGGCCACCACGTTCACCAAGAAGGCCGCCGGGGAGCTGCGCGAGCGGATCGCCGCTCGGCTCCTCGAGTCCGGCGAGGGCCTCGCGGCCCAGCAGCTCGGCGCGAGCCTCATCGGCACGGTCAACAGCGTGTGCGGGCAGCTGCTCGCCGAGCACGCGATCGACGCCGGCCTCTCCCCCGCCCTCGAGGTGATCGGCGAGGACCAGCTCGCGGCGATGTTCCGGCTGGCCACCGACGAGATCCGCGCCCACCACGCGGAGGTGCTCACCCCGATCTCGGTGCGCATGGGGACCCACCCAGACCTCGCCCAGGGGTACGGGGTGGAGTCGTGGGAGGAGACCCTGCAGCGCATCGTGGACCTCGCGCGGACCAACCAGCTCGATGCCAACGCGGTGCGGGCGTGCGCGGACGCCTCGTGGGCCGGGTTCCGCGGCTTCCTCGACCACCCGGGCGAGGACCACCGCGAGGAGTGGCTGCGGGACCTCCACGCGCTGAGGGCCGAGCTGGACCAGACGGCCGCCCGCGGCGAGCACCGTGACGGCTCGAAGGCCAACGTGGGCACAAAGGCATTTCAAGAGCAGTACCCGAAGGTCCTGGAGAAGGTCTCGCGGGCCCAGGATGTGCAGACGACGCCCTGGGAGGTGTGGCGCGGGTTCGTGGGCTCGAACCCCGCGGCACCCCTGAAGAAGATCTTCTGGCCGCTGCGGGAGCGCATCCACGCCGAGCTGCTCTCCAACCCCGCGTTCCACGCGGACCTCGAGGGATACGTGCGGGGACTGTTCCGCTGCGCGGCGGACTGTCTGGAGGCGTACGAGACGTTCAAGCGGGACAACGCCCTCATGGACTTCGTGGACCAGGAGGCCAGGGTCCTCACGCTGGCCCGGGACAACGAGTCGTTCCGCGCCGCCTTCCGCGGCCGCATCGACGTGCTCGTCGTGGACGAGTTCCAGGACACCAGCCCCCTCCAGCTCGCGCTGTTCCTCGAACTCGGCGCCCTCGTGCAGCGGGCCGTCTGGGTGGGCGATCCCAAGCAGGCCATCTACGAGTTCCGCGGGACGGACCCCGAGCTCATGGAGGCCGTCATGGCCCGGGTCCCGGCCGAGCGGCGCGAGCAGCTGTCCGAGACGTACCGGTCGCGGCAGGCGCCGGTGGACCTCTCCAACGCGGTGTTCGAGCGGGTCTTCACCCAGACCACCGACGGCCACCGCATGGGCCGGGAGTCCGTGCACCTCGCACTGCCCCCGGCCAAGGCCGCCGCATACGCGGGTGATCCCGGCACGGTCGAGGCATGGTCGCGGGCGCAGCCGAACGCCGCGGACCGGCTGCGGGCCACGGCAGCGGGAGTGAAGGACCTCCTCGACCGGGGCGCGGCCGGGGGGCGCCCGTTGCGGCCCGCGGACATCGCGGTGCTGACCCGGACCAACGCCGAGGTCCGGTCCGTGGCCGCGGCCCTGGATGAGCTGGGCCTGCGCGCGAGCCTCAATCCGCGGCAGCTGGGCACGGCCCGCGAGGTGCAGCTCGTCCGGGCCGGGATGGCGTACGTGGCCGACCGGCACGACACGGTGGCCCTCGCGGAGCTGGTCGCGCTCCATCCCGACCACCCCTCGAACCTGACCTGGCAGCGGGAGCTGCTCGGCGCCGTCGTGCGCCGGGAGGACGAGCGCGATGCCGAGGGGACCCTGATCGCGGGACCCCGGCTCGTGCACGATGCCTGGCGCGCGGCTCCGCTCGTGGCGGCGCTGGACGGGCTGCGCGGCCGGGCCGTCGCGGCCACGCCCACGGAGGTCCTCGAGGCGGTGACGGGGGTGCTCGGGCTGCCGCGGCTCATTGCGGGCTGGTCGGCGCCGGAGCGGAGGCTGCGGAACCTCGACGCGTTCCGCGGCGCGGTGGAGCTGTACTACGAGCGGTGCCGGGCGCTGCGGGAGCCCGCCACCCTGCGCGGGTTCCTGGACTTCTTCGCCTCGGACGAGCACGAGTCGGCCGAGAACGCCGGGCCGGACGTGGTCAACGTGCTCACCTACCACAGGGCCAAGGGGCTCGAGTGGCCCGTGGTGGTCATGGAGAGCCTGGACAAGGAGTCGAAGGCGCGGCCGTTCGGCACCGGGGTCGAGTCGACGCGCGCTCTGGACCTCGCGGACCCGCTGGCAGGCCGGTGGATCCGGCTGTGGCCGAGCCCGTTCCCGTACGGCGGCTCGCCCCTGGACGCCCGGGCGCAGGCCTCGGAGGCCGCCGCGCGCTTCCTCGCGCGGGAGCAGCGCAACCAGGCGCGGCTCATGTACGTGGGGATGACCCGCGCCGCCCACACCACGGTGCTGACGGCGAAGAACGGCTCGCCGAGCATGCTCAACGACCTCGGGATCGAGGGGCTCGTCGCGTTCAAGCCCGGCACCGACGAGGTGGTGGTGGGGCGGGAGACGCACGTGCCGGCTCGGGTCATGGCCCTCGAGCCGGTCAAGGAGGCAGCGCACGACGGAGAGTGGGAGCCTCGGTGGGTCGATCCGGCTGCCGCTGCGGCAAGACCTGACGTCACGTACAAGTCCGCGAGGCTCAAGGCGAGCGAGGCGCTGTCCGCGGGGCAGGAGGCCGAGGTCCGCGAGGCGGCCGTGCTCGGGCCCGCGCTGGCGACCCGCGGCTCGGAGGACTGGGACGCGGTCGGATCAGCGGTCCACGCCTACCTCGGCACGGACTTCCGCACGCTCGACGACGCCGGACGCGACCGCCTCGCCCAGCGGCTCGTGGAGCGGTGGGGTGTGGGCCGGACCGTGGAGGCGTCGCTGCTGACGGCCGCCGGCGAGCGGTTCGGGGCCTGGCTCGACGCCGAGTTCCCGGGGTGGGCGCGCCACCGCGAGGCCGCCATCGGCTGGCGCCCGGACGGGCAGACGATGGAGGGCTGGATCGACCTGCTGCTCGAGGGGCCGGACGGGTTCGTGCTCGTGGACCACAAGACCTACCCCGGGAGCGACCCGGTGGGCCACATCCGGGTGCACTACCTGGGCCAGATGGCGGCGTACCGGGCGGCGGTCGAAACCGCGACCGGAAGGCGCGTGGTGCGGGTACTCATGCATCTGCCGGCGCTGGGCCGGGTGTTCGAGGTGGATCTCCCCAGGTCGGGGCGTGAGATACCGGGGACTTAGGCGCCCGCGGCGTGGTCGCGCAGCCCGGAGAGCGAGGCGCCCGCGTACCGGTACTGGTCGAGGTCCTTCCCGTCGGTCAGAACCGTGCGGGCCTCCACATCGGCGAAGACGATCGGCCAGTCATGGGCCGCCTCGTCGTCCCGCATCGCGTACTGGCGCGCATAGTCCCTGGAGAGAGTGATCCAGTCGCCGGTGTTGATCTCGCCGAGGCCCGCCGGGAGGGCCCTGTAGATCCGCACGTGCACCTCGGGCGCGTCGCGTACCTTCCGCAGCTGGTGCCGGGTCTCCGGATCGCATTCCCCGTACCCGTGGTCGCGCGGGTTGTTGAAGGCCTCCTCGCCCATGACCTCGGCGAGCTCGGGGATGGTCAACGTCCACCCCTCGCTCCGTGGCGGGAAAGGCAGAGTGGGGTAGGGCATCTCTCCACCGTACGCCACGGCGGGCGTACGGTAGTTCGTAGACGCAACCAACTCGCACCCACCTCGCAGCAGTTGGGAGAGTCGCATGGGCCTCAATACGCTCGCCTCGTACCGTGCTCGGCGCGCATCGCACGCCGAGCGGGACCTCGCGAGCCCGCACTACAAGTGGATCGTCCTGTCCAACACGACGCTCGGCGTCCTCATGGCCACGATCAATTCCTCGATCCTGCTCATCGCACTGCCGGACATCTTCCGCGGCATCGGGATCAATCCACTCGAGCCGTCCAACACGAGCCTGCTGCTGTGGGTCATCATGGGCTACCTCGTGGTCACGGCCGTGCTCGTGGTGAGCTTCGGCCGGCTCGGGGACATGTACGGCCGCGTGAAGATGTACAACTGGGGGTTCGCAATCTTCACCGCCTTCTCGGTGCTCCTCTCCGTCACCTGGCTCTCGGGGACGGCGGGGGCGCTGTGGCTCATCACGATGCGCATCCTGCAGGGCGTGGGGGGCGCGCTGCTCATGGCGAACTCGAGCGCGATCATCACCGACGCGTTCCCGGTGAACCAGCGTGGCCTTGGCCTGGGCCTGAACCAGGTGGCGGGGATCGCGGGCTCGTTCATCGGCCTGATACTGGGCGGCCTCCTCGGCCCCATCGAGTGGCGGCTCGTGTTCCTCGTCTCGGTGCCCGTGGGCCTGTTCGGCACGGTGTGGGCGTCGCTGCGCCTCCACGAGATCGGCACGCGACCGCGAGCGCGGATGGACTGGTGGGGGAACCTCACGTTCGCCGCCGGCCTCATCGCGGTCCTCGTCGGCATCACGTACGGGATTCAGCCCTACGGGGGCAGCCCCATGGGCTGGGCCAACCCGGGCGTCCTCGCGGCGCTGCTGGGCGGGGCGGCGGTGCTGGTCCTGTTCTGCGTGATCGAGCTGCGCGTGTCGGAGCCGATGTTCCGGTTGGACCTGTTCCGCATCCGCGCGTTCTCGGCCGGGAACCTCGCGAGCCTGCTCTCCGGCCTCGGCCGCGGAGGCCTGATGTTCATCCTCATCATCTGGCTGCAGGGCATCTGGCTCCCTCAGCACGGCTACAGCTTCGAGTCCACTCCCCTGTGGGCGGGCATCTACATGCTGCCGCTCACGGTCGGCTTCCTCGTGGCCGGCCCCACCTCGGGCTGGCTCTCCGACCGGTTCGGCGCCCGGCTCCTCGCCACCGGTGGGATGGTCGTCGCAGCCGCGAGCTTCCTGTGGCTCCTGGCCCTCCCGGTGAACTTCGACTACTGGGTGTTCGCGCTCGCGCTCCTGGCCAACGGGATCGGCATGGGCCTGTTCGCGGCCCCCAACCGGGCCGGGATCATGAACAGCCTGCCCCCGGACCAGCGCGGGGTCGGTGCCGGAATGAGCACAACGTTCCAGAACTCGGCCATGGTGCTCTCGATCGGCATCTTCTTCTCGCTCATGATCACCGGACTGGCCGGCTCGCTCCCCCGCACCCTTACCGCCGGGCTCATGGCGCAGGGCGTCCCGGCAGCGGCGGCCGGCCGCGTCGCGGCCCTGCCTCCTGTGGGCGTGCTGTTCGCCTCGCTGCTGGGCTACAACCCCGTCCAGACGTTGCTGGGCCCGCAGGTCCTCGGAGCGCTGCCCGCGGCGAACGTCCACTACCTCACCGGCCGGGCGTTCTTCCCCTCGCTCATCTCAGGGCCGTTCGCCGCCGGGCTCGCGGTCGCCTTCGGGTTCGCCGTCGCCGCGTGCCTCATCGCCGCCGTCGCCTCCGCCCTTCGCGGCGAGCGGTACGTGGCCCCGGGGACGGACGACGCCGCCCCCGCACCTTCCGCCGTGGACTAACCGCGGCAGTGAGCGCACCCAGCGAGCGGCAGTGAGCATGCGAGCACGCCGACGTCGCCACCGGAGACGGCGCATGCGAGGGATTCGGGCCGGAACGTGTAGTCTGTTAAAGACACGGACCCTTCAGGTCATGACTTCCAGGCCGTGTCCCGTTCCCTCTATTGAAAGCATCCATCGCACGTACTCTGATTCATCTGCCCGGCGACAGCGCGCAGTTGATGGACCCATAGAGGAAGACTCCAGCGGCCTCAGGCCGTTCACACCCGGCATTCCCCCATTCTTCTCACCACCACAGTTGTCCGCCCAGGCACATCGTCTGCGCGGAACACAGGCCGTCGTCTCGGCCCATCTCAAAGAAAAAAAGGAAAAACACATGGCCACTGGCACCGTGAAATGGTTCAACTCCGAAAAGGGCTTCGGCTTCATCGCTCCCGAGGACGGCACGCCGGACGTGTTCGCGCACTACAGCGCGATCGCGACCAGCGGCTACCGCTCCCTCGAAGAGGGCCAGAAGGTCGAGTTCGACTCCGAGCGTGGCCCCAAGGGCCCGCAGGCTGCGAACATCCGCCCGCTCTGAGCTCTGAGCTCTCTAGCGGCACCCGCCATGCCGGCGGACCGTGGACCGCGGTCCGCCGGCACGGCAGCACCACATCGAATCCCAGCTATCGCTTCCCTGCTGAAGCAGCCCCGCCGCGCAAGTGCGCATGCCTGAAAGGGGTGCTCTGATCGCCACCGTATCGAGCCCCGCCCTCCGCCCCTCACTCACAGGCCGCGCCCCCGGCACCGTCCCGGGCCTCCAGCAGTACGCCGGCACCCGCGACTTCCCGCCGATTGCCCAGGCCTACCTCGAGGTCTCCAAGACCATTCGCGAGCGGGGCCTGCTGAAGCGCACCCCCTGGTTCTACCTCATCGTCGGCGCCGCCCTCGCGATCGGGCTCGCCGCCTGCGCCACCGGGTCCGTCCTTCTCGGCGAGAGCTGGTTCCAGCTGCTGATCGCAGGCGGTCTGGGCGTCCTGTTCACCCAGGTCGCATTCCTCGCCCATGAGGCCGCTCACCGGCAGATCCTCTCCGCAGGCCCCGGGAACGACCGGCTCGCGAGGTTCCTTGCCGCCGTCGTGGGCATCAGCTACTCCTGGTGGGACTCCAAGCACTCACGCCACCACGCGAACCCGAACAAGGTGGGCCGCGATCCGGATATCGAGGTGGATACCGTTTCCTTCGTCGCCGAGGACGCCGCGAAGGCCCGGGGCCTGCGGGCCTTCATCACCCGCCGGCAGGGGTGGCTGTTCTTCCCGCTGCTGACCCTCGAGGGCCTCAACCTGCACCTCCACAGCGTGCGGCACCTGTTCTCCGCTGGGCCCGTGAAGGGCCGCTGGTCGGAAATCGGACTTCTCGGGCTGCGCTTCGTGCTGCTCCTGACTCCGCTCTTCTGGCTGCTGCCCGTCGGCATGGCGTTCGCGTTCCTCGGGGTGCAGCTGGCCGTGTTCGGGCTCTACATGGGGGCCACGTTCGCACCGAACCATAAGGGCATGCCCGTGATCGCACCGGAGGCGAAGCTGGACTTCTTCTCCAAGCAGGTCCGCACGTCCCGGAATGTCGCGGGCGGCTGGTGGGCCACGTGGCTCATGGGCGGCCTGAACTACCAGGTGGAGCACCACCTGTTCCCGTCCATGCCGCGCCCCCATCTGGCGAAGGCGCGCCGGATGGTCCGCGAGCAGTGCGCCCGGCTTGCGGTCCCCTACACCGAGACGAGCCTGTGGCGCTCCTACGGGATCGTCATCCGCTACCTGAACCGCGTGGGCCTGGCGGCCCGCGACCCGTTCGAGTGCCCCATCGCCGCCCAGTTCGGCCGCCGGTAGTGGCCTCGCTCCGCCCCCTAGGGGCACACCTCCAGTTGACCGCACTACAGCGCGGTGCTGGAGCGCGTGCCGGGACGGGGGCCGGGGCGTGAGCGCCCACTACGTCCGCGGCGCCTCCCTCACCTGCGCGGCCCTGCAGTCCGACATCCAGACGATGCTCACCGGGGCCGGAGCCCACGACGTCCTTCTCGGACCGGGCAACGGCCCCTCCGTGGCCTTCTCCCACGGAGGGCACCGGTTCCGGGTAGCCCCGCCTGCTGGCGGCGAGGCCCACACCCAGGGCTCGGTCCAGGAGGCCGCGCGCCACCGGTGGCGCCAGCTTGCCCAGGTCCTCCGGGCAAAGCTCGACGCGGTCGGCACCGGCATCGTCGCCTTTGACCAGGAGTTCTTGGGATACATGGTCCTCCCCGGGGGCCAGACGGTGTTCCAAGCGTCTGCGCCCGCGATCGTGGCGGCCTATCGGGTGACTGGGGAAAAGGCAGAGGAGACGAATCATGAATGAGCTCGAGGCCTCACTGGTGCTCCGGGCCGGCGCGGAACTGCTGCAGGGGGCCTCTGCGGACCCGCGCTCAGACGAGGGCTATGAAGCGGTGAGGGTGAACGTCTCCGCCGCGCTCAACGCCGTCGCTGACGCCCTCCAGAACTTCGAAGCTGCCACGCGTCACCGGAACCGGTCGATGGGCTGGTGCCAGGACCTCCGCCGGGTGGCGGACGACGTCGCGGAGCAGTGACAGCCCCGCCCTCGCTGGACCGCCCGCCTCGCCTGACCGCTCGCCCTACCCCAGCGGCGGGATCGCACGGCCGGGATTGAGGATCCCATGCGGGTCCATGGCGTGCTTGACCGCGTGGTGCAGGGCCAAACTCGCGGGCGGGAGCTCCTTGGCGAGCCCGTCGAGCTTGAGCGTGCCGACTCCGTGCTCGCCGGTCACGGTGCCGCCAGCGGCGAGGGCGGCGTCGATGATCTCGTCGAACGCCTCGTGCGCGCGGGTCTTGGCGGCCTCGTCCCCGGCCGCGGTGATGATGAGCGGGTGGAGGTTGCCGTCGCCGGCGTGGGCGATGTTGGCGATCAGCACGCTGTGGGCCGCGCTGATCTCCTCGATCCGGGCGAGCACCTCGGGCACCCTGGCTTTGGGAACGCACACGTCCTCGGTGAGCACCGGGCCGAGCCGCTCGAGCGCCGGGTAGGCGAGCCTGCGGGCGGCGTAGAGGGCCTCGGACTCCTGCTCGTCGGCCGAGACCGCGGCGAAGCTCGCCCCCGCCTCCTCGAAGCAGCGGGCCAGCTCGGCGGCCTCGAACTCGCCCTGCTCCCCGCGTGCGTCCGTGCGACCGATGAGCACCGCGTTCGCGTCGGTCGAGAGGCCCATGTGCTTCCAGTCGTCCACGGCCTTGAGGCAGTGCCGGTCCACGAGCTCGAGGGTCGAGGGGCTGATCCCGGACTCGGCCACGAGCGCCACGGCGCGGCCGGCGTCGACGAGCGAGTCGAACATGCCGGCCACCGTGATCGGCGCCGGCGGCAGGGGCCGCAGCCGCACCACCACCTCGGTGACGACGGCGAGCGTGCCCTCGGAGCCGACGATGAGGCCCACGAGGTTGTAGCCGGCCACGCCCTTCGCCGTCCTGGTGCCCAGCCGGGTGATCTCCCCTGTGCCGGTGACCACCTCGAGCTCGAGCACGTAGTCCCGGGTCACCCCGTACTTGACGCAGCACATGCCGCCCGCGTTCGTGGCGACGTTGCCGCCGATCGTGGACCACGGCGACGAGGCCGGGTCCGGCGGGTACCAGAGGCCGTGCTGGGCGACGTGGGCCCGGAGGTCGTCATTGACCACGCCGGGCTGGACGCGGGCCCAGCGCTCGGCCTCGTTGACCTCGAGGACCTGGTTCATCCGCTCGAACGAGACGATGACGCAGCCCTCGATCGCGTTCGCCGCCCCCGAGAGCCCAGTCCCCGCCCCGCGCGGCACGAGCGGCGTGCCGGTCCGCGCACACCAGCGCACCACCTCGGCCACCTCCTCGGTGCTCTCCGGACGCACGACGGCGCGCGGGGTGCCGTAGACGGCCCACTCGCCTTCGTCGTGGAGGTAGGCAGCGAGGGAGGCCTCCTGCGCGGTCAGGACGCGGCCTTTGGGGAGGAGGGCTTCGAGGGTAGCGACGTCGGCGGGTTCCGAGGTGGGCATGGGTGGACTCTATCGCCAGGTCCTCAGTGGTAGGGCGCCTGCACCCGCGCCATTGCTGATGGTGCCCGCGCAAGTACTGCATCAACGCTGGGCATTCAGAGCAGCGGCGATCTCCTCCGCGAGCGCCTCGGGGCTCCCCCGCCTCGCATCGATCCGGTGGGTCGCGACCTCCTCGTAGAGCGGGCGCCTCAGCTCGTGGTTCCGCTGCCAGGCCGTGGCAACGTCGCCGCCGAAGAGCGGCCGTCCGCCCGCGAGCCGCGGCAGGACGGTGGCCAGGTCGGTCTCGAGCCAGACCACGGTGGCGCGGCCTAGGAGACGGCGAGTCCCATCGTCGAGAACGGCCCCGCCGCCGAGGGAGAGCACGGCATGCGACGTCCCACCCGTACCGTCGAGCAGCGAAGCCACGGTCTCTGCCTCGAGCTGCCGGAACTGCTCCTCTCCAAGGGACGCGTAGAGCTCGGGGATAGGCCCATGCACGGCGGCCAGCTCGTGGTCGCTGTCCAGGAAGGGAATCCCGAGGAGCCGCCCCAGGGCCTCCCCGACGGCGGACTTCCCCGCACCGGTGGAGCCGATGAGCACGATCGCGCCCTCATGCATGGAAACGTCGCCCTTCTGTACGAAGCAGCTCGATGAATTCATGGACGAATGGATGGCTGCCTGCCGTCGCAGCCCACGTTTCCACGGTCAGGGCATGGCCCTCCGCATCGACTTCCTTCACCTCGACCCAGCGCCAGCTGGGCATGTTGCGGCCGGCGGAGGGCCTGGTCATGAGCGCGGCGTCGACGCGCGAGCTCATCGCGATGAGCTCGCTGTGCTGGGAGAACTTCCGGAAGATCCAGTCGGGGGTGACTCCGGCGGCCCGGGAGGCCTCGCGCAGCCGCGTCCCCTCGCCCGCCACTTCTCCGTCGGCGTGGGCCATGACGCGCAGCCCTGCGAGGTCGGCGAAGCGGACCGACCGCTGGCTGCTGAGCGGTGAGTCGGGCGGAACGGCCACCCCGATCCTCTGAGTGAGGACCCGTTCCGAGGCGTACTCCGGCGGCGCGAGGTGAAGCAGGCCGACCTCAAGGCGTCCTTCCCTGAGCATGACCCGCTGTTCGTCACTGCTGGCCTCGTGCAGGGAGATGTCCGCGTGCGGGATCACCTCCCGGGCCTCGCGCACCACCGAGGCAAGCCACTCGTGGGGCACGCCCGGGGGCAGCCCGACCCGCAGGAGCTCTCTGCTCTCGCTCGCCGTGCGAAGCACCTCGGGGATGCGGTCAACCTCGGCGAACAGGACCTTCAGGTGGCTGTGCAGGCCGCGGCCTGCCCGGGTCAGCTCGGCGCCTTTCGGGGAGCGGATGAACAGCTCGTGACCCAGCTCGCGCTCCAGGGCGGCCAGCTGGCGGCTGAGCGAGGGCTGCGTCAAATGGAGTGCGTCCGCGGCCCGGCTGATCGAGCCCAGCTCCGCTACCGCGGAGAAGTAGTGCAGGCTGCGGAGCTCCATGGCCCAATCCTATGCCTTCCAGGCATGGGAGCGGAGCCCAGAAGGCAATGGCCACATGGGGTGATCGGGGTCACCATGAAGGGGATGATTCACGACCCGAAGGTCCTCAGCGTCGACGTCGCGGTGATCGGGGGCGGCGCCGCCGGGGTCGCCGCCGCTCTCGGCGCCGCACAGGCCGGCGCGAGGGTTTGCCTCGTCGAGCAGTATGGCTTCCTCGGCGGCGCGGCCACGGTCAGCTCGGTCCTGACCCATTGCGGCTTCTTCGACCAGACCAAGGAGCAGGTGGTCGCCGGAGTCGGCCAGCAGTTCCTCGACGGGTTGCAGAAGCGGGACCTGTACCGCACGGAGACATTTAGAGCCTCCGGCAACACGGTGGTGCTCCTCGACCTCGAGACCACCAAGACAGTCTTCGACGACCTCGTCTCGGGGGCGGGGGTCGTGCTCCTCCTGCACAGCCATCTCGTTGCGGCGGTGCGGGACGGCGACCGCATCGCGCAGATCGACATCTCCCATCGGGGTGGTCACCTCAGAGTCGAGGCCGCCGCCTTCATCGACTGCAGCGGGGACGGCGCGCTCATCGCGGCCTCGGGGGCCGAGGCCCTGGTGTCGCCCGTCGGCGAGCGGCAGGCCAGCACCCTGGTGATGCGGGCTGGCGGCGTCAGGGAGGACGCCGACCTGTCGGCCGAGAGCATGGCCGCGGCCGTCCGCCGCTACGAATCCCTGACCGGCACCGCGCTCACCCGTGACCACGGCGTTGCGGTGCGCATGCCGGTCTCGGGCGAGATCATGCTCCTGCTCGCCGACCAGCACCGCGACGTCTTCGACGTCCAGGAACTCTCGGCGGCAGAAGTGGCGGGGCGGCGCCTCTGCTGGCACTACCTCGAGGCGTTCCGGCTCTTCCTCCCCGGATGGGAGGCTGCCTTCCTCGCAGCGACTGGGCCGCAGCTGGGCATCCGTGAAGGCAGACGCCTGCACGGCAGGGAAACCGTGCGTGCCCAGGACGTTGCCGAGGGGCGCAAGAGGCCGGCCGAGGGGATCGCACGGTGCGGGTGGCCCATGGAAGACCACAGTGTCCCGGGAGTCACCGCCTACACCGCGGTCAAGGACAAGGGCTGGTACCACATCCCCTACGGGAGCCTCTGCTCCTCCACCATCGAGAACCTCTGGGCCGCCGGGAGGCTGGTCAGCGCCGACCAGCGCGCCTTCGCCTCCCTGCGAGTCATGGGGACCGCCTTCGCCACCGGACATGCTGCCGGGGTCGCAGGCGCCGTCTACGCGCACGCCGGGCGGCACGACCTCGGCGCCATCCGCACCCTCCTGACCCAGCAAGGAGCACTTATCTGATGACAGAAACAACCCACGTCGCGCGGGGCAGAATCGTCCTCACCGGGGCCGCAGGAAGCCTTGCCCGGGACATCATTCCCTACCTCCGTGACCGCGGCTACGAGGTGCTCTGCCTCGACCAGGCCGAGCCCGCGGACCCCATGGGCTGTGAGTGGGTCATTGCGTCGATCCAGGACCGCGACCGGCTCCGGGAAGCGTTCGCCGGCTGCGCCGCCGTCGTGCATCTTGCCGGTATCCCGCTCGAGGCGAGCTGGGAGGAGATCGCCAGGACCAACATCGACGGTACAGAGTCTGTGCTCGAGGCCGCGCGCGCCGTCGGCGTCCCCAAGGCGGTGCTCGCCAGCTCGATCCACGCGGCCGGGTTCACGCCGGTTCCTCACCGCGGCGAGACGCTGCCCGATGACGTCCCGGCTCGTCCCAACACCTTCTACGGTGTATCGAAAGCTGCGGTGGAGGCACTCGGGAGCCTCTACGCGGACCGCCACGGCATGGACGTGGTGTGCCTGAGGATCGCCTCGCGGTTCAGCACGCCGCAGAACGAGCGGATGCTCAGCACCTGGCTCTCGCCGGCGGACGCCGGGCGCCTGTTCGACGCCGCGCTCTCCAATGCGGCGGGCGGCTTCCGCATCGTCTGGGGCGTCTCGCGCAATACCCGCAGCTACTTTTCGCGGGAGGGCGGTCGGTCGATCGGGTTCCACCCGGAGGACGACGCCGAGGCGTACGCCCATGACCTGCCCGCCGACGCCGCAGGGGCCGCCCAAGGATCGGAGTGGGACCAGCGCTGCATCGGGGGCGTGTTCTGCTCACCGGAGCCGCCCATGTTCTCGCGGCAGGCGTGACCACATGGCGGACACTGACGACGAGCGGCGATGTGGGCCTGAACGCGCGAGTAGGATCGCGACGGAGCGGTTCGCCGCCACATCTGACAAGGAATGACCTGTGAGCACATCCTCAATGCCCGTGGATGCGGGCACCACGGCCTTCGAGATCGACGACGTCTCGAAGGTGTTCGTGGGAAAGACGCCTGTCCAAGCGCTGGCGAATATCAATCTCGAGCTCAGGGCCGGCTCGTTCACGTGCATTGTGGGCCCCTCGGGATGCGGGAAGTCGACCCTGCTGCGCATTCTCGGCGACCTCGAGACGGCGACCCAGGGCCGTGTCATCACCAACCTCCCGTCGTCCAACGTTCCGAAGTCCGCGTTCGTGTTCCAAGAGCACGGCGTCTTCCCCTGGTTCAACGTCCTGCAGAATGTCGCCTTCGGCGAGCAGATGGCCGCCGTGGGGAAGAGGGAGCGTGAGGAGCACGCGCGGCACTGGATCTCGGAGGTGGGGCTCACAGGCTTCGAGCAGGCCTATCCGCATCAGCTCTCGGGAGGCATGCGCCAGCGCATCGCGATCGCCCGCGCGTTCGCCACGGGCTCGCCGTCGCTGCTCATGGATGAGCCTCTGGGTGCGCTCGACGCGCAGACCCGGATGCTCATGCAGGAGCAGCTCGTGCGGCTTTGGGAAGCCGAGCGCAAGACGGTGGTGCTTGTGACGCATGCGATCGAGGAGGCGCTGCTGCTCGGCGACCAGATCGTCGTCATGTCGGCCCGTCCGGGGCGGATCAAGGAGATCATCGACGTGCCCTTCCCGCGCCCCCGGAAGGTGGAGATCGAGGGCACGGAGGAATTCGCCCACATGCGGCAGGCCATCTGGGAATCGCTCCGCGACGAAGTCCAAGCATCTCTGAGGTATTCATGAGCGCCACACCCACTGCTCCTCGCTCAGAGGCCCCGCGGGCAGACGCCTTCCAACCGTCCCCGGATCTGAATGGCGCAATTGCCCGCGAGTACCGCCGGGAGCGCAGGCTCAGGACACGGGACCTGCTGCTGGCGATCGCAACGCCCATCGTGCTGATGGCGTGCTGGGAGGTCGCTGCCCGGGGCGGCCTCCTCGACGCGCGCCTCTTCACTCCCCCGAGCAAGATTGTCGAGCGGGCGGCGCAGATGATCGCCGACGGCGAGCTGTGGGGGCACATCGAGGCGACGTCCGCACGGCTGCTCGCGGGCTTCGTGATCGGCTCGGTGCTCGGGATCATCGCCGGGCTGGCCATGGGGGTGTGGCGGCCGGTCCGCGCCGCGCTCGGTCCCACGTTCACTGCGCTCTACGCACTGCCCAAGATCGCCATCCTGCCGCTCCTGCTGCTCATCTTCGGGCTGACCGAGACGCCGAAGGTGCTCGCCGTCGTCATCTCCGTCTTCTTCGTAGTGCAGATCAACACCCTCGCCGGGATCGTCCAGATCGATGCGCGCATCCTCGAGGCGGCGCGCGCGTATAAGGCCACGGGCTGGCGGCTGTTCCGCTACATCCTGCTGCCAGCCGCTACACCGGCCATCATGACCGGGCTCCGGGTGTCCGCGGGCATGTCCGTCATCGTGATCACCGCTGTCGAGTTCGTTGCCTCCAACGACGGGCTCGGCTATCTCATCTGGAACTCGTGGCAGCTGTTCCAGCCACAGGACATGTACGTGGGGCTGATCACCGTCTCCCTGCTCGGCGCCGTCCTGACGGGCCTCATCATCCTCTTCGAGCGGGCGCTGCTTCCGTGGCGGCGGCCCGGCGGATCGCACAGGAAGGTCAAGAAATGATCAGAGCTAGGCTAGGGGCTCTCGTGGCCGTCGTCGCCATCGCGTTGACTGGCTGCGGCGCATCGTCCTCCTCGGACGGGAAGGCATCCGCATCGGGAGACCTACAGACCGTCAACGTCGGACAGGTGCAGCTGCCGATCTTCGCCCCAATGTACGTGGCGGACGCGAAGGGCTACTTCAAGGATGCGGGCATCAAACTGAACCTGCAGAACGTCAAGTCGGGCCAGGACGCCGTGCCGCTCGCTTCAAGCGGCAAGCTCGACGTCGTGGTAGCCGGCTTCTCCGCTGGAATGTTCAGCGCCATGGAGGCCGGGCTGGACATTAAGGTGGTGGGCTCGATGGGCGTCTCCGACGGGACCAAGAACTCCCCCACGGACCTCGTCGTGGCGAAGAAGCTTGTGGACGACGGCACCGTCAAGGGCATCGGCGACCTGAAGGGCAAGAAGATCGCCGTGGCCGGTGGCGCAGGCGGCACGGGCGCCTACCTCACGGCGCTGGCGCTGAAGGATGCCGGGCTGACGCTCAAGGACGTCACCTTGGTCAACCTCGGTAACCCGGACATGCCGACGGCGCTCAAGAACGGCAGCGTCGACGCCGCCCTGGCCAGCGCGCCGTTCTCGTCCCAGTCCATCAAGGACGGCACCGGCGTCTCCCTCGCCGTCCCGCCCAAGGGCGTCTCCGGCACCGGCGTGGTCTACGGCGGCAAGTTTGCTTCCTCGCCCCTGGCGCAGAAATTCTTCGACGCCCTCGCCAAGGGTGCCAAGGACCTCCAGGGCGACGCCCGCTACTCGGACCAGAACGTGAAGATCATCGCCGACGCCACGGGCCAGACGCCGGACCAGGTCAAGGCCGTTCCGCTCTACACCTGGCTGCCCAACCTCGCGCCGCTCCCCGACCAGCTGGCCGACATGGAGAAGGTCTGGATGGAGGCCGGGGCGATCAAGTACACGAAGCCGCTGGACCTCAGCAAGTACGTGGACGCGAGCTTCTCGAAGAACGTGAAGTAGGGCCCGTCCCTGCTGGAGGGGGCCGCGCGGGTCGGTTACCGCGCGGCCCCTTTTTGTTTCTGTCGGGCGCGCACCGTGAACCCGGCTCGGCGAGCAACCGTCGGGCGTTGGCGTGCGATGCTCGACGTCCGTGTTGACCATTCTGAACACATTCAGAATAATGGAAGGATGAGCGCCGTGACCTCCGAGCGTACCGTCCAATCGTCCGAACTCTCGCGGAATTCGGGCGAGGTGTTCCGTGCAGCCGAACAGGGCCCCATAACCGTCACCCGCAGAGATGGCGAACCGCTTATCCTCATGCGCTCGGAGGAGTTTCGCAGGGATCATGAGGGACTTGAGGTCGCCTCCATCATCGTCGCCGCGGCGCTGAGCCCGGACAGCGTCCCGTTGCACCAACGACTCGCCCAGTCCTTTGGATGGATCAATTTCCTTCCCGAGAAGGAACGCACCGCGTGCGCGGCCGAACTTGTGATGGTGGCGAGGGCGTGCGCTGCAGTCGCACACTACGAGAGGCTCCTTGTCACCGCCGCCGGGTGGCGTTCAACGGCCGAGGCCTTCGCCGAGGGGTACACGCCCGATCATGAACTCACGTGGCTCGATGAGCCCGAACCACTCCCGGACCCCCGCACGGCATGAGCGCCAAGAAACGCGAAAGTGTTCCCCGGCCGGTCAAGACAACCGAATACACCATCCTCTTCGGCACTGCGCAGGCGCGTAAGGGCCGCACGCATCACCCGAACCAGACAAAATAGCGCTCTAGCATGGGAGCGGCGCCCGAAACCACCGCGGGCGCTTCCGACACGGGCAGGAGGGGGTGCCGTGGACTACTTCACGATCCGCGCGCTGCGCGAGAACCACGCCGGCTGGTCTCTCCTATGCGCCCAGACGGCCCCGCTCGCTCTGACCTTCTTCATGGCCGCCTTCACGGAGCCCAACCGGCGGAACCTCGGCCGGCAGGAGCTCATCGATACGCTCGAGGACGTCCTGTTCAGGGTGCGGGAGAGCACTGGAGACGCCGCGTTCCCGCGGCCGGCCGCCCAGTACCTCGACGAGTGGGCCAACCCGGAGAAGGCGTGGCTGCGCAAGTACTACGCTGAGGGCCGCGACGAGCCCGTCTACGACCTGACGGCGTCGACCGAGGATGTGGTGCGCTGGGTCGAATCGCTGCAGGGGCGCGAGTTCGTGGCAACGCAGTCGAGGCTCTCTGGGATCTTCGCCCTCCTCAAGTCGCTCGTCCAGGGCTCTGAGACGGACCCCGAGGTGCGGCTCGCGGAGCTGCACGCCGAGCGCGACCGGATCGACGCGGAGATCGAGCGGGTGGCCCGCGGCCAGGTGCGCGTGATGGGAGCCCCCGAGGCGAGGGACCATTTCCAGCAGCTCACCGACCAGGCCAAGGAGCTCCTCTCCGACTTCCGCGAGGTCGAGCAGAACTTCCGCACCCTCGACCGTCAGGTCCGCGAGCGCATCGCCACCTGGGAGGGGACGCAGGGCGAGCTCCTCGAGGACATCTTCGCGAACCGGCAGGACATCGCCGGCTCCCTCCAGGGCCGCACGTTCCAAGGGCTGTGGGACTACCTCATGTCCCCCACCCAGCGGGCGGAGCTCGTCGACCTGCTCGAGCGCGCGAGCCGCATCGACGCCCTCCAAGGCGCCCCTGGCCTCGACGGGCTCCAGGCCATGCACCAGGACTGGCTCCCGGCGCTCGAGGAGACCCAGGCCACGGTGCGCCGCCTGTCCCAGCAGCTGCGCCGGCTGCTGGACGACAAGGTGTTCCTCGAGAACAAGCGCATCATCGCGCTCATCCGCAGCGTCGAGGGGCACGCGCTCGCACTGCGCGCATCGCCTCCGCGAGGCACGGTCGCCGAGATGCCGGCCCAGCACGTGGACGTCGGCCTGCCCTTCGAGCGCCCCCTCTACTCCCCCACCGGCCGCATCGCGATCGACGACGCCGTCGAGGTCGCCGACGACGCCGGGCTCGACGCCGAGGCCCTGTTCGGCCAGTTCGCCGTGGACCGGGAGCGCCTCCGCGGGCAGATCGACGCCGTCCTGGAATCGGCAGACCAGGCGACCCTCGCCGACATCGTGGACGCGCATCCCATCGAGCAGGGGCTGGCAGAGATCGTGGCCTACTTCCAGCTCGCCTCGGAATCACCCTGGGCAACCACAGACACCGGGCACGAGCAGCGCCTGGTCTACACGCTCCCGGACGGCGAGCAGAGAGAGGCCTTCGTGGAACGCATCATCTTCGTGAGGCCTTCATGAGCGCGGCCGAGCGCACCGGAATCGGCGCCGCCACGGGCGCGCCCACGCCGGGCATGGCCACGCCCGCGGAGCTGCCCGCCGTCGTCACCCGCTTGTTCAAGGGCGTGCTGTACCGCGAATCGGACGAGAAGCTGTGGCAGGCCCTCGGGGAGCTGAGCTCCCACGTGCAGGACTACGTGTCCGTCCTGGGCCTCGAGCTGTTCCTGGACGACGCCGAGGGCTACGCGTTCCTCCGCTCGCGCACCGACGCCGGGTCGGACCTTCCGCGCCTCGTCCCCCGCCGCCAGCTCACCTTCAGCGTCAGCCTGCTGCTGGCGCTCCTGCGGGCGCGGCTTGCCGAGTTCGACCAGCGCAACGACGAGACCCGGCTGATCATGACCGAGGCCCAGCTCCACGACATGCTCGCGGTCTTCCTGCCCGAGACGAGCAACGAGGCCAGGATGCTCGACCAGCTCTCAACAACCATCAAGAAGGTCGTTGAGCTCGGCTTCCTCAGGCGGCTGCGCGGGCAGGAGGGCTCCTACGAGGTGGCCAGGATCATCAAGGCCTTCGTCGACGCGCAGTGGCTCGAGGAGTTCGACGCCCGGCTGGCGGACTACCGGGCCGCGCTCGCGGGCGAAGCACCGCAGGAACCGCAGGAGGGGGACGGCGCATGAGCGTGGACGAGCAGGACCAGCTCTTCAGCCTCGAGGGGCTCGCCGACGAGGCCCGCGGCACGGACGACTCCGGCGAGGGCCCGCGGCCCGGGTTCCGCCTACACAGGCTCGAGCTGCTCAACTGGGGCACGTTCGACGGCGGGGTGCGCACCTTCCGCCTCGACGGTGAGACGAGCCTGCTGACGGGGGACATCGGCTCGGGCAAGTCCACGGTGGTCGACGCCGTCACGACGCTCCTGCTCCCGGCCCACCGCATCGAGTACAACAAGGCCGCGGGCGCGCAGAAGAAGGAGCGCACCCTGATGTCCTACGTGCGCGGCTTCCACAAGAGCGAGCGCACGGCCGCGGGCGACAGCTCCAAGCCGGTGGCCCTGCGCGGCCCCGGGTCCTTCTCCGTGGTCCTCGGCGTCTTCCACAACGCGGTCCTGGACAAGACCGTCACGCTCGCCCTCACCCTCTGGGCCACGCAGGAGGCCGGTCAGCCGAACCGCTTCTACACACTCGCCCCGCGCGAGCAGGGCATCGCCGCGGACTTCTCGGACTTCGGCGGTGATCCTGCGAAGCTCAAGAAACTCCTGCGCGCTGCCGGCGTCGAGGTCTTCGACACCTTCGAGAAGTACGAGTCCGCGTTCAAGCGCCACTTCGGGATCGGCAGCGGCCAGGCGATGGAGCTCTTCCACCGCACCGTGTCGATGAAGCAGGTCGAGAACATCACGCAGTTCGTGCGCGCGAACATGCTCGACGACGACGACGTCGAGGCCCGCATCGCGAACCTCCTGCACCATTTCGACGACCTCAAGAAGGCCCACGAGGCGGTGCTCCGCGCGAAGGACCAGATCGCCCGGCTCGTCCCCGTGCGCGACGGCGCGGCGCGGCACGCCGAGCTGGCCCACCAGGAGGCCCGCGGCCGTGCCCAGCGGGACCAGCTCCAGGCCTGGTTCACGTCCAAGAGACTCGGGCTCAGCCTCGAGCACCAGGCCGAACTCGCCCGGACGGCCGAGCGCCTGGGCCGGGAGCGGGACGAGCGGCGGGGCGAGGAGCTCGCCGTCGACCGCGAGCTAGCCCAGATCCGCGAGGACCTGCGCACCCACGGCGGAGGCCGGCTCGCCGCGCTCGACGCAGCCATCCTCGACGCCCGCGCGGCCCAGGCCAGGCAGAAGGACAAGGGCGCAGTCTACGCAGCAGCCGCAGGGCGCCTCGGGCTCGTGGACCCCGACGAGCGGGTGGCGTTCGACCACAACGCGGGCCTCCTCGAGGAGGTCGAGCACGGACTCCGGGAACGCGCCGAGGCCCTCAACGACGAGCGGGCCAGGCTCATGGC
Organism: Sinomonas cellulolyticus; assembly: GCF_014656475.1. Taxonomy (GTDB): domain Bacteria; phylum Actinomycetota; class Actinomycetes; order Actinomycetales; family Micrococcaceae; genus Sinomonas; species Sinomonas cellulolyticus. The sequence goes on from NZ_BNCM01000005.1 coordinate 316,788, forward strand.
AGAACGCAGCGACGCCGCTGGGCGGGCGCAGGAGCTCTCCGACGAGGTGCGCAGCCTCAGTGCGCGGCAGAACCTGCTGCCCCGGACCCAGCTCGAACTGCGCGCACGCCTGTGCGCCGGCACCGGCGTGCCCGCTGCGGCGCTTCCGTACGCGGGCGAGCTGCTGCGGGTGCGGGACGGCGAATCGCTGTGGGAGGGCGCTGCAGAGCGCACGCTGCGCGGATTCGCCCTCTCGCTCCTCGTCCCGGACGAGCACTACGCGGCCGTGAGCTCGTGGGTGGACGCGAACAACCTGCGCGCCCGGCTCGTGTACCTCAGGGTCGCCGACTCCCGTTCAGGGCCCGCGGCCCAGGCGGAGCCGGGAACGCTGGGTTCCAAGATCGCGGTCAAGCCCGGCACCCCGCTCCGCGAGTTCCTCCTCGGCGAGCTCGCCGGGCGCTTCGACCACCGCTGCTGCGAGGACCTCGTGGATTTCCGCCGCTCGGCCCGGGCGGTCACCCCCAACGGCCAGCTCAAGACGGGCGGCGGCCGGCATGAGAAGGACGACCGCCGCGACCTCAGGGACCGGCGCGAGTACGTCCTCGGCTGGGACAACACCGAGAAGGTCGTCCGGCTCCGGGCCGAGCTCGACGAGGCCGAGGCCGGCCCCGCGGCGCTCGACGCCCGGATCGCCCGGACCGCCGCGGGCCTGGGTGAGCTGGCCCAGGGCCAAAGGGACCTCGGGACCCTGCACAGTACAGCCTTCGAGGACATCGACTGGCGCGGCACATCACGCCGGATCGAGGACCTCGCCGCCGAGAAGGCCCAGATCGAGGGAGCCAGCGACGTCCTGGCCGCGCTGTCTGCAAAGGAGGCGGACGCCGTCGTGCGCCTGGGCAGGGCGAGGGAGAAGGCCTCCGCCGTGGAGAAGCGGCTCGGGGCGAACGAGGCGGAGGAGCGCGCGATCGCTGAGGCGATCGCTGAGTGCCGCGGGATCCTCGCCGAGCACCCCCTCACGGACGACGCCGGGCTGGCGGCGGAGATCGCGGCGCTCGCCGGGGCGGTGCTCGGCGAGGAGGAGCTTACGTACAAGAACGCCGAGCGGGCGCAGACGCGGGTTCGGGAGCGGCTCCAGGGCGACCTCGACGCGCTCAACAAGCGCGTGGCTACCGCGGCTGAAAAGACGATCAACCTCATGGCCGCCTTCCGCGCGGCCTACCCGGCGGAGACCACGGACTTCGACGAGTCGCTCGACGCGGCGGCCGAGTACAACGCTCTCCTCGCCCAGCTGCAGGGCAACGACCTGCCCCGCTTCGAGGCCCGTTTCAAGGAGTCGCTGAATCAGAACACGATCAACGAGGTGGTGGGCTTCAACGCGTTCCTCGACGCGCGCAAGACCGTGATCGCCGCCAGGATCCGCGAGATCAACGCCTCGCTCGCCGAGATCGAGTACAACCCCGGCCGGCACATCCAGCTCGAGCACCAGCCCACCACGGATTCGGACGTGCGCGAGTTCGTGGCGGACCTGCGGGCCTGCTCCGAGGGCACGCTCGGCGCAGAGGAGCAGTACTCCGAGCAGAAGTTCCTCCAGGTCGAAAAGCTCGTGGAGCGGTTCCGGGGGCGCCAGGGGCTCACCGCCCTCGACGCGCGGTGGACCTCGAAGGTCACCGACGTGCGGCAGTGGTTCACGTTCAGTGCCTCCGAGAAGTGGACCGAGACGGGCGAGGAGCACGAGCACTTCACGGACTCGGGCGGCAAGTCCGGCGGGCAGAAGGAGAAGCTCGCCTACACGATCCTCGCCGCGGCCCTCGCGTTCCAGTTCGGGCTCGTAGGGACCCAGTCCGCCGAGCGGTCCACGGCGGCGGAGCGGGGCCGGAACCCGGACCGCAGCTTCCGCTTCGTGGTCATCGACGAGGCCTTCGGGCGCGGCTCGGACGAGTCCGCGCGGTACGGTCTCGAGCTGTTCCGCCGCATGCGGCTCCAGCTGCTCGTGGTCACGCCGCTGCAGAAGATCCATGTGATCGAGCCGTACGTGGCCCACGTGGGCTTCGTCGCGAATCCGACCGGGCAGGACTCGCGACTGCGGAACATGACCATCCAGGAGTACCGCGAGGAGCGGGACCGGCGTGCCGGCTGAGAAGGCGCGCGCCCGCCCGGCCGGTGCGCCCGGCTGGACGGGGCTCGCGGAGCTGAAGGCGGCCGCGCAGCGGTCCTGGGACCGTGGCGAGCTCCTGCAGGAGGCGATCCGGCCCACGGGAGCCTACCCGCGTCGTCGTCCGCTCAGGCGCCCCACCGCAACCCAGCTGCGCGACGACTACTCCGCCGCGCGCGCGTGGGCTGCGGAGCTGCACGCGGCGGCCGGCGCCGACGGGTCGGGGCCGTTCAGCCTCGAGACGGCCGAGGTGGGGCGGACGACCATCGGGGCGAACCTCGTGCCCGCGGCCGCGGTGTTCGCCTCGCCCGCGGACGAGGCGGGGTTCATCGGACGACGGCGGGACCTCGAGTCGTTCTCGCGCGTCGCCGAGGCGGTCCTCGCCGCGGAGCCGGGGCTCGAGGACTGGCTCGCCCGACGGCCGCTGCACGCGCTCGAGGTGCGCGGGGACCTGCCGGATCTGGTCCGGGCCGCGCGGTGGTTCGCGGACCACCCCGCGCCAGGCGTGTACCTGAGGCAGCTGTCCCTGCCGGGGATCCACACGAAGTTCCTCGAGACGCGCCGGCGGACCCTCGACGAGCTCGTCACGGCCCTCGACCCTGAGCGGCCAGCTGGCGGCTTCGAGTCCCGGCACGGGCTGCTGACCGAGCTGGCGGGGGTGCGCTTCCGGCTCCTGGACCCGGCCCTCGCGTTCCCGGGCGGCGCCACGGACGTTGTGCTCCGCGTCGATGAGTTCGCCAGGCTGCGGCTGCCCCTGCGGACGGTCATCGTGGTGGAGAACAAGGTCACGTTCCTCTCGCTGCCGCCGCTGTCCGGCGCGCTGGCCGTCTTCGGGGCAGGGTTCGGGTCAGGCACGCGGGTGCCGGCATGGCTCGCAGCCTTCCCGCTGCTGTACTGGGGCGACCTGGACTCGCACGGCTTCGCGGTCCTGAACCAGCTCCGCGCCTCGCATCCGCACGTCGAGAGCCTGCTCATGGACGGGGAGACGCTTGTGGCGCACGCGGAGCTGTGGGTCGAGGACCCCCGCCCCACGCGCGCGGCGCTGACGCGGCTCACCGGCGAGGAGGGCGAGGTCTATGCCGCGCTGACCGGCGGCGATGTGGTCCCGGACGGCTGGGCCGGCGTGCGCCTCGAGCAGGAGTACGTCCGCTGGGACTGGGCCCTGGAGAGGATCACAGCGGCGGCCTCTGGGTGGGGCGCCTAAGGGGCGGCCACCCGCCGCCCCTACTGCCGCCAGCGCAAGCGCGTGTCCGTGGCCGAGGTCTTGCACGTGTAGAGGATGCCCGTGGAGCTCACGCCCTGGGCGCCGGCCGTGCTGCAGTACGCGCCGGGGGTCACGGTCGGGAGCGCGGGCGCCGGGGCGGGGGCCTGCGGCGCGGCCGGGTCGGGCTTGTCGGTCGGCGCGAGCTGCCCGGGGCACTGGGCGATGATGCCGGCGATGGCGTCGTGCTCGGCCTGGGTGACCTACAGGCTGTCGGTGGCCTTCACCGAGGCCTGGCGGGCCACGTACGCGCAGCGGAAGGCGGTGTCCGGCGGCAGCCAGGTGGCGGCGTCGCCGTCGCCCTTCTGCTCGTTGGTGGGCCCGTCGGTGGACTGTGGAGGTTGAGCGGGTCGTTGGCCAGGGCCACGCGCTGGGAGTGGGTGAACTGTTGGGCGCCCTTCTGCCACGCATCGGAGAGGGCGACGACGTGGTCGATCTGCACCGCGTCGCTCGTGCCCACCCCTCGCAGGAACGCGATGGTGGTGGCGGTGTGGGGGTCGGCGAGGGTGCCGGAGGCGACCGTGCAGGGGACGGAGGTGACGTAGGTGATGTCCGTCAGGTCGCGGTTGAGCATGTCGTTGCGGGTGTCGCAGTCGTTGCCGTCCGCGTCGAGCCAGGCCGGGCCGAACTGAGAGCGGTCGTAGCCCGTCTTCGGGGCGCGGCCCTTGACCGGGATCGTCTCGAGGAGGGCCGCCGCCTCGGTGCCGTAGGCCGGCTCGGGGTTCGGGGCGGTGTAGGTGGTCGTGGTGGTCTGAGGCACGACGCCGGCCGCTTGGGCGGGCGCGGCCGTCGCCGTGGCGAGGCCCGTTACGGCGACGCAGGCGGCCAGGAAGGCGGAGAGGGCGAGCGGGCGCTTCGCGGTGGCTGGGCTCGAGCGGTGCAGGTGCGGCATGAGTTGGTCCCCCGGGTGGTGACTGAGTGGTCGGCCCCATTCTGCTCGGCGGTGCGCCCGCAGGTCCCGGTTCTGACGTTTTCTTGAGCAATTCCTGACATGGTGGCAGCGGCCGTCGCCATCGACCTGAAGCCAAGCGTGATAGACCCGGCGACCCCGACGGCCGCCACTTTGCGGTCCCCGAATCGCAGTTAGGAATGTCGTCCTGTGATGAGCGCGCAGAGAGCCGTCACCGACGTGACGCCGCAAACGAAGAAGACCCATACAACCGGGACCCGAGTGAAGAAGGTCAGGAGGAGCAGCAGTGCGGCTATCGACGCACCCACCCAAGTCAACGGACCCAATTGCGCGCTACGTTCATCACTCCCCCAATGGATGCAGCCTTGGATATTTGCAGACATACGTCGCCGAAGACCTTGCGGGGGACAACCATTGAGCATGAGCAAAGTCAACAGTGGACGTGCCCCGACGGCCGTCAAGTATTTTGGCCTGCTGGAAGAAGGCCAACCACTCGGCGGCCGCGGCCAGCAGGACCCGGCCGAGCGGCTGCGTCGGCAGGCTCGCCCCCGTGGTCGGCATTCCCACGCCGCGCCGAGCAGGACATTGCCGACCACGGCCAGGAGGAGGCCAGCAGCACGATCAGCGACAGGACCGGCGATAACTCCAGCTGCATCGCGTCCTGGTTGCCGCGCAGGTAGGCGGCTCCGATCGGCGGGGTGCCGAACGTCGAGATCAACGCCGGGGACGGAGAAGAGCGCGTGGGCGTCGACCGCCAGGACCATGCCCCAGAGCCCCAGCTGAGACGAGCGGCCACGCGCGAGGGTGGCACCCAGGGCGACGGTGCCGAGGACCGCGAGGACCGCGAGGACCGGACCGAGGACGTTGGCCGGCACGTGGCTCAACAGATAGCGGGTGCTGCTCACGAACACTGCCCCGCCCTCCGGGTCGGTTGTCTGGTCCCGCTGCGGCTCCAGCGTTCCGTACCCGATGAGGAGGCCGTAGACCGCGAGCCCAAACAGGCCTATGCGGGCCCAGGGAGAGTATGGCGACGGCTGCAGCACGGCACCCCGCTGTGCGTGCGAAGGACGCATCCAGCGTAGGTTCACTGGGCTGGCTACAGTATGGGACGCGCATTGGCGTTTGTTGGGAGGAAGACCGGCTCCATTGTCAGCTCCTCGCGTTCCCCTACCCCTATGAACTCGTGCGGACCGGAACCTAGGCCACGGGCAGCTCAGTCGTCCGCGGCCACAGCCGACGCTGGCTGCATCGCCCCGAGGCTACGCTGCGCCTACTGGTGAGCCACGTCGCCGCCTATGACCCTGCTGAACAGAAGCCGGGCAACCGACAACCGGTAGGCCGGCATCGCCGTCCCCGTCCTTCTCCTAGCCGGCGCAGACCTGAGTTTGGTCATTTGCTTAGTGCCTGAGATTTCCCGGTGGTGAGGGCGTCGATGATGGCCTGCCG
>NZ_BNCM01000006.1 GCF_014656475.1 Sinomonas cellulolyticus
CTACTCTTGTACACGGCAGCCCAGACAGCATGCTGAACACCGCCACCACGCCCAAAGTGGAAGACCCGCTATAGGAGATTAACGATTGGACCAAGCGGCGACGGGTGGCTGGTTAGCTGGCGCAGGCCAGACTCGCCCCTGGGAGGAGGATGCGATTACGGCTTGGCTCGCCGGGCAGTCGGGCCCGATCGCTTGTGGGCTCGATACCAGCCCGAGGCCAGCCTCAGGGGTTCGGCCTTCGATAGCCTTGACCTCGCAGAGGGCAAGTGCGATGTCGCCGCCCGTGGAAGCTCCAGCGACGTTCTGGTGCACAGGGTGAAGACCGGTGCCCGGCATGCGATCCAACTGGCCAGGCTGCTGCGCTCGGACGACCCCACAGTCGGGAGGAGCCCGCACGCGACCTTGCCGCATGCGCGAGACGACTGCCGCACGGACCTGATGCAGGCTCTCGAACCTGCTGCTGCGGCACGGCAGCGGCTTTCAGGGCCCGGCCGCCTGAACCGGCGCCCATGATGCACGTCTGTGTCGGGAAGGAGCAGCGTGCTTGGCCTCGACGGCGACGAGGATGGGCCTCGACTCGGACCACGAGGCGGTGCTGACGGTTGAGACCCACCGCGCAAGCCGTGACCCGGATCGACGCCGCGATTACCACCCGGCGTGCCACATGGCCATCCACCCGAAGTTTCGGAGGACTCTTCCTGTGCTACGGCGATCAAGCACAGAAGTCCCAAAGCAGCTTTGGCTTGATGACCGGCGTGTACCGAAATACACGGACTCGTAGTCGACCATCGTCTTGTGGGAGGTAGTGCGCGAATGAATTTTCCGGCATCTCTCCGCCGAGGCGATCCGCGCGAGCGCCCGCGGAACCTGCTCCCAGAATAAGAACATCAGTGCGGTTCCCGGGCGACGGCGTCGGTCCGTCCTCGCTTATCTCTGCCAGACGCGATGTGGTTCCTACAAAAGGAAGGTGTTGATGGCCGTGAAGGATAGCCCTTACACCATACTTCTGGGCGAACGAGATGATTTCTCCCGAATCTAAGGTCAAGCTCACTGGACGATCATCTTCCAAGAATTCCAGAACAGGTGCCGGCTGGACGTGATGATGGAGAACAAGGAATCCTGGGCAATCATTGGCTCTTGTCTTCTCGCTCATTTCGCGCATAACTGGCTCACTTCTGTCGCGTCCCACGTAGCCATAGTCCATGTTCGCTCGGGTACGCGGGCGAGACGAGTTTAGAACGCCGAACACAAGGCGCTGCGAATCGCCGCGGATAACATGTACGCGTTCCAAGCCTGTGTGACGATCATAGAACAGGCGAACCATGTCTCTATAGCACTGTTCGTTACTGAAATCTAGGTGCCTGTCGGGATCGTCGATCAAGATATCGTGGTTGCCGGGAGCAATAATAACGCAGGCTCTAGGGACCTTGAGCCTTTCGGCGAGGCGCTCAATAAAGAGACGCGCGCTACGCATACCCCCATCATCGCCGCGCGTCGTCAGGTCCCCCGACACGACGACAGCCAGCGGGGGTTCCTCGAGCGACTCCACAATGCACTCTAGGAGGTCATTCCTCTTCCTGATCCCCGGGTCATTCGTGAAGGCGAAATCGTCCCCGAAGTGGAGGTCGGAGATGTGAAGAATGCCCGAACGATTCCCGGGCACATCCACCTCCATGACATCAACGCCGTGCGTGTGATCGTTGTAGAAGAATGTTTCGTCGCCTTGAGGGACTGGTCCGAACTCGCGCGACCACTTTGCAGGTTCAACCTCGTTAATTGAGCGAAACTTCAGCCACATCGGCCATGGTCGATCCCGGTAATATTGCGGGGTCCTTTCGGGGTCCGGGGTTGGTATAGGAGTTGGTATAGGATCGGCAGCTTCGCAGGTGACTTCTTCGCATTCGGCGACATAGAACCTTTCCGCCTGCCGCTCGACGAGGCCGATTCGAGCTGGAGAATCCTGAGAACAGGAGGTGGCCAATCGGTTGATTTGACTACCGGGCCATGGTTCATGCTGCTTCTTCCACCAGCCCCAATATGCGTAGCCTTTATCGCTGATGACCTGCTGGTGCTCGCCGATGGTATCGAAGTCATAGTTTGAAAAGCGTAGAACGATCAATTCGATAGCTCCAGTTGAGAGACGACACGCTCGAAGACGTCTCGGTCTATGCGGTTCAGCGAGCGTGGATCGCGGCTTAGCAGCTGTTTCAAGGCGGCGGCATCTGAGCAGACGGCGGCGGTGTTCTCGGAGGTCCAGACGTTTGCGCGCTTTACGCGTTGATCGCGCCGACTGACAGTGTCGAGCTGGAAGGACTCCTCTGGTCCGAAGCCTGACAGCGTCAGATCGCCAGCGTCTGTGTTAGTGCTGCCGTGTTGCCCGCCGCGTACAGCTATAATTGAGTTGCCTATCCTGAAGTCGATCCATTCTTCATTGAGGGATGGAGTGCGTTCTGGGGCGTTGGCTCGATTGGCGTTCGATATTATGAGCAGATCGGAATATCGCCACGGAGAGGTTAGGACTACGCCTGATCGTTCTAGGGCTAGTCGTTCGAATCTGGGGGTTTCGTACGCCACACAATTCGGACGCACCGTCCATTTTCCTATTTTGGAGGCGGTCGCGGTGATTAGGGCTCGGTCTGCCTCTGCAGATGGCCGTGTGAGCGCTCCTAACAGCGGGATAAGAATCGTCCCACCGGTCTTTACCGCGCTAGAGGCTAGGCGCAGCCAGTTAGTCAGTGCTGGGAAATACCACGGAGGATCTAGTATCGCTGAATCGTACTGCGCGTCTAGCTCGACAGATTCGACTCTAGTGCCGAGTCGCACGTCCGCGTGTGGTTCCGACAGTCCGAAGCGTTCTCTTGCCCAAGGGCTGACGTCGATGAGGGTGACCGGGTCGCCTGCGCGGGCCTTAATCGACGCTACGGAGGGTGTTCCTAAGCAAAGGGCTCTTCCCGGGAGGTGCTCCGCGAGGGTGCTTGCCGTCTCATCGGTAAAGAACCATTCTGAAGTAGCGGGCGACGGGTGAGGTTTGGTGTCGGTCGCGCAGTCATCGGGTTTGGTCATGGCTATGTCAACGTGGGCGGAGCGGGCGGCGCGGAGGACGTCGGCCGGATACAATCCTTGGCTCATTCGAACTAGCCTGTCGAAGGTGACGTCTGGAATCGTGGTAGTCAGGTTTAGTACCAATGCCTGTGCCTGCTCCTCGTAGCGTGAATTCATCTTTAACCGTTCGCTCGGGGCCACTGATGTAAAGTCCTTCAGGAACGATGCGAACAGTTCCACCCTGGTTCATCGTAGGTCTCGACACTCGCTCGGGCGAGTGCAAGCGTGAACTAACTGCATTAGGTCGTGCGGGCGGTAGTGGCTAGCTCGATGATTCCGATGGCGGCATGTGGTCTGCCGTGGGAGTGGACGGTGTAGAGACGCTCCGGTCTTGGCGCGTTGGTGTGCTTCGCTGTTTCGGTGTATGGCGTTGGCGTTGGACTCTTGCCGTTGTGTAGCCTGTGCTCGCGCGGGGTCGTAAGCACCGCCGCGCGATGCTCCAGACCAGCTCGTTTCCCCTCTACGTCTACCCGGCGGAGCGGTGCATGGCGCGCCTGCGGGACAGGCTTCGGGGGTGCGTGGCGGTGCGCCGGCTAAGTCTGGGTTCAATCCTGATCCGGATTATGGACGAGTTTGGGATCCTCTGGGTGTTCATCGCCGTCGCGGGGATCGCGCGGCTCGGCAACAGCGTGACCGAGGCAAACGCCGACCACATGGCCGCCAATGCGTAGAGGCCCCTTCTGGCGGTCATCACGCGTGTGGCCGAGGAGGGGCAGGCCCAGCGACGGCTGTGACGCCGCGCTGGGGCCCCTGTTCACGGCCCGTTCGTGGACTTCGAGCTGCGGTGCTACCGGGCGCAGGGCCTCGGTGCACGGCGGCTGCGGCGCCGTCACGCGTCCGCGCCGTGGTTCCGCGCCTCATCCAGGTACGAATACGCGGTCACCCGCGAGATCCCGAGCCGTGCCGCAATCCGGTCGATCCCCTTCCGCATCTGCAGCACGCCCTGCTGGTCGAGCTTGGTCAGGATGGCGATGCGGTCGTCGCGGCTCATCTGGTCCACGGGCTTGCCGACCTCGCGGATGGCCTCGGTGACCATCGCGTCCATCACGGCCACGAGGTCGCGGCCGAAGAACTCGTTCGGCTGCTCGGGGGAGTCGGACGCGGCCGCCGGTAGCAGGCCCTGGAGGAGGGACTGCAGGCGCTGGATCGTGCTGACGTCGAAGTTGATGCAGAGGGCGGCGATGATCCGCCCGGCCGAGTTGCGGAAGTACACGGAGGAGCACCGCAGCTCGCGCCCGTCGGCCGTGAAGCCGCGGTAGCCGAACGCGTTGTGGTCTGCGCCCTGGTTGTGGAGCACGCCCGCGCCGAGGCTCGACGACGGGCCGCCCACCTCGCGCCCGGTCACGTGCCCGTTCTCGATCGCGGCGATCGTGTGGCCCAGGTCCACATCGGGCGCCGAGAGGTCGTGGAGCACCACCTCGCACGTGGGGCCGACGGCGGCCGCCATCGCGTGCATGGCCGGGCGGAACACGGCGAGGATCTCGTCCACGGACTCATACGTTCCCATGCGGGCGAGCGGGTGGTCCGCCGCCGGCTGGGCGGAAGTCAGGGTCATGTCTACCTCGCTCATGGGTCAGTCCTACGCGCCGCGACGGCCATAGACAAACTGTATTAGCCGTAGACAGACTGTTCAAGAGGGTGCTAGCTTCGTCACCGAAGGGCGGAACGAGTCATCGCCCGCACTCACCGCATCTGCACACATCGGGGCAAGGAGGCTCTCGTGGCACAGGCATACCAGGTACCGCAATCGGGGTGGCGCTCGATCTCAGCGAAGCAGCGCCGCACGGTCGCTGGCGGCGCGATCGGCACGCTCATGGAGTACTTCGACTACTACCTCTACGGGCTGGCCTCGGCCACAGTCTTCCCCGCGGTGTTCTTCCCGGGCGACAACCCCGTGGTCGGAACGCTCTCCTCGTTCGCCAGCTTCGCGTTCGGCTTCCTGCTCCGGCCGATCGGCGGCCTGGTTTTCGGCCACATCGGCGACCGCATGGGCCGGAAGACCACCCTGATGATCACCGTCATCGGCATGGGCATCTCCACGGCGGCGATCGGCCTGATCCCCTCGGCCAGCACCATCGGGATCGCGGCACCGATCCTCCTGCTCTTCTTCCGGATGCTGCAGGGCCTCTTCGTCGGCGGCGAGATGGGCGGCGCGGCCGCGCTCGTCGTCGAGCACGCCCCGGCCGGCAAGCGCGGACTCTACGGCGCGCTGCTGATCAGCGGCGCCGGCATCGCCAACGTCGCCTCGGCCGGCCTGATGGCGGCCTTCGGTGCCGGGCCCAAGTCGTTCTTCATGGAGTGGGGCTGGCGCGTTCCCTTCCTCCTCGCACTGGTCCTGGCCATTGTGGCGATCGTGCTGCGGTCCAAGCTGGAGGAATCCCAGGAGTTCAAGGAGCTGTCGGCGAACCGCGAGTCTGCTGGCGCCAAGCGGAAGTCCCCGCTCCGCGAGGCCTTCCGCCACCCGAAGAACGCCATCCTCGGCATCCTGATCGGCCTTCCGCAGAGCATCGCCGGGTACATCGTGCTGACGTTCGGCCTCGCCTACATGGTCTCCAAGGGCACCCAGGCTCAGGTGGGCTTCATCGGCACCATGATCGTCGGCGTCCTGCAGATCTTCGTCGCGCCGATGTGGGGGAGCCTCTCGGACAAGATCGGCCGCCGCAAGGTCTACATCGGAGCCTGCATCGCTTTCGCCCTGCTCGTCTACCCGACCTTCGCGCTCTTCAGCACCCAGACCGCGATCCTGATCTGGCTCGGCATGATCGTCGGCTTCGTGATCCCCGGCGTGGCCATGCAGGGAACCCTCCAGACGATGCTGGTCGAGATGTTCGACGTCGAGGCCCGCACCACCGGGGTCAACATCGGCTACCAGATCTCGAACACCATCGGCGGCGGCTTCGCCCCGCTCATCGCGACCGCCCTCTCCGCCGCCTTCGGCAGCGTGTGGCCCGTGATCATCTACGTTGCGGTGATCGCCCTCATCGGCGTCATCGCCACCGCCTACGCCTCCTTCCGGCCGGACACCGAGGACGCAGGACGGCTGTACGACTCTGCAGCCGAGGCAACCGCAACCGAGCCCTCCAGCCACTAGACCCAACTACTGAGACTTCACCAGAGAAGAGGAACACCTTATGACCGTCACGACCAAGACCGCCTTCCGCACCACGAACGCTCCGCAGCCAGCCGGCCCCTACAGCCAGGCGATCGAGGCAAACGGATTCGTCTACACCGCCGGTTTCGGTCCGCAGGACCCGACCACCGGTGCCGTCGCGGACTCGGTCGCCGAGCAGACCCGCCAGGTGCTGCGCAACATCCAGGCGATCCTCGCCGAGCGCGGCCTCACGCTGGACGACTGCGTCAAGACCACCGTGCACCTCGCCGACCTGGCCGACTTCGCCGCCTTCAACGAGGCCTACCAGGAGTTCTTCTCCGAGCCCTACCCGGTCCGCACCACGGTCGGCTCGCAGCTGGCGAACATCCTCGTCGAGATCGACGTGGTCGCCGCAGTGCCCGAGGGCCGCTGAGCACCGCCTGAGACTAGAAGGGAAGACATGCCAGGCCAGCTGCGACTGGGGGAGCTGGGCGATACCCGCCTCTCCGCACGCGACAAGGGAATCCCGGCGCGCGCCGTCGGGATGAGTGTGGCCGAGTTCCTCGCCAGCGGGCCGCGGCTCTCGGAGTTCTGGACCCCGATCGTCGTCCTCCACGACGAGCTGCTCAGGCACAACGTCGACGTGATGGCCCAGTGGTGCGCGGGCCGCAGGCTGGAGCTGATGCCGCACGGCAAGACCACCATGGCGCCCTCGCTGTGGCAGCGGCAGCTCGACGCCGGGAGCCTCGGCATCACCCTCGCGACCATGGGCCAGGTCCGCACCGCGCGCAGCTTCGGCCTGGCCTCGATCATGCTCGCCAATTCCGTGGTCGACGAGCGCTCGCTGGCCTACCTCGCCGGCGAGCTGGCGGACCCGGAGCTCCGCTTCGTCTGCTGGGCCGACTCGATCGCGACGCTCGAGGCCATGGAGCGGGGGCTCCGCCGCGCCGACACGCCCCGCCCGGTGGACGTGTGCGTCGAGCTGGGCGCCCCCGGTGGGCGCACCGGGGCGCGGACGCTCGCCGAGGCGCACGACGTCGCGCGGCGGGCTGCCGCTTCCGACGTCCTCCGCCTCGCAGGGGTCTCCGGCTACGAGGGCGCCCTCGCCCACGACCGGTCGGACGAATCCCTCAAGGCCGTGCGCGCCTATGTGGAGCGGCAGGTCGAACTGCACCAGGCACTGGGTGATCTGTACGACAGCGAGGGCGACCTCTACGTCACCGCGGGCGGAAGCGCCTACCCCGACGTGGTCGCTGACGTGTACGGCGCCGCGATGGCCGACGACTCGCGCACTGGCGATTCGCGCACGCGGTGGACGCTGCGCAGCGGCGCCTACATCACGCACGACGACGGGTTCTACCGCCGGATCTCCCCGTTCGACGAAGGGAGCGCCCGAGCCGCGACCCCGACAACGGAAAGCCGACTGCGCTCGGCGATGCGCGGCGTCGCCCGCGTGGTGTCCCACCCCGAGCGCGGCCTGGCGCTGCTCGACGGCGGGAAGCGGGACTTCCCGTTCGACGAAGGGCTCCCGGTGCCCCGCGCCGTTGCGGCCGACCTGGACGGCGAGTGGGCGCCCCTCACGGACGCCTCCATCCTCGCCATGAACGACCAGCACAGCTATCTGGGGCTGGCGGGCGACGACGTGCCGCTCGGCTCGGTCGTCGCGCTGGGGCTCTCCCACCCCTGCACGACGTTCGACAAGTGGCGCTACCTGCCCGTCGTGGCCTCGCAGGTCGACGACCGCGTCGTCGACCTCGTCCAGACCTTCTTCTGATCCATCTCTCCACTGAAAGGGCGCACGAATGCGGTTGCTCCTGCGCGGCGGCACCCTCGTCGACAGCACGGGGATGCGGAAGGCCGATATCGCCGTCGAACGCGAGCTGATCACCGCGATCGGTGAGATCGCCCCCGAACCCGGCGACGAGGTCCTCGACTGCGCGGGGCGGTACGTGCTGCCCGGATTCATCGATGCCCACTCGCACGCCGACGGCCTACTCGAGGACGAGGCGGTGCAGCGGGCCCTGCTCAGGCAGGGGGTGACCACCGTGATCGCCGGGCAGGACGGGGTCTCCTATGCCCCGGGGGACGGCGCCTACGCGAGCGACTACTTCGCCGCCATCAACGGCCCGCACCCGCGCTACGCAGGCGGCGGCGTGGCCGCCTACCTCGCCGGGGCGGACGGCCGGTCGCGGCTGAACTCCGCCTACCTCGTCCCTGCCGGGACGGTGCGCTGGGAGGTCTGCGGGCGCTCGACGGCCCCTGCCGACGAGCAGCAGCGCGCCGCCATGGCCGCCCTCGTCGAGGACGGCATGCGCGACGGCGCGGTCGGGCTTTCCACCGGGCTCGACTACGCCCCCGGGATCTTCGCCACCACGGACGAGATCGCGGCGCTGTGCGCGCCGGTGGCCGAGGCCGGCGGCGTCTACGTCACGCACATGCGGGGTGGGTACGAGGCCAACTCCGCCGCGGGGATCGAGGAGATCGCCCGCATCGCGGAGGCCTCCGGCGCCCGGGTCCACATCTCGCACTTCCACGCCCAGGCGCACATCGTCGCCGCGCAGCTCGAGGCGCTCGCGCGCGCCGGCGTGGACGCCACCTTCGATGCCTACCCCTACACGCGCGGCTGCACGCTGCTGGCCATGCCGCTGCTGCCGCCGGACCTCTCGCTGCTGCCCGCGGAGGCCGTCGTCGAGATCATCAGCGACCCTGCCCAGCGGGACCTCCTGCGCCGCGAGTGGTTCCCTCGCGTGGAGCGCAACGCGAGCCTTGGGCCCGAGTGGCCCTCGATGATCACGCTGGCACACATCGCCGCCCCCGAGTTCGCCTGGGCGCACGGCCTCACCCTCGAGGCTGCCGCCGCCCGGAACGGCTGCGATCCCATCGACTTCGCCCTGGACGTGCTGGCCGCCTCCCGCCTGGAGGTCAACGCCATCATGGCCGTGCGGCACGAGCGGCCGACCTCCGAGCTCGCGGCCATCTTCTCCAGCCCCGGCCACATCGGCGGCTCCGACGGCATCTTCGTCGGCGCCCATCCACATCCCCGGGCCCGCGGGACCTTCGCGCGCTACCTGCGCGAGTTCGTGCGGGAGACACCGACGTGGTCCTGGCCCGAGGCGGCCGGTCACCTGTCGGGGGCGCCCGCTGCGCGATTCGCTCTGGGCCGCCGGGGGAGAGTGGCGCCGGGCTGGGTCGCCGACCTCATCGTCGTCGACCCCCAGACGGTCGCGGACGCCGCCACCTATGAGGAGCCGCTCGGCGAAGCGGTGGGCATCGACGACGTCCTCGTGGCCGGCCAGCCCGTGCTCGCGCGCGGCGCGCTCGTTGACGGCGCGCCGGGACGCGGCCTCAGGCGCGAGCAGATCGGAGAATAGGGAGTCATGCTGTACACCTCGAACCCACGCCTGATCACCGTCGGGGAAACGATGATGATGGTGACTCCCGCCCATGCGGAGTCCCTCGCGACGGCCGACGACGTGCGCCTCCACCCGGGCGGCGCCGAGTCCAACGTCGCCTGCCACACCGCTTATTTGGGGGTGCATTCGGCCTGGGTCAGCGCCGTCGGCGACGACGTCTTGGGACGCCGGATCGTCCGGTCCATTGAGGAGCGTGGCGTCGACACGCGCTGGGTCACCTCTGACCCGGGGGCGCCCACCGGGGTGTACTTCAAGGACCCCGGCCACGGCGTCCTGTACTACCGGCGGGGGTCGGCGGCGTCCCGGATGAGCCCTGACACCCTTGCGGGTGTCCCGCTCGAGGATGCGGAGGTGGTGCACCTCTCGGGCATTACCCCGGCGCTGTCCGCGACCTGCGCGGCGCTGGTCGACGCCGCGATCGAGCGCGTGGCTGCCAGCAGGGCGAGGCTGAGCTTCGACGTCAACTACCGGCCTTCCCTCTGGCCCGACGGCGAGGCCGCACCCGTGCTGCGCGAGCTGGCCGACCGGGCCGACGTCGTCTTCGTGGGCCTCGATGAGGCGCAGGCCCTGTGGGGCTGCACGACGCCGGAGGACGTGCGGGCCCTCCTGCCGGGGCCCGGCAGGGTCGTGGTCAAGGACGGCGACGTCGGGGCCACCGAGCTGGGCAGGGACGGGACCGTGTTCGAGCCGGCGATCCCGACCGAGGTCCTGGAGGCGGTCGGCGCCGGCGACGCGTTCGCCGCGGGGTACCTTGCAGCCGACCTGAACGGCGCGGGCGCCTCCGGTCGGCTCCGCGCCGGGCATGAACGGGCGCGGCTGGTCCTGCTCTCGATGAGCGACTTCGTCGCAGATCCTCCCGCTGCCGCCGCGGCAGCGCTCACGCAGTCCACCGATTGAAAGGACCGACCCTTGGCGATGATCGACAACTCTGAGTTCAGCAGCATCTTCGGCGGGGCGCCGCTCATGGCGATCCTCCGCGGCATCGGGGTGGAGAGGAGCCTCGCTGTCTCGACCACTGCCTGGGACCTGGGCATCGACGTGGTCGAGCTGCCCATCCAGACCCCCGACGACGTCGAGGCCCTGCGCGTCGTCGCCGCGGCTGGGCGCGAGAAGGGCAAGGTCGTGGGTGCGGGCACCGTCGTCACGGCAGAGCATGTGCAGCAGGCGATCGACGCCGGCGCCCACTTCACCGTGAGTCCGGGGTTCGACGTCGAGGTTGTCCGTGCCTCCGCGGAGGCCGGGCTCCTGCCGCTGCCCGGCGTGGCGACGCCGAGCGAAGTCCAGATCGCGCTCAAGGAAGGCCTGACTTGGCTCAAGGCCTTCCCCGCCTCCGTGCTGGGCACCGAGTGGATCAAGGCGATGAAGGGCCCCTTCCCCGCGGCGAAGTTCGTCACTACCGGTGGAATGCACGCCGGGAATGCGGCCGATTTCCTCGCCGCCGGCGCGAAGGTCGTCGCGGTAGGATCCGCCCTCGAGGACCCGAACCAGCTCCCCAAGCTTGCGGCACTGATGGGGACCTCCGGCCGGCCGGTGGCGGCGGAGTAGCGGTGGTCTCACGGAGCGACCTGCTGGCGTTCGTGGAGGCGAAGCTGGCCTATGAGATCGACGTCGTCGCGGCCGCCGAGGCGCAGGCCGACGGTACCGCTCTCATCATCGACACCCGCAGGCGATCATCGTGGGACCAGGGCCACGTTGCCGGCGCCCTGCACCTGCCCAACGATGATTTCGACGATCGCATTGCGGGTCTGCCGTCCGGCCGAACCCTCGTCGTCTATGGGTGGGGCCCCGGCTGCAACGGTGCCACCCACACCGCCCAACGGCTGCTGCTCAAGGGCTTCGACGTCCGCGAGATGATCGGCGGGTACGAATACTGGGTGCGGAACGGGTTCGCGGTGGAGCGTGCAGACGGAGTGAGGAAGGCGGCGCCGGACCACCTCGTGACCCACGTGTGAGGGGTCCAGCCGGTACAGGGCAGAAACCCCGGCAGGCCTTGGCTCACCGGGGTTCCCCTGCCGTGGTTCTAGCTCTTCTTCAGCTTGACCGTCGTAGTTGTTCCCAGGGCGGAGACCTTGTAGCTAATGGCCCCACCCTCGTACGTGAAATCCTTCGTGGCATCGGAGGAGGCGAGAAGCGCGGAACGGGTCGCTTCGACATCGCGCGTCGAGGTCCACGCGTTGGGTTCTCTGGCGTCCGTCGGCGCCTTGTACGTGCCGACCCAATAGGTCGAGGTCGTGTTGCCGCCGTCGGAGACCCACTCGATCGTCATCTTGTCACCGGTGATAGTGGCCTGCTGATAGGACGTCTTATTGGCGAAATCTTCCTGCTTCCAAGAACCGCTCAAAACGGGAGGCTTCGGCGCTTCTTGTGAGGGCTGGGGGCTGGCAGTGGCGGCAGTGCTGTTTGCGGTCGTACCGCTGCATCCGGTTAGGGCGAGGATGGCGGCAAGCGCAACAGGAGCAATATTTGTCTTCACTATCGCATTCTCGCGTGCGAATGACCTCATTTAACCCAGTTCCCGCACTGCGTTGATGTGAATAGCGTCACGCCACCACCCTTGGCCGCCGCCGCCACTCAGCGGCGAGCGCAACGGGCAAGATGAGTGGCAACGGCGGCTGGCCAGCGGTCGTTCGCTCACGGCTGGTTACGAGGGGCCGCCGTGCGATGCGTCCGGCTCCAGCGTGTCCCGGATCTGCAGGGCGAACCGTAGCTGCGCGCGAAAGAACTCATTCGGCTGATCGGCGCGGCGGAGCCGATTGCTGGTTGCCTCCAACCGGTCACGATCTTGAGGGCCAGCAGGGCCTGAAGCCTCAGCCGACGGGTGCAGCTTCGGGGGCCTCGCCGGCTAGGCCAGCGAGACTGGTCGCCTCTGGCCCTCGGGCGAGGTCGGCTGCTGCCGGCCGAATGACGCGGGCTGCGGCGAGGACCTTCTGCAGGGTCTCGTCGAGCTCTTGAGCCAGACATTCGGCTGCAATCACATGATCGGGTCTGACCACAAGCGCGGAGAACGGCCGAACATCGAACCAGCGCTTCACCTCCCCTGCAGGGTCACCGACGACGGTGACACCGGCGGCCGCGTGCGAAGTCGCCCAAGGGAGCTGCGCAGCGGGCACGACGTGCACGAGCGTGGCGCCGAGGACAGGCAGCAGCTCGGCGGTGGAGCAGGAGATGAGCGCGGCCGGGTCGTTGTTCCACACGATGACGCGCCAGTCGGTACCGGTCGCGTCGTCGAGCAGCTTCTCGGCACCGTCCGCAGTGCGCACCACCGGCTGTGGGAACAGTGTGCCGACCGAGAGGGGAGAGTCGGCGGTGACCGGCACCGATTTCGAGTGCGGGAGCGACGAGGGCACGACGACGCCGCGTTCGTACTGCGGCATCGGCTTGAAGCCCTGCGACGAGACCTTTGCCTTGAGCTTCGGCAGCTTGGAGATCACTGCGGCGCTGAGGTCGCGCGCGGCCGAGGCCAGGCGGCTCTGGTTCGTCATCAGCCGGGACATGTTCAGGGACAGGCCGATCATGGCCGCGACATGGTCCCGGCGCTCCTGGTCGTAGGTGTCCAGAAGTGTGGCCTCCGCACGGCCGTCGACCACGGCGGCGAGCTTCCATCCGAGATTGACCGCGTCCCGGATGCCGGAGTTCCAGCCCTGGCCGGCGACGACGGGCATGACGTGGGCGGCGTCACCGGCCAGCAGCACTCGACCCTTCCGGAAGGTTCCCGCGATCCGGGCGTTGAAGGTGTAGACCCTTCGCCGAATGATGTCCAGAGAGCTCGGATCGGAGACGTGTTCGGCGAGCATCTCGTGGACGAAGGCATCCGTTTCCGCACGGTCTTCCTCGCCCGGGAGGACATTGAACTCCCAGCGGCGGATGCCGTGCGGGAGCGAGAGCGTGGCCCACCCGCGCTTCGGGTCGCCACCGAAGACGGCGTGGGGCGTCCCGATCGGGTCGTTCGCGACGTCGATGACCAGGCCCGGGGTCTTGCGGGTCTCTCCCTCGAAGGTGATGCCGAGCGCTTTTCGCGTGCCTGAGCTCCCGCCGTCGGCCGCCACCACCCATTTCGCGCGCACCGCGCTCTCCTGGCCGCCGGGCGTGGAGTACTGCACGGTCACGCCTGCGCCGTCCTGCCTCACCTCCGTCATCCGGGTCTCGAACTGGACCCGGACGTTGGCGAAGCGGTCCAGGCCGTCGAGCAGCACCCGGTCGACGAGAGGCTGGACGAAGCCGTTCCGTCTCGGCCAGCCGAAGACCCGGGTTGTCGGGTCGATGACACCGATGACCTTTCCCCGTCCATTGACCATGCGGATCTGCTGGTCGGGCACCGTGTGCGGCAGCACCTTCTCGACCAGGCCGATGCCCTGCATGACCCGCATGGCCTCGTCGTCGATGCCCACCGCTCGCGGGTAGTCGATCAATTCGCGGCCCGCCTCGAGCACGACGACGTCGATCCCACGCAGCCCGAGCAGGTTGGCCAGAGTCAGGCCGACAGGGCCCGCCCCGATGATCACGACGTCGGTGTCGTAGCCCATTGTTCGCTCCTTAGCGCCTTGATGGCAGACCGTGCCATGGTGTTCAGAAATACGAGGTCGATGCCGAGGCCGACGTAGTCGACCAGCCCGTCGTCGAGGAGTTCCCTCGCATACTCCGCGGAGGCGCAGTAGATTCCGAGGGTGAGGCCGGCGAGGCGCGCCTTCGCGGACAGTTCGATGATGGCGTCGCGCACCGGACCGTCGGCCCAGTCGCCGCGGCCGGGAAGTCCGTAGCTCACGGCGAGGTCCGCTGGCCCGATGTACACCGAGTCGATTCCCTCGACCGCGAAGATCGCGTCGGCATTCTCGAGTCCTGCGCGTGTCTCGATCTGGACCACCGCCGAGACGGCGCGGTTGCCGGCTGCTGTGTAGTCGTGTCCCGGGTAGAGGGCGGGGCGGGAGGGGCCGAGGCTGCGGCTGCCCAGTGGTGGGTATTTCGTGGCGGCGACCAGCCGGGAAGCTTGTTCCGCCGTCTCCACCGTGGGTGCGATGATGCCGCGTGCACCGGAGTCCAGGAGCCTTAGGATCGTCGCGGCCTCGATGGCGCCGACCCGGGCGTAGGCGTACTCGCTCTGCTCGCGGGGAATCGCGCGAAGCATTCGGCACGCGTCGTCGAGTCCGATCTCGCCGTGCTGCAGGTCCACGATCACGCCGTTGTAGCCGGACGCCAGCACGAATTCGGCGACGGCCTGCGAGGCGAGCGCCTGATGCAGCAGCGCAGGGGGGTGCGGCCCCGATGTCAGGCCAGCCTGCTTCACCGTGGCCCCGCGTTTGAGGCGTCGGCGAGGCGCTTCGCGTGCGCTGCCGCGTTCGCGCCTCCGAAGACCGGGACGATCTCGCGACGCGCGAAGCACCACCCGCCGTCGACCTTGCGGTACTGCTCGCGGAACTCGCCGACGCTCGCGGGCTTGAGCACGTCCTCGGCGGCATCGCGGAAGGTCAGGTACGCGACGGTGCCGGTGAGAATCCCGTCCTCCCAGGCCAGACGGATCCCGCCGATGAAGTGCCGTCCGACGACGTCGGTCTGCTGGGCACGCTTTGCTCCCCAGGCCCTGATCGCCTCGCGGCCGTTCATGGTGCCCAGCGGTCCTTCGGTGACGGCGTCCTCGGCGTAGAGCTCCCAGGTGGTGTCGGCCTGGTTGTGGTCGAGGCGGTAGAGCAGTTCGGAGATGAGTTGCTCGATCTCGATTCGGGTCTCGATGTCGACGCCGTATGTTCTCTCTGTCATCGGTGTGTCCTTAGCTGTTCGAGTCGAGGGTCGCGGTCACGCGGCCCAGTCCTGTGATGGTGGCGATGCACTCGACGTCGGCTGGCCACGGCTCGATGTAGCCGATCGAGCCGGAGAGCAGCAGCTCGCCGGCGCGCAGAGGCTGGCCGATCCGCAGTGCGGTCTCGGCGAGCCACTTGACCGCGTTGATCGGATCGCCGAGCACGTTGCTGCCGATCCCGCGGGTGATCTCGAGGCCCTCGGCGGTGGTGATGACCATCTCCGCAGCGGTCAGGTCGACCTCACCGTAGGCGTGTCGCTCCTCGCCGAGCACCAGCCCCCCGCACCCGGCGTTGTCGGCGATGGTGTCCACGATCGCGCCGACGTTGCCGGGGAAGCGGAAGTCGACGATCTCGAACGCCGGGGTGATGTAGTCGATCGATTCCCTGATGGCCTCGAGCCGGGGGTCGAGGATGTCCTCCTTCAAGGCGAATGCGACTTCGGCCTCGATGCGCAGGAAGTTGAAGCGCGACTGGGCCAGTCTGGCGCCCGAGGGGAACACCATGTCGTCGTGGATGATCCCGTAGTCCGGCTCGAAGACGCCGACGCGCTGCTGGACGAGCGGGTTGGTGAGCCCGACCTTGCGGCCTGCGCGCTTCACGCCGAGTTCGGCCTCGCGACGGGCGGCGACGATCTCGGAGATACGGTAGGCGGACTCGAGGTCGTGGTCGGGCAGGCGGGGGCTGACGTGGTCGATCGTGTACGTCCCGCGGCGGGCGAGGTAGATCTCGTCGGCGATCTCCTCGATGGTCTGCTCGCTCGCTGTGCTCGTCACCCTTTCCTCCTCAGGAAGTCGAGCGTGTGCTCGTTGAAGGCATCGGAGCCCTCCCACTGCGGCCAGTGGGCGGCGTCGGTCACGAGCAGGTACTCGCCATCGGGGATGGCCGCCGCCAGCTGCTCGCCGACCTCCGGGCCGCCCGTCGGCTCGTGGTCCGTCCAGACCAGCAGCGCCGGCACCGGAATCGCCGCGTAGTCCTCGACGGTGACACGGTTGCGCCAGCGCGTTTCGGGTTGGCGCAGCACGGAGATGTGGCGCATGGATTCCTCGAACCCCGGCTGCGAGTAGATGGCCTGGCGGACCTTCACCAGCTCGTCGGTGATCTTCTCCGGGTCGTGGATGACGACCTGGAGTCGCTTCCTGACGTTGTCGTAGCTGGGGTCGGCGACTGCCTGTGCGCTCACCGACTGGGCCCGGTCGACCCGCTGCTCGCCCACGACCCGGCCACCGGGAGCGCTCAGGACGATGGTGCGCAGGCGCTCGGGATGATGGGCGGCGAACTTGATCGCGATCCAGCCGCCGAGGGATTCTCCGATGAGGTGGACCTGGTCGAGGCCGAGGGCGTCGAGCAGTGCCAGCAGGTGTGCCTCGTACTCGGGGATCTCGAGATCGTGGTCGCTCAGGGTCGTGAAGCCGTGCCCGGGGTAGTCGTAGCCGATGACGTGGTAGTGGGCTGCGAGGGCGCGGATGTTCTGCGTGAAGGCCTCGATGTGTCCGCTCGTGCCGTTGAGCAGCACGATCGTCTGCTCGCCGTGGCCGACGTGCAGCACACGGGTGCGCCACGCTCCGACCTGGACGTATTCCAGCCGGTGGGGAAGATCCGCCACGGCCTCCCAGAAGGTGACCGGCTCAGGGGCCCGGTCTGGGACGGGGGCGTAGGCCGGGGCGCTCATGGAGCCACCGTGATCGCGGCCTGGATGCCGAAGCCGGCGCCCCAGGTCTTCACCGGCCAGTAGTGGTCGACGGCGACCTGGTACGTCCCGGCGGTGGAGAGCGCGGCATAGGCTGCGATCCAGCTCCGCATCTCATGCGCGGCCGATCCACCCTCGGCCAAGAACCAGTCGTTCGCCCAGCCGTCCACTTGGCTCAGGTCCCCAGAGCGGAACGTGTCCAGGAGCAGCTGGTCCCACTCCTCGTTCAGGGGATCGCTCGGGGCATGGCCGTCGGCGATCGCCTGAATCCCGTTGACGATATTCCGCTCGCGTTCCAGTCGCTCCTGGCGGGTGGGGGCGTACGCGATCAGACGCTCCTGCATGGTCCCGGGAGCCCCCTCCCATCGGGGGATCGGCGGGTTGTGCGAAATGCCCCCCGAGGCGACGAAGAGCACCCGCTTGTCGAGCGCCTGAGCCGCCTTGCCGAAGGCCTCGCCCATCTCACGGACGCGGCGCATCGGGGTCAGCGGCATGCCGAGCGAGTTCACGAAAACCGGGACGATCGGCTGGGCGAAGTCCTTGCCGAACACGAAGTCGAGCGGCTGGACGACACCGTGGTCGACCTTCATGCGCTCCGAGCGGCCGATCTCGATCCCCTGCTCGAGCACGTGGGCGTGCAGGGCGCGGGCAGCGGCGCTGTCCACCGGGAGTGGGCCCTCGGTGGTGTTGTAGTCGCCGACGCCCTCAGCTTGGGCGCCCACCGCCCACGGCGTGATGAGCGAGTAGAGCTGGCCATTGAAGTGGTCTGGGCCGAAGACGACGACGACCTCGGGATCGTAGGCCTTCACGAAGGCCCTGACCTCGTCGATTGCAGACTCGATCTCGGCGAAGGTGCCGCCACCGGGGTCGACGTTTCCGAAGGACGGAGCGTGGGACAGTGCTGCCACCGCTAGTGTCATGGCATTTCCTTTCAAGAACTAAGTCTCTAGAATCTAGGTTCTAGAAATGGAGACCTTCCCTTCCGGGCGCCCTGGAACAGGACGCCCGGAAGGGAAGTGTCACTTGGTCGGTGAAGTGAGTGGCTCGCTTGCCGCGCCGGCGCCCTCCGACGCCGTCATCCGCTTTCGCTGCGCGGACTCCAGCGCGCTGAGGCCGACGATGGTCAGTGCCGAGACGACCAGCGGCAGCGCGAAGACCACGAACACGGTCGGCACCGGCATGTGGGCGTCGAACGCGGCGCCGGCGAGGATCGGCGAGGCGATGCCGCCGGCGCGGCCAGCTCCGGCGACGATGCCATAGCCGGTGGCCCTGGCCAGAGTCGGGTACAGCTTGGGGATGATCTGGTAGAAGCCCGTCACGCCGGCGCTGAAGAAGAAGGAGGCCGCGAAGAGCTCGATCAGCGAAGCCGGCAGGTTGGTCTCGATGAAGCCGAACAGCGCGAGGCCGGCGGCGCCGACGATGAGGAAAGCGGGGGTGAGGATGCGCGGGTTCACACGGGTTGAGATGAAGCCGAACACCAAGGCCCCGATGATTCCGCCGAGGCCCAGCGACAGTGTGGTCGGAGCTGCGAGCGCCGGGTTCTTCGTCGCAGCGGCGAGGGTGTTCGGAGCCCAGCTGTTGGCAAAGTAGAACACGAGGAGGAAGGAAATGTAGCCGATGATCATGAGCAGCGTCTGGCCGACCAGCTGCTTCGAGAAGACGGTGCGCAGGGCGCTGCTGCCCTCGCGTGCCGGCAGCTGATTCTCGGGCAGCCCGGGCAGGGGATCGTGGCCCATTCGGGCGAGTGTGCTGTTGAGGCGCTCGAGCGAGCCGGGCTTCCGCCGCGCGGCGAGCCAGGCGATCGACTCGGGGAAGAGCGCGACGGCGAGCACGATGGCGATGACGGACAGCGCGACGCCGACCCAGAACGCGAACCGCCAGCCCTGGACCGGCAGGAGCGGTCCGATGATGACGGCGCCCAGCACGGCTCCGATGTTGATGGCGGCGGAGTAGACCGCCATGACCACTGGGTATACGCGCCGGTTCGAGTACTCGGCGGCGATGACGCCGACGACTGAGATGAGTGCACCGACACCGAGGCCGGTCACGATCCGCGCCCACATCATGCCTGCCATATCGGTCGCGAAAGGCGAGGCGAGCATCCCGACGGCGACGATGACGGTCCCCACGATCGCGATGCGCCGCCGGCCGACCTTGTCGGCAATGGGTGCGACGATGACCGAGCCGACGACCATGCCGATGAGAGCGCCCGAGAGCACCACGCCGATCATGCTGGCCGAGGAAGTGAACTCCTTGGTGACGTAGGGGGCGACGAAGGCCATCATGGCCGCGTCGTAACCCTCGAGGACCGTCAGCACGATGGCGGTGACGACGGCGAGGATTTGGAACCGGCTCATCTTTGAACCGGCAATCAATTCAGTGACCTTCATGGGTGCCTCTCTGCACAAGCCCGCTCGTTCGACGCGGCGTGCTCAGTGCCGCCTCTTCGCGGCCGCGCTACAGCCATACGCTAATGCGGCGTCTCGGAGCGATTGGTTCTGGGACTGCGGTGTTATTGATGGCCAGACTGCCTACGTTCGTTCTAGAATCGGCATTCTGGATTGATGCGACGGTATAACGTGGGTCACACGGACGTCAAGGGTCTCGAGACGCTGCGGTGCGGGGGCGGATCCGGGATCGGTGCGGCGAGCATCGCAGCTCGCCCCTTCCGGCTACCGGATCAGCGCCCGATTGGAAGTCTCAGCCATAGCGGATCCATTCCTGTACCGGGTCGGTAGTGCGACCCGAAGAACCGGGCACCGGCCTCGTCAAGCGCGACGGGCGCCGCATCCCAGACGAGAGTGCCTTCAGTGAGGCTCGGCTCGGGCAGTGCCACGGCGCCGAGCGGGAACAAGGACCCGTCAGACTGCTCGGTGTACAGCGTGGCGCCATCGCCCACAACATGTACGCGGAGGTTGCGCAGCGGCACCTCCAGCAGTCCGCCATGTCCGAGGAACCTGGCCCCACCGCCGAAGCACAGCCATTGCCCGCCGTTGCCCTCGTACGTGCCGAGGAATCGAAAGCGGATGAGCCCTTCCGGGCTCATGACAGCGCCTTCCGTCAGGTCGATGGACCCGTCGGAGAGCGAGCGGATGTACGTGACGAAGCTGGCCCGCACGCCCCAGATGAGGCCGACCGGAGCCTCGGGGGAAGCTGCACGATGATCGAGCGGCTCCCCGTTCTCTCCCCGGTCGCTCACCTGCGCGGCGTTGAAGGCAGGAAGATGTTGTCCCTCAGGCACGGACGGCGGGTCCCGTCCCGGTGCCTGCCACGGCGTTGACCCCTGTCACGGCGCGCCCGTAGGCAACCGATGCAAGGTCCCAGGTGAACGCCACGTGTGATGCGGCAGTGTTGACATCACGCCACCATCGCTGCAGCGGTGCGGAAAGGTACACGCCGCTGCCCCCGGCCGACTCATAGAGCTCGTTGACCGCCGCGCGCAGCTGCTGCGCCGCGAACGCCAGATTCCTGCTGCGCTGCGCCCGGTCGAGCGGGCTGAATACGGTCCCCTCGGGTGCGCTGTCCGCGACCCGGGCATCGTTCAACAGCAAGCTGCTCATCGCATCGAGCTGTGCCGCGGCATTCGCCAGACGCACCAGCGCCGGACCGTTCGATGCCTGCTGGAGTGAAGAGAGCGAAGCGAGACGTCGCGACGTTGCTGCGATGAACTCCGCCAGTGCACCCCGGGCTGCGCCCACGACGGCGCCGACAAGCGAGAGGGGCCAGACGGAGTCGTAGGCCAGGCGGTACAGTCCGCCGGGGTGCAGCTCCGAGCCCGGCGCGCGGCCGCTGCCGAGGTCGGCGAAGCGGACGGCACGATGTTCCGGGATGAAGGCGTCCTTGATGACGATCGACTTGCTGCCGGTGCCCTTCAGGCCGACCGAGTGCCAGTCGTCGATGATCTCCAGCTCGGAGGCCGGGACGAGCATGTACCACTGCTCACTTGTTCCGTCATCCTCGGTGACGGTGCCGCCGAGCAGGACCCACTGCGAGTGGTCGATGCCGCTGCAGAAGCGTCCGCTGCCGCCGCGCCAGCGGAAGCCGCCCTCGACGCGCTCCGGCGGCTGGCCACCGAATCGGATGAGCGACGCGATGCGAGCCCGCGCGTCGGCAAACACCTCGGCCTGCGCCTCCTCCGAGAACAGGGCGACGAGCCAGGTGTGTCCGGCGAGCACGCCGTAGACCCAGCCGGTCGAGGCGCACGCGCTCGCGATTGCCGTCTGCACCTCGAGGAGCGTCGCGAAGCCGAGCTCCGATCCGCCCCAGAGGCGCGGGGTGACTATGCCGAACAGGCCGGCGTCGGTCAGCTCCCGTATCGTCTCCTCGGGGACCATGCGGTCGCGTTCGGTTTGCTCGGCCCGCGCGGCGATGCCCTCGCGCAGCCTCTCCACGGCCGCCAGGGCCTCTTCGCGACTGGCCAGGATCGGCGGGGCCGCCTCGTCGACGGCGGCGTCGACCGTGTCAATGTTGCCGCTCATGATCAGCGTCTCTCCTCATCGAGTGTGCTGGCCCGCACCGGTGAGTGGGGCCACTGCGCCGGCGGATCGGCCGCCGCGCGGGTGTACAGGTGTCGTCGGGGCGCTCGGATGCGAGCATGGGATGCCGTTCACCGGTTCGTCATCGCCACCACTCCCGCTCCCGTGCTGGAGACCGGCACGTGGTAACCGCTGAGCACCGCGTCGACGTCGGTGTTCATGATCCCGCGCATGACAAGCCACATCACGAGCTCCGCCCCTTCGGAGCCGGCGAGGCTGATGTAGTCGGCGTTGGACAGGTCGGCGAGCTCCTCGGGGGCGGTCACGATCCTGTCAAGGAAGCTCCGGTCGAATTCCTCGTTGATGTGACCTGCGCGCGCGCCCTGGAGCTGGTGCGACATGCCGCCCGTGCCGATGACGGCAATCCGCACGTCCTCCGGGTAGCTGCGCAGCGCGCGTCCGATGGCCTGGCCGAGCTGGAAGCAGCGGCGGGCGGACGGGGTTGGCTGCTGCACCACGTTGACCGCGATGGGGACGACCTTTACGGCAGAGGCCTCGGCACCGAACAGCACGCCCATTGGAATCCGGAACCCGTGGTCGACCGCCATCTGCTGCGCGACGGCGAGGTCGAAGCCCTCAGGTACGACCGAGTCGATGATGTGCCACGACAGGTCCGCGTCGCCGGGGAACGGCGGCAGCGATGCGTCCACGCCGTTGCCCTCGTCGGCCGGCGGATACTCCTCGGCCGCTCCGACGACGAAGGCCGGCACGAGGCCCAGGGACATCTCCGCGCCGTGATCGTTGTAGATCAGGACGGCGACGTCGGCCTGCTGCTCGCGCATCCAGTCGCCCGCGTCGAAGAACGCCTGGACGCCCGGTCCCCGCTCCGCCGGCGTCCGCGGCTTCTGCGCGGCGAGGAATGGCGCGAGGGCCGGGACATGAGAGATGCCGATCCCGGCGACGATGTCAGCCACGGGGATTCCTCCCGCCGTCCTTCATCATGGTTGTGTACTCCTCCACGGTCTGGCCGGTCATGGCGGCGACCACCTCGGGCACGTGCTTCCCGTCCCCGACGGCGATCTTCACGACGAAATAGATGTTGCCGCCGAGCTCGACCATGCGAGCCCAGTCGCGACGCCGCACGGCATCGCGCTGTGCTTCGGTGAGCCGGAAGCGCTCCATGAAAGCCTCCTCGTCGGCGCGGAACGCCGCACGCTCCGCTTCGTCGTTGAGGGCCGCCGACATCAGGTTCAGTGCGAGCCCCTGCCGGGAGCGCCGCCCGTCGAACACGTAGGTCCCGGGGATGTCGGAGAAGGTGATGCGGTCGGTCTCGCCCATCAGCAACCCAGCCCCGCTCCGTCGACGGCAGCGATCGGCTCGTCCAGCCTGGGGATCCACTCGGTGCGCTTGGCGCGCTCCAGCAGCTCCTCCGCGCTGAGGTCGTGCACAACGTCGCGGTGACGCGGGCGCGGCACCGGCTTACCGGCGGCGACCCGGTCGACCAGGTACTCCGTCAGGTAGCGCTCGAGCTCGACGATCGCGTCCCACGCCTTCGGGGCGGTCACGGAACAGCCGTCCAGCTCGGGGCAGCTGGCCCTGCGGACCCAGATTCCCTCCGAGTCCGGCAGCGCCTCGACGTATGTGATGTACGGCGTGGTGATGAGCTGCCGCAGCGTGATCTCGTTGGAGACTGCCTCAGGCCTTGACACCGGGAACATCCTCGTCTTCGAGCACAGGCATGACCGACGCCCACTCGACCTCGCGCGACCACTCCTCTTCCGCGTCCATCGCGCGGCGCGCGCCGACGTCGAACGGGACGTCCTTCTCCACGAGCAGCGCGGGAGATCGCATGTAGAAGATGTCGCCGTCCATGTGCGCGTCGACCTCGCCGCCGTCCTCGAGGTGCTTCGCGAGACGCATCATCACACGGCGTGCGCGAATGATTCCCATGTCGCTCGTGCCGAGCTGCTCGGTGCTGCGGTCGGAGATCGCCCCCATGCTTGCGGCGACCGCGTAGTCCTGCTCCACGATTCCGCGGATGCCGGAGTACGTGCCCGAGCGCTGCAGCTGACGGTCGATGAGGAAGTCGTTCTCCATGTTCCGCACGGGCTTCGACGTCCCCTTGATGAGCTCCGGATGGATGGTCCCGGTCTCGAAGTCGTACTTCTCACCCTCAGTCAGCGGACGTTGCGGGATGTAGTCGATGCGGTAGAACTGGTGGTCCGTGTCGCCCATGGGGACACGGAAGTTGCACCGCTGCGTGCCGCCGACCTCCCCTGGGATCATCGAGACGGACGGGACGATCCACTGCGTGATACGCCAGTAGTAGTGGTCTCGGCCGCCGTCTCGACGAGCACCGATGGTGAGCCCGTGCGGCGCCTCGATGACGAAGAACTTCGGCGCCTTGTCACGCGCCCACAGGTAGCGCAGCGCCTTGTTCGAGTCGAAGAACTTGCTCGACACCTCGAGGTCGGTCTTGCCGACCTGGCCGTGCAGGAACGCGGTGTGGCTCGAGTCGATGTCGCCCTCGACGGACTGGAGGTAGTTGGTCTCCAGCGTCACCTTGGTGATGTGGCGGTGGCTCTCCGGGACCTGCGCCCACTCGAACTTCGGCAGCTCGGGCATCTGCTCCGGATCGCCGAGGTATGCCCAGATGATGCCGCCCATCTCCTCGGTCGGGTAGACGACCGTCTTGACCTTCGTGTGGAAGTCGCTGGACGCCGGCTCGTTCGGCATGTCGACGCACTGGCCTGTGAGGTCGAACTTCCAGCCGTGGTAGATGCAGCGGATGCCCTGCTCCTCGTTGCGGCCGAAGAAGAGGCTCGCACCGCGGTGGGGGCATCGCTCCTGGATGAGGGCAGGGGTGCCGTCGGTTGCGCGCACCGCGACGAGGTTTTCGCCGAGGAGCTTCACGCGCACGGGTGCTGAGTCGGGAGCCGGGATCTCCTTCGACAGCAGGGCAGGCTGCCAGTAGCGCCGGAACAGGTTGCCCATCGGGGTTCCCGGGCCGGTCTGCGCGAGGAACTCGGTGTCGTCTTTGGTCATCATGGCTTCATTCCCTTCTGCTGCGCGCCTCCGTGGGCGGAGGCGACACCATCAAGCGATTCATCGTGGCGGTGGCGGACGGTGTTGCGGATACGCCCGAGCCCCTCGATCTCCGCGACGATGACTTCGCCGTCCTGGAGGAAGCGCCCCTTGGGGTTGCCGACACCGGACGGGGTGCCGGTGGCGATGAGGTCGCCGGGGCGGAGCGTCATCGAACGCGAGAGGTAGGAAATCTGCTCGGCGATGTCGTAGTACATCCACTTCGTCGACGAGTCCTGCATCAGCTCGTCACCGACCCAGAGCTTCAGTCGGAGGTCCATCGGGTCAGCGACGGCATCCGCCGGAGTCAGCCACGGACCCATCGGGAGCCCGGTGTCGAAGCTCTTGGATGTGAGAGTGTCCGCTCCGAAGGGCTTGAACACATCCATGCGGGCCAGGTCGCGCGCCGACAGCTCGTTGAGCACGACGTACCCGGCGATGTGGCTCTCCACGTCGTCCGGGGCGATGGCGGAACCGGCCTTGCCGATCACCACGCCCAGCTCGATCTCCCAGTCGAGCGCGTCGGACAACACGGGCGGGAACACGTCGGTGTCGGGGTCGGCCACCGACTGAGGGGCTTTGAGGAACATGTACGGACCGAAGGTCGACTCCTTGGGGACGATCCTCTTTGCACTCATCTCGGCGACGTGGTCGGCATAGTTCGACGTGGCGCAGAAGATCGCTCCCGGCCGCGGGACCGGCGCGTGCAGCCTCACGGCGTCGAGGGCCAGCGCATCCCCCGGGACGGCATCCGCCATGGCATCGAGCCGCGCCCGCATGGCATCCCAGTCGTCGATTACGTCCATGGGGGATGCCGCGTCAATCTCGGTTCCGTGTCCGATGTCGATGACGCGGTCGCCGACGAGGAGTCCGGGCCTGGGGGCCCCGCCGTCAATGGAGTAGTTGAGCAGTCGCCAGGCTACGGCATTCTCCACGTTGCCGGTCATGACCACGGCCCCATGAAGACCTCGCCGTCGAAAAGTGTGCCGCTGTCCTCGATCGTCTCGGGCCAGGTTGCCGGGTCGCTCGTGATCGCGGCGGCACGTCCGGCGCTGCGCTCACCGGCCCATCCGACCTGCTCCATGCCGAAGTACAGCTGGATGAGGTGACCGTCCGGGTCCTTGATGTGCGCCGCGTAGGCGATCCCGGGGAACAGCTCGCCGGGCAGCTCGACGAATTCGATGCCCTTGGCCTTGAGCCAGTCGACGGCGTCGCGGAGCTGACGGTAGCTGGCGACCTTCATGCCGAAGCTCATCAGGGTGGTGTCCTCGCGCAGCCCGAGCACCTCGCGAAGGCCGATGTCGTACACCGCCATGCTGTGGTGCTCGGCGTTGACGCGGAGGAACACGGCGCGGTGGCCCCGGTAGTCGATCTCCTCGGTGACCGTCATGCCCATGACGTCGCGGTAATACGCGACCATCGCGGCGACGTCCGGCGTGAACAGGCGGACAGGCCCGATCCCGGTGACTCGGAACGGACGCTGCAGGTAGACGCCGTCGACGACGAACGTCTCGTCGTACGCGTCGATCGAGCGGTGGCCGGCGCTGATGTCGATGCCCGCGGCGATCGCGTCGTCGACCTCCTGCTGCTCCGACTTCTGCGGCAGCTCGGGGACGACGTGGAAGCCGCGCTCGCGCATCGGTCCCGGCTTTGACTGACCGCTCCAGCCGACCTGCTCGATGCCGTAGTAGAGCTCGTTGACGTGCCAGTCGCTGTCGAACAGGTAGACGTGCCAGTTCGACCCCGGCATGTCACGGCCGGCTCGGATGATCTCCTGCTTGTTCTCCTTGAACCAGGTGTGACCGTCGACGACCTCCTGGAGGCTGCCGACCTGCCAGGTGATCTGGTTGGTCGTGATGCCAGCAGGAGTGGCAGCGCTGCCGCCCATCTGGTCGCGCACGCGCTTCGGGAAGATGACGAGCGAGTGGTGGTCGCTGCCGTAGCGGAGGAAGTAGCCCGTTCCTCCCGGACCCTCGGCAATGTGCTTCTTCTCGGGCGGCAGGATCTTCGCGAACGGAAGCTCGTCGGAGAGCTTGAAGCCGAGTAGTCGAGTATAGAAGTTATACGCTTCTTCAATGTTGTAACAGTTCACTCCGAAGTGACCTAGACGGCGGATCCGAAACGGCCGATCCAGGAGTACACCCCCGACGTCATACTTCATGCCACGCACCAACTCTCTTGAAAGATTCCCAGCATCCGCCCATTCCCATCGGCCTCATGCGCGGAAGCACGAGTTGTGAGCAGCGCTGTCTCATGCGACCGATAGTAGCGCATAACTTCACCACTTCTCAATCAATTTTCGTCAACGTCGCAGCCTGCGTCGCGAGTACCTGAGCGGGGGTCGGGAGGTGGTAGATCCCGAGCGTCGTCTCACCGGCCCGCAGCCGCGCGAAGTACTCTGCTTCCGTTGCCTCGCGCTTTTCCCCGAGCGCGACGACGTCGTCCGCCTGCGCGTCCGGGATGACAACGACACCGTCCGCGTCCCCGACCACAAGGTCGCCGGGCTCGATCTGCACGTCGCCGATCGTGATCGGGACCCCGAGGGAGCCAGCCTTGCGCGGATCCTTGATCGTGCCTCGGATGCAGCGACGGTCCGCGAACACCGGGAAGCCGAGGGTGATCATCTGCTGCGCGTCCCGCACGCCGCCGTCGATGACGAGGCCGCCGAGGCCGCGCGCCACCGCGGCGACGGCCATGACCTCGCCGAAGTAGCCGAATTCGCGCGCGCCGCCCGTGGACACCACGAGGACGTCGCCGGGGGCAGCCGCGACGATGGCGTGGTGCAGCCACAGGTTGTCGCCTGGCGGCACGGCAACGGGGAACGCCCGGCCCGCTACCGGGAGGGTCAGGGACATCGCCTGGATGCCCGAGGGCAGCGATCCGATCCGTCCGGCCGCCTCATGCAGCGTCGCCGCCCCAAGGGCGCCCGCCCGCGCCGTTCGTCCTGCGTGCCCTGCGGAATTGTCGATGCTCATGGCCACTGATCCTTCCGGCGCGGACTCCCGGCCCCGCCTCCTTGCAAACTCTCTGAAGACTCGGCTACAGTAGCGCATAAATTCATCTCTGTGTATCGCTGCTCACAGCGAAATGCGGCGAGGTTTGCCCTTGTTTTCACACGTCAAAGGAGCGGTGTGATGGTTGATGAATCACATGAATGGACTGCACAACTGCGTGAGCTAGATACCTGTGTCGTGTCGGATGCGCTGGACGCTCTGGGCCTGCCGGGCGCGGTGTCCGACCTCATTCGACTGAGCGGTGACGCCCCCGTCGTCGGGCGCGCCGTCACGGTCGACCTCGTCAGTGCAGAGCAGGGCCCAGCGGCCCCGAGCACACGGCATCTCGCGACCGCGGCGGTCGCGACGTCCGGACCAGAGGAGGTCATCGTCGTCGCGCACCCTGGCCTTCCATGCGCCGGCTGGGGCGGTCTGCTCACGAAGGCAGCCTCGCTGCGCGGCATTGCCGGCACGCTCGTCGACGGTCCCGTACGCGACGTCGACGAAAGCCGTGCGCTCGGCTACTCGATCCTCGGCCGCAGCGCGACGCCAGTCACCGCCCGCGGTCGCCTCGTCGAAGACAGCTGGAGCGAGACGATCACGTTCGCCGGCGTCCGGGTGGCCACGGGCGACCTTGTCCGCGCCGACGGCAGCGGCATCGTCTTTATCCCCTTCGATCGCGCCGCCGAGGTCATCGAGCGGGCCCGCCAGTTCGCCGCGCGCGAGTCGGCCATGTCGGCCGCTCTCGACCAGGGCGAGGTCATCACAGCCGTCATGGGGGCGTCCTACGAGGAGCTCGCCGGAAGGGTGGCCCACTCGTGACCACCACCCTCGTCGAGCGCCTTGGTGCGCTGGAGACACCTTGCGTCAGCGACGCCCTCGACCGCCTCGGCATCGACGGCCAGTGCGCGGGCATCATGCCCCTCGACAACAACTTCCGTCTCGTCGGCCCCGCCTTCACCGTCAGGTACGTCTACGCGGACGAGCGCGGTCGCAGCGTCGGCGACTTCATCGACGACATCCCGACCGGCACGGTCGCCGTAATCGACAACCTCGGCCGTCTGGATGCCACCGTCTGGGGCGATCTGATGACGACGATCGCGTCCCAGCGCGGCCTCGGCGGCACGGTCATCGACGGCGTCTGCCGTGACCTCGATCGCGCACTGGAAATGGACTACCCGCTGTTCACCCGCGCGCATTGGATGCGCACGGGCAAGGACCGCGTCCGCCTCGACGCGCTCGAGGTGCCTGTCACGATCGGCGGCATCGGCGTCAACCCGGGCGATCTGCTGCTCGGCGACATCAACGGAGTTGTCGTGATCCCGGCCGACCGCGCGGAGGAGGTCATAGAGACCTCCGAAATGATCCGCGACGTGGAGGACGAGATTCGCGCCGACATCCTCGCAGGCTCCTCGCTGCGCGACGCGCGCGCCCGCGCCGGTTACCACCAGCTCCAGACCAGGAGATGACAGTGGACAACACCACACCCCTTTCCCTGCTCGTCCGCGAGACCCGTTACGAAGCCGACGGCGTCGTGTCGGTCTGCTTCGTCGACCCCACCGGCGCCGACCTGCCCAAGTGGAAGGCTGGCGCCCACCTGGAGATCACGCTCCCATCGGGACTGGTCCGCCAGTACTCACTGTGGAGCAATCCGGATGACCCGCAGCACTACCGCGTGGGCGTGCTGCGCGAAGACCGCGGACGCGGCGGTTCCAAGGAGATCCACGACACCGGACTCGTCGGCCGCACCTTGACCGTCAACGGCCCGCGCAACCGGTTCGAGCTGGTCGACGCCCCGCGGTACATCTTCATCGCCGGCGGCATCGGTGTCACGCCGCTCGTGCCGATGCTGTCGCGGGTCGCGCGCAGCGACGCCAACCCGGAGTGGTCGTTCCACTACGGCGGCCGGTCCCGTCGGTCGATGGCCTTCACCGGCGTCCTCGAGCGCCTCGCCCAGTCGGGCCGTGGAGGCACGGTGAACTTCGTGGCCGAGGACAGCGATGGCATCCTCGATCTACGGGGCATCCTGTCCGCCGCGGACGGGGAGACCGCGATCTACTGCTGTGGTCCGGGCGGACTCATCACCGCCGTTGAGAAGCTCTGCGAGGAGCTGGGCCTTCCCGGCCTGCATGTCGAGCGCTTCGGCGCCGCGCCCGTCGACGAGTCGGTCGCCTCGGCGGAGAACACCACGTTCGAGGTCGAGCTGTCCACGACGGGCACCACCGTGTCCGTCGGTCCCGACGAGAGCATCCTCGAGTGCGTCCGCTCGATCGTCCCCGGGGTCCCCGCTTCGTGCGAGGAGGGCTTCTGCGGCACCTGCGAGGTCCGCATCCTCGCCGGACAGGCCGAGCACCGCGACCAGATCCTCACCCAGGCCGAGCAGGACGCCAACGAGACGATGTTCATTTGCGTATCCCGCGCGAAGTCGCCACGCCTCGTCCTCGACCTCTGACACCCACCTATGGAGACATCCCTGTGATCATCGACATCCACGGCCACGTCAGCTCGCCCGCCGAGCTGTACGCGTACCGATCGATCCTCACCGCCGGCCGTGGAGCGCACGGGCGAGCAGGCATCAAGCTCAAGACGGAGGCCGTGCTGCGCGCCGCCGAGCGCCACGTCGGGCTGCTTGACCGCGTCGGCACCGACGTCCAGTTCATCTCGCCGCGTCCGTTCCAGCTCATGCACGCAGAGAGCCCAGCCAAGATCGTGGACTGGTGGACCCGCGCCACCAACGACGCAGTCGCCGCCCAGGTGGAGGCGTTCCCGGAGCGGTTTCGCGGCGTCGCGGCGCTGCCACAGGCCGTGGGCACCGAGCCGGAGGCATGGCTCGACGAGCTGGAGCGCGCCGTCCTCGAGCTCGGCTTCATCGGCGTACTGATCAACCCGGACCCGGCGGAAGGCCAGGAGCTCGGCATCCCGCGTGTCGGCCACGAGTGGTGGTACCCGCTGTTCGCCAAGCTCGAGGAGCTGGGCGTGCCCGCGCTCATCCACGCGGCCGGCTGCCGGTCGGACCGCGAGAACTACAGCGAGCACATGATCACCGAGGCGAGCCGCACGGCCATCTCGCTCGCGAACTCGCGGGTGTTCGAGCACTTCCCGAACCTGTCGCTCATCGTCTCGCACGGCGGCGGGTCGGTCCCATACCAGGTCGGCCGCTGGCGCGCCGCCCGGTATCTGGAGTACACGCAGGTCGAGGCGTACGACAACAAGGACGGCGAGGCACCCCCCGAAATCGAGTCGTTCGACGACAGCCTGCGCCGCCTGTACTTCGACTCGCTCGTGCACGACCGCAAAGCCCTCGCGCTGCTCGTGCAGACCGTTGGCGCCGACCGCGTCATGCTCGGCACCGAGGTGCCGGGTAGCGGCTCGCCCATCGACCCGCTGACGGGCAACCAGTACGACGACCTCACGCGATCGATCCAGAGCTACGACTGGCTCGACGAGGCAGACCGCGCGCTGATCCTGGAGGGGACCGCACGACGCCTCTACACGCGTCTGCCGAGGAGCGGGCGATGACGGATGATCGGGCCGCCCGGCGGGAGCCCCCGCTGCACGGAGTCCCCGGGCGCTGGGACGACGAGGCCGACCTCCTGATCCTCGGCTACGGCGGTGCGGGCGCGTCCTGCGCGGCTGTCGCGGCGGAGACCGGAGCGGACGTGCTCGTGCTGGAGAAGGGCGCGATCGGCGGCGGCAACTCCGCCTGCATCGCTGGCTCGCTCATCCTGCACTCGGACGACGACGAGCGCGCACTGGAGTACCTCGACTGGCTGTGCGGCGGACAGACGGAGGCGGAGGTGCTGCAGGCCTTCATCGACGGCCTCGCCGGCATCCCTGAGTTCCAGTCGCACCTCGGCTTCCCGATGAAGGAGGACCCGAAGCCGTACCGCGCCGACGGGTTCTACCCGGAGTGGCCGGGCGCCCCTGGCGCCGGCGGCATCCTCGGCCACAGCGTGATCACGGCCCCGGGCGGCGACGCCCTGTGGACCGCGATCTCCCGGCTCGCGGAGAACCGCGGCGCTCGGGTGCGGCTGGAGACGCCGGCCGAGCGGCTCGTCCAGGATCCCGACACCGGGGAGATCCTCGGCGCGATCGCCCGGACGGCGGACGGCCGTCGCATCGCCGTGCGCGGCCGCAAGGCGACGGTGCTCGCTACGGGAGGCTTCGAGTTCAACGACGAGATGCGGCGGCAGTACCTTAGCCACGCTCCCGTGAAGTTCCTCGGTTCGCCCCTGCTCACAGGCGACGGGATTGCCATGGCGCAGCGCGCCGGCGCGAAGCTGTGGCACATGAGCTCTGTCTCGGGCCCTCTCTACTGGGGCGTCGAGGTCGAGGCCGGTCGCGTCTACGTGACCTACGAGTTCATGCGCGCCGCCCGCTTCGGCTATTCCTCCCCCGTCTTCACGGAGGCCGGAAGCCTGATCTGGGTGGACAAGAACGGCAAGAGGTTCCACAACGAGACGGTCGAGATCGGCACGCTCCGGCACGGCTACGCGAACCGTGAGGAGTGGTTCCAGATCGACCCGGACACGGCGGAGTTCACACACATCCCGGCGTTCCAGATCTTCGACGAGAAGGTCTTTCGTGCCGGTCCCGCGATGACGACGCTCAACTCGCGTACGCCGCTGTGGAGCGCCGACAACATCGCCGAGCTCGAGAACGGCTGGATCATCAAAGCCGACACCATCGAGGAACTCGCCGAGAAGTGCACCTTCGCGGCGGACCCCGGCGCCTACCGCGGCGGTCACATTGACCCCGAGACCTTGGCGCAGACGATCCGCGACTACAACGCGGCATGCGCGGCGGGCCTCGATGAGGAGTTCGGCCGGAAGGACTTCCTCACGCCGCTGGACTCCGGTCCCTTCTACGCGGTCGGTCCGATGGTCCCGACGTTCATCAACACGCACGGCGGCCCGAAGCACGACGCCGAGCAGCGCGTGCTGGACACGAACGAGCAGCCCATCGGGCGGCTCTACGCGATCGGTGAGTGCGGCTCGATGTGGGGTCCGTACTACAACTCGATGGGCGACGTGACGGAGTTCATGATCTCCGGCGCCAACGCCGCCCGCAGCGCACTCGCCCTCGAACCGCAGGGCTGAACAGTAACCACGAAGGCCGTGCCCCGAACGGGGGCACGGCCTTCGTCGTCTGTCGGCTCAAGCGACGGCGAGAGTCATCGCGTGCCCGAGAAAAGCCGCGAGTGATCCGCGGGGCGATAGTCGTCCCGCGGCACGAGCTGCTCGGCGAGAAGACCGACGTCCGGCAGTGCGTCGAGGTTCGCCACCATCTCGATGATGCGGTCGGCGCGCGCCTCGCCCAGGACGTCGCCGGCCAGGGCGCGGAACTTCTGGACGACGTGGTCCTCGTCCACGGGGAAGCGCGACGAGCCGCGCGGATGGCTGACGTACGCGGCGTGCACGTCCCCGTTCACGAGGGCGATGTCCACCTCGCACGGGCCGTCACCGTCGAGGCGCGCCTCCGGGGCCAGGCGCTCGCAGACCACCTTGTCGGCGACCTCCAGGATGCGCGGGTCATCGAGGCGCGCCTCGATGTAGTCGCGGAAGCCGTTCGCCCCCGCCACGAGCCGGAGCCCGATGCCGAACGCCACGCTGAACTGCGACGAGATGACGTCCTGCGGCCGTCGGATGAGGCCGACCGCGTCGAACTCCCGCGGATTCTGGCGGACCGCGATCCGGGCGATCTGCTCGGGCCGGATGTCGTTCGCCGAGACGAGGTCCGAGACGGCGTCGAGCACGGAGTGCTGTCCACCGCAGCAGCAGTGGAGCTTGATCCCCGTGCTCGCGCCCAGGAAGTCCTGGCCGAGACCGGCGGTGATGAGATCCGGCGCCGGGGTGTCGGTCACTGCTCGAAGGAGTCCGCGCTCGCCCTCGATCGCCCGGACGGGCGCCGTCACTCCGGCACGCGCGAGTCCTACGGATTCGAGACCCATCTGCGCGCCGTACGCTCCGTGGAGGCGCTTCTCCGTGCCCCCGGAGACAGCGAATTCAGAGACGCCGCCGGCGCGACTCGCGCAGATCGCGAGGGCATGCGTCGTGACGTCGACGTCGAGCCCCTCCAACACCGCCGCGGCCGCGGCCGCACCGAACGGTCCGGTGACCGAGGTCGAGTGGTAGCCACGGTCGGTCATGCCCACGCCGCCAAGCGCCACGCGGATCATGATCTCGTACCCCGCGGCGACCGCCGTCAGGAACTCCCGACCTGATGCCGAGAGCTGCTGTCCGAGCGCCAGTGCCGACGAGACGACGACGGTGCCGGGGTGGCTCGTGGACGCCATGTCCGTGTCGTCCATCTCGAAGCCGTGCGTGAACGCCGCGTTCGCGAAGGCGGCCAGCTCCGGCGCGACCTTCGCGCCGTAGAACGCCACCGTCGAGGGGCCCGCCGTGTCCCGCGCGCGCACATACGCCCAGATGTCCCGGGACCACGGGAGAGTGGCGAAGGCGAGCTGACACCCGAACGTGTCCAGAACGTGCAGCCGCATGCGGGCCAGGACCGCGGCGGGCGGCGGCTGATCCCCCAACCCGACAACGAACTCCGCGATCCGCCGACTCACCGCACCTGCCGCCTCATTCGTCCGCACTTCGTTGCCCATCGGGATCCTTCCGGCCGATCGAACCCGCCGACGAGCAGGGCGACGAGCACGGCGGGATCCACCGCACGCCGATCGACCGGAGCGCCGGCGGGCATGCTGATGCAAGCCGGACCGCCACGCCTCATTGGGCGATGAGTCGGCGACTTCAAGGGAACTTGTTCGCTTCTTACACGTACCGTAGCGAGTCTCTTGTGTTTGCGCCAGTGCTCGCTGCGCACGCCGTCGGCGTCACTCGTCGAGTCCGGTTGCGCGCGCACCAGGGCGGAGAGGTGCGCCGCCATGATCTCCCGCGTGGTCCCGAAAACCGTGACAGAGCGCGGGATTCATTTACGGCACTCGCCAGCGGACAGGTGGGCCGTCAGTGACGTTGTGCCCCGCTGCGGCATTATCCGAAATCAAACCTTTCCCATTGGCAACTCGCGGTGCTATATTCCGGAAAGCAACGCATAAATGCGCTAGTTAAATTTCACAATGATGTGATAGCCGAGAACCGCCTCGCCGACACCCGGTGACGGCGGGGCGGCCGGGAAGGAAGACTGCACGTTGACAGCACATGACTACACGAGCCGACTGACCACCGTGGATGAATCCGACTTCGATCCGATGACGCCGGAATTCATCTCGCGTCCCGTCGAAGCGCTCGACGATCTCCGCGCAACCCGCCCGGTCGCCCACTCGACCAACTGGGGTGGATTCTGGGCGCTGCTGAATCGCGACGACGTGGTCGCCGCGGGCCGGAACCACGGCCAGTTCCGCAACTTCCCGCGGCACGTCGTCCCGGGCAACCTGACGAGCAACACCCGCCCCCTCATGCACGTCGACCAACCGGAGCACACGGTCTATCGCACGCCCATCCAGGAGGTGCTCAACTCGGAAGCACTCCGCGCGGAGGTCGTCGATGTCGTCCGGGCCCGCGCCCGCACCCTCGTCGCGGAACTGGTCGCGAACGGCTCGGGCGACCTCTGCCGTGGCTACGCCCAGCCCCTGATGGGGGAGGCCATCGTCTCCGTCTTCCACATCGAGGACGTGACGGGGGACGAGTTCGACGACGTCGTCCACGAGTACACGACGTCGGGCCAGAGCGCCGCCGTCGTCGGCCGTGACGAGGACCGCGACAAGATGTTCGCCTACAACCGCTGGATGGAGGATGTCGCGCAGCGACTCCTCGACGATCGCCGGCTCGCGCCCCGTGACCCGGCGACCGATCTGGCGACCGCCCTGGTGGCACTGGAGGCGGACGGACGCGCGCCCGACGAGGCGAAGCTCATCGGTGCGCTGCGCCAGCCGTTCGTCATCGTGTGGCTCGCGACCTCGCACGCGCTCGCCAACATGTTCCTCCGGCTCCTCACCGACCGGGGCCTCCAGCGTCGCCTGCGGGAGGAGCCTGATCTGATCGCCGCGTCGGTCGACGAGTTTCTGCGCATGGACCAGCCTCAGCTGGGCTTCGCGCGGACGGCGAGCGAGGAGATCGAGATCGGCGGCCGCACGATAGAGGCCGGCGCTCCGGTCGCCCTTGTCTTCCCCGCGGCCAACCGCGACCCGAAGTACTTCGACGACCCGCACACCTTCCGCATCGGTCGCTCGCCGAATCCCCACCTGGCCTTCGGCGTGGGGATCCACTCCTGCCCGGGGCACAAGATCGCCAAGGCGATCGTGGAGGTGGCGCTCACCGAGCTCATCA
This sequence comes from Sinomonas cellulolyticus, assembly GCF_014656475.1. Taxonomy (GTDB): domain Bacteria; phylum Actinomycetota; class Actinomycetes; order Actinomycetales; family Micrococcaceae; genus Sinomonas; species Sinomonas cellulolyticus. Next base: position 35,929 of record NZ_BNCM01000006.1, read on the forward strand.
CCGGCACGGGCGACCTCGACCTGAGCGTGGACCGCGCGGACCTTCCGCTCGAGCACTGGCCGTTCCACGCTCCGCTGGCTCTGCCCACCGAGGTCGGCGCGCCCTAGAGGGCGTCTGCGGCACTCTGCTCCCAACGCCGCCGTCCGCCGCGCTCGTCCCGCAACGGCCTGTCCGTCCGCGGGCATCCGAGTGCGTCCGAAATCCTGTCCATGCAGGGTAGACGTCGACCCTGCCTTCACCCAGACGAAGAGGTCTCATGAAGTACGCACGCTCGGCATCCATCATGTTGCTCGCGGTCGCATTGGCCGTCACCGGCTGTTCGGCGTCACCTGCCGCCCCCACGGCCGCTCATACGGCCGCCGCCACGCCCGAAGACCTCGTTGCCGCAGCGCAGAAGGAGGGCTCCGTCCGGGTGTACTCCTCGCTGTCGGAAGGCGACCAGAAGAAGCTCGCCGCAGGATTCCAGGAGAAGTACGGCATTTCGGTCGAATCCCTGCGTCTCGGCGGGACGACCCTGCCGACCCGGTTCGAGTCGGAGACGGCGGCGGGAAGTCCGTCGGGTGACGTCCTGCTCTCCACCACGCTCGACTTCCTCCTCAAGGCGACCGACGAGGGTGCACTCGTCCCCTTCACGGACAGCGGCGTCCCCGCGATGCTGAGCGGCCTCCCCCCAACCGCCGAGCTCAACCAGTACGCCGGCATCCCTATGTTCCAAGTGCTCTCGACGGGGTTCATCTACAACACCGGCATGGTGTCGCCGGCCGACATCCCGACCTCCTGGCAGGACCTCGTCGCCTCCCCGCTCGCGGGCAAGACCTGCGCCGTGTCCCCGGACACGTCCGAGTCCCTGATGGTCTTCATGGCATCGCTGCGGAACGCCGGAGGGGACGGCGTGCTGTCCAAGCTCGGCTCGAAGATCGCGCGGTGGTACCCCAGCGTCATCCCCATGAACGAGGCGGTCGCCTCCGGGGAGTGCGCTCTCGGCCTCAACAGCGCGGAGTTCTTCGCCCACGCGATGAAGGCCAAGGGCGCGGCGGTCGAGTTCGCCGCGGCCCCAACCGCTGTCTACCCGGTCGTCGGCGTCGCGGTCGCCGGCGCGGCGCAGCACCCGAACGCCGCGCGCCTCTTCATGCTCTACAGCCTTTCGTCCGAGGGTGGCGCCACGGTCAACGACGTGTCGATCGGATCGTATGGGGCGATGGACGCCGCGAAGTACCCCGCCGGGTTCTCGGTGCTCAGCCCCGCCGACCAGAAGGCAGCGCTGGGGGAGTCCGCGGACATCATGAAGCTGCTCGGCCTCTGAGCCGGACCGACGAAGGCCGTGCCCTGAACCAGGGCACGGCCTTCGTCGTTGTCGGGTCAGTCGACGAGCAGGTCGACGAGCGTCGTCACATCGTCAACCCCCACGAGTTCGTCTACCACGCGACGCACCTGCTCGGCTCGCTCGTCGCCGAGCACGGGCGCGGCAAGCGTCGTGTACTTCTCGTCCAGCTCGGTCTTGGTCAGCTGGTTGTCGCCGCGGCCGCGGGCGTGGTCGAGCACCGCGGTTCGCTCTTCTCCGCCGGCCAGTCGGACACGGACGTCGGACGTGAACCGCCGCGCGAAACCGTACTCCTCGTTCGCTGTCACAGTGACCTTGTCCATGACCTTGACGAACTCCGGGTCCGCGAGGCGGCCAGGGATCGTGCCTTCGGCGGTGTCCCCGATCGCGACGACGCTGCCGCAGCGCAGGGCGCTCGCGATGAGGTAGCGCAGGTTGAACTTCGCTGCCGTGCTCGTCGTGATCCCGTCTGCCGGCCCGCCGACGGTCTGCGCGCCGAACGGGAACAGTCCCACGTCAATCCGCTCGATGCGGTCCATGTCCGTCACGTCCCGCGTCAGATCCAGCACGCTGTCGAGCGCGGAGTGGGAGAACCCACAGGCCGCGTGGCGCTTGCGATCGGGCCGCTGCAGCTCCCACCGCGTGCCGAGGTCGCGGGTGAACTCATCCGCATTCCACACCTCCGCCGCGCCCGGGAGCCATCCGCCCTGTGGGCTGAAGAACGAATCGGGCGCCGCGGTGAGACCGTGCGCCGCGTACGTCGCCGCGGTGTAGCCGCACGCGCTGGGCCAACCGCTGAACAGCATGGGCTTGAGCTCGCTGCCGCGCATCACCGTCACGTCCAGAGCGGAGGCGATGAGGTTGAAGGACACGTTTGCGGTGTCGAGCATCGTCTGCGGGTCCGCGCCCATGAGACGCGCGGCCGTGAACGCGCTGCCGAACGTGTTGAGTGGCGACGTCATCCCCACCGGGAACTCGCTGGCCGGCCTCTTCGCGTCGTAGTACACGTCGTGCAGACGGCGGGCCGTCTCGGCGCCGACGACGACGGCGACGAGCACATCGGCACCGTTCACCCCGTGGTGCTCGCCGTAGGCAAGGGCCAGTGGGATATTGGCCTCGTTCGCGTGCACGGACACGTTGTCGGCAAGTTCGGTGAGGCTCGAGGTGAACGCATTGATCCGTGCCGCCGCGGGGACGGAGAAGCGATCGCCGCGCACCAGCACGCGCGCCTGGCGGGAGTCGTCCATCGTCCGCTCCGCCGCGATGAGACGGGTGACGGCGTCGTCGCGCGACGCCGCGACGGTGACGCCCAGCAGGTCGAGGACACACCACGCGGCCTGCGTGAGGACTTCGTCCGGGATATCGTCGATGGTGAGCGTCGCCGCCCATTCCGCGAGATCGCGGAGCTGCGTCATAGTCACAGTTCTTCCTCCTCACGACGCCGCGGGCGCTGCCCCGGGGTGGGGCTGCCGCTAGCGTCTCGTCAGCGGTTCCGCGCCAGTTCAGGCGCTGCTCGGGGACTGGTCATCTGCTGGATGGCCTCGGCCGCCGCGCGATATCAGCACGAGCGGCACCGCGATCAGCGTGGATGCCGCGACGACGCGTCGGCGGTGTCCCGGCACGAGCGCCGGAACACCGCCTTTCTTCCCGTGGACGGCGGTCAGCGGGGCCTGGAGGCCGCCCACCGCCCGCCCTCGGAGGCCGTCGCGCGGGGAGTCAGCCCTGCGGGAAGGCGAACACGTGGCGCGGGGCTACCTGAACCCAGACATCGGTGTCCAGCGGGGCGTCGAAGTCGACCTCCACGCGGGCTTGGTAGATATTGTGGTCGTGCGTCAGCACCGCCTCGGCGTGCGTGCCGGCGTGCATGATCTTGCGCAGGCACATCCGCCACGTGTTCTCGCCGACCGGACGCTCGGTGTGGATGCGCACGTGCTGCGGACGGAACATGACGTCGACCGCCTGTCCGGGCTCGACGTCATCCGACGGTCGTGCGCTCACGGTGCCGAACGCGCTCTCCAAGGTCACCGCGGTTGGCGTGGCCGACGTCACGGTGCCCGGGAGCGAGTTGCTCGATCCCACGAAGGCCGCCACGTAGCTGCTCGAGGGGTTCTGGTAGATGTCCTGAGGGGCGCCGACTTGCGCGATGCGTCCGCCGTCGAGCACAACGATGCGGTCCGCGAGCTCCATCGCGTCCTCCTGGTCATGCGTCACGTAGACCGCGGCGAAACCGTATTTGCCCTGGAGGCTCGCGAGTTCGACGCGCAGATCTTTGCGGACCTTCGCGTCGACGTTCGAGAGCGGTTCGTCGAACAGCACGAGGGCGTTGCCGTCGACGAGCGCGCGGGCGAGCGCGACGCGCTGCTGCTGGCCACCGCTGATGTGGTGCGGGTACTGCGTGAGCAGGTCGGCGATGCCGACGACTCGCGCGATCTCCTCGACCGCGGTCGCCGTCTCCGCCTTGGAGATGCCACGGCGCCGGCTCTTGAGCGGGAAGGCGATGTTGTCGAACACGGTCATGTTCGGCCACAGCGCGTACGACTGGAACACCATGCTTATGCCGCGGCGACGCGTCGGAATGTCGATGCCCAGTTCGGCGCTGAACATGGGCTGGCCGTTGATCTCGATGGTGCCCTCGCTGGCGCTCTCGAGACCGCCGATGCAGCGCAGCAGCGTCGTCTTGCCGCAGCCGGACGGACCCAGCAGGACGATGAACTCGCCGGGCGCGATCGACAACGAGATGTCGTCGACGGCAGTGACGATCTGGCCGTTCGCACGGGTGAACTGCTTGCGCAGGCCCTGGATGGCCAGCAGGGGCTGGTCAGGGGCGGCGGCGGACCAGCCGGCGGTCGTGGTCGTCATCGGCGTCTTGGTGATCGGTTCAGTGGTCATGGCAGCACGGATCCTTTGACTAACGCTTTCGAGAACGGGTGGTGGAGGCCTGGGTCCACCGGCTGCTCCGGCGGCCGATCCAGACCGCGCCGAGCACGGTGATGGAGGAGACGACGGCGAGCGTGAAGGACAGGGCCGAGGTAGTTGCGTATGATCCGTACCTGCTCTGTTCCAGGATCTGGAAGCCGATCACCGGGTTGTTGGCGCCGGAGAGCATCGACGACGCCGTGAGGTCGCCCACGGAGCGGACGAACACGGCGGCCCAGGCCCCGACGAGGCCGGGGATGAGAAGTGGGAAGATGACGCGGAAGAACGTGCGGCTCTCGCTCGCCCCGGACATCCGTGCGGCCTCCGTGAGTGAGTTGCCCACGCCGGCGACGGCGGCATCCGCCGACACCGAGGCGTTCGGCAGGCTCAGCGTTGTGTAGGCGATCAAGAGGATGGTGAGCGTTCCGCCAAGGTGGAACGGGGCGCCCGTGAACAGCAGCACCATGCCGACCACGAGCACGACGGTTCCGAGCGTCGCGGGCAGCTTGATGCCCGCGTCAACAAGTCGGCCCGTGAAGGAACCGGCCCGCGCGACGTAGAGGGCGATGATCGCCGCGATGAGCACCACGATCGTCGACGTGAGCAGGCCGAGGCCGAAGCTGTTCCGCAGGCCCGCGAGTGTGTACGGGTTCGAGAAGATCTTCGCGAACTCATTGAAGGTCAGTCCCTCAAGCGAGATCCCGCTGCGCCACGTGCCGGCGAGGGAGACGTAGATCAGTGCGAGTGCCGGCAGCAGGATCGTGACGGCGGAGTACACGATAACCAACAGGCGCGCCGGCGTACGCCACCTTCCGAGGTCCACCGGAGCAGTCTTGGCACCCTTGCTTCCGACCGTCGCGTGCTTGCTCGCACGGAGGATGCGGGACTGGATGAACCACGCGATGAGCACGACGGCCGTGATGATGAGGCTGAGGCCGACCGCACCTGGCCGGTTTGCGGGATATGAGAACGCGAGGAGCTGGACGATCCGCGAGGCGAGGACCTCGATCCGCGCCCCCGTGCCGATCATCAACGGGATGTCGACCATCGAGAAGGAGACCCAGATCCAGAGGAACGCGCCGGCCCCCATTGCTGGGAGGACCGCGGGGAGCGTGACCCGGAACATCGTCCGGATCGGACCGGCGCCGAACATGCGCGCAGCCTCCTCCAACCCCGAGTCCATCATTCGGAGCGCGGGCGCGATCATCATGTACGTGAACGGCACGCCGTAGACGGAGAAAACGATGATGAGACCGGCCCAGCTGTAGATGTCCAGTAGCGGTGCGGCGTCGATGACGCCGAAGAGCGAGAGGAACCCGCGCCATGCCTGGTTCACATACCCGGCCTTGGGCGCGAACAGCAGGATGTAGCCGAGCGATCCTGCCACGGGCGGGAGCAGGAAGCTCATCAGCGGCAGGATGTCGGAGAAGATTCCCATCCGGGCGTTCGTCCGCTCATTGAGCCACGCAAGGCCGCCGCCGATCAGGGAGGCAATAATCGTGCTGGCGCTCGTGATGATCGCAGTCGCGCCGACGAGCTGCCACGTGCGCGGATCGGTGAGAACGGAGACCGCGGGCGACCCTTGGGCAACGAACATGCTCACGATCACTGTTCCGACGGACGCCACAGTGATCGCGATCATGACGAGTGCGAGGGTCAGGGACATCGCGGCGAAGGGGGATGGGGCGCGGAAGCGCCTGCGCCGCACGGAGCGGATCCCGGCGCCGGCCACCGTCGACGTGTCAATCATCAGCACCTGCCGCGGGAGTGCTGGTGCCGGTTTGGGAAAGGAGCGTCTTCATCAGTGACCTCTTTGTCGTTGTGAAAGAAATTCTCAGCTAGTGACGCCTAGGTGGCACCACGGCTGTTCTCCCGACGTTCAGGGTATCTACCGCAGTTATCTAGCGCAATAGTTGCCTATTTACTAGAACCTCTGGATGCGGTAGCCGAGCGGTCACCACCACCCGCCGGCCACGTTCCAGCGTGCCGTCCACTCGCCCATGTCAGACAGCGCGTGGTAGCTGCCGCCATGGAAGATGAGCGGATCGCCCGAGACGTGCTCTGCCGTCGTGACCTCGCCCACGAACAGGACATGGTCGCCGACCACGTGTCGGTCCACGACTTTCGCCGCAATGTGGGCGATGGCGCCCCGGATGAGCGGGATGCCGTCGATCTCGACGAACGGCTCCTCGAGGCCCTCCGCAGGGCGCCCCGCAAAGTGCCTGCTGAGGAACGCCTGCTCGAAGCCGAGCACGCTCACGCCATAGGCGCCTGCCGCGTCGATCGAGCCGATCATCTTGGATTCGCAGCGCACCGAGATGACCACGAGCGGCGGCTCCAGGGACACCGACATGAAGCCGTTGGCCGTCATGCCGTGCGTTTGACCCTCGGACTGCGTAGTGATCACGGTCACCCCGGTCGCGAAGCGACCCATGACGTCGCGGAAGCGACGTCGGGTCTCCGTATCTGCCGTCATGCCCTCACCCCTGTCTTCTTCCGCAGGCCTCAGTAGCTGAGGTTCTGCGGGGCACGGCCCATGCCCAGAGTGAGCCGGCCGTAGTGGTCGTAGTTGGTCTCTGGATTGAGCGAGATGTGCGTGCTCGCGAAGTGCACGTCACGCCATGCGCGCTGGATCGGATGCGAGGCTCCGAACACGGCCGAGCCGCCGATGGCGACGAGCGCGTCGATCGCCTCGACCGCGAGCTCCACGGCCCGGGAGTAGTCACGCATCGCACGCGCGCGGTCGTCCTCGGTCGGTCGGACCGGTCCGATCGCTGTGTCGAGGATGCGGCGCAACATCAGCTCCGCCGCATCGATGCTGGCGGCGGCGCGCGACAGCTTGACGCGCACGCTCGTGAAGTCGCGGACCGCCGCACCGCCGGCCGCGACGCGGCTGGCAGTCCAGGCGACGAACTTCTCGTACACCCCGCGCGCGGCGCCGAGGATCGGCACGGAGAACGTCAGCGACGAGTACGACTTGAACGGCAGCGCGTACATCGGGTTGTCGTGCACCTTCGAGCCGGGGGATACGCCCTCGTTGAGGTCCGCATAGGCGAGCACGCGGTGCTCGGGGACGAAGACGCCCTCCGTCACGATCGTGTTGCTGCCGGTGCCCCGCATGCCGACGACGTCCCAGGTGTCGAGCACCTCGTAGTCGCTCACCGGCATGAGGAAGAAGCGCCAGTCCGGACCGGGACCGGACCCCGGCACGAAGCCGCTCACCATGGCCCACGTGCTGTTGTTGATCCCGCTCGTGAACGGCGAACGGCCGGTCACGCGGTAGCCGCCCTCGACCGGCTCGATCTTGCAGACGGGCGCGATGGAGGCTGCGATGACGACGTCGGGTCCGTCCCTCCACACCTCCTCCTGCGCCGCAAGCGGGAACTGCGCGATGTAGTGGGGGTGGTGCATCGCGAGGCTGGCGATCCACGCGGTGGACATGTCCGACTTGGCGATCTCGTGGACGATCTCGAACCAGGTTTCGAGGCCCAGCTCCGCGCCGCCGAAGGCGGCAGGAACGAGGACCCTTGCGACGCCGGCCTCAACGAGGGCGGCCACGATCTCGGCCGGGACGCTGCGGTCGCGGTCGCCTTCGGCGGCCCGCTCCGCGATCGTGGGGATCAGTGCCTTGACGCGGTCGATGACCGCCTCGGCTGTGACGTCCCGCTGTGCGCTTGCAGTGGTCATGATGCTCCTTGCCGCCTAGTCGTTGAGGTGTGCGGGGTACTGCGGCGCGCCGTCCAGCCCGCCGCGCTGAGTTGAGAAGTCGAGGGAGACGTTGATGCGTCCCTGGTTGAGGGCCCATTCGTCGATCGTGAAGACACGTACGCCGTGCTTGTGGAGCGGCTCCTCGGCCGCCAGCCTGGTGGCCTCGGCGAGGCTGGCCGCCCGGAGGATGTACAGCGCGCGTGGGGTGGGTTTGCCCTCGCGCTTGTAGGGTCCCGCCGCGAAAAGGACGCCGTTGCGCTCCCATTCGATGAGGCGGCGGAGGTGCTCCTCGAGGTATGCGAGGCCAGCCGCAGGGTCGACACCCTCGGCGGGCTCGCTGTGTACGACGTAGAGCGTGCGTCCGAGCGTGCCGGAAAGCATGTGCTTCGCTTCCATGTCACTCCGTTGTCGAGATAGATGCGTTGGGTCCGGTTGGAGGTTCCGCACGTCCCACAGACATCTTGGCATGAAAAGAACTAATGCGCTACTGATAAGGGCCAAGTGCCATCTTCGTAGGCGTTATTTCAGTCAGAAGCTGTGGTGTCAGCAGCGAGTGTGTACTAGAAGTCTGCGTTAGACGGAATGTGCCGGGCTCAGGCTGCGACCGGGTCCGGGTCGGCTGGCAAGCCCCACCTGGCCCGCATCGCCATGCCGATCCACCACGCCCCGACCGCTGTCACGAGCATGGTGAGGGCCATCGAGAGCGCGCTGACGCCGGCAAGCGACACGAGCGGCGGCACGAGGGCCGCCACGCCGAACTGGCATGCTCCCAGCAGCGCGGCCGCCGAACCCGCGGCGTGTGGGAACGGTGCGAGCGTCAACGCGGTGATGTCGGCGTTCGAGGCGCCCGCGGCCAGCGGGACGAGAAGCACGGCGACGATCACGAGTGACAGTGGCGCATGCAGCACGACCGCCACGAGGTATGCGACCGATCCGACGAATGCGATCGTGAGCAGGAGGCGCAGCACGGTCTCCGGCCTCCATCTGCGTAGCAGCAGCACGTTCGACTGGTTCCCGAGCGCCATCATGAGCGCGGCGACGCCGAACAGCATGCCGAACTGCTGGGCGGTCATCCCGAAGTCGTCGACGAAGACGAACGGGCTCATGATGACGAACGTGAAGTACATCGCCGACTGCACGACGCCCAGGGCGGCGAACGACAGGAAGTAGTAGGGCGCGCGGAAGAATCCATGGATCACGGCGAGCTGAGCGCGCAGATCATTGTTCTGCCGACGCTCGACGAGCAGAGTCTCCCGCATGAACAGCACGCCCATGGACATCACGACGGCGCCGAACGCCGCCAGGGCGAGGAACAGGCCGCGCCAGTCCGTGAACAGGAGGAGCTGTCCGGCGAGGGATGGCGCGACAACGGGAGCGAGTGCGGTCACCATCGACATCTGCGAGAGCACGCGGGCCGTCGCCTGCCCCGCGTAAGAGTCCCGCACGACGGCCCGGGTGATCACCCACACCGCCCCGCCGCAGACCCCCTGCAGCGCCCGGAAGACAATGAGCGTCGCGATGTCGGATGCGAAGGAGCACAGCACCGTCGTCGCGATGTAGGCCACGAGGCCGAGAATGAGCGGCGCGCGGCGACCGTGCCGGTCGCTGAGTGGACCAACCATGAGCAGGCCGACCGCGAGTCCCGCGAAACCCGCGGAGAGGGCGAACTGCGCACCGGACAGGCTGGTGTGCAGATCGTCCGCTAGTTCTGGAAGGGCCGGGAGGATGAACACGCTGGTGAGGGGCGAGAGCCCCGACAGGGCGGCGAGGAGAATGAACCCCCCGACGCCCAGCCCGTGCCTCCCGTGTGCCTGGCGCGAGTTCACCGCGCGAGTGCGGGATGCGCCAGCGTCGTGAGGCAGGCCACGGTCTACCGCGCCTGGACCGTCGCGGGAAGGGACAGCGACGCTCGGAAGGGCCAGTGCTCGTTCGGAACCTCGGAGACCGGGATCGAGAGCTCGAAGTCCGCGGTGCCCGCAAGGAGTTCCTCGATTGCGGTCTGCACCAATCCCCGTGCGATGCTCCTGCCCGGGCAGCTGTGGATGCCGTGGCCGAACGCGAGGTGCGGGTTCGGAGTGCGGCCGATCATGAACGTCTCCGGGTCCTCGAATGCCTCGGGGTCGCGGTTGCCCGCCGGGAAGACGAGCGCGATCGCGGAGCCGGCCGGGATGCGGCGTCCGCCGAACTCGAGGTCGACGGTGCTGGAGCGGGCGAAGCCGATCTGCGGCTGGTCCATGCGGAGGAACTCGTCGACCGAGTCGGCGATGAGCTCTGGCTCGGCCCGCAGCTTCGCTGTGAGCCCGTGGTCGGTGAGGAGACGCCGGAAGATGTTCGTCAGCGTGTGCGCGGTGGCCAGCCACACGATGACGAGGGGCTGCCGCTGCGCGCCGAGAACCTTCTCCTCGTCGACGAGGATGCCGGCCTCCTGCGCTTGGACGAGCGCCGTGGCGAGGTCGGTCGACGGGTCTCGCGGGTTCTCCCTGCGGTCGTCGAGGAGGTTCTTCGTGATGCTGAACATCCTGGCGCTCGCGTCCTGGGCGAGCTGCGCCGCACGCACCTGGCCTCCGATGACGTAGTCGCGGATGGTCCGGTCCATCTCGTCGCCCGTGACCTCTTCGATGTTGAAGATCGATGTGATCGCGAAGCCCATCAGCGGATCGGCGTACTCGGTGGCGAGGTCACCCGAGCCTTCCGAAGCGATCTTCGCGACAAGCTCCTTGGCGCGCTGACGCACCTCGGACACCACCCGGTCACGCAGTTCGTCACTTCCGAGGACCTTCTGGATGACGTCCTTGTAGATCGTGTGCTCTGGTTGGTCCGAGTGCATGAGCGGGCGGGTGTTGCCGGCAAGCCCGTGCGGCACGGTATGCAGGATCGAGTTGATCAGCTGCTCATGGTTGCGCGCCGCGTTGACGAGGTCGGCACGGCGCGTGAGCGCCCAGAATCCCCCGAACTGCGAGGAGTACGCGACCGGCGATTCTTCGCGCAGCCGCTTGAGCTCCCTGTGCTGGTCCGCCGTGAACTCGTCGGCCATCGGGTCGAAGTCGGATTCGGGCGAGAGTGTCTCTTGGTCCATCATGTGTGCCTCCGCAGGCGTCGTCGATCACGGGTGACTGAGGTCAAGCTAACGCACTTTATCTCTTCTTACAACGGAATGAGACCGGCGTGGACGGCCTCTGGGGCGCGCCGCGCGGGCACGATCCTGGCGACAGCTGGACCGTGCCCCCGAGGGTCGTCACGCCGAGTCTCGGATCAGAGACCGAGAGCCTTGATGACGTCCGGCGTAGCCTCATGCACGCGCTGGAAGTCGTCCGGCGTCGGAGCCGAGAACCCGGCTGGCAGGCGGGCCATGTCCCAGGGTCCGATCGAACCGGTGTCCGGGTTGTTCAGGACCGCGTTTCCCTCCTTGCTGAGGAGGTATTCCATGAACAGGCGTGCGGCATTCGGGTGCTCCGCCTTCGCCGCGACGGCCGCAGAGACGAGCGGCGGGACGCTGGAGGGCGCCGTGGCGAACTCGACCTTCGCCCCGTTGCCCTGCATGCCTGCGACGAAGAACTTCGCGCTGAACAGGCCCAGCTGGCATTCGCCCACCGCGACGGCCTCGTTCATTGCGATGACGTTCGGGTACCACCGACCGATGTTCTCGCCGAGCTTCTTCAGGGCGTCGGCCCCTTCCTTCTGGCCGACGGACCAGAAGGAGTGGGCGACGTTCACGGACGTGCCCGGGTCGACGGCGCAGTACCGGCCCTTCCAGCTAGGGTCTTCCAGCGCCGACCATGTCGTCGGAATCTCGCTCTTCCTCACCTTGTCCGTGTTGTAGATGAAGCCCGTGTCGAGTACCTGCACGCTCGGCGCGTCGTAGTCACTGAAGACGGCTTCCTTGGGGAGGTCGAGAAGGTCGGCCACGCCCGACTTCGAGTACGCGACCACCGAGCCGGCCTTCGCGGCGGTCGCGAGGTACTGCACGTCGACCACGACGATCATGTCTGCGCTCGGGGAGTGGGCCTGGGTCTCGGTGTCGAACCGCTGCGCGAGGGTGTTGCCGCCGAGGCGCAGGGCCTCGACCGTGATGCCGTACTTCTTCTGGAAGTCATTGGAGAGGGCCGTCATTGACGCCTCCGGGATCTGCCCGTAGATGCGCAGCGTGCCTTCCTTCTTGGCGGCCGCGACGAGCGCGTCCAGGTTTCCGGCCTCGACGGCGGCCGCGGTGCTCGCGGGCGTCTCTGCCGCGGCAGTGCCGCAAGCCGTGAGGGCGAGCAGCGCGACCACGCCGACGCCGATGGCGGACAGGATCTTGTTCATGGTGACTTCCTTGTCAGATCATGCAATTGTTTGTGACTCTCATACGACTCCGCGGGGACGACTTGGGCGTCGTTTGGTGCCCGGGAGAAGACTTGGGGCGATGAATAGAAGGTATCGGCTCTAGCTAGCTAGCACAATAGTGCGCTATATGCCGAGTTCATCAACTCCGGAGCACGATGCCCGCCGGCTCCGTGAAGGCGAGCATCGCGTGGATACCGCCCTTGCGGCCGAAGCCACTGAGCTTGCGACCGCCGAACGGCATCTCCTCGATGCCGTTGCCGGCGCTCTGCGGCGTGTTGATGCTGACGACGCCGGACTCCAGCCGCTCCGCGATCGAGAGCGCGCGTGCGCTGTTCCCGGAGACGACGTAGTTCACCAGGCCGTAGTCGCTGTCGTTCGCGATCGCGACCGCCTCGTCGTCCTCGGTGATCGTGATCATCGAGATGACCGGACCGAAGATCTCCTCACGGACGGCCGCCATGTCCGGCGTGCAGTCGACGAGCAGCGTCGGTGCGGCGTAGAACCCCGGTGAGACGTCTGGTCTGCTACCGCCGACGGCCGTCGTCGCCCCCGCTTCGCGCGCCGAGGCGATGTAGCCCTCGATGCGGTCGCGGTGACCGCCGTTGATCACGGGGCCGACGGTCGTCTGCGGGTGGTCGCCGGGGCCGACGACGAGCGTCTCCGCGACGGCGGCGAGCCGACGGACCAGCTCGTCCCGGACGGACTCGTGCACGATCGCGCGGGTCGGCGCGCCGCAGATCTGGCCCGAGTGCATCCGCCACGTGAGCGACAGGACGTTCACGGCGATGTCGAGGTCGGCGTCGTCGAGCACGATGCACGCGCCCTTGCCGCCGAGTTCGAGGAGCACCGGCTTGAGCTGCGCGGCGGCGGCCTGGGCGATCTCCACACCCACCGTCGGGCTGCCCGTGAATCCGACGCCGTGCACGCCGGTATTGCGTACGAGCTCGCGCCCGATCTCCGGATCGACGGCGTTGACCGTGTTCACGACGCCGGGTGGGAAGCCGACCTCGGTCGCGATCCGGGCGAGTTCCAGGGTCGTCAGGGGGTCCTGCGGGGCTGGCTTGATGATGACGGTGTTGCCGGCGGCGAGTGCCGGGCCCGCCATCGTGGAGGTGTTCACGAGCGGGGCGTTGTACGCGGCGATGACGGCGACGACGCCGACCGGCCTGCGCCGCGCGACACCGGATACGACCTCACCCATCGACACGCGCGGCGCGTAGTTCTCGGAGAGGTCGAGGTTGGCGCGTTCGCCGAATGCGCGGAATGCCTCGATCGCGACGTCGAGCGTGCGCCCTGCCGAGCCGTTCTGGACCCCTCCCATCTCGGCACCCAGCCACGGCACGAGGCGTCCTCGCTCCTGGTCGAGCCGGTCGGCCAGCGCGTGGAGCAGTCGCGCGCGCTCCCGCCGCGGCGTGGCAGCCCAGGCAGGCGCGGCCGCGTTCGCGGCGTCGACCGCGGCCTGGACATCGGCAATCGTCGCCTCCGGGGCCTCGCCGAAGGGTTTCTCCGTGGACGGGTTGACGACGACGTATGTCCCCCCGCCAGCGGCGACGTCCTCACCGCCGATGTGGAGCGGAACCACGACCAGCTCGCTCACAGGGTGAACTCCTTCGCGTCGCCGTCGTGCATGACCACGCCGGCGCGCTCCTCCTGGAGGCTGAACACGACGGCGGTGTCCTTGTCGCCGTGGCCACGGCCGACCATCTCAACGGCGGACTGCTCGACGAGGTTCAGGACGGGCAGCGGCACGTTGAGGTCACGTCCCAGCGCGTTCGCGAGGGCGATATCCTTGCGCCCAAGGTTGAGCGCGAAGCCCGCGGGGTCGAAGTTGTGCTTGAAGGCGACGCCTGGGAGCATCTGCGACAGGATGAGGCCGCGCCCGTACGCGCCCTTCGACAGCATGCCGTGCAGCGTCTGGTGGTCGACGCCTGCCTTCACGCCGAGGCTGAACACCTCAGAGAGCAGGCTCCACGTGCCGAGCGCTGTCGCGTTGTTGACGAGCTTCGCGACCGCACCCGCGCCGAGGGCGCCGATGTGCAGGATCTCCGTCGCGAGGTGCTGGAGGACAGGTTCCACACGCGCCAGCTGTTCGTCCTCCGCACCCACGAAGATCACCAGCTCGCCCGCTCGGCAGTGCTGCGGTCCACCGCTGACGGGAGCGTCGATGACGTCCACGCCCTTCTCGGCGAAGCGCTGGGCGAGTGCGCGGATGAGGACGGGGGAGCTGGTGCTCATGTCGACCCACGCGGACCCCGGGCGCATGCCCTCGAGGAGCCCGCCCGGGCCGGCCGCGACCTGTTCCACCTGCGGCGGCCCGGGGAGCGATGTCAAGATGACATCCGCCTCGGCGGCCACCTCCGCGGCGGTGTCGACCCAGCGGGCCCCTGCTTCCAGAACAGCACCCGCCTGGTCCTTGCTGACGTCCGTGACGACGAGATCGACGCCACACTCGAGCAGCCGCAGGGCCATGTTTCCGCCCATCCTGCCCAGTCCGATGTAACCCACACTCATGTGCATCCTCTCCTTTGAGATGCGCGAGGCCGCACTGTCTCGCGCCGACGAGTCGCAGACCCGAGTTCAAGCATAGGGCGAAGCTAGCGCATCTTGCTAGTAGCTATGAGCGTGAATCCGTTCGCTGTCGATCACGCGTCGGCACTGGTCCGCAGGCGCGCGGGAGCAGCTCAACAGCGGAATGTCGTGGGATGTCGATCATCGACGAGACAGGCCGTCCCCAGGCCGCCGGATGCGGCGGCCATCGACGGCAGGGATGTGGACTCTTTCTATAGGCGCATTAGTGCGAGTCGGGTCCAGAGGCGGCAGCCCGGGCGGCGAGCACCTTGAGCGCTCGCTCGATCCACTTCAGCCGCGCCTTCGTCAGCGCGATGGTGAGCTCGATGCCCAGCTGCCGCGCGAACACGTCTGACGAACCCTCGTCGACATCCCCGTAGGAGTCGTTCAGCGTGCGCAGTGACGCCTGCTGATGCTGGAGCTGGCTGTGCCACTCGTGGCGGGCGCGGACGAGGAACTCCTCCGCCTCCCCTGGAGGGAACAGCTCAAGCGTCCAGATACGGAGGAGGAACTCCTCCTTCGTCTTCGAGAAGTCGATCGGGGAGCACAGCCACTCACGCAGCGTGTCGAGGCCCCGGTCAGTGATCGTGTAGAGACGGCGCTGAGGGCCTGACCGGCCCTTCACGATCTCGCCCGCCGTGAAGCCCCCGGCCTCCAGCCGCTTGAGCTCACGGTAGATCTGCGTGTCGTACGCGTGCCAGCCGCGGCCGAGCGAGGACTGGAAACGATCCTTCAGATCGTAGCCACTCGCCGGCATGCGGGAGAGGAGTTGCAGGATCGCGAAGCCCAGGATACTGGGCGCGTCATCCGCCGAACGCTGAGCCTTGTTCACTTCTTCGACTGTAGTAGTCAAAGGGGAGCCACCGATCTTTTCTCTGATTTGGACGATTATTGCATTGTGCCCGGATCGCCGTGGTTGACGGATCCGGCGCTGACGTCTAGTCCCTCGCGAGGACGAGGTCCGCCAGCGGCAGGCGCTCGCGCGCCGCCCCTTCCCGCTCGGCCAGCTCTGCGTCGAGCCAGCCTGCCGGCGCCTGCCGCCCGACGGCGGCAACGACGAACGGCTCGTGCACCGCATCGAGGGCGAGGCTCGCGGCGAGGGCGTTGCGATCGAAGCCACCCATCTGGCGCATTCGCAGGCCGAGCGCCTCCGCCTGCACAGCCATGTGGCCGACGGCCTGCCCGAGATCGTACTCGGCGAACCGGAGCGCGCGTCCCTGTTCGTCGGTGCGCATGAGGACGCCGACGACGAGGAGCGCGGCGTTCGGTGCCCACGCGGCGTTCCGGCCGCTCAGCGTCGCGGCGATCCGCTCGAACAGCGCACAGCCGCGACGTCCTACGACGAAGCGGCGCGACTGGCCATTGCGCGAGGACGGAGCCCACCGGGCGGCCTCGAGGAGCGCGTCGGTCTCGGCCGTGGACACCTCGTGCAGACGATCGAACGACCGCGGGCTCCACCGCTGCAACAGCAGCGGTGTCAGCGAGGGGGGCGTCGTCGCCGCTTCGCCATCGCTGTTCGCCATTGTGCGGGCAGCATGATTCGGTTCCACCGTGCGTGCGCACATGACACCCTCCCTCCACATTCTGCTAGCTTAGACCTGCTAGCGCAGAGATGCACTATTTGCGTGCGTTCCCCGCACTCAGGCGGCGCTGAAGTCGGTGGTCACCGCGCGCCAGCTCGCCGCGATGCAGCCGATCGAAGCCGTCGGAGAGGTCGGTCAACCTCGGAATGCCGAAGGTGACATGTGTGGACCTCCAGGAACAAGGGCCGCACGCCGAGCCCCTCGAGGCCGAACCGCGCCCGGGCGCGGGCTTCGGCTATGACGCGGCCGAGCGCTTCACGGCATTCCCGAGGCCACTGACCCCGTATTCGCGCTTGCGAGATGCGCGAGTGCCGCACTGAGCGGGCCGAAGCCTGGGCCTTCGAGTGCGCTCAGGCCGTGGTCTGCGAAGTCGTGAAGCGGGCGCTCCAGTCATCGCGAGCGGACCGCAGCAGTGCCGGATCGAGCGCTGCGAGCGCGAGGGCGCGCGCTAGCGCGCGCCCTCCCACCTCGCCGGCTCCCACGGCCTCGCTCGCCAGCCCGAGCGTCACCGCCGAGGTGGCGTTGAGCGACTCGCCCGTGAGCATGAGCGCCATCATGCGCCGCGGTCCGATGATCCGTGCGAGTTCGGCCGCCACTGGCCGCGGGTAGGTCCCGCGAAGCAGCTCGGGCACGAGGAAACGGGCGTTTGGCCCGGCCACGACATGCATGCAGGCGGTCACGAGATGGACGCCCGCGCCGATCGCGCGGCCGTCAACGGCCGCAACCCAGGCCAGCGGCGAGCGCTCGATCTCGTCGATGAGGATGGCTCCGGCGGGCTGCGTCCCCGGCACCCGCACTGCAAGCGGATCACGGCCTGAGCAGAAGGAGGAACCCTCGGCGGCAAGGATCGCCACGCGAACACCACTCTCGAGGAACAAGTGGTGCACATCCCGCGCTTGCCCGACGAGTTCCTCCGATAGGACATTTTCCCGTGAAGTGTCGGCAAGTGTTAACACGCCTACGCCGTCCACGATCCTTGATTTCACAACAGCCGCCATGACGCCTCTTTCGCAACTCTGCAACTCTAACAAACTACTGCGATAGTGAATCCCGACAAAGCGCATCGCAGCGGAGGGTCGTCACAGTTCACAGCGGGGATGGCTTTCGCAGGGGGCCGAATAGCTGTCGCGGTCTGTGGGGTGAAGTGAGGTGCGGAACGCGAGCGGCTGGCTTCCCTGTCTCCTGTCCTGCGGCGCTATTCGCGGGCCGCTACAGTGCCCTGAGCAAGTGCTGCGCAGGGACGGCCGGAACGCTCGGGGCTCGCTAGGCGGAGCCATTGTCCAGGTCGCACGTGCTGCTTCCCTGAATTATAGAATGGGCATTCTGGATTGATGTGACGGTATATCGTGGGTCACACGGGCGTCAAGGGGTTTGAGGGTCGCAGGCGATCCGGGAAGGTGGTGGGCATGGGCAAGCGCAGGAGTGTGCATCACACGACGCCTGAGAACGAGAGGGCGATCCTGGACGCGGTCCTGGGCCTGGCGGTTGAGGCGGGGTACGAGGGGACGACGATGTCGGAGGTCGCGCGCGTCTCGGGGCTCCCTATTGGCTCGGTGTACTGGCACTTCGAGAACAAAGAGAAGCTGTTCGTCGCGCTGTTGGACTACTGCTTCGGTCTCTGGCGTGATTCGGTCGGCGGGCGGAGCCAGCGCGAGTTGCTGGGCAGCTCGATCGCGGGCGCGGCGGCCCCTCGCTCGGATCCCGCCAACGCAAAGCGCGCGTTCTGGGTCATCGGCCTGGTCTTCGCGCTCGAGAAGCGTCTGGAGGACAACGAGGCGCGCCAGAAGTACCTTCAGATCCGTGCGGACATGTTCGAGACCGCCTTGGGTCAGGTGGGCGGACAGTTCCCGGCGGAGGCCCTCGGGGCGGACCCGGATTTCGCGCGGAAGATCGTGGCCTTCGGCCGCGCGCTGACGGAGGGGTTCTACGTATCGGCCTCGGCCGGCGATGACGTCGACTTCAAGGAGCTCGCCGAGCTGTCGACTCTGGCGGTCGACCTGCTGACCGAACACTATGCGAAGCGCGGCGCCGAGGCGAAGTCGAAGGAGGGGGGATCCTGATGGCCGATCCTGGGAAGGTCGCGATCGTCGTCGGCGGCGGATCCGGCATCGGTGCGGCGAGCATCGCCGAGCTGGCCTCTTCCGGCTACCGCATCGCGGCGCTGTCGCCCTCGGGCCGGGCTGCGGCCCTCGCGCGAGACCTCGGGGGCGTCGGCATCGACGGTTCTAACCGTTCGGTCGACGATCTCCGTGAGGTTGTCGAGCTGGCGGTGTCGACTTACGGCCGCGTCGACGCGGTCGTCAACTGCACAGGCCACCCGGCCAAGGGCAAAGTGCTCGAGCTGAGCGATCAAGACTGGCTCGACGGCCTGGAGCTCTGCCTGCTCAACGTGGTCCGCATGGCACGCATTGTCACCCCGCACATGCTGGAGGGCGGGGGCGGGTCGATCGTGAACATCTCGACGAGCTCGCCTTTCGAACCGAACCCCGCCTACCCGGTCTCGGCAACCATCCGCGCCGGCCTTGCCTCCTTCGCCAAGCTCTACGCGGACGAGTACGGCCCGCAGGGCGTCCGCATGAACAACGTCCTGCCCGGCTTCACCAAACCGGACCCAAGCACCGTGCCCGCCGAGTGGACCTCTCGCATCCCTCTGCGCCGTGCTGCCAGTACGGCCGAGGTCGCCCGCGTCGTCCGCTTCCTCGCCAGCGATGAGTCGAGCTACATCACCGGCCAGAACATCCGCGTCGACGGTGGTAGCTCGCGGGCGGTCTGACCGGTCCACCGCACGGTCATGCGCCAATCCTCCGCGAAGACTCGAGCAGCGGCTCGAGTGCGCCGTCGAGTAGCTCCTCCCGCAGCGTGATGACGGCCAGACAGGCGTTGGGACGCAGTCCATCTGAACCGATCGGGACTGCCAACGCATACGCGCCCGGTTCAACCTCACCGGCAGTGCGGACCCAGCCTCGCGAGCGCGCCTCGGTCAGGATGGCGGGGTCGTCTGGGCGGGCAGGGTGGAGGGAACGCAGCGCCCACGTGGCGGCGCCATGGTCGAAAGGGTAGCTTGCACCCTCGCTGAGCGAGAGATGGAAGCCCGCCGAACGCGGGGCCTCCACCAGGAGTGCGTAGGCTGCCCCGGCCTGCTCCACGAAGAGGGCGACCGTCACGCCCAGCCTGTCGCACAGGCGCCTGACCTCGGGCAGCGCTTCCTCACGGAAGACTGCCACACCGTTGCGCGCCAACGGGATCAGGCCTGCACCAGCCCGATACCGCCCATCGCCTCCGCGCGTGATGAGCCCGCCCTCTGAAAGGGTCTGAAGCAACCGCGAGGCGACGCTGCGGTGGATGCCCAATCCAGCCGCCACTTCCTGGATCGAAAGCCCGGAGCGCGACATTGCCACGGTCTTGAGCGCCTGAATTCCGCGGGCCAGCGTCTGCGACCCCTGCGGGGCTGAGCGCGAGTTCTCGGGCATCCTCACAGCGTATCGGCGCTCCTCGAGTCGCTTGACAACGCGATCCATCGACGATCACTATTTACTCACAGTTCGAAGTAAATGTGCATTATCTACACGAGTGATGCCGGACGAGGAGGCTTCAATGACGATTCCCGAGGCGATCGGCACGCTCACAGACGCAGTCGACGATGTGTACTGGCGCGACGAGTACCAGCCGATCACTGAGGGCGATGCGTTCCTGCAGCGCATCGTCCACGAGGCTGACCTGCCGTCGCTGCTCGTCGCGCTCGCCGCCGTCACAGGAGACTTCCAGATCCTGCGGCCCGGGCTTCGGCCGTCATTCCCGCCAACGGACGTCGTTCCGGCCCCGCACGGCGGACTGGGTGTCGAAGCGCAGGCGGAGGCACGCGACGTGGCCCTCACCGCCCTCAAGCGGGTGCGGGACGATCGCCTGACCACGCCGCGCCGCCTCGATGCGGCGGAGACGCGCATCCTGCTCGACTTCCTCACCAACGGGGCGAGCGATGCGGACACCGAGCTGCTGACCCACGAGCTGGACCTCGCGCCGAAGAAGCTCGGTGCCCCTGACTGGACGTTCGAAGAGGTCTCCCAGGGCCGCGAGTTCAAGGTGGCGGTGATCGGCACGGGCATGTCCGGCATCGCCGCCATGTACCGGCTGAGCCAGGCGGGCGTACCGTTCACGGCGTTCGAGAAGAACCCCGATGTCGGCGGGGTGTGGTGGGCCAACACCTATCCCGGCGCGCGCCTTGACACCCCGACCTTCGCCTACAGCTACTCCTTCGCCCAACGCGCCGACTGGCCCAGCGCCTACGCCCGAGGAGAGGAGATCGAGGAGTACGCGCTCGAGATCGTTGAGCGAGCGGGCCTGCGCAAGCACGTCGTGTTCGACACCGAGGTCACGGCTCTCACGTGGGACGAGGAGCGCGGGGACTGGGAGGTCGTGACGCGGTCGGGGGGAACAGACACCGTCCAGCGCTTCAACGCCGTCATCTCGGCAGTCGGCCAGCTCGAGCGGCCGAACATCCCCGAATATCCGGGGCGCGGCGACTTCCGCGGCGCGCAGATGCACTCGGCACGCTGGGACCACGGGGTGGATCTGGCCGGCAAGCGGGTCGCCGTCATCGGCACCGGCGCCAGCGCCTATCAGATCGTCCCGGCCATCGTGGACCGCGTCGCGCAGCTGACCGTCTTCCAGCGATCGGGCCCGTGGATGGTCCCGGCGCCGAACTACCACGACGCGACTCCCTCGGCGCTGAGCTGGCTGTGCGAGCACGTCCCCTACTACGGGCAGTGGTTCCGCCTCTCCGGCTTCTTCCAGTCCGCCACCGGCCGTGCCCACACTGTGATCGCCGCAGCCGGCTGGGAGCGCGAGGACTCCGTGTCTCCCGTCAACCTCAAGGTTCGCCAGATCCTCACCGAAGTCATCGGCGCGCAGTGGAAGGACCATCCCGAGCTGCTCGCCACGGTGGTGCCGAACTATCCCCCGGGTGCCAAACGCATGCTGCGCGACAACGGCGTATGGGCCCAGGCACTCCAGCGCCCCCACGCCCAGATTGTCACAAGCGGCATCGACCATTTCACCGAGAACGGAATCACGACGGCAGACGGCGACTTCCACGAGTTCGATGTCATCATCTATGCGACAGGGTTCCTCGCCTCTGACTTCCTCGACCCGATCGAGGTCCGCGGTGCGACGGGCCAGACCCTCAAGGAGCACTGGCAGGGCGACGCGCGCGCATGGGCCGGTATCTCAGTCCCGGGCTACCCGAACCTGTTCATCGTCATGGGTCCGAACACGAACTACGTCGTGCACGGCAGCCAGCACTTCATGATGGAGTGCGGCGTCGAATTCGCCGTCGAGGCCATCCATCAGACCCTATTGCGGGGCGTGAAGGGCTTCGACGTGAGGCAGTCTGCCCTCGAGGACATCGTCGGGAAGGTCGACGCCGCGAACGCCACGCGCGCCTGGGGGCGGCCGCAGGTGCGCAGCTGGTACAAGAACCGCCACGGCCGGGTGTCCCAGATCTGGCCTTTCAGCCACCTCGAGTACTGGCGACTGACTCACGAGGTCGATTTCGACCGCGATTTCACGGTTCGCCACTGATCGACGCGACCTGCCTGGACAACGGGAGACAACGTGCCACTTGACGCGGCCAGCCAGAAGATGCTCGAAACGATGCGTGCGGCCGGCGGCCTTCCCCTGCACGAAATCCCACTGGCCGAAGCCCGCAAACGAGCCCTGCGCAACCTCCCGGCACTCGGAAACGGCCCGAAGATGAGCCATGAGGAAGACGTCCTCATCGATGCGGAAAGGCCCCTCTCGGCCCGGATCTTCAAGCCCTCCCGCCACACTCTCGGGGTGGTCCTCGTATTCCACGGAGGAGGCTGGGTACTGGGCAGCGTCGATGCTGTCACCCCAATGAGCCGCCACCTCGCGCAGCTTGCCGACATGACCGTGGTGGCGGTCGAGTACCGCAAAGCTCCTGAACACCGCTACCCGGCAGCCTTCGACGATGCGGTGGAAGCCGTGGACTGGGCAGCAGCACACGCTGGCACCCTCACCGGTTCCTCAGCAGCACCCGTGATTGTCCTCGGCGAGAGCGCGGGCGGCAACCTCGCGGCAGCCGTGGCTCTCCGCCGAGCCGAAGTGGTGGCGTGCCAGATCCTGTGCTGCCCGGTAACCGACTGCACGATGGACTACCCGTCCTACGCACACCAGGCCAATCAGCTCTCGCTGACTCGGGAAACGATGGGCTACTTCTGGGACCAGTACGTCCCCGAGGTCGCACGCCGAACCGAACCGAACGCCTCACCGCTTCGCACGACAGGTCTGGCCGGGGCTCCGCCGGCCATGGTGATCTTGGCCGAGTACGACGTTCTGCGAGACGAGGGGCAGGCCTATGCTGACCGCTTGGCTGCTGCCGGAGTTCCGGTCAGTACCCGTCTCATCGAGGGCCAGCTGCATGGCTTCCTCGCCAACGTGAACCTGCTGCCCGGTGCCCTCAGCACTCTCGAAGACATTGCCGCCTTCCTGAAGACGGCGGGGTCGCAGGGGTAGGCCTCGTCAGGGAGACCAGTTTCCAATCCATGCGGCAGCCCTCGTCCCCTCCCGTGTGCGGCATTACGATCGCGCCATGGCGGGTACCTATTCAGCCCAGACGTCGATCACGATCAACGCCCCGATCGAGCGGGTGTGGGATGCGCTCGTCGACCCCGAGACCGTCTCGCTGTACCTCCACGGGACCACGCTCGAAGCCGACTGGCGTCCAGGCGGCTCCGTGACCTGGAGCGGGGAATGGAAGGGGCAGCCCTACACCGACAAGGGCACGGTCCTGCGCTACGAGCCGCCCAGGGTCGTCAGCACGACCCACTGGAGCCCGTTGGCCGGCACCGATGACTCGCCCGAGAACTACCACCATGTCACCTACGAGCTGACGGAGCACGACGGCGCCACAACGCTGACCCTGACCCACGGCAACAGCCCGACCCAGGCCGACGCCGAGGAGATGGTCGCCAATGCGTGGGCGCCCGTCCTGGCGGACATCAAGCGGGTGGTCGAGGAGGGCCGGCCCTAGGGCGGACGCTCCGGTGACGCCGCGCACCCGAGCCGGGGAAGCGCCGTCGTGCGTGCGACGGAACTTCCTGAGCGCCGGGGACCGAGCACAAACGCCATGCCGGCAGCCGGTCTGCCTCAGCAATGCATGCATCGCGACGGTCCGGGGGTCACGCGCGCGCTGGGAAGAAAGCCGCGCAGGCTCTGGGCATTGCGGCACTTGCACAGCTGGTTGGGGAGGCGCCGGATGTGGAAGCGGCAAAGTTCGCAGCTACGGCGCTCGACCCGATCGTCTTCCCGGGTGACGAGATCGAGCTCGTAGACGGTTCGCAGCAAGCCGGGGCACAATCAGAGGACCAGCAGACGGAGGAATCGTGATGGCCGAAGGCACCAAGCGCAACGTCACTGGCACTGTGCGTAAGACCACGTCCGGCAGCCGGTTCGTATCCAAGAAGGCTGCCAACCGCGCCGCAGCTGCCAAAGTCTACGTGGCTGCTCTGAAGAAGGCCGGTCAGGAAGCGCCCGAGTCGGTCAAGAGGCTCGCCCAGCAGGCCCGCTGATCGCCGCGGCATCAGGGAATGCGGGGGCCGGCCCGCTGAAGGCGATCACGCCGGCGACGTTGATGATTGTTCCCTCGCCCCTTTCCTGCATGCCCGCGACGGCGGCGCGCGTGAGCATCGTGGGCTGGGCGCGAGGACCTTGACGTTGACAAGCTCGGCGGCTTCCTCCGTCTCTATTCGCCTGCGTGCGCCGCACGTCGCGGCGTCAGTCCCGCGCGAAGGTCATGTGCACGACGCCGCTCTCGGCGACCTCGCTGCTGACGGTGTAGCCGGCCTCGAGCCCGCGCAGGTCCTCCCACAGGCTCTTCCCGCGGCCGAGCAGGATGGGCGAGATCGCCACGTGCAGCCGGTCGACGAGCCCAGCCTCCAGGAACTCCCGCACCGTGTCCACGCCGCCGCCGATCCGCACGTCGGCCCCGCCTGCGGCCTCAGTCGCCTTGGCCGGCGCCTCCTCGGGGGTGGCCGAGAGGAAGTGGAACACCGTGCCGTTGTCGAACTCGATGGGCGCGCGGTCGGCAAAGCCGTCGAGCGGGAGAAGGCTCCACCGATCCGTGGAACCCACGAACGGCGGGTGCGTGCCCGCCGTCGTGCGCCCCCAGCAACTGGTGCGGTAGCAGGTCACGACCGTGCCGCTTCCCCGCATTCATCCGCCACTGTGGCCACGGGTAGTCCTGCAGTCATGTAGGGCTGGGGCGGCAGGCCGTCGGACTTCACGCCGAGGTCAGGCGGCGCAGCCAGTCTGCTAACGCGTCGACGCTTTCCGGTCCCTTGTCTGCAGGGCGGCGGACCAGGCCGATTTGAACTTGGGCAGTCGGACCATTGACCGAGAGCTCGACGAGCGGGGCCATGACCGAGCCGCGGGCGTAGGGGGGGATGAAGGTGGCGACCACGCCCAGGCCGGCCTCGGCCGCAAGCACGCGGGCCTGCATGCCGTCCACTTCGATCACGGAATGCTCCCCGATGATGCCGCTCTCCCTGAGGATCTGCCGGTAGTACATCGACTCGAGGCTTGTGAGAGGGCTGGCAATCAGGCCAGCCTCCGCGATGTCCTCGATATCAACGGTCTCCTGCCGGGCCAAGGGATGGGACCTTGGGACTAGGAACCTCATGGGTGCTTTGTGAAGCGGTTCGAAGGAAACTTCGGGGGGCAGCTGCCACTTGATTACATATGCAAGGTCCACCTCCCTGTCCAGGACTGCTTGGGCATATTGGCCGCTGTGGCCGAACCGCAGGGAGAGCAATGTCCCCTGATGGCTCCGGCAGAACGGGACGATCACTTGGTCCAGAAAGTACCGCTGCTCGAAGGCGATGCTGGCTCCGAGCCGGACCCTGCCGCGACGGCCGTGCTTCAGGTCCTTGAGCGATTCCTGCAGTGACTCCTGCTCACGGAGCATGAGCAGGGCCGAGTTGTACACTTCCTGGCCGGCGGGCGTCAGGTGTATCGCCCGCTGTTCGTAGCGGAGAAGGTCCGAGCCGAGTGCCTTCTCGAGTTCCGCCACGTGGTGCGAAACGGTGGGCTGCGCTAGGTGGAGGTGGCGGGCAGCGGCGGAATAGCCGTTGCGTTCCACCACCGTGACGAAGACCCGCAGCCGGAAGAGGTCGAGCGCCAGAAGGTTGGGGGATCCCATCTGGCAACAATAGAACAGTGGCTCGATGCGGGCGGGTGCGGCCGGACGACGATCCGCTCATGAGGACTGAGGCGAGGGACGCCGGGCCATTGTGCCGACGCTGGACGTCCCGGTCCCCTAGATCAGGCCTTCTGGGCTGGAGGCCATAGATAGCTTCCATAAGTCCATCGATGTGAGCCCGTTGAGGGTGTAATTCACGCCACATAGGCTCGCTGGCATTGACGCGTATAGGAGGCGCCGTGCAATTCTCAACTTCCAGCCCCGGCCGCGGGGTACAGCTGCTGTGTTGGTCGTCAGTCGCCCTTGACGGGTTCGACCTTATTGCGTTGGCCGTAGTATTTCCGGTCCTCTTGAAGGGCAACGTTTGGGGACTCACCGCGGCCACGGCGTCGGTCATAGCCATGATCGGTCTGGTCGGCATGACGGTCGGAGCCATCGTCATCGGCAGCGTTGCCGAAAGAATCGGCCCGGCCAAGGCGCTGGTGGCATCTGTGGCCTGCTTCTCCGTGTTCACGCTGCTCTCAGCAGCAGCACCGTCGGCGATCCTTTTCACGATCCTGAGGTTCCTCGCGGGTGTGGGTCTCGGTGGCTGCATGCCCATCGCGGTCGCCATCGTGGCCGCGCACCGAGCTGGCCAGGGCAAGAGCAGTAGCGCCACCACAACACTCATGACTGGATACAACGTCGGTGCCGTGCTCTGCGCGCTGCTCGGAATGTTCCTGATCCCCTGGCTTGGATGGCAGTCCATGTTCGTTGCCGGAGCATTGCCGGCGCTAGTGCTCGTCCCCCTGATGATCCGCTACCTTTCAGACCCTGATGCTCAGGGGACCCCCGCGGTGCCCGTGGCGAGAAGCGGCCGCGCGAGCCGCGCGACCATCAGTGGCCTCTTCCGGGGCGTTCAGCTGCGAGCGACGCTAGCGTTCTGGATCGCCACGTTCATGGGTCTGTTGTTGATCTACGGGCTCAACACCTGGCTTCCCGAGATCATGCGCGCTGCAGGGTACTCGGTAGGAAATTCACTGGCGTTTCTGCTGACCCTCAACCTGGGAGCAATTCTCGGCTATCTTCTCGGAGGACGTTTCGCTGACCGCGGAGGAGTTCGTCGAACAACCATCGGCTGGTTCGCTGGAGCTGCGATCTTCTTGGCCGTATTCGCGCTTCCGTTGCCAGAGCCGATTCTCTACGCAGCCCTGTTCCTTGCAGGTTTCTTCGTCTTCAGCTCGCAGGCGTTGACCTATGCCTACACGCAAAAGGTCTACCCGAATCACCTCCGCGCAACGGGCGTCGGCTGGACAGCGGGGGTGGGTCGCCTGGGTGCAATCTGCGGGCCTCTGCTCGGAGGAGTCCTATTGACCGCAGGCATCGCCTATCCGTGGGGTTTCTACGTCTTCGCCATCGTTGGTGTCCTCGGGGCAGCGGCCGCCTGGATCGTGCCAGCGCAGGCTCCGCAACAGCACAAAGCCACAGATGACCTGCCAGTTGCCATCGATCTCACCCCGAGAGGTAGCGGAACCGTATAGGTCTCTGGCGGCCTTAAGGCCCAGAGAACCATTTCACTAACATCTCGTCACGCCCTTTCGGGGTGGCCGGCCCACCTAGCAACACGGATGTATTAGAGGAGAACCAGAATGGATCATCGTGCGACTCGAGTCGCGATCATTGGCGGGGGGCTGGGTGGACTCACTGCCGCGATCGCACTCATGAAGATTGCTGGGGCCGAGGTCACGGTGTTCGAGCAGGCTAGGAAGCTGGCTGAAGTGGGCGCAGGTGTCGGGATCGCCCCGAACGGCCAGCGCGGGCTCGACAGGTTGGGTCTGCTTGATGAGGTCAAGCTCGCGGGTGCGCCATGGGACGGGCCGGGTGTGAACCTGAGCACGGATGGCAGGCCGGTGGCGGAGGTTGCTTGGTCGGACTCTGCCGGGCGGTACCAGAGTTTTGGCATTCACAGAGCCGATTTCATCGATGTCCTGCGCCGGTCAATTCCCAGTGATGCGGTTCGTCTGGGGCACAGGTTGGCATCGATTCACGCATTGGACTCGAGCGTCCGCCTTGAATTCGAAAATGGTGTGAATGCCGAGTTTGATGCTGTGGTGGGTGCGGACGGAGTCCATTCGCTGGTCCGGGATTCGATCGTCCAGCCCTCGGCTCCCATCTATTCCGGATCCATCGCATATCGCGGAGTGCTTGACGCGAGCCTCCTTCCCGAAGACTGGCCGATGAGGAGCCAGGTCTGGATGGGGGGTGGAAAGCATTTCATGTGCTACCCGCTGCGCCAGCGTAAGCTGTTCAACTATGTTGGCTTTGTCCCAAGTGACAGGCCCCTCAAGGAATCATGGTCGGCCGAGGGGGATGTAAGCGAACTCGCCGCCGAGTTCGGGGGCGAGGAATGGGACCCGAGGCTCCGCGAGTTCATCAAACTCATCGACAAGACCTTCTGGTGGGGACTGTACGACCGAGAGCCTCTAGCCAACTGGTCACGAGGTCGAGTCACATTGCTCGGCGACGCAGCACACACCATGCTGCCTTACGTCGGCCAAGGCGTGAACCAGGCAATTGAAGACAGTGTAAGCCTTGCCATCTTCCTCAGGGAGGCTGAAGGCCCCGAGGGCATCATCGATGCCTTCAAACGCTACACGACGGCTCGCTTGCAGCGAACAGCCATTATGCAGGCAAGCTCGCGCAGGAGCGGTTCACAGCTCGACTCCCAAGCTGAGTATGAGGACATCAAGAAACGCGACGCCGACGTGCGCGCCGGACGAGATTTTCGCAGAAGCTTCTTCTACGACTACGACGCAGCAGCTGTCGCTGAGAAGACTCTAATGCGATCACGCAACGCAAGAAGGGCACTGTTCGCATGACATCGATCAGCATAATCGGTACCGGCAAGATGAGTTCGGCGATCGCCGATATGTCCGTGAGGGCGGGGGCTGATATCCAAATAATCAGGCGCCGGGCCGGTGCCAGCTCCTCGCCCGAGCGGCCCGATGCCAGGTACGGGGTGATGGGCGATGAGCTCACAGGTGACCTCGTGGTCCTCGCAGTTCCCTACGAAGCGGTCGCGGACGTGCTTACGCATTACCCGGATGGACTCAGCGGGAAGGTCGTCATCGACATCAGCAACCCGATCGACTTCACCACTTTCGATGAGTTGGTCGTGCCATCTGACTCCTCTGCAGCAGCTGAAATCGCCAAGGACATTCCGGATGCGGCGGTCGTCAAGGCATTCAACATCAACTTCGGAGAAACCTTGGCCAGCGGCACCAATGGTGGAGCGCGCACGACTGTTGTGCTGGCCGGGGACGATGCCGACGCGAAGATCGCAGTCATCGCCCTCGTCGAGGCCGCGGGTCTCCGGGCGGTCGACGCCGGACCACTTTCGCGTGCACGGGAGCTCGAGGCGTTGGGTTTTCTGCAGATCACCATGGCAGCCCTCGCAAAGACCAGTTGGGATTCCGGGTTCGCGCTAGTGCCGTGAGCAAGGAGCGACGATTCTGCGATGAACGACGGGCCTCAGACCGCCCGGCGCCGCGAGAACGGACCGGCCTTCCACACGGATGGAGAGGCCGGTCCAGGCCCGGCAGGCCCGTGGTAGGGGAGGGTCATCTACGAGCTGACGGAGCACGACGGCACCACAACACTGACCCTGACCCACGACAACAGCCCGACCCAGGACGACGCCGAGAAGATGGTCGCCAATGTGTGGGCGCCCGTCCTGGCGGACATCAAGCGGGTGGCCGAGGAGGGCCGGCTCTGAGCGCGTCGCGGTGTCAGTCCCGCGCGAAGGTCATGTGCACGACGCCGCTCTCGGCCACCTCGCTGCTGATCGTGTAGCCGGCCTCGAGCCCGCGCAGGTCCTGCCACAGGTTCTTGCCGCGGCCTAGGAGGATCGGTGAGATGGCCACGTGCAGCCGGTCCACGAGCCCGGCCTGCAGGAACGCCCGCACGGTGTCCACGCCGCCGCCGATCCGCACGTCAGCCCCGCCCGCGGCGTCGATCGCCTTCGCGAGGGCCTCCTCGGGAGTGGTCGAGAGGAAGTGGAACACCGTGCCGTTGTCGAACTCGATGGGCGCGCGGTCGGCATCGTGGGTGAGGACGAAGACCGGCGCGTGGAAGGGCGGTTCGTCGCCCCACCACCCGCGCCAGTCCGGATCGTCGGGGAAGGTGTGCAGGCCGAACATGCCCGCACCCATGATCTCCGCGCCGATGCCCTCGAAGTACTCCGCGCCGTAGCGGTCGTCGACCCCGGTGGTTCCCTCGCCCGAGCGGTCGCCGAGCACCCTCTCGCGGAACGTCCTAGTGCCCGTGTAGGCCGCGACGAGTCGCGGCCAGTCCTCGCCCATCGGGTTCTCCGGCGTCTGGTCCGTGGTCGAGGCGTAGCCGTCGAGTGAGATGTTCAGGTCGGCGCGAACGGCCATGGGTGGCTCCTTGGCAATGGTGGGTGGCGTCGTCGTCCAGAGCCATTGTGCTACCTGGCCGCGGTCTGGGGGCGCGGCGGCGCGGTATCTCGAGCTTCGCCCGGCGGCCGCCCGGTCGAGGCGCGGGGAATCACCGTCGGCGCCAGGACCCGCTGACGCTGCGGTGAGGCGGGCTGGCCGTTGATCGAGGTCAGGAGCTCGTCCACCGCGGCCGCGGCGATCTCCCGGAACGGGACGCGCACGCTCGTCAGGGGCACGGCGAGGCGCGCCACAAGCGGGATGTCGTTGTAGCCGACCACCGAGAGGTCCTGCGGGATGCGCAGGCCGGCCCGCTGGATCACTGAGGTGAAGCCGATCGCCGTGTTGTCGTTGACCGCGAACACCGCGGTGGGCCGGCGCGAGCCCGCCAGGAACGCCTCGGCAGCGGCCTCCCCGCTCTCCATGGAGAACGTCGACGGGTAGACGAACTCTGGCCGCTCCTGAAGCCCCCCCTCGGCCAGGGCCCGGCGGTACCCCTCGCGCCGCCCCAAGGCCGTGGGCGCCTCGTCCGGGCCGGCCACGATCCCGATCTCCCGGTGCCCGAGATCGATGAGGTGGCGTGTCGCGAGGTAGCCGCCGAGCGGGTCGTCGCCCGTCACGCTGGGGCTCGCGCCGTACGCGCGCAGGGCGAGCACGTGCGGGATGCCACGCTCCAGGAGCTCGGCGCACAGGCCGCCCTCCGTCGTCGCCGTCGTGAGGATGAGGCCGTCGACTCGTGAGGCGAGCATCGCGTGGCCGTTCTCGCGCTCGAGCCCGGGGTCGCCGTATGTCGTCGCGACTAGCGCGTGGTACCCGCGCGCAGCGCAGGCCGCGGCGATCTCCTCGTACAGGGTGGCCATCACCGTGTCGGTGAGGCGCGAGACGAGCACGCCGATCGTGTTCGTCTGCCGGCGCCGCAGGTTCGCCGCGGACGGGTTCGGCTCGTAGCCCAGGGACTCGGCCACCGCGCGGATGCGCGCCGCGGAGTCGCTGCGGTAGAACGTGTGCTCGCGGTTCATGGCCCGGGACACCGTGGACCTCGCAACCCCGGCCGCCTCCGCGACGTCGGCGATCGTGGGCCGCGACCCCGCGCGGGCCTCCTTGCCAGCCACCGCAACCTCCTTGAAATCGACCCTTGACGTGCTCCTGTGACCCAGCTTACCGTTGAAGCAATCGATAACGGAATCGATTCCCTCAGCCGAAGGAAACCTTCCGGACGGCATGAACCACACTCGAAGAGGAGCAACCATGAGCACCATCGACCTCCGCGGCCTCGTCCCCGCACCGGTCACCCCGTTCACCCGCGACGGCGACGTGGACGTCGACGCGATCCACCGCCTCGGCAGCTGGCTCGGCAGCGTTGAGGGCGTCAAGGGCCTCGTGGTCCTCGGCCACGCCGGCGAGGGCACCTTCCTGACCCAGGCCGAGCAGGCCCTCGTCATCTCCTCGTTCCGCGACGCGGTGGACGGCCGGCTGCCGATCATCGCCGGCATCACGGGCGAGGGCAACAAGGTCGCCGCCGAGGAGGCCCAGCGCGCCGTCGACGCCGGTGCTTCCGCCGGCCTGGTCTACCCGTCCCACGGCTGGCTGCGGTTCGGCTACCAGGAGGGCGCGCCCCAGAGCCGCTACAAGGAGATCTACGAGGCCAGTGGCCTGCCGCTGATCCTGTTCCAGTACCCGGACGCCACCAAGGCCACGTACAACCTGGACACCCAGCTCGAGATCGCCGCCCAGGAGGGCGTCTTCGCCACCAAGAACGGCGTGCGCAACATGCGCCGCTGGGACACCGAGATCCCCGTGCTGCGCGCGGCCTTCCCCGAGCTGCAGATCCTCACGTGCCACGACGAGTACCTGCTGCACACCATGTTCGACGTGGACGGCGCGCTCGTCGGCTACGGTGGCCTCGCCCCCGAGCCCCTCGTGGAGCTCATCGCCGCTGGCAAGGCCAAGGACTACGCTGCAGCCCGCGCGATCCACGACCGCCTCCTGCCCGTGACCAAGAACGTCTACCACCGCGGCTCGCACATGGAGGGCACGGTCGCGCTCAAGGAGGGCCTCGTGGCCCGCGGCATCCTCGAGCACGCCACGGTGCGCACCCCGCTCCTGCCGCTGGCCCCGGGCGCGCACGAGGAGATCGCCCTCGCCCTCACCTCGGCGAACCTGGGCCGCGCCACCGTCCCGGCCCGCGCCTGAGCCGAGTCCCATCCCGGCAGAGCGCGCGACGGCGGGTGCCCGCCCGCCGTCGCGCGCCCACCCCGAGCGGAAGCTCACCTAGGATTCAATAGAGCCTCAACGACGAGGAAGCGCACGTGATTTCCACCATCAAGGGAGCCCCGATCGTGGGCACCGCCACCATCTACTCGCGCCGCGAGATCCGCTTCATCCTGGCCTTCGCCCTGCTCGGCACCCTCTTCGACGGCGCGGAGCTGAACCTGATCGGCTACCCGCTCGTCTACATCTCCGGCAGCCTGCACGTCTCGACCATCGCGCTCATCACGGTGGCGACCGTGCAGGGGTTCGCCTCGATCCTCGGCGGCTTCGTCTTCGGCACCCTGGGTGACACGCTCGGGCGCCGCCGCACCTTCGCGATCTCTGTCGTCGCCTTCGGCATCGCAGCCCTCCTCGGCGGCCTCGCCGTCAACTACGAGATGTTCATGGCCACGCGGGTCCTCGCCGGCGTGGGCATGGGAGGCCTCTTCGGCCTGTCCTTCTCGATGTTCACCGAGTGCTGGAAGACTGCACGGCGCGGCACCATGGGCGGGATCATCCAGGCCATGTACTTCGTCGGGGAGATCCTCACCGAGGGCGTCCTCTTCCTCTTCCTCACCGTCCTCGGACACGATGTCGGCTGGCGCGCCGGGTACGTAGGCATCGGCGCCATCAGCATGGTCATCGGCATCGCCTCCCTCTGGCTCCTGCCTGAATCCAAGCAGTGGCTGGCCTACCAGCAGCACCTCAAGGCAGGCACCCTCCCCGACGAGCTCCAGCGCACCAAGGTCCCCGTGGTGGACATCTTCAAGCCGCAGTTCGTCATCGGCACCGTGCTCTTCATGGTCCTCTCGACCGCGATGTTCCTCACCACGAACTCGGTCGGCGCCTACCTCTCGACGTACCTGCTGGCCACCCAGAAGCTGCCCCTCGACACCGTCAGCCTCGTCGTCCTCATCGGCTACGTGGCCACGATCATCGCCTACACCCTCACCGGCGTCGTCTCGGATGCCATCCGGCGCAAGTACGCCTTCACCCTCGCCTCCGCCGTGGGCACGGTCGGTTTCGTCTGGTTCCTCATCCTCCTGGCGACCCACTCGGCCCATGTCGGCGCGGACTTCTGGGCCTGGCCCACGTTCTGGGCCCTCATGCTCTGCGCCGGCGCCGCCGGCGGCTTCGGAGTCCTCGGGGTGTGGATGTCCGAGTACTTCCCCACCCGCATCCGCTCTACCGGCTCGAGCGCCAGCTACTACGTGGGCCGCGGCCTCGGCGCCGGCATCTTCCCCCTCTTCGCCCTCACCATCGCCGGCAGCGTTCCCTTCGCCCTTGCACTCGGCATCATCGGTCCGGTCGCCGGCCTGCTGTTCTCGGTCATCGCCCCCGACCGGACCGGCCGTGCGATCGCCGACCTCGAGTAGCGGAAGGGACCGGCGGAAGGGCCCGGGTGCTGGCAGAGCCAGCGCCCGGGCCCTTCTCGCGCTCCGCATCTCCTTCGGCTTCTCACCGCCAGTGGAATCCTGTGGCGCGCCGCGCCCTTGTAGACACGCCGCGCCCTTGTACGCGCTCACCCGTCGGCGCACGATGGACCTGCGGGCTCACGCGGCGTACGTGCGCGGGGCCTCTGCGAAACGCCGGAGCGGATAACGGCTGGGGCACACCGCATCACGCACGAGACACCCTCGCGCTCTATGGCCGCACCTTTTGGAATCGAGCGCCCATCATGCCCACCACCGACGACAGCATCCTCATCAACGCAACCCCCGAGCGGGTCTTCGACTACATCACGGAGCCAGCGAACTTCCCGTCATTCCAGGCCAACACCGTCCGTGCCGAGCTCGAAGGTGACGGCCCCGTTGGCGCCGGGTCCAGGATCAGGGGAGCGAGCAGGATCCTCGGCCGCACGTTCGACTGGACCATGGAGGTCAGCGTGCACGACCGCCCTACAACCTCGGCCTTCAAGTCGGTCGAGGGCAAGGTCGGCATCTCCGGGGCCTACACGCTGACCCCCGAGGGAGGCGGCACGCGCCTCAACTACCACCTCGACGCGGCCCCGGGCCTTGGTGGGGTCTTCGGCCGGATCGCCGACCCCCTCGTCAACAAGGCCTATTCACGCCAGGTCCACGCCGATCTCGAAACGCTGGCGCAGATCCTCACCGAGCACGACGACGAGTGACGGGAGGGGCCCAGAGCGGCTCACGGCGAGCGCACGACGGCGGATGGGAGCCCGGCGTCGTGCGCTCGCTCTGACTGGGGCAGACGCGCGGATGGCCATCCTGAACGCAGCGGCGGCCCTCGCCCCCTCCGTGGCGCGGCAGTAGCATCACGCCATGGCAGACACGTACTCAGCTCAGACGTCGATCGAGATCAACGCCCCGATTGAGCGCGTGTGGGACGCGCTGATCAACCCTCAGACCGTCTCGAAGTACCTGCACGGGACCACGCTTGAGGCTGATTGGCGGCCCGGGGGTGCCGTGACCTGGAGCGGCGAGTGGAAGGGCCAGTCCTACACCGACAAGGGCACTGTTCTACGGTTCGAGCCGCCGAGGGTCGTGAGCACGACCCACTGGAGCCCGATGGCCGGCAGCGAGGACGCCCCGGAGAACTACCACCACGTCACCTATGAGTTGGCGGAGCACGACGGCGCCACCATCCTGACGCTGACCCACGGGAACAGCCCGACCCAGGCCGATGCCGACACCATGGTCGCCAACTCCTGGGCGCCTGTCCTGGCGGACATCAAGCGTGTAGTTGAGGCGGGGCCCGACACTCGGCGTGGCGTCTGAGGCGCCATGACGGAACAGCAGCCCTACGAGCTTGTGCGGCGGTACGCGGACTTCGAGCTGCGGCGTTACCCGGCGTATGCCGTGGCCGAGGTGGAGGTCCGCGGCACCTTCGACAGGGCGGGCAACGCTGCTTTCCGCTACCTGTTCAACTACATCAGCGGCAACAACACGTCCCGCCAGTCGGTGGAGATGACCGCGCCCGTGCTCCAAGCCTCCGCGCCCCGGACGTCCCAGTCGCAGAAGGTGCAGATGACGGCGCCGGTGCTCCAGGAAGGGCCGCTGGGTCTCGCTGAAGGCGGCTCGGACGAGGGCCGGTATGTGGTGGCCTTCGTGCTCCCCGCGGGAATGACCGAGGATGCGGCCCCGATCCCCGCCGACCCGCGGGTGAGGATTCGGACGGTGCCCGCCTGCGTCGCAGCCGTCGTCCGCTTCTCCGGCAGGGGAACCGAATCCGACTTCGCCAAGCGCAATCGCCAACTCCAGGATGCCCTGGCCGCAGCCGAAATGAGACCGTCCGGGCCACCCCGCTTCGCCCGATTCGACCCGCCGTTCAAGCCATGGTTCCTCCGCCACAACGAGGTCGTCCAGGACGTGGTGCCCGGCGACGCCGCGGGGCCGCAGGCGGAGAGCTGACGACGGCGGGTGCCCGGCCGCCGTTGTGCGCCGAAGGCTGAGAGCTGATTCGCACTTAATTTCTCAGGCTGTCATAGGCAAAGCCGCACGCTGTATCGACGTTTACGGACGTGCGCGGATAGTCTTCGGGATGTCGCGACTGCCCATCGCATCGACCGGCGACCCGGTGGCGTTGGCGCAAGTCCATCGACGCGGGCCATGGCAGCCCGGGAGATCGAGAAGATTCTGGAGTTCATCAAGTCGCACCTCTGAGGAGGAGCCAGGTCGGATTCTTCTTCCCGTCAGAGGGCGCGGCTGAACAGTTCGAGCGCGTGCTGCACCACAGCGTCGGGACGGTCGTCTGCGAGGAAGTGCGCGGCGCCGTCGACCATGTGGCCGGTGAGGTCGTCCGCGCGGTCCCCGTCCACGGCCAGCATGTCCGGGAGGACGGCGCGGTCGTCGCTGCCCAGGAGGGCGACTGTCGGTACCGTGAGGCGGTTCTGGCCGTACTTGCCCGAAACCAAACGCCCCATCTCCGGCAGAATCAGGTTCCTGTACAGCGCGGACCCCGCCTCGGGATGCCCCGGAGCATGCAGTCTCCGGGTGAAGACCGCGGTGTCCTCCTCGCTGATGGAATCGGTGAAGCCGCTGAGCAGGTGGTGGGGAAGTGCCCGGCCGCTCAGCACCCATGGCCCCAGCCCGGGCGCGGCGACCACCGGCTGGAACCACAGCTGGGCCAGACCCGCCAGCATCTGTGGCTTGAAGCCGAGACGGATGTAGGGATGCGGGCCGAGGCAGAGGTAGGCGCCGATCCGATCGGGGTAGTCGAAGCAGAGGCGATAGCCGATGAACGCACTGAAGTCGTGCGCGATGAGCCCCACCCGGGGGAGCGCCAGCGCATCGAGCAGGGCCACGACGTCGGCAACCATCCCGTTGACCGTGTAGCCCTCCGCGGGCGCGTCCGTCCATCCCGCGCCGCGCAGGTCCGGCGCGATCACCCGATAGCGCTCGGCGAGCTGCGGGATCACCTTGCGCCACTCCCACCAGTTCTGGGGGAACCCGTGGAGGAGGACGACGGCGGGCGCCTCCCGCTCGCCGGCCTCGGCGACGTGCATCCGCAGACCCGAGGGAAGCCCCACGAACCTGTGGGTCACTCCGGGGAGCTCGGGAAGGTCGCTCGGGTGTCCGTGCCCTTGGGGTGTATTGGGAGCATCCGGCATGTCGTCCACGACACCGTTGTACTGCTCGCAGCGCTTCGGGTCACTAGATCGCGCGGTCGTCGCTCTGAGGAGCCTCCGCGACCGCGGAGGCTCGTGAGCAGGCGGGCCGTCGAATGGTTCATGCGGTAGTACGTGCCCGACTCTGCCGATCGTCTCACCCTTACTTTGCTGCCCTCGCCTCAGACAGTGTGGCGCACCGGCAAGCCATTCCATCTTTGGCCCGTGGCGGGATTGATCCGGTTGTCATGGCCTGGAAGGAAGCGCGAGGTCGGCCGTGCAGGAGGGCCGCCGCACCCGCACTGGCACTCTCGGCGGTTCTCGTCGACGACGCGACGCGGGGTTTCGCGTCTGCTGCTGTGAGCTGGCGTCGCGGGGACGCGCTCGTACCTGTCGTGCAATTCGCGCACCGGAATGAGCATGGCGTCCCGGTCCTCACCGACCCAGGTGTGCGCTCCCTCGAGGGCGATGAGTCCGGTGAGGGCGCCGACAGCTGCATCTACCAGGTCGGCGCCAGCCAGTTCCGACTCCTTGATTCCCTGTGTGGCGAGCACCTGCCGGCGGAACCGGACCTTGTCGGTGAATTCCCCGATGTGCCCGGCCAGCGCGACCGCGGACGCGTGCGGATAGAACTCGGCCGCGGTCCAGAGCACGCTGCCGCCGGTGTACCGCGGGTAGTCATCAGCGAGTGCTGCGTAGACAGCCATTCCGTCGCGCATCCAGAGGTGGAACTGGCGGACGCGGTCTTCCGACGGCGTCGCATACAGGTTGATTCCCCGTCGCGTCAGATCCAGCTCGGCAGGCCTGCGGACGCCGCGCTCAGCCCATTGCGAGGGCGAATCAATGCAGACAACGTCGGGTGCCAGCGCGTCGACGGTTCGTTTGAGCAGGCCGAGATCCCGAATGTGGCGGATGCTCTCGACTATCCGGCGAGACGAGTCCAACGCCACGAGGTCGTGTCCCCTGCCGCCGATAAGAGCGACGTCGATACCGATGGCTGCAGCCTTCACTCAACAAGTTCACCGCCGTCGGCACCAAGCTGCAAGGGTCGCGTTCCCCCGGCCGGCACTCCTCTCCTTGCGGCCACCCACCCCGAGCCCTACCGTCGTCGCATGAGCGAACCGGCGCGTGCGCCTGCAGTTCAGGCCGTGGTGCTGGTCCACGGCATGTGGGGGGCGCCCCAGGACTGGCAGTGGGTGCGGGACCGGCTGGCCGCCCGCGGCGTTGAGGTTGTGGTCCCGGATCTCGTGTCCCATCGGGTTCCGGGGGCAGGGCTGCTCGACGACGTCGAGGTGGTGAAGGCTGCCTTGCGCTCTCTCGGCAGGGGACCGATCGTCGTGGCGGGCTGGTCCTACGGGTGCGATGTCGCCGGGATCTCCGCTGCGGGACACGAAAGCGTAGCGAGGCTGGTCTATGTCTCCTCGGTCCCCCAGCCCGTGCAGCCGCACACCCGCGACTCCTCGCTTTTAGACGGGAACCCTGCAATCGTCTGGGATGAGGAGGGCCAGTTCCTCCCGCGCGGCGGATGGTGGAATGAGGACCCGGGACTCACGGCGGCGGCGCGGGCCTTTCTGGACTCCCATCCCCGCAGGCCCGTCGGCAGGCGCACGCTCTCCGATCCGGTCCCTGCTGCGGCGTGGGAAAGCATTCCGACGACGGTCCTGCTCGGCGACAGCGATCCATTCAACGACCAGCAGAATGTGGCGCTTGCACGTCAGAGGGTCGCCGATGTGCGCATCGTGGCGTGCAACCACTTCATTCCCTTCAACCTGCCAGACCTCGTCGCGGACGTCATCCTGGAAGGGGCGGCCGGACTGACCGCGTCACCGCGGAACGTTCTGCACAGCAGAACAAACCGGCAGAATTCGCGTTACTCGGGTGTCAAGTTCTGCACAACAGAACTTTTTTGAGCCCACGACGTGCCGTACCTCACCCTGAGATGCATGTCACAAACCTCCTCGCCCGTTTCCGGCAACGACGCCGTGGGCCGCGCGGACGCCCCCTCGGGCCCGAGCCGGCGCGCCGCCGTCATCGCCGTCGCCATCTGCTGGGCCCTGGTCGTCTTCGACGGCTACGACCTCATCGTCTATGGCTCCGTGCAGAACAACCTCATCGAGAACACCGGCTGGGGCCTCAACGCGGCCTCGGCCGGCACCATTGGCTCGATGGCGTTCGTGGGCATGATGCTCGGCGCCGTCTTCGCCGGCCGGCTCTCGGACAGCTGGGGCCGAAAGAAGGCCATCATCCTGTGCACCGTGGTGTTCTCGGTGGCGACCGTCCTGTGCGCGTTCGCCCCCGGTGCGATCGCCTTCGCGGCGCTGCGCCTCGTCGCCGGCCTCGGCCTCGGCGGCCTCGTGCCGTCGGCGAACGCCCTCGCCGCCGAGCTCATCCCCGCCAAGTGGCGCGGCTCGATGGCCACCCTCATGATGTCCGGCGTGCCGATCGGCGGAACCATCGCCGCACTGCTCGGCCTCGGCATGATCCCGGCCTTCGGCTGGCAGTCGATGTTCCTCGTCGCTTTCATCCCCCTCGTGGTCTTCGTGCCCCTCGGCCTGCGGTTCTTCCCCGAGACGCTCGGCGCAGCGCGGACGGCAGCCGAGGACGCGGCGTCGGCCGCTGCCGTCTCGGAAGGCGCCCCGCGCGGCGGGTTCGGTGGCCTGTTCCGCAACGGGTTCGGCTGGATCTCCGTCCTGTTCGCCGTCTCCACGCTCTTCACGCTCTTCGCGTGGTACGGCCTCGGCACCCAGCTGCCCAAGATCATGCGCGACTCGGGCTCCGACCTCGGCCCCGCACTGACCTTCACGATCGCCCTCAACCTCGGCGCGGTGGCCGGCTCCATCATCACCGCGTGGGCCGGCGACAAGTTCGGGACCGTCAAGGTCTCCGTCATCGCCGCGGCGCTCGCCGGCGTCGGACTCGTGGCACTCATCGTGGCGCCCGCCTCGAACACCGTGTTCATCTACGCCGCCCTCGTGGTGGCCGGCGTGGGCACCCACGGCACCCAGTCCCTCGTGATCGGCGCCATCGCCTCGCACTACCCGAGCGAGCTGCGCGGCACCGCGCTCGGCTGGGCCCTCGGCGTGGGACGCATCGGGGCGGTCCTGGCCCCGCAGCTCTCCGGCCTCCTCCTGGCCACGAAGACCATCCCGCCCGCAACGAACTTCCTCATGTTCGGCGGCGCTGCGCTCCTCTCGGCAGTGTTCCTGGGGGTCATCGTGGCCCGCGACGTCCGCGGACGCCGCTCCGCCGCGGCGCTCACCCCGGAGCCTGTCGCCTAGGAGCACTGCACCTTCCTGACGCACGACGGCGCGTGGCCGGCTTCCGCACGGAGGCCCGCCGCGCGCCGTCGCGCGTCACGGCGTGACGTCAGGGAAGGACCAGCACCCGGCCCCGGACGCCTCCGGTGGCCATCGCCTCGTGCGCCTGCGCCGCGTCAGCGAGGCGGAACGTCGCGCCGATCCGGGAGACCAGCCTCCCTGCCGCCAGGAGGCCGTTGATCACGCGCGCCGCCCTGGCAAGGTCGGTGACCGAGGCGTTGCTGATGGCGAAGCCCAGCAGCTTGGCATCCCGCGTGTACAGGTCGCCGACGGGCAGGACCGGCGCGGCATCCATGCCAGCCATGAGGATCGCCCGGGCGCCGAGGCGCAGGAGCGGCGCGGTGGTCTCGAAGTCGTGGTGGCCGCTGGTGTCCCACCACACGTCGATCCCGTCCGGTGCCGCTTCGGCGATCCTTCCCGCGAGCCCCGGCTCGCGGTAGTCCAGCGTGACGTCCGCTCCCAGCGAGCGGCACCATCCGGCGTCGGCCGCCGATGCGGAGGTGAGGACGCGGGCGCCCATGGCCTTGGCCAGCTGGATGGCCGCCCCGCCGACAGCTCCGCCGCCCCCGGCCACGTAAACCGTCTCGCCCAGCTGGAGCTCCGCCTCGCGCACGAGGCCCAGATAGGCCGTCGCCGCGGCGTGCAGGACGGGAGCGGCGGCCGAGGGGGCGACGCCCGTGGGCAGGGGATAGAGCCTGTCCTCCGCCACCACCGCATACTCAGCGAAGGCGCCCTGCCGCCCGGCGTGCCCGAGGCTGTTGGTCCAGACCCGGTCTCCGGGGACGAACCCGACGACGCCCGGGCCCGCCTGCTCGACCGTGCCCACGAGGTCCCGCCCGATCACGAACGGGAAGGGAGTCGCGGTCCGGTACGCCCCGGAGCGGACGAACAGGTCCACGTGGTTGACGGTGCTGGCCTCCATCCGCACGAGCGCGTCGGTCGGCCCGATCTCCGGCACGGGCAGGTGCCCCACCTCAATGTTCTCGGTGCCGCCGAGCCGGCGGACGAACGCCGCCCGCATGGTCCGCGCCGTTCCTGCCATCGGATCCTCCCGCCTCGAGTGGCCTCATCCGACCGTACGCCCTCTCACGGAGCGAGCATCGCCTCACAGGCGCGTGGGTACGCTTGGTCCATGGCCCCTTCCGCACCGACTCCCGAGACAAGACGCGATCCTCTCGCGCCGCAGGCTGTTGCGGACCTGCTCGCCGCATCGCCCGTCCGCTGGTGGCTCTCGGGCGGCGTCGCGCTCGACCGCTGGCTGGGCGAGCCCATCCGCGAGCGGCCCAACACGGACGTGAGCGTGGTGCACGGCGACCTGCCGCAGCTCGTGGCAAGCCTCCCCGCAGGGTACGAGGCGTGGGCCGTGCGCGACGAGGAGGAGCTCGTGCCGTTCGCGGAGGTCGGCCCGAGCGA
The DNA here is from genome assembly GCF_014656475.1 of Sinomonas cellulolyticus. Classification (GTDB taxonomy): domain Bacteria; phylum Actinomycetota; class Actinomycetes; order Actinomycetales; family Micrococcaceae; genus Sinomonas; species Sinomonas cellulolyticus. Next base: position 77,545 of record NZ_BNCM01000006.1, read on the forward strand.
CGAGGTGCAGCCCGTGCTCGTGCGCGACGTCGAGAAGGACGCGTGGGTGCTCAGGATCAACGTGGAGGACGGCGCGCCGCGCGCGTGGGTCTACAAGCGGGACCCCCGCCTGCAGCTGCCGTGGGACCGTGCGGTGCTGGACATCGGCGGCATTCCGACCGGCGCCCCCGAGGTGCAGCTCGTCTGGAAGGCCCTGCGACCGCGGCCGGAGGACGACGTCGACAAGGACGCCGTGGTGCCCAAGCTCAGCGACGAGGCGCGCGCCTGGTACGAGCGCTGCATCCTCTCGATCCACCCGCACTCCTCGTGGTCGATCCACGTGCGCAGCCCGTTCGCCCCGGCGAAGGCGAGCTGGAACCGCAAGCGGAGCAGCTGAGGGCCGCCGCTACTGCTCCGGCCCCTACTCGCGGACGGCGCCCAGGACCAGCGAGCGGAACCACCGCTGCGCCGGCGTCAGGCTCGCATCGCGCCGGGTGTACAGGGACACGGGGGTGCTCTGGCCGGGCCACGGCAGATCGGCGATCAGCAGGCCGGGGAACCAGCCGCAGAAGACCTCGGCCACGTGCCTCGGCAGCAGCACCACGAGGTCCGTTGCCTCCAGCACGGCAGGCACCGTCGCGTACTCCTCGACGGTGAGCACCACCTGCTGCATGAGCCCGTTGTCGGTGAGCACCTGCAGCGGGAAGATGTGGCCGCCGCGGGCCGAGACCCGGAGGAAGTGGCGGCCCGCGAACATCCCGGGCCCCGTGGGCGGGAGGGGGTGGGCGCCCGAGACGAGGGCCACGTACTCGACCGCGCGCACGTGCGAGCGCCAGAGCCCGGGGCTGCCGATCATCGAGACCGTGATCGCGAGGTCGATCGTCCCCCGGGTGAGCCCGTCCTCGACCTCGCCCGAATCGAGTCTCTCCACCTGAAGGTGCGGGCGCGCGCCCTCTTGCGCGAGCGCCGTCATGATGGGCGGCAGGAAGGTCTGCTCGCCGATCGAGGTGAGTCCGAGCATCAGCTCGCCGGTGAACTTGGCGGGGTCGAACGCCTCCGTCTCGTTGACGGTCGCGTCGATCTGGGCGAGTGCCTCCTGGATCGGCCCGAACAGCTGCGTGGCCCTCGAGGTCGGCACCATGTCGTGCCCCTCGCGCCTGAACAGCTCGTCCCCGAACCGCGTCCGAAGCCGCCGCAGCGTGTAGCTGACGGTGGGCTGCGTGACATGCAGCCGCTCGGCCACGGCGGTGACGCTGCGCAGTTCATAGAGCACCACAAACGTGCGAAGCTGGTTCAGATCGGTGAAGGCCACCTATAGATGGTATCTATGTGGGCCGCGGGAAAAATCTATTCGACTGCATCCGGGCCCCTCCCTAGCATTGAGATATACCCAGCCTCAACGTGACAAGGACGACACTCGGTGATCATCGACATCCACGGCCACTACACGACGGCGCCGGCCCAGCTCGGTGCTTGGCGCGATCAGCAGATCGCCTTCACCGAGGGCAAGGGTGAAGCCCCTGATCCGGCGGCGCTGAAGATCTCCGACGATGACATCCGCGAGACCATCGAGGCCAACCAGCTCAAGCTCATGAACGAGCGCGGCAGCGACCTCACGGTCTTCAGCCCGCGCGCCTCCTTCATGGCCCACCACATCGGCGACCTCGAGGTCAGCAAGACGTGGGCCCGCATCTGCAACGACCTGGCCGCACGGGTCAGCGAGCTCTTCCCCGACCGCTTCCTCATGGGCGCCATGCTGCCCCAGTCCCCGGGCGAGGACCCGGCCACCACGGTTGAGGAGCTGACCCGCGCCGTCGAGGAGCTCGGCGCCGTCGCCGTCAACCTCAACCCCGATCCCTCCGGCGGCAAGTGGACCGCCCCGGCACTGACCGACCGCTCCTGGTACCCGGTGTACGAGAAGCTCGTTGAGTACGAGATCCCCGCGATGGTCCACGTGAGCACCTCGTGCAAGCCCGTCTTCCACACCACCGGCGACCACTACCTCAACGCCGACACCACGGCCTTCATGCAGCTGCTCAAGGGCGACCTCTTCCGCGACTTCCCCGACCTCAAGCTCGTCATCCCGCACGGCGGCGGTGCGGTGCCCTACCACTGGGGCCGTTTCCGGGGCCTCGCGATGGCCCTGGGCAAGCCGGAGCTCGAGGAGCACCTGCTCGGCAACGTCTTCTTCGACACGTGCGTCTACCACCAGCCGGGCATCGACCTCCTCACCAAGGTCGTCCCGACGGACAACATCCTCTTCGCGAGCGAGATGATCGGCGCCGTCCGCGACATCGACCCGCGCACGGGCCACTACTTCGACGATACGAAGCGCTACGTCGACGCCACCGAGAACCTGACCGACGCGCAGCGCGCGCAGGTCTTCGAAGCCAATGCCCGCCGCGTGTACCCGCGCCTTGACCGCGCCCTGACCGCGCGCGGGCTGTGAACAGGAGGAATCCCTTGCGACTGAACAACCTCGGCATCATCCGCACCAACATCGAGCGCCCAGACCCGAAGGACGTGGCCCGCCTCTCGCAGTTCGGCGTCGCCACGATCCATGAGGCGATGGGCCGCGTCGGGCTCCTGCGCCCCTACATCCGCCCCGCCTACACGGGCGCGAAGCTCTGCGGCCCGGCCGTGACCGTGCTGCTGCAGCCGGGCGACAACTGGATGTTCCACGCCGCGGCCGAGCAGGTACAGGAGGGCGACGTACTCGTCGCCGGCTGCACCACGGAGAGCGAGGACGGCTTCTTCGGAGAGCTGCTCGCCACGTCGCTGACCGCCCGCGGCTGCAAGGGCCTGGTGATCGACGGCGGCGTGCGCGACGTGGCCGACCTCGAGAAGATGGACTTCCCGGTCTTCTCCCGCGCCATCAACGCCAAGGGCACCGTCAAGGCCACGCTCGGCTCCGTGAACGTCCCGGTCGTCGTGGCCAACGCGCTCGTCAACCCCGGTGACGTTGTCGTCGCCGACGTCGACGGCGTCGTCGTGGTGCCCCGCGAGCTCGCCGGCGCGGTCGCCGACGCGAGCCAGAAGCGTGAGGACAACGAGGAGTCGAAGCGGCAGAAGTTCCGCGAGGGCGTCCTCGGCCTCGACCTCTACGGCATGCGCGAGCCGCTTGCCGCCGCCGGCCTGACGTACGTGGAGGAGTGACCATGGCACACGGAGACACCACCGGCGGCTTCGAGAAGACCCCCGGCTGGCTGGACTGGTACGACGGCCCCACCAAGCCCACGTTCCAGCTGCCGCCCGGGGCGGTCGACGCCCACTGCCACGTGTTCGGCCCCGGCGCCGAATTCCCCTACGCACCGGAGCGCAAGTACACCCCGTGCGACGCCTCGGCGGAGCAGCTCTTCGCCCTGCGCGACCACCTCGGCTTCGAGCGCAACGTGATCGTCCAGGCGACCTGCCACGGCGCGGACAACCGCGCGCTCGTGGACGCGCTGCGCCGCAGCCAGGGCCGTGCCCGCGGCGTCGCGACCGTCCGCCGCGACGTCACGGACGAGCAGCTCGCCGAGCTGCATGAGGCCGGCGTCCGCGGCGTCCGCTTCAACTTCGTCAAGCGCCTCGTCGACCGGGTCCCCACCGACTCCCTCGAGGAGATCGTCGCCAAGATCGCCCCTCTGGGCTGGCACGTCGTGATCTACTTCGAGGCCGCGGACCTGCCGGACCTCTACGACTTCTTCTCGAGCATCCCGACCGACGTCGTGGTGGACCACATGGGCCGCCCCGACGTGACGAAAGACCCTGACGGCCCCGAGTTCGAGCTCTTCCTGCGCTTCATGCGCGAGAACCCGAACGTCTGGACCAAGGTCTCCTGCCCCGAACGGCTCAGCGTCACCGGGCCCCGCGCCCTGGACGGCGAGCAGCACGCCTACACGGACGTGGTCCCGTTCGCCCGTCGCGTGGTTGAGGAGTTCCCCGACCGCGTCCTGTGGGGTACCGACTGGCCCCACCCCAACCTCAAGGACCACATGCCCGACGACGGGCTCCTGGTCGACTATATCCCCCAGATTGCGACGACCGAGGACCTGCAGCAGCGGCTCCTCGTCGACAATCCCCAGCGCCTCTACTGGCCCGAAGGAGCATGACATGGCACTCGACAAGCCGTACAAGCAGGTTCCCGGCACGATCATCTTCGACGCCGAGATGGCCCGCAAGGGATACCATCTGAACCAGTTCTCGATGTCGCTGATGAAGCCCGAGAACCGCGAGCGGTACCTCGCCGACCGCGAGGCGTACCTCGACGAGTGGCCCCTCTCGCCCAAGCAGCGCCAGGCTGTGCTCGACATGGACCTCAACGCCATGATGGCGGAGGGCGGCAACATCTACTTCCTGAGCAAGATCGGCGCCACCCACGGCCTGAGCTTCCAGCAGATGGCCGGCTCCATGACGGGCATGTCAGAGGCCGCCTACCGCGACATGATGATCGGCGGCGGCCGCCGCCCGGAGGGCAACCGCGCCAAGGACCTCGACGGGTGGGTGCCGCCGGCGCCGCACGAGAAGTCCGAGACCATGCGCGAGAACGCCCCGGCGAAGTACACCTCGGCGCTGTTCACCTCCCACGTGCCGGCGATCGGCGCCGCGATGGACCTCGGCAAGACCCAGGAGCCGTACTGGAAGAAGGTCTTCGACGGCTACGAGTGGACCCGCAAGTGGGCCAAGGAGAACACGCCCGACGTCGTCATCCTCGTCTACAACGACCACGCGACCGCGTTCGACTCCTCGATCATCCCGACCTTCGTGCTCGGCACGGGCGTCGAGTACCCCGTGGCCGACGAGGGCTACGGCCCCCGCCCGGTCCCGGATGTGAAGGGCTACCCCGAGTTCGCCGCGCACATCGCGCAGTCCGTCATCCAGGACGACTTCGACCTCACCCTCGTCAACGAGATGGTCGTGGACCACGGCCTCACCGTGCCGCTCTCGCTCGTCTTCGGCGACGTCAAGGAATGGCCCTGCAAGGTCATCCCGCTGGCCGTCAACGTCGTGCAGTACCCGGTGCCCTCCGGCCGCCGCTGCTACGAGCTCGGCAAGGCCCTGCGCCGCGCCCTCGACAAGTGGGACGGCCCCGAGCTCAACGTGCAGATCTGGGGCACCGGCGGCATGAGCCACCAGCTCCAGGGCCCGCGCGCCGGCCTCATCAACGAGGAGTGGGACAACGCGTTCCTCGACCACCTCATCGCCGATCCGCTGGGCCTGACCGAGTGGGACCACATGGAGTACGTCGACGAGGCGGGCTCCGAGGGCATCGAGCTCGTGGACTGGCTGATCGCCCGCGGCGCGATGGACGACCAGTTCGGCGGCCAGGCGCCCCGAGTCGACCACCGGTTCTACCACGTGCCGGCCTCCAACACGGCGGTCGGGCACCTCGTGATCTCGAACCCGGTCGCACCGCACGTCGACTCCGCCGACGACACGGTCGTGGCCGAGCCCGCGGATCAGGCGCCGGCCCCCGAACCCGCGGAGACCGCGGCCGTTCCGAACGCCTGACACCCTCATCCGGATCCGCGAAAAGGAGTAACGAATGACCGACACAATCCGCGTCGCCGTCGTCGGTGCCAACGGCGCCTTCGGCATGAAGCACCTCGACGGACTGAAGAACATCGAGGACGCCGAAGTGACCGTCGTCAGCGCCACCTCGCAGGAGAAGGCGGACGGTGTGGCCGCGAAGTACGGCGTGGCGAACGCCGTCGTCGGGCTTGACGCCGTGCTCGAGCGCGACGACGTCGACGCCGTGATCCTCGCGACCCCGACGGGCCTGCACGCGTCGCAGACGCAGGCCGTGCTCAAGGCCGGCAAGCACGTCGAGGTCGAGATCCCGCTCGCCGACTCCCTCGCCGAGGCGGAGGCGACCCTCGCCGCTGCCGAGGCGGCAGAGGCTTCCGGCCGCGTCGCGATGGTGGGCCACACGCGCCGCTTCAACCCCTCGCACCAGTTCGTGCACAACCGGATCACCGCCGGCGAGTTCAACGTGCAGCAGATGGACGTCCAGACGTACTTCTTCCGCCGCACCAACACGAACGCCAAGGGCGAGCCCCGCTCGTGGACCGACCACCTGCTGTGGCACCACGCCGCCCACACGGTGGACCTGTTCGCCTACCAGGCCGGCAAGATCGTCCAGGCCAACGCCATCCAGGGCCCGATCAACCCCGATCTCGGCATCGCCATGGACATGTCGATCCAGCTCAAGAGCGAGACCGGTGCCATCTGCACCCTGTCGCTGTCCTTCAACAACGACGGCCCGTTCGGCACCTTCTTCCGCTACATCGGCGACACCGCGACCTACATCGCGCGGTACGACGACCTGTACACCGGCAAGGACGAGCAGATCGACGTGTCGAAGGTGGCTGTGAGCATGAACGGCATCGAGCTGCAGGACCGTGAGTTCATCAGCGCGATCCGCGAGGGCCGCGAGCCGAACTCCTCGGTCCGCCAGGTCATCGACTGCTACCGCGTGCTCGGCGCGCTCGAGGAGCAGCTCGGATGACGTTGGCCCTTCCGAGGATCGGCCTCGGCTGCATGTCGCTGAGCCACGCCTACGGCGTTCCGCCGACCGTCGAGGAGGGCCTGGCCTTCCTCCGCACGGCGCTCGACGAGGGCGTGAAGATGCTCGACACCGCCACGCTGTACGGGGGTGGCCGGAACGAGGAGCTCGTGGGCCAGGCGATCGCCGGGCGCCGCGACGAGGTGCTCCTCGCGAGCAAGTGCGGCATGGCGATCGTCGACGGGGTCAAGAGGATCGACGGGCGCCCCGAGACGCTGCGCGCGCAGGTGGACGCGTCGCTGGGGCGTCTCGGGGTCGACCACATCGACCTGTACTACCTGCACCGCTGGGACAAGCAGGTGCCGATCGGGGAGAGCGTCGGAGCGCTCGCAGAGATGGTGTCCGCCGGCAAGATCGGCGCGATCGGCCTGTCCGAGGTGTCGGTGCAGCGCCTGCGCGAGGCCCAGGCCGTCGCGCCGATCGCAGCGGTGCAGAACGAGTACTCGCTGTGGAGCCGCAATCCCGAGCTCGGCATGCTCGACGCGACCCGGGAGAGCGGCGTCGCACTGGTGGCGTTCTCGCCCCTCGCGCGGGGCTTCCTCAGCGACGGGTTCGCGGACCCGGACGAGTTCGCGCCGAAGGACATCCGCCGGAACATGCCGCGGTTCCAGCCGGAACACTGGCCGGCCAACGCGTCCCTCCTGCCGCAGTGGCGCGCCCTTGCGGCCGAGGCTGGCTGCACCCCGGGCCAGCTCGCGCTTGCCTGGGTGCTCTCGCGCGGAGAGAACGTCGTGGCGATCCCGGGGACGACGCGGGTGGACCACTTCCGCGAGAACCAGGCCGCGGCGGACCTCACGGTCGACGCCGGTCTGCTCGCCCGCGCGGGCGAGCTCATCGGAACCTCGACCGTCTCGGGCCCGCGGTACGCCGAGGCTGCATCCCGCGAGGTCGACGCGGAGTCCTTCGAGGACGCCGCGTGAAGGCGATCTCCTCGATGGCCACCCGCCACGTCCTGGCCGATCTGGGCTCGGCCGCCGTGGCGGCCGGCCTGCCCGAGGTGGAGCTGGAGTCGGTCGGCGGCGTGGACGCCGCCCAGCGGGTCGCGGACGGCGAGCAGCTCGACCTCGTGTTCCTCGCCCAGGATGCGCTCCAGCGGCTCGCCGACGCCGGGCACGTGGAGGCGGAGTCGCTGACGCCGCTCATGCTCTCCCAGGTCGCGGTGGCGGTTCCCTCGGGCTCCGACGAACCAGCCTCGCACGGGGGCGGCTACGCGTTCCCCGACGCCGCGGGCCTGCGCGCGGCCCTGCAGCAGGCCGGCCGGATTGGCTACTCGACCGGGCCCAGCGGCGTGGCGCTCGTGAAGATGATCGAGGGCTGGGGCCTGGGGGAGGAGCTCGGGGACCGCATGGTCCGCGCCCGCCCGGGCATCCCGGTGGCCCGCTCCCTCGCCGAGGGCGAGGTCGACCTCGGCTTCCAGCAGCTCAGCGAGCTCGTGGGGCAGACCGGTGTGCGCATCCTGGGGGTGCTGCCGCCTGACTCCGCGATCGACACCGTGTTCGGCGGCGCCGTCGCCACCGCGTCCAGCGACCCGGCAGCGGCGCGCGAGGTGCTGCGGTTCCTCGCCTCGGACGCGGCGGCCCCGATCCTGGCCGCGCACAGCTTCGCACCGGTCGCCTCGTAGCGCAGCCTCACGGGGCAGCGTGGCAGCCTCAGCGTCGCAGCCTCATAGTGCGGCGTCCCGGTGCGCACGACGGCGGGTGCCCGCCCGCCGTCGTGCGCGTGCGACGATGAGGTCTGCTCCAGCGCGGTGCACCCCTACGAGGACGAGGCGACGGCGAAGAGCCCTGCAACGCCGAGCAGGTAGAGGACGAGCACGATGAAGGAATCGGCGCCCATGCCCGCGATCCGGCGCTTGGGCCGGAAGATCAGGCTCATGGTGTAGACGAGGGTCAGCAGGATCGCCAGCGCTGTGAGGTAGATGTCCGTGTTGTGCGCCTGCGGCAGGACGGGCTTGCCGGAGATGAGCACTGCCACGAGGAAGAGCACGGGCAGGAAGGCGTTGCCGCCGAAGATGTCGCTGACGGCGAGCTTGTAGTCCCCCTGCTTCACGGAGGCCAGGCCGGTGGAGATCTCCGGCAGGGACGTGGCCACCGCGAGGAAGGTCGCCCCGAAGAGGACCCCCGAGAGGCCGATCTGACCGGCAATCGCGTCGCCGCTGCGCTCGAGCACGACGCCCGCGACGAGGGTGGCGACCGCGGCGATGAGGAAGATCAGTGCGGCGCGGCCGGTGCTGACTTTGGTGCCCTTGCTGCCGTCTCCCGGGTCCTTGCTGTGCCCCTGCGGCTTGGACTGGGCCCCGGGGGCATTGCCCTGCTCGTGCCATGGGAGCCCCTTCTGGCTGCGCTGGACGGCGAGGAGCCCCACGACCCACACGGCTGTGATGAGGAGGGCTGCGGGAGTCACGTGGAACGCGACGAGGCTCGAGGGCATCTGGCTGCCGGCCACCGCGACTCCGAGCACGCCGACGACGGTCACCGCCTCGATCACGAGGGTCAAGGACGAGGCCCGGTACATCAGCGGGTCACCCCTGTGAGTGCCGAACGCATCGAGGACCACGAGAACCACCGTCTGGACGGCGATGCCGCCGAGGATGTTGCCCACCGCGACCCCGAGGTTGCCCGAGATCGCCGCGCTGACGGTGATGGCGATCTCGGGCAGGTTCGTGGCGAGTGCGAGCAGGATCAGGCCGCCCAAGGCGGAGCCCAGGTGCAGCCTCGCGTCCAGGACGTCGGTCTGCTTGGAGAGCTGGATGCCCGCGATCCAGACGACCGCGGCGGCAGCGACGAAGAGCAGAAGGAGTGCCCATAACGGCCAGGACGACATGCGGGAACCTCCGTTTCCTCGGGGGCCCGGGTGGGATCGTCCGGGCCGGCTTCCGGGGTGCTCATTCCCGCCGTTTGCGCAAAGCAAACAATTGCGTCTATGCAAGCAATGTCCGAAGAAGGGGCTTAGAGCGGTGCAGTACCCTGCGCTCGACCCTTGCGGTCGAGGCTGGGCGCATCTAAAATCTTGAATGAGATCTTTAGAAGAGCGGAGGGCCCACGCCAGCCGCAGACGATCCGAGGCACTGACATGGTCTTCCCGCCGAGAATCGACATCCTCTACATCGAAGGCTGCCCGCATTGGCGCGAAGCCCTCGAGCTCACACGCTCGGCGGCCCGTCTGGCCGGCGCCGCCGAGGTGGACGTCATCGCCGTCGAGGTCAGCAGCCCCGAGCAGGCACTCCGGCTCGGCTTCGCCGGTTCGCCCACCATCCTCGTCGACGGGGTCGACCCCTTTGCCGGCGCCGCGACCGGGAACCTCGCCTGCCGGCTCTTCCGCACCCCGCACGGACCGTCCGGGCTGCCGGACAGCGTGCAGCTGGCGCAGGCCATTCGCGCTGCCATGGCGGGACGGGCCGGCACCCCCACTGCCTGAGGCCGCGCGCCGTGCCGAGTCCGTCCGGCCCTACCGGCCGCGCGCCGTCAGCCGTTGCCCGGCCACCACGAGCCCGACGGCGAGCACGAGCCCCGCTGAACCGCTCACCAGCAGCGGGACCTGCCCGGCGTCGCCCCACGCGAGCCCGGCCCAGACCCCAGCCACGAGGATCGCGCCGCCGGTGAGCCCCTGGAACAGCCCCTGCGCGCGGCCCTGCAGCGAGGCGGGCGCGAGGCTCGAGACCCAGGCCTTCCCCACGCCGTCGGTCGCGGCCGTGAACCCGCCATACACAATGAGGATGGGGAACACCCACAGCGGGTCTCCGATGAGCCCGAGCCCGAGGTAGCCCACCGCGAAGCACACGAGCCCGATCGCGTAGACGTGGTAGCGGGGGATCCGGTCGGACAGGGCGCCCGCCGGGTAGGAGAGCGCCGCGTACGCGACGTTGTACAGGATGTAGGCCGCGATGACGCCCTCGGTGGACAGCCCGAGATCGTGCGCGCGCAGCAGCAGGAGCGAGTCCGGGAAGTTCACGAGGGAGAACACCGTCAGACCGCCGATCAGCAGTCTCAGCCGGGCCGGGAGGCTCGCCGACTGCGCGGGGTGCGCGGCCGTCGTCGTGCGCTCCGCCGCGCCGCGCACGACGACGGCCGGCACCGTGCGCCGTTCCCGCACCGCAGCGACGAGAGCCACCGAGAGGACGGCCGGGACCACGGCGACCCACAGCAGCGGTGGGATCTGCCGGCTGAACGCCTCGTACAGGACGAGGCCGATGCTGGGGCCGATCACCGCGCCGAGCGTGTCCGCCGTGCGGTGGAAGCCGAAGATGCGGCCGCGGTTCGCAGTGTCCGCGCCCTCCATCAGGAGGGCGTCGCGGGGAGCGCCGCGGATGCCCTTGCCCAGCCGGTCAACGCAGCGTGCCACGAGCACCACGGGCCACGACCCGGCGAGGGCGATGATGAGCTTCCCCACCGCGGCGAGCCCGTAGCCGAACCCGATGAGGCGGCGCTTCGACGAGCGGTCGGCCAGACGGCCGGCCCCGATCTTGGTCAGCGAAGCGACACCCTCGGCCGCCCCCTCCACCACGCCCACGACGGCGGCGGGCGCCCCGAGGACCACGGTGAGGAAGATCGGCATGATCGGGTAGAGCAGCTCGCTCGCGGCGTCTTGCAGGAGACTCACGCCGGAGAGCGTTGCGACGTTGCGCGTGAGCCAGCGGGGGCGGGGCATGGCACAAGCCTTGCCGCTAGGGCCCGTGAGGCCAAGGGTGCGTGCGGCACGCGCGCCCGTTTCCGGGCATATTCCCAGCACCACGTGTTCAATGTCCTTCCCTGCGGGTATCCCCTCACCGGCCCCGAACGGGTGCCATGAGTGCGAGGAGGGGCCATGGCGGCTGGCGGTGGCAAGAAGGCGGTCGTGGCCGCGCTGGGCGCAAACCTCGGCATCGCGCTGCTGAAGTTCCTCGCGTACCTGCTGACCGGCGCGTCGGCCATGCTCGCCGAGTCCGTCCACTCCGTGGCGGACTCAGGCAACCAAGTGCTGCTGCTCGTCGGACGGAAGACCTCACGGCGCCTGCCGGACGAGCGGCACCCGTTCGGGCACGGGAGCAGCCGGTACGTCTACGGCTTCGTGGTCTCGATCGTCCTGTTCAGCCTCGGCGGCCTGTTCGCGCTCTACGAGGCGTACGAGAAGTGGAGGCACCCGCACGCCATCGAGGGCCAGTGGTGGTGGGTGCCGCTCGCCGTCCTCGCAGGCAGCATCATCCTGGAGGGCCGCTCCTTCCTCGTGGCCGTCAGCGAGTCGAAGGCCGCGCGCGGGAACCAGTCGTTGGTCCGCTTCATCAGCACGGCGAAGGCCCCCGAGCTGCCGGTCATCATGCTCGAGGACTCCGCCGCCGTCGTCGGGCTCCTCCTCGCCCTCTTCGGGGTTGGCATGACCCTCCTGACCGGCAACGGGGTGTGGGACGCCGTGGGCACGGGCTGCATCGGCGTGCTGCTCGTGCTCGTCGCCGCGGTGCTCGCCGTCGAGATGACCTCCCTGCTGCTCGGGGAGTCCGCCGGGAAGCCGCAGCTCCGCGCGATCCGGGCAGCCCTCGAGGGGGAGGGACGGAACCGGGTGCTCGAGCTCAAGACCATGCACCTCGGCCCCGAGGACATCCTCGTCACCGCGAAGATCGCCGTGCGGGGGTGCGATACCGCCGCTGACCTCGTTGACAGGATCAAGGCGGCCCGTCGCCGGATCCGCGAGGCCGTCCCGGCCGCGAGCCACATCTGCATCGAGCCCGACCTCGAGGGGGAGGGCTCGCGTGCGGAGCCTGCGGAGGGTTCGCAGGCCCGATGACGCACCCCGCGGGGTGCCGTGACACCGCCCGGCGCCTCAGCCGCCGATCTTGGCGCTCGCGCGTAGCGTCTCGAGCGGGATGTGCGCCGTGGCCCGCTCGATCTGCGCCGAGATCCCCCTGAGGGTGGGAAGGTGGCGCAGCATGGTGGGGGCCTGCGAGGAGAGGACCACGATCCCCAGCCCCGCCCCGATGCTGCCGGTGTGGAACACCGGCACCGCGATCGAGGCGGAGCCGAGCCGCACCTCCTCCGCGGTGGTGCCATAGCCCTGCTCGCGGATCTGCGCGAGCTCCTCAGCCAGCCGCACAGGGTTGATGTGGGTGTACGCAGTGGGCTGCTCGAGGTGCCGGTGGAAGTAGGCGTCGCGGACCCACTCCTCCTCGAACGCAAGGATCACCTTGCCCACGGCAGTGGCGTGCATGGGCAGCCGGCCGCCCACCCGGGAGGCACGGGGCACCCGCTTGGTGCCGTACACGCGGTCGATGTAGAGCACCTCGTGCCCCTCGCGGATCGCCAGATGCGAAGTCTCGCCCGTGAGCGAGAACAGGTCCTGCACGAAGGGGTGCGCGGTGTCGCGCAGGGCGCGGCCGGCGTTCTGGCCGAGCTCCCAGAGCCGGATCCCGAGCTGGAGCCTCCCCTGGGGGTCCCGGGCCAGGGCTCCCGAGTCGACCAGCTCCGCTACAAGCCGGTGCGTGGTGCTCAGTGGCAGGTGCGCGGCCTCGGCCAGTTCGGACAGGCTCAGCGAGCGGCGGCCGGACTCGAACGCGAACAGCAGCGCGAGCACCTTGGAGGTGACGCTGCGGCCGGGCTCGCTGCTCCCACCCGCCATCTCGCCTCCCGCAGTGACTCGGCCCGTCCAGGGGCGCCGTGGTCTCAGGGCAACTCTAGCGCCGCTCGCTGAGGCCAGAGGTTCGCCGATTCCACCGCCGCGAGCCCGAGGGCGAGGGCTTTGGCCGCATCGGTGAACAGGTGGGCATGAACCCTGGAGCTGCACAGCCGCAGCGCCTGGCCGCGGTCGAGCCCGAACCAGTCCATGACCGTGTCCAGCCCGTGCGGAGTCAGGCGCCAGACCTTGTCAGCGTCCTTGACGATCGCATCCTCGATCGAGAGCGCCTCGCGCCGCGAATCGTGGCCGTCGATGATCTCCACGATGCGCGCCACGCGCTGCGCCGGGACCCCGATCTCGGCCAGGATCTCCGCGGCGAGCCGCGCGCCTTCCTTCTCGTGCAGGAGCACGAGGTCCGGCCGGCCGCCGCCCGGCGCGATCGCCTCCAGCACCTCGTCCGCCGGCACCCGCGACCAGCCGATGTCGTGCAGCATCATCGCCGGCAGCACCACGCCCGCGTCCGCGTCAGGATGCGCCGCGAGCAGGGACCGCGCGATCGCCACCGCGTACAGCGTGTGCGCATCGTTGCTGCGTACGTCCAGATGCACGACGGCGTGCGGCCAGATCCGCTCGAGCTCGTCGTCGCGCCCGTCCCCCAGGCCGAAGGCCCCCTCGGCCTCCGCCGGGATGGAGGAGGCGACGTCCCGGCCCACGAGGTTTGCAGCAGGAGTCAGCTTGAGACGCATGGAGCCAGTGCATACCGGATCGGGAGTCCGGCGCCACTCCCTGCTTCCACTGGCCGGAACCGGGAGCGCGTGGCCCCCGGTTCCGAGGGCGGTCAGCCCGAGATCACCTCAATCTCCCTGCATACGCAGCTGTCGCCGCTGCAGGCACAGATCCACGCTTTGACGGGAACGGCTTCTGCCTGGAGATTGCTCTTGGTCTCCCTGACCACCAGCGTCTCCACGGGACTTCCTTCCCGCTCTGCCTCGAAGCTGGCGAGCTTCCCGTCCTTGACGACGGCATATACGGCTGCGCCGTCGAGGTGGAAGTCCAATCGGTGCCGCCCGTCTCCCTTTCCGGCGATCTCACCGGTGGAAATGCGCGGACTGTCTTCAAAGGTGTATGTGCGCGGCATTCTTCCTCTCCTTTTTTCGCTAGCAGCGGCCCTCGTAGCTGACGACCCTGCCCTACCGCCCTCCCGGGCATTCGATCGGATAGCAGTTGAATGAGCCGTCGGAGCTCAGGATGCAGACCATGCACCGGACGGGCATCATCTGCGGCTTGAGGGATTCCGCCTCGACCTGGAACGTCTTGGTCTCGAGCGTCTGCCCGTCTCGGGTTCCTTCGAAGCTCATGATCTTGCCGTCCTTCACCACGGCGTAGATCCTGGCTCCGTCATCGAAGCGACCCTCCAGTTCCCGGCGGCCGTCTCCTTGGGCGGCCAACGATGCCGTCGGGTAGGGGTCACCCTCATGGACAACGTACTTGGTGGGCATTTCTCGTCCTATCTCGTGATGGGTGGGGGATTGTCGGCCTCTTGGTCTCGACCCATGTGTTCCCGGGCGGGTGCTTCCGTGGCCCGGGCGGCTGCTTCCTTGTCCAGCGCCTCTAGGGGTATGAGGTTGTTCCGTCGAACGTTCGTGCAGACAGAGCACGCGAACTTCCCGTCTTGGGCGAACCAGCGGCACCTCGAGCGAATAGCGCATCGCGGCAGTTCTCGGTCTTCCGTTTCCGTCGCCACACCGACCAAGGTGTCCACGAGATTGCAGCGCCCACCTCTCCAGTGGGCGCATCCGCTGCTGCGGCACGGGGATGCGAAGCGGAGGAGGTCTCCGACGGCGCTGTGGTCGAGGTCGTGTGCGGCGCTTCCGAGGGGGATCGCGGGACGCAGGTACGCGAGTTCCCCTTCCACGCCTTCCACGGCGAGAATGACGGCACCCTCGCTTGGCGGGGCGCTCGGGCACAGCGGTTCGACGGAAGGACCCCTTCCTGGTTCAGCCTCCATCGCCGGACGCTATGCGGTGGGATCCACGGCGACCAGTCCGCTGAGCTGGCCGCCGCTCGGACCGAGTCCTTCTGGCTTCAGCGGACGGAGGACCTGCGGGAGTCCCAAGCGCGTGATTGACTGCGCCACAGCCGAGCGGATGGCTTCATCAATTGTCTTCGTCTGTTCATCGGTGAGTTCTGCCCCCTCAAACTTCACCACGAATTGCGTTTCCTTGCGCTTGTCCATGATTCAACCCCATCTCGAATCTCGTTGATCGCATCAGGCCGCCCGAGATATCTATCCGCAAAGGACGCCAGACATTGTCCTGGCATCTTCACGTCCAGAAGGTGTGGTATTTCCCCGCAGCGGCGGCTCCGTCTGCTCGAAGCCGGCAGTGATGACGTCTCCGAGAATAAGTCTGTCAACTGGATGATTCAAGATGAGATCCACTGTCAGAAGACTATAAGTTTCTTTACGGATCTAGTAATTACTTGTCATTTCAACATGAATCGCCCGGCGCAACCGGCTGTTCTCCTGCGAGGGCTAGGATCCAGCCGTGAGACAGGCTGTGATCACCGCCGCGGGCGGAACCGACCGGATCGTACCCAGAGAGGCGCCGGACCCCGTCCCGCGCCAGCGCGAGCTGCGGATCCGCGCAAGGGCGAGCGGGGTCAACTTCGCTGACGTCCTGGCCCGCCGGGGCCTGTACCCGGACGTCTCCCGGTTTCCCGCCGTGGTCGGCTACGAGGTCTCCGGGACCGTTGACGCGGCAGGGCCCGAGGCGCCCCAGGAGTGGGTGGGGCGTGACGTCGTCGCGCTCACGCACTTCGGTGGCTACGCCGATACCGTGTGCGTCCCCCAGGAGCAGGTGTTCGAGAAGCCCTCAGGCCTGTCCCACGAGGAGGCGGCTGCGCTCCCGGTGAACTACCTCGCAGCGTGGCAGCTCATGGTCGTCATGGGCGCCCTGTCCGAGGGTGAGACCGTGCTCATCCACAACGCCGGCGGGGGAGTGGGCCTTGCCGCGCTGGACATCGGGCGGCACGTCGGCGCCCACCTGATCGGCACCGCCAGCGCCCGGAAGCACGCGTTCCTCGCGGAGCGAGGGCTCCACGATGCCATCGACTACACGGCCCAGGACTGGCCCAAGGAGGTCATGCGCCTCACGGGCGGGCGCGGCGTCGAGCTCGTCCTCGACCCGTTCGGCGGCCGCCATCTGCGCCAGAGCTACCGCGTGCTGCGCTCCACCGGGCGCCTCGGCATGTTCAGCGTCGCCGGTGCCGTGTCGTCGAGACTGCCGGGGAAGCTGGCCCTGCTCGCCCTCGTGGCCCAGCAGCCGCTCTTCAACCCCGTCCCGCTCATGAACCGGAACCTCGGGGTGTTCGGTGTCAACATAGGGCACCTGTTCGGCGAGGCCGGGAAGGTGCGCACCTGGATGGAGGCGCTGCTGGAAGGGGTCGACGACGGGTGGGTCCGTCCGCACGTGGACCGCGCCTTCCCCCTTGAGGCCGCCGCCGAGGCGCATGCCTATCTTGAGGAGCGTCGCAACATCGGCAAAGTGGTCCTCGTGCCCTGAGCCGGCGCCCTCGCCTTAGGCTGGAGGCCATGACCACAGGTGTAGCGTCGGCCGGATCCCGCTTCGCCGAGGCCGTGCAGACACTCACCCCCGGGTACTTTGCGCTCACCATGGCCAGCGGCATCATCTCTGTGGGCCTCGAGCTCGAGAGCATCCACTGGCTCTCGGCCATCCTGCTCGCCGTGTGCGTGGTTTCCTACGCGGTGATCCTCGTGCTCAACCTCGTCCGGCTCGTCCGGTTCAGGGCCTCCATGCGGGACGACTTCATGCACCCCGGCCGCGCCTTCGGGTTCTTCACGTTCATCGCCGGCACGGACGTGCTCGGCGTCAGGCTCGGCATGGCCGGCTGGCCGGCGGCGACGGCGGCGCTCCTGTGCCTGGCCCTGCTGGCGTGGGTGGTCCTCGGCTACGTGATCCCGTGGACCGCGGTCCTCGGCCGCGCTGAGCGACCTGTGGTCAAGGACGCGAACGGCACCTGGTTCATCTGGTGCGTGGCGAGCCAGTCCGTGGCCGTGGCCGCGGCGACGGTGGAGCCGCTCGCCGGGCCGGACTGGCGCTCCTGGCTTGCGGTCCTCGCCGTGGTCGCGTGGTCGGTGGGGCTCATCCTGTACGCGGCCGTAGGCATCTTCGTCTCGCTGCGGCTCATGACCTACCCGATCCGGCCGGAGGACCTGCGCCCGGCCTACTTCGTGGCGATGGGCGCGATGGCCATCAGCGTCTTGGCCGGCGCCAGGATCGTTGAGATGGCCGGCGCCCCGATGGTGGACGCCACGCGCGGGCTCGTGGCCGGCTCCTCCGTGGTGTTCTGGTCGTTTGCCTCGTGGCTGTTCCCGGTGCTCATCGCGGCCGGGTGGTGGCGGCACCTGGTGCACCGCGTTCCCCTGTCCTACGAGCCGGGACTGTGGAGCGTCATCTTCCCTCTCGGCATGTACGCCGTGGCGGGGATCTACCTGGGCCGCGCGGACAACCTGCCCGTGGTCACGGCCATCGGGCGGGGGGAGCTGTGGGTTGCGGTCACGGCATTCCTCGCCACATTCGCGGGAATGCTGTGGCACCTGTGGAGCACGCTCGTGCGCCCGCGGTCCTCCACCTAAGCCCCCGCTGTCAGGCCTCCTGGCGCGACTGGACGGCGTGCGGGAGCGCCATGAGCGCGAGCACGGCCAGCACGGCAGCCGCGGCGAAGACGTAGAAGCCCCACGGGTAGGCCACGCCGAGAGTCACCAGCGTTCCTGTGACGGCCGGGCCGAGGATGGCTCCCATGCGGCCCACACCGGCCGAGAAGCCGAGGGCCGTGCCGCGCAGGTGCGCCGGGAACAGCTGGGAGACCCACGCGTAGACGAGCACCTGGGCGCTGAACACGAACACGCCGGTGACGAACACGGCGGCGTTGAGCAGGAGCTCGTTCTGCATGCGGAAGCTCAGCGCCGCCAGCAGCACCGCCGAGACTCCGAACCACAGGAGCACGATCCGCTTGGTCCCGTGCTTGTCCGCCAGCCAGCCCGCCACGAGCAGCCCCGCCACAGCGCCGACGTTGAGCACGAGCAGCAGCGTGAGAGAGGAGCTCATCGAGTACCCGGCCTCCGCCATGAGCGTGGGCAGCCACGTGTTGAGGCCGTAGACGAGCAGAAGGCCCATGAACGAGGCGACGGCGATCCCGAGTGCCACGAGCGGGTACGGCTTGCGCAGCAGCGAACGAAACCCGGCCTTTTCTGCGCGCCCGGCGGCCGCAGCGGACTCCGACGGCGCGGCGGACGACGACGGCGCGTCACCGGCGTCGTGCGCGGAACCCGCGGCAGGCGTCGCCTCGGGGGCCGCGGGAAGGGACTCGGGCAGCTTCGCCCACAGGAAGGGGAGCAGCACGAGGCCCGCGATGCCGCCGGCGATGAACATGGCGCGCCAGTCGGGCATGATCACGAGCGCGAGGAACGCAGTGGCGACGGCGCCGGCGTGGTAGCCGGTCATGGTGCGGGTGGTGTTCGAGGCGCCGGAGCCGGCCTTCGCATAGTCGTTGATGTAGGCAAGGGCGGCGGGAAGGCACGCGCCGAGGCCGAGGCCCGCAAGCAGGCGGAAGGCGCTGAAGAGCGCGACATTCGGCGCCGCGACCACGGCGAGCGTGAACACGGAGAACCAGGCGACGCAGGCGATGAGCAGCCGTCGGCGGCCGAACCGGTCCGAGAGCGGCGCGATGAACAGGGCGCCGAGACCCACGCCGACGAGCGAGATCGTGGCCGCGAGCGTCGCGCCGACGGGGTCGAAGCCGAGCTCGTGGGTCTTCAGGAGGGTGGGGATGACGGCGCCCAGGACCACGAGGTCGAATCCGTCGAGCACCATCGCGAACCAGCAGAGCCAGACTGGCCACTGGGAGCGCACGGTAGTGCCGGCGTGGGTGCCGGAGGGGGTGGGCAGGACTGTGGACATGGAGAACCTCGGAAATGCTCAGGGTGGACCTGAGAGTTCTATCACCGTTCCGCGTGGCGCCTGACACGTGTCACCATTGAATGGAATGCGGTGCCGTAACAGAACGAGTACAGAAGGGGCAGTCCATGGCCAACTCGGCGTCCGGCGACTCGGTCGTTGACCGCGTGGTGCGCGTCCTCGAGGCCTTCCCCGAGGGCGTGAGCTCCCTGCCGCTCGGCGAACTCGCCGCCAGGGCCGGACTGCCGCTCACGAGCGCCCACCGCCTCGTCAAGCAGCTTGCCGAACACCGACTCCTCGAGCAGGCGCCGGGCGGGAAGGTCCAGCTCGGGCTGCGCCTGTGGGAGCTCGTCAACCGCAACTCGCCCACGCTCGTGCTGCGCCAGGCGGCCCTGCCGTTCATGGACGACATCCACCAGGTCCTCAACCAGAACGTCAATCTCGCCGTCCTCCAGGGCGACGACGTCCTGTTCGTCGAGCGGCTCTCGCGCCGCGGGTCCGTGGCCAACCGGGCCAAGGTGGCCGGGCGCATGCCCGTGCACATCTCCTCGGCGGGGGTGGCGCTCATGTCCGCGCAGCCCCCCCACGTCCAGGCCGCGTACCTCGCCCGGTTCCGCGACCACACCGGCAAGGCCACGACCGAGCACGTCCGGCAGCTCCTCGCCGCCGCGTCGACCCACGGGTTCGCGGAGCTCGCGGGCGTCGTGGACCCGGACACGTGGGGCATCGCGGTTCCCATCTTCGATCGGCAACGGCATGCGGTGGCGGCGATCGGCGTCGTCGTGCCTCTCGCCGAGGTGCGGATCCAGCAGCTGGTGCCCGCGCTCAAGACCGCGGCGCGGGGCATCGGGCGGCAGCTCGGCGGCCCCGCGTAGCAGGGCCGCCCTCGGTGGGCCCCCCGCGCACGACGGCGGGAACGCATCTCTCGTTTTCGGGATTCGTTTCCAATCAACGGAAATGAGGTTCGCGCTCGGAGCGAGCCGCGTCACACTCGAAGCAGACGCACGGCCGCCGCGGATCCCGCGAGCAGGCTCCGACCCCGAAAGGAACGATCATGGGCGATCGCACCGTCATCACCACCCAGGTGGCCATCATGGGAGCCGGGCCCGCCGGCCTCATGCTCTCGCACCTGCTGCACCAGGCCGGCATCGAGAGCACCGTGGTGGAGATCCGCAGCCGCCAGGAGATCTCCAACACCATCCGCGCCGGCATCCTCGAGGCGGGGTCCGTGGACCTGCTCGTCCAGTCGGGTGTGGACAACGTGCTGCGCAACGGCCACGAGCACGAGGGCACCGAGTTCCGCGTGAACGGCGAGGGCCACCGCATCGACTTCAAGGGCCTCGTGGGCCAGTCCGTGTGGCTGTACCCGCAGAACGACGTGTTCGACGACCTCGCCGCCCGCCGCGAGGCCGACGGCGGCGACGTGCGCTACTCGTGCTCGAACACCGAGGCCTTCGACCTGCTCGACAAGCCGAGGGTTCACTTCACCGACTCCGAGGGCAACGACTTCGAGCTGCGCGCCGAGATCCTCGTCGGCGCGGACGGCTCGCGCTCGTACTGCCGCCACCAGATCCCCGAGGCCGCGCGCAAGACGTACTTCAACGAGTACCCGTTCGCCTGGTTTGGCATCCTCACCGAGGCCCCGCGCAGCGCCCCCGAGCTCATCTACGCCAACTCGGCGCACGGGTTCGCACTCATCTCCCAGCGCACCGACACGGTCCAGCGCATGTACTTCCAGTGCGACCCGACCACCAACCCCGCCGACTGGACCGACGAGCAGATCTGGGAGCAGCTGCGCCTGCGCGTGAACGGCAACGGGTTCGAGCTCAAGGAGGGCCCGGTCACGGACAAGGTGGTGCTGCCGTTCCGCTCGTTCGTGCAGACGCCGATGCGCCACGGCAACCTGTTCCTCGCCGGCGACGCCGCGCACACCGTCCCGCCGACCGGCGCCAAGGGCCTCAACCTCGCGTTCTCCGATGTGCGCGTGCTGTTCGAGTCCCTCGACTCGTACTTCAAGTCCGGCTCGACGGCGCTCATGGACACCTATTCCGACCGCGCCCTGGACCGGGTGTGGAAGGCGCAGTACTTCTCGTACTGGATGACCACGCTCCTGCACACCGTCCCCACCGAGACGAACCACGAGTTCTTCCGGGCCCGCCAGCTCGGCGAGCTCCGCTCGCTGCTCGAGTCCGAGCGCGGCCGCGCGTACATCGCCGAGTGCTACACGGGGTGGCAGTCCAAGTAGCCCGCACTCCCGGGACGTGACCCCCGGGACATGACCCCCGGGACATGACACCCAGAAGGTGACCCCCAGGCTCTGGGAGTCACCTTCTGGGTGTCACGTCCTGGGGGTCATCTCTTGCGGGGTGCGGCCGCCGGCCCGGGCCGCGCGCCATGATGGGTCCATGACGAACCCCGAAGCCGACCTCGAAGAGCCCGCCTCCTTCTACCTCGACAAGGCCAACCCCGCGATCTGGAAGTCGCTCGTGGCGTTCCGGGCCAAGGTCCACGAGGCGACCGACGCGGCGGGAGTCCCGCGCGACGCCGTCGAACTCCTGAGCCTGCGCATCTCCCAGATCAACCGCTGCACCTACTGCCTCGACCTCCACGGCCGCCAGGCCGCCGAGGCCGGCGTCCCCGCGCGCAAGCTCAACGTGCTGCCCGCCTGGCGCGAGGCCGGCATGTTCACAGTGCTCGAGCGGGTTGCCCTCGACATCGCCGAGGCCATCACCCTGCTCCCGGACGACGACGAGCGCGCAGCCATCCTCGACCGCGCCCATGCCGAACTCGGCGACGAGAGGTTCTCCGCCCTCTGCTGGGCCGCGATCTCGATGAACGCGTTCAACCGCCTCTCGATCGTGAGCCGGCACAAGGTCAAGCCGTAGGCCGCCAAGCCAACACATCTGCTGCCCCGGGCCGCATCTCCCGCGTGAATACACCAAGGAGATGCGGGCCGGGGCAGCGCTTGTCTAACCCTCTTGTTCTCTGACACTCAGCGATATATCGTTAAGTGTCGGGTCCGGATCGGGCCCGGCACCGATAACAGCCAACGCAGACATCAGGAGGACGCCATGCGCGGACATCCACACCACCATCACCATGACTTCGAGGCGATGCACCACCACGACGGCCCCCGCGGCCCGCAGGGGCGGGGCTTCGGGCCCGGCGGCTTCGGACCGGGCGGCCCGGGGGGCTTCGCCCCCGGCGGGCCCGGCGGCTTCCCGGGCTTCGGTCCCGGGTTCGGCGGGCACGGCTTCGGCCCGGGCGGCCGCGGGGGCCACGGCTTCCCGCCCGGCTTCGGACCCCGCGGAGGACGGCGCGCGAGCCGCGGCGACGTGCGCGCCATGATCCTCTCGCTCCTGTCCGAGCAGCCGCTCACCGGCTATGGCATCATCCAGGCCGCGAACGAGAAGACCAACGGCGTTTGGCGCCCCAGCCCTGGCTCGGTGTACCCGACGCTCCAGCAGCTCGTCGACGAGGAGCTCGTCGAGCAGACGGGCGAGGGCAAGCGCACCGAGTACACGCTCACGGACGCCGGCCGCACCTACGTCGCCGACCACGCCGACGAGCTCACCCAGGCGTGGGACGCGGCGCCCGGAAGAAGCGAGGCCACCCAGGCGTTCATGGAGAGCGTCGGCAAGTTCATGGGGGTGCTGCACCAGTTCCGCGGCGCTGCCACGGACGAGCAGCGCGCCCAGGCGGCCGTCAAGATCGACGAGGCACGCAAGGCCCTGTACATGATCCTCGCGGAGTAGCCTCAGCTCAGGAAGGGGGCGACGCCCATGTCCCAACACCCACCCGGGCGACCCGGCGGCGTCGTGCGCGGAGGCCGCATCTCGAGCGGCGACGTTGCCCTGCAGAAGAAGCTCAACGCCGAGGCGCCGAAGATCCCGCACCTGCTGCGGCGCATCGCCGAGCTGTTCCGGCCCCACCGCGGCGCGCTTGTGCTCACGGTGGTGCTCGTCCTCGCGGCGGCGGCGCTGTCCGTCGCGCCGCCGCTGCTCACCCAGCGCATCTTCGACGACGGCCTCTTCCCTCCGAGCGGCGGCCCCAACCTGCCGCGGCTCGGCGAGCTCGTGGGCCTCATGGTCGGCGCGTACGTCCTCTCGGCGCTGCTGGGCGTGTGGCAGACATACCTGACCTCGACCGTGGGCAACCGCGTCATGGGGTCCCTGCGTGTGCGCCTCTTCAGCCACCTGCAGTCCATGGAGCTGAGCTTCTTCACCCGCACCAAGACAGGCGTGATCCAGTCGCGTCTGCAGAACGACGTCGGCGGCGTCGCGAGCGTCCTGCAGAACACCGTCTCCGGCGTGGTGGGCAACATCGTCACGGTCATCGCGGCCTTCGTGGCGATGGTGGCGCTCAACTGGCAGCTGACGCTCATCGCGGTCGTGCTCATGCCGTTCCTCGTCGTGGCGCAGCGCCGCGTGGGGCAGGTCCGCGCGCGGATCGCCACGAAGACCCAGGAGTCGCTCTCGGACATGACGGCGATCACCCAGGAGTCGCTGAGCGTGTCCGGGATCCTGCTCTCCAAGAGCTTCAACCGCCAGCCGGACGAGATCGCCAAGTACTCCGCCGAGAACACGAACCTCGTCCGGCTCCAGGTCCGGCAGGCCATGAGCGGGCAGTACTTCTTCGCGCTCGTGACGATCTTCCTCTCCTCGATCCCCGCGATCGTGTACCTGGTGGCGGGGTGGCTCATCACGGGCGGCAACGTCGCGATCACCGCCGGCACGATCGTCGCCTTCACCAACGTCCAGGCCAGGCTCCTGTTCCCGCTCATCGCGCTCATGCGCGTGGCGCTGGACCTGCAGACCTCGGGCGCGCTGTTCGCCCGCATCTTCGAGTACCTCGATCTGCGTCCCGCCATCGTGGACGCGCCCGACGCCGCGCCCCTCCCCGCCCACGCGCCGCGCCTGGGCGAGGTGGAGTTCGACGGCGTGACGTTCCGCTACCCGGACGCGCGCGGCGTGGACCGGGCTACTCTCGATGACGTCTCCTTCACGATCGAGCCCGGGCAGTACGCCGCGTTCGTGGGCCCGAGCGGCGCCGGGAAGACCACGGTCTCCTACCTGATCCCGCGGTTCTACGAGGCGTCCTCGGGCGCGGTCCGCTTCGCGGGGCACGACGTGCGGGATCTCGACCGCGAATCCCTGGTGAGCCACATCGGCGTCGTGAGCCAGGAGACGTACCTGTTCCACGCGACGATCGCCGAGAACCTGCGCTACGCCAAGCCGGACGCGACCGACGAGGAGCTCGAGGCGGCCGCGCGGTCGGCGAACATCCACGCCACGATCGCCGGGTTCCCGGACGGCTACGACACCGTGGTGGGGGAGCGCGGGTACCGGCTCTCGGGCGGGGAGAAGCAGCGCATCGCGATTGCGCGGGTGCTGCTCAAGGACCCCGAGGTGCTCATCCTCGACGAGGCCACGAGCGCCCTCGACACCATCTCCGAGCGCGTCGTCCAGCAGGCCCTCGACACGGCCGCGCACGGGCGCACCACCATCGCGATCGCGCACCGGCTCTCGACCGTGGTGGCCGCCGACGTCATCTACGTGGTGGACGGCGGGCGGATCGTCGAGCACGGGACGCACGCCGAGCTCCTCGCCGCCGGCGGCGCGTACGCGCGGCTGTACGCGGAGCAGGCGGCGGCCCCGTCCCCGGCCCGCCGCGGTTGACGCCGCCCAGGCCCGCCCCAGGCCCGCCCCAGGCCCGCCCGCGAACCGGCCGCCCGCGAAATGCTGGGTTGAGCAGGGTGGGAGGCGCCCAGACCATGCTCAACCCAACATTTCGGGGGCGACGAGGGAGGCGCCTGCCCCCGGCGAGAGCGGAATCATAGTGCCCCGATTGGCCGCTGGCCAAACGGGCATGGGATGATGGACAGGATGACTTCCGCCGCCAGCACCCCTGACACGTCCCGCCCCGAGGCCCGCGCCCAGGTCCAGCCCAAGGCCGAGGGCTGGGAGCAGCAGCGTACCGCCGAGGGCCGGCCGCTGCTGCAGTTCGCGTCCCCGCGGGTCAAGCAGCCGCCGCAGCACTTCGCGGACCTGAGCCTCGAGGAGCGCCAGGCGAAGGTCAAGGAGCTCGGCCTGCCGGCGTTCCGCGCGAAGCAGCTGAGCACCCACTACTTCCAGCACTGGACCACGGACCCGGACGCGATGAGCGACCTGCCCAAGGCGGGCCGCGGGGAACTCGTCGAGGGCCTCTTCCCGCCGCTGCTCAGCGAAGTCCGCCGCCTCCGCACCGACGATGGCAACACCATCAAGTTCCTCTGGCGCCTCTTCGACGGCGCCCTCGTCGAGTCCGTGCTCATGCGCTACCCCGGCCGCATCACGCTGTGCGTCTCGAGCCAGGCCGGCTGCGGCATGAACTGCCCGTTCTGCGCCACGGGCCAGGCGGGCCTGACCCGCAACATGTCCACGGCGGAGATCGTGGACCAGGTCGTCGCGGCGAACCGCATCATCGCGGCGGGTGAGCTGGGCCAGCAGGAGCACCCCGATGAGCGCGTCACCAACATCGTCTTCATGGGCATGGGCGAGCCGCTGGCCAACTACAAGCGGGTCATGAATGCCGTGCACCGCTTCGTGGACCCGGTCCCGATGGGCCTGGGCATGAGCGCCCGCAACATCACGGTCTCGACCGTGGGCCTTGTCCCCGCGATCCGCAAGCTCGCGGATGAGGACCTCCCCGTCACGTTCGCCCTCTCGCTCCACGCGCCCGACGACGAGCTCCGCGACGAGCTCATCCCCGTCAACAACCGCTGGAAGGTCGACGAGGCCCTCGACGCCGCCCACGAGTACTACCGGAAGACCGGCCGCCGCGTGAGCATCGAGTACGCGCTCATCAAGGACATGAACGACCACGCCTGGCGCGCCGCCCTTCTCGCGAAGAAGCTCAACCAGCGCGGCCGCGGCTGGGTCCACGTGAACCCGATCCCGCTCAACCCGACCCCCGGGTCCATCTGGACGTCCTCCGAGCGCCACGTGCAGGAGGAGTTCATCGAGACCCTCCGCGCCGCCGGCATTCCCACGACCCTGCGTGACACGCGCGGCAAGGAGATCGACGGCGCCTGCGGCCAGCTCGCTGCGGCTGAGTAGGCGCGGAGTGAGGGGGCGGGAAACGCAGGGCCCGGCCAGTACTCCGGCGCACGACGGCGCCGCGCACCCGGGCGGCCCGGCCGCCGGTGGCCTCTCGCGTGCCCGGGAGTTCGCCCATCGGCTGCTGTTCAGCATCGGCCCGGCGAAGAACGACCATCAGGTGGCTATCCGCGTCGCCGCCGGGGTATTCCTGCCGCTCATCACCCTTGTGCTGCTGGGCCGGCTCGACCTCGCAATCTTCGCGAGCTTCGGCGCGTTCACGGGGATCTACGGGCGCAACGAGCCGCACCGCACACGGATTGTGACCCAGATCCGGGCCGGGCTGCTCATGCTTGCCGTGATCCTCGCAGGCACGCTCACCGCGAGGCTCAGCCCCGGCGACGTGATCAGCCCGTGGACCATCGTGGTCGGCACCACCGTCGTCGCGTGGGGCTGTACCGTCATCGTGGGGCACTGGCGTCTGCGCCCCGCGGGCTCGCTGTTCCACATCTTCGCGTACGCCGCGATTGCGTCCGTGCCGCACCAGCCGCCCCTGGGCCAGGCGATGCTCGCGGCCGCGCTCACGGTGCTCGTCGCCGTGCTCATCGGGATGGCCTCCCGGGTGGTGCCCTCGCGGCGCACCCCGCTCACCTGGGCAGGGGTCCGGTCTGCCTGGCGCGTGCGCCTCGCAGCCCACGAGCGCCACGCCCTGTGGCTCGAGTCGGTCGGGTACCTCGTGGCGGCGAGCGTCGCCGGCACTATCGCGACGATCGTGGGCCAGGCCCTCGGGTTCGGCCACAACTACTGGGCGATGGTCGCCGCCGTCGTGCCCCTCGTGGGGCACACGACCCGGCACCGCGTCGCCCGTGGCCTGCAGCGTATCCTCGGCACCGTGGTGGGCCTTGCGATCCTGGCCCTCATCGTGGCGGTGCGGCCGGAGGCGTGGGTCATGGTGGTGCTCATCGCGCTGTGCCAGTTCGGCGCGGAGATGCTCATCGCCCGGCAGTACTTCCTCGCGCAGGTGTGCGTGACGCCGCTCGCGCTCCTCTCAACCCTGCTCGTTGTCCACATCAATCCCCTGGACCTCCTGCACGATCGCTTCATCGACACGGCAATCGGTGCGGTCGTCGGCGTGGCCGTGGTGCTTGCCCCCGACGCGTGGCGGCGCTGGATCCACTGGCGCTCGCGGGAGGAGCAGCTGGAGTGGTGACCCCGGTCTGAGGACCTCGCTCAGACGAGGCGCTCAGACCGGGGCCGCGTGGACCCGTATGGGGTTCATGACCGGCTTGGCGAGGCACACCGACTCCTCGGACTCCTGGTACGGCCCGAAGTTCGGGATGCGCCGGTAGCCGGCCGCCTCGAAGAACGGCTCGCCGCCGGGGCGGGCGGTGGCGGCCTCGGCCACCACGGTGGTGACGCCGGCGGCGTGCGCCTCTCCCTCGAGCGCGGTGAGGATCGACGCGGCGATCCCCGCCCCCCGCGCGTAGGGCAGGACGTAGATCGGCCTTGCCTCCGCGATGGTCGGCTCGAGCCACCGCAGGCCGCCGCACCCGAGCGGCTGGCCGGTGGCGCGCTCGTAGGCGATGAGGAAGACGGCGAGGTCCGCGTCCGTCGGGTCCGGGGCGGCCCCGCGCTCGGCCTGCTGCGCAGCGCGGAGGTCGCGTCCCACGCAGTTCGACCACGGCACTCGTCGGATGGTCAGCTTGGCATGTGTCTGCATGGTTGCCTCCTGCCTGGGCGGGGTGATGGAACAAACACTAGGAGGCGAGTGTTGCGATCGCATGACGGTCCTGTACGGGCCTCGGAACGTTCATGTAAAATCGCGCTGTTACGTTTTAGATGAGGGGAGCTGGGCCATGTCAGGTACACCGGAGGTGCGCACACGGGTTCGGGTCCCGCTCAAGTTCCCCGACGGCTACACCACCGTGGCGGACGTCTTCACGTTCCGCCACCTCGCGGACCGCCGCGAGCACCTGCTGCTCGGGCTCGGGGACTGGGAGGCCGCGCTGGCCCGCTCGCACGACGGCGGCGACGCGCCGCTCGTGCGCCCGCACAGCGAGTGCCTCACCGGGGACGTCTTCGGCTCCGAGCGCTGCGACTGCGGGCCCCAGCTGCGCGAGGCGGCCGAGCGCATCACCGAGGCCGGCGGGTTCCTGCTCTACCTGCGCCAAGAGGGCCGGGGGATCGGCCTGTACGCGAAGCTCGACGCGTACGCGCTCCAGGACCAGGGCCTCGACACGTACGCCGCCAACCGCGCCCTCGGCCGCGCGGAGGACGAGCGCGACTACCGGGCCGCCGCCCAGATGCTGCGCACCCTCGGCGCCTCGAGGATCCGGCTCCTCTCCAACAACCCGGACAAGGCGCACCAGCTCGAGGCCCTCGGCATCGAGGTCACCGAGCGCGTGCCCACGGGCGTGCACCTTTCCGCGGCCAACGCCTTCTACCTCGCCACCAAGCGGGACCACACCGCGCACACCATCGAGCTTCCCGACTACGAGGACGGCCCGCTCGAGCTCGCCGGCTGACCCGCGCACCTTCGGCAGTCGGTCTCAGGTGGAGTCTCCGGGAAGGGCCCACGACGCCGGCCGCCTCGCCTCGAACACGAGCCCGCGGCCGCCGCTGAACGTCACCCCATGGAAGCGCGGGCCCTCCGCGATCTGCCGGAAGCCGAAGTCCGCGTGCATCGCGATCGACGCGGCGTTGTCCGCGTTCGCGATGTAGTAGGCGGCGTCGGAGCGCTCCCAGATCCACGCCAGCCGGGCGACCGTGAGCGCGTGGCCGGCCCCGCGCCGTCGTGCGGCGGGGTGCACCACGACGCCGCCGAGGTAGTTCCCGTCCGGCGCGCCGCCGTCGGGCCCCGCGTAGAAGTGCGTCTTCGCGGCGCCGAGGATCCTCTGGCCGGAGAGCGCCACGACGGCGTACCGGTCGGAGAACGGCGCGAGCGCTAGGGCCCGCCACAGCGGGCGCCCGGCCGCGGCGGCAACCGCGTTGATCGCGTCGAGGTCGGCGGGCTCGGCGCGCCGGACGGTCCAGCCCACGCTCCGGCCCTACGCCGTGTTCTGCCCGGCTGTGTTCTGCCGCGCTGTGTTCTGCCGCGATGCGGCGATTGCCTCTCCGAGCGCCCCGAGCACGAGCGTGATCGACGCCGGGTCTGCATTGGGCCCCATGAGCCCGATCCGCCACACCGTGTCCGCGAACTTCCCCACGCCCGCGCCGATCTCCATCGAGTACTGCTCGAGCAGGATCTGCCGGACGCGGGCGGAGGAAACGCCGTCGGGCACCTTGACCGTGGTCAGGCTGGGCAGGCGGTGCCCCTCGGCGGCGAACAGCTCGAGGCCCATGTGCTCGAGCCCCTCGCGCAGTGCGGCACCGGCGGCCTCGTGCCGCGCCCACACGGCCGGCAGCCCCTCGGCGAGGATGCGGGCCAGCCCTGCCTCGAGGCCTGCGACCATCGTCACGGGCGCCGTGTGGTGGTAGGTGCGCGTGTGCCCCTCGGCCGCGCCGACGTACCCGCCGAGCAGCCCGATGTCGAAGTACCAGGACCGCGGGTCCTTGACCCGCCGCTCGAACGCGCGCTCCGAGACCGTGAACGGCGCGAGCCCGGGCGGGACGCCGAGGCACTTCTGCGTGCCCGCGTACCCGATGTCGATGCCCCACGCGTCCGCGCGCAGCTCGAGCCCGCCGATCGACGTGACGGCATCCACGAGCAGCAGCGCGTCGCCCTTGCCGGCGCCGAGCGCGGAGATGTCCGAGCGCACGCCCGTGGACGTCTCCGCGTGCACGGCCGCGATGATCGTGGGGTTCGGGTGCGCGGCCAGGACGCGCTCGGCGTCCACCGGCTGCCCCCACTCGTGGTCCACGCGCACGACGTCGGCCCCGCACCTCCGCGCGACCTCGGCCATCCGTTCCCCGAACAGCCCGTTGACGGCGACCACCACCGGATCGCCCGGCTCGACGAAGTTCACGAACGCGGCCTCCATGCCGCCGGACCCCGTCGCCGAGACCGGCCACGTGCGCGCGTTCTGGGTCCCCCACACCTGCCGCAGGCCGTCGGAGACCCGGTCCAGGCGGTCGATGAACGCCGGGTCGAGGTGCCCGATCACGGGGTGCGACAGCGCGGACATCACCTCCGGGTACGCGTTGCCCGGCCCCGGGCCGAACAGGTAGCGGAACGGCAGGATCTCAGTGCGGGGAGCGACCATGGCCCCACCCTACCCGCGCACCTCGCGCCCGTCCCCGCACCGTCTGGAAGTCAGCTTCTGGAGGTGACCTCCAGATGGAGCGGTGAGGCACGACGGCGGTGGGCCGGGTACGGGACCCGGCCCACCGCCGTCGTGCGCCCAGTGCTCAGGGAAGCGCGGCTCAGACGCGGGGACCGGCGAGGTGCTCGAGCGCCTCGACGTCTTCCTCCTCGAGCTTCACGCCCAGCCGGCGGCGGAACCCGCGGGTCATGACCAGCAGGCACACGAGCCCGATGACGAGCCACACCACGCCGTACATGAGCGCGTCCATCTGCAGGTTGGCCCACAGCACGCCCGTGAGCACGGTGCCGATGAGCGGGAGCACGACGTTCGTGGCGATCTCCCGCGGGGTCCGGATCTGCTTGCGCCTCAGGGCGAACAGCACGATGACGGTGAGGTTCACGAACGTGAACGCGATGAGGGCGCCGAAGTTGATCATCGAGGAGACGAACTCGAGCGTGAACGGGATCGCCAGGAGCGAGACGGCTCCCACGAACAGCACGGCGTTGGACGGTGTGCGGTGCTTCGGGTGCACGAACGAGAAGAGCCGCGAGAAGGGGCCCGTGCCGTTGCGGCCCATCACGAAGATCATGCGGGACACCGAGGCGTGCGAGGCGAGGCTGGACGCCACCGTCGCGGCGAACGCGGCGGAGGTGAACAGGATCTTGAAGAACTCCCCGCCGATCTTGAGGGCCATCTCGGGCAGGGTGTCGTCGGTGTTGTCGAAGCCGTCCAGCGTCGGGAAGACGGACTGGCCGAACCACGCGGCGGCGAAGAAGATCGCCCCGCCGAGCAGGAGCGCGAGCACGATCGCCTTGGGCACGGTGTTGGAGTCCTTGGCCTCCTCGGAGTACATGGTGATCGCGTCGAAGCCGATGAAGGAGAAGCACACCACGGTGGCGCCGGACATGATCGCGCCGGCATCCACGCCGTCGTGGAACAGCGGGGTCGAGGTGAACGGCGAGCCGGTGCCGGCGCCCTGGGAGAGGGCATTCCAAGCCAGGAAGATGAAGACGCCGATGAGCACCACCTCGAAGATCACGAGGATGCCGTTGATCTTCGACGTCGAGTTCATGCTCCACAGGTTCAGTGCCGTGATGACCACCACGTACCCGACCACCCAGATCCACGAGGGCACGTCCGGGAAGAACGACTCCATGTAGATCCGCACGATCACGGCGTTGACGAGGGGGAGCAGGAGGTAGTCGAGCAGTGAGGTCCAACCGACCAGGAAGCCGACGTTGGGGTGGATGGTCTGGGACGTGTACGTGTACGCGGAGCCCGCGGACGGGAAGATCCGCGTCATCCGGCCGTAGCTGATGGCCGTGAAGACCATGGCCACGAGCGCCACGAGGTAGGCGAGGGGAACGGCGCCGTTGGTCTCGCCGGAGACGATGCCGAACGTATCGAAGACGGTGGTGGGGGTCATGTACCCCATGCCGAGTCCGACGATCGCCCACAAGCCGAGCGACCGCTTCAGCGCGGTGGTGTTCTGAGACATCTTCAGGCCATTTTCTTTCGTGCGATCCGCCACAGCAATGGGGCGGAGGGGCGGTGGATCCGGTATCGCGGACACGGGACCCGTGGGGTTATCACCTCGGGCGGAAGGGTGCTGGAATTTGGGCCGGTCAGGCCCGGGTCGGGGTTGCGGCCCGAGATGTTGCCGGCTGCTGCTGGGTGATGCAGTGGATCCCGCCCCCGCGGGAGAAGAGGACGCGGGCGTCGACGGCGGTGACGTGCCGCCCGCGGTAGGAGTCGGCGAGGAGGCGGAGGGCCTTCTCGTCGTGCGGGTCGTTGAACGCACACGCCACGAGCCCGCCGTTGAGCGCGACGTGGTTGATGTAGCTCCAGTCGACCCAGTCCTCGCCATCGTGCAGCTGGGCCGGGGCGGGGACCTCGATGATGTCCCAGCGGGCGCCGTCCGCGGTCCGCGAGGTGTGGAGCGCCTCGAGGATCTCGCCCGTGACCTCGTGGTCGGGGTGCTCGGGGTTGTGCTGGACGTGGACCAGGAGCGTTCCCGGGCGCGGGATCGCCGCGACGAGGTCAACGTGGCCGCGCGTGCCGAACCGCTCTGAGTCCCGCGTGAGGCCGCGGGGGAGCCACACGGCATGGCGGGCGCCGATGGTGCGCTCGAGCTCCGCCTCGACCTCGGCCTTGGTGATGCCGGGGTTGCGGCCCGGGTCGAGCTGGACCGTCTCCGTCAGGAGCACCGTGCCGAGCCCGTCCACCTGGATGCCGCCGCCCTCGTTCACGAGCCGGCTCGGGACGTTCTCGGCGCCGGCGGCCCCGGACACGGTCCGGCCGATCCTCGCGTCGTTCTCCCACGAGGCCCAGTCCTGGGCGCCCCACCCGTTGAAGACCCAGTCCACGGCGCCGAGGCGCGGGGCACCGCCGGTGCCGCTGCGGCCGGACGCGGCCTCGTCGAGCACGAAGCTTGGGCCCAGGTCCCGCATCCATGCGTCGTCGAGGTCCGCCTCGAGCAGATCGATCCGGCGGTCCAGGTACGCCCGGGCGATCGCGCGGTCCTCGTGCCGGACCACCATGGTCACGGGCTCGTACCGCCGCGCGGCGTGCGCGACGGCGGCCCAGGCCGCGCGGGCCTCGTGCGCGTCCCGATCCGTCTCGCCGAGCGTGTAGCCGCCGGACGGCCACGCCATCCAGAGGCGCTCGTGCGGATCGGTCTCCGCGGGCATCCGCCAGCTCATGCCACCGCCCCCTGCAGCTGGTTTCCCGCGGCGGTGCCCACGGCGTCCGGCGAGACGGACGACGCCGGTGACTCGCCGCCGTCGTGCGTCCCGCCCGGGCGGGTGGCCGGTTCGGGCGAGCCGAACGGGTGCGCCCGGTCGACGGGAGCGGTCAGGGCGGCGTAGGTGTCCGGGCGGCGGGTGGTGAGGAACGGGAAGAGGGTGAGCCAGTCGCGGCGGGCGTCGAGGTCGAGGTCCGCGACGAGGACCGCGGAGCCCTCGCGGGGGGCGCGGGCGAGGATGCGGCCGTACGGGTCGGAGATGAAGGAGGAGCCGTAGAACGTCACGAGGCCCTCGGAGCCCCAGCGGTTCGGGACCACCATGAACGTCCCGTTCGCGATCCCGTTGCCCACGATCACCTGGCGCCACAGCGGCTCGGTGTCGAAGTCGGGGTGGCCGGGCTCCGAGCCGATCGCCGTGGGGTACGCGAGGATCTCTGCGCCCTGGAGCGAGTACGCGCGGGCGAGTTCGGGGAACCACTCGTCCCAGCAGGTGGGCAGGCCGAGGCGCGCGCCGCCGAGTTCCGCGGGGGCGTGGACCGGGTACGCCGGTCCGCTCTCCGGGCCCGGGCGGAAGAACTTGTCCTCGTAGTAGCCCTCCGTGACGGGGATGTGGAGCTTGTCCGTCACCGCGAGGAGCTCGCCAGAGGAGGAGACGAGGATCGCGGTGTTGTAGCCGAGGCCGTCTGCTTGGCCCGCGGCGCCGGGGGCGGCTTTGCGGTAGAGGCTCGCGTGGACCACGACGCCGTGGGTGGCCGCGGCGCGGCGGGCGAACGCGAGGGTCGGGCCGGTCTCGAGGTCCTCGGCGATGCTGCTCGGGGTGTAGTCGGGGAGGGTGTCCGCGGGGTAGCGGGAGAGGGTCAGCTCGGGGAGGAAGACGATCTTGGCGCCGTGGCTCGCGGCCCGGCGGATGCCGTCCTCGAGCTCGGCCTCGGTCGCGGCGGGGTCCTCGTGCCAGCGGTGCTGGACGAGGGCGACGCGCAGCGGCGCGCGCCGCGCCGGCGCGGCACCGGGCGTGCCCGTGGCACTGGGGCCGCCCGCGGCATCCGTGTCCGTGCGGGCCCACGACACCGGGGGCTTCAGGGCGAGGATCTCGTGCATGGGAAGTCCTTCGCGGAGTGGGGGAAAGGAGGATTCGGTCTTCAAAATGAATGACGTTCGTTTATGAGAGCACGTGACCTGCGCCACGGTCAACCCCTCCCCCTGCGTTGAGGGGTCATGTCCCTGCATTGCGGGGTCACTAGACTGGCGAACCATGGACGACCCCGCCCCCGACGTGCAGCAGCCGGTCGCCCCCCGACGCAGGGGCCGCCCGCACCGGCCCCTGCTGTCACGGGAGAAGATCACGACGGCGGCCCTCGCCGTCGTCGGCCGGGCGGGCTACGCAGGGCTCACCATGGCAGCGCTCGCCCGCGAGCTCAAGACCGCGCCGTCAGCCCTCTACAACCACGTCGAATCGAAGGACGAGGTCCTGAACTGGGTCCAGGACGACGTCTGCGAGACCATCGACACGACCGGCTTCGGCGTCGATCCGTGGGACCTCGCGATCACCCGGTGGGCGCATTCGTACCGCGCGGCCTTCGCGCCGCACCTGCCGCTCATCCCCATCATCGCGGTGTTCCCCGTGGCCGGCGCCCCCCACACCCTGGCCATGTACGAGCGGGTCGCGGATGGACTCCGCGCCGGCGGATGGCCGGTGGACATGGTGGTGGACGTCATCGTGGCCGTGGAGTCGTTCGTTCTGGGCTCCGCCATGGACGTCTCGGCGCCGGAGGGGATCTTCGACGTCGGTGACCGCCACGACCTCGCGCCCACGTTCGCCGACGCCGTCGCCGCCCGGCCTGCGAGGGGCGCCGCCTCGGCCGACGCGGCGTTCGGTCTCGGGCTCAACGCCCTCGTCGCCGGGCTTCGGGGCACCCTTGCGGCCGTCCGCGCCACCCGCGGGTGAGCCTCAGTGCGGGGACATGACCCCTCAACGGGGACCTGACCCCTCAATGTGGCGGGGGGGGAATTGGGGAAGAGGGCTTGCCGAGCCCTCGATAATGAATTAGATTCATTTAGAGACCTCCCCCACATCCCTTCCTGAAGGAGCCATCATGTCCCACACCCCCACCCGCGATGCCGATGTCGTCGTCGTCGGTGCCGGTCCCGCCGGCCTCATGGCCGCCCGCACGCTGAGCAAGGCGGGCCAGCGCGTCGTCGTGCTCGAGGCCCGCGACCGCGTTGGCGGCCGCACATGGAGCGACACGATCGACGGCGCGTTCCTCGAGATCGGCGGCCAGTGGATCAGCCCGGACCAGACCGAACTGCTGGGCCTCGTCGACGAGCTCGGCAAGCAGACGTTCGAGAGGTACCGCGAGGGCGCCAGTGTCTACATCGCGCCCGACGGCGCGCGCACCGTCTACTCGGGCGACGACTTCCCCGTCAGCCCGGGCACCCTGGCCGAATTCGAGCGCCTCACCGCGCTCCTCGACCAGCTCGCCGCCGACCTCGGCGCCGAGGAGCCGTGGGCGCACCCGAAGGCCCGCGAGCTGGACACCGTGAGCTTCCACCACTGGCTCCGCGCGCAGTCGGCAGACGAGGAGGCGTGCAACCTGATCGGCCTGTTCATAGCCGGCGGCATGCTGACCAAGCCGACCCACGCCTTCTCAGCCCTTCAGGCTGTGCTCATGGCCGCCTCGGCGGGCTCGTTCAGCAACCTCCTCGACGAGGACTTCATCCTGGACAAGCGCGTGGTGGGCGGCATGCAGTCAGTGAGCGAGGCCATGGCCGCCGAGCTCGGCGACGCCGTGGTGCTCGGGGCGCCGGTGCGCACCATCGCCTGGGGCGAGGAGGGGAACGGTGGTGTGACCGTCACGGCCGACGGCGGCGCCTCGGGCCGCGTCACGGTCACCGGCCGCCGGGCGATCCTCGCAGTCCCCCCGACCCTCTACTCCCGCATCTCCTACGTCCCGGCCCTGCCGAGGCGCCAGCACCAGCTGCACCAGCACCTCTCGATGGGCCTCGTCATCAAGGTCCACGCCGTCTACGGGCGCCCGTTCTGGCGCGAGGTGGGCCTCTCGGGCACCTGCTTCGGCGCGGGCCAGCTCGTCCAGGAAATCTACGACAACACCAACCATGGCGACTCCCGCGGCACCCTCGTCGGGTTCGTCTCCGACGAGAAGGCCGACCGCCTGTTCGCGCTCAGTGCCGAGGAGCGCAAGGCCGCGATCCTGGCCTCCATGGCCGAGTACCTCGGCGATGAGGCGCTCATGCCGGAGGTCTACTACGAGTCCGACTGGGGCTCGGAGGAGTGGACCCGCGGGGCGTACGCCGCGAGCTTCGACCTGGGCGGCCTGTCGCGGTACGGCGCGGACCAGCGCACGCCGGTCGGGCCGATCCACTTCGCCTGCTCGGACATCGCGGGCGAGGGCTACCAGCACGTGGACGGGGCCCTTCGGATGGGGCGCCGGGCCGCGGAGGAGACGATCGCGGCGCTCGCCCCGGCGCTCTGAACGCGCGCCGCCGCACGCCCTTCCCCGGCACTTGGCGCAAATGGTGGGTTGAGCAGGGTCAGCGGGCTTCGCACCCTGCTCAACCCACCATTTCGCGGGGGTGATGAGACGCGCGACGGTCGGCGCGGCGGCTACTTGCTCTTCTTGCGGAAGTCGTCGAGCTGGTCGAAGTGTTCGGCGAGCAGGTAGTAGACCGTGGGACGCTGCCGGCGGTTGATGCCCTTGAACTTCTGCCCCACGGACTGGATCGCGGCGTCGAGGGTGGCGTCGTCCTCGGTGCGGCCCAGCTTCTTCTTGAGGAAGCCGTCGCGGACGCGGTCCGTCTCGGTCTTGTCGCCGAACGAGACGAGCGAGGCGTCAGCGCTCTGCAGCGCAATGCCGCAGTGGCGGATGACGCCCGCGACGACCTCGTCGTCCGCGTTCGGTGCCAGCTTCTTGATCTGCTCTGCCCAATCGACAGCCATGACAGCTCCTTCAGGTCCCCGGATGCGAGCCCAGCGTGGTCTCGTGGGCGCCAGATTACCCACGAGGCGCGCACTCCGGTAGGTGTGGCGTGCGACATATCTCGACTCTCGTGGCGCTTCCCCCGGCTAGATCTGGCGAGACGGCCCGAACCGCCCCCGTGACGGTCCACACACCGCTCCTCTTCCGGTACACCGGCTCGAGCCCGTGCCGGCGAACGACCTCCACCATCGCGGCCGGATCGTGTGCGAACCCCCGGAAGGATCGGCCGGTGAGCCGCAGCATGGCGTTGCCGAAGCGCAGACCCAGCCGCGCGAGCGGCCCCGCTGGTGGGTAGCTGAACGCGATGGCCTTCCGCGCGTGGTCGGCCGCCGCGCCCAGGAGCTTCTCGTAGTCCGGGTAGCAGCAGACCACGCGGTGGAGGACGACGACGTCCGCCGGCTCCACGGCGTCGGGCGTCACGGCGAGGTCCACGCCGAGGCGACGCTCCACGCGGCCGGCCATCCCGGCGCGGGCGATCAGCCGTGCCGAATCGGCCTCGTACGCGTCGGAGAGCTCGAGGTTGGTGGAGCGCGCGGCCCCGCGGGCGAGGAGCTCGAGCTGGATCTCGCCGGCCCCGCCGCCCACCTCCAGCACGGTCGCTCCCTCAAGCCCGCGCGCGGCAAGGAAGTCCACGATCCGTTGCTCGGCGGACCGC
The DNA here is from genome assembly GCF_014656475.1 of Sinomonas cellulolyticus. Lineage (GTDB taxonomy): Bacteria > Actinomycetota > Actinomycetes > Actinomycetales > Micrococcaceae > Sinomonas > Sinomonas cellulolyticus. The sequence continues at coordinate 115,344 of NZ_BNCM01000006.1, forward strand.
AGCCCTTTCCTCTCGTATCGCCGGGCGATGCTCCGCGAGAACTGTGCGTTGAAGACGGAGCGGTAGCGTTCCGGGTCGCCGCCGTCCTGCCCGCGCTCAGGGGGCAGGGGTCCGCAGCAGGCAGCCATGGCACCAGTATGGGCCACCCGTCCGCCGGCCGCCCGTTGACGCCCGCGTGCCCGACCGGAAGGGTGGGGGCATGGCTGATGCTGTGACGACGGACGTGTGCGTGGTCGGTGCGGGCCTCGCGGGCCTTGTCGCGGCGGTCGAGGCCGCCGATGCCGGCCGCGACGTGGTGGTCCTCGACCAGGAGCCACCGCAGTCGCTCGGCGGGCAGGCACACTGGTCCCTCGGCGGCCTGTTCCTCGTGGGCTCGCCCGAGCAGCGGCGCATGGGCGTGCGGGACTCCCTCGCGCTCGCGCGGCAGGACTGGTTCGGCTCCGCGCAGTTCGACCGAGCCGAGGACTTCTGGCCGCGACAGTGGGCCGAGGCCTACCTGGACTTCGCGGCCGGCGAGAAGCGCGCGTGGCTCCACGGGATGGGGGTGCGGTTCTTTCCGGTGGTCGGGTGGGCCGAGCGGGGGGACGGCCGCGCCGACGGGCACGGCAACTCCGTCCCGCGCTTCCACCTTGTGTGGGGGACCGGGCCCGGCGTCCTCGCGCCGTTTATCCGCCGCGCCCGCGCGCACGCCGACGCCGCGCGGATCCGCTTCCTGTTCCGGCACCGCGTCGACGAGGTCCTCACGCACGACGGCGCCGCGACCGGCGTGCGCGGAAGCCTCCTCGCGCCGTCGCCGGCACCGCGGGGGAAGGCGACAAGCCGCGAGGCGGTGGGGGAGTTCGCCGTGGAGGCGGGCGCCGTCGTGATCGCCTCCGGCGGGATCGGCGGGAACTCGGAGCTCGTGCGGCGGATGTGGCCCGCGCGGCTCGGCTCCGCGCCGGCAACGATGGTGGCCGGCGTGCCCGCGCACGTGGACGGGAGGATGCTCGGCATCGCGGAGGCGGCGGGGGCGCGGGTGATCAACGGCGACCGGATGTGGCACTACACGGAGGGCCTCCGGAACTGGGACCCGATCTGGGAGGACCACGGGATCCGGATCCTGCCGGGGCCGTCGTCCGTGTGGCTCGACGCGCTCGGCCGTCGGCTGCCTGCGCCCCTCTTCCCCGGGTTCGACACCCTCGGGGCGCTCAGGTACCTGCGCGGAACGGGCTACGACTACTCGTGGTTCGTGCTGACGCAGTCGATCATCGAGAAGGAGTTCGCGCTCTCCGGCTCCGAGCAGAACCCGGACCTCACAGGGAAGGACCTGCGGCTGCTGGCTTCGAGGGTGCGGGGCGGCGCGCCGGGCCCGGTCGAGGCGTTCAAGGAGCACGGCGCGGACTTCGTGGTGGCGGACTCGCTGGGCGAGCTCGTGGACGGGATGAATCGGGTGGGGGAGCCGGGGCTCCTGTCCGAGGCTGCCGTCCGGTCCGTGCTCGAGGCGCGGGACGCCGAGATCGAGAACGCGTTCGGCAAGGACGCGCAGATCACGTTCCTCCGCGCGCACCGGCGCTACCTCGGGGACCGGCTCATCCGCACTGCTGCGCCGCACCGGATCCTCGACCCGAAGCACGGCCCGCTCATCGCCGTACGCTTGAACATTCTTACGCGCAAGACGCTCGGGGGCCTCGAGACGGACCTGTCCGGGCGCTGCCTGTCCTCCGCGGACCCTGCCCGCGGCGCGGTCATTCCCGGGCTGTTCGCCGCCGGCGAGGCCGCGGGGTTCGGAGGCGGCGGCATGATGGGCTACAACGCGCTCGAGGGGACGTTCCTGGGCGGGTGCCTGTTCTCGGGCCGCGTCGCCGGGAGAGCCGCAGCCAGCCGCTGAGCCTGAGCCACGGCGGAACAGCAGAAGGCCCCGATCCGTCTGGATCGGGGCCTTCACGTGGTTGCGGGGGCAGGATTTGAACCTACGACCTCTGGGTTATGAGCCCAGCGAGCTACCGAACTGCTCCACCCCGCGGCGCTTGATCAACTGTACACGATTCCCGCCGCGCCGCCGAATCGGAGCCCGCGGACCGCGGCCCTGCGCGGTGGGGGACTGTTCGATTGCCGCGGCGTGGTCTGGGGTAACAGTGGGCGCATGAGCCAGCAACGAGGTGAGTCAGCAACCGAACGCAAGGTCGAGGCCCCTGCGCCGGACGACCCGCAGAAGCCGGACCGGATCCGTGACCTCAAGAAGCCGTCCTGGATGTACGTGGGGCGCAAGGCGGTCCGCGAGTTCGGGAACGACGCCTGTACGGACCTCGCTGCGGCCCTGACCTACTATTCGGTCCTCTCGCTCTTCCCGGCGCTGCTGGCCCTCGTGTCCCTGCTCGGGCTCTTCGGCCAGGCTGACAAGACCGCCAGCGGCATGTTGGACATCGTGCAGTCCGTCGCCCCCGGCTCCTCTGTCGATGCAGTGCGCGGGGTGGTCGAGGAACTCGTGAACAGTCCGGCCGCCGGCCTCGCTCTCGTCGGTGGCGTCGTCGGTGCTCTCTGGACCGCCTCGGGATATGTCGGCGCGTTCGGCCGCGCGATGAACCGGATCTACGAGGTCGAGGAGGGGCGCGGATTCGTCAAGCTGCGGGGCACCATGCTGGCCTTGACCGTCGCTGCCGTCATCATCGTCGCCATCATCTCGGCCATGCTGGTCCTGAGCGGGCCGGTGGCGTCGGCGGTGGGTTCGGTGATCGGTCTGGGCCCGACCGCCGTCATCGCGTGGGACATCGCGAAGTGGCCCGTCGCACTGATCCTCGTGATCGTCCTCATCGCGCTCCTGTACTACTTCACCCCCAATGTGAAGCAGCCCAAGTTCCGGTGGATAACGCTCGGATCGTTCATCGCGCTCCTGGTGCTCGCCGTCACCACCCTCGGCTTCGGCTTCTACGTGGCCAACTTCGGCCACTACAACAAGACCTACGGCACGCTCGGCGGCGTGGTGATCCTGCTCCTGTGGCTGTGGCTCGTGAACATCTCGCTCCTGTTCGGCGCCGAGTTCGACGCGGAGATGGAGCGGGCCCGCGAGCTCCAGGCCGGGATCGGGGCCGAAGAGACGATCCAGCTCCCGCCGCGCGCCACCGAGAAGGTCGAGAAGAAGCGCAAGACCGAGGAGGAGGACCTGCGCCGCGCCCGGGAGCTGCGGCACGGCGCCAGCCGCTGAGAGCACTCCGCCGCCCGGCGCCGTCGTACTCCGGCGGTGCCGGGCACAGCCGAGCGGCTCAGCCGAGGTGGTCGACCAGCTTGCCCGCGATCCCGTTGTACGTCGCGGGCGTGAGGGCGAGAAGGCGCGCCTCGGCGTCGGCGGAGAGGCCCAGACCGGAGACGAACTCCTTCATGCGGTCCGCGTCGACGCGGTGGCCGCGGGTCAGCTCCTTGAGCCGCTCGTACGGGTTGTCCATCCCCGGGACGCCGGCGACGGCTTCGGCGCGCATGACCATCTGGATCGCCTCGGCGAGGACCTCCCAGTTCGCGTCGAGGTCCTCGGCGAGCACATCGCTGGCCACGTCGAGCCGCTCGAGGCCCTTCGCCACGTTCGAGATGGCGAGGAGGGAGTGGCCGAACGCGACGCCGATGTTGCGCTGCGACGACGAATCGGTCAGGTCGCGCTGCCACCGGGAGGTCACGAGGGTTGCGCCCAGTGTGTCGAGGAGGGCCGATGAGATCTCGAGGTTGGCCTCGGCATTCTCGAAGCGGATCGGGTTGACCTTGTGGGGCATCGTCGAGGAGCCGGTGGCCCCGGCGACGGGCACCTGCTTGAAGTAGCCGATCGAGATGTAGCTCCAGATGTCCGTGCACACGTTGTGCAGGATCCGGTTGAACCGCGCCATGTCCGCGTAGAGCTCGGCCTGCCAGTCGTGGCTCTCGATCTGCGTGGTGAGAGGGTTCCACGTGAGGCCGAGGCCCTCGACGAAGGACTCCGACACCTTCTCCCAGTCAGCGCTGGGAACGGAGGCGACGTGCGCCGCGTAGTCGCCTGTGGCGCCGTTGATCTTCCCGAGGTACTCGGTCTTCGCGATGCGGTCGAGCTGCCGGCCGAGGCGGTGCGCCATGACGGCCAGCTCCTTGCCCAGGCTCGTGGGAGTCGCCGGCTGGCCGTGCGTGCGGGAGAGCATCGGCTCGTCGCGGTTGGCGCGCGCCATCTCGGCGATCTGCTCCACGAGGGCCCGGGCGTCGGGCAGCCAGACGTTCTCGACGGCACCCTTGATGCCGAGCGCGTAGGAGAGGTTGTTGATGTCCTCGGAGGTGCAGCCGAAGTGGACGAGTGCCGTGAGGCGCGTCAGGCCGAGGCCCTCGAGCCGACGCCCGATGTAGTACTCCACGGCCTTGACGTCGTGGACGGTGACGGCCTCGATCTCGGCGAGCTCGGCCACGGAGTCGGCGTCGAATTCGGTCACGATGCGCCGCAGGCCGGCCGCCTGCGACTCGGTGAGTGAGCCGACGTCCGGCAGGACGGAGTTCTTGACGAGGTGGATGAACCACTCGACCTCCACGGCGACCCGGTCGCGGTTCAGCGCTGCCTCGGACAGGTAGTCGACGAGGGGTGCGACCGTGGGCCGGTAGCGGCCGTCGAGCGGTCCGAGCGCGATGGGCCTGCCCTCGCTGGCGGCAAGGGAGAGTCGACCGGAGGGGATGCGCGAGGGGGAGTCAGCCATGGCCTCCATTCTTCCATGACCTCCGCCGCGCCCGGCTGGCCCGGGAATGGGGAGCCGACGCGGGCGACCTTTGTCCTCCACAGGCAGCCGCAGGGCGTGTCCTCCACATACGACGGCGCCCTCCCCCGTGCGCCCGCGGGCGCCCCTAGCGTCGGGGGAGAGGCCGTGCCGGAGGGCGCGGGGGAAGGCGGGAGACGATGACCGGGACGGATGCACTGGGAGCCGGTGCCCTCATGGGGGCGGGGACTTCCTCCCAATCCGGGGTCTACTGCGGTCACGACGAAGCCGAGCTCCGGCGCGCCGCGGGAGAGCTCGAGGGAGCCCGGACGGACGTGCAGCATGCGATGGCGGCCATCGCCCGGGCCGAAGCGGCGGCATGGGTCGGGCCGGCAGCCGAGGGGTTCAGGCGGTCCACTGCAGGACTCGGGGCGAGGCTCGCTGCCCTCGCGGCGGCGCTGGGAGCCCTGGCCCTCGTCGTGGCAGCGCTGCAGTCCGAGGCGGCGGCCTGCCCCGGCGTGCCGGCAGGTCCCAGCTCTCCTGCCTCCGCAGCTGGCCCCGGTCTCGTGGTGGAGGGCAGGTCGGGGCCGCTCCTGCCCGTTGCCTCCCGCCAGCCGCCCCTCCACCTCGCTGCTCCCTCTGCCCCGGTCTTTGCCCGCGGGTACGGGAGTGCGGCCCCCGGGGAAGTGTGCCGGTGAGTGCCGATCTGGGGGCTGGCCCGGGGGACCGCGACGCCTCGGCGTTTGTCGTGACCGGCGGGGAGGCATTCCGTGTGGACACAGAGGCGCTGCAGGGCGCGGCCGTGGCGCTGGCCTCGGCTGGCGAGACGGCTGACGCCGTGGCTGGCCGTCTCGAAGCCGCGCGCGCAGCGGTGTGGCGGGGAGCCTGCGCGGGCAGCGACGCTGCAGCCTCCTTCGAGGCCGCGGCTTCCCGGCTTGTGACTGAGTCCGCGCAGCTTGCGGCAGATGTCCGCGCGGACGCCCGGTCGGCACTGCGCGCGGCCGGGGCCTACGCGGACACGGAGGCACGGACCGCGGCTGCCGCGGGGGCGCGCCAGAGAGCCCTGCGGAATGCCGTGTGGGGCGCTGTGCCAGCCTTCCTCGGATGGTCAGTTGCGTGGCCCGGCGGCGACGGCCGGGGCCCTGTCCGGCTGGCGGCTGGCGGCCTTCGCGCCCTCACAGGCGCGGCCGGCGCCGTCGCGCCGCTCACACCGTGGGTCCCGGCCGGCGGCCCGGGGGATCCGATCAGCGTGGTCCGTACCCGGACCGCTCCCGGCCTCGAGGACGCCTCGACCTTCGGCTATGCCGCGAGGAGCCTGCAGCAGGCACAGGGCATCTCCGCGCTCGACGACGGGTCCGCCGTGCCGCCGTCCTCGATCCTCGTCGAACGGCTCGAGCGCCCTGACGGGAGTACGGCCGTGATGCTCACTGTGCCGGGCACCCAGACCTGGTCGCTCGACGACCCGGGAGGAGGAGTGTTCGATGCGGAGGGCAATCTGGACGCGATGGCAGGCCGGGAGAGCCATGCCCGCCAGCTCATCGAGCGGGCGCTGGCGGACCAGCAGCTGGCTGCGGGAGACGAGGTGGTGTTCAACGTGCACAGCCAAGGGTCCCTGCACGTGTTCGGCCTGCTGGAGGACGAGGCGTTCCGCTCCCGCTATCCCGTGGCTGCCGTGACGGTGCTCGGCGGGGTGCCGACGGCCTTCCGGGTCCCTGACGATGTCGCGGTGCTCAGCATCGCGAACTGCGACGACGCAGTCCCGGGACTCTCGGGCCTTCCTCCCCTCCCTCGGCCCAATGTGGTGGACGTCCGGACGCCGTCCCATCCCGGCGTCGGTGGGCAGGGACTCGTGAAGGACCTCGTCGCGGCCCACGACCTCGACCGGTACGCCGCCGACGCCCGGGCCCTCGACCTCTCGGGCGATCCTTCCGTCCGGGGCTACGCGGCGGTCCTCGGCGCCGTCGTCGGGACCGGGATTGCCGGCGCCGCCGTGCTGCCGCGCCGCGAGCGGTTCGTGTACACGGGCCGGGATACGGTGACGCCCCTCAGCGCCTCCGGATCCCGAGCGCCCAGCCGGTGACAGCGGAGACGATCGCGATGATGATCGCGCCGATGAATGCCGTCAGGAAGGAATCGAGGGTCAGATGGACCGGCGTGTACCCGGAGATCCACGCGGTGAGGCCGAGCATCGCCGCGTTGATGACGAGGGCGAAGAGGCCGAGCGTGAGGCACGTGATGGGAATGGACAGGAAGCTCACGATGGGCCGCACGACGGCGTTGACGAGGCCGAAGATGAGCCCGATGAACAGGTACGCCAGGACGATGCCGACTCCGGCGCTTGCATCGCCGGCCCCGGCCTTCGCGGCGACGCCGGCCGTCGGGGACGTCGTGATGTCCATCCCCGGGAGTACCCATGCAGCCACCCACAGAGCGAGGGCGCTGACGATGACCTGCAGCACGAAGCGCATCATGGCCCTATGCTCGCACGGCTACGCTGTATGGCATGACTTCACCGCTGAATGATCACGACGGGGGCGCACACGCCAGCGCCGACGCCGTCCCAGCCGCCACCGCGGGCGTCACCCCTCGTCCCGTGATGAACAGGCTCCCCAAGTACGCCGCGGGCCGACCCCCGGCGCCCGTGGAAGGCCTCACGAGCTACAAGCTGTCCTCGAACGAGAACCCGCTGGCACCGCTGCCTGCCGTCACCGAGGCAATCGTCCGGGAATCAGGCATCAACCGCTACCCGGACGCAGTCGCCACGCGGCTGCGCACCGCCCTCGGCACGTTCCTCGATGTTCCCGCCGACGACATCGTCACGGGCGGGGGCAGCCTCGGCGCGCTCAACCAGATCCTCGCGGCGTTCGCCGGCCAGCAGGACGACGGCACCCAGGACGAGGTCGTCTACGCGTGGCGCTCCTTCGAGGCGTACCCGATCTCGGTGGGCCTCTCCGGCGCTAGGAGTGTCCAGATCCCGGTCCTCGCGGATGGACGCCACGACCTCGACGCCATGGCCGCCGCCGTCAACGAGCGCACCAGGGTCGTGCTGCTCTGCACCCCGAACAACCCCACGGGCCCCGCGCTGCGCCGCGAGGAGACCGAGCGCTTCATCCAGTCGGTTCCGGGCCATGTGCTCGTGGTCATCGACGAGGCCTACCAGGAGTTCGTCCGGAACCCCGAGGCCGTGGACGGCATCGAGATGTACCGGAAGTACCCCAACGTCGCGGTGCTGCGGACATTCTCGAAGGCCCACGGCCTTGCCAACCTCCGCGTCGGCTACTCCATCTCGCATCCTGACGTGACCCAGTACTTGCGCATCGCCGCCGTGCCCTTTGCCGTCTCCACGGTTGCGGAAAGCGCGGCCATCGCCTCTCTCGAGAACTTCCATCAGGTTGTAGGAAGGGTACAAACGCTCGTCGATGAGCGCGATCGCGTCGTGGCGGGACTGCGGGAGCTCGGCTGGGAGATTCCCGACGCGCAGGGCAACTTCGTCTGGCTCGCCCTGGGCGACTCGACACCGGAGTTTGCCGCCGAAGCGGCGGCAAGGGCCCTGTCCGTGCGGGCCTTCGGGACGGAGGGCGTGCGGGTCAGCATCGGCGAAGCAGAGGCGAACTCCCGGTTCCTGGAACTCTGTAGGTCCTTCACAAAGGTCCCGCAGGCTTCCTAGCAGGATCCGACTTCGCGGCGGCTCAGCTTCACTCTGTAGAGTGACAGCTGGGCCGCCGAGTCTATTCCACAGACGGAATGTGATCCTCCCGGGGAATACTCACGGAGACGCGGCGGGCCCCGCCCGGCGCCCCCGGGTTGGTCATCCGACGGCAGGCGAGGAGGCGGTATGGGAGTCGAACTGCCCACGACCGAGTTCAGCGACATCCCCGACGAGCTCTGGCTTGAGCTCGAGGCCGATGCCCATGAGGACCCTGAGCGGCCCGGGGCAATGGTCCAGCTCCTCGACGAGGAAGGGCGCTTCAGGTCCGACTCCCGGCTCGCCGAGTCGATTGCCAGCCTGAGCAAAGATTCCCTTCGCGGCATGTACCGCGACATGGCGATGATCCGCCGCTTCGACGCTGAAGCGACCGCCCTCCAGCGCCAGGGCCAGCTTGCCCTGTGGGTCCCCCTGCGGGGCCAGGAGGCCGCCCAGATCGGATCCGCCCACGCCACCCGCCCCGAGGACTACGTCTTCCCCACCTACCGCGAGCACGGTGTGGCCCTCGTCCGCGGTGTTGACCTCGCAGAGCTCCTGCGCCTGTTCCGCGGCATCTCGAACGGGGGCTGGGACCCCCGGGGCACGGGCTTCCACCTCTACACGATGGTCCTCGCGGCCCAGGTCCCGCACGCCGTCGGCTACGCGATGGGCATGCAGCGTGATGCGGCCCGCGCCGCCTCAGGGGCTGCCGCGTCCACAGCGCCCGCGGCAGGCGCGTCGGCCCCCGGAACGGCGGGAGCCCCGGCGGGCGCCGAGACGGGCGCGGTCGTGGCCTACTTCGGGGACGGGGCAAGCTCGGAGGGCGACGTCCACGAGTCCATGGTCTTCGCCTCGAGCTTCAAGGCCCCGGTGGTCTTCTTCTGCCAGAACAACCAGTGGGCCATTTCCGTCCCCACCAAGGTCCAGTCCAGGATCCCCCTGTTCAACCGCGCCCGGGGCTACGGCTTCCCCGGTGTCCGCGTGGACGGCAATGACGTCCTCGCGGTCCACGCCGTGACCCAGTGGGCGCTCGCCCGAGCTCGCAGCGGCAAGGGCCCCGTGCTCATCGAGGCCTACACCTACCGCCTCGGCGCCCACACGACCGCGGACGATCCGACCAAGTACCGCCTCAGCGACGAGGAGAAGGCCTGGGCGGCGCGGGATCCCCTCGCCCGCTTCGAGAAGTACCTCCGCGCCGAGGGCATCGCGGACGACGCGTTCTTCCACCAGGTCGCCTCTGCAGGCGACGAGCTCGCCACCAAGGCCCGCGCCGACGTCCTCGAGTTCGCATCCCCGACCATCGAGGACGCGTTCGCGCACGTCTACGCCGAGCCCCATCCGCTCGTCGCGGAGGAGCTCGAGTGGCAGCGCCAGTACGAGGCGGGCTTCACGGACCAGGACCAGGACCCGGACGGCACCACCCAGGAAGGCGCGCGCTGATGCCCACGATGACGATCGCGAAGGCGATCAACGCCGGCCTCCGGGCCGCCCTCGGCCAGGACGAGTCCGTGATGCTCATGGGCGAGGACATCGGCACGCTCGGCGGCGTCTACCGCGTGACCGAGGGCCTCAAGGCCGACTTCGGCGGCGACCGCGTCATCGACAGCCCCCTCGCAGAGGCAGGAATCATCGGCACGAGCATCGGCCTCGCACTGCGCGGCTACCGGCCCGTCGCCGAGATCCAGTTCGACGGCTTCGTCTTCCCCGGCTTCAACCAGATCACCACGCAGCTGGCCAAGCTGCACGCCCGCAGCAGCGGCCAGCTCACGGTCCCCGTGACCATCCGCATCCCGTACGGCGGGGGCATCGGCTCGGTGGAGCACCACTCCGAATCGCCCGAGGCCCTCTTCGCGCACACCGCCGGCCTGCGCATCATCACCCCGTCCAACGCCCACGACGCGTACTGGATGACCCAGCAGGCCATCGCCTCGGAGGATCCGGTCATCGTCTTCGAGCCGAAGCGCCGCTACTGGCTCAAGGGCGACGTCGACACTGAAGACCCCGGGGCGAGCGCCGACCCCTTCCGCGCCCATATAGTCCGCGAGGGCACTGACGCGACCGTGGTCGCCTACGGGCCCCTCGTGCCCGTCGCCCTCGCAGCGGCGGAGGCGTCCGCTGAGGACGGACGCAGCATCGAGGTCATCGACCTCCGCTCGATCTCGCCGATCGACTTCGACGCCGTCACCGCCTCCGTCACGAAGACCGGCCGCCTCATCGTCGCCCACGAGGCCCCCACCTTCGGCGGAATCGGCGGCGAGATCGCCTCCCGGGTCTCCGAGCGCGCGTTCCTGGCCCTCGAGGCGCCCGTGATCCGCGTGGGGGGCTTCCACATGCCCTACCCGGTGGCCAAGGTCGAGGAGCACTACCTCCCCGACATCGACCGGATCCTCGAAGCCCTCGACCGCGCCTTCGCGTACTAGGAGCAGCCCGTGACGCAGCAGATCTTCAGCCTTCCCGACGTCGGCGAGGGCCTCACCGAGGCCGAGATCGTCTCGTGGAAGGTCAAGCCCGGCGACGCCGTGGCCATCAACGACGTCCTGTGCGAGATCGAGACGGCCAAGAGCCTCGTCGAGCTCCCCAGCCCGTACGCTGGCACGGTCGTGGACCTGCTCGCCCCGGAGCACCAGACCATTGAGGTGGGGACTCCGATCATCGCCATCGGTGACAGCGCCGAGCAGACGGTGGCGAACGACGGCGGGGGCGCGCCTTCGGGCGCTTCCGGCGGGGGCGGATTCCCGCCCCAGGATGCCCACGGATCCCCGGAGTCCGCCCCCGAGTCCAGTGCCGGGCGTTCCGCCTCCACGGCCGTTTCCTCGCCTTCTGCCCCCGTCGCCGCAGATGCTGCCTCACCGGTGCCGGTGATCCAGGAGCCCGGTGTCGAGAGTGGGCCGCTCGTCGGGTCTGGTCCGAAGGCCGACGCCGTCAAGCGCCGCCCCCGGAAGGCGGTCTCCGCCACGGTGCCACCGGTGTCCCCGTCCACCCAGAAGGCGACCCCGGCGCCCCAGCCGGCCACCCATCCTGAGGCAACAGCGGAGACGGCCCGAACAGCGCAGCCGGGGAACGGCGTCGTCGGGCTTCTGGCACGCGTCCTCGCCAAGCCGCCGGTGCGGCGGATTGCGAAGGAACTCGGCATCAACCTTGCCGACGTCCCCGCGACCGGTGCACGCGGCGAGGTGACGCGCGCGGACCTCGAGTCGTACCAGGCCCAGCGCGAGCGCGAGCACGACGCCGCGCCGACCTTCTGGGACCACCACCGCACCGCCCAGGACCACCGGGTCGAGGTCATCCCGGTCCGCGGCGTGCGGAAGGCGACCGCGAAGGCCATGGTCGACTCGGCCTTCAGCGCCCCCCACGTGAGCATCTTCGTGGACGTCGATGCCTCGCGGACGATGGAGTTCGTGCAGCGGCTCAAGAAGTCGCGCGACTTCGAGGGCGTGAAGGTCTCGCCTCTGCTCATCCTGGCCAAGGCCGTGATCTGGGCTGCCGCGCGGAATCCGAGCGTGAACTCGGAGTGGGTCACCACGGAGTCGGGGGCGGATGAGATCCACATCAAGCACTACATGAATCTCGGCATCGCCGCCGCGACACCGCGTGGCCTCCTGGTGCCGAACATCAAGGACGCGCAGGACCTCTCCCTCAAGGAACTCGCCGTCGCGCTCAACGACCTCGCCACGACGGCCCGGGCCGGGAAGAGCAAGCCCGCGGACATGACGGGCGGCACCATGACGATCACGAACATCGGTGCCCTCGGCATCGACATCGGGACCCCGATCATCAATCCGGGCGAGGTGGCGATCGTGGCGTTCGGCACGATCAAGCAGAAGCCCTGGGTCGTCTCCGGAGAGGTCATCCCGCGGTGGATCACCACGCTCGGCGGCTCGTTCGACCACCGAGTGGTGGACGGCGACCTGTCGGCCCGCTTCATGGCCGACGTCGCGGCGATCATGGAGGAGCCGGCCCTCCTTCTCGACTGACGGGTGCGGCCGGTCGTGTCCGATTCCGTAGGTACGGCCGGCCGGGACTGCCGCGCTGTTCCGGGACGCCTCCACCGCGTACCGTGGGGCATCATGGAGATGCGCCTTGAGGTCGTCCAGGTACCCGTCGCCGATGTCGACCGGTCGAAGTCGTTCTACACCGAGAAGCTCGGCTTTGCCCTCGATCACGACGTGGAGCACATCCCCGGAATGAGGGTGGTCCAGATGACGCCGCCGGGATCTGCCACATCGATCGTCATCGGCACAGGGATGACCTCCATGCTGCCGGGCAGCCTCGAGGGCCTGCAGCTCGTGGTGCCTGATCTGGCGGACGTCCGCTCGGAGCTCCAGGGCCGCGGCGCCGAGATCAGCGAGATCCAGGACATGGGCGGTGTCCTCTTCGCCTTCTTCGACGACCCAGACGGCAACCGCTGGACGCTCCAGGGCGAGACTCCTCCCGACGTCAGGACCGCACACCTTTCGTGATCGCGAGGGAGTGACAGCACGTCTGCCCAAGGCGCACCATGGGAGGCGGCAGTCAGGGCAGGTTCTGGCGCAGAGGCACCACCCCGTGGCTGCGGGAGGCTGATCGACGTGGCTGCATCCATGGACTCGGGGTCCGTGAGCGCCGCTCCCACCGGTGCCGCGATCATCGCGAGGCTCGAACGACTGGAGGTCTGGAGCCTGTCCTATCTCTTCATCGGGATCATCGGGCTCGGGTTCCTGTTCACGTTCTACGACATCTTCGACATCAACGTCTCCTTCATCCAGACGTGCATCGAACTGAACAAGGGCTGCACCCCGGAGACGGCGCTCGAGGCGCTGCCGCTGCCGGTGCTGCTCAATCTGGCCGGCTATGTGCTCGGCACCCTGATCCTGAGCCCGATTGCCGACCGGATCGGCCGGCGGAACATGCTGATGATCACCATGCTCCTCACGGGCCTGGGCTCGCTGTACAACGCGTTCGTGGGCGACTACGCGAACTTCAACATCGCGCGCACCGTCACCGGTATCGGGATCGGTGCCGACCTCGCGATCGTGAACACGTACATCAACGAGATGGCGCCGCGCCACGCACGCGCACGCTTCACCACCATCATCTTCATCATGTCCGCGCTCGGCGCGTTCGTGGGCATCTGGCTCGGCCTCATCCTCACGACGCCGGCCACCCCTTGGCCGCTCGGCCTGCCGTTCGCGATGGCGGGGCCCGGGTTCGAGAGCGGGTGGCGGTGGATGTATGGGGTCGGGGCCATCCTGGCTGCGGTAGCGGTGCTGCTGAGGTTCGAGCTCCCGGAGTCGCCGCGGTGGCTCATCGGCCAGGGCCGGTTCGCGGAGGCGGACCTCGTGGTGCGCGAGATGGAGGTCCGCGCGGCGAAGCACGGCCCGCTTTCCGAGCCGGTGGTGACTCCCGTGCAGGGGGCGACCGTCCCGCCGTCGCCTGTGCCCTACCGCGATCTGTTCGGCAATCCGCTGTACGTCAAGCGCATGATCCTGCTGTTCTTCGTGTGGTTCATCGGCTACATCACCGTGTACTCATTCGCTGCGGGCTTCACCGTGGTGCTCGCGGCCCTGCACTACCCGCCGCCCGAGGCCGGCGTGATCGCCGCCGTGGGGACCATCGGGTTCGTCGCGGAGGCCGCGATCATGAGCGCGATCGTCGAGAAGCTCGAACGGCGCTACTGGCTGCCCGTCGGCGCGGCCGTGACCATCATCGGCTCGCTCGTGGTCGCGGCGGCCGGGACCAACGTGGGCATCGCGTTCATCGGCTCGATCCTTATCTTCGCCGGCTTCAACCTCTGGGTGTCCCCGACCTATGCGCTCACGGCGGAGTCGTTCCCCACACGCGCGAGGACCACGGGCTTCGCGATCGTGGACGGCGCCGGGCACATCGGCGGCGGCATCGGCGTCATGGTGATCACCCCGCTCCTGCCGGTGCTTCCGGTCATCGGCGCGCTGGGCCTCATCTCGGTGTTCCTGGTGATCGCCGCGATCCTCGTGCAGTTCACCCCGCACACCCGCAACCGGCACCTGGACCACATCTCGCCGTAGGGCCTCCTCGGAGAGCGGTGAGGCACGACGACGGCGACGCCCCCCGCGCGGGGGCCTCGCCGCCGTCGTGCTCGTCTCAGCGGCTGCGGAGGCTCACATCAGCCCGATCTGCTGGTAGAAGGTGAGGTTGTCCCAGAACAGGAACTCCTCGTTCATGGTGCCCTGCCGGTTCCAGATGCCCACGGTGGCCATGTTGATCGCGTAGGCCTTGCCCGTCGGCGCGATGAAGCCGCCTTGGCCGTTGGGCATGGGCTTGGTGAAGGTCCCGCGCATCACGCCGGTGACCGAAGTGAAGAAGTCCTGCGCAATCCGGATGGGGTGGACTTCGATCCGGGTGTCCGGCGCCCACACGAATAGGTTCGCGAGGTCCTCGATGTGCTTCTGGATGCCGTCTGTGTGGTGGCCGTCGGGCCAGTGCACTCGGACGTTGTCCGCGTGGCTCTCGTGCAGGCGGGCCCAGTCGGCGTGCGAGAAGACCTGGAAGTCGAGGGTGTCGAACGTGGTGAGGTGGTCGCGCTCCATGTCGGTCAGGTGCATGGGGAACGGCGGGGTGGTGACGCCGCCGGCGGCCGGGTCGCCCATGAGCGGGCCGGGCCCGGGCTGGGCGGCCTGCGCGGCGCCGGAGGAGACGGCGGTGAGCGCGAGGGCGCCGAAGGCTGCGGCGCTGCCCGTGGTGAGGAGCTCGGCGTTCCGGGGACCACCGTGGAAGACTGGAACGGTGCTGAGCAGGCCCCACTCCGCCGCCGCGGCCGCGCCACTCGAGGGGCGCGCCGTCGCCGTGGCGCGCGTGCTCAGCGAGGTCTTCCAACCGCCCATCACTGTCGGCGCCGCACTGCTCCTGAGCCCCGCAGGGAGCCCGGGCTGGCCCCATACGTGGTGGTACGGTGCGATCGCCGCCCTGTTCACGTGCGTGCTGCCGTTCGCCATCCTCATCGCCCTCGTGCGCTCCGGCAGGGTCGTGGACCACCATGTGAGCGAGCGGTCGCAGCGCACGCCCGTGCTCGCGATGTCGGTCGTCTGCGTGCTCGCGGGGTTCGCGCTGCTGTGGTTCCTCCGTGCGCCGGCGTCGGTGCTGGCGATGGTGGCTGCGTTCATCGCCGGGATCGCGGTGCTCGCCGTCGTGAGCCTGGGGTGGAAGATCAGCGGGCATGCCTCGGCTGCATCCTCGGCCGCGGTGGCGGTCCCGCTGCTCTTCGGCCCGCCATGGTGGCCGCTGCTGCTCGTGGTCCCGGCCGTGTGCTGGGCGCGGGTGGTGCTCAGGGCGCACACGCTCGCACAGGTGGTCGCGGGCGCCGTCTTCGGCCCCGTGGTGATCGTGGGACTCTGGCAGGCCTTCCTCGCGCTCTGATAAAGATGCAGAAGATCCGAATAGGCCTCGAATAGATATTTCCGCAACCTAATCGCCCGGCTTACGCTGGTCAGCATGGAGACACGGCACCTGCGATACTTCGTCGCGGTCGCGGAGGAGCGGCACTTCGGCCGCGCCGCCCAGCGCCTCCACATGGCCCAGCCCCCGCTCTCACAGCAGATCAAGCAGCTCGAGGAGCAGCTCGGCACCCCCCTCTTCGAGCGCACCACCCGCAAGGTCGAGCTCACGCCCGCGGGGGAGCTCCTCCTCGAGCGCGGCCGCCGCATCCTCGCCGACCTCGAGGAACTCGAGTCCGACGTGGTCCAGGTGGGCAGAGGAGCCGCGGGCGTGCTCCGCGTGGGCCTCGCGGGCTCCGCCACCTACCGCCTCCTGCCCCCGCTGGTCCAGCGGGCCCGCACCGAGATGCCCGGCCTCAGGCTCACCGTCCGCGGCGAGATGCTGACTCCCCAGATGGTCGGCGATCTCGAGGAGGGCAGGCTCGACGTCGCCGTCCTCCGCCCGCCGGTCGACTCGCCGGAGGTGGAGCTCCACTACCTCGAGCACGACGAACTCGTCGCCGCGCTCCCGGCCGACTCGCCCTGGGCGCAGCGCGACGCCTTGGAGCTCGCCGAACTCGCGGGAGAGCCGTTCGTTGGCTACCCGGCCCCCTCGGTGGTCACCAGGATCTTCCGCGAGGCCTGCCGCCGCGAGGGCTTCATCCCCCGCGTGGTCCAGGAGGCCGCGGAGACCTCGACCCTCCTGGCCCTCGTCGCCGCGGGCATGGGAATCGCCCTCGTGCCCATCACCACGAGCGGCTTCGCGCTCCAGGGCATCGTCTTCCGCCCTGTGCGCGAGGCACCCTCGGTGGACCTCGCCGTCGCCTGGCGCCGCGGCGGCAAGACCCCCTTGGTCCAGCGCTTCGTCAGGCTCGTGGACACGGTTCCGCTGCCCCCGGAGGCGACTCCCGCCGTCGTCCCTTCCCCGCCCTCCCCGCACCCCTGAACCCGCATCCCTGAACCAGCACCCTGAAGGAGCCCGCCCATGAAGATCGAGCGCATCGAGGCGATCCCCTACTCCATCCCCTACACGCACCCGCTCCGCTTCGCCAGCGGCGAGGTCCATGCCGCCGAGCACGTGCTCATCCGCATCACCACCGATGACGGGCTCGTGGGCATCGCGGACACTCCGCCGCGGCCGTACACCTACGGCGAGACCCAGGCATCGATCATGGCCGTGGTGCGGGACATCTTCGCGCCGGCGCTGACGGGGCTGGATCCGCTCGACCGCGAGAAGGCCCAGCGGATCATGGCGCGCACCGTCCACAACGACACGGCCAAGGGCGCAGTGGACATCGCGCTGTGGGACCTCATCGGCAAGTCCCTCGGCACCCCGGTGCACAAGCTGCTCGGCGGCTATGCGGACAGCATGCGGGTCTCGCACATGCTCGGCTTCAAGCCTGCCCAGGAACTGCTCGAGGAGGCGCAGCGCTTCGGCGAGGAGTACGGGATCACCACGTTCAAGCTCAAGACCGGGCGCCGGCCCCTCAGCCTCGACGTCGAGGCTGTGCACGTCCTGCGCGAGGGGCTGGGCGACGGCGTGGAGATCTACCTCGACGCCAACCGCGGCTGGACCGCGAACGAGGCCATGGAGGTGCTGCGGCGGACGGACGGCCTCGGCCTCACGGCCCTCGAGGAGCCGTGCGACGCCTCCGAGGCCATGGGCCGGCGGCGGCTCGTGCAGCACTCGGCCATCCCGATCACGGGCGATGAGTCCGTCCCCACCCCGGGGGACGTCTCGCGCGAGCTCCTCTCCGGCGGCTGCAACGCGATCTGCATCAAGACCGCGCGGAGCGGCTTCACGCAGGCCACCGAGATCCTGGGCCTGTGCACCGGGCTCGGCGTGGACGTGACCATGGGCAACCAGATCGACACGCAGATAGGCTCCCTCGCAACCGTCACATTCGGCGCCGCCCACGAGGCGAGCCAGCGGCGTGCCGGCGAGCTCTCCAACTTCCTCGACATGGCCGACGACCTGCTCGCCGAGCCCCTCGAGATCCACGACGGCGCGATCCGCGTCCGCGAGGTCCCCGGCGTGGGTGCCGAGATCGACGAGGACAAGCTCGCCCGCTACCGTCAAGACGCGTGACACCGCCGAAAGACGCCTGACCCCGCTGACCCGAGGAGACCCGCATGCTGTTCATGACGCGCATGGACGTGACCTTCCCGCCGCACCTGACCCCCGAGCAGGTTGCCGACTTCCAGGCCCGTGAGAAGGAGTACTCGGGGTCTCTCCAGCGCTCCGGCAAGATGGCGGGGATCTGGCGGATCGTGGGGGAGTACGCCAACCACTCGCTCTTCGACGTGGACTCCAACGACGAGCTGCACGAGATCCTCTCCGGCTTCCCCATGTACCCCTACATGAAGATCAAGGTCACCCCCCTCGCGAAGCACCCCAACTCGATCCGCTGAGGCCGCAGGCGGGTCCGCGCGCAGGCGGGTCGGTCAGTCGTTCGGCGGAGGGGCCACCGTCAGCTCGGTGGCCGCTGTCTCGTGGGTCCCGGGCTCCCCGGCCGCTGCGCCCCGGCCCGTCCAGGTCTTGACCACGGACCAGCCCACGGCGGTGATCGGCACGGCAAGCAGCGCACCGATGATGCCCGCGAGCACCGTCCCGGTCGCGAGCGCGAGCAGGATCGCGAGACCGTGGATCGAGAGCACGCGGCCCATGAGGAGGGGCTGGAGGAGGTGGTGCTCGATCTGGTTCGCGACGAGCACGAGGATCAGCACGATGAGCGCCTCCACGGGGCCGTTGGAGAGCAGGGCGATGCCCACGGCCAGCAGGCCCGCGAGGGTTGCGCCGAGGATCGGGATGAACCCGCCGATGAACACGAACACGGCCAGCGGCAGCGCGAGGGGCACGCGCAGCACGGCCAGCCCCACGCCCACGATCACGGCGTCTGCCATGGCGACGAGCAGGGTGCCGCGCACGTAGCCGCCCAGCACGAGCGCGCTGCGCTCCGCGGAAAGGCGCGCCTTCCCCCGCAGCGACTCCGGGACGAACCACAGGAGGAACTCCAGGATCTGCCGGCCGTCCTTGAGGAAGAAGAACAGGATCACGGCCATGAGGATCATCGAGGTAATGATCTCGCCCGCCGTCCTGGCGCCGGTGAGCGCCTCGGCGCCGATGCTGCCCGAGGTGAAGAAGCGCTGGAGGGATTCCTGCGCCTGGGTGATCTGCTGGTCGGTGATGCGCGCGGGGCCGTTGTTGAGGAACGTGTGCAGCTGCTCGATGCCGGCCGTGAACCGGTCCGCCAGCTCGTGGGCCTGGGCCCTGATGAGGAAGACGATTCCTGTGATGATCCCGCCGAAGACTGCGAGGATCGCCACGAACGAGGCCAGCACGGCGAGGGCGCGCGGCCACTTGTGGGCGTAGAGCCAGCGCACGAGGGGCGCGATGGCGCACGCGAGGATGGCGGCGATGACGAGGGGGATGACCACGAGCGGGATCCTCAGCAGCACCCACACTGCGGCCCACACGAGGGCTCCCACTGCGAGGGTCTGGACCGCGCGGATGCTGGCCCGGCCGAGGCCGTCGGTGAACAGGCCGGCGAGCTGTCGGCGGGAATCTGCGGGATCTTCGGACATGGAGTCCTCGTTTCCGAGTCGGTGGGCAGAGCCTGCTCAGGCTATCGCTGAACTCCCGGTCATGCGGGCTCACGGATGGTGAGTGTCCCGGCGAGGTCCAGGTCCGCCTGGGTGCCGGGGTAGCCGGATTCGGCGATGAGGATGGCCCCGAAGGCTGCGGCCCAGAAGGTCTTGACTTCCTGGCGGGGGCTGCGGTCGATGACCCAGCCGCGCCCGCTGAGGATGTTCTCGAGGTGGTGCTCGGAGATGCGGAACAGCAGGCTCAGGTGTCCCTTGACGACGGGACTCAGCTTGGGCTTGGCCCGGGCGAGGGCCAGCGCGCTGATCACCACGGGCAGGGACGGGGTGACGAGCACGGTCCGGGAGACCGCGCGCCGGAAGGCCTCTGCCGTGGAAAGCCTGGCGCCCACGCCCTCGATGCGGCCGGCGTCGCGCAGGAGCAGGGCGAACGCCGCATGGACGAACAGGGAGTCCTTCGAGCCGAAGTGGTAGGTGATCTGGTTCGGGAAGACCCGCGCGGCGGCGGCGATCTGGCTCACGGTGACGGAATCGGCTGGACGGGACGCAAACAGGGCGGCCGCCGCGTCGATGATGCGGTGCCGCGTCGCTACCCCGCGGCCCTTCCGTGGGGCAAGGAGGCGCCGGGCGGTGGCGGCGGCGCGTGTCTCGACTGGGCCCATACCTGAATTGTATGCTGTACAAGAAATTTGGCTTTTTGTATCGCATACAAGCGAGCCTCAGGGCTGCGACCTAAGGACTGACGTGGGGAAGACCCAGATCGTGATCACCGGGATGGGTGCGACGACGCCCCTCGGCGGCACCGTGCCCGAGCTCTGGGACGGCATGCTCTCAATGCGCTCGGGGGTGCGCGCGCTCGAGGGCGAGGGCTTCGACGCCACCCTGCCGGTCCGCATCGCCGGCACGCTCGCCGTCGAGCCCGAGCAGGCCATGCCCCCGGTCCAGGCCCGGCGCCTCGACCGCTCCCAGCAGGCCGCCGTGATCGCGGCACGCGAGGCTTGGGCCGACGCGGGTGCGCCGGACGTCGACGGCGACCGGCTCGCCGTCGTGATCGGCACCGGCATCGGCGGGGTGCAGACGCTCCTGGCCCAGGACGACATCCTCGAGTCCGCCGGCTCCCGCCGGGTGTCCCCGCGCACCGTGCCGATGCTCATGGCCAACGCCGCCGCGGCCCAGCTGAGCATCGAATTCGGCGCCCGGGCCGGCGCAATGGCGCCCGCCTCCGCCTGCGCCTCCGGGGCGGAGGCGATCGTCCACGCCGCGCGGCTCATCGAGTGCGACGAGGCGGACATCGTGATCGCGGGCGGCGCCGAGGCCGCCATCACGCCCCTCACGATTGCCGGCTTCGCCCAGATCGGCGCCCTCTCGAAGGACCAGGGCGACCCCCAGTGCGCCTCACGCCCCTTCGACGTCAACCGCACGGGCTTTGTGCTCGGGGAGGGGGCCGGCGTCGTGATCCTCGAGCGCGCCGACCACGCCCGCGCCCGCGCAGCGCGCGCCCGTGCCGCCCTCTCCGGCTACGGCATCACCGCGGACGCCTTCCACATCACCGGCACCGACCCCGAGGGCGTGGGCCAGATCAAGGCCATCCGCAAGGCCCTGCGCAGGGCCGACCTCGCCCCCGCAGACGTCCAGCACGTCAACGCGCACGCGACCGCGACGAGCGTCGGCGATGTGAGCGAGGCGTTCGCCGTCCGCGAGGCACTCGGCGGCCACGTGGCCGTGACGGCGCCGAAGGGCGCCCTCGGCCATCTTGTCGGGGCGGCCGGAGCGGTGGAGGCCATCATCACCGCGCTCACAATCGAGTCCGGCCTCATCCCGCCGACCCGAAACCTCGACCAGCTGGACCCCGAGATCGACCTCGACGTCGTCACGCACGCGCCCCGCGAGGCCGACGTCAGCGCCGCCGTCTCGAACTCGTTCGGGTTCGGCGGCCACAACGTGAGCCTGCTGCTCACCCGGGCGTAGGCGGGAGAGTCCCGCCGGCGGGAGGCCCACGCAGTGCGGCGATCAGCGCAGCGGTCACCAGAGCCGCGGCTGGTCCGCCAGGAGCTGGCGGCGCACCTCGTCGCGCTCGGCGTCGAGGCCTGCCTCGCGGTCGGCGGCCTCGCGCCACCAGCGCACGACGGCGTCCACCGCCCGCCGCGCCCAGCCCGCCGCGGCCTCGGGCCGGGAGGGAGAGGCCGGAGCGTCGGGGCGAGGGCGGAGGGTCCCGCCGAACCCGGCGATTCTGCGCTCGACCGCCTCCTCGAGGGAGTCGAGCTGGGCGCCCGTCAGCCGGGGCGTGTGGAGGCCTGTTCCCGCAGGCCGTGTTGCCGTGCTCATGGTGTGCCGTCCTGTCTTCCGTTCCGCTGTCCCACCTCCAGTGTCCCGACCGATCAGGACAGCTCCTGTCCGCTGTTTGCGGTCATGATGGAGGCATGAACGACACCACCCAGCGGGTCCTCAGCCTCCTGAGCCTGCTGCAGTCGCGCCCGGTGTGGACCGGGGCGGAGCTGGCCGAGCGGCTCGGCGTGACGACGCGCAGCATCAGGCGGGATGTGGACCGCCTGCGGGAGCTGGGGTACCCGGTGCGTGCCGAGCACGGTACCGGCGGCGGGTACCAGCTCGGCGCGGGGAAGGCCCTCCCGCCGCTCCTGCTGGACGACGAGGAAGCCGTCGCCGTGGCGGTGAGCCTGCGGCTCGCGGCGGGCGGCACGGTCGCCGGCCTCGGGGAGGCGGCCGTGCGCTCCCTCGCCAAGCTCGACCAGGTGCTCCCCGCGCGCCTGCGCGCCGAGGTGAAGGGGGTCATCGACGCGACCGTGAGCCTGGACGGGCCCGTGACCTCGGTGGATGCCGACGTCCTCGTGGCCCTCGCCCGTGCGATCCGCACGCCCGAGCGGGCCACGTTCGACTACACGAAGCCCGGCGGCGAGCGCTCGGAGCGCCGGGTGGAGCCGTACCGCCTCGTCGCCGCGGCGCGCCGCTGGTACCTCATGGCGTGGGACCTCGACCGGGAGGACTGGCGCACGTTCCGCCTCGACCGCATGGCCGCGGCCCGCGGGACCGGCTGGCGGTTCAAGCCGCGGGAGGCGCCGGACGCCGTCGAGTACGTCCAGGCATCCATCACCCAGGCGCCCTACCAGTTCGTCGCGAAGATCCGTGTCCACGCGCCCGCGAGCGAGGTCGCGCAGCGCGTCCCTACGACCATGGCCGTTGTGGAGCCAGATCCCGCCCACGGCGGCGAGGCCTCGATCCTCACCGCCGGCGCCGACGACCTCGACTACGTGGCGTACCACGTGGTCCGGCTCGGGTGGCCCGTGACGGTCCTCGAGCCGCCGGAGCTGCGGGATGCGATGCGGGAGCTGGCCGGGAGGCTGGCCGCCGCGGGAGAGTAACCCTGCGGACGCCCAGCCGTCCGTTACCCATCGGTAACATTTTCCCTTTCCCTCTTGCCCCGGGCCCGCGCGGACCGTGACGATGGGCACACACGCGGTGAGCACCCGCCGTCGTGCGCTGCTGCCACCAAAGGAGAGCCATGTTCACGAGCCCCTACCCCGATGTCGAGATCCCGGAGACGTCCCTGTACGAGTACCTCTTCGGCGGGATCGCCGAGGAGGACCTGGACCGTGTGGCGATCGTGGACGGCACGAGCGGGGCGACCACCACCTACCGCGAGCTCGTGGGCCGGATCGACGCGCTCGCCGGCTGGCTGGCGGGGCAGGGCGTCGGCCCCGGCACCGTGGTCGGCATCCTGTGCCCGAACGTCCCCGCGTTCCCGGTCGTGTTCCACGGGATCCTGCGCGCGGGCGCAGTCGCGACCACGGTCAACTCGCTCTATACGGCGGAGGAGGTCTCGAGGCAGCTCACCGATGCGGGCGCCACGTGGCTGTTCACCATCTCGCCGTTCCTGGACCGGGCCGAGCCGGCTGCGGCTGAAGCAGGCATCGCGGCGGAGCACCTCGTAGTGCTCGACGGCGGCCCATCGCCCTCCGGCGCGGCGCACCCCTCGCTGGGCGAGGCGCTCGCGGCGGGGCTGCCGGCCCCGGACGTGAGGGTGGACCCGCACGCGGTGGCGGTGCTGCCCTACTCCTCCGGGACGTCCGGCACGCCCAAGGGCGTCATGCTCAGCCAGTACAACCTCGTGGCCAACGTGGCCCAGGGGAAGCCCCTGCTCGAGGTGACCGACCAGGACGTCCTCCTGGCCGTCCTGCCGTTCTTCCACATCTACGGCCTCACGATGCTCGTCAACGGCGCGTTCCTGTCACGGGCCCGGCTTGTGACCATGCCCAAGTTCGATCTGGCGGAGTTCCTCCGCATCGTCCAGGACGAGCGCTGCACGTACCTGTTCGTGGCCCCGCCCATCGCCGTCGCACTCGCGAAGCACCCGCTCGTCGACCAGTTCGACCTCTCGAGCGTGCGCGTCGTGTTCTCCGGCGCCGCCCCGCTGGACGAGGGGCTCGGCCAGGCCGTGGCCGCCCGCCTGGGCTGCATCATGACGCAGGGCTATGGCATGACCGAGATGAGCCCCGCCTCCCACATCATGCCCCCGGCCCTGGCCGGGCAGCTGCCCACGAGCTCGGTGGGATTCACCGTTCCGAACACGGAGTGCAAGCTCCTCGATCCCGCCACGGACGAGGAGATCCCCGTGCCGGCCCCGGGCGAGGGTACCGGCGTGAGCGCCCCGGGCCAGCTCCTCGTGCGCGGCCCGCAGAACATGATCGGCTACCTCAATCGGCCGGACGCGACGGCCGCGACCGTGGACCCCGACGGCTTCCTCCGCACCGGGGACATCGCCACGGTGACCTCCGAGGGCGTCGTCACGGTTGTGGACCGGCTCAAGGAGCTCATCAAGTACAAGGGCTACCAGATCGCCCCCGCCGAGCTCGAGGCCGTGCTCCTCGCGCACCCGCAGATCGCGGACGCGGCGGTGATCGGCGTCCGTGCGGACGACGGCGAGGAGGTCCCCAAGGCGTTCGTCGTGCCGCAGCCGGGCGTCGTCGTGGGCGAAGGGCTCAGCGCGGAGGACGTCATGGAGTTCGTCGCCGAGCACGTGGCGCCCTTCAAGAAGGTCCGCGTGGTGGAGTTCGTCGAGGCCATCCCCAAGTCCTCCTCCGGGAAGATCCTGCGGCGGGAGCTCCGAGCGGCGGAGCGGGCCTGAGGGCTGGAGGAGGCGAACGTACTGCTCGGTAGCGTAGGATGCAGGGCGATGTTTGCCGCATCAAGCAGACTCACCACCCAACGGATTGGAGTCACCATGCCCACCGTCAACGCTTACGCAGCACCGGGCGCCGCTGAGCCGCTCGTCAAGACCACGATCGAGCGCCGCGAGGTCGGCCCGCACGACGTCCTCATCGAGATCAAGTACGCCGGCATCTGCCACTCTGACATCCACACGGTCCGCGGGGACTGGGGCCCCCAGCAGTACCCGCTCACCCCCGGGCATGAGATTGCGGGCATCGTGGCCGAGGTCGGCAGCGAGGTGACCAAGCACTCCGTCGGCGACCGCGTCGGCGTGGGCTGCATGGTCAACTCGTGCGGCCACTGTGAGAACTGCGAGAAGGGCAACGAGCAGTACTGCCTCGAGGGCAACGTCGGCACCTACGGCGCCGTGGACCGCGACGGCACCATCACCCAGGGCGGCTACTCGACCCACGTGGTGGTGACCGAGGACTTCGTGCTGCGGATCCCGGACGGCCTCGAGCTCGACGTCGCGACCCCGCTCCTGTGCGCGGGCATCACCACCTACTCGCCGCTGAAGCGCTGGGGCGCGGGCCCGGGCAAGAAGGTGGCCGTGGTGGGTCTGGGCGGCCTCGGCCACATGGGCGTCAAGATCGCGCACGCCATGGGCGCCGAGGTCACCGTGCTCTCGCAGTCGCTGAGGAAGAAGGAGGACGGGCAGCGGCTCGGCGCCGACCACTACCACGCGACGTCCGATCCCGAGACGTTTGAGAAGCTCGCGGGCACCTTCGACGTCATCCTCAACACGGTGAGCGCGCCAATCGACCTCAACGCCTACCTCGGCCTCCTCGCAGCGGGCGGCGCCATGGTCAGCGTCGGCGCCCCGCCGGAGTCCCTCGCGGTCAACGCCTTCAGCCTGATCGGCGGCGGCAAGACCCTCGCCGGGTCGATGATCGGCGGCATCCGCGAGACCCAGGAGATGCTGGACTTCTGCGCCGAGCACGGCTTCGGCGCGGACATCGAGCTGATCCCCGCGGACCAGATCAACCAGGCCTACGAGCGCGTGCTCGCCTCGGACGTCCGCTACCGGTTCGTCATCGACGCCGCGACGTTCTGACGCCCACGTCCAGGACGGGCTGACGCCCGGGTCCTGGACGGGCGAGGGCCGCTAGCCGAACCGCACGGGGTCCCAGTCGAGCACGTGCGGTTCGGCGAGGCCTTCGACCACGAACGGGTCGGAGGCCACGAAGCGCTCCGCGTCCTCGCGGCTCGCGAAGAGGCCCATCGACCCGGCGACCGGGTTCGGCGGGAACGGTCCGAGCGCGAGGAGGCCGCCGCCGTCGGCCTTGAACTGCTCGTAGTACGCCTTGTGGCGCGGGTAGACGGCCATGACCTGGGCGCGGTCCACGCCCTCGCGCATGCGGTACAGGACAACGGACTCCATGCCGGGATCGTAGCCCTGCAGGGAGTCCGTGGGGACTATGCGTCCCTCATGTGCCTATGCGTCCCTCATGTGCGCCGAGGTGTCATGCGGCGCTGCGGCGCGATTCCTGCTTCCCGCTCCCGTTGTCGGTCGCTTCCTCGTCCTGGTCCGAGGGCTCCTCGTCCTCGTGCCTGCGGATCCATTCCAGCCGGTGCTCGTGCACGGCGGTTCGCCGCTTCACTGTCCTGTCCTTCCTCAGACTGCGGTTTCGATACGTACTCCTCTACCCGCGCGGTGCTGTGCCAATCGCCGGTCAGTGCGGAAGGGGCGGCGCGGAGGAGGCACTGCGGACGAGAGCCGTCATGGCGGCAGTCGGCCAGCTCGCCCAGCATGTGGCTGAGGCGCCCCACCGGGCCGGCGATCTGGGAGACGGCGTTCCGGGCCTCCTCGGGGAGGTCCTCGCGGGTGTGCTCTGGAATGCGCGCCATGTCGCCAGCATTCCACGCCTCGCCTCCGGCCAGCAGGGACCTAGGACCCGCCGATGCAGGGGGCCGGGAATGCTGCGGCGGCAGTGCACGTTGAACCCTCCGGTATAGTTGACGAATCAACTGAAAGGTCAGGCATGGAGGAGCGCATCAGGACCGTCGGGATCCTCGGGGCGGGACGTGTGGGCACCGCGGTGGCCCGAGAGGCGATCAAGGCTGGGTACGAGGTCCGCATCGCCACGTCCAAGCCGGTCGAGGACATTGCTCTCATTGTCGAGATCATCACTCCCGGCGCCGTTGCCGTCACCGCCGCGCAGGCTGCGCAGTCCGACCTCGTGGTCCTCGCCCTCCCGCTGCACAAGTTCCGCACGGTCGACCCGGCCGCGCTCGCCGGGCGTGTGGTCATCGACGCGATGAACTACTGGGAGCCCACGGACGGCGCGATGCCCGAGATGCATGCCGGGCGCGGCACCTCCGAGGTGGTCCAGGACTTCCTCGCCGCCTCCCGCGTGGTCAAGACCCTGAACCACATCGGCTACCACGAGCTCGAGACGGACGGGCGCCCCGCCGGTGCTCAGGACCGCCGCGCGCTCGCCGCAGCCGGCGATGATGAGGCCGCGCGCGCCGTCGTGCTCGCCTTCATCGCCTCGCTCGGCTACGACGCCGTGGACGCCGGTCCCCTCGCCGCCGGCCGCGCCCTCGAGCCCGGCACCGAGGTCTTCGCGGGAGCGCACGACGCCGCCGGGCTGGGCGAGGCGCTCGAGCGCGCGTGCGCCGGGGCGTACGCGTGAGCGTCTCCGGCCCCGAAGCGCTTTAGGCTGTCCGGGCCGCGAGGAACCCGAGCAGCCGGTCGCGGAAGACCTGCGCCGGCTCGGTGTCGAGGTCGAACTGGTACTCGTGGTCCAGGGCGGGGACGTAGTCCGGCCAGAACACCGCCTCCGCCTCAAGGCCTGCGGCCCGCATCGCCTCGTAGAGACGCTCGGTGTGCGCCCGCAGGAGATCCGCGTTGCCCGTGGTCAGGAGCGTGGGCGGGAACGCCGGGGTCAGGTAGTCCGGGACCGAGAGGGAGGCGAAGGTGCCGTCCCGGGCGAAGTTCCGGCGACCGGAGTAGGACCACCCCGCCGCCCGCACGAGGATGGCCTCGGCGACGCCGCTGACCCCCTGCGTCAGCGCGAGGTCGAATGCCCCGCAGGCCAGCACGAGCCCCCGGACCTGTCCGGCCGTGACAGTGGGACGGATCCCCACGAGGCCCGCATACCCGGGAGTCGTGGCGAGGGCGCTGACCTGTGCGGCGATATGGGCGCCCGCGGAGTTGCCGGCCAGGACGATCCTCTCGGGATCGAGCCGGAAGGCAGCGCGCTGGGCCTGCAGGAACTCGAGGGCCTGCATGACCTGCCGCAGCGGCATCGGGTAGCGGTGCCGCGGGGCGAGCGAATACTGCGGCGCGGCGACAGTGTAGCCGTGCGCCGCGATCATCTGGAGGTAGCCCGCGATCTCCTCCTTCGAGCCGCCCACGAACCCGCCGCCGTGCACCCAGACCAGCAGCGGGTAGGGGCCGCTGCCCGCGGTGTCCGCGCCGTCGGCCGGACGGAAGAGGTCGAGCAGCATGTCCGGACCAGGCCCGTAGCGGAGGTCCCTGTGGACCTCGACGCCGGCCGGGGCGTGCCGCATCAGCGAGGCGGCCATCTGCAGGCCGGACCGACGGAAGGTCTCCCGGATCAGGAACGCCGCGAGGCGGGGAGTGACCAGCATGCTGGCCCGGACTCCGGCGCCCGCCGCCCCCAGGGCCCCCCTCCTGACAGCGGCTCTGACCGCCGCCCCGAGGGCGGGGTTGAGCGTGGGTCTGTGCGCCGGAACGGTCGCCATGGCATACCCTACCGCCGGAGATCAGGAGCCGACCATGGGCCGTTCGGCTCAACCTCGCGCGCGCCCTCGCCGAGTGCCGCGACCGCCACCACCATCGGCCGGCCCTGGCCCGGCTCAGGCTGCATGTCGACGAGCGCGAGCTGGGTGAGTTCCAGCGATTGACCCTCCTCGGCAGCGCCGCGCTTCGTGGCCGTGACGTGCGCCCGGAACCCCTCGCCGGCGAAGTCGGGGCGGCGGAAGGTGGGGACGTGGATGTCGAGTTCCTCGACGAACGCCTTGTGCAGGGCGCGGATCTCGTCGGAGTCCACGAGGGCGACGGGAGTATCGTGCTTGGGCCCGAACAGCTCGCCGGGGCCGGCCACGGCGGAGATCGGGGCGGTGCGGGAGGCGACCTCGCCCATGCTCGCCGCGAGCTGTGCCGCGTTGGACCAGGTCGCGAAAACCGGCATCACGGTGATGTGCAGCGGCCAGTCCCGCACGGCGTAGCGCTCGCCCACGGCCATGGGCTGGAGGGGCAGGACGATCGCGTAGCGGTGCACGTGTCGATCCTAGGCGTGAAGGGGCTGGCCGCCGCTGTGCGGTGGGCGCCCGGGCCCGTGGGGCAGAATCAGGACCGTGACCACCCAGCAGCCGCAGCGAGCGGCGGGGCGCGTCGTCGTCCTCGGCTCAGCGAACGTCGACACGACCTTCCGCGTGCAGTCCCTCCCCGCTCCGGGCGAGACCGTCCTCGCCACCGCCGAGGAGTCGGGCCTCGGGGGCAAAGGCGCGAACCAGGCGGTTGCGGCGGCCCTCCTCGGCGCCCGCGTGGACTTCATCGGGGCCGTCGGAGGCGGCGGCCACGGCCGGCTGGTGCAGGATGAGCTCACGGCGTCCGGCGTGGACACCTCAGGCGTCCTGGTCATCGAGTCTGCCCCGACGGGCACCGCGTACATCACGGTGGACAGGTCCGGGGAGAACACCATTGTGGTCGTGCCCGGGGCGAACGCGCTGCTCACGCCCGAGATCCTCGCGAGGACGGGGGTGCGCGAGAGGCTGGGCGGCTCGGCCTCCGGGCGGTCCGTGGGGCTCTCGCAGGGCGAGGTGCCGCCGGGCACCACCGACGCGTTCGCGGCCCTCTGCCACGACGTCGGAGCCGGGTTCGTGCTCAACCTCGCTCCGGCCGTGCCGGTCTCCGCGCGGACGCTCGAGCTGGCCGACCCGCTGGTCGTCAACGAGGGCGAGGCCGCGCAGCTCCTGGGGATCTCTGGGGCCGGTCCCGGGGAGCCTCTCGCCGTCGCCGCCCGGCTCGCGCGGGACGTGGCCCGCAGCGCCGTCGTCACCCTCGGGGCGGGCGGTGCCGTGGCCTCGGACGGCCGGAGCGCGTGGTACGCGAAGGCCCCGCGCGTCGTCGACGTCGTGGACACCACAGGTGCGGGTGATGCGTTCGTCGGCGCGCTTGCCGCGGTGCTCGCGCGAGGAGCGGGCCTTGCGGAGGCGGTGCGCGTGGGCGTCGAGGCAGGCTCGGCCGCCGTGCGTCACCGAGGCACGACGGCGGCCTACCGCGCCGTCCTGCCGCACCTCACCGCCGCTAGGCTGGCTCCATGACCACCTCGCCGCTGCACTCCGGCACCCCTGTCCGCGTCGCCATCCACGGCGAGCCGCTCCCCTTCCTGACCGGTGCGATCGCGGCCGGAGGGGGCGCCGTCGTGGGCCTCGGCGAACAGCCCGAAGTGCTCGTCCTCGACCACGGCAACCCCAAGCCCGAGCTGAGGGCCGTCCTCGACTCCACCCCGTCGATCCGCTGGGTCCAACTCCCCAGCGCGGGAATTGAGGCGTACGCGGGCGCGCTCGCCGCTCACCCGGAGAAGGTGTGGACCAGTGCCAAGGGCGCATACGCGAAGCCCGTCGCCGAGCACGCGCTCACCCTCTCACTCGCGCTCCTGAGGCATCTGCCCGAGCGCGCCCGCGCCCGCTCGTGGGGCGCCCCGAGCGGCACGTCGCTGCACGGCCTGCGCGGCCTCGTGATCGGCGCCGGCGGCGTGGGGCTGGAGATCCTGCGGCTGTTCCGCTGCTTCGACATGGAGGTCGACGTGGTGCGCCGCACCCCTGCCGCGGTTCCCGGCGCGAGGCGCACGACGACGCCGGCGCACCTCGCCGAGCTGCTGCCGGAGGCGGACGTCGTGGTCGTCGCCGCGGCGCTCACGCCTGACACGTCCAAGCTCATCGGAGCCCCCGAGCTCGCGCTCATGAAGCCATCCGCGATCCTGGTCAACATCGCCCGCGGCGGCCTCGTGGACACCGACGCCGTCGTGCAGGCCCTCAGGGCCGGGACGATCGCCGGCGCCGCCCTCGATGTGACGGATCCCGAGCCGCTCCCCGACGGGCATCCCCTGTGGGACGAGCCGCACGCCCTCATCACCCCGCATACGGCGGACACGCTCGAGATGATCCGCCCGCTCCTCGGCGAACGGGTGACCGAGAACCTCAGGCGCTTCGCCGCCGGGAAGGACCTCGAGGGCCTCGTGGACGCCGCTGCGGGGTACTGACCCTCCGGGCCCTTCCGCTCCCGTGGCCCACACGCTATCTTCGAGAGGTCATCGGGGGCGGGCCTTCGGCCCGGGAGATGAGCACCCATTAGGGAGCAGTCGCGATGGCCCACGACCTGGCAACCCCGACCCATGGCGGGCGACCCCTCAAGCGCGTAGTCGGCTTCTGGGGCCTCATGTTCGTCTCTCTCGGCTCGATCATCGGCTCGGGCTGGCTCCTCGGCGCCCTCGGCGCGGCCAAGTCCGCCGGCCCGGCGTCGATCGTCTCGTGGATCCTCGCGGCGATCATGCTGATCGTGCTCGCGCTCGTCCACGCGGACCTCGGCGCAGCCTACCCGGTGGCCGGCGGCACCGCGAGGTACCCGCACTACGCCTTCG
Organism: Sinomonas cellulolyticus; assembly: GCF_014656475.1. Lineage (GTDB taxonomy): Bacteria > Actinomycetota > Actinomycetes > Actinomycetales > Micrococcaceae > Sinomonas > Sinomonas cellulolyticus. The sequence goes on from NZ_BNCM01000006.1 coordinate 146,566, forward strand.
GCGCGCTCGCCGGCTTCACCGCGGGCTGGGTCGGCTACCTGCAGGCCGTGACCATCGCGCCGATCGAGGTCGAGGGCGCCATCACGTACCTCGAGTCCGCGCCGTGGGCCAAGGGCATCGACCTCGTCAACCCCGACTCGACCCTGACCCCGATCGGCCTCGTCATCGCCGCCTTCGCCCTCGCGCTGTTCACGGTGATCAACCTCCTGGGTGCGAAGTGGCTCTCGGACAGCAACATCGCCGTGGTGGTCTGGAAGACGCTGGTCCCGCTGCTCACCATCGTCGTGATCATCGCGCTTACCTTCCACCCGGGGAACTTCACCCAGGCCGGGGGCGGATTCGCCCCCAACGGGTTCCACGGGATCTTCGCTGCACTGCCGCTCGGCGTCGTGTTCGCACTCCAGGGCTTCGAGCAGGCCGCGCAGATGGCCGGCGAGGCGCGGAACCCGAAGAGGGACGTCTCCCGCGCCATCATCACCGCCATGCTCATCGGCGCGGTGATCTACATCCTGCTCGAGGTCACGTTCATCGGCGCTATCGACCCGGCCAACATCGTCAAGAACTGGGAGAACCCGCTCGGCGCCGGGGCGTACGGCCCGTACTACGATCTCGCCCTCGCGGCCGGGGTGGGCTGGCTCGCCACGGTGCTTCTCATCGACGCTGTGATCTCGCCGATGGGCACCGGCCTGGTCTACATCGGAACGTCGGCGCGCATCTCGTATGCCCTCGGTGAGGACGACGCCCTCCCGCCGTGGCTCACCACTGTCAGCAAGCGCGGCGTGCCGTTCGGCTCAATCCTCCTCGCGTTCGTCGTGGGCCTCATCGCCCTCCTGCCGTTCCCGAGCTGGCAGTCCCTCGTGGGCCTCGTGACTGACGCGACGGCGATCATGTATGCGTTCGCACCCGTCTCCCTCGAGGCACTCATCCGCCAGCACGCCGGCCGCCGGCACCCGTACCGGGTGCCGTGGCCCCAGGTCCTCACTCCCGCCGGGTTCGTCTTCGCGAACCTCATCATCTACTGGTCCGGGTTCGAGGCGATCTGGAAGATCCTCACCGCGATCCTCATCGGCCGGGTGATCTTCGAGATCGCACTCCACCGCTCCAAGTCCCTGCGGTTCCGCCGCGACCTCGACTGGCGCGCGGCCTCCTGGATCTGGCCCTGGCTGATCGGGCTTGTGGTGCTGGGCCTTCTCGGACGGTACGGCAACGGCTCGCTGAGCATCCTGCCGGAATGGGTCGACATCCTGTTCGTCGTCGCGTTCGCGCTCGTGATCTTCTACTACGCTGTGAGCCTGGCGATGACGCCCGAGGACATCGCGCTCGCCGTCGGCGAGGACGAGTTCGAGTTCGAGGCCGTCGATGCGCCCGAGGCCGACGCCGTCGCCGGTCCCGCGGCCCACACCCGGCCGGAGCGGGCGGCGGGGGATCAACCGAACGGCTGACGCCGCCGTCGTGCATCATCCGCAGCTGAGACCGGCCCCGTAGGGGCCACATCGGCTCTGTGCAGTTCCGAACGCCTCAGCCGTGCTGGTGCGGGCTCGGCGTCCCTGACCCCGCCGGCCCGGCCGCTCCCGCCTCCGCAACCAGGAACTGCCCCATCATGCCCTCGTCCTCGTGCGTGAGGAGGTGGCAGTGGTACATGTACGGGTGCTCGGAGTCCGCGTACTTCGGCATGCGGAACGCGATCCGGTTCTGCTCCCGCGGCAGGAGCGGGATCGTGTCCTTCCACCCTGCCCGCTCGGGCGGCGGCTGCTTTCCGTCGATGTCCACGAGCCTGAACTGGACTCCGTGGACATGCACGTTGTGCTGGTACGCGCTGACGTTGTCCACGAACCACACCTCCGCCTCGCCCGGCGCTGCGGTGAAGTCGATCCGGTTCATGTCCATGGTCTTGTTGTTGATGCTGCGGCCGTTGAACGTGAACGAGCGCGAGACCGCCGTCGTGGTCCCCTCGGGTGCTGGCAGCGCGGCGAACGCTGCCGGGAGGGCGGCCGACGGCGCGAGGCTGGCCGCGGCGTCGAGCCTCACCACGTCGAACTCCTTGCCGCCTCCGAACGCATCGGGCGGGTTGACCCGGCCGAGGTCCGGGGCGAACGAGCGCAGCATCACGGACTCGCCGGGCTTCAGCTCCACGACGATCTCGGCCCGCTCGGCAGGGGAGAGCTGCACCGACGTGAGCTCGAGGGGGGCGGCGAGCAGGCCGCCGTCGGACGCGACCATGTGGAAGGGGCGGTGGTCGGCGAGGCCGAACTTGAACCAGCGGCCGTTGCTCGCGTTGAGGATGCGGAGGCGAACGCGCTGGGTGGTGACGGACAGGACCGCGCCGAGCGTGCCGTTGGCCGCGATCGAGTTGCCGAGGGTGCCGAGGGAGTTGCCGGCCGGGTCGAACGTGATCTTTCCGTCGGCATCGAGGCGGCGGTCCTGGACGATGAGGGGGATGTCGTCCACGCCGTAGGTGTGGGGGAGCGCGGCCGCCTCGTTGGTCCCGGGCTCGTCCAGGATGAACAGCCCCGCGAGGCCGTACCCCACCTGCTTCTCGGTGCTGCCATGCGGGTGCGGGTGGTACCAGAGGGTCGCGGCGGGCTGGTCGATGGTCCATTCGGGGTTCGTCGAGGCGCCCGGGTTGATCATGGCGTGCGGGCCGCCGTCCGCCGCGGCCGGCAGCACCATGCCGTGGAAGTGGACCGTGGTGGCCTCAGTGAGCCGGTTCTCGACAGCCACCCGGACGCGCTCTCCCCGCGCGGCACGCAGGGTGGGCCCGAGGTAGGCGCCGTTGTAGCCCATGGTCTGCGCCGGCTTGCCGGGCACGAACTCGTGCGTCCCGGCCTGCGGCGCGAGGCGGAAGGTGCGGGTCCCGCCGTCCAGCGTGCCCTCGTCGAGCGGGGGGATGGGGAGCCGCGCGCCGAACTGCGTCTCAGGGACCACCTCGCCGGGCGCACAGCCCGTCACGGCAGGCACGAGGGGAGCGAGGACTGCGGCCGCTGCGGTGGCGCGGAGGAGCTGTCGGCGGGTCAGGGACACGCTTCCAAGGGTAGGCCGGGCGGCACCCCTGCCGGGCACCCGGCTACATTGGGCGGTATGGCAGCGCATGTGAATCCGGCTTCTACGCCGCCCGTGGACGGGGAGGCCGCGACGGTGGTGGTGCTCCGGGACGGCGCCGCGGGGCTCGAGGTCCTGCTCCTCGAGCGCCTCTCGACGGGCTCGTTCGGCGGTGCGTGGGCGTTCCCCGGGGGCCGCGTGGACCCCGAGGACTCGCTGCCGGGCGATCCCGAGGACGGGGCGAACGACGGCGGCTCCTCCACGGGTGCGGCGGTCTCCGCTCCTGCGCGCGTGCGGCGTGCGGCCGTCCGCGAGACGCGCGAGGAGACCGGGCTTGTGCTGAACGACTCCGGACTCGTGGCGTTCTCGCGGTGGGTCCCGCCGGCACAGGTGCCCAAGCGGCTCGTGACGTGGTTCTTCCTCGCGGCGGATCCCGGCGGAGAGCTCCTCATCAGCGCGCACGAGCATGTCGACTCCGTCTGGATGGAGCCCGCAGCTGCGCTCGACCGCCACGCCACCGGCACACTCACCCTGTTCCCGCCGACGTGGATCACACTGAACGCGCTGCGGGGCGCCTCCTCGGTGGGCGCCGCGCTCGCCTCGGCGCCGCAGCCGCCGGCCCTCTTCTCGAGCGTCCAGCTGCGCGATGAGGGCGGCAGGATGACGGCCGTCCTCTGGGAGGGCGACGCCCAGTACGGCGATCCGGAGGCGCCCGGAACGGCGCGCCATCGCCTGACGACGGCGCGCCTGCCGTGGGTGTACGAGCAGCCGAAACGTGAGTGACAAGTCCTGAAAGGCCTCTTCCATCGTGTGACATGGGCCACTAACCTCTTGACTCGTCGGAGGACCGCGCAGCCCAGTCTGTGCGCACCTCGACCCGCCACGGCGACCGCCTCGGTGGAGTTCAGGCCGGGGGCCGCCGCCCGGATCCCGGCGGGATGGAAGGCGCACGATGCGATCACGCTCACTTGCCAGACCCCTGCTCTGCGCTGGCCTCGCCGTAGGGATTGCCGCGGCCAGCGCCGTACCCGCGGCGATCGCGGAGACACCGACCGGCGCAGCCCCGACCGTCCAGGGGCAGCAGGCCCAGAACTACCTCGTGCTCTACAGGTCCGGGGGGAAGGCCGCGGGTGCGTCCCTCTCGGCGATCCAGGCCTCGGGGGGATCGGTGGTCGCTGACTACAGCGCCATCGGCGTCGCCGTGGTGAGCTCGTCGGCGTCAAACTTCCCCGCGAAGCTCCGCGCCGCAGACGCGAGCGTCGACGCGGCGTCCGCGACCGCATCATTCGGCGTGGCACTCAAGGACGATGCTGCTGACGGCCCCGCCGACCAGACCGTCCCCGCCTCGCTGGCTCCGGGCGACGACCCGCTCTCCGGCCTCCAGTGGGACATGACGCAGATCCACGCTCCCGAGGCGCGGGCGATCAGCGGCGGCAGCCCGTCTGTGGTGGTCGGCGACATCGACACGGGCCTCGACTGGAGCCACCCGGACCTCGCCCCGAACGTGGACTTCGCGAAGTCCGCCTCGTGCATCGGCGGGGTGCCGAATCAGGACCCCGCAGCGTGGATGGATGACTACGGGCACGGCACCCATACCGCGGGCACGATCGCTGCCGCGAAGAACGGCCTCGGGATCGTCGGCGTGGCCCCCAACGTGAAGCTCGCCGGGATCAAGGCCGGGGACGCCAGCGGCTTCTTCTTCCCCGAAGCCGTGGTGTGCGCCTTCATGTGGGCCGCCGATCACGGCATCGCGGTCACCAACAACTCGTACTTCGGCGACCCGTGGCTCTTCAACTGCAAGAACGATCCGCAGCAGAGGGCCATCTGGGAGGCCGAGCGCCGCGCCATCAGGTACGCGCAGTCGAAAGGCACGCTCGTGGTCGCGGCCGCCAACAACCAGGCCGACGATCTGGCGCATCCGACCCAGGACGCGACGAGCCCCGACACCACGGCCCCCGTTGTCCGCGACATCACCAACGCGTGCGCCGTGGTTCCCGCTGAGGTGCCCGGAGTCGTCACGGTCTCCGCCGTGGGCAACCTTGGCCTCAAGTCGTTCTTCTCGAGCTATGGAATCGGCGTCGTGGACGTCACGGCACCAGGCGGTGACTCAGTCCTCCAGCGCACGGCCGCCGCCCCGAATGGGCGCGTGCTCTCGACCTGGCCGGCGTCCATCGGCTGCAGCCGGGCGGTCTACGATTCCGGTGCCAAGTACTGCTACCTCCAGGGCACCTCGATGGCCACACCGCATGTGGCCGGCCTGGCAGCGCTCCTCGCAAGCACGGGGGCGAACTCGGGCCAGATCGCCTCACGGATCGCGAACACCGCGGACCCGATCGCCTGCCCGGCGGACGTCAGCATCTACAGCTTCTTCCCTGCCCTGGACGGCGGCACGCCGCAGGCCTGCACGGGCGGACGTGCCTACAACTCCTTCTACGGGCACGGCCAGATCAACGCCCTCCGCGCGATCGGCGGGTGAGTCGCCCCGGCGAGTCCCTCCCCACGCGCGAAATGGTGGGTTGAGCAGGGTCGGAGGCGTCCGCACCCTGCTCAACCCACCATTTGCGGTGTACTGGGGGAGGCCGCACCTCACCCCGCGTGCGCCTCCACCGCCGCCCGGATCACGGGGGCGAGCCGCCGCACCCCTTCGCGGATGCGTTCCGGCTCCACCCCCGAGAAGGCGAGGCGGAGGTGGCTGTTGGCCGTGTCCGACGGCGTGAACGCGGCACCCGGGATGAACACCACCCCCGCGTCGATCGCCTCGTGCAGGAGCGGGTACGTGTCGATCCCCGCGGGCAGGGTGACCCAGACGAAGAAGCCGCCCTCCGGCGTCGTCCACTCGATGCCCTTCCCCTCCTCGGCGGGGAATGCCTCGCGGGGGAACGCCTCTCCGAGCGCCGCGAGCATCGCCTTGCACCGCTCGGCGTAGACAGCGCGGGACTCGGCGAGGTAGCCGCGCCAGTCGAAGGCGCGGAAGAACTCGGTGACGATCAGCTGGTTGAGGGTGGACGGGCACAGCACCACGGCCTCGGCGGCGAGGTAGAAGCGGCGGTACAGGTGCTTGGGCACGAGCGCCCAGCCGAGACGGACGCCGGGGGAGAAGATCTTCGAGAACGAGCCGCAGTAGATGACGTCATCGGGGTTGTCGGCGCGCAGCGGGGTCAATGGGTGCCCGTCGAAGCGGAGCATGCCGTATGGGTTGTCCTCGAGGACGAGGATGTTGTGCTCGCGGCAGATGTCCACGATCCGCTGCCTGCGCCCGGCGGCCATGGTGATGCCGGAGGGATTGTTGAAGCTGGGGATCGTGTAGAGGAGCTTGATGGACTTCCCCTCGGCCTCGAGCGCCTCGATCCGGGCCTCGAGCTCGTCCGGAACGAGGCCGTCCTCGTCCATCCGGACCGGCTCGACCCTCACCTGGTAGGCCTCGAAGGTGTTGAGCGCTCCCACGTAGGTGGGGTCCTCGACGAGGACCACGTCGCCCGGGTTGCAGAACACCTTCGCAGCGATGTCCTGCGCGGACTGCGAGCCGGTGGTGACGACGACGTCTTCGGGCGAGGCGCCGAGGATGCCCTCTTCCGCCATGATCTCGCAGATCAGCGCGCGCAGCTCGGGGGTGCCCTTCCCGGTGCCGTAGTGCAGCGCCTCCATGCCGTGCTCCGTGATCACGCGGGACGCTGTCTCGGCAACGAGGCCCAGCGGGAGCTTGGCCAGGCTCGGCGAACCGCCAGCCAGCGAGACGAGCCCGGGGCGGACGGAGATGTCGAAGACGTCCCGGACGGCTGACTGCTTGATGTTGTGGGCGCGTTCGGAGAACAGGGCCTCGTGGCGGTGGCTTGCCTCAGCACGCTCGAGGGCTGTCTGGGTCTCCGCGGTGAGCTCGTCTCGCTGGAGTTCGATGTCCTGTGAAGTCACTCACACAGAGTAGCCCGAAGTTGTCCTTTATGCACCCTTTGTTGCTCTCGCAAGGGTTTCCCGGACGCACGATGGCGGCGACCCGCCCCGTGTGGGGTGGCTCGCCGCCATCGAAATCGGCTACCCCTAGAGGGGCATCCGGAGAAGGACGATCAGTGTCCCGTCACGTCGCGGGCAGCATCCTTGACGTGCTCGCCAGCCTGCTTGACGCCCGCCTTGGCCTGGTCCGCCTGGCCCTCGGCCTGAAGCTTCTCGTTGTCCGTGGCGTTGCCGACGCCCTCCTTGGCCTTGCCCTTGAGTTCCTCGGCCTTGTTCTCGAACTTGTCTCCGGCACCCATGGTCGGTCCTCCTGCGGAACACGGAAGGGCCGGTCATGCCCTTCCTCTCGCATCCCGCCATTGCCCCTCTGCGCCATTCTCTAAACCTGCCAATGTGTGGCGGATCCCCGAGGGGGAAACACTCCTCCATGAGACTCGAGATGGATACGACCGCCTCCACCACCGGTGCAAGCGCGCTCGCGGACAGCACGGCGCTCTCGACCACTGCCCTGTCCGGCAGTGCGGGCAGCGGGGAGCTCACGGTGACCGCGCTTCCTGTCAGGGCGACTCTCCCGCCCCAGCCCGGCGCTCCCGAGCCCGGTGTCCCACAGCCGGATCCGGGGACGATCCCGCCGATCGACCCGAGCCCGGATCCCTTCCCCGTCCCGGGCAGGCCGTCGCCCGGAGGCCCCGTACCCGGCGAGCCGCCGCCCACTCCGCCCACCCCGGGTGAACCGTCGCCGGGCCCCGGCGAACCGTCGCCGGGGCGGCCTCCGGGTGAACCTCAGCCTCCGGGCCGCGAACCGGAGCCCGGCGGCCCCTTCGATAGGCACTACGCTCCTGGCGGCCCGGAAAGCGATCCCCCGGACGGGCCTCGCAACGCGCCCGACGAGCGCTCGGACGGTGAGCGCTCGGGCGACGAGCGCTCGGGCGGCGAGCGCTCTGCCGGTGAGCCGGGGTCCGAAGAGCCGGACGAGGGCAGGCCAGAGGACCCCTACGCCCCGGTGTCGCTTCCCCCGGACGCGCATGATCCTCTGAGCCCTGAAAAGGATGAGTAGGGGCTAGGACTCCTGCCGCACCAAGGCCTCCAGCCGGCCGCCTGCGCGCCGCTCGGGGCCCTCAGTGCGGAGGAGGGATTTGCGCGCGCAGGCGTGTGCGAACAATGCGCGAACAAGTGGGAGCGGGCATCAACGCCTTCGCCCAGGCCTGCATCTTCACTTCCCGCACGTCGTTCTAGTTTGGAGAACGCCTGTGAGGGGAATGGTCATGGCATGAATACGCTCATCATCATCGCCGGCATCATTGCGATCATCCTGCTGCTTGTGGGTGGCTTTAACTCCGCACTGAACTTCCTCCTGTGGGTCGGAATCATCCTCCTGATCCTCGCCGTCCTGGGGTGGATCTTCGGCCGCAGCCGCAGCGGCGTCTGACCGCTTAGCCCCTCAGCGATACCCTTTCCATCCGTCGGGGGCACGCCCGCCCGACTCTGCCGTGTAAGCGGCCTGCACGCCTAGCATGGGCTGCATGGCCGCTTACACCATTTCGCGCAGCGCCTTCATTCCAGCCCCGCCGGAGGCGGTGTACCCCCACGTGGCGGACTTCCACCGGTGGGCCGAGTGGTCCCCATGGGAGGCCCTGGATCCGGCGATGCAACGCACCTACAGCGGGCCGGCTTCAGGAGTGGGCGCCCAGTACTCGTGGCGGGGCAACCGCAAGGCCGGCGCCGGCAGCATGCAGATCCTCGAGGCCGTCGAGCCGCAGAGCATCCGGATGCGCCTCGTCTTCGTCAAGCCGTTCAAGGCCGTGAATCCCACCGGGTTCACCTTCGAGCCCGACCACGGGGGCACCCGGGTCACCTGGGCCATGAAAGGCGAGAACCGGGGCGTCGCGGCCGTGTTCGCGAAGTTCATGGACATGGACAAGCTCGTGGGCAAGGACTTCGAGAAGGGCCTCGCCAACCTCGGCCGGGTAGTCGGCGGCACGGCGCAGGAAGCTTAGCCTGGCCCCAGCAACCGGGGCCAGGCCTTCATGGTGTCCGAGCCGGCTGCACCTGCTCGGCTCCCGACCTACTCGTCGTCGGCGCCCTCCGCCGGGTCCTCGGAGTGCACGCGGACCTCTGCCACGTCCTGATCGGGGTCGCCCTCGGCTGGTGCCTCGCTGTGCACGCGGTCGTCGCCGTCGGGCTCGAATCCTGACATCGTCTCTTCGCCTCGGTTCCTCGTCCCGTCCTTCAAGCGTAGGCCGGGCCTACTTGAGGCTCAACACCTCCGCCAGCGGGCGCCCGTTCACGAACACCGCGGCCCTCTGCGCTCCGGCAGCAGCCATGGCTGTGAAGCTGATCTGTGCCTCCGCACGCGGGATGTCGCACACTCCGCCCAGGAGGAACTGCCCGGTGAGGTACACCGTGATCGTGGTCCCGTCGAAGCTGCCGCCGGCGTACGCGAGGTTCGACTGGTACAGGACGTTGACGAGCCCCGACTGCCCGACGTCCCGGCTGTGGTTCGCGAACAGCCGGCTGAGGGCTGGCCCCACCTGGTCGCGGAACGTCACGGGCTCGGTGCTGGTGGCCACGGCGCTGTCACCGCAGCCGATCGCCGGCCCGGATACCCCGCCGTCTCCCACGGCGATGTAGAAGATCGCCAGCGGCGCCGTCTGCTCGGGCAGCTGGCCCGCAGCGGGTGCTGTGCTCGCCGGGGTTGTCGCCGTGGGCGCGGGGGCGGGCGCGGTGGAGGACGACGGCGCGGGGGCCGCGGGCGTCGCCGTGCTCGGGGCCGCTGTGGTGGGCGCGGAAGTGGTGGGCGCGGCGCTCGACGGCGCGGTGCTGGTCGGCGCGGCGGCCGTGGACTGCGCTGGGCTTGCGGAGGCGCTCGGCGTCGCGCTCCCAGAGGCGCTTGCAGAAGGTCCCGCCGAGGGCGACCCGAAGCATCCCGCGAGGGAAAGGGCCAGTGCGACCGAGCCCGTCACGGCGGCGAGCCGGATGCTCTTCATGACATCCTCCTGATGGTTCCGGTTCAGCGTGGCTCGTCCAGGTCCACGCGTTCGAGGTGCTCGGGGACGCGGGCGCGCCAGCCGAGCTCGTGCTGGATCCGCCGGCGCAGGGTATCCGAGGCGTTGACCTCTCCGTGGGTCACATAGACCATCTCCGGCCGGCGCGGACAGGCTCCCATCCAGTGCAGGATCGCGTCGGCGTCGGCGTGGGCGGAGAGGCTCTGGATGCTCACGACCTCGGCCCGGATCGGCACGTCCCTGCCGTAGATGCGCAGGCTCGTGGCGCCGCCGAGGAGCGACGCACCCCGTGTGCCTCCCGCCTGGTAGCCGGTGAGGATGATCGCGTTGCGCGGGTCGTCGCCGTAGGCCTCGAGGTGGTGCAGCACCCGCCCGCCAGTGAGCATGCCGGATGCCGAGATGATGACCATGGGGCCGCCGCGAAGGTTGAGCAGCCGCGAGTCGTCGGCTTCGCGCACCATGCAGGGCAGCGCGTACATCTCGCGGAACTCCCGCTCGCTGATCCGGTGCTCTTCCGGATACTTCTGGTACAGGTCCGTCGCGTCCACGGCCATGGGGCTGTTGAGGTAGACAGGGACATCCGGGATCCGGTTGCTCCGCCGCAGCCGCGCGAGGTGCAGCATGAGCGTCTCGGCCCGTCCCACGGCGAACGCCGCGATGACCACCACGCCGTTGCGCTTCGCGACCCGGCGGACCACCTCCCCGAGGGCCTCGGCTGGGTCCTCTTGAGGGTGCGCCCGGTCTCCGTAGGTGGACTCGGTGACGAGCACGCGGGCCGGTTCGAGGGGTGCCGGCGGGTTCATGAGCGGGTCGTCGTTGCGGCCGAGGTCGCCGGTGAAGTGCACGGTGAGGGGACGCTCGCCCGCGCCTGGGCGAATGGTCAGCCTGACCTGGGCGGCGCCGAGGATGTGGCCCGCGGGGACGAACTCCGCCTCGATGCCGCCTCCCAGATCCAGCGGCTCCCGGAAGGCGTGCGGGCGGAAGTGCGCGAGGGAGTCGACGGCATCCCTCGCCGTGTAGAGGGGCTGCGGGCTCGCATGGCGGGAAGAACCGCGCAGCCGTGACGTCTCGGCCTCCTCCTCCTGGAGGTGGCCGCTGTCCGGCAGGAGGAGTGAGCAGAGGTCCGCCGTGCCTGAGGTCGAGTGCACGGGGCCGCGGAAGCCCTGCTTGACCAGGGCCGGGATGTACCCCGAGTGGTCCAGGTGGGCGTGGGTGAGGACGACGGCGTCGACGGACGCGGGTGCCACCGGCAGCGGCGCCCGATTCCGCTCGCGCAGCTTCTTGTAGCCCTGGAAGAGGCCGCAGTCCACGAGGATGCGCCTGCCTTCGTGCTCGATCAGATACCTCGACCCGGTGACCGAGTCGGTGGCGCCGAGGAAGCCCAGGCGGGGCGCGCCGTCGTCCTTCATGGCCAAAGCGTAGGGGCACAAAGACCGTGCTGCCACGGTCTTTGTGCCCCTACGGGTACGCCGGATTCAGGCGGGCCGCGCCGTCAGCCTCAGGCGGCGACGACCTCGTGCCAGTCCGAGGTGAGCGGGAGGCCGAGCGCCTCGGAGACCGAGCGGTGGGTGACCTTCCCGGCCGCGACGTTGAGGCCGGCGGCAAGTGCGGCGTCCTTGTCGAGGGCGGCCTTGACGCCCATGTCGGCGAGCATGATCCCGTAGCGCAGGGTGACGTTCGTCAGCGCGTAGGTCGACGTGTTCGGCACGGCGCCGGGCATGTTGGCCACGCAGTAGAACGTCGAGTTGTGGACCTGGAAGGTGGGGTCCTGATGGGTGGTGGGGTGGGAGTCCTCGAAGCAGCCGCCCTGGTCGATCGCGATGTCCACGAGCACGCTGCCGGGCTTCATCCGGGCCACCAGCTCGTTGGTCACCAGCTTCGGCGCCTTGGCGCCGGGGATCAGGACGGAACCGATCACGAGGTCCGCCTCCACAAGGGACTTCTCGATCTCGTACTTGTTGGACGCGACGGTCTTGAGGCGCCCGCCGTACAGGGCATCCAGCTCGGTGAGCCGGGCGATGTTGATGTCGAGGATGGTGACCTCAGCACCGAGCCCCATGGCGACGACGGCAGCGTTGGTCCCCGCCACGCCGGCGCCGAGCACGGCGACCTTCGCCGGACGCACGCCCGGGACGCCGCCGAGGAGGATGCCCTTGCCGCCGTTCGGGGCGAGGAGCGACTGCGCGCCGACCTGCACCGAGAGGCGGCCGGCCACCTCGGACATCGGGGCGAGCAGCGGGAGGCGGCGACCCTCCTGGACCGTCTCGTAGGCGATCGCAGTGACGCCGGAGTCGAGCAGGGCGCGGGTGAGCTCCGGCTCGGCGGCGAGGTGGAGGTAGGTGAAGAGGATGAGGCCCTTGCGGAAGTAGCGGTACTCGGAGGCGATCGGCTCCTTGACCTTCATGACCATGTCCGCCCGGGCCCACACGTCCGCGGCGTCGGTGACCAGTTCGGCTCCGGCCACGTGGTACTCGTCATCGGTGATGCCGGAGGCCACACCAGCTCCGCGCTCGACCAGGACCGTGTGGCCGTGTGACGCGAACTCGTGCACGCCCGCGGCCGTCATGGCGACGCGGAACTCGTTGTTCTTGATTTCCTTGGGGACTCCGATGATCACTTTCGTCTCCGTTGCTTCGGTGGCTGTTCGAGGAGCGCTCGATGGCCTGTAGGCCTGTCTCCAGCGTAGGCCCGGCTGTGAGGCGCGTTACAGGAATCAGAGGAGGCCCGACGACGTAACCCCCGGAATTCCGGCGATCTCGCTGTTTTGGATTGAACACTTGTCGTAGGAGCGGGCGTCACTTGTCTCCTCGTGTGCTTTGGCGCCCCGTATGCTTGGAGCCATGCGGCACGGCGTCGAAGATCTGGTGGAAGCGGCGGCGGCCAAGCTCGGGCGCGGGCTGAGCGTCGAGGACCTCGACGGGGTGCTCATCGCCTACTCGTCCAATCAGGCCCAGGCCGACCCGGTCCGGGTGAACTTCCTGCTCTCCAAGCGCCTCCCGCCCGGGGTGCAGGCGTGGCAGCTCTCGCACGGCATCGCCACCGCCGTCCGCCCCGTGACCGTCCCCGCCAATCCGGAGCTCGGCATGTACGGGCGCGTCTGCGTGCCGCTGCTCGTGCGCGGATTCCGGGTCGGGTACCTGTGGGTCCAGCAGGGAGCCGACGAGCCGACGTCAGCGGAGATCCTCGCCGCGCTGCCGAGCATCCGCCTCGAGCTGGACCTCATCGGCCAGCTCCTGCTCGAGTCCAACACCGCCGAGTCCGAGCACCGTCGCCGCCGAGAGGCGGAGTTCCTCGCCGCCGCCGGCGGGGACCGCTCCGCGCTCGCCGCCATCGCCGGCTGGCGCGAGGTGCACGGCCACGCACCCTGGCAGATGGTGGTGCTCCTGGATCCGGACGGCGTCACGCCCCAGGACCCGCAGGCCGCCGTCGTGGCGAACAGCTCCGCCGCCATGCAGGCCACCGCGGGCATCGATCCCGCACTGTTCACCGCCGGGACGGAGACGCACGCGGTCGTCCTCTTCACCGGCACCACGGCCCGGGCCGCCCACGCTGCCGTCCTCACGCACTACGAGCGCGAGCTCGCCAAGCGGTCCGGCCGCCCGGCGGGGCGCGTTCTCGTGGGGATCAGCGAGCCGTTCTCCGCGCTGCGGGCGCTCGGGGAGGCGTACACGCAGGCCAAGACCGCCGCTCAGGCCGCCGCGGTGGACCCCGAGCTCGGTGAGCTCGTGGACGTGCGCAGCGTCGGCGCCTACCAGCTCATGGGCGCCCTCGCTGCCGAGCCGACGAGCGTCTATTTCTCCCTGCTCGAGGCCGAGGACCGCAACGACGAGCTCCTGCCCGTGCTCGAGACGCTCTACGACTCCGACGGCGCCGTCCAGACCGTTGCCGACCGCCTCCACGTTCACCGCTCCACCGTCTACCACCGGCTTGCCCGGGTGCGGAAGATCATCCGTGCGGAGCCGCTCTCGGGCCGCGTGCGGCAGGAACTGCACCTCGCGCTCAAGGCCCGCCGCTGGGCGGCCCGGCCGAGGATCTAGCCCTCTGTCTGCCCTTCAGCGCTGCGCTGCCGGGACGTCCCCTGGGCGGCCACCCACGCGAGCACGTCCTCGCGCTTGATCCGCCGGTGCGTCCCACGGTACTCAACCGGCCACGTGCCGTTCGTCGTCAGCTTGCGGACGTAGGAGTGGCTGATCCCCGCCAGCTCGGCCGCCTGCGCGACCGTCAGCACATCCTCGGCACTGCTCACCGTCACGGCCTCGCCGCGGGCGAGCCGCGCGAGCAGGTCCCGCACCGCCGCGTCGGCCGGCCCCGCCAGCCGGTGCGCCGTCCCGTCCACGAACAGCGAGACGTCCAGTGCGGAAAGTGCCTCGGCGAGGCGCGCGGCGTCCTCCGGCTCGAGTGCCGGCGTGGTGTGCGGGGCGTAGCGGCTCATGCGCCCAGCTTAAGCACGACGGCGGGTGCCCGGCTCGTGTGAGCCGAACACCCGCCGTCGTGCGTGGCCCAGGAGGCCAGAGGCTGGGATCAGGCGTTGACCTTGGCCTCTTCCGCGAGAGTCTCGCGGTGGTTGACGATGCGCGCCTGGTGCACCGGGGACTTCTTGACGACCTGCCAGGCGGCGAACAGGATCAGGAACCAGACCGGCGTCACGAGGAGTGCCATGAGCGTGTCAGGCTGCGTGGTCAGGGCCCAGACGAGGAACGCGAAGAACGCGAACACGACCCACACCATCGCCCGGCCGCCGGGCATCTTGTACTTCGAGGCCGCATGCAGCTCGGGGCGGCGCTTGAGGAACACGAGGTAGCTGGCGAGGATGATCGACCAGACGAACATGAAGCAGACCGCGGAGACCGTGGTGACCATGTCGAACGCGTCACCGATGCTCTTGCCCGAGTAGAGAAGGACGACACCCGAGAGCAGCAGCACGCAGGAGAGGAACAGCGCGTTCTGCGGCACCTTGCGGGAGGACAGCTTGCCGAACGCCGCCGGGGCGTCGCCCTCCATGGCGAGGCCGAACACCATGCGTGAGGTCGAGTAGATGCCGGAGTTGGCGCTCGACATCGCGGAGGTGAGGACCACGAGGTTGACGATCGTCGCGGCCGCGCCGAGCCCGGCGAGGGAGAACATGCCGATGAACGGCGAGTGCCCTGCCTTGAACTCCATCCACGGCGTGACGGACATGAGGATCACGAGGGCGCCCACGTAGAACAGGCCGACGCGGACGGGGATCGCATTGATGGCGCGGGGGAGGTTGTGCTCCGGATTCTTCGTCTCGGCGGCGGCGGTGCCCACGAGCTCGATGCCCACGAATGCGAAGACCGCGATCTGGAAGCCGGCCACGAAGCCCATGAACTCCTTCGGGAAGAACCCGCCGTGCTGCCAGAGGTTCGCGAAGGACGCGGTGCCGGCGCTGGAGGTGAAGCCGCCGAAGATCATCCACAGGCCGGTGACGATGAGCGCCAGGATCGCGACGATCTTGATGAGGGCGAACCAGAACTCGACCTCGCCGAACGCCTTGACGGTGGGCAGGTTGAGGGCGAGGAGGATCAGGATGGTCGCCACGCCGGGGATCCACAGCGGGATGCCGGGCCACAGCTCGTTGGCGTAGCCGGCGATCGCGACGACGTCCGCCACTCCGGTGACGACCCAGCAGAACCAGTACGTCCAGCCGGTGAAGAAGCCGGCCCAGGGACCGAGCAGGTCGCCGGCGAAGTCCGAGAAGGACTTGTAGTTGAGGTTGCTCAGCAGGAGCTCGCCCATGGCGCGCATCACGAAGAAGAGCATGAAGCCGATGAGCATGTAGACGAAGATCACGGACGGGCCGGCCACCGAGATGGTCTTGCCGGAGCCCATGAAGAGGCCGGTGCCGATGGCTCCGCCGATCGCCAGCAGCTGGATGTGGCGGTTGGACAGGCCGCGGGAGAGGTGCGGTTCCTCGTGGTGGCTCGACGGTGAGCCCGACGGGACCCGGGAGGGGTTTGGCGTTGTCATTATGCGCAGACCTTCGCAGTAAACCGGAAAATGTGACCCCTCTTACAGGGCTTTCCTAGCCTACCGCGCTGTAGATGTGGTCTTGACCATACAGAGTGTCTTGATGATCACAGCTTCCCTGCGACAGATGTCGCATGCCAAGATGTGCAGGAGTTCTTGCAGTTGTTGGACGAGCTCGTCCCGACCTACCCTCGACTGTCGCATTTTTATGGCGCGACGCGTGTCAGTACAAGGAGATTCCATGTCCCATCATGCGCACTCGCACGAGAGCCTGACGGTGATTGTCCGCTCTGCCCACGAGCTCGACTCGGCGCTCGGAAGCGCGATCGGCTCCCTCCAGGAGCGTGCAGCGGCTGCCCCGTGCTGCGGCATCCTCGTCACCCGTGAAGCCGCCGGGAAGTACACCGTGGTCCGCGACCAGAGCGTGCCCTACGGCCTCACGCAGCAGCGCTGCGCCTGATCGAGCAGTTCCCGCTGGTCCCCCGGCCGTTCTCGCCGTAGGGCGGCCGGGGCCGGCCCTAGCTTCCGCGCTTCTTTGGGGGGCGCACGAACAGGGTCTCGGCCTGCTCGAGCGACATGCCGTTGGTCTCCGGCACCTTCGCGAGGACGAACACGAAGGAGAGCACGGCGAACAGCGTGTACATGCCGTAGGTGAGCGGCAGCGACCACGCCGCCATCGGCGGGAATGAGACCGTGATGAGGAAGTTCGCGACCCACTGCGCCGCTGCTGCGATGCCGAGGCCCCTCGCCCGGATCGCGGGCGGGAAGATCTCGCCGAGCAGGACCCACACGACCGGTCCCCACGACGCGCCGAAGCAGACCACGAACAGGTTGGCTGCGACGAGGGCCACCGGACCCCACGGCCCGCTCAGGCTCGGCTCCCCGTTGGTGACCGTGGCCGTCGAGAAGGCGAGCGCCATAGTACCCAGCGCGACCGCCATCCCGGCCGAGCCCACGAGGAGGATCGGCTTGCGGCCGACGCGGTCCACGAGCGCGATCGCGACGAGCGTGACGAGGATGTTCGTCACCGAGGTCAGCACGGAGATCAGGAGTGAGGAGCCCTCGCCGAAGCCCACGGACTTCCACAGCGACGTCGAGTAGTAGAAGATCACGTTGATCCCCACGAACTGCTGGAACACGGAGAGGGCGATCCCGACCCACAGGACCGGCTTGAGGCCCAGTGCACTGCCGCGCAGGGCGCCCTTGCGCTCAGAGAGCCTGTCCTGCTCGATTGCCTCCCGGATGTCCCTGATGGCCCGGTCCGTGTCCTCGTCCGGCGCCGTGTCGTCGAAGATCCGGCGCGCTGCATCCTCCTTGCCCTTGAGGATGAGGAACCTCGGCGACTCAGGGAGCACGAAGGCGATCCAGCCGTAGACGATGGCGGGCACCGCCCCCATGATGAACATCCACCGCCAGGCCCCCAGCCCGAGCCAGAAGGCGTGGTCTGCGCCGCCCGCACTCGTGCCGAGGAGGGCATCGCTGAGCAGGGCCGCAAAGATGCCGACCGTGATCGCGAGCTGCTGGAGCGACGCGAGGCGCCCGCGCATGTGGCGCGGCGAGATCTCGGCGATGTAGGCCGGCGCGATCACCGATGCAAGCCCGATCCCGAGGCCGCCCACGAGGCGCCAGAGGACGAGGTCCCAGACGCCGACCGCGAGCCCCGAGCCGATCGCGCTCACGAGGAAGAGGAGGGCGCCCAGCTTCATGGCGGGGATGCGGCCGTAGCGGTCTGCGATTGACCCGGCGAGCCACGCGCCGACCGCGCATCCGATGAGCGCGATCGCCACCGCGAAGCCGGTCACCGCCTGGGAGAGGGCGAAAGCCGAGCGGATGGAATCGACCGCGCCGTTGACCACGGAGGAGTCGAACCCGAAGAGGAAGCCGCCCACGGCGCCGGCGGTCGCGAGGCCCACGACCTTGGCATGCGAGACGCGCTTGCCGTCGCCTGCCGCGCGGCCGTCCTGGCCGCCCGGCCTTCGCATCTTCTCACTCATCCGTCGACCCTCCCTGGCGTCCGGCCGCCCGCTGCGCCAGCGACTCGCGGACAGCCGCGAGGAGCGAGGCGAAGCGCTCGTGGTCGGGAAGCTCCTCGATGAGCACGGCCGCACCCTCCGCGTCCGTGAGCGGGATCCGCCAGTTGGGATGCTCGCGATAGGTCCCCGGCTGGTTCTGGGTGCGGCGTTCGCCCACCGCGTCCACGAGGGCGACGCCGAGGAGGCAGGACGGCGTGAAGGTGATCAGGCGGTAGAGGGCCTCGATGACGCGCTGTTCGTCGGCGAGGTCTGCGCCCTCCGGGAGAAGGCCGCGTTCCCGCAGGAGCCCGACCACGCCGTCGATCTCGGCGCGGGCTGCCTCGAGCTCTTCGGAGACAGGCCTTTCGAGCAGGCCCAGCGACTCCCTGAGCCGCACGTGTTCTCCGGCGAGGTAGCCGGCCGTCGGCGGGAGGTCGTGGGTGTTCACGCTCGTGAGGCACGCGCGCCGGTACGCCTCCGGCGCGAGGGGGCGGTCGCCGTCGTACTCGAACCAGAGGATCGAGGTGCCCAGGATTCCCCGCTCGGCCAGGTAGTCGCGCACCCACGGTTCGAAGACGCCCAGGTCCTCGCCGATCACGACGGCGCCGGCCCGCTGCGCCTCGAGCGCGAGGATCCCGACGAGGGCCTCATGGTCATAGTGCACGTAGGTGCCCTCGCCCGGGGCGTGCCCCTCGGGAATCCACCAGAGCCGGAAGAGGCCGAGGATGTGGTCCACCCGGATCCCGCCCGCATGGCGCAGGATCGTGCGGAGCATGTCCCTGTAGGCCGCGTAGCCGGACTCCGCGAGCCTCTGGGGGTGCCAGGGCGGCTGGCTCCAGTTCTGGCCCTGCTGGTTGAACATGTCCGGCGGGGCGCCCACGGTCACGCCCGCCGCCAGCACGTCGGAGAGGGCCCACCCGTCCGCACCGTCGGGGCGCACCCCCACGGCGAGGTCATGGATGAGGCCGATCTGCATCCCGGCGCCGAGGGCCGTGCGGTGGGCCGAGGCGAGCTGCTCGTCGCACACCCACTGGAGCCATCGGTAGAAGTCCGCGCCATCCTCCCGTCCGGCCGCCAGCACGCACCACCGTGCGAAGTCCTCAAGGCCCCGCCCCGCCTCCGCCCGGAACCGGGCGTAGGCGTGCTCGCGGGCAGGGCTGCGCGGCACCCGCCACACGAGGTCGAGGGCCTCGAGCTTCGCCGCGTAGGCGGCGTCGCGGTCGAGGAGCTCCGAGGAGGAGTTGGCGGGCTGGAGGGCCCGGCCGAGTTCCTCCACCCGTGAACGCTCCGCGGGCGGCAGGTACGCGAACTCGGCGATGTCCTCGACGCGCAGGTACAGGGGGTTGACGAAGCGGCGCGTGGTCGGGAGGTAGGGGGAATCCTCGAGGGGAGGCTTCGGTTCCGCCGCGTGCAGCGGGTTGACGAGGACGAAGTCTGCCCCTTGCTCCGCTCCCACGGCGGCGAGGTCCGCGAGGTCGCCCAGGTCGCCGACCCCCCAGGACCTCTGCGAGCGCACCGAGTAGAGCTGGGCCATGAGCCCCCACCGCTGGCTGTCCTCGAGGCGCCCCGTAGTGCTGAGTGCCTGCGGGGTGACCACGAGCGGTGCCTCTGCCGCAAGCCCGTCGCCCCGGGCGTGCAGCGTATGCCAGCCCAGAGGGAGGTCCTGCGGGAGGAGGAAGGCCGCGCGGCCGGTGAGCACGCCGTCGACCGTCCGGGCCTCATCGTGGTTCTCCACCTGCCGCGCCGGGTGCTCCCTCCCGTCCTCGGCGACGACCCACACGCTGACCCTGCTGCCGTGCGGCACGTGGGCGAGCACCTGCGCGTCGGCGCCCTCCCGCACCACGGTGACCGCCGGGAGGAGCCGGCGCCAGGGCGCGAGCTCGCTGTCCTGAAGGGCCTGCCGCATCGCCTCGGGGGTGTCGGTGGGCACCCCCAGCGCGCCCAGCACGGACCGCAGCGTGCCGGCCCCCACCTCCTGACGTGACCCGCCCCAGCCCCAGAACCAGGTCGCCACACCGTGCCGCCTTGCCAGCTCGCGCAGGAGCTCCTCTGCATCCGCCATGAGCTCCACCCTATGCGCCGCCCCCCGCGCGGCGCGCCGAGGCTCGCGGGCCGGCCGGACCTCAGGCCACGGTGAAGAGATGCACGACGACGCTGTCCGGGTACCGCTCGCCCGTCCCCACGAACAGGGTCCGGTTGACCCAGTCCCACTGCGGGTCGGAGGCCCTCAGCCGGGGCGCGCAGCGGAAGTAGATCTCGGCAGGGTCCACCGGCTCCCCGCGCGCGATCCGGCCGAGGGCCTCGGCGGACCCGGCCCGGATGGCGGCGTTGTCCACCGAGACGATGGCCCCGTCCTCGGTCTCGACCGCATAGCGCGCGTCGAGCTGGGAGAGCTCGGGCGTGTGCAGGATCTGGAAGTCGGCGCCGCCCGGCAGCACCCGCCCGTTGAGGCGCGGACCCGAGACAGTCCCACCGGTGATCGGGACGATCCTCCGGTGGCCCTCGGGCGTGGGCCCCACGTCGATCGGATCGGCGATGAGGACGGACAGGGTTCCGGCGTACTCGAGGGCGGGCGGCGTCTGCTCCATGGCTAGGACAGTACTCCCACCGTGATCCGGTTCGGGGTCGCTGCGCCGAGGTGGATGCGCTGGTGGGCCACCACGGTGTCCGACGAGTCGAGCGCCTTCGCGCCGGTGTTGAGGTTCCGGTCCCAGCGGGGGTGGCAGCTCGAGGTGATCTGGACCCGCAGCCGGTCCCCGGCGGAGAAGGTGCAGGCGGTGCTCCACAGGCTCACCGTGTACTCCTCGACGGCGCCAGGCGTGAGGGGGCGTCGGGGCACGCCGGCGCGGAAGACGCCGTCGTGCGCGGACGCGTCCCGCCACGAGGCGCGGACGATCCCGTCGGTGAGCGACATCGAGCGCCCGTCGGGGGTGACCCGGCAGAGCCGCACGACGAAGTCGGTGTCGACGGCCGACGACGAGGCGTACAGGTGCGCCGTGACCTCGCCGAAGAGGGTGAGCGGCTCGGCGAGGGGCTCGGTGGTGAAGGTGAGGACGTCGTCGCGGGCCTCGACGGCGGACTGCTCCGCCGGTCCCGGGAAGTCGGCGCCGAGGTGCATCGTGGCACCCCCCGTGGACGGGACGGGATCGAGGGGGTCGTAGTCGTACTGCTCGGACGCGTCCTCGCCGGGCGCGTCGCCCAGAGTGCCGCCGGGGCCGAGGAAGAGCTCGCGGTGCCCGGTGGGCTCCGGCAGCTCCTCGAAGCCCCGCCACCGGTTCTCGCCCAGGACGTAGACGAGCACCGGCGGCACGGCGGGTTCGGGACCGCCCGCGAGCGTGTGCCGGAACCACTGCGCGTGGATCGAGGACAGGTCCCCGTAGGGGCCGAGGGCGGCCGCGGAGCCGCCGGGGAACGCGGCGTCCGGGAACAGGCCGGTGAAGCTCGCGTGGCTCCAGGGGCCCAGGATCAGGCGGGGCCGCGGCACCGACGGGTCGTGCCGGGCGGCGTCGAGCTGGAGCCGGTACTGCCCGAGGGTGTTGGGCAGGAAGATGTCGAACCATCCGCCGATGTGCAGGGTGGCCAGGGGCACCGGTGCGGACGCCGGCCAGTCCCACGCCTCGGACGCGTCCCCGCCCGGCTCGCCGCCGGCGGAGGGGATGATGAGGGACTCCATGAAGGTGCTCGCCCGGGACTTGAGGTCGTTCAGGGGCAGCGTGTCGTAGGCCGAGCCGTCTGCGAAGGATGCGTCCAGCTCGCGCCACGCCTCGCTCTCGCGGCCCAGCCGGTCGGGATCGTCGGCGAACTCGCGGCGCAGCGCCTCGAGGGAGATGGAGCCGTGGCCCCAGCTCAGCCGGGAGCCGAGCTCGGACGCGCCGCCACGGAACAGGGCGCCGTTGTCCGCGCTGCCGGCGGCGCAGACCCCGGGGGCAAGCGCCGCGAGGCCGCGGGGAGCACGGCGCGCTGCGCGCCACTGCGACTCGGCGAAGTAGGAGCGGCCCCACATGCCCACCGTCCCCGAGGAGTACGGAAGGCGGGCGGCCCACTCGACGGTCTCGGCGCCGTCGTCCGCCTCCTGGGCGCTCGGCGTGAACTCGCCGTCCGAGCCGAACCGGCCGCGGACGTCCTGGAGGATCACCGCGAAGCCCTCGGCGGCCACGGTGGCGGGGTTGAAGTAGGCCGAGTTGACGGACAGGTCGCGCCCATAGGGGGTGCGGGTCAGCAGGACGGGGAAGCGCTCGCCTTCAGCCAGCGGGCGGTAGACGGTGGAGCGGAGCACCGTCCCGTCGCTGAGCCGCGTCTCGACGCCGTTCTCGATGAGGACGCTGTAGGCCACCGCTCAGGCTCCCTTCCGGGTGCCGAGCTCATGGGTGTCGACCCGGTAGGTCTCGCGGACCCACAGAAGGGTCACGAGCGCCGAGAGGCAGCAGCAGACCGCGGTGAACACCGCGACCGGCACCCAGCCGTCCGGGCCGGGGCGCACGACGGCGGCGGCGATCGTGGGCGCGAAGCCGGTGACGATGAGCCCGAGCTGCGAGGAGATGGCCGCGCCCGAGTACCGGATCCGGGTGGGGAACATCTCGGCGACGATCGCGGGGCCGAGGGGGTTCACCATGCCGTAGCCCACGACCATGACCAGGATCGACGTGGCGAAGACGAGGGGCACGTCCTTCTGGGAGATCGACCAGAAGTAGGCGAAGATCGAGGCCGCGCAGATCAGGTTGCCCGCGATGAACACGGGCTTGCGGCCGATCCTGTCCGCGAGGATGCCGAACAGCGGCTGGGCGACGATGCCGAGGGCCGCGGTCACGATGGTGGTGGTGAGCATGACGCTGCTCGAGACGAGGTGGCCGTTGGTGGCGTAGGAGAGGCTGAAGGCCGAGACGATCGTGGACACGACCGCCCAGACGCCGAAGACGATGACTTTGATGACGGTGGGCCAGTAGTCGCGCAGCACGACCTTGAGGGGGAGCTCCTGCCGGGTCTCGCCGGCGTCCCGGGCTTCCTCGAACACCTCGGGCTCGGGCAGGCGGCGGCGGATCACGAAGCCGGCCACTGCGACCACGATGCTCGCGAGGAAGGGGATGCGCCACCCCCAGGCGATGAGGTCGGCCTGCGGCATGAAGGACACGAACAGGAAGGCGAGCGAGGCGAGCATGATGCCCGCCGCGGCGCCGGTGTTGACCCAGCTCGCGAAGAAGGCGCGCCGGCCCGCGGGGGCGTGCTCGAGGGAGAGCGTGACCGCTCCAACCGACTCGCCCGCGGCCGAGATGCCCTGGACCACGCGCAGCAGCACGAGCAGTATCGGGGCCGCCGCGCCGATCGCGGCGGTGGGCGGAAGGCAGCCGATGAGGAAGGTGGCGAGCCCCATGGAGACGAGGGTGAAGACGAGCATCTGCTTGCGGCCGATGCGGTCGCCGAAGTGGCCGATGAAGCCGGCGGCGAGCGGGCGGACCACGTAGCCGATGCCGAGGGTGGCCATCGAGAGGAACTGGCCGAGGAGCGGATCGATGCCCGGGAAGAAGATCTTGTTGAAGATCAGCGCGGAGGCCGAGCCGTAGATGAAGAAGTCGTAGTACTCGAGCGTGCTTCCGGCGAAGCTCGCCACGGCGGCCTTGCGGGCGTGCCTGCCCGGAACGGGGGCAGTCACCGTGCTGGCGGCTGAGGTGGGACCGGCGGTCATGCGGATCTCCTGGGAGGACGACGTTGTCAGGGTATGTGGTGCGCGTCACCTGCATCTATCGTTGCGTTAAAACCTGCGGTCGTCAATAAAAGTGCAAAGTTTCTTCCTGCCTGAAAGGATGTGGGGGTGCGCTACGACGGACAGGGGCGGCCCGGTGCCGCGATAGTTGACTTCCCCCGGCCCCAGCGGGGAGGGGCGAGCCAGCACCTGCTCGTGAGCATGCTCGGCGAGTTCTGGCGCAGCACCGACCTGTGGCTCCCCGCGCGCGCGATCACCCGCCTCGCGGAGGACGTGGGGCTGAGCCGTCCCGCCGTGGCGACCGCGCTGAGCCGCCTCGCCGCCCGGGGGGTTCTCGAGAACGACGGCGCCGGGCGCGCCTCGCGCTACCGGTTCACGGCGGCCGCCCGGGCCAGGCTCGTGATCGGGACCCAGGAGGTGGGCCGGTTCGGCGATCCCGCGGTCGCCTGGGACAGGCGGTGGACCGCCGTGGCGTTCTCTGTGCCCGAGTCGGAGCGCGAGGTGCGCGAGGCCTTCCGCGCCCGCCTCAAGTGGCTCGGGTTCGCGCCCGTCTACGGCGCCCTCTGGTTCTCGCCGCGCGACAGGACCGAGCAGGTGCGTGAGATCGCCGAGGCCTACGGAGTCGAGGACTACATGGTGTTCCGGGTGGACGACGGCGGATTCGACGGCCGCCGTCCGGCCATCGTCGACACGGCCGAGCCCCCGCGGCGCTACGCCGAGTTCGCCGATGCCAACGAGGCACGGCTTGCGCGGCTGCGCGTTGGGAAGGTGGAGCCCGCCGAAGGATTCCGGATGCGCGTGGAGGTGCTCGACGCGTGGCGCGCCTTCCCCTGGGACGATCCGGGCATGCCGTACGAGCTGCTCCCGGACGACTGGCCGCTCCTGCGCGCCCGGGAGTCCTTCGTGGGGGTGTTCACCGCGACCGCCCCCCTCGCGGAACGCCACGTCCGCGCGGTGCTCCGCGCCCTCGCGCCCGAGGCGGAGGCCGGCGTCGTGGTCCCCGCGAGGCCCTGAGCGCTTGACCTTTATACCCTAGGGGGGTATGTTCGAAGTGCGCTGTCAGCGATGTACACGGTCCGGGGGCGCCCCCGCTACCGCCGATCGCCCCACAGCCCGAACTGACCCTCCTGAGGAAAGAACGGGTAGAACGGTGAACCAGCACACGCACGAGCACCACCACGAGGCAGGCTCAACCCTGCAGCACGAGCACGGCCCCCACGGGGAGCATCCCGAGGACATGACGGCCCAGCTCCATGCAGGCCACGGCGACCCCCATGCGATGCACACCCACGGGGAGCACGCCGGCCATTCGGTGGCCATGTTCCGGGACAGGTTCTGGCTGACGCTGGCGCTCTCGGTCGTCGTCGTGATCTTCAGCCCCATGTTCTGGCACCTCTTCGGCGGCATGCCGCCCGCCTTCCCGGGCAGCGCGTGGATCGGTCCCGTCCTCGGCACCGTCATCTTCGTCTACGGCGGCATGCCGTTCTTGAAGGGCGGCGCCAGCGAGCTCCGGTCACGCACGCCCGGCATGATGCTGCTGATCGCCATGGCCATCACGGTCGCGTTCCTCGCCTCGTGGGCCACGAGCCTGAAGATCGGCGGATTCGACCTCGATTTCTGGTGGGAGCTCGCGCTCCTCGTGACCATCATGCTGCTCGGCCACTGGCTCGAGATGCGCGCCCTCGGCGCCTCCCGGGGCGCCCTCGAGGCCCTCGCCGCGCTCCTGCCCGATGAGGCGGAGCGCGTCCTGCCCGACGGCGGGACGGAGACCGTCCCGGCGGCGCAGCTTGCCCCCGGAGACCTCGTCCTCGTCCGCGCCGGCGGCCGGCTCCCTGCCGATGGCCGGATCGAGGCCGGCACCGCCGAGCTCGACGAGTCGATGATCACCGGCGAGTCCCGGACCGTCTCGCGGGGCCCGGGCGAGGCCGTCGTGGCCGGCACCGTCGCCACCGACACGAGCGTGCGCGTCCGCGTTGAGGCCGTGGGGGAGTCGACGGCGCTCGCGGGCATCCAGCGCATGGTCGCCGATGCGCAGGCCTCCTCCTCGCGCGCTCAGGCCCTCGCGGACAGGGCCGCCGCCTTCCTCTTCTACTTCGCCTCCGGCGCCGGCATCCTGACCTTCATCGCGTGGACCCTCCTCGGGCAGCTGCCGACGGCCGTGACCGCCACCGTGACCGTCCTTGTCATCGCCTGCCCGCACGCGCTCGGCCTGGCCATCCCGCTCGTCATCGCCATCTCGACGGAACGCGCGGCCAAGGGCGGCGTCCTCGTCAAGGACCGCCTGGCGCTCGAGCGCATGCGCACCGTGACCGCCGTCCTCTTCGACAAGACCGGCACCCTGACCAAGGGCGAGCCCGAGCTCGTGGGCCTCGCCGCCGTCGGGCCGGACGAGGACCGCATGCTCGCGCTCGCTGCGGCCGCCGAGTCCGAGAGCGAGCATCCCCTCGCCCGCGCCATCGTGCGGGCTGCCGCCGAGCGCGGCGTGAGCGTGCCCGCCGCGCATGAGAGCCAGATGCAGCCCGGGCGCGGCGTCCGTGCCCGGGTCCAGGACTCCACCGGCGAGGCCCTGGTCCAGATCGGCGGCCCGGCCCTGCTGGCCGAGCAGGGCGTGGAAAGCCCGGGAGAGCTCCGGGACGCGGTGGGCCGTTGGACGGCCCGCGGCGCCTCGATCCTCCATGTCCTCCGCGACGGAGAGGTGATCGGCGCCCTCGCCCTCGAGGACTCGGTGCGCCAGGAGTCCCGCACCGCGGTCGCGGCCCTGCGCGAGCGGGGCATCCGCGTCGCGATGATCACCGGCGACGCCCAGCAGGTCGCCGACGCCGTGGCGGAGGACCTCGGCATCGACGAGGTGTTCGCGCAGGTCCTCCCGCAGGACAAGGACCAGAAGGTCGCCGAGCTCCAGGCGCGCGGGCTGAAGGTCGCGATGGTCGGCGACGGCGTCAACGACGCCCCCGCCCTTGCCCGCGCCGATGTGGGCATCGCCATCGGTGCCGGCACCGACGTCGCCATCGAGTCGGCAGGTGTGGTCCTGGCCGGCAACGATCCCCGCTCGGTGGTCTCCGTCGTCGAACTCTCCCGCGCCAGCTACCGCAAGATGTGGCAGAACCTCGTGTGGGCCACGGGATACAACGTCATCACCGTGCCCCTTGCAGCCGGTGTCCTCGCGTTCGCCGGAGTCATGCTCTCGCCCGCCGTCGGAGCCGTGCTCATGTCCCTCTCCACGATCGTCGTGGCGCTCAACGCGCAGCTGCTGCGGCGGCTCGACCTTGACCCCCGGAAGATCGCGTAGAGCGGGGGATTCGTGACGCTGAAACCGCTCCACCCCCGAGTGCGGGCCCTCAGCCCCTGGTGGGCGCACGGCCTGTGGCGAGCCACGCGGCTCGTGCTGCTCGTGGGCGCAGTCACGGCCGGGCTCCTGGGGATGCATGTGCTGGCCCCCGGCTCCATGGCAGCCGCGCTCGCCAGCCCTGTCACGATCACGGCTGAGGAACCGCCCGCGTCCCTTCACGGCTCTGCCGCTGTGCAGGGGCCGGCGACGAACACGGCGATCATCCCGACCTCCCATGCGGCTCACGCCAAGGGTGGCGCGCACCGCGTTGGTGCGGTCCAGAGCGTCGGTGCTACTCCCGCCGTCCCGCCCGCCAGCGTCTGCTCCCACGGGAAGCACGCACCTGTCGGCGCTGCAGCACACTGCACTCCGGCGCTCGGGGCCCTGCCCCCGGGACCGCCGTCCGCCGTCGTCCTCGAGCGCTCGGATGCGCTGCAGAGCGCACTTCCCACAGCTGTGCCGGGTGCTGTGCGGGCACGTGCCCCCGTCCCGGACCTCGCAGAACTCTCCGTCAGCAGGACGTGAGTCGGGCCCACTGCCCAACCTGCCGTCTCCACTGATCGGAAAGACTTCCATGAACGCCAAGACCTCAGCCCTGCCTGCCGCTGCCCTCCTCGCCCTGGCACTGACCGGGTGCAGCGCCGCTCCCTCCACCACCGCCTCCCTCACGAGCCCGGAAGGCCACACCTCGCCCAAATCCCTGCCGGGAGGGCACGTCCACGGCCTCGCCGCCACTGCGGACGGCTCCACACTGCTCATCGGGACCCACCACGGAGTGTTCGACATGTCCGGCGCGTCAGCCGCAGGCACCGCCGCCCTGCAGCCCTTGGGGGCGCCCGACGACTTCATGGGCTTCGTGGGCGATCCCGCCGGCACGCTCTGGGCCTCCGGCCACCCCGGTCCCGGATCGGCCAAGAAGAATCCGCTCGGCCTCATGCGCTCGGTGGACGGCGGCAGGACGTGGACCACCGTGTCCAACGAGGGAGCCTCGGACTTCCACGCGCTGACCGTCACGAAGTCCGGCCTCGTCGGGTTCGACGGAACCCTCAAGCGCACGGCGGACGGGACCTCCTGGAGCAATAGCGCCGCGAGCATCCATCCCGCGGCGCTCGCCGGCCACGCCGCGACGGACACCGTTCTGGCGACCACCGAGGAGGGCCTCTTCGCCTCGCCGGACGGCGGAGCAACATGGGGCGCCGTGCCCAATGCTCCGCTGCTGCAGTTCGCGGCCTTCGCCGACGCCCGGCGCGCCGTCGGGGTGGCCCCCGACGGCGCGGTCTACTCGAGCGGGGACGCCGGCACTACATGGGCGCCGACCGGCCGCGTGGAGAGTGCCGTCGAGGCCATCACCGCTGTTGCCTCCGGGGGGCCTGTGCGGATGTGGGCCGCTACCGACAAGGGGCTCCTCGAGTCCCGCGACGGCGGTGCGACCTTCTCCGCCTACGCGGCCGGGAGTGCCTCATGAACTCGCTGACAGCACAGGGGCTGCCCCGCCGGACCTTCCTGGGAGTGACGCTGGGCGCTGCATCGGCCGCGCTGCTCGCCGCTTGCAGCACGCCGTCGGACGGTTCAGCACCGTCCGCGGTCCGCCGCGTCATGTCCACGGATGAGGCGGTCCGGGCCGCGGAAGCAGCCCGGCCCTCGTCCGGGCGCACTGTCTCGGCGAGCCTGCGGGCCGCCCCGCTCACCGCCAACCTGGCCGGCAAGCCTGTGCAGACCTGGGGCTACAACGACGCGATCAACGGGTCGCTGCTGCGCGGATCCGTGGGCGACAGGCTCGAGGTGGCCCTCGAGAACGCGCTTCCGGAGCCGACCGTGGTCCACTGGCACGGACTCGCCCTCGCCAACGACCAGGACGGGGTCGAGATGCTCACGCAGAAGGACGTCGCGGCCGGGGGATCCTTCAGCTACGGATTCCGCCTCGCGCACCCGGGCACGTACTGGTACCACTCCCACGTGGAGCTCCAGCGCGAGCGCGGCCTCTACGGCCCGCTCGTCGTCGACGACCCCTCCGAGACGAAGGATTGGGACCACGAGTGGGTCATCGTGCTCGACGACTGGATGGACGGTGTGACCGGCACCCCGGAGGACGTCCTCAAGGAGCTCTCCGGCGGGATGGGCGGTGGCATGTCCGGCGGCATGGGCGGGATGCAGCACAGCGGCACGTACATGGCCATGGGCTCGATGAGCGACTTCCTCGGCGGCGACGCCGGAGACGTCCGCTACCCGCTGCACCTCTTCAATGGCCGTACCCCCGAGGATCCGGACACCGTCACGGCCAAGCCGGGTGACCGCGTCCGCCTGCGGCTCATCAACGCCGGGGGCGACACCGCCTACCGTGTCGGCGCCCCGGGGCTGAAGCTCACGGTGACCCACACCGACGGGTACCCCGTCGAGCGCAAGGACGTCGACGCCGTCGTGCTCGGCATGGGGGAGCGGATCGACGCCCTCCTCACCGTCCCCGCCGGATGGACGCCCCTCATGGCGCGCCCCGAGGGCAAGGCCGGGCTCGCCCTCGGCCGGATCAGCACCGGGAGCGGGAAAGAGCCCGACCCCGCCGCGCTGCCGGCACGCCTCGGCGGCATGGTGGTCGACGGCGGCCAGCTCAGCTCCGCCTCGACCGTGCGCCTGGCTTCCCGCTCGGTCGACGTCAAGCACACGGTCCGGCTTACGGGTTCGATGATGGCGTACGACTGGGGCCTCAATGGCCGGCGTTTCGACATGGCAAACCCCTACGAGGGTGCGCTCGAGGTCCGGCAGGGGCAGAGGGTCCAGATCGACTTCGTCAACGAGGGCATGATGTGGCACCCCATGCACGTGCACGGGCACACGTTCCAGGTCGGTGATGCGGGCGCCCGGAAGGACACCGTGATCGTGCGCCCGGGCCGGACCGTGAGCGTGTTCCTCGACGCCGACAATCCGGGCCAGTGGCTGTACCACTGCCACAACGCGTACCACGCGGCGCGGGGGATGATGGGAGTGCTGAGCTACGTGGCGTAGCGCACACGGAGGCCATGCGCCCTCCAGGCGCGCCCTTGCCCATCCCTTCCCGGAATGGCACCGTGGGCGCATGGCCTACACCCTGACCACCAACGTCCAGCTCCCCTACGCCGAGGCTGTCGAGGCCGTCCGCGCGGCCCTCAAGGACCAGGGCTTCGGCATCCTCACGGAGATCGACATCCGCACCACGTTTGCGGCCAAGCTCGGCGCCGACGCCGCGAACGCCGTCGGCGACTACGTGATCCTCGGCGCCTGCAACCCGAACCTCGCAAGCCGTGCCCTGGCCGCGGAGCCCGAGATGGGCGCGCTCCTGCCGTGCAACGTCGTGGTGCGCCGCGGCCCCGGCGCGGACGAGACGACCGTCGAGGCCATCGACCCGCAGACGATGGTGCAGGTCAGCTCGAGCGAGCAGGTGCGCGAGGTCGCGGACGACGCCGGCACTCGCCTGCGAGCGGCCCTCGCCGCGGTGCGGGGGGAGTAGGCGGCGCGGGCGTAGGGCGGAGGAGCCTGCGTTGCCGCGCTCCGCCTGAACGTGCCATTATCTGCGTGTGAACGCAGATACGAAGATGTGCGGACTCGATCCGGACTCGCAGTACGTCGACCTCGCCGTCGAGGTGTTCTCGATGCTCGCCGATGCGACCCGTGTCCGGATCGTCCTCGCGCTGCGGGGCAACGGCGAACTGTCCGTGAACCACCTGTCCGAGATCGTGGGCAAAGCGCCGGCGGCCGTCTCCCAGCACTTGGCCAAACTCCGTCTGGCCCGCATCGTCGTGGCCCGCCACGAGGGCACGAGGGCGTTCTACAGTCTGGCCAACGAGCACGTCCCGCAGATGGTCTCCGACGCCATCTTCCAGGCCGAGCACTCGCTCGGCGGCGTCCCGCGCCACCACCACCGCGACGCGGACGCCGAGGCGTCCCGGAAGGAGAGCGCATGAGCGCCGAGCACGCCCCCCATCGCGCGGGAGAGCACCACGATCACGACCATGACCATGACCATGACCACGGTCATGAGCACGCGCACGACCACGGGCATGAGCACGGCCACGGGCACGAGCACGACCACGGCCACGGGCATGATCACCATCACGGGTTCCTCGGAGCCCTCCAGGAATTCTTCGTCCCGCACACCCACGATTCCTCGGACTCGATCGACGACGCCCTGGAGGCGAGCACGGAGGGCGTGCGCGCCCTGAAGATCAGCCTCTTCGCCCTGCTGGGCACCACGGTCCTGCAGTTCCTCGTGGTCCTGATCAGCGGCTCGGTGGCGCTTCTGGCCGACACCGTCCACAACTTCTCCGACGCGCTCACCGCCGTCCCGCTGTGGGTGGCCTTCCTGCTGGCGCGCCGTCCGGCCACCCGCCGCTACACCTACGGCTTGGGCAAGGCAGAGGACCTCTCCGGACTCTTCATCATCGCCGTGGTGGCCCTTTCCGCCATCGTGGCCGGCTGGCAGTCGGTCGACCGCCTCTTCCACCCGCAGCCGCTCGAGAACCTGTGGTGGGTCGCGGCTGCGGGCGTCATCGGATTCGCCGGCAACGAGGCCGTGGCGGTGTACCGCATCCGCGTTGGCCGGAAGATCGGCTCGGCGGCCCTCGTGGCGGACGGCATCCACGCCCGTACCGACGGCTTCACCTCCCTGGCCGTCGTCGTCGGCGCCATCGGCGTCATGCTCGGCTTCCCGCTGGCCGACCCGATCGTCGGGCTGCTCATCAGCATCGCGATCTTCGTGCTCCTGTGGGGCACGGTCCGCAGCCTCGGCCGGCGCCTGCTCGACGGGGTCGAGCCCGACCTCGTGGACCGTGCAGAGCACGCCCTGTCCCATACGCCGGGAGTGCTGGGAGTCGAGCGCCTCCAGCTCCGGTGGATCGGCCACCGCCTCCACGGCTCGGCCCTGGTCCGGGTCGATCCGATGTCCACTGCCGCCGAGGCCGACGAGCTGAGGGCCGCCGGGGCGCACCGCCTCGGCCACGCCCTGCCCAACGTCGAGGAGATCACGATCGCCGTCACGGCCCGCGCCCACCACTAGCACCGAGGGCGGCAGCGCGGGACGAACGGCCCTGTCCCTCCCGCCGTGCGGCGAGGAAACTCAGCCGTGACGGAGGAGGACACCATGATGTACGGCTGGTATGGAGGCGCAGGAGTCTGGGGCTGGGTGGTGATGGGCATCGTCATGCTCCTCTTCTGGGGAGGAGTCGCAGCGGTCGTCGTCCTGCTGGTCCGCGGTTCCCGCGGCGGCTGGGGCGGACGCGGGACCTACCCGCCGGGCCCTCAGCAGGAGGACCCCGAGCACATCCTGGCCCAGCGGTTCGCCCGCGGTGAGATCGACGAGACGGAGTACAGGGCCCGCCTCGACGCCCTCAGGCGCAGGCCGTGAGGAGGAGCGCCCTTCCCGCGATCCTGGTGGCCGCTCTGGCCGCAGTCCTTCTGACGGCGGCGTCCCTGGCGGCCCTTGCCCTCATCGCGCCGCGGGCGGGAGCCCCGGCCGGGGCAGCCCGGGCCTGCAGCGCCCCGGCCCTCCCCGGAACCACGGTCAGGGTCACGGAGGCGGACAGGGGCGGGGGAATGATGGGCTCGCCGAGGATGCGCCACGCCATGCGGCTCTCGCCGGACAGGACGTCGGTCCCGCACGGCACGGTCTCGTTCGTGGTGACGAACCTGGGCTCGGTCCCGCACGAGCTCGTCGTCCTTCCGCTGCCGGAGGGCCAGGCGGTGGGTGCCAGGGCACTGAACGCCGACGGGACGGCGGACGAGACGGGCAGCCTCGGGGAGGCGTCGGCGTCGTGTGAGGCGGGGCCAGGCGAGGGAATCGCCCCGGGCGCGGTCTCCTGGGCCACCCTCGACCTTCCCGCGGGGCACTACGAGCTGGTCTGCAACTTCCCGGGCCACTACCTGTCCGGGATGTTCGCGGAGCTCACGGTCACCTGAGCGGCGCCCCTACCGCCGCCTGCGGCGCCCGAGGGTGGTCACGGCCAGATAGCCAGTGAGGCCGCTGAGCCCCGCCAAACCGGTGCGCACGAGGGGCTCGCGCCAGCCGCGCCAGCGCTTGTCCGAGGAGACCACCTCGCCCACGCCCCGGATGAACGCCGCGGCGATGACCCCGGCCAGGACCTTGTTGCCGATCCGCTCCGCGCGGGCCACGAGCGGCTCGAGCTCGGCGGCGCGGAGGTGGACCTCGAAGCCGCCCGCGTCGAGCATGCGGCTGAGGTTGTCGATGAGGTCGGGGACGTCCGTGGCGAGGTCGAGGGCCGTGAGGCCGGCGGCCTTGAGCCCGCGAACGATGGCCGCCGGGGAGTACTGCTCGAGCAGGAGGCGCCGCACGTACGGCTCGAGGACCCGCGAGAGCCGGAATCCGGGGTCGAGGACCCGGCCCAGACCCTCGGCCATGACCAGCATCTTGATGATGATCGCGGCCTCGGCGGGCATGAGGAGCCGGTGGTTCCGCACCACGCCGAGGAGCCTCTGGGCGAGCCGCGCCACGTTGACATCGGAGAGGTCCACGCCGTCGTACAGCTGGATGAACTCCGCGACGTCCGCCGCGAGCCGCGCGCGGTCCGCCACCGCGCCTCCGAGGGACATCGTCTCGAGCGCCCGGGCGAGCCGGCGGGGGTCCTTGCGCGCGAGGGCGATGAGCAGGTGCCCGAGGTCGCCGCGCAGTCTGTCGTCGATCTCGCCCACCATGCCGAAGTCGATGACGGAGATGCGCCCGCTCGGCTCGACGAACATGTTGCCGGGATGGGGGTCGGCGTGGAAGAAGCCGTCATCGAAGATCATCTGCGCGAGCGCGGCCGCAGCGCGGTCCGCGAGGGCACGCCGGTCCAGCCCCGCGGCGTCGAGGGCGGCCACGTCGTTGATCTTCAGGCCCTCCATGTACTCGAGCGTGAGCACGCGGGAGGTCGTGGTGTGCCAGAAGACCCTCGGGAAGCGGTACCGCTCATCCCCGGCGAAGTTGGCGGCGAACCGCTCGGCGTTGCGGCCCTCCTCGAGGTAGTCGAGCTCCTTCGTGAGGGTCCGGGAGAACTCCTCGACGAGCCCCACGACGTTGTAGTCGTCCAGGACGCTCCAGGCCCGGCTCGCGCTCGCGGCCACGTTGCGGAGGATCTCGAGGTCCTCCCGGATCCGCTCGACGGCCCCGGGCTTGCGGACCTTCACCACCACGCGCGTTCCCGCGCCATCCTCGTCGCCGTCCGCGAGCCGCGCGAGGTGGACCTGGCCGATCGACGCGCTGGCGAGCGGGACGTCGTCGAACTCCGCGAACGCGCTGAAGGCGTCCTCACCGAGCTCCTCGCGCACGACGGCGCGGATCGCCTCGGCGGCCACCGGCGGCGCCGCGTCCTGCAGCTTCGCCAGCTCGAGCTGGTACGCCTCGGGAACGAGGTCGGGGCGCGTGGACAGGATCTGGCCCAGCTTCATGAACGTGGGGCCGAGCTCCTCGAGCGCGAGGCGCACATGGACGGGGCCGCCCACTGGTGCGCCCGGGACGGGGCCGCCGCCCACGCCGGCACGGCCACGGGGGAGCAGGCGCGCGAATCCGGCGGCTGCCAGCACCTGGCTCAGGCCGTGGCGGGCAAGGACGTCCGCGATCTCGCGGTACCGCCGTGCGTGGGCGGTCCAGGGACTCGGGGCCATGGGATGAGCCTACCTGCGCTGCTACTCCATGAGGATGCGGGCGAGCCCTTCGGTGACGGGCATGCGGCCCGCCTCCACGTGCGCTGCCGAGAGGGATTCGGCCAGCTGCGCCCGGCCGGTGAGGATCGCGTCGGCGAGATCGTCGTGCTCGTGGGCGCTGAGTTCGAGAGGGCGGTTCACGGACAGGCCGAAGATCCAGCGGTTGAGGCCGCGCAGCGGGCGCATGGAGCGTTCCAGCAGGGCGTTGCCCGTGAGCGCCACGATCTGGTCGTGGAACGCGGAGTTCAGCTCCGAGGTGCGGGCCGCGTCACCCGCCTCGAGCGCCGCGCGGGACTGGGCGAGCGTCTCGGTCAGCACCGAGCCGTCAGCCCCCGCCGCGACCCGCTCTGCTGCCCGCGCCGCCGCAAAGGACTCCAGGAGCACCCGAAGGTCGAACAGCTCGTCCACGTCCTTGAGGGTCAGCCGGCGCACCACCGCCCCGCGCCGGGGTGCGGTGACGAGGAAGCCGTCCTGCTCGAGCCGATGGATGGCCTCGCGGACCGGTATCCGGGACACGCCGTACTGCTCGGAGAGCTCGCGCTCGCGCAGGCGCTGGCCGGGGCGCAGCTGTCCCGAGAAGATCGTGTTGCTGATCTGCTGGTAGACCTGCGCGGCCATCGCCGTATCGGACTCTGTCACGTCGGAAGCCGACACCTTGCTTTCCACGCTGCGACAATACCCGTACTCACGCGGACTTCATCTGTCGGCCCCGCGCGTTCCCAGGGGTAATCTGAGGGCACCTGTTCGCCCCAGCCGGAGGTCGCCGTGACCGTGCCCCATCGGTCAGACGCGCAACGGCCCACGCCGCGTCCCGACGCGCAGGCACCGCTCGCCGAGCCTGCGGCGCGAGTCCGCGCGCCGTGGATCCTCGGCGTGGTGCTGGTCAACATCGGCATCAACGTCGCCTTCTTCGCCCCGATCCAAGTGCTCCTGGCGCAGCAGGCCGCCCACTTCGAGCCGGGCCAAAAGGAGGCAGTGTTCGCGCTGGTGAACGGTGCAGGCGCCGCCGTCTCGGTCTTCGGCAACCCCCTCGCGGGCGCACTCTCCGACCGGACGGCCGGGCGGTTCGGGCGGCGTCGGCCCTGGGTATTCTGGGGCGCGGTCGTCGGGGCGATCGGCCTCGTGGGCCTTGCCGGGGCGCCGAACGTGGCGGTCATGACGGCGCTGTGGTGCCTCGTCCAGGCCGGCTGCAACGCCGCCTACGCCGCCATCACGGCGGCCATTCCAGACAAGGTGCCGGTGACCCAGCGCGGTTCCCTCGGCGGCTTCGGTGCCATGGGCATCACCGTCGGCATCCTGCTCGGCGCCGTCGTGGCCGCTGCCGTCGCCGGGAACTTCTCCCTGGGCTACCTCATCTGCGCTGTGGTGCTCCTGGCGTGCGTGGTGGTGTACCTCCTCCGCGCCGACGACATCCCGCTCCCGCGGTCCGCGCTGGCCCCGTTCGCCCTGCGCAGGTTCCTCGCCTCGTTCTGGGTCAGCCCCCGCCGCTACCCCGACTTCGGCTGGGCCTGGACCACCAAGCTGCTTGTGAACATCGGCAACCACATGGTGCTGCTGTACCTCGTGTACTTCCTCGCCGACGAGGTGCACCTCGAGCAGACCACAGGCATCCCCCCGGCTACCGGGGTGCTCATCCTGACGGGCATCTACACGTGCCTGGTCATCATCACGAGCGTGCTCGGCGGCAAGCTCAGCGACAGGATGGGGAAGCGCAAGCCGCTCGTCGTCATCTCGTCCGCGGTCATCGCCGCGGCCTCCCTCACCATCGCGCTCATCCCCACGTGGCCGGGCGCGATCATCGGCGCGAGCGTGCTCGGCATCGGTTTCGGCGCCTATCAGGCAGTCGACTTCGCCCTCGTCACCCAGGTGCTCCCGCGCGCCGAGGACCGCGGCAAGGACATGGGGGTCATCAACATCGCGAACTCCCTTCCGCAGGTGATCGCCCCCGCCCTCGCGTACCCGTTCGTCGTGTTCCTGGGCGGCTACGTATCGCTCTACGTCGCCGCTGCCGTCATCGGCCTCTTCGGTGCCGTCTTCGTCACGAGGATCCGCGGGGTCGCCTGAGGCTGCGGCCTGAGCGCGGGTGCCTGAGGGCCTGCGGGCAGGAGGCGCTCCCTGGCGTCAGCGGATCAGTGGCGCACGGCCCGGCGTCGGGCGACGATCTCGCACGCAGCTTTGAGCTGCTGCTCCGCCTCGTAGGGCATGAGCCGCCCGGTCCGCACAGCGGAGACGAGCCCGGAGATGATGTGCAGGATGCTCTTGCCGCGCCCGGAACCGCCGGCCAGCTGGCCCAGCGTGGACCACGCGAGCTCGTCGACCTCGCCGATGAGGCCCGCGAGCTCGTGGTCCACCGGGACGACGAGCTCGTCGAGGCAGGAGTTCACGGCGGGCTGCGAGATCCGCATCGCGAACATCTCCACCGCCGCACCGACCAGCTGGCGGGAGCGCTGCTCATCGGTGCGCACGCTGTTGGCGCGCCCCTCGACCCGGGCGCGCAGCTCGAGCAGCTGGCGCCGGTGGAGGGCGAGGAGGAGGTGCGCGGCGGACGGGAAGTACCGGTAGGCGGTGCTCGAGGAGACCCCGGCCTCGCTGGCCACGTCGGTGACGTCGACGTCGGCGTACTCCCGCGTGGCGAAGCGGGCTGCCGTGTCCAGGAGCTGGTTGTACCGGGCGGCCAGCCGGGGCGTGGCCGGCGGCGGGGCTGGAGTCACCAGATCCTGGGGCAGTTCAAGCACAGCGCAGCAACCTCTTTCCGGACGCTTCTGCACGCATCCGGCACGGCTCAAGGGGGGCGTGCCGGGGGACTGTTCAACTATACGCCAGAGGGGGTGGGCCCCGGCTGAGGCGTTGACGCGTCTGCAGGAACCCGAGCATCCTCGGATCCATGGACGCGACGCAGCTGCGCGACAGGGCGCGGGAGGTGCTCGCCGCGAACGACACGGGCACGATCGTGACCGCGGCACCCCGGCTCTATCCCCACCAGTGGAGCTGGGACGCCGCCTTCGTGGCTGCGGGGCTCTCGACCGTGAGCGTCCCGCGTGCGCTCGCGGAGCTGGCGCACCTGCTCGAGGCGCAGTGGGATTCGGGCATGATCCCGCACATTGTCTTCGCCGACGTGGAGGGCTACTTCCCCGGTGCGGACCGCTGGCGCACGGCCGGGATCTCGCCCGCGGGCGTGCGCTCGAGCGGCATCTGCCAGCCGCCGGTGCATGCGACGATGCTGAGGCGGATCGTGGAACGGGCGACGGCGAACGGCGGCGAGGACGCACGGCTCGCCGAGGAGTTCGCGCGCCACACGCTGCCGCGGTGGGCCCTGTGGCACGAGTGGCTGCGCCGGGCCCGCGCGGCGGACGGTTCCGGGCTCGTGACGACCTACCACGGCTGGGAGTCCGGCATGGACAACTCGCCGCGGTTCGATGGGCCCTACGCCCGCGTCCACCCCGGGGAGGTCGAGCCGTTCGTGCGAACGGACACCCGGATCGTCCAGGACGCGAGCCAGCGCCCGAGCGACGACGAGTACGCGCGCTACCTGTGGCTCGTGCAGCAGATGGCGGACGTGGCGTACGACGACGAGCGGCTCCCGGGTGCGGTGGACTTCCAGGTCAAGGACGTGTTCGCCTCCGCCGCGCTCGCAGCCGCGAACGAGGACCTGGCCGTCCTCGCAGAACGACTGGGCCACGCCGGGGACCCGGCGTCCGATCCTGGACGCCTGCGAGACTGGGCCGCCGAGTTCCGCGAGGGGGTGGACGCCACCGTCGACCCGGAGACGGGGCTCGCGAGGGACCGAGACGTCCTCACGGGCGAGTGGATTGCCAAGCCCACGATCGCCGGATTTGCCCCCCTCGTCTCGAGCACCGACACAGCAGTCCGCGAGGCCCAGCTGGCGCTCCTTGACGGGCCGGCGTGGGCGGGGGACCCGAGGCTCGCCTTCGCCCTGCCGCCCTCGACCTCGCCCGTGTCCGCCGAATTCCGCCCCCGGGAGTACTGGCGGGGCCCGGTCTGGCCGGTCATGACGTGGTACCTCGCCCAGTCCGTCCGGGGGAACGGCGACGAAGCCGCGTACACGCGGTGGCGCGAGGCCTCCCTCGACCAGCTCGCGGAGGGCCATTTCGGCGAGTACTACGAGCCGTTCACCGGGGAGCCGCTCGGCAGCCCAGACCAGTCCTGGACCGCCGCCGTGGCCCTCGAGTGGCTCGACGACTGAGCCTTCCCTCGTGGTCTCCGCCTTGCGGAAGGACACTGCTTCCCGCGTATGATGTCCCTACCTCTTTCCCCGAGGCCGGTGCGCGGCGGACATCCTCGCCCATCAGCCGGCCCCCGGAAGCGCCGAACCCGGCAATGACCCCGGATCCTCCCCTAGCGGCTGTGCCCTGCATGCCTGTGCCCGACGAAGCGGTCGGCGCGGCGTCCAGCGTGCGGCCCGCCCCGCCGTCGTGCACCGGGTCCGCCGGGCAGGACGGCCCAGACCCAGGAGACAATGCCGTGTCGACGTCCCTTGATGCACCCAGCCAGAACCAGTCCGCGATCACCGACGAGGAGATCTTCGCCGCCCACGAGGGCGGGAAGCTCTCGGTCGCGGTCGAGCGCCCGCTCGCCACGAAGCGGGACCTCTCCATCGCGTACACGCCCGGCGTGGCGCAGGTGTCCCGTGCCATCGCCGCCGATCCCACCCTGGCCCGCACGCACACCTGGGCCTCGCGCCTCGTGGCCGTCGTCTCCGACGGAACCGCCGTGCTGGGCCTGGGCGACATCGGGCCCTCCGCGTCGCTGCCCGTGATGGAGGGCAAGAGCGCCCTGTTCAAGACCTTCGGCGGCCTGGACTCGATCCCGATCGTGCTGGACACCACCGACGTGGACGAGATCGTCGAGACCATCGTCCGCATCGCTCCGAGCTTCGGCGCCGTGAACCTCGAGGACGTCTCCGCGCCGCGCTGCTTCGAGCTCGAGGCCAAGCTCATCGAGGCCCTCGACATGCCCGTGATGCACGATGACCAGCACGGGACCGCCGTCGTGGTCCTCGCCGCGCTCACCAACGCCGCCAAGGTGGTGGGCAAGGAGCTCGCCGGGCTCAAGGCCGTCATTGCCGGCGCGGGCGCGGCGGGCATCGCCATCGCCGAGATCCTCCTCGCCACCGGACTCACGGACGTGGTCCTGCTGGACTCCAAGGGCGCCATCCACGCCGGCCGACCGGATCTGGACAAGCCGCGCAACGCCATGAAGGCCGAGTACGCGGCCCGCACCAACCCGCGGGGCGTCACCGGCGGGACGGCGGAGGCCCTCGCGGGGGCGGACGTCTTCATCGGCGTCTCCTCCTCCACGGTGCCCGAGGAGCACCTCGCCGGGATGGCCGACGGCGCGATCGTCTTCGCGCTGTCGAATCCGGATCCGGAGGTGGCGCCCGACGTCGCGCGCCGGCACGCTGCCGTCGTCGCCACCGGGCGCAGCGACTTCCCGAACCAGATCAACAACGTCCTCGCGTTCCCCGGCATCTTCCGCGGCGCCCTGGACGCGGGCGCGCGCCGCATCACCCCGGCGATGAAGATCGCGGCCGCTGGGGCGATCGCCGAGCTGGCCGAGGACAAGCTCTCCGCGGCCTACATCGTGCCCAGCCCCCTCGACCCGCGGGTAGCGCCCGCTGTCACCGCCGCGGTGATTCGGGCGGCGGGCTCCTAGACCGGTCCCGGCGTCCGGCTCCGGGCCTCTGCTCGTGACCTCTGGCAGGATGGCCGCGTGGACACCAGCATCCTCGCGGCCCTCCTGTGCGGCCTGGCCCTCGCCGTCTCTCTCACGGGCATCATCGTCCCGGTGCTGCCCGGCAGCATCCTCGGCCTGCTGGCGCTGCTCGAGTGGGCCCTGTTCGGCGGGGCCGGCTGGGGAGGCTGGCTCGTGTTCGCGGTGGGCGGGGTCCTGTTCGCCTGCGGCATGGCCTCCTCGGCCGTCCTCACCGGGCGCCGGCTCAGGCAGCGTGCCATCCCGAGTCGATCTGTCGTGGTCGGCGCGGCGCTGGCGATCGTGGGCATGTTCATCATCCCCGTGGTCGGGCTCGTGGCCGGCTTCGCGCTCGGGCTCCTGCTGAGCGAATGGCAGCGGACGGGGCACCTGCGCGGCGCCGCCTCATCGTCGTGGGCGGCGCTCAAGGCCACCGGCCTCGGCATCCTCGTCGAGTTCGGGTTCGCCTGCGCCGCGGCCACCGTGTGGGTGATCGGCATGTGGGTCCACTTCGCGACCCGATGAGGACGGCAGGGGAAGGGAGGGTCCCAGCGGAGATGGTTAGCATGGTGGGCATGGCTTCCGGCGAGCTGGGCCGCCAGCCCTCGTTCCACGACACCCGCGACCTCACGCCCTTCCGCAGCGCGCAGGTCTATGCCCCCGTGCGCGGCATGGGCCGCAGGCTCGCCCAGAGGATGGCCGTCCGGGTGCGGGCGCCGCGCCTGAGGCCGTTCGCCTCCAA
Organism: Sinomonas cellulolyticus; assembly: GCF_014656475.1. Classification (GTDB taxonomy): domain Bacteria; phylum Actinomycetota; class Actinomycetes; order Actinomycetales; family Micrococcaceae; genus Sinomonas; species Sinomonas cellulolyticus. The sequence continues at coordinate 187,700 of NZ_BNCM01000006.1, forward strand.
GGTAGAGAAGCAGGTCCACGCGGCCGTGTTCGTCCACGGCGAGCCCGAGCGGCTCGTCCTCCTGGCCCGCGCCCACCCCGGCTGGTCAGGGCTCTGCTACGTGATGGCCGGCATGCATGCGTACCGGTCCCACCACCACGCCCAGGCGGCCGAACTCCTGGCGCGGGGAATCGCCAGCGCGAGCGACCGGGCAGCCACGGCGTTCGCCACCGAATACCTCGGCGGCATCCGGCACTGGATCGAGGTCTCCGAGGGGGTCGAGGTGGAGACGGTCTTCAGCGAGGAGGCGGTGTGCCTCGCGCTGGCCCACAGTCTGCGGGAGATCGGCCGTCCCGAGGAGGCAGTCTCGGTGCTCGCCCCGCTGCCGCCCTCGCTCCCCGCAGCCCTGGCGGCCTGCCGGCTGGCCGAGGTGCTCGGACGGCCCCTCGAGATCGTCGCCCGCACCGAGGGCCTCACGAACGCGAGCGACCTCGCCGCCGCGCTGCTCGTGCTGCGGGCCCGGGCCTTGCGCGAACTGGGCCGCCGCGACGACGCCCAGGCCGCCGTGCGTGAGGCGCTGCGACGCCGCCGCACCTCGTTCGCAGTGAAGAATGCCGCTGCGACCGAGCGCGCCCTGCTCATGCTCGGCATGGGGCGCCGGGGCCGGGGAGGCGCTTCCGGGGCACGCGGCCGCGCCGCTGCCTCGCCGTCGTCGGCCTTCGAGGAGCTGCGTGAGGCCGGCAAGGCGAGGCGCGCCCTCGACGCCCGAGCGCGCGAACGCTGGCTGCGCGACTTCGAGGACCTCGATCGCGAGGCGGACGACTAGTCACCCTCGCAGGGAGGCCAGACTCGGGGCGGCTCAGTGGTGAGGGCTCCCTACGCCCCTGGCCCCGTCCCCTCCCGGCCCTCGGCGAGAAGCGGACCGGTGCGGTACGGGATGACGGTGCGCAGGATCATCCGGGTCGACGTGCGTCTGATCCCCGGGCACAGGCGGATCTCCTCCGAGACCCGGTAGAGGTCGTCGGGGCTCGTGGCCACGACGCGGATGAGCAGGTCCGTATCGCCTGCCGGGGCGAGGCATTCGAGGACCTCGGGGATGCCGCCCAGAGCGGCGATCGCCTCGTCGATGTGGCTCTGGTCGAGCTCGGCGCTGACCTCGGCGAGGACTCCCCGGCCCAATGACTCGGGGTGCACCCGAGTGCTGTTCGCCCGGAGGACGCCGCTCGCCGTCATGCGTTCGAGCCGGGACTGCACCGTGCCGCGGGCGAGCCCGAGGCGCTGGGCGAGCACCATGACGGGTGCCCTCGGATCATCGTCCAAGGCGAGCAGGATCCGCCGGTCTGTCGGGTCAAGCTGCTGCGATCTGACCACTCCTTCCATCTGCCGTGCCAATCGATTGATCAGATTGACCATCCTACTGGGCGTCGGTTGCCAATCCCCCCGGCTTGTTGGTCTGATGATGGCAGACAGCCCAGCGGCCCACCGGCCGGGACGGCGCGGCGACGGCCCGCACGGAACATCCACCGGACGGGACCCGAGAGGGCATCAAGCCCCGGCCGCATAGGCAATGCCTGCGGAAGCACCGCGGATGCAGCAGACGAGGAAGGCCCGGAGCACGTGCTCCGGGCCTTCTCGCTGGTGGACAGTGGACGCTGGTGGAGTGGATCGGTGCTGTCAGCTCGCGCGCCCGACGACGAGCACCGGCTGGGTGCCTGTGTGCGGGCCCGGGCGGTGGGCGGTGGTGGCCGGCAGTGCGCGGACGACGACTACCGTGGGCTTGGATGCGGGCGCCTTCGCGGGCTGATCGGCGGCGGGCTTCTCCGCGGCGGCAGGCTGCTCGGCGGCGGCGGGCTGCTCCGGGCGGGCGGGTTTCGCCGCGGGGGCGGGCTGGACCGCCGGGGTGGGCCGGGCCGCGGCCGCCTCTGCAGCGGCGCGCTGGGCCGCGAGGATGGCATCAGCCTTCGCGACGATGGCCTGACGTGCGTGCTCGGCGCGTGCGTCGGCGACGGCATCTGCCGGTCGCTGCTCCCTCTTGAGGAGGCGGACGACGCGGGTCACGAGGGACGCGACCCCCTGCCCGGCCCCGGCGATGATGAGCGTGATGAACGTGGCCACAGCCAGGAAGGCCACGAGGAGACCCCCGATCACAACGGTGCCGACATACACCAGATTGGTCACTGCCAACGCGTCATCCACTGCAACTCCTCCCCAGGATTGGCTGGCCCTGCAGATCAGCTGGCAACAGCCGCGACCACCATTCTCTCCAGAGGCCCTCGGCGCGCCACAAGCTGGATCGCCAGACGTTGTCGAAAAGCAATGCAGCCGTTATCGAACGCTACCGCAGCCCCCAGCAGGTCTCGGGAACATCTCGGCGCGGCGCCCGGTTGGCGCCTATGTGACTTCCTCGGCTGCCTCGTCCCCGTCCGCCCCGTCTGCCGCCCTGCCGGCCCTCTCCATCCTGGACCTCGTCCCGGTGGTGCAGGGCGGCACCGTCGCGAGCGCTCTGGAGGACGCGACGCGGCTGGCCCGTCTCGCGGAAGACAGTGGCTACCGCCGTCTCTGGTATGCCGAGCACCACAACACCGATGCGCTCGCCTCGAGCTCCACCGCGCTGCTGATCGCCAACGCGGCGGCCGCGACGTCCACGTTGCGGGTCGGCTCAGGCGGGATCATGCTGCCCAACCACGCGCCGCTCGCCGTTGCCGAGGCCTTCGGCACGCTCGCGAACCTGTACGGGGACCGCATTGATCTCGGCCTCGGCCGGGCCCCCGGCACGGACCCCCGCACTGCCGCGCTCCTGCGCCGTGGCGCCCGTGAGGACGGCGAGGCGGTCTTCGCCTCGAACATCCGGCTCCTCGCGTGGTTCTTCGGAGACCAGGAGGACGACGCCGAATCGGTACAGCTCTCAGGGGGCGTCCACGCCGCCGTCGCGCGCGGGACAGGGGTGCCGCTGTGGGTCCTGGGGAGTTCGACGGCGGGTGCGGCCATCGCGGGCCAGCTGGGCCTGCCGTTCGCGGCCGCAAGCCATTTCGCACCGTTCCAGCTGAGCGAGGCGATCTGGACCTACCGGCAGATGTTCAACCCGTCGGCGCCGACGGCCCAGATCGCCGAGCCGTACGTCATGGCCGGCGCGAACCTCATGGTCGCCCCTACCCGTGAGGAGGCCGAGTTCCTCTTCACGACCCACCAGCAGATGTTCGTCGCAATCCGCCGCGGCACCCGGGGCCCGCTCCTGCCGCCCGTGCGCGAGATGGACTGGGCTCCGCACGAAGAGCAGATGGCCACGTCCGCCTTGCGCTTCTCGGCGGTGGGCACGCCGGCCGAGGCGGCAGAGTTCCTGCGGGGCTTCGCCGCCTCCTACGGGGTCGACGAGGTCATCCTCACGGGCTACGCGCACGATCCCGCCGCTCGGGAACGCTCCTACCGGCTGCTGGCCGAGGAATGGGCGGCTTCCCCCTCGCACCTGCTCAGCTGAGCAGGGCCGGGCGCCCTCACACCCTGTTCAGCTCACCGCTCCCGGGGCGGGGGAGGGCCGCTCCGACGGCCGCCTCGAGCGCCGCCGCCAGGATCTCCTGGCCTGCCCGCACGCCTCGCGACGGCGTGACGCGCACGTGCGGACGCTCGTAGCCGGCGGCCTCGAGCTCGCCGTGGCGGGGCCGCAGCGCGACATCTGCCATCTCGAGCAGCCCCTGGTCCAGGAGGGAGTCGCCCGCGGTGATGAGGGTGTCCGTGCCGGCCCGGCGCATGACCTCCGCGACCGCCGCCTCCTTGGTCACGGCCGCGGGGACGCAGTACAGCTTGCGGCCCTGCAGCGAGACGACCCAGCCTCGCTCCGCGCACCAGTCCGTGAGCTGCTCGACGAACCCTTCGGGCAGCTCGGTGCGCTCCACGATCGCGTACGCGAACAGGTCCTCGGCCGTGCGGACGCGCAGTACCCCGGGAGCGGGCCCCGCGGCCAGTCGGTCGAGGATCTCGCCCAGCGGTGCGGAGCCGCGCACGACGGCGCCGCGAACCCGGGCGGCCCACCGGGCGTCGGGCTTCCCCTCGGTCAGGAGCACGCCGCCGTTCGTGGTGATGGCATAGCGGGTTCGCGGGAGGTGGATGCGGCGGAACTGCGCCTCGGTGCGTGTGGTGACGGGCACGAAGACCGCATGGGAGAGGAGCTCGTGCAGCAGCTCCTCGGCCTCCCGCGTCATGTAGCTCAGGGGTTGGCCCTCGTAGAGCTCGCTCACCACGAGCCGCGGGGCCTCGTCCCGGGAGGCCTCGGGGTCGAGCCAGAGGGCCTTCGCCGAGTAGACCAGGGTCCGGTCGAGGTCGCAGGCGACGACCGGCCGCGCCGTGCGCGTGCCGTCAGGCCGCGCGCCCTCAGACCGCATGCCCTCAGACATCGAGCACCGTCCGCCCGTCGGCTCCGGTAGCGCCGGCAGTGTGCACGGGGTGGATGAGGCCGACGCAGCTGTACGGGAGGCCCTCGACCGGTTCCACCGGCACGCCCCGCTGGGCTGCCAGAAGCAGCACATGGGCGAGGTCGCCGCTGCGGAGGCGCCCGGCGTCGTCCCTCGCAAGCAGCTCCGGACGCGCCAGCACCTTCCACGGCACGCGCCGCAGCAGCACGCGCGTGGTCTCGCCGACGCCGGGCTTGACCAGGTTCACGGCGTTCTGGACCGGGCCGAGGCCGTGCTCGCGTGCGATCGCCTCCACGGCGCGCCAGCCCGCCCAGGCCGGCTCGCCGGGCGGGGCCGGGGGCGCCGGCCGGACCTCAGGGAAGCAGGCCGCCACGGTGTCCACGAACTCGTTCGAGACGTCCCGGCCCGCGAGCTCCCGGTAGAACTTCGCGCCGTGGAGATCGTGCGGCCCAATCAGGTGACGGTTGAACACCGTGCGGGAGACGAGCCCTGAGACCGTCGAGTTCAGGCACGCCGACGGGATGAGGAAATCGTCCCGCGTGCCGAAGACCCGCACGCAGTGGCCCGGGTCGGCGAGCACGGCCAGCTCGGGGGAGATGCCTGCGGAGCCGGTGGGCTCCGCTGCGTTGAGCTCCGCTGCGTTGAATTCCGCTGCGTTGAATTCCGCTGTGTTGAATTCCGCTATCGCGGAGGCGAGCTCCCTCGCGATCGCTCCCTTGCCCGTCCAGCCGTCCACGAACATGATCTGCTCCGGACGGTGCCGCGTCAGCAGCCACCGCAGCGCGTTCCGGTCGATCCCGAGCCCGCGCACAATGCTCATGGTGTAGTGCGGCACGTCGAGCCCGTGCGCGTGCTGGGCCCAGCGGCGCATGAGCACGCCGACCGGTGTGCCAGCCCGTGCGAGCGAGACCAGCACGGGCTCGCCGCTCCGGAGGGCGAGGACCTGCTCGGTGACGTCCGCGACCGCGGCGGCGATGCGGTGCTTCGACTCGTCCAGCGCCGCGTGGAAGAGGGCCTGGTACTCCTCGCTCGGCTCGTACTCCTGGGGAAGCGACTCGGCGTAGCTCGCGCGCCCCGACTGGATCGCCGCCTCCCGCTCGTGCGCCGGGGCCTCGAGCCGCGCCCCCGAGAGGTCCTTGAGGAGCCACCCGACGTCCTGCGGCGGATAGGAGCCGAAGCTGCCGGGCCCGGTGCCGCCGCGCAGCGGTTCCGGGTAGGGCGGCGCCGCCTCGAGCCGGAGCACGACGACGGCGCGCGCCACGCGTGCGAGCGCCTCGGTGACGCTCGGCTCGCCGGCGCCCCCCTGCGTGGCGAGCCGCGCTCCCTGGGTCCCCGGCTCGGGCACGTAGACGATGGCATCGAAGGGCTCATCGCCTGCAACGTTGTAGGCATAGCGGATTCCCGTCCCCGGGCCCCCGTCGATCGCGTCGTCATGGGAGGCGAAGGAGGCGGCCGAGCGGATCGCGTAGCCGGGCTCGTCATGGACGTGCACGGGGGAGCGGGTGGTCGAGGAGAAGAGGGTCCTGGGGTAGTCGGCCCTGAGCCTGTCCGCGATCGCCAGAGGCAGCGCGAGGTGCTCCTCGGCGCCGAGGACGAGGACGCGGGCAGCCCTGGGGATGCCGGCCTCCGCGAGCCCGGCAGCCGCCGCGCGGGCGGCGGGTGCGGCGCGCTCCGAGAGCCGCGTGCCGTGCTGCCCCGAGGTGTCGACGCCGAACCGGGCGCTCCGGATGGCGACCCCGTCCCCGATGCCGCGCTGGGCCAGGTGGCCGCCGTGGCCGGGAGGCGCGGCGCCGGCCCGGGGGCGGCGCGCCGCGCCCGGCGCAGCGCCTGACCCCTCCGCGAGCCACGCGGCGGCCCGTTCGAGGGCCTCGGGCGGCACCTCGATGCACCCCTCGCCCAGAGCCACAACGTCCAGGCCGCATCCCAGCTCCTCGGCGAGCCGGCGGAACGCGGTACGGTCCTCGTCAGAACGCAGGTCCACGAGTGCGGCGACCACGTACCGCCGGTGTCCTCGCGCACCGCCGGAGGGGGCGCCGTCGTGCGCCCCGGCAGGACCGGCCGCGCCCTGGCGGACGAGCCATGCCGCGTGCAGGGCGCGCACCGTGTTCAGCACGGTGCGGCCCGTGGAGAGCTCGTCGTCGACGAGGACCACGGTGCCCGCCCGCGCGAGCCGCTCCGGATCGCTCGGGACGAGCGCGTGGCCCGTGGCGTGCGAGTGCTCCTCCTCGAACCCGCCGAGGGGCCGCACCGGCGTCGCGATCCGCGTCGAGTGGACGTAGTACGAGCCCAGGTACTCCGCGACGAGGTGCCCCAGACCCGTGGCGGTCTCGGCGTAGCCGAGGGTCGCGACGTCGAGGCCCGCTGCCGGCGGCACCTCCGGCAGCGGCAGGATCTCGGGCCGATCAGGTGACCCGCCGGCGGCCGCATCGCACGCCAGCCAGCGGCGGACCCTCTCGGCCGCCTCCTCCAGGCCTGCCGCCCCGCCCGGCTGCGGCAGTCCCAGCCGGTGCGCCACGGCCGCCCCCAGAAGCCTGCCTGCGCCGATCGCGAGGCCGGGAGCAGTCGGGAGGTGCTTGGCGAGCACGCGCGAGACGAGCAGCTGGGCGCGCTTGGGGTTGCGCCGCACGGCGAGGCCCACGAGGGCGTCCACGGACAGGAGGCTGCCGGGCGCCGTCGTGATCCGGATGCCCAGGCGTTCGCGCACGACGGCGCCGGGCCACCCGGGCGTGCCGGCCCTGCGCTCCTCGTCCTCGGGCTCCCGCACACGGGAGTCGGTCTGCGTCACTTCATGCTCGCTTCCAGGAGGTCGGCAAAGGTCACGTCGGGCCGGGCGACCCCGAAGGCATCAGCCCGCGCGAGCGTCCGCTGTGCCCAGGCGCGGTGGGGCTTGGCCTCATTCATGCGGGCGCCCGAGCGGGACGCCACCGCCCCGCCGCCCTCGGCGGCGACGATGTCCAGCGCGTCGAGGTACTCCTCATGCCCCACCACGTGCAGCGCGTGGACCACGGGCACGTGCGAGGGATGGATCACGGTCTTGCCCACGAGCCCGTTCGCGAGGTCCAGCTCGATCTCACGGATGAGCCCGTCGAGGTTCGCCCCGAGCAGCCGATCGCGCAGCGCCGCCGAGTTGGCGGCGTCGAACGGGGTGGAGCGCAGCTGGGGGCGGAGGATCCGCTCCGTGCCCGAGTAGTGCTCCCAGACGGGTCCGGAGATGACCCAGCCCTCGTCCGCGCGCCCGAGGAGGCCGACGACGTCGGCGATCACCTCGGCCACGACGGCCACGTCGTAGATCGTCAGGTCCCGGGTGCGGCGCAGGCCGTAGGCGGCGGACATGTCCGTGGTCCCCAGCCGGACGGACAGGATCAGCTCCTGCCGCGCGCGCAGGAGGTCCCGGACCCCCAGGAGCGCTCCGGCGCGGGTCTCGCGGTGGGTGGTCACTGGGTGCTCGATGATCGGCATGGCCAGCAGGGCAGGCCGGGCGGGCGGTGCGCCGTCGGGTGTCCTCGCGCACGCGCCGACCTCGCGGTTGAGCAGGTCCAGAGCGTCGAGGAACCGCTCGGCGCGCCCCGAGGCATTCTCGAACTTGGGCAGGACGAACCCCGTGAGCAGGCCGGCAGCGGCCCCGAGCCGGCGGCCCACGTCGAGGAGCTGCTCGGGCGTGCGCGGGCGGATGAACAGGAGCGGGAGCGCCTCCAGGGCTGACGCGTCCCGCCGCGCGAGGTCCTTCACGGCGGCCACCACGTTGTCCTCGGCGAGGCCCACGTCGGCGTCCGCCACGGCGTCCTCGAGGCACAGCACCATGCTCGCGCAGCCCGAACGGCCCCGCTTGAGGACGGTCTCCGCGAGGTCCGGACGGATCCCGGGCGTGTACAGCGTGGCGCCGAGGCCCACGGCGAGGGCCTGCGGGGACGACGACGGGCCGAGACGCCTCGGCAGCCTCGCGAAGAGCCGCCCCCGGGCGCTGTCGGTCAGATACGAGTAGTGCAGCACGGGTCCCCCCACTGTCGGTGCGTGCCGGTGTCGGTGCTATTGGTGATGTCGGTGCGTAGCGGTGCTCGGGCGGCGGGTCGCCGCGGCTAGCGCCGCGGGCCCCCCAGCCCTACGGTCATCGTGAACGCGAACTCCCGCCAGATCTCTCCGTCGTCCCACTCTTCCGGGACGGACTCGGCGCGCAGCTCGAGGAGCGCACCGATGCGGGTCGCCGTCAGGACCGTTCGCTGCCCCGCACCGAGGGTGCCTTGGACGGCGATGGCCGAGCCGTCGAACGTCTGCACCGTCATCGTCCCCCCGGCCCCGATGAACAGGGCGCGGCGGAGCGAGCGCACGTGGCGCAGCACAACAACGGCGTCCCGATTAACGAAGCTCACCAGGGGCCGGTTCCCCGGGGTCGGAATGGGCGTGCCGATCTGCTCGCGGTGGACGCTCTGGGCGCCCGTGGTGCGGTCGACGCCCTCCCATGCCGTGCCCCGGGCACCCGTGACGAACAGGGACCCGATGCCGGACTGCCGCGGATTCAGGCGCACGACGGCGTCGCTCGCCGAGAGCTGGTGGAGCGTCCCGAACGCCGGGGCCGGGTACAGGCGCGACTCGATCGTCTGGGCGGCGGGCGGCCGGGCGACCGGCGTGTGGGCCGCCGCGGGCGGTGCGGGGGACGGTGCGGGACGCGCGAGGTCCAGCCCGGCGCTCACGGGCGTTGCCGTGGGCGCGAGGTCCAGCCCGGCGCCCCCCGGCTTGGGCATGCTCGGGGGTGGCGAGACCTGTGGTGCAGAGAGTCCCAGGGCGTCAGAGCTGCCTGCACCCACAGGGTCGGGCTGCCTGACCCGGCGGGTCATGAACGGCACCTGCGAGCCGGTCAGGCCCCTCATCACAGGTCGAGCCCGAAGTCGCGGGCCACCCCGGCCAGTCCGTTCTCGTACCCCTGCCCGAGGGCGCGGAACTTCCAGTGCTCCCCGTGCCGGTAGAGCTCGCCGAACATCATGGCCTTGATCTTCTCGCCGTGGATCTCCGGCAGGTCGAAGCGCAGGAGCTCGGAGCCGTCCGGCCGGGCGATCCTGATGTAGGCGCTGCGCACGGCCCCGAACGTCCCCGGGCCCCGGACCTCCGGGTCCACGTAGGCCAGGAACGCGATCTTGGCGACCTCGGCCGGCACGAGTCCGAACTCGACGTCGACCTGCTCCGCGTCGTGGGCCGCGCCTTGCCCTGTGCCCCGACCCCCGTCCTGGCTGCCGGCGAAGCTCACGCCGCCGCCCGCCGTCGTGAGCTGGTTGAAGAACACGAGGTGCTCCGGCGAGAGGGCACGCCCGTCCTCGCCGCAGACGATCGCGAGCGAGGTCAGCTCGGACTGTGGCCCATTGCTCGGCACGATCTGCCAGCCCATGGCAACCATCACCCCGGCCAGTCCCGGGTTCTCCGCCGTGAGGGGGGCGTTGCTGCCCGCGACCATCGTGGCCATCAGTGGGTTTCTCCTTCTCGGGGGCCGGGGTTGAGGCGGATGCCGTCGACGTCGAACTTGTCGGCCAGGAAGCGTCCGTGGATGCTCAGCTCAGCAATCGCGCCCGTGCGGACCTGGTGGTCAAGGTCCAACGCGGTCGAGTGCAGGATGTCGAGCTGTTCGAGCAGCTTCTCCGACTCGGGGCTCGTCTCCGTGTGCGTCTCGGGCGGGAGCGCCCGGTAGACGCGGAGCGAGGTCGGAAGGTAGTCCGTGATGATGGCGTTGAGCAGCACTCGCTGCTCGGTCGAGGCGCCGTGCTCGGCCACGTAGTCGATGAGGTTCGCGAGCAGGTCGTCCGTCTGGCGCATGCGCGAGGACGCGAGCACGGGCACGACGGCGCCCGCCTTCCGGATCGCGGTGCGCAGCTCACCGAGCGCCGCCCGGGTCTGCTCGAGCTCCTGCGCCTGGGTGAGGGGCAGCTGATCGTCGAGGATGGGTTCGGGATCGCGTCCGGCGCCCCCGAACAGCGACCCGAAGAACTTCGAGGCCATGCCCTCCAGCCTAATCGCTGGTGCCGCTCGGAGGGGTCCCTTATGCCAGCGGCTGAGGGCCTCGCGGGAGCCGGGAGCGTAGGCTCGTGCTATGCCTAAGAGCCGCACGCGCAAGCCGAAGAACACCCGACCGCGCACCGCGACCTCCCCGGGGGAGTACGAGCGGCGGCGCCGCACCGTGGACCTCATGATCGACGGGCTCACGCCCGACTACATCGCGTGGGCCTCGCGGGGGGAGGACGACCTCTCGGCGTTCGCCACCGGACAGCTGCTCGTGGTGAAGATGTTCGTCACGATCGTCTCGAGCCTGGGCCGGGGAGCCCCGTCCCTGAGACTCGATCCCGACCACGTTGCCGGGTTCCTGCCGCCGTTCCTCGAGGACGTCGCCGCGGCCGCGGCCAACGATGACGACGCGGTGGACGACCAGCGCTACGTGGTCGGCACGCTCGTGGACTGGCTCAGCTTCCTCGAGGAGACAGGCCGCTGGGAGGGCACCCAGGAGGAACTCGAGGCCGTTGCGGAGGTGCTCGACTCCGAAGCCGAGTCCCTCGGCGGGATCGTCGACTCGAGCCCGCTCGATGGAGCCCCCGAGCCCACCGAGGAGGAGGCCGCGGAGTTCGCCGCGCACGCGCCGTTCGTGCGGCACGCGCTCGCACTCCTCGAGTGGCTGGGCGAGGGCCGCGAGGTGATGCCCGACGGCGGTCTGGACGCCGACGCGCTCGCCTCCGCTGGCGCTGTGGTCGGCTCCCAGGAGCGGGCGCGCCGCCTCTGGGAGGCCATGGTCAACGCCGAGGTCGTCGAGCTCGACGGCTCCGTGGCGCGTGCCGGCGAGGGCAGGGTCGACCTCGGGGGGACGGACGGGCTCGGTCGCCTCGAGGCCCAGTTCCTCGGCACCGAGATTGTTGCCGCCGCGTGCACGGACGGCACCCCCGGCACCCTCGAGGGTGAGACGGCGGCGGTGCTCACCGCGGTACTCAACGCGGCCGTCCGCCAGGAGCCCTTCACGCTCGAGGATGTTGCCTCCCTCGGCGACACGGGCGGGGCCGGGGCGGACGACGAGGCGGTCGCGGATGGGGCGGACACCGCCGCCGCGGCCGATGCTGGCGGCTCTGGCCTGGAGGAGGAGCTCAAGGGCCTCGCCGAGCAGCTCCTGGCCGAGATCCGAGAGCTCGAGGCGCTCGGGCTCGTCGACACCTCCGACGGCATGGTCGCCGTGCCCGTCGCGGCCCTCGACACGGTGTTCGAGGGCATCCGCGACTACGACGACGAGGACGTCGAGGGCGGGGAGGCGGACGCCGATGCCAGCAGGGAGGATCGTGAGGAGGCCTCGGTCCTCGAGGAGCCCGAGGCCTGAGCCTCCCGCCCCGCGCTAGTTCCCTTCCTGACGGCGCACGCGCTCGATGTACGGGCGCGACTTCTCGAGCCCAGTCTCGAGCGCCTGCACGGTGCTCTCCATGTTCTTGGCCGCCTGGGAGCGGAAGGTGTCGATCGCGTCCATGGTCTGGTAGATGTTCGCGAACGCCTTCTCGAGCGTCTGCACGGAGACCCCGGAGCTGGAGGCCTGCTGGTGGATGCGGCCGGTCTGGTCCTTCAGCATCTCCGAAGTGCGCAGGATCATGTTGTTCGTCGTGGTGTTGATCGCGTCGATCTGGTCCAGCACGAGCTTCTGGTTGGCGAGCGCCTGCGCCACGATGACGGCCGTGCGGAGGGCGCTGATCGTCGTCGTGCGCGCGCGGTCCACACCCTTGATGAGCTCGGTGTTGTTCTTGCGGATCAGGTCGATCGCGAGGTAGCCCTGCACGGAGACGGCGAGCTGGGTGAGGATGTCCTGGCGGCGCTGGCGCACGGGGAACAGCACGTCGGATTCGAGCTGCTGCGCGTGCTCCGTCTGGCCCGAGCGGCGCACCTCGTCGATCTTCTCGACCGTCGCCTTGTCGAGCTCCTGGGCGAAGACCGCGTACTCGGAGAGCTGCTTCATCGTCTCCCAGAGGTTCGTCTTCTCCTCGGCGAGGGATGCGTTGTCCTTCATGAGCGCATCCTGACCGGCCATGAGGGACTTGATGATCTTGTCCAGCTGGGTCTGGGCCGACTCGTAGCGCTGGAAGTAGCGCGCGAGCTTGTTGCCCCCCGGCACGAAGCCGAGGATCTTCTTCCCGACCGTGAGCTCCTGGTTCGGTGTGAGGTCCTCGACCGTGGTGCGGAGCTCGCCAAGCGTGGACGCCACGTACATCTGGGCGCTGTTGCCGGACTTCTTGGCGCTCGCCATGGAGGTGCTCGAGCGGTCGAGCATGCGGCTCGACGCGTCCGAGGAGGCCACCATCTCGCGTCCGGCGAACCGGTTCAGGCCCTCCACCTTCTGCTGGAACTCGGGGCTCCGCGAGTCCATCGCGGCGATCTCGGACACGAAGGCGCGCGCCTGGCCGGCGATCTCGCGCTGGCGATCGTCGCCGACGGGCACCATTCCCGGGGCCTGTTCCTCCTTGATGACGGGCGCCGGGTCAGGCGCCTGGAGGGTGAGCGCGTTCTCGGTCTCGGTGGGATCGGGAGGGGTCAGGGAGATGGACATCGCGAAAGCTCCTACGGGCGGGTGGGTGGGCCGGATGGAAGGTGGGCCGGAGAGGGGTGCGCGGGCTGCTCAGCCGAGGTTCACGCCGAAGTCGGTGGCCACGCCGGCCAGCCCGCTCGCGTAGCCCTGGCCGACGGCCTTGAACTTCCATTCGCCCGCGTTCCGGTACAGCTCGGCGAAGATCATGCACGTCTCGGCGGCGGCGTCCTCGGACAGGTCATAGCGGACCACCTCGGCGTTCGTGCCCTCGTTCACGATCCGGCAGTACGCGGAGCGGACCATGCCGAAGTTCTGGCGGCGCGTCTCGGCCTGGTCGATGCTCACCACCACGACGATCCGCTCGACGTCGGCGGGGACCTTCGCGAGGTCGACGGCGATCTGCTCGTCGTCGCCCTCGCCCTCACCGGTGCGGTTGTCACCCTGGTGCACCACCGAGCCGTCGGGCGTCTGCTTCTGGTTGTAGAAGATGAAGTCGGCGTCCGAGCGCACCTTCCCGTTGGCGGCCACGAGCAGGGCCGAGGCGTCGAGGTCGAAGGCGTCGCCGGTCGTCGTACGCGGGTCCCAGCCCAGGCCCACGATCGCCTTGGTCAGCCCCGGGTCGGTCTTGGTGAGGGAGAGGTTGCCGCCCTTGGAGAGGGTCAGTCCTGCCATGTCAGTGCTCCTTCTGGTGTGCGGTCGGGGGCGTCAGTCGAGGACGATGCCGAAGTCGGTTGCCACGCCGTGCAGGCCGGACGCGTAGCCCTGCCCGACGGCGCGGAACTTCCACTCGTTCCCGTGGCGGTAGATCTCGGCGAAGATCATGCACGTCTCGCTCGCGGCGTCCTCCGTGAGGTCGTAGCGGACGACCTCCTGGCCTGTCGTGTCGTTGACGACCCGGCAGAATGCCCCGCGGACCATGCCGAAGTTCTGCCGGCGCGCCTCGGCCTGGTCGATCGAGACGACGATGACCACCTTCGCGACGTCCGGGGCCACCTTCGTGAGGTCGATGAGGATCTGCTCGTCGTCGCCTTCGCCCTCGCCGGTGCGATTGTCGCCCTGGTGGATGACAGAGCCGTCCTTGGCCTCGAGCTGGTTGTAGAAGATGAAGTCGTCGTTGCTGCGGACCTTGCCGCGAGCCGAGATGAGCAGGGCGCTCGCATCGAGGTCGAACATCTCCCCCGCGGTGGTGCGCGGGTCCCAACCGAGGCCGATCATGGCCCGGGTCAGGCCAGGGTCCGCCTTGGTGAGGGAGAGGTTGCTGCCCTTGCTGAGGGTGAGGCTTGCCACGATGCTCCTTTGTCTTCTCGTGTACTACAGGACGGCGGCCGAGGCCCCGACGAGGTCGCCGACCGTCCGGCCGTTCGCCGGCTGTCCGATGGCCGTGAACTTCCAGCCTGCACCCTCGCGGGACAGCTTGGCCATGATCATCCCCGTGTAAGGGCCCTGCTCGGTGAGGGTGTACCGCGCGACCTCAGGACTGCCGGCCACCGAATCGTCCACCACGCGGCAGAACGCGTTCTGGACCTGGTTGAAGGTCTGCTGCGAGTAGCTCGTGATGACGAAGACGATGTGCTGGACTGCACCGTTGACGCCGGGCAGGTTGACCATGATCGTCTCGTCGTCGCCCTCGCCGGCCCCCGTGAGGTTGTCGCCGGTGTGGCGCACCGAGCCGTCCTTGCTCGCGAGCTGGTTGAAGAACACGGTGTCGAGCGGCTGGCCGCCCGCGTTGTAGAGGATGGCCGAGGCGTCGAGGTCGATCTCGGCGGCGCCGCCGCCGAACAGGCTCCCGAGGAAGCCCTTGCGCGGCTGCTCGACGGCGTCCCAGCCCAGGCCGAGGCGGACCTGGGTCATGCCCGAGCCATCCTGCTTGGTCAGCGAGAGGCCCTGGCCCTTCTGCAAGCTCAGTCCCACTGTGTGCTCCTAACGTTGTCTCTCTACAGGTGTGCGGTGCGGTTGGTGCGGTTCGGTCTGGTCACGCGGTGTGCGCGGGCTCGGGCTCCAAGGCCTTGCGCTTGTTCCGCTGGATCGAGGCGAGGAACGCCGCGCCGATGAAGAACACGCCGATGAGGCCCGTGATCACCTCGCTGACCTCGATGCCGATGGTGATGAGGAGGATGACGGCGAGGGCGCCGATGGCCCAGTGCGCGCCGTGGTCGAGGTACTCGAACTCGTCCAGGGTTCCCTGGCGGACCAGGTAGACCGTGAGCGAGCGGACGAACATCGCGCCGATGAGGCCGAGGCCCAGGGCGATGATGATGGGGTCGGACGTGATCGCGAAGGCGCCGATGACGCCGTCGAACGAGAAGGACGCGTCGATGACCTCGAGGTAGAGGAACAGCATGAAGGCGGCCTTGCCTGCCACCGCGACGGCCTTGTTGGGGCCCTTTGCCTGTGTCCCGGGCGCGGCGTGCTGCTTCAGGGCAGTGATGTCCTCCTCGTCGAGCTCACCGTCCCCGTCGGTGTCGAAGAGCTCCCCGAGCCCCTGGACGAGGAAGTAGGTGACCATGCCGAAGATGCCGGCCATGAGCACCCCGCCCTGCAGCTCGGGGCCCGCGAGCTGGCCGATGATGCCGAGCGCGAAGAGGCCGACGACGAGCGAGGCCCCGTTCATCCTGCCGACCTTCGCCAGCGGCGTCTCGAGCCAGTGGAGCCACTTGATCTCGCGGTCCTCGAACATGAAGTCGAGGAAGATCATGAGCAGGAAGATGCCGCCGAAGGCCGCGATCTGCGGGTGGGCGTGGTGGAGGATGTACGCGTAGGTCCCCGGCTCGTCGATGGGGCCCTTCGCGAGGGCCAGCTGGACGGCATCGACGGGGTTGAGCCGGGCGGTGACGCCCACGATCAGCAGCGGGAACAGCACTCGCATGCCGAAGACGGCGATGACGATGCCGACCGTGAGGAACATCTTCTGCCAGAACGGGTTCATCCGTTCGAGGATGCGGGCGTTGACCACCGCATTGTCGAAGCTCAGGCTGACCTCGAGGATGCCGAGCACAAGGGCGAGGAAGAGGGCCTGCGGGCCCCCGTAGAGGAAGGCCACGACGAGGGCGACAGCACTCACGCCGAATGACCATCCGAAGGTTCTCAGAAACACGTGGGGCGCAGAGCTCCTGGTTCGGGCCCGGGGTGCCGGGCGGCAATCACATGGCTGCACGGCCTTCAGGAGCGGTTCCCCCGAGACCAGCCACGGCCATTATGTCGCGGCCCCCCGACAGTTCCGAACCGCCGCAGCCTCTGGGGCCTTCAACGCGCAGTGCCGCGTGGCGGTTCCCGGTTTGACCAGCGGAATACCCATGGGGGTATTATTGATGCATCCCGAGAACTTCGATGAAGGAGACCGATATGTGCCGAGCGGTTCGATGCCAGGTGTGCGGCAAGACGACGTGGGCCGGCTGCGGCCAGCACGTCAAGGCCGTCAAGGCCACCGTTCCAGCCTCCAACTGGTGCAACGGCCAGCACAGCCAGGCCGAGATCGCCGCGAGCAAGGCCGCACGCCCGGGCTTCCTGGCGCGGCTCCTCGGACGCTGACCCGAGCAGACGCCGTCGTGCCCCGCTGAGGAGGGCAGCTGCCCTGCCAGCGCAGCGCACGACGGCGTGCTGCCCACATGGGCCGCCCGCGACTCACAGACTCTGGGTGCAGCATCTCGCCCTTCCCGAGCCCGCCCGTCGGCCAGAGAGACGTCGGTAGACTGGGCTGCCGTGCCAGAACCGCAGCCCACACCCCGCCAGCAGGCTGCGGTCGTGGCCGCCTCGCCAGCCCTGGGCCGGCTTGCCGAGCTCGAGTCCCTCCACCGGGGGCCGGCGTGGGCCCTGACCCGCTCCGCGCCGTGGACCATCGCCGCGCTGCAGACCGCCTTCACGCGCAACCGTCCGCAGGTGGAGCTCGACCAGTTCCATGAGGAGCTCGACGCCTTCCTGGAGGATCTGCGTGCCCACGACGCCGCGCTGGGCACCTCCCCGACGGCCGGCACCGCCACCGGCCGCGCCGTGGCGGACGACTGGACGAGGCGCCGCTTCCTGACGCGGCGCGCACAGGGCGGCCGCATCGTGTACGAGCTGACCGAGGCCAGCACCCGCGTGCTCGCGTTCCTCGAATCGCTCTCCTCGGACCGCTCTTCCCTGACCGGCTCGCGGCTCGGCACCCTCTTGGGCGACGTCGAGAGGCTCGCGCGTGAGACCAACCCGGACACGAGCGCGCGGATCGAGGCCCTCGAGGGGGAGATCGAAGAGCGGCTGGAGCTCGTGCGGGCACTGCGCGCGGGCGAGGAGGGAGCTGGCCTCGACGACGAGACCGCCCTCGAAGCCGCCGGGAACATCCTCGACCTCGCCGCAGGGGTGCCAGCTGACTTCAAGCGCATGCGCGCGGCCATCGAGGACTCGGTAGGCCAACTGCGCAACCAGATCATCGAGGAGTCCCTGACCAAGGGCGCCACCATGGCTCAGGTGCTGGAGGCCGACCGGCGCCTGCGCGCCTCAAGCGAGGGGCGCACCTTCCGCTCCTTCACCGCGTTCCTCGACGATCCCGACCAGCAGCTCCGTTTCCGGGCGGCCATCAGCGAGGTGCTCTCGCGCGACTTCGCCGACGGCCTCGGCCAGGAGGAACGCGAGACGCTGCGCAACCTCGTCGCGGAGCTCCGCGAGGCCAACGCCCAGATCCAGCGCATCTACGGCAAGCTCTCCGAGAGCCTCAATACCTACGTCCAGAGCGACGACTACCGCCAGTCCGTGCGCCTCCGCGATGCCATCCGCCGCGCGGAGCAGGCCCTTCGGCGCCTGCCCTACGTGCGGGAGGAGTCCGGCTTCGCGCCTGCCCCTGAGCTGTTCGGTGCGGAGTTCGAGTCGCTGTCCATGGTCAAGCTGTTCGACCCGGACGAGCTCGCGCCGCCGCCCAGGCTCGCGGAACCGATCAGCTTCGGCACCGAGGACCGGGTCCGGTCGGCGCGGACGGCGAAGGCCAGGCCCGCGACGCTGCGGGAGGCCGTGGCTGTGGCACTGGAGGCGGGCGGGGGCCGGGCCCAGCTGGGCGAGATCTGGTCGGAGCTGCCGCCGGAAGAGCAGCACATCAACTCGGTCCGCGCGCTGCTCGGCCACCTCCTGCAGGAGGGGGTGCGGCTCGACCGCGAGGCCTGGGCGCCGCTGGACTTCGCGCAGATCGACGGGACGCGCCGCACCGCCTACGTGCCCAACGCGACCGTCACCCGCAGGGAGGAGAAGTAGTGGAGATCACCGCCGAGGACGCATCCCCCGACATCGAGGACGCATCCCCCGACGTCGAGGACGCGGCGGAAGGCCCGTTCCCGCCGGGGATGGCCCTGTTCGACGGCGACACCGGCGTTCTTCCCCTCCGTGTCCGCCACGTCCTGGTACGCCTGCTGAAGGGCCCGTACCTCGACGGGGGACGCGACGAGAAGGCGTGGACCACGTTGCTGGACCACCAGGAGGTCCTGCGGTCGCGGCTCTCCGAGCTCTTCCTCGACCTCCAGGTGGACCACGGCCGCAAGATCGCCGTGCTGCGCCCAGTCGATCCGGAGCTTCTCGGCACGGCGTCACGGGCCACGATCCTGCGCCAGCAGCGCACGCTGAGCCGGGTCGAGACGATCCTCCTTCTCCGTCTCCGCCTCCTGCTCGACCGGCACGCCACGGCCCAGACGGAGCCGACCGTCACGCTCGAGGAGCTTGCCGACGTCGTGGCCCACTACCAGCCCGCGGAGGAGCAGGACGCCCTCCGCGACGCGGACACCCTGGGCCGCGCCGTCGCCAAGCTCCAGGCACGCCGGCTCCTGATCCCGACGGCTCTCGACGACGTGTACCTCATTTCCAACGCCCTCCCGCTCGCGCTGCCCTTCGAGAACATCGGCGACGTGACCCGTCACCTCGAGGCGGTGGCCGCCGCCGGCCCCGCGCACGACGGCGGTCTGCCGCAGGACAGCCTCCCACTCGCCGAGGACGAGGCAGACGCCGAGGCCGCCGGCACCGGCCCGGGAGCAGCCGCGCAGACCGACCAGGAGGGCCTGCTGTGAGCGTTGCGACGATGCTTCCCCTGGGCACTGCCACGAACCCGGGCCAGTACCGGCTCAGCCTCGTCCAGGTGGTCAACTGGGGCACGTTCCACGGGTCGCACACCATGCATGTGGACCGGGCCGGAACGATGCTCACGGGCAACTCGGGGGTGGGCAAGTCGACGCTGTTCGACGCGATCGCCCGCGTGTTCGACGCCCGCCCGCGCTCGAACGAGGCTGCTGCCGCCCGCACCGGGCACAGCGAGGACCGCCGCACCACCTACACCTACATGCGCGGCAAGGTAGGCGACGTGGCCACCGGGGAGGGTCAGGCCAGTGCCTTCCAGCGGCCGGGCGCCACGTGGAGCGCGGTGGCGCTCACCTTCGACAACGCCGCCGGGACGGCGCACACGCTCACCGCCCTCTTCGACCTGCCCAAGAACGGCACCGAGTCCAGTCTGGGCCGCTTCTACCTCATCGACTCGGTGCCGCTGGACGTCGCCGCGGTCGAGGGCCTGGCCGCGCAGGGGGAGAGCCGGCGCTTCACGAAGTCGGCGCTCGAGGCGCTGTTCCCGGCCGCCCAGGTGTTCGACGTCCACAAGAACTTCGCCGAGCGCTTCCGCCGCCTGCTCGGCATCAGCTCGGACCAGGCGCTCCCGCTCCTGCGCGTCATCCAGGCCGGGAAGGGTCTGGGCGGCAGCGTCAACAGCTTCTTCCGCGACCAGGTGCTCGACCCGCCGGCCACGCTCGCCGCTGCCGACGACGTGGTCGAGGAGTTCTCGAACCTCATGGCCATCCGCGGCCGGCTCGAGGACGTGCGCCTCCAGCGGGACCAGCTCGCGCCGGTTCCGGCCCTGAACCAGGAGTACGAGGCCGCCCAGGCCGAGGCGGCGCGGCTGCGCGAGCTCGCGGACGAGCCGTTCGACGCCGTGCGCCAGGCCCACAGCGTCTCGGTCCAGGAGAGGCTCATCGCCGGCCTCCGCACCCGCGCGCAGGCCAAGGCCAAGGAGCTCTCCGCCGAGCGGCACCGCCGCGATGCCCTCGCCGGCGAGCTGCGCTCCCTCGAGGCGGAGTACAACACCTCGGGCGGCAACCAGATCTCGACCCTCGAGCAGGCCCGGGACAACGCGGCCGTGGCGCTTCGCCTCCGCCGGGAGGCCGCGGCGGCGGTGCAGGCCGGGATGCACGACGCCGGTCTCGGCCTTCCGCTCTCGGCCGACGGCTGGGCGGCTGCTCGCCAGCAGGCCGCCGAGGTGCTGGCCGGCCTGGAGGGGGACGCCGAGACGCTCCGGGAGGCCCGGTTCGGGGCCTTCGAGGCGCAGGCGACCGCCAAACGCGAGCTGGCCGAGGCCCGGGCAGAGCTCGCCTCTCTCGGAGCGAGCAAGAGCCTCCTCCCGCAGCACGCCCTGGCCAACCGAGCGGCACTTGCCGAGGCCCTGGAGGTCGGTGAGGACGAGCTGCCGTATGCCGGCGAGCTGATCGACCTCGCGGAGGGGCACGAGGCCTGGCGCCCAGCGGCCGAGCGCGGCCTGCGCTCGCTCGCCACGACGCTCCTCGTCCCCGGCCGCCACTTCGCGGCGGTGACCCGGTGGCTCGACGAGCATCCCGTGCGCGGGGCGCTGCGCGCCGTCGACCTCTCCGCCCGCGTGCCAGGCGCGGAGCTCGCCCTCGAGTCGGTGGGGGAGCGGGACCTGCTTGCCAAGCTGGACATCCTCGACTCGGGCCCCTACGCGGAGGCCGGCGCCTACGTGAGGGCCAGGATCGCCGTGGACTTCGCGTACACGTGCGTCGAGGACCCGGACGAGCTCGCGGGCCTCGAGCGGGGCCTGAGCCTCGGCGGCGTGGTGAAGCGTGGCCGGGGCACGGTCGAGAAGGACGACCGCTTCGCCGCCCGCGCCGACTACGTGCTCGGCTTCGACAACGCCTCCAAGGTCGAGCTGCTCGCGGCCCGCGTGCTCGAGCTGGAGGCGGCCCTGGCCCGCGCCGCCGAGGCGGCACAGGCCAGCGAGGACTCGCACCAGGGCCACGCCCGCCGGGTCGAGGCCCTCCGCCGCGTCGCCGCTGACGAGCGCCCGTGGGACGAGGTCTCCACAGAGTCCGCGGCACAGGAGCTCACCCGCATCGAGAAGCGCCTCGAGGACGCCCTCGCAGCGCAAACCGACCTCGAGCCGCTGCGGGCCAAGGTCGAGGCCGTCCGGGCCGACCATCAGGCGTCGACCGAGGCCGCGGCCGTGCTGCAGAGCGAGTACCGGCAGCTCGACTCCCAGCTCGCCAGTGCCGACCGGCTCCTCGAGGCGGCACGGGAACGCCTGGCCGATGCGCCGCCGTCGGCCGCCGCGACCGGCACCCTGAGCCCCCTGTTCGCCGAGTTCGGCGAGGCCGAGGACCAGCACGACCTCGAGCGCATCGCCGCCGAGGTCCACGCGCGACTCGCCGCCGGCGTGCACGCGGCCGAGAGCCGAGGGCAGGCCGCTGCCGAGCGGCTCACCCGCATCTTCGAGCAGTTCCAGCGCGACTGGGGGCCCGCCGTCTCGGCCGACCATGGCACCTCCATCGGCGCCGCGGCGGCCTTCGAGGCCCGCTACCGCCAGATCGTCTCCGAGGGCCTGCCCGCGCAGGAGGCGCAGTTCCGGGAGTTCTTCGCCCAGCGCACGCACGAGTCGTTCTCGACCCTCCTGCACCTGCTCGACGAGGAGCGCCGCGGCATCGCCGCCCGCATCCTGCCGCTGAACTCGATCCTCGCCGGCGTGGACTTCCACGACGGCTCGTACCTCGAGCTGGACATCAGGCAGACCGTCCCGGCCTCCGCGAAGCAGTTCAAGGAGGCGATCGTCTCCGCGCTCAAGGCGCGCCACACGCCGTCGTCCGTGAAGGCCGCGGGCTCCGCAGACCCCGCCGGCACGTCGACGCACGACGACGACGCGCTCACCATCCGCTACAAGACCCTCGAGGCGCTCGTGAAGCGGCTCGCGTCGCAGACGCCCGAGGACCGGCGGTGGCGCTCCGAGGTGCTGGACACGCGCACGCACGTGTTCATCTCCTGCAAGGAGCACCGGGTCTCCCGCGATCCCGGCACCGGCGAGGCCCGCGACGAGGTGTTCGTGCACGCCGACACCGGGTCGATGTCCGGCGGCGAGCGGCAGCGGTTCACGGCGTTCATCATGGCCGCTGCCCTCAGCTACCAGCTGGGCATCGCCGAGCAGGGCTTCACGAGCTACGGGACCGTGATGATGGACGAGGCGTTTGTGCTCGCCTCGGAGGAGTTCGCGGGCCAGGGGATCGCGGCGCTGCACGAGTTCGGGTTCCAGCTGCTGCTCGCCGCGCCGGAGAACGTCATCGACCTCTCCCGGCACCTCGGGTCCGTCACGGAGATCCTGCGGGACAAGCGGACCAACCGGTCGGGGTTGATCGAGGCTCCGGCTGGCGGCACGGGCGAGGGCCTGAGCACCGCGGGTGCGCCGCGGTCCCAGGCCAACCCCGTGGACATCGTGCTGCGCTGAGGCCGGCTCGCCCGGGTTCGCCGGGGTTGGCCCGGGTTTGTCGGGCTCCCCGGGTTTGTCCGGCTCCCCGGGTTTGTCCGGCTAGGACCCAGAATCCCGGCAGGTGCGGCGGATACCGTGGCGCGCTGGAGGTATCCGCATGACCAAGAGGGACGATCCGCCCTACCGCAATCTCTACCAGCAGTCCCTCAAGTACGACCGGCGCTGGGTCTACCGCCGACGCCGCGTGGCGGTGCTCGTCGGCGTCCTCGCCGTCGCGATGGTCCTCGGCGCGGGCATCTGGATCGCGGCGACGTACTTCGGCTTCGAGAACGGCATCCGGCGCTCGCAGGCCCTCAGCGGTGGGGCCGGCCTGGACCAGGACGTCAACGTGCTGCTCATGGGCCTGGACTCCCGGCTGGACGAGAACGGCAAGCCCCTGAGCCAGGAGGAATACGACGCCCTGCACTCGGGGTCAGCAGAGGACGGCGGGTACAACAGCAATGTCCTGATGGTCCTGCACGTGCCGAAGGACGGCAGCCAGGCCACGATCATCTCGATCCCGCGCGACGACTACGTGGACCTCGCAGGAGCCCCGGACGGGGTGAAGCAGGGCAAGGTCAAGCAGGCCTACGGCTACGCGATGGACCAGTCGATGCGGGACCTCTCGGCCAATCCCGGCGGCAAGAGCCAGGACGAGATCTACCAGCAGGCCCGGGACGCGGGCCGCGCGGCGGAGATCAAGACGGTCGAGAACTTCCTCAACATCAAGATCGACCATTTCGTCGAGGTCACCATGGCCGCGTTCCTCTCGGTCGCCAAGGCCGTCGCCCCCATCACGGTGTGCCTCCAGGAAGCCACGAAGGACAGCTACTCGGGCGCCGACTTCAAGGCGGGGGTGCAGCAGATCGACGCGCAGCAGGCCGTCGCGTTCGTGCGCCAGCGCCGCGACACATCCGGGTCCGGCGTGGACCTGACTGACCTCGACCGGGCACGGCGCCAGCAGGCGTTCATCTCGTCGCTGGCCACCCAGCTCAAACAGCGCGGCACGATCACGGACGTCGGGAAGATCACCGGCATCCTCGACGCCCTCAAGGGCAAGATGGCCGTGGACCAAGGGCTGAACCTCATCGACTTCGGGTTCAAGGCCAAGCAGCTCAGCGAGAACAAGACGAAGTTCGTGACCCTGCCCATCGTCAAGTTCGGCTGGTCCGATACCGGCGAGTCGGTGAACATCGTGGACAAATCCGCGATCCAGGCGCAGGTCGCGGACCTGCTGAACCCCAAGCCGGTGCCCCCGTCCACCGCAGCGCCCGCGCCGCAGTCCTCCGACGCCGCGCCCCCGCCGTCGGACCAGGCGCAGCCGGCACCGCAGCAGGCAGGGCCTGCCTCGGCCGGACCGGCGGCGCCGCTGTCCGCCTCACCGGCACCGTCGGCGACCTTCAACGCTGGCGACTGGTCCGACGCCCTCCTCGGCGGCGGCATCCCCTGCGTGAAGTGACCGCCAGCGTCCGCGTTGCCTTCCGTTCACCCGGGCGTCGGCTGATCGTGTCCTCCCGTCCCTAGGCTTCCGGCGTGGCCGCTAGCGTTCGATCGCCGCGGAGGCGGTTCGTCGCCCTGGGCGACTCGTTCACCGAGGGCGTCGGAGACCGGAACCCGACGCTCCCCAACGGCGTGCGCGGATGGGCGGACCGGGTGGCTGAGAAGCTCGCCAAGGTGGAGAAGGGCTGGGAGTACGCGAACCTCGCCGTGCGGTCCAAGCGCCTGCGCCAGATCGTCGCGGACCAGCTCGAGCCGGCGCTCGCCATGGAGCCAACCCTCGTGACCCTCTACGCCGGGGGCAACGACATCCTCGACCTCGGCACCGACATGGACCAGCTCCTCGACGAGTACGAGCGGCTCGTCCGCGCGCTCGCCGGGACCGGCGCCACCCTCGTGCTGTTCACCGGCTACGACGTCAAGGTCAATCCCCTCCTGGAACCCCTCAAGCACCGCAACTGGCAGTACAACGAACGCGTGCGCCTCCTGGCCCGCGAGCTCGACGCCGTCCTCGTGGACTACTGGTGCTTCGACGAGTACGCCGACCGCCGCATGTGGGACTCCGACCGCCTCCACATGTCCAAGTCCGGCCACAAGTTCCTCGCCCGCCGGGTCCTCGACCAGCTCGGCTACTCGCACGCCCTCAAGTCCCAGAGCCTCGCACCGCGGGAACGCGAGCCGTCGGTACGGCGTCAACCCCGCGAGTGGATCGCGGCCCAGCGGACCTGGCTCGGCGACTGGGTCGTGCCGCTGATCGGCCGCAAGATCCGCGGGGTGACGCTCGGCGACCGCCTCCTCCCACGGTGGCCCAAACTCGTGAAGGTCCCGCGCAAGGGCGGCCTGCGCCGGTACGTCGAGGACCACCCGGAGGCCCTTACCAACACCCCCGACTGGGCGAGGTAACGCGGGAGCCGCCACGCGGCGTCGTGCGTCACCACCCCGTAGGCTTGGCGGGTGCCTGACGTCTCAACCACCGCTCTGCCATGCCGCCTCACGCACTGAACAGCCGCGGGGCGGTCAGGGGACCGTGGCTCCTGGTGCTCGCCTTCCTGTCGATGACTGCGCCGCTCTCCACCGATCTGTACCTGCCGAGCTTCCCGCGCGTGCAGCAGGAGTTCGCGGCCACCGCGTCCGGCGTCCAGCTCACCCTCACCGCCTTCCTCCTGGGCATGGCGGCAGGGCAGCTCGCGTTCGGCTCGATCTCGGACAAGTTCGGACGCCTCAAGCCGCTCCTGGCGGGCAACGTGGGGGCGATCCTCGCCTCCGTGGTGGCGGCCCTCGCGCCGAACCTCGAGGTGCTCATCGGTGCCCGGCTCGTCCAGGGGATCTGCGGGGCGGCGGGGATTGTGATCGCACGGGCCATCATCGTGGACCTCACCCACGGCTCCGAGACGCCGCGCACGCTCAGCCTCCTCATGACCGTCAACGGCGTGGCGCCCGCGATCGCCCCCTCGATCGGCGCCCTGCTCGAGGACCCCATCGGCTGGCGCGGCATCATGTGGACTCTCTCGGGGCTGTTCACGCTCATGATGCTCAGCGTCTCCACCGTGCTGCGGGAGACCCTGCCGCCCCAGAAGCGCGGCGAGCACGGGATCGCCGGGGGGTTCGCGCAGTTGTTCAAGCAGCCCCGCTACCTGGGGTACGCGGCGCTCTTCGCCACGTCCTTCGCCGCGATGATGGCCTATATCCCTGCGTCCCCGTTCGTGTACCAGGTGGTGATGGGCCTGCCGCCCGTCGCCTACGGCGTGCTCTTCGGACTCAACGCCGCCGGGCTCATCCTTGCCGGCTACGTCTCCTCGCATCTGGTCCGCAGGATTCCGGCCGAGCGGATCGTGGGGACGGCCGCCCCGATGCTGCTGGTGTTCTGCCTGCTCATCCTCGTCGTGGCGCTCCTGCCGGCCCCGCGCTGGATCCTCGCCCTTCCGATCTGGTGCGCGGTCACGAGTGTGGGCTTCATCATGGGCAATTCGTCGGCCCTCGCGCTCGACGCCGTGCGGCACGTGTCCGGGAGCGGTTCCGCGCTGCTCGGCGCAGTGCAGTTCGTGTTCGGCGCCATCGTCTCCCCGCTGACGGGGCTCGGGGGCGAGGATGCCGCCGTGCCGATGGGCGTGGTCATGACGGCGGCCGCCGCCATCGCCGCCACGCTGGCCCTCGTGCTGCGCCGCCGGGCTCGCCGAGCCTGAGGGAGCGGGCCGGGCCCGGCGCGGCGCGGCCGGGGCTGGTGCGGATACGACCGTCGGTCGTGGGCATGACCGTTGCTGCTGCGCGACGGTCATGCCGCTAAGGGACGGTCGTGCCGCTAAGGGACGGTCGTGTCGTCGAGGGACGGTTGTGCTAGCGGAGAACGTTGCGGGCGGCGTGCCTTGCTTCCGGCGCGTTCCGCTGCTGGCGGTCTATGCCGCGACCATGAAGGCGATCAGCCCCACGAGCGGGAGGGACGCTTGGCCGATCGCGCTGCGCCACAGGCGGTGCTCGGTGACCCACAGCCAGGGGCCGAGCAGGAGGTGCGCGGCGAGCGCGGAGAGCACGATTCCGATCCCGGCTCCGTGGGCGAGCGTTCCCCCGGTGTTGACCAGCCATAGCCCCGTGCCGAGGGCAGCGGCCGTGAGGAGGTTGTAGGCTCCGACGTTCATGGCCCACATCCGCACGGCGCCTTCGGTTCCCGGGTCGACGTAGAAGATGGGGCGGAAGCGCTGGTCGCCGTGGAAGAAGATCTCGAGGATTCCTACGACGAGGACGGTGGCGGCATAGAGGGCCGCCGCGATCTGGGTGATGAGGTTCATGGCAGCCTCCTTGGGCGGCCGGAGGATTACAGCAGTGCCACCCCTGGGCCGGCGAGCCGGTCCAGCCGTGCGCGCCGGCCCGTGAGCAGCATGAGGAGGGCCTCAATGGAGCCCTCGACGGCGGGGCCGCTACCGGCCTGCCAGTCTACGTCGGTGGCCCGGAGGCCAAAGCCCGCCAGCCGCCGTCGTGCGTTGAAGGGGAAGGCGACGCGCCAGACGTGCTCTGCGCACGCTGCTGCCGCATCTGCTGGCATGCGGTGGGCGATCCCGAGTGGGATCGCGATGTCCTGCGTGTGGACCAGGACATCGAGCAGTGGGATGGGCCCGACGGTTCCGGGTGCACGACGGCGCGAGCTCGCCAGGCGCCGGTAGTCGCCGAGGATGCGGTCCACGGGGGCGGCTCCGCGGCGTCGGCCCTCGAGGAGGTTCATGCGGTCGAAGTTCCAGCCGCCGCGGGCGAACGCTGCGGCCAGGCCCCAGGGAGTTGTCTGAGGGGCGGAGATGACGTGGGCCGCGACGTCGCGGATCCGCCAGCCGGGGCACAGGCTCGGTGAGTCCCACTGCTCGGAGGCCAGCCCGGCGAGCATCTCCGCAAGGGCCGCGCGTTCACCGTGGATGTGGGCCCAGAGTTCGTTGCCTTCCATCTCTCGCCCCTGAAACTAGTATGGTTTCCTGACCAATTATGGTCAGGAGTTCTGACTAGAATCAAGGGGTGGCATTCAATATCGGCCTCCTGCTCTACATCCCCTACCGCGATCTCGAGGACAGGGTCTATGAGGCCGTGGTCGCAGCCGGATTCACGGACGTGACAATGGCGCAGTCGCGGGTCTTCCAGCGCATCTCGAGCGGCGGGTCACGGGTCACTGAGCTCGCAGACCAGGCAAAGGTGACCAAGCAGACCGCGAGCGCACTCGTCCAGGCCCTCGAGGATGGCGGATATGTGGAGCGTGCTCCAGACCCGACCGATGCCCGGGCTCAGCTCATCCGGGTGGCTCCGCGCGGTGCGGCCGCCATTGCCATCGCTGCCGCAGAGATCGCCCGGATCGAGGGCGAGTGGCGGCGGGCCCTCGGGTCTGCGCGCTTCGACCGGCTGACCCGCGACCTCGACGTTCTCCGCCGGCTCACCGACCACTGACGCGGTTGGAACACAACCGCCCCCGGCGTGGCCGTCTGATGCGGTCATGACCGTCGGTCGTGGGCATGACCGGCGCTGCTGCGCGACGGTCATGCCGCTAAGGAACGGTCATGCCGGTAAGGGACGGTTGTGCCACTGGGGAGCGGTTGTGTCCCTAAGGGACGGTTGTGTCGCCGAGGGACGGTTGTGCGGAGGTGCCGCCGCCAGCCGAGCCCTAACGCCCCAGGTCCGCCGGCGAGAAGCTCCACAGCTCCGCCGAGACGCCCACCGGGCGCTGCCGCTGCTCGCCTGAGGGGGCGTCACCGGACGCCGCGTCACTCCGGGCAGCGCCAGCGTGGGCAGCGCCACCCTCGGACCCGGCGCCGTGGGCGCCCTCGGCAGGCGCCCCCTCGGCAGGCCGCCCGTGGCCCTGCCCGAACGAGGCGGAGTTCTTCCAGGCCTCGAAGCTCTCCTCGTCTGCCCAGCGGGTCACCACGAGCCAGACGTTGCGCCCGTCGGTGGGCTGCAGCAGCTCGAAGCCCTCGAACCCGGGGACGCCGTCCACGGCTCCGGCCCTCGCGGCGAAGCGGCGGGCGAGCTCGTCGCCGGAGTCGGCGGGGACGGTGATGGCGTTGATCTTCACGATGCTCATGCGCCGATCCTCGCAGGCCACGCTGGCTGTCGCCTGAACATGACGGGCCCCGTGGCACCACGGCGAACGGCTACGCTTGGTCCGGACCGTGTCATGGGGGCGCGGCCGCACGGCGAAGGGGACCACCGTGGATTTCATGACCGGGCCGCTCAGATCACGCGTCGCAGGACAGGCCGTCATGGTCGAGACGCTCCGGCTCCAGTCCGGGACCCCGCGACGCCGCGGCCTCGCCCGGCTCTTCGGCGCGAACCCTCTCACCCCGGAGGCCCGCAGCTGGTACGCCGGCGCTGTGGGGGAGATGCGGGTGGCCCGCGCTCTGGCGAAGCTGGGACCCGAGTGGCACGTCCTGCACTCGATCCCCGTGGGCACGCGGGGCGCGGACATCGACCACGTCGTGATCGGCCCGGGCGGGGTCTTCACCCTGAACACCAAGAACCATGCAGGCAAGGACATCTGGGTGGCCGGCAGTGTGCTCATGGTCAACGGCCAGCACCAGCGCTACCTCCGCAATTCGGCCCATGAGGCGGCCAGAGCGGCGAAGCTCCTCAGCGCTGCGGCGGGACGGAACGTGCCGGTGCGCGGCGTCGTCGTGCTCGTGGCGCCGCGGAAGGTGACCGTCCGGCGCTTCGCGGAGGGCGCCGCCGTCGTGACCGACGCGCAGCTGCGCCGCTGGCTGGCCAAGCAGGCCAAGGCCCTTGAGGCGCACGACGCCGATGCGCTGGCCGCCGTCGCCGCGGAGCCTTCCACGTGGGGCCACGAGGCTCCGGCCGACGACCCTTCCGCCACGCGGATGTCCTTCGGCGCGCTGCACACCGAGGTGATGCGCGCGCAGGGGCGCCGGCTCGCGTGGGCTGCCGGCGCTGCGCTCACCCTGCTCGGGACCGCCGCCGGCGCATGGCTGCGATAGCCCAGCCCGCACCCCAGGGCAGCGCAGCGTCGCCGCAACGTCGCGTCGTTAGACTCGGCTCAGCACACGACGCGAAGGAGCATCGATGACCACGTGGCGGATCAGGGACTTCCACCCGTCGGACCTGGACGGGATCCTGCACCTGTGGACCGCCATGACGGACTCCGGGATCGAGCCGGTCTACTCGCTGTCCGAGGTCCTCGCCAGCTGCCAGAAGGACGTCGCGGTGGTTGCGCTGCACGGCGAGGACGTTGTGGGGGCCGCCGTGGGCCGGGCCGCACACGAGCAGGGCTGGATCGTGTTCCTGGCCACCCTGCCGGAGTGGCGCTCGAGGGGCATCGGCACCGCCCTGCTCGCGGCCCTCGAGAACCGCATGGCGCCGCTGGGCCTCACGAAGCTGTCCGCGCTCATGCCGGACACCGAGACCCGGCTCGAGGCGTTCCTCTCACGCGGCTTCAAGGACGTGCAGAACCTGCGGTTCTTCGAGCGCCAGATCCCGGTGCAGCGCACGGAGCTCGAGCCCCTCGCCCAGCTGGGCGGCCGGGTGCTCCCGCGTGACCTGTGGGACAGGGTCGCGGGCATGAAGCGGGAGAAGCAGCTGCTCGAGCGGCGGCTCGTGCTCCCACTGGCCCGGGCCGAGCTCGCGGACGAGTTCGGTGTGGTGCCGCCGCGCGCCGTCGTGCTCTTCGGGCCTCCCGGGACGGGCAAGACGACGTTCGCCAAGGCCATCGCGTCCCGGCTCGAGTGGCCCTTCGTGGAGGTGTTCCCCTCGCGGCTGGCCGGTGACGCGGAGGGCCTCGCGGGGGCGCTGCGCCGCACGTTCACCGAGATCGCGGAGCTCGAGCATGCGGTCGTCTTCCTGGACGAGGTCGAGGAGATCGCCTCGCACCGCGCCGGGGACCCGCCGAGTCCCAACCAGGGCGTCACGAACGAGCTGCTGAAGATCATCCCGGCCTTCCGCGAGCAGTCGGGCCGGCTCCTCGTGTGCGCGACCAACTTCATCCGTGCCCTCGACTCGGCGTTCCTGCGCCACGGCCGCTTCGACTACGTGATCCCCATCGGCCTGCCCGATGCGGAGGCCCGCCGGTCGATGTGGGAGCGCTTCATCCCCGAGGCGGTGCTGCCCGACGTGGACGTCGAGGCTCTCGTGGAGCGCACGGAGGGCTTCTCGCCGGCGGACATCGAGTTCGCCGCGCGTTCGGCGTCGCAGCGGGCGCTCGAGAAGGCCGTGTACGCGGTAGGCGCGGAGGGGGCCGCCGCGGCCGACGGCGCGTCCCCGGCCCCAGCGGGAGCCCTCGGCCGCCGCGGACCCACCACAGAGGACTACCTCGAGGCGATCGGGGAGACGAAGACGACCGTGAGCGAGGAGGTCGCCGCGGCGTTCCTCGAGGACATCGAGGAGCTGGCCCGGGCCTGACGCGACGGGTGCCCGATGTGATTTGCACCCCGCGCGCGTGGGAGAGTGGTCCCATGACCGCGCAGCACCACGCCGTCGAGAGCACCGCTGAGAGCACCGCCCCCGAGAATGCCCAGTCCGGGCCGTCCGCCACCTGCACCCCGGCGTCCCCGCGCCTCAAGCCCCTGTTCCATGTGGCGCAGCGCGTCGCCCAGGGGTGGAATGACCTGCGGACGCGGCAGGCGCGCCGGGGCGACTACGTGGCCCAGGTGGTCGCGTACCAGGGATACGGTTCCACGAGGCGCGTGCGGGTCCTGGGCCGGATCATGTACTCGCGCCCCGGCCTCCACGGCTCGGCGGACGCGTTCAACAACTTCCGCGGCTGGGTCTCCTTCACCTCGGTGCCGATCCAGCACGCCGAGGTGACGGTCGAGATCGGGGCGAGCCGCGCCGTCGTGCGTGCGGACGGTGGCGGCGTGGTGGACGCGCTGGTGGACGTGGAGCTCGAGCCGGGGTGGCACGAGGTGCGGATGAGCGCGGACGGCGCCGAACCTTCGACCGCCCACGTGCGGATCGTGGAGCCGGGGGCGCGGTTCGGGATCGTCTCCGACATCGACGACACCGTCATGGTCACCGCCCTGCCCCGCCCGTTCCTGGCGCTGTGGAACACGTTCGTGCTCAGCGAGCGGGCCCGCACCCCCACCGCGGGGATGGCGGTGCTGCTGGACCGGCTCGCGGCGGAACACCCGGAGGCGCCGGTCGTGTACCTCTCGACGGGTCCGTGGAACGCGGCGCCGACCCTGCAGCGCTTCCTGGGCCGCAACCTGTACCCGGCGGGCCCGCTGCTGCTCACCGACTGGGGCATGACGCCGGAGCGCTGGTTCCGCTCGGGCCGGCAGCACAAGCAGGAGAACCTCGCCCGGCTCGCGGCGGAGTTCCCGGGCATCCGCTGGCTCCTGATCGGCGACAACGGCCAGCACGACGAGTCGATCTACGCCGAGTTCGCTGCCGAGCACCCCGCCTCGGTGGCCGCGGTGGCCATCCGGCAGCTCTCGCCGGGGCAGGCGGTGTTCTCGGGCGGCACCACGCACGACGGCGCGTCGGCCGCCCCTCGCCCGGATGCCCCCTGGGCGTCGGCGCCGGACGGGGCAGGGCTGGCCGCGCAGCTCGAGAAGGCCGGGGTGCTGTAGGGGCGCTCTGGCGTCCACCCTGCCGTCGTGGGGCGAGGCGATCGCCCCACCCCTTGTTTTCCCACCCCGCCTCGGGGGAAGAATGGCCCATGGTCGTCCTCGTGAGGTCCCTCGAAACCGCTGTCCCCGGTACGGTGCTCAAGCAGCCCGAGGCGCGGGACGTGTTCGCCGCCCAGGAGGGGCTGACCCGGCTGGGACAGCGCCTCGTCAAGACGTGCTTCGACGCCGCGGCGATCGACACGCGCTACTCCGCCGTCGCCGAGTTCTCGTGGGACCGGCCCGACCATGACCCGGACTTCTTCGACTCGTCCACGGGCACGCTGCTGAATCCCAGCACGAAGACCCGCAATGACCTCTTTGTCCGGGAAGCCACGCCGCTCTTCACGGAGACGGCGCGGCGCGCCCTGGACGCCGCGGACGGCATCAACGCGGGAGACGTGACCCATGTGGTCACCGTCTCCTGCACAGGGTTCTTCAACCCGGGCCCGGACTACCGCGTGGTCAGGGACCTCGGCCTGAACCCCTCGGTGCAGCGGTTCCACCTCGGCTTCATGGGGTGCTACGCCGCGTTCCCCGCGCTCCGCATGGCCAAGGCGTTCTGCGACGCGGATCCGGACGCGGTGGTGCTCGTGGCGATCGTCGAGCTCTGCTCTCTCCACGTGCGCAGCTCCAATGACCCGGACACGATCCTCGGCGCCTCCCTGTTCGCCGACGGCGCCGCGGCCGCGGTCATCACCGCCCGGGACCTCCCGCTCACCCGTCCCGCGCTGAGCCTGGACGCGTTCGAGACGACCCTCACCCCGGTCGGCGAGGAGACCATGGCGTGGAACATCGGCGACCAGGGCTTCGAGATGGTCCTCGGCACCTACGTCCCGCACATCATCGATGACCACATCACCGGCGCCCTCGCACCCCTCCTCGCCCGGGAGCCCGCGCTCGCGGGCCGCCCGCACGCCGACATCGAGCACTGGGCCATCCACCCCGGCGGCCGCAGCATCGTGGACAAGGTCGCTGCGCGCCTCGGGCTCTCGGAGGCGCAGACCGCGCCCGCATACGACACGCTCCGGGAGTTCGGAAACATGTCCAGCGCCACGGTGATGTTCGTGCTCGAGCGGATTCTGGGGCTGGGCCAGACCGACGGGGCGGAGGCGCGCGACGGCGCCGGGCAGGCGCGCGACGGCGCCGGGCAGGCGCGCGACGGCGCCGGGCAGGAGCCGCCGCGAACCGGGGCCGAACGCGTGTGCGCGATGGCCTTCGGCCCGGGCCTGACGGTCGAGACAGCCCTCATGACGCGCCTGCTCCCCTGAGGCGGGCGTGGAACAGCCCGGAGGTTCCGCCGAGCACGACGCGGTGGTGGTGGGCGGCGGACCGGTCGGCCTGTGCTTCGGGGTGCTGCTCGCGCAGGCCGGGGCAAACGTCGTGGTCCTTGAGGCACGGCCTGAGCGGGCCAAGCACACGCGCGCCATCGGGATCCACCCGCCGGGCCTCCGCGTCCTCCGCCGTGCCGGGGTCGCGGACGTGCTGTTGGCGGAGGGTGTCCAGATTGCTGAAGGAGTCGCCAGATCTCATGGGGCGGGGCGCACACGGGAAGTAGCACGCCTGTGCTTCGATCCGCCGGTGCTGGCCGTGCCCCAGTGGCAGACGGAGGAGGCGCTCGAGGCCCGGCTGGCCGAGATCGCACCCGGCGCACTGCGCCGCGGTGTGCGCGCGGTGCGGGTGGAGCAAGCGGACGGCGGCGCCGTCGTGCACTGCGCGGACGGGGAGGGGACCAGCACTGGGTTCTCCGGGCGCTGGGTGGTCGCGGCCGACGGCGCGCGGTCCCCGATGCGCGGGGCCCTCGGTGCACAGCATCACGTGCCGACCCGCTCGCGTGCGCTCCCTGACGCGTACCTCATGGGCGACTTCGCGGACACGACGGGTGACGGCGCCCTGGCCGTCCTGCACCTCGAGGCGGCCGGGATCGTCGAGTCGTTCCCGCTGCCCGGCGGCGTGCGGCGATGGGTCGCTCACGTGGACGAGGCCGTCGTCGACCCGTCCGCCCGCGACCTCGCCCGGCTCCTCGGCGAGCGGTGCGGGGCGGAGGTGGACGCGGCGTCGTGCTCGATGCTCAGCGCGTTCACCGTGACCGAGCGGCTGGCGGCCGGGATGCTCGCGGGGCGAGTGGTCCTCGCGGGGGACGCGGCGCACGAGGTCAGCCCGATCGGTGGCCAGGGCATGACGCTCGGGTGGCTCGATGCCGAGGCCTTCGCCCCGCTCATCGCCGCCGACGCGCTGGGCGGCGCACCCGCCGGGAACGGACCCGCGTGGCCAGAGCTGTGGGCCGCGGCCGAGAGGGAACGGCTTGCCGCGGCGCGCCTCGCGGCACGGCAGGCCCGCCTCAACATGGCCCTCGGGAGGGCGCTCCCGCCCCGGCTGATGGCAGCGCGCAACGCGGCGTTCCGCGCCCTCTACCGCGCTCCCTGGGTGGGCGGCCGGACGGCGGCACGATTCACGATGCAGGCCTGATCCTCCGCCCCGCACCCCGGCACTCCGCCCGGCACCCCGTTCGCGAAATGTTGGGTTGAGCAGGGTCCGAGCTCATCGGACCCTGCTCAACCCAACATTTCCGGGAAGGCCCGGGGGAGGCCAGGAGTGAGTCGGGGTCAAGAACCCACGGCTCGCGTGGGAGCGCTTGCGGGCTGAACGCCGCGAGGGCCTCGCGGACCGACCCCGGCAGCCCCAGCGAGCCCAGCAGGAGCGCCGTCACGCGCTCGGCCGGCACCCCCGCCGCCGCGAGCCCGGCGAGCGTCACGGCGCCGTCGCGCTTCGCGAGCCGCCGCCCCGCCGGATTGAGCACGAGCGGCACGTGCGCGTACTCGGGCACCCGGGCGCCGAGCAGTCCCGCCAGGTACGCCTGGCGCGGAGCGGAGGGCAGGAGATCGTCGCCGCGGACCACTTGGTCGATGCCCTGCGCGGCGTCGTCCACCACCACCGCGAGGTTGTACGCGACGACCCCGTCGTTGCGGCGAAGCACGAAGTCGTCCACGAGCCCCGCATAGCGGCCGTGCAGAACGTCAGTGACCGTCCATTCGGTGACCCCGGCCCGGAGGCGGACCGCCGCCGGCCGCTCCGCGCGGCGTCGTGCGCGCTCCGCCGCGGTGAGGTCGCGGCACGTCCCCGGGTACGCCCCCTGCGGCGCGTGGGGAGCGCTCGGCGCCTCCTGGATCTCGCGGCGCGTGCAGTAGCACTCGTAGGTGAGCCCCGCCGCCGTGAGCCGCCCGATCGCCTCCTCGTAGAGGGCGGTGCGCTCGGTCTGGCGGACCACCTTGCCGTCCCAGTCGAGGCCGACGGCGGCGAGGTCCCTCAGCTGGACCTCCTCGGCGCCCGCCCGGGCCCGGTCCAGGTCCTCGACGCGCAGCAGGAAGCGGCGCCCGGTGGAGCGCGCGAAGAGCCACGCGAGGAGCGCCGTGCGCAGGTTGCCCACGTGCAGCTCGCCCGAGGGGCTCGGGGCGAAGCGGCCGACGCCAGAGGTCATGCGGACAAGGCTAACCGGGTCACGCTGCAGCCAGCGCCTTCTTCACCATCGGGACGACCTCTGCGGCGAACAGTTCGACCGACTCGGCCGTCTCGGCGAACGGCAGCGTCCCGAGTCCAACCTGCGCCATGAACCGGCTCGTGCCCAGGGCCTCGTGGGTGGCGATGATGCGCTCGGCGACCTCCGCAGGGCTGCCCACGAGCAGGCCGCCGCCGGGGCCGGCCCACGCATCGAAGTGCTCGCGAGGGAAGGTTCCGGCCGGGCGAGGCATGTTCTGTTCGATGTACGCCGCGTAGTGCGGGTAGAAGGTGTCCCGGGCCTCCTGCGAGGTGCGCGCAACGTAGAAGTGGCTCCCCGTTCCGACCGCGAGGGACGACGCCGGGTGGCCGGCCTGGGCGCCGGCCGTGCGGTAGAGCTCCACGAGCCGCAGGAAGTGCTGGTGCCCGGAGAGCAGGGCGAGGAAGAGCGGGACGCCGGCCTGCCCGGCCCGCACGAAGCTCGAGGGGGTGCCGCCCACGCCGCGCCAGATCGGCAGACGCTCCTGCACGGGGCGCGGGGCGATCGCGGCGTCGTGCAGCGCGTGGTGGCCGCGGCGGCGGCCGTCCGCGGGCCACGTCACGTTCGCCTGCTCGCGCATCTGCAGGAGCAGCTCGAGCTTGTCCTCGAACAGGGCATCGTACTCGGCGGGGTCATAGCCGAAGAGCGGGAAGGACTCGGGGAAGACTCCGCGGCCGGCGATGATCTCGGCGCGGCCGCCCGAGACGATGTCCAGCGTGGCGAACTGTTCGAACACCCGGGCGGGGTCTTGGGTGGACAGCACCGTCACGGCCGTGGTGAGGCGGATGCGCTGCGTCTCGCGGGCGATGGCCGCGAGGACGATCTCGGGTGCGGAGAACGCGAAGTCGTGCCGGTGGTGCTCGCCGAGGCCGATGACGTCCAGCCCCTCCTCGTCGGCGAGCTTGGCCAGCCGGATCGTCTCGTCGATGCGCTGGGCGGCTGGGCGCGGAGTGCCGGAGGGGTCCCGCGTGAGTTCGCCGAAGGTGAAGATGCCGAAGTCCATGACTAGTTGAACATTCAAGTATGCGTCGGCATTCCCCAATGATGAGAGTGAACGCAAGAGGGCCGGCCTCGCGGGAGGCCGGTCCTGGGGAGGAGAACTACATGACGCTCCAGGTGCCTGGGACGTCGATGGTGGTGTGGTTCGTCGAGTCAGTGATGCTGAGGTTGCTCCATCCGGCGCTGAACAGAGTTGTCGTCTGGCCTGGAGGGCAGACCAGATGGCTCAGGATGTCCTGCATCGATGGTGCTGGAATGGTCAGGCTCTCGACAACATTGCCGCCGGCATTTGCGGGGAAGACGCCGCTGGCGGAGCCGGTTTCCGAGAAGGCGGACTTGTTCGCGGCCTTCGGATGGTTCGAACCGCCGTTGACGCAGCCGAGGACGAAGGAGAACGTCGCCGAAGTGGAGACGCTGACCGACGCTCCGGCCCCGACTCCAGCCTCCTTGAAGTTCACTTGGAGGTCGTTGCCGACGAGCTGTGGCGTGACGTAGACAAAATGCGGATTCCCGTTGGGAGTCTTCGCAGCGCCGGCGGGCGAGGCAATGGCAAAGACGGCCAACAGGACAGCGGCGAGCACGGAGAAGATCTTGCTGAGTTTCATGGGGGACTTCTTACGAGTGCGAAGGTAAGGGGGCCTCCCCAGCCAAGGCCGATGCGGGGCTGGCCCCCAGCCGCCTTCCGCTGCCGCTCCCATTGTAGTCCCGCGCCTGTCTCCCGAGGCAGGGCGCAGGCGGCAGATCACCCTGAGGACGGCGGCGCGAACCGTGCCGCGAGCTCCTCGCGCACCTGAGCGAGGTGCGACGGCGTGGCCGCGAGCGCGGCGGGGATGGGCGGCGTCGGGGGTGCCGAGACGCCGTGGAGCGGGTCGTCGGTGCGGGGAGCCGAGAGCGTGAGGGCGGCGCCGACGTCGGGCGCTGCGGCATCCCGGCGGGTCAGGGGCGGGACCCCGAACCGGCGCTCGACCGTGGCGAGGATGCTCGTGTGGTCGAGCGGCGCCGAGCCCGCGGGCACGCGGAACACCGTTCCGGCCGGAATGAGCGGGCTCACGAGGACGGTGGGGACCCGCGGGCCGAAGCGGGTGAAGTCGAAGCCGAACTCGCCAGGGGAGGAGTCCGGCGGGGTGGCGCCCGAGGGCGGGGGCACGTGGTCGTAGCAGCCCCCGTGCTCGTCGTAGGTGATGATCAGCAGGGTCTTGTCCCACGCCGGCCCGGAGCGCAGGGCCCGGTAGGTGTCGAGGATGAGCTGTTCTCCGGCGGCCATGCTGTAGTTGGGATGCTGGCTGTTGCCCGTGGAGCTCCAGCTCGGCTCGAGGAACGCGAAGGCAGGGAGCCTGCCCGCCGCCGCGTCCGTCTGGAAGTCCTTGAAGAGCCCGATGTTCGCCGCGGGCGCCTTCTGCGTGTCGGGGAAGTTGAGCCGCGTGAGCGGGGGCTTGCTGTACCCGTAGATCTTCCAGGCGAGCCCGTGCTGCCCGAGGGTCCCGAAGATGCTGGGCACGGTGTACGACTTCGTCACGTCGTCCATGTGGCCCTGGCTCGTTCCCGCGCACGTGAAGGCACGGTTGGGCATGGTCTCGGTGGGGACCGAGCTGAACCAGTGGTCGCAGACCGCGAAGCCGCGGGCCAGCCCGCTGAGTACCGGCAGCGTCTCAGGGGCGAAGCACCCCATGATCCAGCCCGGCGCCGTGCCCGGGACCACGTACCACTTCTTGGCCTGGTTGTCCTTGATGGCCTGGGCGTAGTCCGCCACGAACCCGGTCATCGTCGGGACGGCGTCCGGTGCGGGGTGCATGGTGCCGAAGAGCTGGTTGTTGGCCTTGGCGAAGCCCTCGCCCGGATCGGCGCCGGGCATGAAGTAGGCGTCCGGAGTTCCGGGGGTGATGGGGTAGACGGATACCGGGTTGCCGTCCGGGCCCGGGCAGCTTTCCGATCCGGTGAGGCCCTCGAACGGCGCTCCGCTCGGCGAGACGTTCCCGGAGGAATGGTAGAGGTATCCGAGCAGGTGGTCGAACGAGCGGTTCTCGAGCATCAGGACCACGATGTGGTCCACGCCCGCGAGTCCCGGAGCCATGGCCGATCCTTCCGCCGGGCGGCACTGGAGTCTGACGAGGACAGGCTAAGCCCCAGGCCCCAGGGGCACCATGCGGCAGGCGAAAGGATGGCGATCCCACGCCCTATGCTTGGTATCCGTGACGGAACCCCGCTGGCTCACTGCGCAGGAGAGAAGGGCGTGGCTCGCCCTGCTGAGCGTCAACACCCTCCTGCCTGCCGCCCTCGACGCGCATCTGACGCAGCTGAACAAGCTGTCCCTCTTCGACTACAACGTGCTGGCCATGCTCTCGGAGGCCGAGGGCCGCATGCTGCCCATGAAGGAGCTGGCCTCGCGCACCTCGGCGTCGCTCTCCCGGCTCTCCCACGTGGTGACCAAGCTGCAGGCGCGCGGCTGGATCGACCGCCAGCCCTCGCCCGACGACGCCCGCGTCACCACCGCGCACCTCACCGATGCCGGCTGGGAGACGATCGCGGACCTCGCTCCCGAGCACGTGGAGCGGGTCCGCCAGCTCGTGTTCGACGCCCTCGAGCCCGAGGACGTGGCGTCCCTCGCTGAGATCGGCGAGAAGGTGGTCGGCAGGCTGCAGCACGACAGCTGGATCTTCCGCGATCCCGCGCGCGCCGAGAGCGTGCCGTCGGAGGTGAGAGCGCCGTCGGCGGAGAGGGCGCCGTCGGAGGCAGAGACGCTCGCGCACGACGGCGGGTCGGCACGGTGAGCGGCGAGTTCACCACGCGCTTCGTGGCCCTGGGCGACTCCTTCACGGAGGGCGTGGGGGACCCGGACCCGGCCCGTCCCAACGGGGTTCGCGGCTGGGCCGACCGGGTCGCGGAGCAGCTCCAGCGGGCCGACCCGCACGCTGGCTACGCCAACCTCGCCATCCGGGGCCGCAAGGTGCGGGCGATCCTCGCCGAGCAGGTGGAACCCGCCCTCGCCCTTCGGCCCACGATCGTGACCCTGTACGCGGGCGCGAACGACATCCTGCGGCCCAAGGTGGACATTGACGGCCTCCTCGTCCAGTACGACGAGGCCGTGGCGCGCCTTGTCGACTCCGGCGCGAAGGTCCTGCTGTTCACGGGCTTCGACGCTGGCAGCTCCAAGGTGTTCGGCGCCATGCGGGGCCGCACCGCGATCTACAACGAGCAGGTCCGCTGGATCGCCGACCGCCATGGCGCGACCATCGTCGACTACTGGCGGTTCCACGAGTTCCAGGACTGGCGCATGTGGGACGTGGACCGCATGCACATGTCCTCGCTCGGCCACGCGACCATGGCGAATCGGGTGCTCGGCGTCCTCGAGCACGAGGGCGTGGCCGAGGTTCCCGACGTGCCGCCCCTGCCGGTGCTGAGCCGGGTGGAACAGGCGCGTGCCAACGCGCTGTGGGTGCGTGAGTTCGCAGGGCCCTGGGTCATGCGCCGCCTTACCGGGCGATCCTCGGGCGACGGACTGAGCCCGAAGTACCCGGAGCTCGTCCGGCTCTGAGCCCCGCAGCCCGATAGACTCGCGGCATTCACCGTCACGCCGCACGGGAGGCCTTCCATGAGCGCGTCAGACCCGGACTGGGAAGATGGGGGCGACCAGCTTCCGGCCCCGCGCCGAGAAGGAGGCCGCGAGCTGTCCTCGGGGGTCAAGCCGCTCCTCGTGCTGGGGAAGATCCGCGGCATCCTCGATGCCTTCTCGCTCTCGCGCCCTGCGCTCTCGCTCTCGGAGATCCACGCTGCGACCGGGTATCCCGCCTCGACCGTGCAGCGGCTCGTGGCGAACCTCGTGGCCGAGGAGTTCCTGGACCGGGAAGGCGACAGGGTGCGCATCGGCGTGAGGTTCGCCTACTGGGCGGCGCCCGCCACCCGCGGCCTCGACGCCCTCGAGATCATCAAGCCCGTGCTGGAGGAGCTCCGGAACGAGACCGGCGAGACGGTGGCCCTCTTCCGGCTGGAGGGCGACGTGCGCGTCTGCGTTGCGATGGCGGAGACGCGCCACGCGCTCCGGCGCGAGATGCACGTCGGGAAGATCCTGCCCCTGCACGCCGGCTCGGCCGGCCGCGTGCTCATGGCGTGGGATCCACGTGCGGAGCAGGCCGCCCTCTCGTCGGGGCTCGAACGGCTCACCGAGCACACGATCACCGATCCTGCTTGGCTGCACGGCGACGTCGAGCAGACGCGCCGCGACGGCTATTCCGTCACCTCGGATGAGCGCGACGAGGGTGCTACCGGGCTCGCGGCCCCCGTCTTCGACTCCATGGGGGATCTTGTGGGGGCACTGAGCGTCAGCGGTCCGTCCCTCCGCGTGACCCCGGAGAAGTGCCGCGAGTGGGCGGACCCCCTTGTGGCGGCGGCGGAGCAGGCAACCCGGTTGCTGGGGGGTCGCTTGCCGAGGTAGGCCTTCAGGACGCTGGCCTACGCCGCGCTCGTGGCGCGGAATCCGGGGGTGGCGAGCAGTGCGCCGTCGTGCGCCACCGTCAGCACGTCCACGTCCCAGCGGGAGGTGACCGCGTCGAGGGTGGGCCGGCCGCCGGCGACGATCGCGGTGGCCAGGACGTCCGCGGTCACGATGTCTGTGGCGGCGACGCTCACCTGGACGAACTCGGGGCGTCCCGTGCGGCGCGGCCCGCGCACGCCGGCGGTCCAGATGTGGTCCCCGCGCTCGGCCGAGCCGGAGGTCGCCAGCGCGAGGCGCCGCTCCCCGAGCGGGTAGGCGCTCAGCAGCGTGCGGCGGTCGGCCGCGTCGACGATGCCCGCGAGCCACGGCGCCGCAACCCCTTCTGCGCCCGTGCGTCGCGCCGGGGAGGGGGCGGCCGACGGCGAGGGGGAACCGGAGACGAGCACGTCGCCGCCCGCGTTGAGGCACCAGTCCGCCAGCCCGAGCGCGGCCAGAGACCGCCCGGCCTCCGCAATCGCGTACCCCTTGACGAGTCCGCTGAGGTCCAGGGCGCCGTCGGGACGCTCCGGCGTGAAGGCGCCGTCGGTGCGGCGCCGCCACCGCACCGCGTCCGCGTAGAGGTCCCGCATGAGGGCGCTCGAGTCCATGAGGGCAAGCTCGCCCCGGGCGATCCGGCTCGCCTCGGAGGCCGGCCGGAACAGGCTGAACTGGGCGTCGAGGGCGCGGAACTGCTCCTCGACGACCGCAACCGCCGCCTCGAAACGCGCGTCCTCCGCCGCGCCCGCAGCATCCCCATCCGCGGCGTCCGCGTCCGCGCGGCCGCGGGGAACCGTGAGGCTGACGACCGTGCCCATGCATTCGAAGGTGCGGGCCCGCAGCTCAGAGGTGGGCTGCATCGAGGGCTGCCTGGAGCGAGGTGAGGTACGCGTCCGAGGTGATCGTCGCGCCGCTGACCGTCTGGACGTTCGCCGACTGTGCCTGCAGGACCTCGCTGCGCAGGATCGGCGCCGCCTGCGCGCTGATCATCTGCGACCGCCGTTCCGCGTCGGTCAGGTGCAGGGCCGTCACGTCGGTGATCTTGCCGTTCCGCACGGTGATCTGCACCTGGACGTTGCCGAACCGGGTCGAGACCGACTGCCCGGCAAAGGTGCCCGAGGCGGTCGACGAGCCGGAGCTGCTGCCGGACGTGCTGCCTGAGCTGTTGCCGGACGCGCTGTGGGAGGAGGAACCGGCCGCCGCCCCGGAGGTGGTGCCGGTGCCGGTGCCGGTCGTGGCGCTGGTCGGAGTGGCCGCCTGGGCCTCAAGGGTGTGCGCGCCGGCCTGCCAGCCGACCGCCAGGATGCCGAGGGAGGCCAGGGAGGCCGAGACAGCTGCTCGTGTTCTCACCAGTCGAACCTTTCGCTGTGGAGCTGGGACTCGTGAGCGCCCGCGGCCTTCGCGTCCTCGAGGACCGCCTCGGTCCAGTCGCGGGGGCCGCACACGTAGACATCGGATTCGGCGAGCTGGGGGGCTCCGGCCGGGAGATAGTCGGCCAGGTGCAGGCCGGTCTGGTGCCGAGGCAGCCAGGAGGAGGATCCACGGGCGCGGTGCCCCACGAGCTCGTAGAGCACGGCCCCCCGCTCGCGGCAGAGGCTGGCGATCTCGCTGCGCAGGTACAGCCCGTTCTCGGCACTCGCCCGCAGGATCACCGTGGCGTCCCCCGGGGCGAACTCGGCCCGCTCGAGGAGTGCGCGGATCGGCGTGATGCCGATACCCGAGCCCACGAGGACGAGGCCGGGACGCGTGCGGGACGCGTGGGCAAAGGCGCCGTAGGGGCCGGCGATCGCCACCTTCGTCCCGGGG
The DNA here is from genome assembly GCF_014656475.1 of Sinomonas cellulolyticus. Classification (GTDB taxonomy): domain Bacteria; phylum Actinomycetota; class Actinomycetes; order Actinomycetales; family Micrococcaceae; genus Sinomonas; species Sinomonas cellulolyticus. Next base: position 230,512 of record NZ_BNCM01000006.1, read on the forward strand.
CGCAGGCGCATGAGGCCGGCGCTGCCGCGGCCCAGATTCCTCACCGTGATGCGCAGGGAGGTCCCCCGGGGCTCGGCCGAGAGGCTGAACGGGTGCGAGTGCCACCACAGGCCCGGAGCGAGGAAGCGCCACTGGAAGAAGCGGCCGCCGTCGCCGGTCAGCTCGCTCAGGTGCAGCCCGGTCATCTCGATGCTCACGACTCCGCGCGCCTCCTCGACCACGCGCGTCACCGTGAGCTGGTGGCGCCACGTGCGGGCCACCGGTGCCACGACGCGGAAGGCGACGAGCGCCACTACGACGCCCCAGTAGAACACCTCCCAGTACAGGCGCTGCCACTGGCCCTGGGCGAACAGGCCGCCCACGCTGAACTGGTGGGGAATCGCGGCAAGGACCGCGGCGTAGGTGAGGAGGTGGATGCCGTACCAGAACTCGTAGGGCATCCTGCGCCGGACGGCAACGAGGGAGGTCACGACGACGGCGATGAACAGCACGATCGAGAGGAAGCCCAGCTGCATGTCGGAACCGAGGGCCCACAGGGCGCCCACCTCTGCGATGGGGTTGATGCCCTCCGCGGCGCCATATCCGAGGAGCAGGAACACCATGTGCGCGAGGATCAGGTACAGCGCCGGCTTGCCCAGACTGCCGTGGACCGCCATGGCACGGTCGTGGCCGACGGCCCGGTCGATCCACGGCAGGCGTGCCGCGAGGAGGAGCATCACGAGGACGAGGTCGGTGCCGATGAGGCCCGCGACCACGCCGATGGCGGTGAGGGCCTGGGGCACGGTGCCGAACTGCCCGGCCGCGCCGTCCGCAAGGTAGAGCGCGACGGCGGCAGCCGCCGAGCCCCACGCCGCGACCGTGAGCAGGTCGGCGCCGAGCAGACGGCGGCGTCCCCGCGCCGCGAGCTCCCTGCCGAGGGCCTGCCGCCGGTAGACCGGTGGCAGGGCCTGGGTGGGTGGTTGGGGAGAGGGGAGTGTCGCCGTCATGGCTCTACTCTCCCCAGTCAGCCTGTCGTTTTGCTGTGGTGGGGCTTGCCGCCAACCCTGCATCCGTTGAAATGTCAACCGAGGCGCGGGGCGGAGCCCTCAGGGCCTACTTTCCCGTGAAGACGGCGCTCCGCTTCTCGAGGAACGCAGTGGTGCCCTCGCGCATGTCCTGGGTGGTGAACGCCTCCCGGAACGCGTCCGCCTCGATCTCCAGGCCCTTCGCGGTGCTCCGTCCCGTCGCACCCGCGATCGACTGCTTGGCGAGTCCGACGGCGAGCGGCGCCTTCGCCGCGATCTCGCCGATGGTGGCGCGTGCTGCCGCGAACAGCTCGTCGCGGTCTGCCAGGACCCGGTTGGCGAGGCCGAGGCGGAGCGCCTCGGCCGCGTCGATCTGCCGGCCCGTGTAGATGAGCTCCCGGGCGGGACCGAGTCCCACCCGCTGGGGGAGCCGGACGGAGCCGCCGAATCCGGGCACGAGGCCCAGGTTGACCTCCGGCTGCCCGAACCTGGCGGCCTCGGAGGCATAGATGAAGTCGCACGCGAGGGCGAGCTCGCAGCCCCCGCCGAGGGCGAAGCCGTCCACGGCCGCGATGACCGGCACGGGGAGCTTCTCGATGAGCAGCGTCACCCCGTGCATCGAGCGGCCGTACTCGGACGCGGTGTCCGGGTCCATCGAGGACATCTGCCGGATGTCGGCCCCGGCCACGAAGGCCTTGCCGCCGGCGCCGGTGACGATGACCCCGCGGACCGGCCACCCGGCGTCGTGCGTGCAGGAATCCTGGATCGCGGTGAAGGCCTTCCACAGGTCCGACACGACCTCGCGGGAGAGGGCGTTGAGGGCCTTGGGCCGGTTCACCGTCAGCGTGAGGACGCCGTCCGTGAGGTCCAGCTCGAGCGTCTCGTAGGTGCCGGGGTCAAAGTTCGTCGCGGTCATGGTCACGTCCTCGCCGTCGATGGGTGGGCCACTGTGCTGCTGCTCTCACGCTAGCGGGTGGGCCCGCTGCTGTGAAACTGAGTCTCAGGCCGGTCTCACCTTGCGTTGTACAGCCTCCGGGCGGCGAGCAGTCCGATGAGGGAGATGACCGCCACGGCCATGTAGTAGAAGCTCGGGGCGCTGAGGGCGCCGGTGAGGTCCAGGAGCCAGGTGAGGACCAGGGGCGCGAGGCCGCCCAGGAGCGTGACGCCCACGTTGTAGGCCACGCCGACCCCGGTGGTGCGCACGTTGGTCGGGAAGATCTCGGTCAGGAGCGTGGGCAGCGGCCCGAAGTAGACGGCGCACAGGATGCCGAGGACTCCGATGACGAGGATGAACACCGGCAGCGACGGCGCGGCGATGATCAGCTGGAACAGCGGCCACGCGAGGACGAACGCGGCCACGGCGGCCCACAGCATGAGGCGTGCGGGGCCGACCTTGTCCGCCAGCCTGCCCATGAGCGGCGTCACCACGAGGATGACGAGGCCGGCCACCACACCGCCCAGGTAGGCGGCGCTCGCGGTGACATGCAGGCTCTTCACCGCGAAGGTGGGCATGTACAGGATGAGGTAGATCGAGATGGTCGCCACGCCGATGCTCGCCGATGCCGCCAGGAGCCGCCCGAGGTGGGTGGTGAAGATGGCCCGGATCGGCCCTGCGTGCTTCTCAGCGGCGGTGAATTCCTCCGTCTCGGCCAGCTTCGCCCGGATGTACAGGCCCACGGGGCCGATGAAGATGCCCACGATGAAGGGGATCCGCCAGCCCCACGAGTAGAGAGCGTCCTTGGAGAGCCAGTTGAACAGCGCGAAGCCGAAGGCCGAGGCGAGGAACATCGAGATGCCCTGCGCTGCAACCTGCCAGGAGGCGTAGTAGGCCTTGCGGTGGGGTGCCGTCTCGACGAGGAACGTGGTGGCCGTGCCGAACTCGCCGCCGGCGGAAAAGCCCTGGATCAGGCGCGAGACGAGGATGATGATCCCAGCCCACGTCCCGACGAGCGAGTAGGTCGGAGCGAGCGCCATGATCAGCGTGCCGACCATCATGAGGGTCAGCGTGAGGGTCAGCGCGCCCTTGCGGCCGTGCCGGTCCGCGTACGAGCCGAGGAACATCCCGCCCAAGGGCCGGATGAGGTAGGAGATCGCGAAGGTCGCGAACGTGAGGATGAGCCCGAGCGTGCTGTCGCCCTCGGGGAAGAAGTTCTGGGCGATGATGATCGCGAACGAGGCGTAGACGATGATGTCGAACCACTCGAGGGCGGCACCGATCGAGCTGCTGACGACCGCCCTGCGGGCGGCCGCGAGCCGTTCCGGGGTAACCGCCGCTGCGGCGGGCTGTGCGGACATGGGGACTCCTTCGGGTGCAGGTGAGGGACCGGCGTCGTGCTCCGGGCGGGGACTTCAGAGACGCAGGTGCGCGAGGACCCGGTCGAGGAAGGCCTCGCAGCGCACGAGCTGGTCGAGGTCGACAAACTCGTCCGGGGAGTGCGCCTGGGCGATGTCGCCGGGACCGCACACCACTGTGGGGATGCCGCCCTGGTCGAACAGGCCGGCCTCGGTGCCGTACGCGACCTTCTCGCCCGACGCCGTGCCGCCCCACTCGGTGGCGAGGCGCACCACCTCCGAGTCCTCGGCGGTGTCGAGGCCGGGGGCGGAGGCCACCACGCGCAGGTCGATGCGGGCCTCGGGATTCTCCGCCTGCATCTCGCCCTCGAGGCGGTGCAGCTCCGAGCGGAAGCGGTCGACGAGGGCGTGGGAGTCGACGGCGGCGATCGAGCGGAACTCGAAGTGCAGGGTGCAGGCGGCAGGGACGGTGTTGACGGCGATGCCGCCCTCGATGAGGTTCACGGTGCAGGTCGTGTACGGGACGTCGAACGCGTCGTCGTACGGGCCCTCGTCGCGGAACTCCTCGGCAACGCCTCGGACGAACCGGGCGAACGCGGCGGCGTACTCGATCGCATTGACGCCCCGTGGGGTGAGGGACGAGTGGGCGGCCACGCCGTGGAACTCGACACGGAAGAGGTTGATGGACTTGTGACCGTGGATCACGCGCATGCTCGTGGGCTCCCCGACGATGCACGCGCGGGGTCGCAGTTCGCGGCCCACCATGTCCTTGACCAGGCTCTCGGCGCCGAGGCAGCCGATCTCCTCGTCATAGGAGAACGCGAGGTGGAGGGGCTCGCGCAGCGGCTGTGCGGCAATGTCCGGGATCCGGGCGACGACCGCGCCCACGAAGCCCTTCATGTCGCACGCCCCGCGTCCGTACAGCCGGCCGTCACGGATCTCCGGCTCGAACGGTGCGCTCGACCAGTCCTGCCCGTCCACCGGCACCACGTCGGTGTGGCCGGACAGGACGATGCCGCCGTGGGTGGAGCCGTCGGCCGCCGGGAAGGTGGCGATGAGGTTGGCCTTGCTGCCATCCTCGTTGGGCACGAGCACCGGCTCCACCCCGTGCCGGCGCACCTCGGCGGCGATGACATCGATGAGCGGCAGGTTCGAGTCCCGGCTCGTCGTGTCAATGGCCATGAGCCGGGTAATCCAGTCGAGCGTCTCCCGTGAGACGGCAGCTTCAGTCGAGTCCACGTTCCGGTCCTAGCGTTTGCAGGGGTCTCAGCGTTCGGAAATTACCCTATCCCCGCGGATCCAGACCGCGGAGGGTAGGGGCCCGACGCGCTGGATTTCCGCGTCGTACCTGCTCCGCAGGCGGACCCCGTGCTTAGACTGGCGCTTCAGAGGACCGATAGGGGCTCGCGCCCACCGCCGTACGGCCCGCTCGGGCGGGCCCGACATCATGGAGGAACTGCCATGGATCGGATCGAGATCGCTGGGCTCCAGCTCAGCCGGAGGAAGCTCCTCGGCATCGGCCTGGGCACCCTGAGCGCGGGCGCGCTCGCCGCGTGCTCCAGCTCCCCGTCGCTCCCGGCATCGTCCGGCTCGGCGAGTGCCGGGGCCGGGGGCAGCTCGGGCTCGGTGATCGACCTCGCCGCGTATGACGCGGTGCTGTCGAAGGGCGCTGTCGCTGATGCCTCCCTCGTGGACGGGAACGAGTGGGCCAAGGCCATCAAGGCGCGCGGCTCCATCAACCGAGGCGGCACGGACACCTCGTCGCTGTTCTCGCTGCGCGACCCGGCGACGGGGAAGGTGGCAGGCTTCGACGCCGGCATGTCCCAGCTGCTCGCGAAGTACATCACCGGCCAGCCCAAGGAGAACCTCAGCCAGGTCACGGTGGACACCCGCGAGACCCTCCTGCAGAACCAGTCCGTGGACCTCGTCATCGCCACCTACTCGATCACCCCGGCCCGCCAGCAGAAGGTGGACTTCGCCGGCCCGTACTACGAGTCGAAGTCCGCGATCCTCGTCAAGACGACGAACACCACCATCAACTCGGTGGACGACCTCGCCGGCAAGAACGTCGCCACCCAGGCGGCGAGCACCGGCGTCGCGCTCCTGCAGAAGTACGCGCCCAAGGCCAACGTGCAGACGTTCGACGACAACCCGAAGTGCCTCGCCGCCGTCCAGCAGGGCCGCGTCGACGCCTACGTGATCGACCAGTCGATCCTGCTCTCCGACGTGGCCAAGAACAAGGACGTCAAGATCGTCGGCGACCCCTTCGGCAACGCGGACCCCTACGGGATCGGGCTGCACAAGGGAAGCGATGCCCTTGCATTCGTCAACGCATGGCTCAAGGTGATGGAGGGGGACGGCTCCTGGGCCGCCCTGTGGAAGGCCACGGTGGGCCAGGTCGTCAAGACGGATCCGCCCAAGCCGCCGGCCATCGCCTCCTGACCGGCGCGCCATGGAGGAGCTGTTCACCACCTACCTGCCGGAGCTGCTCGACGGCCTCTGGATGACAGTGAGGCTCACGGCGGTCAGCTTCCTGGGCTCGCTCGTGCTCGGCACGATCATGGCTGCCTTCCGGATCAGCCCCATCGTCCCCCTGCGCGCCGTGGGCCGCGTGTACGTCGAGCTCTTCGTGAACATCCCGCTGATCAGCCTCCTCGTCGTTGTGACGTTCGGGCTTCCCGACATCGGCATCACGTTCGACCTGTTCACGTGCGCGGCCCTGTCCATGACGCTCCTGGGCGGGGCGTTCACGTGCGAGGCCATCCGCACGGGCATCAACGCGGTCTCCGTCGGGCAGATCGAGGCGGCGCGCTCGATAGGCCTGGACTTCTCCGGCGTGCTCCGGCATGTCCTGTTCCCCCAGGCCTATCGGAGTGTGGTCCAGCCGCTGGTCAACGTCTTCATCGGAATCCTCCTGAGCTCCTCGCTCGCGGGGGTCATCGGCGTCAAGGACCTCACCCTGCAGGTCTCCGAGATCAACAACCAGGCGGCCCTCGGGCTCACGGCCTACGTCATCGTCGCATTCGCCTACGTCATCATCTCGCTGCTCGCGGGGGGCGTGGGAGCGCGGCTCGAGAAGCGGTGGAGGGTCCAGCGGTGAGCACCCAGGAGCACATCTTCGACGCCGTGGGCCCGAGGGGCCGGCGTGCCATCCGCGTCGTGACCGTGCTCAGCATCGTCGCGATCGTGGCCATTGCCGTCCTCGTGGTGCTGCGCTTCGGGCAGGCCGGGCAGCTGGCCGCGGACCGGTGGGCCGAGTTCACCCAGTGGCCCTACATCCAGTTCCTCCTCGCAGGTCTGGGCAACACCGCCCTTGCGGCGGCGGCATCTGCCCTGTTCGCCATCCCCACAGCGCTACTCATGGCCCTGGCCCGCACATCCCACCGGGCCTGGCTGCGGATCCCCGCGGTGGCGTACGTCGAGTTCTTCCGCTCGGTGCCGCTGCTGCTCGTCGTGTACGTCTTCGTGAGCGGGCTGCCCACGTACGGGATCAACCCGGACATCTTCTGGAAGCTCGTCATACCGATCGCGCTGTGCAGCTCGGCGGTGATGGCAGAGATCTTCCGCGCCGGCATCCTCGCGCTCCCTGCGGGCCAGGTCGAGGCGGCCCTGAGCATCGGGCTCCAGCACTCGCAGGCCACCCGCTACGTGGTGCTGCCGCAGGCGGTGCGGATCGTCGTGCCCTCCATGGTGGCCCAGCTCGTGGTGCTCCTGAAGGACACGACCCTCGGCTACGCCGTGAGCTACCCCGAGCTGATGAAGACGGCGAACAACCTCACCGCCTACACGAGCCACCTCATCCAGACCTTCCTCGTCATCGCCGCGGTCTACGTGGTCAGCAACATCCTCATCTCGCACTTCGCGCGGTACCTCGAGCGGCGGATCTCCGGCCGCACCGCGCGGACGGGACGCCGCGCCGAGGAGCAGCAGGCGACGCCGGCGACCATCGGCTGAGGCCTGTCGGAGGGCCGCGCTAGGCTGAACGCATGGCTGGCAGCAACGCATTCAGCACCAAGGGCGCCTACGTGCACACGGGCGAGGAGTTCACGCGGGACACCAACTACATCGAGGACCGCATCACCCGGGACGGGACGTTCCCTCCCGGGACTCCGGCCCCCGAGGGAGCCCAGGCGTGGGCCGCCGAGGCCGGCCGCTACCGGCTCATCGCCGCCCGGGCCTGCCCGTGGGCCAACCGGACGGTGATCGTCCGCAGGCTGCTCGGCCTCGAGGATGCCATCTCCCTCGGCATGCCCGGCCCCACCCACGACGCCCGTTCCTGGACGTTCGACCTCGACCCCGACGGGCACGACCCGGTCCTGGGCATCGAGCGGCTCCAGGAGGCGTACTTCCGACGGTTCCCCGACTATCCCCGCGGCATCACCGTGCCGGCCATCGTGGAGGTGTCCAGCGGCGCCGTCGTGACCAACAACTATCCGCAGATCACCATCGACTTCGAACTCGAGTGGACCGCGTTCCACCGGGAGGGCGCCCCGGACCTCTACCCCGAGGCGCTCCGTCCGGAGATCGACGAGGTGAACGACCGGGTGTTCAAGGACGTCAACAACGGGGTGTACCGGTGCGGCTTCGCGGGCTCGCAGGCTGCCTACGACCGTGCCTACGCGCGTCTCTGGGACGCGATGGACTGGCTCGAGGATCGGCTCACCGGCCAGCGGTACCTCGTGGGGGACACCATCACCGAGGCCGACGTGCGGCTCTTCACCACGCTTGCCCGCTTCGATCCCGTCTACCACGGCCACTTCAAGTGCAACCGCAACAAGCTCAGTGAGATGCGCGCTCTGTGGGCGTACGCACGGGACCTGTTCCAGACCCCCGGGTTCGGAGACACGATCGACTTCGTGCAGATCAAGCAGCACTACTACATCGTCCACGAGGACATCAATCCCACGCAGATCGTGCCGGATGGTCCCGACCTCGCCAACTGGCTCACTCCCCACGGCCGCGAGGCGCTGGGCGGCCGCCCGTTCGGCGACGGCACCCCGCCAGGACCTCCGGCAGCCGGGGAACGCGTCGCGACAGGCCACAACCCGCTCTACCCGCCCGCCCCGTGAGCGGAGACGGCGCGGAGCACCCGATGCCGCCGCGCATCGCGGTCACCTGGGCGGACAGTGCAGCCTCGCACACGGCGGCGTTCCACGAGGAGCTGGCCGTGCTGACAGCGAACGCTGCGGCGGGCCTTGAAGCGGCGGGGGCGAGCGCCGTCGTGCTCGACTCCGCGGCGGCCGAGCTGCCGCGCGCTGAGGAGTTCGACGGCGTGCTGGTCATGGGCGGGGGCGATGTGGACCCGGCGCTGTACGGCGGCGATACAGCGCACCCGAGCATCGACGGCGTGGACCGGGGCGCGGACGACGCCGAGGTCCGGCTCGTGCGCGGTGCGCTCGCCGCGCGCCTGCCGGTCCTGGGCATCTGCCGAGGACTCCAGCTCGTCAACGTGGCGCTCGGCGGCACCCTCATCGAGGACCTGGGCCCGACGGGGATGCACGACGACCACGATGCCCCGGCAGGACCGATGCCGCTCCACGACGCGGTGATCGCGCCGGGCACGCTGCTGGCCTCCGCGCTTGGCGGCGCCGGCACCGTCCGCGTCGTGTCCGGCCACCATCAGGCCGCCGGGCGGATCGGCGAGGGCCTCCGCGTCAGCGCCGAGGCGCCGGACGGCGTGGTCGAGGCCATCGAGTCAACCGACCCCGGCGTCTGGCTCCTCGCCGTCCAATGGCACCCCGAGGACGCCCAGACCCGCACGGCGGCTCCGGGCCAGCTCGAGGCGATCCTCGGCGCGTTCGTCACCGCGGCCGGTGAACGGGCGGAATCCCGGACTCCTCTCAGCCGGCAACGAACTCCGTGATCCGGGCGAGTACTCCGGCGTCGGCGAGGATCCGCTGGTGGCCGAGGCCGCTGGTCTGAAGGAACTGCGCGTGGCCGGTGTTGGCCGCGACCAGACGGCCGGCTTCGGTGGCCGGCACGCGGCGATCACCGGTGTCGTGCACCACGAGGAGCGGAACCGCCGCCGGGAGGGGATGGCTCACCGCGGAGAAGCGCCCGTAGACGTCCGGCTCGGTGGGGAACACGCGTCGGGCGAACCGGCCCCGGAGCGCGTCCGCTGCCGGGGCCGAGAGCCCGGTCGCGGTGGCGAACGACGCGACAAGGTGGCCGGCATCGGCCATCCCCGCGACGGTTGCGACGCGACCCGCGCCGAGTCCCTCCGCGACCGCGACAAGCGTGGCGAGGGAGCCGAAAGAGTGGGCGACGACGGCCCCGAACGGCCCATGCATGCGCTCGAGCTCGCGCATCGCGCCCATGAAGTCGAGGATGAACGTGCCGCGCCCCGGGGATTCGCCGTGGGCCGGGGCGTCGAACGCGACAACGGTGAGCCCGGCGTAGCGCAGCTCCCGCACGAGCGGCGCAAACTGCGATGCGCGGCCGCCCCAGCCGTGGACGAGGAGCACCGGGCGCTCGCCGGACCCCCACCGGTACGTGACCGCGCTGCCGCCATGCCCGTGCAGGCCGGGCACGGGGACCCGCGACCAGTCGGCGGCGAGGTGGGTCTGCTCCTCGCCAGGGTTCACCGCCCGCCGAGGGCCGACGCGCATGAACAGGGGGAAGGCTGCCGCTGCGGCGACGCTGGGCGGGAGGAGCGAGATTGCACGCAGCAGCGGGGCTGCGGGAGTGCCCGGGGCCGGCAGGCGGTCGCGGCGCACGACGACGGTGGACTGGCTGAGCATGGCGGCCTCCCGAGATGGGATCAGAGGAGAGCATAATCTATACGGACGGTCGTTCATATTTATTTCTATACGGACGATCGTACGCTTAACCTGACGGGGGGCAAGGGCCGGAAAGGTGGAGTGCGGTGGAGATCCAGGAACGCATCGATGGGCGCCGGGCCCGCGGAGAGCAGTCGCGTCGGGCCGTCTTGGTCGAGGCGGTTGACCTCGCATCGGTCGAGGGGCTCGAGGGGCTCACGATCGGGCGGCTCGCAACGGCGGTCGGGGCCAGCAAGAGCGGGGTCGGCGCGCTCTTCGGAACCAAGGAGGGCCTCCAGCTGGCGACCGTCGAGGCGGCCCGCCAGATCTTCGTGGAGCACGTGATCACCGCCGCGCGCGGCGAGCCGAGGGGCCTGAGGCGACTGTGCGCCGTCGTGCGCCTGTGGCTCGACTACTCTCGCCGCCGGGTCTTCGCGGGAGGCTGCTTCTTCCAGTCCACGGCCGTCGAGTTCGACGCCCGTCCCGGTCCGGTGCGGGACGCACTGGCGGCGGCGCTGCGGGACTGGGACTCGTACCTCGCGCACGCGGTCCAGACCGCGATGGACCTCGGTGAGCTGCCGGGCCTGCACGACGCAGCGCAGCTCGCGTTCGAGATCGACGCCGTGTTCAACGAGGCCAACAACCGCTCGCTCCTGCTCGGTACGGACGTGCCCTACGGGCGCGCCCGGGCGGCGATCGAGGCCCGGCTCGCAGGGCTGGGGGCGGATCCGAGCGTGCTCGCCGTGCTGCCAGACGTGGGGGCGGGGGGATAGATCAGCGAGAGACAGCAGAGTAGGGGGCTCCCCCGACGAGGGAGCCCCCTACGTACGCCTGCAGGGCGCGCGCCGGAGCTGCTATCCCGCGTTGATATACATGCACTGTGACTCATCCCCAGCTTGCCCGGCGGCTCGGGCTCGCTGACGCCGTCGTGATCGGCCTCGGCTCGATGATCGGCGCCGGCGTATTCGCTGCGTTCGGGCCGGCTGCCCGTGCCGCGGGGTCGTGGCTGCTCCTTGGCCTGGCGATCGCCGCCGTCGTGGCCTACTGCAACGCCGTGGCGTCCGCGCAGCTCGCTGCGGCCTACCCGACCTCGGGCGGGACCTACGTCTACGGGCGCGAGCGGCTCGGGCCCTGGTGGGGGTTCACCGCCGGGTGGGGGTTTGTGATCGGCAAGACCGCCTCGTGCGCCGCGATGGCGCTGACCTTCGCCAGCTATGCCGTGCCGGGCGCGGAATGGCTCCAGCGTCTCGTGGCCGTGGCCGCCGTCCTCGCGCTCGCGGCGCTCAACTATCGGGGCGTGACGCGCACCGCGCAGCTGACGCGAATCCTCGTGACCATCACGCTCGCGGCACTGGCCGTGCTGGTGATAGGACTCTGGGCGAGCGGGCATGCGGGCCTCGGAGCCATCGCCTCCGCAGCCGGTGAGCCGGCAGGATCCGGCGGGGTGTATGGGGTCCTGCAGGCCGCGGGGCTGCTCTTCTTCGCGTTCGCGGGATACGCGCGGATCGCGACGATGGGCGAGGAGGTCCGGAACCCGCGCACGACCATCCCGCGGGCGATCCCGCTCGCGCTGGGCATCGCCGTCGTGGTCTATGCGGTGGTGGGTGTCACGGCCCTTGCGGCCGCAGGCCCGGCTGGCCTCGCGACGTCCGCTGCGCCGCTCGCGGACGCCGTGCACACCGTCGGCCTCGACGGGCTTGGACCGGTGGTGCGTATCGGCGCGGCAGTCGCGAGCCTCGGCGCGCTGCTGGCCCTCATCGCCGGGATCGGCCGGACGAGCCTGGCCATGGCCCGTGAACGCGACCTGCCCGCCTGGCTCGGTGCGGTCCATCCCGTGCACAGGGTGCCGCAGCATGCGGAGCTGGCGCTCGCCGTCGTCGTGAGCGTGCTCGTGCTGGCCACAGACCTGCGCGGGGTCATCGGCTTCTCGTCGTTCGGGGTGCTCGTGTACTACGCGGTCGCGAACGCCTCGGCCTTCACCCAGCCCGCCGCGGACCGGCGGTGGCCGCGCTGGCTCAACGTCGTGGGCGCGCTAGGGTGCCTAGTACTCGTCGGGGCGCTCCCCTGGCAGTCGGTCGTGGCAGGCGTGGTGATGTTCGCGATCGGACTCGTGGGACGCGCCGTCGTGCTCCGGCTGCGGCGCCCAGAGGCCGCCTGAGCAGTCCGGAGCACGACGGCGCGGCCCAACTCACCCGCGAAGGTACACAGTCGTGGTGTGCGTGAAGAATTCCTTTGCGGCCGCGCCCTGCTCCTTGGGGCCGTAGCCGGACTTCTTCGCCCCGCCGAACGGCACGTGCGGGTCCGCGCCGGCCGATTCGGAGTTCACGTGGAGGATGCCGACGTCGAGCGTGTCCACCGCGTCGAGCGCCGTGGCGATGTCCCGCGTGAACAGGGCGGCGGTCAGCCCGAACTCGGAGTCCTCCGCGAGGGCGAACGCCTCGTCGGTCGAGGCCGCGCGGCGGACCGCGAGCACCGGCCCGAAGAGTTCCTCGCGCCAGACGATGTTGGTGGAGGCGCCGGCTTCGGGGACCTCGAGGACCGTAGGCGGCACGTACGCCTCGCCGCTCGGCGCCTGCCCCCGGTAGGCCACCCCGGCGCCGTCGGCCTCTGCGGCGGCGACGGCGTCGCGCACGCCCGCAGCTGCCGACGGCGTCACGAGCGGGCCCATGTGTGTCCCGGGGTCGCTGGGGTCGCCCACGCGCCACGCGTCGAGGCGCTCCGAGAGCTTCGCGAGGAACTCGTCCGCGACTTCCTCGGCGACGATGAGCCGCGACGTCGCCGTGCACTTCTGCCCCGTCGAGCGGAACGCTCCGAACAGCACCTGCTCCGCCGCGAGGTCCAGATCCGCGTCCGCGAGCACGATCGCCGCGTTCTTCCCGCCCATCTCGCCCTGGAACGGGACGCCGCGTGAGGCGGCCTCGCCCGCGAGCATCCGGCCCACACCCGTGGAGCCGGTGAACGAGAGCCCGTCCAGGTCCGGGTGCCGCACAAGGTCAGTGCCCAGCGCGCCCGGCCCGATGACGAGGTTGAGGACCCCGGCGGGCAGCCCGCCTTCCACGAGGGCCTCCGCGAACCGCATCGCGAGCAGCGGCACGGTCGACGCCGGCTTCCACACCACCGCATTCCCGTACACGAGCGCCGGGGCGATCTTCCACGCCGGGATCGCGATGGGGAAGTTGAACGGGGTCACGATGCCGACGACGCCGAGCGGCTTGCGCGTGACGAGGATCCTCTCGCCCCGACGCGGGGAGGCGAAGTGCTCCCCGGCCGTGCGGTCGCCCTCGCCGGCGTAGTAGCGCAGGATCTGCGCCGCGCGCAGCACCTCGCCGCGGCCCTCAGCGAGGGTCTTGCCCTCCTCCCGGGCCAGTTCGAGTCCGTACTGGTCCGCGCGGGCCTCGAGCGCGGCCGCCGCTCGGGCCAGGACGGCGCCGCGCTCGTGGATCGGCGCACGGCCCCACTCCCGCTGTGCGGCGCGGGCGGCGCTCATCGCACGCACGACGTCGGCCGCGACGGCTTGGGTGCCTTCGGCCACCACTTCCTCGGGTCGGGCAGGGTTGACCGAGGTGAGTGTCGCGCCGTCGCCCGCGACCCACTTCCCGCCGATGAGGAGGCGCAGCGCGACCGGTGCCGGCGCCGCCTGGAGGATCAGGCCGCCGTCGTGCGCGGTATCTACAGCCGCGGTCACCGGAAGGCCGCCTCTCCGGTGAGCTTCTGGCCGAGGATGAGGGTGTGGACCTCGTCGGTGCCCTCGTAGGTGCGCACGGATTCGAGGTTGTTGGCGTGGCGCAGGGGCGAGTGCTCGAGTGTGATCCCGTTGCCGCCGAGGATGGTGCGGGCCTCGCGGGCGATCTCGATGGCCTCACGGCAGTTGTTGAGCTTGCCGACGGAGATCTGGTGGTGCTGGAGTTTCCCGGCGTCCTTGAGCCGTCCGAGGTGGAGGGCGAGCAGGAAGCCCTTGTTGATCTCCAGGGCCATGTCCACGAGCTTGGCCTGGGTGAGCTGGTAGCCGGCGAGCGGCCTGCCGAACTGGAGGCGCTCCTTGGAGTAGGCCAAGGCGTCCTCGAAGGCGTCCCGGGCGGCGCCCATGGAGCCCCAGATGATGCCGTAGCGGGCCTCGTTCAGGCACGAGAACGGGCCCTTGAGGCCGCCGGCGTTCGGCAGGACGGCGTCGTGGGGGAGGCGGACCTCGTCGAGCTCGATCTCGCACTGGATCGAGGCGCGCATGGAGAGCTTGGGCTCGATCGGGGTGGCCGTGTAGCCGGGAGTGGCTGTGGGGACGACGAAGCCGCGCACCCCGTCGTCCGTCATCGCCCAGATGACCGCGACCTTGGCGACGTTGGCCAGGCCGATCCAGCGCTTCTTGCCCGAGAGGACCCAGTCCACGGTGGGGCCGGTGCCGTCGCGGCGGGCGTAGGTGGTCATCGAGCCGGGGTCGGAGCCTGCGGTCGGCTCGGTGAGGCCGAAGCAGCCGATCGCCTCCCCGGCCGCCATCTGAGGCAGCCACTCGTGCTTCTGCTCCTCGGAGCCGTGCTTGTGGATCGCGGACATCGCGAGCGAGCCCTGGACGGAGACGAAGGTACGCAGGCCGGAGTCGCCAGCCTCGAGCTCGGCGCCGGCGAGGCCGTACTCGACCGCGGAGCGGCCGGCGCAGCCGTAGCCGTGCAGGTGCATGCCGAGCAGGCCGAGGCTGGCCATCTCCGGCACGATCTCCAGCGGGAAGCGGGCCTCCTCGTACCAGCGCGCGATGTTCGGCTTGATCTCGGCCGTCACGAATGCCCGGACGCGGTCGCGCAGGGCAACCTCCTCGTCGGTGAGGAGGGTATCGAAGGAGATGAGGTCGGCGGGGTCGGGGAGTCGCTCGGCAGAGCCGGCGGCGCTCGCGGCGGTGTCCGGGGCAGCGAGGCTGGCGGTGGCGGTCATCGGGTGGTTCCTTTCACGTTGTGGGGTCTCTGGCAGCTTGTTGTGGGGTCTTTGGCGGCCGGTTGCGGGGTCTTTGGTCGTGACCAGGGACCCCGCAACGCCCCGCCAGGGACCCCGCAACACCGGAGGGGTGGGGGAGCCGGCGGGTGGGGGAGCCGCTGGTGCGGCTACTCGCGGAGCCAGCGCACGACGTCGGCCGTGTCGGCTCCCAGCTCGGGCGGCGCCTGGGTGCGGGGCGGCAGCGGCGGGGTCCAGGTAATGGGGTGGCGGACCTGCCGGCCCACCGCGGCCCCGGAGCGGTCGCGGACCTCGATGGTCGGCTCGAGGCCGAGGGACTCCGCGTAGTCCAGGCCCTCGCCGATCCCGGCCACACGCCCGCAGGGGATCCCGAGGCCTGCGAGCTTGTCCTGCCAGACCTCCGCGGAGGCGGCGGCGAGGCCCGCCTCGAGCAGCGGGACCAGCTCGCCCCGGTGCGCGACCCGCGCCTTGTTCGTGGCGAACCGCGGGTCCGCGGCCAGCTCGGGGG
Source organism: Sinomonas cellulolyticus (assembly GCF_014656475.1). Lineage (GTDB taxonomy): Bacteria > Actinomycetota > Actinomycetes > Actinomycetales > Micrococcaceae > Sinomonas > Sinomonas cellulolyticus. The sequence continues at coordinate 246,012 of NZ_BNCM01000006.1, forward strand.
CGCCGATCGCTTCGCACAGCCGGGCGAACTGCCCGTCGTTCCCGGCGGCCACGGCCAACGGCGCGTCGGCGGTCGCGAGGAGCTGGTACGGCACGATCGAGGGGTGGTCATTCCCCATCCGGCCCGGCGTGACGCCAGCGCCGAGGTATGCCTGGGCCTGGTTCGCCAGCGCCCCCTGCAAGGAGGAGAGCAGGTTCACCTCGACTCGCCGGCCGCGGCCCGTGCGGGCCCGCTCGGTGAGGGCTGCGAGGATCCCGATCGTCGCGTCTTTCGCGGTGAGCACGTCCACGAGCGCGACGCCGGCCTTGACCGGTCCGCCGCCCGGCACCGTGTCCGGGTGGCCCGTGATGGACATGAGCCCGCCGAGGGCCTGGACGATGAAGTCGTACCCGGGCAGGTCCCGTCCGCCCGTGGATCCGAACCCCGAGATCGAGGCGTACACGAGCCCCGGGTTCTCCTCCGCGAGCGCCTCATATCCGAGTCCGAGCTTCTCGAGGCCTCCGGGCTTGAAGTTCTCCACGAGCACGTCGGCCCGCAGCGCGAGCTCCCGGGCCAGAGCGAGGTCCTCGGGGTCGGCCAGGTCCAGCTCGACCGACTCCTTGTTCCGGTTCACGCTCTCGAAGTAGGTTGCCCCCGTCGCAGAGAACGGTGGTCCCCAGTGCCGCGTGTCGTCCCCGGCGCCGGGCCGCTCGACCTTCACCACCCGCGCCCCGAGGTCCGCGAGCGTCATCGACGCCAGCGGCCCCGCGAGCACGCGGGAGAAGTCCGCCACGAGGATCCCCTCGAGCGGGGCCGTGCCGGCGGGAATGCCACGAGTTGTGGACAATACCTCCTGCCGTAGACGGAGGTTTTGTCCAGAAGTGGTGGTGTCCTCGGGGTCCCCGGCGGGCGACGGCGCGGAGCTCACGAGAGCGCCCCGCGGATGGCGGCCTCGAGCACGTCGAGTCCCTCCGCGAGGACCTCGGGCTCGGTGACAAGCGGCGGGAGCAGGCGGATGACGTTGCCGTGGGTGCCGCACGTGAGGGTGAGGACGCCGGCGGCGTTCGCGGCGGCGGCAGCGGCCTTCGCGATGTCCGGACGCGGGCCCGAGGCGTCACCGAACTCGAGGGCCATCATGGCGCCCCGTCCACGGACGGAGACGATGCCCGCGCGAGCCGGCCCGGCGGCGTCGTGCGTGAGGAGCGGCTCGAAACGCTCCCGCACCGCGTGCTCGATGTGCCGTGCCCCGGCGAGGAGCGAGCCGTCCTCGAGGAGCTCGAACACCGCGAGCGCGGCCTCGCACGCCACCGGGTTGCCGGCGTAGGTCCCGCCCAGACCCCCGGCGTGGACGGCGTTCATGAGCTCGGCGCGCCCGGTGACGGCAGAGAGCGGGAGGCCGGCGCCGAGCGCCTTCGCAGACAGGGTGATGTCTCCTGCGACACCGTCGTGCTCGGACGCGAAGAGCGCGCCGGTGCGGCCCATGCCGGCCTGGATCTCGTCGATCACGAGGACGATGCCGTGCCGCGTCGCGATCTCGCGCAGCCCCGCGAGGAAGCCGGGGGCGTGGACCACGAATCCGCCCTCGCCCTGGATCGGCTCGATGACCATCGCGGCGAACGTCTCCGGGCCCGCCTCGGCGAGGACCGCCTCGACTCCGGCCAGCGCCTCGTCCACGAAGGCCGCCGCGCCGGCGGCGTCCGCGGGGGCGAGGTGCGCGGGAGCGGTCGGGCCGCGGAACACCGAACCGGGGAGCGGCCCGAAGTTGAGGCTGTACGGGTTCTCCTTGGCCGTCATGGCCATGGTCAGCTGCGTTCGTCCGTGGTAGGCCTCGTCGAAGACGAGGACGTTGGGGCGCCGGGTCGCTGAGCGGGCGATCTTGATGGCGTTCTCGACCGCCTCGGCGCCGGTGGAGAACAGGGCGGTGCGCTTCTCGAACCCGCCCGGGGTGTGCTCGTTGAGCCACGCGCACACCTGTACGAAGGAGGAGTACTCGGTGACCATGAAGCACGTGTGGGTGAAGCGGGAGAGCTGTGCCGCCGCGCGCTCCGCCACCCGGGGGTTGGCGGCTCCCACGCTCGTCACCGCGATCCCCGAGGCGAAGTCGATGATCCGGTTGCCATCCACGTCCACCAGCAGCGAGCCCTCCGCCCGGTCGATGAACACGGGCACGGTCACGCCGAAGCCCTCCGTGACGTGGCGCCGGCGCTCGGCCTCGAGCTCGCGGGAGCGCGGCCCGGGCAGGGGGGTGGCGAGCAGCCGCGCCCGCTGGGGGACTGCGGAAGGGCTGGCGACGGTGGCGTCGGTCGTGGCGGTCATGGAGTCCTCCCGGTGGGATGGGGGTGTGTGGTTGAGACCACAGTAGGGGCGTCCGGCCCTGTCGTCCTTGGATGTTCCGGCCAATAATTGGCTCTGATGGGACCTAATGCACAACCGATGATTCAGGCGGGAGGACGCGGGTGATCACTCTCGCCCAGCTTGCCGAGGCCGCCCACGGCGACCTCGTCCCGTACTGGCCCGTCCCGCTCCCGCGGGTCGAGCTCACAGGCGTCCATGTCTCCGAGCTCGAGGACCCCACAGTGTTCCTCGACGGCGGCGAGCTGCTCCTCACCGTCGGGATGCAGCTCGCGGGGCTGGACGCGCCAGCGCGGGCCGAGGCGGCCCGGGCCTATGTGGCCCGGCTGGTCGAGGGTCGCGTGGCCGCCCTCGGACTCGGCCTCGGCTCGGGCCACAGCATGGTCCCCGATGAGCTCCGCGCCGCATGCATCGAGGCCGGCCTCCCGCTGCTGACCGTCCCGCGCGAGTCGCCGTTCCTCGCGGTCTCCCGGGCCTACTGGGAGCTCGTGCGCCGCGGGGGAGAGGCGGAGCTCACCGCCCTCCTCGGGCTCCAGGTGGCACTCACGCGCGCCGCCGCGAAGGACGACGCCGAGCCGGCCATTGTGCGCGAGCTCGCCCACGCTCTCGGCACCTGGGTGGCCTACCTCCCGGAAGGCGACGGCCCGGCGTCGTGCACGCCCGCGGGGGGCAGCGGCGAACTGCCGCCCGGGCTGCTCGACGAGCTCCGGCGCGAGGCGGCCGCCCTCCAGACCGGCGGCCGGGGTGCCACCGCCACCGTCCACCTCGCCTCAGGCCCGGCCTCGCTCTATCCCGTCTCGGATGGGTACGGGCCCGTCGCGTACCTTGCGGTGGGGCGCGGCGGACAGCTGGCACCCGCCGAGCGGCACCTGTTCCTCACCGCCTCGACCCTGCTCGCCCATCGGGCGGCTGCCCTGAGGCACGCCGACGAGGAGCGCTCCCGCAGCGACGGGATGCTCGTCGCGCTTGTCCTTGCCGGGCACGACGACGCTGCGCGCCTCCTCGCGCCCCAGATGCACACCGCGCTGCCCGAGACGGTCTACCTCGTGGTGCTCGACGCCAGCCCTGGCCGCGGGGACCAGGCCCTGCCCGCGAACGCGCTCGGGTTCGAGCTCGGCGGTCTCATCTACATGCTGCTGCCCACCGAGACGCCCCGTCCGCCGCTCCCTGCCGGACTCCGCGGCGCGTGGGGAGGCCCTGTTCCGCTGCGGCGGGTGCGGGAGGTCGTCGGCCAGGTCGCCGACGCCGCCGGGCAGGCTCCCCCGGGCCGTGTGGTCCGGGTGGGGCACGGCCTCGAGCTGCCCGGCGACGAGTGGGCCGCAGCGCTCGCCGGCGCCGGCGGGGAACTGCTCCCCACGGTGCGCGCGTACCTGAGGAACCGGGGGCAGTGGGAGGCGACGGCGCGCGATCTCGCCGTCCACCGCAATTCAGTGCGCCACCGCATCAGCAGGGCATCCGAGCTGCTTGGGGTGGACCTCGACGACCCGGATGTGGCCGCCCACCTGTGGCTGGCCCTCCGAACCGGTTAAGTCACGCTCCTGATGTGTCGAAGTAGACACAAAGAATCTGCTCTACGAAACGAATCGACACGTAAATGGGAGCATCATAGATATATCGACATTTGAACTGCTAGTTACCTCCGGACCCAGGAGCCGTCATGGCAAGCATTTCCCCCACCGCCGCACCCACTACCTTCAAAGGCAACGACAAGCTGCTCTTGGGGATCGTGCTCGGCGTCGTCACGTTCTGGCTGTTCGCCGGCACGATGGGCACCGTCGCGCCGAACATCCTCGCCGAGGTGAACGGCCCCTATACCGATCCCGTCCACAAGACCTGGGCCAACCCCCTCGTCAACGTCGACGCGATGAACCTGGCCGTCTCGGTCACCGCGCTGTTCTCGGGCATGTTCATCGTGGTGGCCGGCGGCCTCGCCGACCGCGTCGGCCGGGTGCGCATCAGCCTCATCGGCAACGGGTTCGGCATCCTGGGCTCGCTCATGATCGTCCTCGCCACCGGCCCCCTCGCCCTGCCCCTCATGCTCGGCGGACGCGCGATCCAAGGTCTCTCCGCGGCGTGCATCATGCCGGCGACCATGGCCCTCGTGAAGACCTACTGGGACGGTCCCGGGCGCCAGCGCGCCGTGTCCATGTGGTCCATCGGCTCCTGGGGCGGTTCGGGCCTCGCCTCGATCTTCGGCGGCTACGTGGCCACCCTCGTGGGCTGGCGCTGGATCTTCATCGCCTCGATCGTCATCTCGATCGCCTCGATCCTGCTCATGCGCGGCACCCCCGAGAGCAGGGTCGCCCAGCAGGGCACGTCGCGCTTCGACTTCGCCGGCGTCCTCGTCTTCGTCGTGTCGATGCTCTCCCTCATGATCGTGCTCATCTTCGGAGCGAAGATCGGCTGGGGCAGCCCCGTCACCCTCGGGCTGCTGGTCATCGCCGTCGTCGGCCTCTACGTCCTCGTCCGCATCGAGAAGAGGGCGGCCAAGCCGTTCATCGACTTCGCCCTGTTCCGGAACCGCACCTTCACCGGAGCGACCATCTCGAACTTCCTCCTCAACGGCACCATCGGCCTGCTCATCGTCACCCAGCAGCTCCTCCAGATCGGCGGCGGGATGAAGGCCTCCGACGCGGGTCTGCTGACCATCGGCTACGCCATCGTGATCATTGCTTTCATCCGCTTCGGCGAGAAGCTCCTCCAGCGGTTCGGCCCGCGCAGGCCCATGATCTGGGGCTCGATGATCGTCGGCGTCGCCGTGCTGCTGCTCATGCCCACCAACCTCCTGCTCAGCCAGTACAGCTGGCTCGCCGTCGTCGCGTATGCCCTGTTCGGCCTCGGCCTGGCGTTCTACGCGACGCCGTCCACTGACGCCGCGCTGGCGAACCTCCCGGCAGACCAGGCCGGGGCCGGATCCGGCATCTACAAGATGGCCTCGTCCCTCGGAAGCGCCATCGGCGCGGCCGTCTCCCTTGCCATCTTCACCGCGTTCAGCAGCTCCGGTGCGCAGTTCCTCGGAGACGTGCTCATCAACCAGGGCCGCACCGACAACACCGCGATCCGGCAGGCAGCGGTCATGGCGCTGATCTTCAACCTCGTCATGGTGATCGTCGCGATCGTCTCGATCACGGTCACGGTGCCGCGGGGCAAGGAGCGCGCCGAGGCGCCCGCGCAGGCACAGAAGTAGCCCCACCCCCAGAAGCAGCCCATCCAGCGAACAGCGACGAGAGAAAGGCACGCAGCACCATGGCTTCCACTGAATCCGCGCGTCAGATCCTGTCCGGCCAGGACGCCCTGAGGGAGTGGCAGGAGGACCTCTACAAGGACTTCCACCTCAATCCCGAACTGAGCCACCACGAGGAGCGCACCTCGGGCATCGTCGCCGACCAGCTCGGCCAGTCCGGCTTCGAGGTCCACCGGAACGTCGGGGGCTCCGGAGTGGTGGGCGTGCTGGCGAACGGGGATGGACCTACCGTGCTGCTGCGCGCGGACATGGACGCCCTTCCGGTCGCCGAAGCCACGGGCCTGGAGTACGCGAGCCTGTCCGAGGCCATCGACGACCAGGGCGCGCAGACCCCGGCGATGCATGCCTGCGGCCATGACTCGCACATGGCAGCGCTCCTCGGGGCTGCGCGCCTGTTCAGCGAGGAACGCGCTGCGTGGTCAGGGACCCTGATCGCGCTGTTCCAGCCGGCGGAAGAGCTCGGCGACGGTGCCCGCGGCATGGTCGACGACGGTCTGGTGTCCCTGATTCCCAGGCCGGATGTGGCCCTTGCGCAGCACGTGCTCGTCCACCCCGCCGGGACGGTCGGCACGCACTCCGGTCCCTTCCTGTCGATGGCGGACAGCGTGCGGATCACGCTGTTCGGACGCGGCAGCCACGGCTCGATGCCGCACCTGTCGATCGACCCGGCTGTCCTGGCCTCCATGGTCGTGGTGCGCCTGCAGGCCGTGGTGGCGCGCGAGGTCCAGCCGGGGGAGTTCGCGGTCCTGACGGTGGGGAAGGTCGCGGTGGGGGCGAAGAGCAACATCATCGACGACCACGCCGTCCTCGAGCTGAACATCCGCACCTACAGCAAGCCGGTCCGGGATCAGCTCCTGGCGGCGATCGAGCGCATCGCCAAGGCCGAGTCCGAGGCGTCGGGCTCGCCGAAGGAGCCCGACATCGAGCTCTACAACAGCTACCCGCTCACCGACAACGATCCCGACGTCACGGCCCGGGTCACCGCGGCCTTCGAGGACTACTTCCCCGACGGCGCGGTGCAGGACTACGGCCGGCAGACCGCGAGCGAGGACTTCAGCGACGTCCCCTCGGCGTTCGGCGTGCCGTACACGTACTGGGGCTTCGGCGGCGTGGACCCGCAGGAGTATGCGGCAGCCGAGGCCGCGGGGAGGCTCAGCGAGATCCCGGCGAACCACTCACCGAAGTTCGCCCCCGTCCTCCAGCCCACTCTGACCACCGGCACGGCTGCACTCGTGGTGGCGGCGTCGGCGTGGCTCGGGAAGGACTGACGCCAAGGACGATCCGTACCGCGCGCGCCCGTTGCGCCGTACGGATCGTCCATCGCGCCCTGTGACCTGGATCCCGCATGCTGACGGGGCACTGTGATCGGCACCACGCCGATCGCCCCGATCGAACGGAGATCACGCATGCAGGCACCTGACCGGCTCGCTGCGCCCACCCGAGAAGACCACGGCGGCCCCGGCGGCCGGCGCACGGCGGAACGGACATCGGAGTCCGAGCCCCGGGCCCGGCTGAGGCCGCGACACCTGACCATGATCGCCCTCGGAGGCATCATCGGCGCGAGCCTCTTCGTGGGCTCGGGCTCGGTGATCCGCTCCGTGGGGCCAGCCGCCCTGCTCTCATATGCCATCGGGGGCGCTCTGGTCGTCCTCGTCATGCGCATGCTCGGCGAGATGTCCACGAACCGCCCCGTCGTCGGCTCGTTCATGGAGTACGCCCGTGACGGCCTCGGCAACTGGGCCGGGTTCACCATCGGCTGGCTCTACTGGTACTTCTGGGTCGGCGTCGTCGCCTTCGAGGCTGTCGTCGTCGGCCGCATCTTCCACGAGTGGTTCCCGAGCGTGCCCGACTGGACGTTCGCGCTCGCCGGAATGCTCGTCTTCACCTTCACCAACCTCATGAGCCTGCGCTCGTTCGGCGAGACCGAGTTCTGGCTCGCCTCGATCAAGGTCACCACCATCGTCGTCTTCCTCGGCGTGGGGACGCTCTTCGTCCTGGGTGTTATCCCCGGCTCCACGGGATCGATCTCCAACATCACGGACCACGGCTTCATGCCGCACGGCTGGACGGCGGTGTTCAACGGGGTCGCGGTCGTGATCTTCAGCTACTTCGGCACCGAGATCGTCACGATGGCCGCGGCCGAGTCGGACCAGCCCGCCAAGGGCGTCGCCAAGGCCACCAACACGGTCGTGTGGCGCATCCTCCTCTTCTACGTCGGCTCGGTGGCGATCCTGCTCATGGTCGTCCCGTGGGACGAACTGCCCGCGAAGGTCAGCCCCTTTGCCTTCGCGTTCGGCCGCTTCGGGCTTCCCGGCGCGGAGCAGGTGATGAACGCCGTCGTGCTCACCGCCGCCCTCTCGGTGCTGAATTCGGGCCTGTACTCGGGCTCGCGCATGCTTTTCGCCCTCTCCCGCCATGGCTACGCGCCGCGCTGGGTCGAGGACCGGAACCGGGCAGGCGTGCCGTGGAAGGCCATCCTCCTCTCGACCGTGGTGGGCTATGTGGCCATCGGCGCGAACTACGTGGCGCCCAAGGACGTCTTCGACTTCATCATGAACTCCGCGGGCTGCGTGGCGCTGTTCGTCTACGCGTTCGTGGCCGTGACGCAGTGGCGCCTCCGCAACCGGATGAGCGCCGAGGAGAAGTCGGGGCTGGCCCTGAAGATGTGGCTCCACCCGTGGCTCAACGCGGTCGTCCTGGGCGCCGTGGCCCTCATCGTGGTGCTCATGGCCTTCGACCCGGACGCCGCACCGCAGGTCTGGCTCAGCCTCGGCGCCCTCGCCCTGCTGCTCGTGGTCTACCCGTTCGTACGACGCCGCGCCAAGACCCGCGCGGCCCAGCCCGCCTGAGGCGGCACGAGCCTCATCCTCCATCGAATGCCGGGCCGGTGGCCGCGCGATGCACGCGCTGACACCGGCCCGGCAGCCGTGGTGCGCTGCGGGTCGGACGGGGGATTGAGTGTGGTCCAGCTCACTGCTACTGTCATCCCATAATCTGAATCTGAACCCACAATGTGGTGAGGTTAGGGGACTGGGATGGTTACACAGACGGCTCTGGGCGAGTACGCCGTCGACTTGGAGGGGTGTACCAAGGAGTTCACGACTCCCGGCGGCCAGACATACTGCGCCGTGCGCGACATCAACCTCAAGGTCCTGCCCGGGCGGTTCGTCTCCGTCGTGGGTCCCACGGGGTCGGGCAAGTCGACGATCCTGAACATGGCGGCAGGGCTCCTGGCGCCCTCGGAGGGCATTGCCCGCAGCTTCGGCGAGCCGGTCAAAGGGGTCAACCGGCGTGCCTCCTATATGTTCCAGCAGGATGGCCTGCTGCCATGGAAGACGGTCATCGATAACGTGAGCCTCGGGCTCACGATGGCGGGTGTCGGCAAGGCCGATGCCCGTGCAGAAGCGCAGAGGTGGCTCGAGAAGGTCGGGCTGAGGAACTTCGCAGACCGCTACCCCCACCAGCTCAGCGGAGGCATGCGCAAGCGCACCGCAGTGGCGCAGGCCTGGATCGTCAATCCCGACATCCTGCTCATGGACGAGCCGTTCTCCGCGCTCGACGTCCAGACCCGGCAGATCATGGAGAACGAGCTGCTGGCCCTGTGGCAGGAGTCCGGCAAGGCCGTCATCTTCATCACGCACGACCTCGACGAGGCGATCGCCCTCTCGGACGAGGTGGTGATCCTCGGCGCAGGTCCGGGGAGCACGGTGGTCGGGTCCTACGAGATCACGATCCCCCGGCCGCGCGATCTCCTGGAGATCCGCGACGACCCCCGCTTCGTCGAGCTGCACCGGGAGATCTGGGGACGGCTGCGCGTCGAGGTGTCCAAGACCTACCAGTCCTCGGCAGTCTCCGGGGGTGAGGTGGCATGACGGTGGCTGACACCAACCGTCCGGGACTCGGTCCGGCGACCGGCACGCCCGGCTCCTCGTCCCCCGGCCGCCGCAAGAGCCCGCAGTCGCGGGTCCGGGCGACTCTCGGCATGCGGCTGCTCCAGCTGGGCCTCGCGGTGGTCGTCCTCGTCGCCTGGGAACTCCTCGTGCGGGCCAAGGTGATCGACGAGTTCTTCTTCCCGCTCCCGTCGGAGATCTTCCAGACCGTCTGGCTGTGGATCTCGTCCGGCTACGTGTTCCCGCATCTGTGGATCACCATGCAGGAGTCTCTGCTCGCGTTCATCGTCGGCGCCGCAGCCGGCCTTGCCCTCGGCTTCATCCTCGCGCGGGCGAGCTTCCTCGAGCGGCTGTTCCAGCCGTTCCTCCAGATGTTCAATGCGCTTCCCCGCGTGGTGCTGGCGCCGATCTTCCTGCTGTGGTTCGGCCTCGGGATCTGGTCGAAGGTCGCCTTCGGCTTCACGCTCGTGTTCTTCATCGTGTTCTTCAACACCCTCGAAGGGGTCAAGAGCGTGGACAGGGTCCTGATCGACAACGTCAGGATGCTCGGAGGCAACGAGAAGCAGCTGCTGCGGAACGTCTTCATCCCCAGTGCGCTCACCTGGATCTTCTCGAGCCTCCACATCAGTGTCGGCTTCGCCATCACGGGCGCGGTGGTCGGCGAGTACCTCGGCGCCTCGGGCGGCGTCGGCTATGCGATTGCGCAGGCGCAGGGCGTCTTCGACACGAAGGGCGTCTTCGCCGGGATGTTCATCCTCATGATCGTCGTGCTCATCGTCGACCTCGTCGTCAACCGCATCGAGCGGCACCTGCTCCGCTGGCGCCCGGCCCAGTCGGCCTAGAACCTGCAGACGGCCTAGAACCGGCAGTCGCCCTAGAGCCAGCACCCAGCCCAGAAACACCCACTCTTCTCCACACTCCCTGCACGGAAGGAATTCCCCATGACGTCGTCGCACGACAATCAGGCCCCCCACACCTTCAACGCCGAGTCCCAGGGCGTGACGCGCCGCCGGCTCCTGTCGGTGGCCGGCGTGACGGCGGCCGGCCTCGCCCTCGCAGCCTGCGGCGCCCCGGCCGCGGCACCCCCCGGGCAGACGGGCACCGCTGGCGCGACGGGAGCGGCCGGCGGCGGCTCGGGAACGAAGGTGATCATCGGCGTCGGCGGCCAGACCCTGCTCACGTACCTCCCGACAACCCTTGCCGACCAGCTCGGCTACTACAAGGAGCAGGGCCTCGACGTCGAGCTCCAGGACCTGCAGGGCGGCTCGAAGGCGCTCACCGCAATGCTCGGTGGGAGCACCCAGGTGACGAGCGGCTACTACGAGCACACGATCCAGATGCAGGCGAAGAACCAGAGCATCAAGGCCTTCGCGGACATGGGCCTCTCCTCGGGCCTCGCCCTGGTCGTCGCGCCCAAGAATGAGGGCACCATCAAGAGCATCGCGGACCTCAAGGGCAAGAACGTCGGGGTGACCGCCCCCGGGTCGTCGACGGACATGTTCGTGAAGTTCCTCCTCTCCAAGAACGGCTTCCAGCCCACCGACGCCTCGGTCTCGGCGATCGGAGCAGGGTCCAGCGCAGTAGCGGCGGTGCAGAACAACCAGGTGGACGCCGCCGTCATGCTCGAGCCGGACATCTCGGTCCTGGCGAAGCAGCTCGGCAAGCCACTGGTGATCCTCCAGGACGTGCGCACGGCGGACGGGCTCAAGGCCGTCTTCGGCACCGACTCGTGGCCCTCGGCCTGCCTCTACGCGAAGACCGACTGGCTCGAGAAGAACTCCGACACCGCGGGCAAGCTCGCGAAGGCCATCGTCAAGACCCTCAAGTTCATCAGCGACCATTCCGGGCAGGAGATCGCGGACAAGATGCCCGAGAAGTTCGCCGGCGGGGACAAGGCGCAGTACGCCAAGGTGATCGACGACCTGAAGAAGACCCTGAGCAAGGACGGTGCCTTCACCGAGGACGGCGTCAAGGCTGTGCTCAAGACGCAGCAGGTGGCCAACCCGGAGGTCGGGAACAAGGACATCGACCTGAGCAAGACCTACACCAATGACTTCGTCAAGGCCTGAGACGGACGCCGAGGACCGGGTGCCCGCACCGCTCGCGGGCATCCGGGTCCTCGAGCTCGGAAACTACATCGCGGCGCCCACCGCCGGACGGATGCTCGCCGACTTCGGCGCCGAGGTCATCAAGGTCGAGCGGCCGGGAACGGGAGACGAGCTGCGGAACTGGAGGCTCTACGAGGGCACCACCTCCATGCTCTTCAGGACCATCAACCGGAACAAGAAGTCGATGGCCCTTGACCTGCGCTCCGAGGCTGGGAAGGCCGTTGTCCTCGATCTGGTCAGGCACTGCGACGTCCTGCTGGAGAACTTCCGGCCGGGCACCCTCGAGCGGTGGGGTCTGGGACCGGACATCCTCAAGGAGGCCAACCCCGACCTCATCGTCACGAGGCTCTCCGCCTACGGGCAGACCGGGCCCCTCTCGCAGCGGCCGGGCTTCGCAGCCGTGGCGGAGGCCGTGGGAGGCTTCCGCGAGCTGGTGGGTGATCCGGACCGGCCCCCGGTGCGGGTGGGCATCTCCATCGGCGACTCGATCGCTGGCCTCTACGCGGCGTTCGGCTCCGTCATGCTGCTCTTCGAGCGTGAGCGTGAACGTGAGCGTGAGCGGGCCGGGGGAGGCGCAGGGCGTCCAGCGAACCGGATCGTCGACGTCGCCCTGAACGAGGCGATGTTCTCGATGATGGAGTCGCTCATCCCGGACTACCTGGCCTACGGCGTGCAGCGGACCCGCACGGGCGGGCGCATGGAGGGCATTGCACCGAGCAATGCCTATGTGTGCAGGGGCGGCGGGAGCGTGGTCATCGCCGGCAACGGCGACTCGATCTTCGCCCGGTTCATGGACATCATCGGCCGGCCGGACCTCGCGGCCGACCAGACGCTCGCGAGCAACGCCGGGCGCTGGGCGCGCCGCGACGAGCTCGACCAGGCCATCGGCGCGTGGACGGCGTCCCTGACGCCGGAGGAGGTCCTGGCCGTGCTCGACGCCGCAGGAGTCCCGTCCGGGCCGATCTACACGGCACAGGACATCTGCTCCGACGCCCAGTACGCCGCACGCTCCATGATCCAGCGGTTCGACGTGTCCACGGGCGAGAGGACCATCCCGGACGTGGGATTCCCCGGGATCGTCCCGGTGCTCGGGGAGGCGTCGCTGCCCATCAGGTCCCTCGGCCCCGATCTCGGCGAGCACACCGAGGAGATCTGCCGGGAGCTCCTCGGGAAGTCCGCCGAGGAGACCGCGGCGATCCTGCGCGCATCCTCGGGGGTGGCCGCATGAGCTTCGCCTTCGCCCCCAACGCCAGACTGCGCGACGTGACGCTGCGGGACGGGCTCCAGCTCACGGGCAAGCTCCTCCCGGCCGAGCGCAAGGTCGAGATCGTCCGCCGGCTGCTCGCCGTCGGCGTGCCGGCCCTCGAGATCGGCTCCCTGGCGCGGCCGGACAAGGTCCCGCCGATGGCCAACACGCTCGATGTGGTGCGGGCCCTCACCGCCGAGGAGCTCGCGTCCTGCTGGCTCTGGGTCGCCACGCCCAAGCACGTGTCGCTCGCCCTCGAGGCGGGCGCGCGCAACCTGCAGTACTGCTTCTCGGCCTCCGACTCGCACAACCTCGCCAACATCGGCAGGACCACGGAGACGAGCCTCGCCGCCATGCCCGAGGCGCTCGCGCTCGCCCAGGAGGCTGGCGCGCAGGTCGAGCTCTGCATCGCCACCTCGTTCACGTGCCCCTTCGAGGGGCCGGTGCCGCCGGAGCGGGTGCTCGCGATCGCCAACGACCCGCGGGCCGAGGGCGCCCAGGGCATCGTGATCTGCGACACCCTCGGCCAGGCGGTCCCGGCCCAGGTGGCGGGCCTGGTCTCCCGCGTGCGGGAGGAGTCTCCCACGCGGGAGATCGTGTACCACGGGCACGACACGTGGGGCCTCGGCGTCGCCAATGCCCTCGCCGCGATCCAGGAGGGCGCGGCGATGGTCGACGGCGCGCTGGGCGGCCTCGGCGGCTGCCCCTTCGCGCCGGGCGCGAGCGGCAACACCTCGAGCGAGGACATCCTCTTCGCGACCCGCCCCGACTGGTTCACGCCCGAGACGCTCGCCGAGCTCGTCGGCCTGTCCGCTTCGCTCCTCGGGGACCTCGGCGAGCCGAACCGCTCGCGCGCCGCCCAGGGGGCGCGGTCGAGCGCGAGCGCCTTCGAGTGGGCCGTCGGCAGCCAGCACACGCCGAAGTGAGCCGGGGCGCACGACGGCGAGGGCCCGCCGTCGTGCGCCCCGCGCCTCCCAAGGGGCGCACCCCGTGGAAAAATGCCCCTGAGGCGAAGGGTGCATATGGACGTTCTGCTGCTGGTGGTCGGCCTCCTGTTCGGCACGGTGCTCGTCGTGGGCATCGGCGAGCGGATCCGGCTGCCCTATCCGATCCTCATGCTCGTCTTCTCCGCGCTCGCGGCCTCGCTGCCGTTCGTCCCGGACGTCCGGATCGAGCCGGACCTCATCCTGCCGCTCTTCCTGCCCCCGCTGCTGTTCGCCGCCGCGCAGCGCTCGAGCTGGAGCGTCTTCCGGCTGCGGTGGCGGTCCCTCGTGCTGCTCGCGGTCCTTCTCGTCGTCGCGACGGTGGCCGCCGTCGCGGCCGTGACGTGGTGGCTCGTCCCCACGATCGGCGTGCCGATCGCCGTCGCCCTGGGCGCCATCGTGGCGCCGCCCGATCCCGTCGCCGTCGAGGCCATTGCCGCGAAGGTCACCATCCAGCGCCGGCTCCTCACGGTCCTGCAGACGGAGGGCATGTTCAACGACGCGATGGCCATCGTGATCTTCCAGACTGCCGTCACGGCGCTGGTCAACCACGGCCGGATCGGATGGGACCTCGTGCCCAGGTTCCTCGCGGGCGCCCTCGGCGCGGTGCTGCTGGGCCTGGCGATGGCGTGGCTCGTCGGGGCCCTCAACCGGTTCGTCCCCAACCTCGTGGCCCGCAGTGCGGCGACGCTCGTGGCGCCGTACGCCGTGTACATCCTCGCGGACCTGATCCACTGCTCGGGGGTGGTGGCGGTGGTGGTCACGGCGGTGGAGCTGGGTCGGCGCGCCAGGCCCCAGGACTCGGAGGAGCGGCTCACGCGCTCGGCCTTCTGGGAGGTCCTCGAGCTGCTCACCACGGGTGTCGCCTTCGGACTCGTCGGGATCGAGATGCGCTCCGTGGTCGACGCCGAGGGAGCCAACTTCCTCACGTTCATCCCCGGCATCCTCGCGATCTGCGCCACCGCCGTCCTCGTGCGCTTCGTCTGGATGTACGCGATGTACAGGATCGGCGGGACGGAGCGCCGGGAGAAGACGCCCAGGTCCCTGAAGGAGGTCGTGGTCCTCACGTGGTGCGGCATGCGCGGCCTCGCCACGCTTGCCCTCGCGCTCGCGCTCCCCGCGACGCTGGCGGACGGCTCGCCCACCCCGGGGCGCAACTTCGTGGTCGCGGCGGCCGCCTCGGTACTGGCCGTGACGCTCGTCGTCCCGGGCCTCACCCTTCCCGGCCTGATGCGCGTGCTCCGGATGCCCGATGAGACGGAGGCCGAGGAGCGGGCGCAGCGCGCGCTCGCCCGCCGGGCCCAGCGGGTTGCGCTCGAGGCCCTGCGCGCCTCGCCGGCCGCACAGAAGCTCCCGGAGCAGCGGCGCAGGGCCCTCGCCCGCCGCATGTCCTCGCTCCACACCGTCCTCGAGACGGACTACGCCGAGGAACCCGAGAAGATGCTCCATATCAAGGACGTGCTGGCCGTGATGGACCGGGCGCAGCGGGACGCGCTCGAGGCGGCCCGCCGGGAGATGCTCGCCGCGCGCAACGAGCCCGGCGCCGACCCTGAGCTCGTGGACCGGGTGCTGCGCCGGCTCGACCTGCGCACGGTCACCCTGGACCGCTGAGGCGGCGCCCGGTGCAGAGAGGCACGACGGCGGCCGCGCGCCGTCGTGCGCACCGGTCGCCTCGGGTGCCGCCCGCCTCAGCGGGGCTGCGCGCCGGGCGCCTCAGGGGACGCTGCGGTGCCGGTCCTCCTTGGTGCTCGGCCCCTCGGGGTGGGGTGCGATCCACGGTCCCGTTCCCTCCGACTGGTCGATCACCCCGGCCTCCAGCCAGGTGAACTCTCCGGCGAGGACGCGGCGCGCGAGGCGGCGGTCGGCGTCGTCCGTGTTGTCCCACAGCGCGTCGAACAGGACCTCGATCCTCCGCCGGGACTGCTCGCAGAACGCCTCGGCGAGGTCGCGGGCCGAGTCCGCGCCGTCGGCGCCTGTGGCGCGCAGGTGCTCGGACCAGGCGCACGAGGCCGCCATCGCGAACAGCTCGGCACCGATGTCCACGATCCGGCCCAGGAACGCCTGGCGGTGCTCGAGGGCGGCCTGCCAGCGGCCCATTCCTGCGAACGTGTGCCGGGCCAGCCGCCGCGAGGCGCGTTCGACGTAGCGCAGGTGCTTGGCGAGCGTGCCGAACTCCCGGTAGGCGCGGGGATCGTTCCCCTCGCCGGCCAGCAGCTTGGGCAGCCACTTGGCGTAGAAGCCCGAGGCGTCCTTGGCTGCCTTGGCCTTCTCCGCGAGCGTCGCGTCCGCGCGGGCCAGGTTGCCGGCGGCGGCGAGGTGCGCGTCGACGGCCTCGCGGGCAATGAGCAGGCGCATGATCTCGGTGGAGCCTTCGAAGATCCGGTTGATGCGCAGGTCCCTCACGAGCTGCTCTGCCGGCACCCCGCGTTCCCCGCGCGCCTGCAGCGACGCGGCGGTCTCGTAGCCTCGGCCTCCGCGGATCTGCAGGAGCTCGTCCGCCACGGTGTACGCCATCTCGGACGACCACAGCTTGGCGAGCGCCGCTTCGATGCGCACGTCCTTCATGCCGGCGTCCGCGAGCGAGGCCGAGACCTCGAACACCGCCTCGAGCGCGAAGGCCGTGGCGGCGATGAAGGCGATCTTCGTGGCCACCGCCTCGTGCTCGCCGATCGGGCGCCCCCACTGGACGCGGGCCGCGGACCATTCGCGGGCGATCTTGAGCGACCACTTGCCGCCGCCGGCGCACAGGGCCGGGATCGAGAGGCGCCCGGTGTTGAGTGTGGTGAGGGCGATCTTGAGTCCCTGGCCCTCGCGGCCCACGCGGTTGGCTGCGGGCACGCGGACCCGGTCGAACCGGGTCACGCCGTTCTCGAGCCCCTTGAGGCCCATGAACGAGTTGCGGTTCTCGACCGTGATCCCGGGCGAGTCCATCTCGACCACGAAGGCCGTGATTCCACCCTTGCCCGCCGGAAGATCACCAGCAGCCCCGTGGGGGAGGACCTTCGCCATGATGACCACGAGCTCGGCGATCACCCCGTTCGTGGTCCAGAGCTTGGACCCGTCGAGGATGTAGCTCTCGCCGTCCTCGGCCAACGTGGCCGTGGTGGTGAGCCGTGCGGGGTCGGAGCCCACATCGGGCTCCGTCAGCAGGAACGCGGTGACCGCGCCGGCCGCGCAGCGGGGGAGGTACTCCTTCTTCTGCTCCTCGGAGCCGAACATCTTCACGGGCTCCGGTACGCCGATCGACTGGTGCGCGGACAGGAGCGCGCCGAGGGAGGGGTGCACCGAGCCGATGAGCATGAGGGCGCGCCCATAGTAGGCGAGCGGAAGTCCGAGGCCCCCGTACGTGGTGGGGATCTTCATCCCGAAGGCACCGATCCCGGCCAGAGTGCGGAGGTAGTCGTCGGGGATGCGGTCGTCGGCCTCGATGCGCCCTCCGTCCATTCCCGCCAGGGCCTCGCGGAGGCGGGCGAGGAATGCCTCGCCCCGAGCCGCGTCCTCGGTGTCCGTCTCGGGGACGGGATGCATGAGGTCCCACTGGAAGTCGCCGAGGTAGAGGGCCTTCGCGAAGCTCGGCCGCTCCCAGTCCTTCTGACGGCTGGCCTCGGCCACAGCACGGGATTCGTCCCAAGTGGGATCGGCAGTGGGGGGAGCGGCCGCAGGAGTGGCGGTGGTCGGGTCGGTGTCCGTGCTCATGGCGGCTCCCCTCGTCCAGGGCCGCCTCGGGTGGTGACCCTTCAGCTGTGAGTTCATGGTACGCCGAGTACCTACTGGCGGGTAGGGGTCGTCCTTGGTCCGGGGATCCGGCCCGCGAGGGCGGCAAGGGCGTCCGCGCACTCGTCCGGTGCCTCCCATTGCACCATGTGGCCCGCGCCGGGGACGACCGTGGGCGTCCAGTCCGGGTGTTCCGCGAGGATCCGCTCGACCTCCTCGGGCGGCCGGGTCCGGTCGCCCGCCCCGAGGACGACGCCGACCGGCGCCGCCAGCTGCTCGGTCACCGCCGGCGCCACACCGGACAGCGCGGCACGCAGCGAACCGCGCAGCACGGGCGCGGGCACCCCGAATGCGGCCTCGAGTTCCGCGGCGAGTGCCGGATCGGTGGCGCGGCCGCCGTACCAGGCCGCGAGGCACGTCTCGACGGCCTCTCGCGAGGGCGGTCCGGCGGCCTCGAGGAAGAGCCGGCCGAGCCGCCTCGCCGTGGTTGCGCTCGGGGCCACGGGCACCATGCCGACGAACGCGACCGCCGCCACGAGCTCGGGCCGGAGGATCGCGAGGGTTGCCGCCACGGACCCGCCCAAGGAGTGGCCCGCCACGACCGCGGGCGAGCCGAGGCGCTCGAGGAGGCGTGCGGCGTCGTGCGCGGCCGCCTCCAGCGTCCAGTCCGCCTCATCCCGCACTGCGTCCCTCATGGTGCCGGCCTGTCCGTAGCCGAGCAGCGGTCCATAGCCGAGCAGCGGCGGAATCTCGACGCTGTGGCCGAGTGCGCGGAGCCTTGCGGCGACAGGCGTCCACGTGATGGTTGGACAGGCCCAGCCGTGCAGGAGGAGGAAAGGGAGCTCCGGGGCGTTCATGCGCCAACCCTAAGCGGCAAGGATGTGCAGCTGCGCCCAAGGTGTCGCGCGGAAGCGAGAGCGCACTACGCACCGGGATTGCACGAATGTGCATATGACGTGGATCACTCTTGCCCTCCGACGCGTTCCTACTTGAGAGTAACTTCTTGTCCGCGGCCAACGGGGCCCGCGGTATCAAGACAGGAGGACGCCGATGCGCCGTTTCCGACTGACCACCTTGCTCTCCGTCGCGCTTCTGGCCGTGGGCCTCGCGGCCGCCCCCGCCCAGGCCGACTCGGTCTCGCCGGATCCGCCAGGCGCCAATGACTGGACCTGCAAGCCGTCCGCCGCGCACCCCTACCCCGTGGTCCTCGTGCCCGGCACCTTCGAGACCATGGCGAAGAACTGGTCCTTGTTCTCGCCCGTCCTCAAGGACCAGGGCTACTGCGTCTTCTCGCTGAACTACGGCGTGGTCAACGGTGTGCCGGCGAGCGGCCCCGTAAGGGACTCCGCGGCCGAGCTGGGCGACTTCGTCTCCTCGGTTCTCGGCGCGACGGGCGCCAAGCAGGTGGACCTCGTGGGGCACAGCCAGGGCGGCATGATGCCGCGCTACTACATGGGCTTCCTCGGCGGGGCCAAGTACGTGCACCAGCTCATCGGCATCGCGCCGTCGAGCCACGGCACCCAAGGCCTCATCGCGCCGTCGCCTGCGGGGATGATCCTCGACACCACTGCCACGAGCACGGCGTGCCAGGCGTGCGCCGACCAGTACGCCGGCTCAGAGTTCGTGGCCCAGCTCAACTCCATCGGGGACACCGTCCCCGGTCCCGCCTATACGGTGATCTCGACCCGGTATGACGAGGTCGTGACGCCGTACACGAGCCAGGCCCTCGCGGGGTCCTCGAAGCAGGTCACGAACCTCGTGCTCCAGGACTACTGCCCGCTCGATACCATCGAGCACGACCAGTCTCCCAATGACCCGAACGTCTGGGCCCTGGTCTCCAACGCGCTCCTCCAGGGCGGCCCCGCCGATCCCGCGTTCCGTCCGGTCTGCGTGTAGCGCGCCGGTGGCCGCGGCGTCCCCCGAGTGGTTGACTGACGGAATGACTGATCCCACAGCGGCTGGACCCCGCGATCCTGAATCCCGTGTGGTGAGCGCCGAGCGCGTGGTCAACGCGCCGAGCGAGGCCCTCTTCGAACTCATCGCAGATCCCGCCGCCCAGCCGCGGTGGGACGGCAACGACAACCTGCGCGAGGCACCTCAGGGCCAGCGGGTCCGGGCCGTGGGCGACGTGTTCCGCATGATCCTCACGAAGGGCGCGGTCCGCGAGAACCACGTGGTCGAGTTCGAGGAGGGGAGGCTGATCGCGTGGATGCCCGCCGAGGAGGGCGCGCCGCCGATCGGCCAGCTCTGGCGCTGGGAGCTCGAGCCTCGGGGCGAGGACGCCACCCTCGTGCGGCACACCTATGACTGGACCCGGCTGGAGGACCCGCAGCGGCTCCCGCGGGCCCGTGCGACGACGGCGGACAAGCTCCGCGCGTCTGTTGACCGCCTGGCGGCCCTCGCCGAGGGCGAGGCGTAGACGGGCGGAGTCGGCCGGCCTCAACACGACGAAGGGGACCACACTCGGTGTGGTCCCCTTCGTCAGGTGCGGGTGATGTCGGTTCGGCTCAGACCGCCGGGAGGAACTTCAGGGCCGAGTTCCACTGGTACTCCGGCAGGGAGTCGTTGGCGGAGAGCAGGATGTTGAGGAAGCCGGTCTGCTCGAGCTGCTGGGCGCGGCGCAGCGGTCCCACCTGGACGGGGTTGAGGCTGGCGTCAGAGGCGAACTCGGAGACGGCCTTGACGGCGTTCTCGTCGTCGCCGGCAATGAGCACGTCGAGCTGCTGGCCCGAGACGCTGCCGGAGACGAGGGTGCCGCCGAACGTGGTGTTGAACGCCTTGACGACCTTGGCCGGGGTGGCCTTCTGGAGCTCCTCCGCGGCGGACGTGCCGGCGGGGACGGCCAGGCCGTCGAAGGTCGAGAAGTCGACCGGGTTGGTGATGTCCACCCAGACCTTGCCGGCGAGGGAGTCGCCGTACTCGGTCGCAACCTTCTTGGCGGCGTCGAAGTAGATCGCGGGGATGACGATGGAGCCGTCGATCGGGTCGCCCACCACGCCGGTGGTGAAGGTGCCGCCGAGCTCGGAGGCGAGGGCCTCCGCCTTGGCCTTGTCCTCGTGGGCCAGCAGCTGGACGCTCTTGCCCGCTGCAACAGCGCGGGACGCGAGCCCACGGGCCATGTTGCCGGTGCCGATGATGGTGATGTCGCTCATTCTGGTCTGCCTTCCGATATCCATTTCAACCCTTACTTGAAGCTACAACTGATGCGTGACCGGATGTATTCCCCCCTCTTCGCATCCCTCGCCCACCTCCTTGACGTGTAGGAATTTTCCTACCTAAACTTGGCGAGTGCCCCGCCAGCAGAAGGAAACGCCTACGGACCACGTGTTCGCCGCGCTCGGGCACCCGGTGCGCCGCGACCTCTTGGCCGCGCTCCTCGACGGTGCGCAGACCGCGCAGGCGCTCGCGGACCGCTACGAGATGGCGCGCCCGAGCGTCGCCGAGCACCTCAGGGTGCTCCGCGGCGTCGGCCTCGTTCAGGAGCGGCAGGCGGGCCGGAACCGCTACTACTCCCTCACGCCCGAGCCGCTCCAGCTGCTCCGCGACTGGCTGGAGCCGTACGAGCAGTTCTGGCGCGGCCGGCTACCGCGACTGGCAGCCCTACTCGAGAAGGAACAGGACCATGACTGACACTGCAGACCTCACCGAAGTGCGCGTGGAGGACTTCCTCCCGCAGTCGCCGCCGGCCGTGTGGAGAGCCCTCACCACTCGGGAACTGCTCGCCCAGTGGCTCATGCCCAACGACTTCGCCCCCGAGGTGGGGCACCGGTTCCACTTCCGCACGGAACCCGTCCCGGCCGCACGCTTCTCGGGCGTCATTGCTTGCGAGGTGCTTGAGCTCCGGGAGCCGGAACTGCTCGCCATCTCCTGGGCGGACGAGTCTGCGGAGAACGACATGGCCACGACCGTCACCTTCTCGCTCGAGGCGCACGACGGCGGCACGCGCCTTACCGTGGTCCAGTCCGGCTACCGCGCGGATCACCCCGGTGACCAGATGGCGCGTACCATCATGGGCAGCGGCTGGGCCGGCCGGATCGTGCCCCGGCTCAGGGAAGTGGTGCAGGGGTAGACCCCGAGGGTCGCCGATGTGCCAGTTGATTTGCGGCGTCCGGGCGCGGCGCATAGTATTTAAGGCTGTCGTATGTAGTGGAGTCCACTTCTCGGCACTGAAGTCACCGTCTAACCGCGGCGAGGGAACTTCGGCTGGCTCTCACCCCGCCTGGTTCACCCTCCGGAAAGCTGCAGGACGAACGGTGCATCGAGGTGGCGGGACGCCTATGCGGACCGCCATTTTTACTGCAACTGTTTGACTACACCTTGGAGGAGCGAACATGGCAGCGCATTGCCAGGTGACCGGGGCATCGCCCTCGTTCGGTCACAGCATTTCCCACTCGCACCGCCGCACCAAGCGTCGGTTCGATCCGAACATCCAGAAGAAGCGCTACTGGGTCCCGTCCCTGCGCCGCAACGTCACCCTGACGCTGTCGGCCCGCGGCATCCGGACCATTGACGTGCGCGGCATCGACTCGGTTGTCGCCGAGCTGCTTGCGAAGGGTGTGAAGCTCTGATGGCCAAGAAGGACAAGGACGCACGTCCGATCATCAAGCTCAAGTCCACCGCCGGCACGGGCTACACCTACGTGACCCGCAAGAACCGCCGCAACGACCCCGATCGTCTCGTCATGAAGAAGTACGATCCGGTGGTCCGCAAGCACGTCGACTTCCGAGAGGAGCGCTAAGACATGGCCAAGAAGTCCAAGATTGCCCGCAACGAGCAGCGCAAGGTCATCGTCGAGCGCTACGCCGCGAAGCGTGCCGAGCTGAAGAAGACCCTCGTCGACGAGAACGCGACGGACGAGGCCCGCGAGGCCGCGCGCGTGGGTCTGCAGAAGCTCCCCCGCAACGCATCGCCGGTCCGCGTCCGCAACCGCGACCAGATCGACGGCCGCCCCCGCGGCACGTTCCAGAAGTTCGGCATCTCCCGCGTGCGCTTCCGCGACATGGCGCACAAGGGCGAGCTCCCGGGCGTCACCAAGTCGTCCTGGTAAGCACCAGACCCGTCCGAAGGGCGGCACCCCGCTGGGGTGCCGCCCTTCGGCGTATCCGGCGGGTCCATCGCGCGCCGGGGCTGGATGAGCGAGCCGAAGCGCACGACGTCGCCGCCTGGCTCTCGGGGCCGCGTTCCGTCAGCATCCGGGCCCGGCCACCAGCCACCGTTCCGCGGCGCTGTATTCGGAGGATCTCCTGGGCAGGCTCGATGCCCGCTCGTTCTGCCGAGGACATGCACGGGCGCGCGAACTCGACACGCCCGGGCGTCACACTCGATTTGCTGGCGCCCCTGAATCCCTGTAATGTCTTCTGAGTCGCCGGGAGCGGCCGCGGGAACGCGGACGGAACGGCGGCCAAACCCCTTCTCAACAACCGGAAACGGACACGCTGACACGCGTCCTGAATCGGTGGGGCAGAGAACCTCGAGCACCGCGGATTCCAGACACGGAATTTGCACTGCAAGAGAGACTCTGGTAGCTTTGAGAAGTTGCTCCGGGACGGGCTGAGGGCCGAGGGCCAGCAGCATACCGGAAGTTGTTTGTTGTTTGAGAACTCAATAGTGTGCCAAGTTTTGTTGATGCCATTTTTTTGGTGTCTGTTGCCTGGTTGCGTGCGCCCCTGTGTGCGTTGCTGGGTGGTTTTTGATGCCGGATCGTTTTCTGCTGGCCCTTCGCCTTATTTTCCTGGGGTGGGGGGTTGGCGTGTTTTTTGACGGAGAGTTTGATCCTGGCTCAGGATGA
>NZ_BNCM01000007.1 GCF_014656475.1 Sinomonas cellulolyticus
CCCATCCTCACAGGACTGCGAGCCCCTTCCATCCCAAGGGGACCACGCTCAAAGTCGAAGACCCCCGAAACGCGAGCCATCCCGCCGTGCCAGGAATCTGGGCGCCGGCCCCGTCCGCCCTGGTGATTCCCGCCGTCGTGCTTCCCGTGCCCCACGCCATCCATCTGCCGTTCCGGCAGCGGTAGGGGACCGTCCGCGGCTGGCCGCGGCCGCGCGTCACGAAGCAGTCGGAACGCCTCAGAGATTGACAGTGCGACCGAGCGCACTCATACACGCCGCCATTGACGAGGCCCGCTTCACCCGATTCCACAAGAAGGTCGTCGCCGCCTGCATGGGCCCGATCCTCGACGGCTACATCCCAGCGGACGTCGCCTGTAGGAGGCGGAGCCGTCACTCTGTCTCGGGCCCCTCGTGTTCGGGGCCAAAGTGGTCGAGTGCTGCCATCAGCGATGGGGATTCTTGGTTGGTCCTTCGCTTCACGAACTGGAGGACATCCCACACGGTCGGGCTACGGTCATGGTTGCTGTCGAGTGCCAGAATGGGGAGCCCCCAAGTGTCCACATTCCAGCGCCAGCCCGGCCGCTCGTCGCAGAGCAGGTCCCCGACGAAGTAGGCGACCTCGATCATAATCGGCCCGTTCACGTCGATCGTCTTCTCGGCTATGGCCCGGTCCAGGATATGGACCCCGTCTCTGCCCGTCAGGCGTAAGCCGTGGAGCGACGCCCATGCTGTCAGAAGGGGGTATTGGGCGATGCGCGCAAGGTCGAGAGTTCTCAGTGGGTCAGTGCTGTCGATGGGGCGGTAGACCCCCACCCGTTCGT
This sequence comes from Sinomonas cellulolyticus, assembly GCF_014656475.1. Lineage (GTDB taxonomy): Bacteria > Actinomycetota > Actinomycetes > Actinomycetales > Micrococcaceae > Sinomonas > Sinomonas cellulolyticus. The sequence goes on from NZ_BNCM01000007.1 coordinate 822, forward strand.
TGGGGTGTTCGCCTCCATAGGGTCGCGGAAGCCGGGGGCGGTGCCGCTTTTCTCGACTGTGCTCCATGTCGTCAAGCTAGCAGCGGTATTCAGATCCCGGTGTCCTCGATCAGGGACTGCTATCCGGGGACGTCTGCGAAGTACTGCGCCACATCGTAGTTGGCGATGAGTCTTGCCAGGCCGACTGGGCTCTGGCCGCTCGCGTTTGCGTGCAGCGGATCGGCGCCATGGGCGCGAAGAAGGCCAATCAGCTCGCCCCGTCCCTTGGAGTTGAACACGGCCACCCACAACGGGGTGTCGCCGAAGACGTTCTCGGCATCCACCTTTGCGCCCGCCTCGATCAGTCTGGTGGCCGCTGCCGTGGCGAACTCCTGAGCCGCGAGGTGAAGCGGCGTGAAGCCTTGGCGGTCTGCTACATCGGGCGATGTCCGCCCGGCGAGCAGCCGCGCCACTGCCTTAGGGTCGTCTTCGAGCGCGGCGTAGTGGAGCGGCGAACGCCCCGCGGGGTCCGACACGCGCCTGGGCTCGCTCTCCGCGCTCATCCGGCGGCTCCGGCACAGAGGCGCGTGCGCACTTCAGCCGGCTTGAAGTCGAAGCCGGTGGCCCCGGTGCCGCTCCAGTTGAGGCCCAAGAGGATTTCGTCGCGCTCGAGTCCGTCGATCCACCGGGCCCTCCATTCCTCCAGGGGAATGGCCATCGGCTCGAAGCCCCGGTAGGCGGGCACGTTCGCGATGACCTTCTCGGCCCTGCTCCGGAGGGACCAGAAGGGCATCGCGCGGAGGCCGTGGCCGTTGGGCGGTGCCGGGATGCCGCCTGCGTCGCGGATTGCCCACACTTGGCCGGTCTTGACGATCTCCTTGTAGAAGGCAGCTGCCTGCGCTGCGCTGACGCTCATTCCGCCAGCCTATGTCCGGCTGACATGCCAGCTCGTAGCCGCAGGGAATGCGACGGAGGCTAGGCCTTGGGCTGTGGCGGGATCATGGCGCCGGTTCGGAGCTCGAAGCCGTTGGGCGCGTAGGCCCGGCCGAGGACTGGGCGGCTGTCCGGTTCGCGGACAAGCACGTTCCCGTGGCCGTCGCCGACGAGCCAGAGGGTCATCTGCATTCCTGGCCTCCCGCCCGTGAGCCCGGGCAGGGCGGAAGCGCGGCCCGAGAGCAGGAAGGTCCGCTCCTTGTTCTCGGCATCCAGCACCCACAGCCGGGCACTGACACCACCCTTGTAGATGGTGCGCGCGACGAATCGGACCGTCAGGGACCGCCACGGCTGAGCGCCGCCGGCCTTCCGGCCCCGCCGGAAGCGGACCAGAGCGAACAGCAGGTACACGGAGGCCCAGAGGACGGGCTGGGCCAGGAGGACAAGGGCGAAGCCGATGTCTCCCCACAGGGGGCGGTCGTAGCCGATGATGCGCACCGAGTCCGCGTCGGTGGGGTCCACAGTGACGGTGACGGCGCTTCGGACGGCCGGCAGCTCCCTGCAGGGTGCGAACCCGGAGAACATGACGGTACGCGGCTGGGGCGAGGAGGCGAGCTGGAGGTAGACCTCGCAGTGCGTCCCCTTGGCGTAGAACTCGTGGGTGCGCACCACCGTTGCCGCAGTGGCCGGCCAGTCCTCGTGGAAGGGCCTGGTCAGGAACCAGAAGCCCCCGCCCCAGGCGAGGACTGCCAGAAACGCGAGGACGATTGCCACCCGGAGCCGTACGAGGTGCCGGTGCCGCAGACCCGACTCCACCCACGCCGGGCCGTCCCCGGCGGGGCGCCCGTCAGAGACGAGTTCCAGATCCGGTGTGAGCGTCAGGAGTTCAGGATCACCGCCCATGCTGCCTTCCCCCTCTCGAGCAGGCACTACCCGCGACCATCCCCGGGGCGCGGCCGCGGCGCCTCTGGCATCGGCGCAGGCTGGGCCGCGGCTGAGCCCTGCGGGTGCTCGGGCAACGGGTCAGGGAAGCCCGCCGCGCTGCGGCGGCGTCTTCGCCTGCCTGTCGCGATGACCACGGCTGCTCCGAGGAGCATCGCGGCGGCTGCCCCGCCGAAGACGCCAGGAAGGAGGGCCGCAGAGGCATTGCCGTCGGGCGCGCCGCGGCTGCTGTCCGATGCAGGGCCTGCGTTGGGGACAGGTGCTCCGACCGCCGGGGCGGCCGCGGACTTGGCTCCCGGGTGGGTGAGGGCCGTCGGGAACACGGTGACGGAGCTGTCCTCGGTGTTGGTCACGATTGCCGACCCGTCGGGCTCGGCTGCGACGTGCCCGGGGTTGTGGTCGGTGGGCAGGAGCGTCGCGGTCTTCGCGCCGGGCCTGATCACTGAGAGGCCTTGGCTTTCGGAGAGGGCGTAGACCGTGCCATCCGGGCCGACCGCGACTTCCTTGGGCGAGTTCGCGACCGGGATCCTGTAGGCCACCGTCGTGCCTGCGGGCTTGATCACGGCGATCTCGTTCGCGGTGATGTCCGTGACGTAGACGGAGCCGTCGGGGCCGACCGCGATGCCGTGCGGGCTGTCCGTCCGGTCGGGGTTGGCGCTGACCCGGATGGTGCGGGAGGCGCTGGCACCGGGAGAGATGACCGAGACCGTCCCGCCTTCCTGGTTCGTGACGTAGGCGGTCCCGTCCTTACCGACTGCGATTTCCCTCGGCCCCTTGCCGACGGCAACCTCCCGAACTGGAGCCGACGCGCCCGCGGGGATGACGGAGACCGTGCCAGGAGCGTAGTTCGGGACGAAAACCGTCCCGTCGGGGCCGGCTGCGATCAGGTGCGCCCCGGCCGGGAGGGGGATAGCGCGGGCGACTTCACTGGCGCCCTTGAGGACAACGCCGATCTGCTCGTGATTCGCCACGGCATTCCAGCCCTCCGCGTACACGGTCCCGTCCGGGGCGACGGCGAGGCCGGAGACCTGGTAGCCAACGGCGATCACCCGGGACGGTGCCGACGCACCGGCAGGGAGGACGCTGACCCCGCCGCAGCACGCATAGTGGCCGACGTACGCCGTGCCCTGGGCGTCGACGACGACCTCGAGCGGGATCCTCGCAACCGGCACGTCGTTCCCGGAATCAGCCGACGACGACGCCGCCCCGGGAAGCAGGAACACCGCAGTGCAGATCAGACCCAGAACAGCGGAAAACCGCACCCCAACCCCCCAAGAACGTCGGCGGCCCCATAGCCGCCAAACCGCAGCATACTGCTAGCAGGTCAGCTGCCTTGCCGAACCAGTCCAGCTCCTTCTGCGCTCCGGGCCCACCAAGTCGGGTCCGGCAAAGGACGCTTTGCGGGCGGAGGCGCTTTCTTTAGACTCGCTCCCATGGGGGCTTGGAGTGCTGAACCGTTCGGGAACGACATGGCAGCGGATTTCGCTTGGGAACTCGAGGAGAGCCGGGACTGGGCCCGAGTCGAAGGGGCGCTGGCCGAAGCGCTTGTTGACGAGTGGCTGGATGCAGACACTGCGAGCGTAGCCATTGCTGCCGCCGAAATCGTCGCCCACGGGCTTGGGCGTCCGACGCAGTCGGACTCCTACACCCAGAGCGTGGAGGCATTCATTTCCCGCGTAGGCGCTCCACCCGCCGATCTTGTCGGGAAGGCAAAACAAGCTCTGACGGCGGCCGAGTCGCCAGACGGCGAGCTGAGTCAGCTCTGGGAGGAGTCCGGCCTCGCCGGCGACTGGGCGGCGGAGAACGCCCGGCTCATGGCGGCCCTAGGGGGCTAACGGACGCCACGAACCGATCGCTCTTGGATCCCTCTCCGGCCGTCGGTCGAGGACATTGACGACGAACCGGATGCCGTAGACGAGAAGGCGTTCCGTTGCGAGGTCAATAAGCTCTTGTGCCTGACGGCTCGGCACCCCTGCACAGTCCAGTTGGATGCGTAGGCCATGGCCCGCGGATTCCGGATACATGCGCAGCAAGCCCTCGTCGAGGGCGAACATCGCGTAGGTGTTGATCTTCTCCCGGAGCTGGGCGAGCTGCTCAGTCGAGTCCGACCATGGTCGTTGCTCGATCATGATGAGCGCGAACTCACCGCTCTCGGCGTGGTGGCTCACCAGATCAATCAGATTCGGTTCATGAACGCCTGCCATGTCGACCCTTCCGTGACTCCGCCTCGCGAACTGTATCGGATCCCCATCGGAACAACGCGGCGACCGTTGCCGCCGAAGACTGACTGGCGAGGCTCATACTGGCCGCACAAGGTGTTCGGGGCCTATCTGCCGGGGTTGAACGGTACCTGAGGCTCGTGGAGTCTATCGACGAGCAGAAGGTGGACTAGGGCAACCTCTCCACCCGCTCCCTTCGGATTCAGGTTGCACGCGGGTTTCTTCCAGTCTGTCTTCAGAATCGGCTCCTTTTGGTGCGCCCGGCCCGTTGGCCAGGCTCGATTTCTGGTGAATTGCACATCCCCGGCCGCGGTGTCCGTCGCGTATCTTGAATCGCCGGTGTTGCGCAAGGCACAGGGGCCCGCCCGGGCGCCGCACCGCAGGACACTCAAGAGGAGAACCGCATGACCAGCTCTACGGGTCAAGCCCAGGGCAGCCGGGGACTCGAAGTCCGCTCGATCGATTACGTGCCCCTCGACGAGCGGCACGGGAATGTCTCCAGCATCGGCCCGCTCTGGTTCATGAGCAACGCCCAGATCGCTACTCTGGCCGTGGGCCTCATCAGCATCACCACCGGTGGGAACCTCATCTGGTCGATGATTGCCATCGCGCTCGGCGTCCTGATGGGCACCCTGTTCATGGCCGCGCACTCATCCCAGGGCCCGCACCTCGGCCTGCCCCAGATGATCCAGTCGCGCCCCCAGTTCGGCTACGTCGGTGCCCTCCTGGTCTGGCTGTTCGCCTATCTGCAGTACGCCGGCTTCAACATCTTCAACACCGTCCTCGCCGGGCAGGCCATCGGGGCGTCCGTGCACGTGGGCTCCGACGGCATGTGGTTCTGGGTCGTGACCATCGTGGCGGTCGTCGTCGCGCTCTTCGGGTACGACCTCATCCACCGGGCAGAGCGCTACCTCACCTACCTCACGATCGCGATGCTTGTGCTCCTGACGGTCGCGGCCCTCACGCATCTCGAGGTGCCCGCCTCGACGTTCAACCTGGGCGACTTCCAGCTCGTGCCGTTCCTTGCCCAGCTCGGCGTGGCCGCCGGCTACCAGATCTCCTGGGCGATCTACGTCTCGGACTACTCCCGCTACCTGCCGCCCGCCACCGCCCGCCACACCTTCCGCTACACCTTCTGGGGCAGCGCCCTCGGGGGCATCTGGGTCATGTTCCTGGGCGCCTTCATCGCCGCCGCCGCGGGCAAGGACTTCGACACGATCCCGTCCATCGCGGACACAGCGGACAAGCTCTTCCCAGGGTTCGGCTCGATCGCCCTGGGGATCGCCGCCCTCGGCCTCGTTTCCGTGACCGCGCTGAACATGTACGGCGGATCGCTGACCCTCATCTCCTCGATCGACAGCCTGCGCAAGATCACGCCGACCCTGACCCTGCGCATCGTCACCATCGGCGTGACCGCGGCGATCTCCGTGGTGCTGGCCAATATTGCCTCCGAGGACTTCCTGGCCAATTTCAACGACTTCCTGCTGCTGGTCCTCTACTTCTTCATCCCGTGGACCGCAGTGAACCTCACCGACTACTTCATTGTGCGCAAGGGCCACTACGCCATTGCGGAGATCTTCAAGCCCAACGGAATCTACGGCCGCTGGGGCTGGCCGGGCATCATCTCCTACCTGGTCGGCTTCGTCGTGATGATCCCGTTCTTCTCGGCGGGCAAGCTGTTCGTCGGGCCGATCGCCGAGGCGCTCGACGGCGCCGACCTCTCCCTGTTCATCGGTCTGCCCGTCTCCGCCGTCCTCTACTGGCTCCTCACCCGCAAGGTCGATGTGGCCGAGGAGACTAGGCTCGCCGAAGCGGAGTACGCCGGTCTGGATGCCGCAGCGCACAGGCACACGCTGATCGAGTAGAGGGGCCGGGAGGTGCCGGCCTCAGCGGGGACCGCATCAAGGGATTGGCCACAAAGCCGCCTGTGTGCGCCTGTGTATCTTGTGCGTCTTGTGTTTCTTCGCAGAATCGGCGCGGGTGCCGACTGGTGCTACGGCAAGCACACCCAGGCCGAGGAGCGCTAGCCCCGCGCCATCGCCTCACGGTGGGTGCGCAGCTGGAGGAGAGCGGCGTCGAGGAGCGGCGTGGCCACGCCGAGCGCCCGGGCGCGGGCTGCCATGCCGCCGATGATGTGCTCGGCCTCAGCCGGGTCGCCGTGCTGGAGGTCGCGGTACAGCGAGGACGTGAAGGACGAGCCGGGCTCGGTGAGCATGGCGGCGTTCTGCCCGTGGCTCTTCTCGCTCACCGGGTGGCCGGCGGCCCGCGCCACGTCCTCCGTCTCGGCGATGGCCCTCAGGATGTGCTCCTCGCCCCCGGCGGCGAGGATGTCGCCGATGGTGCCGCGGAACAGGCACGTGATGACGCCGGCGGACGCGATGAAGGCCCACTTCTCCCACAGCCGCGTCTCGACGTCCTCATCCACGCTCAGCCGGATGCCCGGAACGTCGAGCGCCTCGCGGACCTCGTCAGGCACCTGCGCCCCGTGGAACGGGCCGATGGTCATGGTGCTCAGCGGGGTCATCTGGACCGCAGCTCCGGCCTCGTCCACGGTCGCCACGATCTTCACGAGCCCGCCCAGCACGCGGCCGGGGTAGGCCCGCTCGAGGGCGTCGAGGTGGTCCATGCCGTTCAGGAGCGGCAGGACCAGCGTGTCCGGTCCGATCGCCGGCGCCGCCGCGGTGAGGACGCTCGGAACGGCCGGGGCCTTCACCGCCACGATGACAAGGTCATAGTGGTCGCCGGGTTTGATCTGCGTGAGGGCGCGGACCCGGTGGGTGCGCTGCCCGTCGGGCGCCCGGAAGGTGAGGCCGTCGCGGTCCAGGGCCTCGGCCCTGCGCGGGCGCACCAGGAACGTGACGTCGCGCCCGGCCTCGATGAGACGCGTTCCGAAGGCTCCGCCGGTCGCACCGGCGCCGATGATCAGGATCCTCACGGTGCAGGAGTCTATCGGTGCGCACGACGCCGGGTGCGCACCGCAGCGGCCCGGCCTCCCGGCGTCGTGCGCACCGCGTCATGAGGAGGGTCTTCTTTGCCCCCGGCGCCCCCGCCCGGGACAATGAAGAGCATGCCTATCACTCCACCGGGCCTGGCCCTGGCGATGCGCCTTGTCGCCGCGGGCATCCCCGACGGACTTGCCGCCGTCCTCGCCGAGACGTGCACCGTTCGGCCGGAGAAGCGGACGGGTGAGGCCGGGGCGTGCGTGGTCGACCAGGCCGCGGCCCTGCAGGTCGTGGAGTGGCTCGAGGCCCAGCTGGGGCCCGGCGCTTCGACCCGCGACGCGGTGGTGGCCATGCTCGGCGCCGGCGCGGTGCTGTTCGGCGCCGAGGAGTCCGGCCGTCTCGTGCTCAAGCACGTGCCCGCGGCCGCCGAGGCGATCGAGGAGATGTCGCGCGAGTCCGAGGAGGCGGCGGGCCAGGACCCGCTCGTGTCCGTGGAGGCCCGGGCCGAGCCCCTCATGCTCCGCGCTGCCCTCGAGCGGGCCGCAGCGACGGACCCCCGGTTCGACCACGAGCTCTACATGGACGAGTCCGTCCTGCTGCCGGGCTTCCTCCTCGTCACCCGGGAGGACGGCGAGTCCGTGGAGCTCAACGGAGCGCTCGTGAGCACCCCGGGCGGATTCGTGTTCGTGCTCACCGACAGCATGCTCTCCGGGGCCACGGCCGGTCTGGTCCCGCCGGGGGAGCTCGATCAGGGGGCGCTGGTCTTCGGCCTCGACCAGCTCGTGGGTGCCGTGTTCTTCGCCCCCGTGGTCCTGGACGGACTCGGGGCGTGGGAGGGCGTGGATTTCGGCCCGTCCCCGGACGGCGAGCTCTACGCGCACTTCGAGGTGCGCAACCACGCCCTCATCAGCGTCTGCATCGCCTACTCCCAGCTGCCGGCGAGCAAGCAGGACATCCTGCTGCGCCGCTTCGAGACGATCGCCGAGCGCGTGGACGCGGTGCTGCGGGGATAGACGCACTGCGGGGATAGACGCGCTGCGGGGAGAGACGGGACCTAGGTCTATTCCCCAGCACTCCGGCGCCCTCGTAGCGTCGGACCATGCGCACCCCTCAGACGCCGCCCGGGCGGCGGACCATGCTCAAGGCCATCGGAGCCGGAGCAGCCGGCGTAGCTGCCGCCCCGTTCATGTCGGCGTGCACTGCCGCGCAGCCCGCCGGCGTCGCCTCACCCTCGCCGTCGCTCCTCCCAGCGCCGGAGAGCCAGCCTGCGCCCCTTCTGACCGGGCCGAAGGTCAACGATGCCGTGGGGAAGCTGGACGGCATCGTGCAGGCGGCGATGTCCGGCACCGGTGTGCCGGGCGTCGCCGTCGGGGTCGTCTACCAGGACAAGGTCGTGTACCTCAAGGGCTTCGGGGTGAAGGAGGCAGGGAAGCCAGACAAGGTGGGACCCGATACGGTGTTCCAGGTTGCCTCGGTGTCCAAGCCCATCGCGTCGACCGTCATCGCGGCCCTCGTGGGGCGCAAGGCCCTGCAGTTCGCCGACCCGCTCATCAAGCACAATCCACGGTTCGCGCTCAGCGACCCCTACGTCACCCAGCACGCGACGTTCGAGGACCTGCTCTCCCACCGAGGTGGCCTGGCCACCGGGGCGGGGGACCTGCTCGAGGACCTCGGCTTCGATCAGGCCTACATCCTCGCCCACCTCAGTCAACAGCCGCTGGATGCCTTCCGCGCGAGCTACAACTACAGCAACTTCGGCTACACCGAGGCCGGCGTGGCCGCGGCGGCCGCGATGGGCAAGCCCTGGGAGGACGTGGCGGACGAGGTGCTGTTCACGCCGCTGAAGATGGCCTCGACCAGCTACCGCCACGCCGACTACCTGAAGGCCTCAGACCGGGCGCTCCTGCATGTCCGGGATGGCCAGGGCTGGGTGGCCAAGTACAGCCGCGACCCCGACGCCGAGGCCCCTGCGGGAGGCGCGAGCTCCTCCGTGCGCGACCTCGTCGAATGGATCCGGCTCCAGCTGGGGAACGGCACCTACGGCGGCCAGACGGTGGTGGATGCGAAGGCGCTCGCGGCCACCCACGTCCCGCAGATCGTCTCGGGGCCGCCCTCGGGGCCGACAGCCCGGACCCACTTCTACGGCATGGGCTGGAACGTCGGCTACGACGCCCAGTCGCGGCTCCAGCTCAGCCACTCCGGGGCCTTCAACCTCGGTGCCGCAACCTCGGTGGCCATGCTCCCAGGCGAGCAGCTCGGCGTCGTGGTCCTCACCAACGGGCAGCCGGACGGCATCCCCGAGGCGATCAGCAGCGGCTTCCTCGACGTGGCCCAGAACGGTGCCCCCACCGTCGACTGGCTCCCGTTCACCCAGCGCGCGTTCCAAGGCATCCGTGACGCGGACAAGCCCGCGGTCGACTACTCCAAGCCGCCCGCCCAGACGGCCCCGGCCAAGCCCTCTTCGGCCTACACAGGCACCTACGCCAACTCGTACTACGGCCCGATCACGGTCGCGGACGACGGCGGTTCCCTCGCCTTCCGCATGGGCCCCGAGGCCAGCCCCACCACGTTCCCGCTCACCCACTACACCGGTGACACCTTCACCTTCGCCTCCATCGGGGAGAACGCCAACGGCCTGGCCGGTGCAATCTTCACGGTCGACGGCGCCGGGCCTTCCTCGAGCGTCCGGCTCGACTACTACGACACCCGCGGCCTCGGGACGTTCACGCGGAAGGGGCAGCCGTGACGCGCCCGAGTCGGGCACCGCTGGTCATCACCGCGCTCAGCGCCGTGATGCTCGCGCTCGGCGCCTGCACCCCCGCCCCCGCCCAAGGGGAGAGCACGACGTCGGCCGCGAGCCCGCCGTCGTCCGCGGATCCCCAGCTTGCAGCGAGGGTCCGGACAATCGTCACCGACACGATGGCGAAGGACCACCTCAACGCGGTGATCGTGCGGGTGACGGTCGGCGGCCAGCCCGTCATCACCGAGGCGTTCGGGGAGTCCATGCCGGGCGTCCCCGCCACCGCGGACATGCACTTCCGCAACGGGGCCGTCTCGATCTCCTACATGTCCACGGCGCTGCTGCAGCTGGTCGATGAGAAGAAGGTGAGCCTCGACGACAAGCTCGCGACCTGGCTCCCCGACATGCCCCACGCAGGGGAGGTCACCCTCGGACAGCTCGCCCAGATGACGTCCGGATACGCCGACTACGTGCAGGACCCGGGCCTGATCGGCTCGTTCTACGACAACCCGTTCCGCACATTCACGCCCGAGGAGCTCGCCTTCATCGGCGCCTCCAAGCCGCTGTTCTACACGCCGGGGACAAACTGGGACTACGCCCACACCAACTACGTGCTGCTCGGCCTCGCCCTCGAGAAGATCACCGGGCAGCGCCTCGACGCGCTCCTGGAGCAGAAGGTGCTGGGACCACTGGGACTCAAGGAAACCCACGATCCGGGCACCCCGGCCATCCCCGAGCCCGCCCTCCACGCCTACACCTCCGAGCGCCGTCCCCACCTCGGGATCCCGGCCGCAACCCCCTTCCTCGAGGACTCCACGTACTGGAACCCGTCCTGGACGCTCGCCCGGGGCGCCATCGAGACCACCACCATCACGGACATGGCCACGACAGCGGACGCGATCGGCTCGGGCCGGCTGCTCTCGCCGGAGTCGCACGCCCTCCAGGTCAGCACCGCGCTCCGAGGGAAGACCCACGCCGTCGACGGGTGCCCCACCTGCTTCGCTCAAGGAGAGGGCTACACGTACGGGCTCGGCGTGGTGATCAGCGGCAACTGGCTCCTGCAGAACCCGATGTTCGCCGGCTTCTCCGCCGTGGAGGCCTCGCTGCCGTCGAAGAAGATCGCCATCGCCGTCGCGGCCACCTACAAGGCGGAGGCCTTCGACGCCAAGGGCGAGACCCCGAACCGCGCCCAGGACCTCTTCCGCCTCATCGGCGCGGCCGCAGCACCCGACGACGCGCCGCCGGTCCCGAAGTCATAGCCCCGGCCGCTGGGCAGCCGGGACCTGCGAGCTATCCCGCGCGGCCTTCCGCCACCTCGCCCAGGCCGCAGCCGCAGCGAGCACGGCCGCGAGCGCACCCGCACCCGCGAGCCACCAGCCCACCACCGGGACGCAGGAGGCCAGCACCGAGGCGAGGAGGAAGTAGGGGACGGTCCCGAGGCCCTCGCTGAAGCCCCGCACCGGAAGGGCGACGGCGATCGCGAACCACAGCAGCGCGGCCGGCCACACCGTCGCGGCGTACGCAGAGCCGATGCCGACGCAGACCGCGGAGGCGACGAGCGTCGTCGTCCACCAGTCCCGCCCGTGCCCGCGGCGCTTCTTCGCGGGCGCCTCCCTGCCGTCCACGACGGACGCCATGACGTCTGCGGCGACGCGGGCGACGGGCCGCACGAAGAGGCGGTGGGCAAGGCGGAAGATCACGTGGAGTCCCAGGGCGGTCAAGGTCTGAGGGGCACTGCCGGACGGCAGGCGGGTGCCGAACGATGCTATCGCCCCATGGGGAGCCGTGCCGGAACAACTGGCCCGTGCCGGGACAACAACTGGCCGCCGCAGGGACTGGCAGGGCCCGCGGCGCAATCCGTAGGCTAGGCGGCAAGCGCCCCGGCCAGATGCCGGGCCGCCACGGATACTGCGAAGGGGTCTGACGATGACGAAGACGCACGTCCACGAGAGCCACACGGTCACGGAGCACGAGCACGGTGACGGCTGCGGCCACGAGACCGTCCAGCACGGCAACCACGTCGACTATGTGCACGACGACCACCACCACTTCCTCCACGGCGACCACTACGACGAGCACGAGCACGTGGCCGAGCACAACGCCCAGGACCACAAGCACCAGCCCGGCTGCGGCCACGAGGAGGTCCAGCACGGCGACCATGTGGACTACCTCCACGACGGCCACAAGCACGCCGAGCACGAGCACCACTACGACGAGCACTGAGGACCCGCTGCCGGGGTTTCAGGTGCCTGGGTTTCCGCTGCCCGAGGTGCCGCTGCCGGGGGGAGACGTGACCGAGGGGATCGTGCGCGCCGGGGACACGGTGCGGCGTCCGCTCGGTCCCCATTCGCCGCTGGTCCACGCCGTCCTGGCCCACCTCGAGGCCGTCGGGTTCGAGGGCGCGCCTCGGTTCCTCGGGACCGACGAGCGCGGCCGGGAGGTGCTCACCTTCATCGAGGGCGAGGTGGCCGGCCGGCCGCATCCCGCCTGGCTCGCGGATGATTCCCGCCTCGCCTCGGTCGCGCGGCTGCTGAGGGCGTACGACGACGCCGTGGCCGGCTTCGCGCCCCCTGCCCACCTCCTCGAGGGGGTTGCGCCGCCGGACCTTCCGGGCCTGCCGCCCGAACCCGAGCCGCCTCCTGGAGCCGAGGTCTTCATCGGCCACCTCGACGTCACGCCCGAGAACGTCGTGTTCCGCGATGGTCAGGCCGTGGCCCTCATCGACTTCGACCTGGTCCGGCCCGCGACCCGCCTCGACGAAGTGATCAACCTGTGCTTCCACTGGGCCCCCCTCTCTCCCGAGCAGGACCGCAGCGAGCCACTGCGGGGAGTCGACGCCGTCGCCCGTACCGGCCTTGCCGCCGATGCGTACGGTCTCGACGCCGCGTCCCGCCGGGCGTTCGTGCCGACGGCCGTCCGGCGCACCGAGCGGTCCTGGCACCTCATGCGCCACCGCGCCCAGACGCTCGGAGGCGGCTGGGCGCGGATGTGGGAGGACGGCGTGGGGGACAAGATCCAGCGCCGGCTCGTCTGGCTCGAGGCCGAGGGGGAGCGGATCAGGGCGGCCCTCTGACCTCACCCCGTTGCGGGGTCCCGTCCCGCCGGTTGCGGGGTCCCGTCCCGCTCGTTGCGAGGTCCCGTCCCGCTGGTGGAGGGCCACCATGAGAGGACGGATCACGCCTCGGCGGGGCGAGAACAATGTCGAAGCCGGTGCGGGCCCAGTCAGTGTCGAGGCGGCGGCCGTCAGGCGTGGGGTTCCGGCGGGCTGGTGGGGGAAGTCCTTGATGAGGGATTCCTTGACGCTGAAGACGGAGCCGCCGATGCCGATCTGGGGGTCACCGTTGACGAAGATGTGCGTGACGAGGGTGCGCATGCCGGGGGCGGTGACCATGAAGTGCAGGTGCGGGGCGCGCACGAGGAGGCGGCCCACCGCCTCGAGCATCTTGCCCACCGGCCCGTCGTGGGGGATTGGGGTACGGCGTCGGCGTGAGGCCCCAGAAGGTGTACCTCCCTCAGAGTCGGAGAACAGGCGGGCCCGCCAGGCGATGCGTCCGTCGGTGTACTGGACGTCGTTGAAGCCCTAGTCGTCGGCTTCCCAGACCTCGATGCGGGCCCCGGGGACGGGGTGGCCGTCTGTGTCGGTGACGGTGCCCTCGACCCAGCAGGGCTGGCCCTGTGCGCCGCCGGCGACGTCCCCCACCGACGGGGATCTCGGGGGCGTCGTTGACGAAGAACAGCATCGGCCGGCTCCGCATGCGCCCACGGATCGAATCGACGAACCCCCGTTAGGCGGTGACCACGGCCACCCCGGCGCGGTCGGCTAAGGCAGCGATGCCACTTCGGTCCCTTGACGGAGTGTTGTGCCAGCGACCCCGCAACGTGCCGGCAGGGACCCCGCAACGTGCCGGCAGGGACCCCGCAACGTGCAGGCAGGGACCCCGCACCGTGCCGGCAGGGACCCCGCAACGTGCCGCCAGCGACCCCGCAACGTGCCGGCAGGGACCCCGCAACGGGCAGGCAGGGACCCCGCACCGTGCCGCCAGCGACCCCGCAACGGAAGGCGGGCCCCACCGCGTGTGGTGGGGCCCGCCGTCGTGCGCCGAAAGGGGGTGTGCGCTAGACCGGGAAGGTCAGACGAGCGCCGCCGCCGGCTGCATGAACGCCGCGAAGAAGTCCGAGAGCTCGGCGTGCGCGTCGAGCGGGAGGACGGCCGCGACGTACTGGTCCGGGCGGACCACCACGATCGCGCCGCGCTCGCGGTCGATCCCGCGCTCGTCGAAGATGTCGCGGCCGCCCTTGAGGTCCGGGGTGAACACCTTCTCGTAGTCCTTGAGCCCGAACGGGCCCTTGGCGGGGCGGAAGAACGCCGGGAGCGCCTCGACCTCGAGCTCGCGGTGCTCCTGCTGGAGCACGGCGCGGACGTCGAACACGGCGTCCGGGTCGGCGCTGTCGGGCGTGAAGCGGCGCACCGGGGAGTCCGCCGACTCGCCGAGGAACGCCGCGAGCTGCGCGATGCCCGAGTCAGGCGAGGTCGGATCCCCGGCGCCCGCGAAAGCGTAGATCCGCCAGCGGCCGTCCGCCTGTGCCACGTGGCCCAGGCCCAGCGGCTTTGCGTCGGCGAGGCGGACCACCGGCGCGGAGTAGAAGCGCTGCCCCACGGGGAAGCCCGTGGCCACGGACTGGTGCTCAGCCGAACCGGTGAGCAGGCCCGGGGTGTACTCGGTGGCGAACCCGGCGGTGAACCGGCCGGCCTCGGTGAACATGCGCTGCTTCTCCGCCGGATCCACGCCGCCCAGCTCGGGGTGCGCCGGATCCGTCGGGTGGGCGGCCATCATGGTCGAGAAGCGCAGGTCGAAGTCGATGAGCTCCTGCGCGATCACTCGGCGCTCCTCGGCGTACGTGTCCAGGAGCGACTCGGGGCTGCGGCCCTCGAGCACGGCGGCGAGCTTCCAGCCGAGGTTGAAGCCGTCCTGCATCGAGACGTTCATGCCCTGGCCGGCCTTCGCGGAGTGCGTGTGGCACGCGTCGCCGGCGATGAACACGCGGGGGGTGCGGGTGCCGCGCTCGGCGTCGAGCACGTCGTCGAACCGGTCCGCGATCCGCTGGCCCACCTCATACACGCTCCACCACGCGGTCGACTTGACCTCGAGGGTGTACGGGTGGAGCGCCTTCTGCGCCGCCGCGACGATCGAGTCGAACGTGAACCGCTTCCGCGCGTCGCGGTCTGCCGGGTCGAGGTCGCCGAGGTCCACGTAGAACCGCACGAGGTACCCGCCCTCGCGCGGGATGATCAGGAGGTTGCCGCCGGCCGGCGACTGCACGACCGACTTGAGCCGGATGTCCGGGAAGTCGGTGACCGCGAGCACGTCCATGACGCCCCACGCGTGGTTGCGCGCGTCGCCGCGCAGCTCGATCCCGAGCGACTTCCGCACCGCCGAGCGGGCGCCGTCGCACCCCACCACGTACTTGGCGCGCACGACGGCGGTGTCCCCGCCTTCGCGCTGGAGCGTGGCCTCAACGGGGTGGTCGCCGCCGTCGGGAAGGACCTTCACGCCCGTCACCTCGACGCCGTACTCCGGCTCGAGCCGCGAGGGCGAGGTGCGCATCTTCTCGAGGAGGTACTCCTGCATGCGGGCCTGGTTGACGATCACGTGCGGGTACTCGGAGAGCCCGTCTGCCACGTCCTGGACGCGGCCGGTGCGCGTGATGCCCGCCGTGCTGCCGCCGTGTGTGCCGTCCGGACCCCAGAACGTCGCCTCGTTGACCCAGTACCCCTCGCGCACGAGCTTCTCGGCGAGGCCGAACGCATTGAACATCTCGACGGTGCGGCAAGCGACGCCGTCCGCCTGGCCGATCTCGAGGGGACCGCCGCGGCGTTCCACCACGCGGGTGGTGATGTGCGGGAACTCGGCCAGCTGGGCGGCCAGGACGACGCCCGCCGGGCCGGTGCCGACGATGAGGACGTCGACCTCCTCGGGCAGGACCCCGGTGCCGGAGGGCTCGATGCCCGGCGCTGCGGGGTAGTTCTCAGGGTCTCCGGGACGGTAGCCGTCAAGGTAGAACTGCACGGGATGCTCCTCAAAAGTGTTCACGGGCCACGTTGCCCTGCTTGATAGAGGGTAGTGACCGTGGTCACCCATCCTGCAAAGAGATTCTGTTATGCAGAAGGATCAGAAACTGGGCTCGTGTTCGAGCTCCCGACCGATGGCCTCGGCGGCCCTGCGCAGGGCCGCGACGGTGTCGGGCTGCTCGAGGAGCGGGGCCCGCGAGATCGGGGCGCTCAGCGTCACGGCGAGGACGCCGGGGCGCTGCGGGAGGGCCACCGCCGCTCCCATCGCCGCGATCTCGGGCTCCGTGCGGCCCAAGTTGAGCGAGTACCCCCGCGCCCGGGTGGTGGCGAGTTCCTCGTGCAGCTCGGCGAGCTCCGCGGGCTCGAGGCGGTGGCCGCCGAGCTGGGCGCCGCGGCCGGTGTAGAGCTGGTCCACGGTGGCCTGGGGGAGCGCGGCGAGCGCGGCGCGGCCCCCCGAAGAGGTGCGGGCGGGCAGGATCGTGCCCGTGCGGTTGCCGACGCGCAGTAGCTGCGGGCCCTCGACGCAGTGCAGAAACCGCACCGTCACCCCGACCCGCTCCACGAGGTTCACGGTCTCCCGGGATTCGGCAGCAAGCGCCTCGAGGTGGGGGCGCGTGCGGGCCACGAGGGCGCGGATGCGCGCCCGGCCGGCGTCGCCGGCGAGGACCGGCCCGGCACAGTAGCGGCGCTGGTCGTCCTGGAGGGCGAAGCCGCGGTAGGCGAGCGTGGACATGAGGCGGTGCGCAGTGGAAGGTGCAACGCCGAGCTCCCGCGCGGCGTCCGCGATCCGCACCCACTCGCGCTCCTGGAGGAGCGTGATCAGCTGGAGGGCCTTATCCACCGAGTCGATCGCGTACTCGGGCCGCTTCACGATGCGGATGTTCTGCACAACAGAATGCTAGCCGATCAGCTCTCCAGCGTGAAGTGGCAGCTGGCCCCTGCGGCGAGCAGCGCCTCGTGGGCGCCGACGCGGATCCGGACCGGCGCGGCGTCGCCCGGCGCGGCAGCAAGCGCGAGCTGTGCCGGGGTGAGCGTCACATCGAGGAGCTGGTCCCGGTAGCGGACGCGGAAGCCCACCGAACAGACCTCGCGCGGCAGCCGCGGCGCGAACACAAGCGCGTCCCCGGTGAGGCGCATGCCGGCGAAGGTCCGCTGCACCACATCGATCGAGCCTGCCATCGCGCCCAGGTGGATGCCCGTCTGCGTGGTCCCGCCCTGCGTGTCGTCGAGGTCCGCGTCGAGGACGTCCCGGAAGGTGTCCCAGGCCTGTTCGGGGTCTGTGAGGGCCAGGACCGAGGCGTGGGCCACGCGGCTCAGGGTCGATCCGTGTGCGGTTCGTGCCAGGTAGTAGCCGACCGTGCAGTCCAGCTGCTCGGCCGTCACGCTGTAGCCCAGCCGTGCCAGTACGGCGAGAAGCTCCTCCTGGCCGAGCAGGTACAGGAGCATGAGGGTGTCGGCCTGCTTGGCGAGCCGGTACCGGTTGGTCGTGTCCCCCTCGGCCTCGAGGATCAGGTCTAGGCGCTCGATGTTGCCGTACCGGGCGCGGTACGCGTCCCAGTCGAGCTCGGCGAGGTCCCCGTACCCGGCGAACTGGCTGATGATGCCGTCGCCGTGGAACGGCACCGCCATCCTTCGGCCCAGATGCTCCCAGCGCTCCAGCTCCTCCGGCCGGATCCCGAGGCGCGCCACGAGGTCGTCCCGGTCATGCCCCTGCAGGGTGGAGAGGCACCGGCAGGCCCGCTCGCACAGCCACGCGGCCATGACGTTGGTGTACGCGTTGTCGTCCAGCCCGGGCTCTGCGCGGCCGGGGTAGCCGGTGTGGTACTCGTCGGGGCCCATCACGCCGCGCACATGGAAGCGGTCGGCAGCGGCGTCGTGCTCCGCGAGCGAGGCAAACAGCCGCGCCACCTCGACGATGAGCTCAGCGCCGTGGCGCAGGAGCCAGAACCTGTCCTGCGTCGCCTCGAAGTACTGCCACGCGCTGAAGCCTACGGCGAGCCCCACGTGGCGCTGCAGCCGGGAGACGTCCGGGATCCAGTGGCCGGAGCGGCGGTTGAAGATCCAGCGGGGCGTCTCCTCGCGACCGTCGCTGCCGCTCTGCCACGGGAACAGGGCCCCCTCCAGTCCCGCCTCAGCGGCTGCCCGGCGCGCGGCGGGGAGGCGCCGCCAGCGGTAGGCAAGCAGCGAGCGGGCCACCGCGGGAATGCGGGAGGTGATGAGCGGGAGCACGAACAGCTCGTCCCAGAACACGTGCCCCCGGTAGCCCTCGCCGTGCAGCCCGCGGGCGGGGACGCCCACATCGAGCTCCTCGACGAACGGAGCCAGCGTCTGGAGCACGTGGAACACGTGCAGGTTCAGCACGGGCTGGACGTCCACGGAGGCATCCAGACGCACCGTGAACAGGCGCAGCAGGCGCTCCCACGCCGCGCTGTGCTCGGCGAGCAGCGCGGCGAAGGTCCGCGGTGCGCGGTCGATCGCGTCGAGCGCGCCGGTCAGCGCCGACGAGACGGCGTGGTCGCGCGAGGTCGCGTAGCCGGCCGTCTTGGTCACCCGCACGGGAGTGCTTCGGCGCAGCGGGAGCGTGAACTGCCGGTAGTGCAGCGATCCCACCCTTCCGGCGTACGACGCCGGGTCCTCGCCCTCCGCCGTGCCCTCGACTGTGTGGCGCAGCGCCACAGCGATCCGGACCAGGCTCTGGAGCGTCTCCGCCTCGGCCACGAGGTCCGCGGGAGCAGGATCCATCCCCGGCGGCGTCACGTCGCGCAGGTGCACGTGGGCAAGGAGCGCGTCCTCGAGGACGTTCTCGTTGGCCACGTCCAGGTCGACGCCGCTGCGCAGCTCGACCTCCCCGTCCCAGCCCTCGGCCGTCACCGTGGTCTCGAGCGCCATGAGGTGCGGTGCCGCCATCGACACGAGGCGGCGCTGGAGAAGGCGGAGCCGCCGCCCGGCGTCGTCCTCGAGAACCGCCTCCCGCCGGAGCGTCGCATGCGCGAGGTCGAGCCTGCGGCGCTCGTGCCGCAGCCTGAGCCCGCCCTCGGACCACCAGCGGCCCCCCGGGGTGCGCAGGTCGAGATGGAGCCAGTTGGGGGCGTTGACCATGTGCTCGTCCTCGGCCTCCAGGCCGTGGACGAGGCTCACCACCCGGTTGTACACCCCACCGAGGTACGTGCCGGGGTAGCCGGGGCCGCTGCGCCGGCTCTCGGGCGCGGCGCCGCGCACCCCGATGTAGCCGTTGCCGAGCGTGGTGAGGGCCTCGCGGTGGCCCTCGTGCTCGGCGTCGGAGCCCCTGTAGACCAGCGTCCACGGGTCGGCGAGGACAAGGCCGAGGTCGAGCTCGCCCAGGTCGTGCAGCACGAGGGTGGCGCCGGCCTCCTCGAGCTGCGCCCGGCGCGTGCCGGTGCGGTCGATCCCGACCACGAGGCCGAACTTTCCGCGGTGCGCCGCGAGGACTCCCGCCTCCGCATCCTCGACCACCACCGCGCGGGACGGATCGACGCCGATGCGGCGCGCCGCCTCGAGGAACACGGCCGGCTCCGGCTTGCCGGGCAGTCCCAGCCGGGCGGCCTCGACGCCGTCGAGCACGAGGTCGAACGAGTCCGACAGCCCCGCCGCCTCGAGCACCCTGTGGGCGTTCCGGCTCGCCGTCACCACGGCCACCGGGATGCCGCCGGCCCGCAGGCGCATCACGAGGTCAACGCTCTCGGGGAAGACGTGGACGCCGTCGGCCGCGAGGTGCCGCAGGAACAGGGCATCCTTGCGCGCCGCGAGTCCCCGGACGGTCCACCGCTCGGGAGAGTCCGCATCCTCGCCGCGCGGCAGGTGGATGCCGCGGGACCGCAGGAACTCCGCCACGCCCTCCTCGCGCGGCCGTCCGTCCACGTGCTCGAGGTAGTCCGCGTGCGCGAACGGCTGCGTGTCCGCCTCCCGCGGCAGACGCGGATCCTGCAGGGCCGCGTCGAACAGCTCCCGCCAGGCAGACTCGTGCACCGCGGCGGTGTCCGTCACGACGCCGTCGAGGTCGAAGATGACGGCGCCGAAGGGGGGCTGCAGGGCCCGGACGGTGGGGGAGCGGCCGTTGGTGGAACGGATCGTGGAGGAACTGCCTGGCGCCGCGCTGCCGCTCGCTCCGGCCCCGCCGTCCCGGCTGGCGGGTGTCATCCCGCGCGCCGGCCGGCGAGCCAGCCCGTGGCGTTCGGGCCGAGGATCTCCGCGCCCGCGGGGGCGAGCAGCGCGCCGTCCGAGAACGCCGGCAGCGGCGGCGCCACCACGGTGACCGGGCGGGGGTCATGCCGCGCGGCGAGGATCCGGCGCACGAGGTCGGGCAGGCGGACGGGCTCGGGCCCCGCAATGGTGACGTCCCGCGCCCTCCGGCGCTCCGCCTCGCGGACCAGGACCTCGGCGACCGAATCGACCGCGATGGGCTGCACGTACCAGTCCTCGACCGTCACGCCTGCGTCGCCGTAGGAGACGGCGCTCGAGGACTCGGCGAACTCGAACCACTGCGCCGAGCGCACCACGGAGACCTCGAGCCCGCTGTCGCGGAGGTACTCCTCCTGGTCCCGCTTGGCCACGTAGTAGCCGAACGCGTCGAAGGCGGGCTTGTCGATGTTGGCGATGCTGAGGACCACGATCCGCCGCACCTCCGCATCGACGCACGCGTCGGCGAGATTCCGGGCCGAATTCACGACGGCGTCGAACCGGCTCATGCTCGGATCCGGCGGTGTGGGGCTGGACGCGTCGATGGCGACGTCCGCGCCGTCGAGCGCCTCCGCCAGCCCCACGCCGGTGACGAGGTTGACGCCCTCGCCGCGCGTCAGCAGGACAATCTCGTGGCCCCGCTCCTGGGCAAGGGCCGCCACCCGCGAGCCAGCCGTGCCCGTGCCGCCTACCACCGCGATCTTCATGAAGCCAAGCCTAGGGCCGGGGTCCGGTGATCGGGCGCAGTCGAGAGGTGCGTGGTCTGACCGATACCCTCGGACGAGTGATTCGAGAACTCCGGACCCAGGACGCAACCCCCGCCAATGCCCCGTCCCGGCGCCGGCTTGCCTTCCTCGGGGTGTGCCTGGTGCTCATCGGGTTCAACCTGCGGACCGCATTCTCGAGCTTCGCAGCAGTGCTGACCGAGATCAGGGCGAGCGGGTCCGTGCCGGAGTGGGCGATCTCCCTCCTGACCACCGTTCCCGTGACCCTGCTCGGCGTCTTCGCGCCCCTTGCGCCGGTCCTGGCGCGGCGGTTCGGACCCAAGCGCGTGCTGCTCGGTGCGATGGCCGTGCTGACGCTGGGGCTGTTCATCCGGCCCAGCGAGTGGGGCCCGGCCGGACACCTTCCCGGGCTCATCCTCGGCACAGCCCTGTGCGGGGCAGCGATCGCCCTGTGCAACGTGATCCTCCCGAGCGAGGTGAAGCAGGACTTCCCCCACCGCCTCGGCCTCATGGGCGGCCTCTACACGGCCGCGATCGTGGCCTCCGCCGCCTTCGGCGCCGGCTTCACGTACCCCGTCTACCAGGCCACCGGCTCCTGGAACGCGGCGCTGCTCTTCTGGGCGTTCCCCGCGCTCGCGGTGACCCTCCTGTTCGTGGTCGTGGCGGTGCGCGCCAGGCCCGTGCGCCGCGCGGCGGAGCATGGCGGCGCGAATGTGTGGCGGTCGCGCACCGCGTGGCACGTGACCCTGTACATGCTGTTCCAGGCGATGACGTCCTTCAGCGTGTTCGCGTGGCTCTCCCCGATCCTGCGCGAGCGGGGCATCGACGGCGCCACCGCGGGCCTCATGGTCTCGGCGTCGATCGTGCTGCAGGTGCTGGGCTCGCTGTTCGCCCCCGTGCTGGCCGCACGCTTCTGGGACCAGCGCGCCTTCAACGTCACGCTCGCCGTCATGACCTCGCTCGGGTTCGCGCTGAGCGTGCTGGGCCCGATCGAGCTCGTCTGGGTGTGGATCGCGCTCCTCGGCCTCGGCCAGGGTGCCCTGACGGCCGCGGCGCTGACCCTGATCATGCTGCGCACGCGGGACGCCCGCACCGCCGTGAACCTCTCGGGCATGATGCAGGGGGTCGGGTACGGAGTCGGGTCCACGGGCACCCTGCTCGTCGCGGCGATCCACCAGGCCACCGGCGCCTTCACCCTTGCCGGGTATGCCTTCCTGGCCATCGGTGTGGGTGCCTCGGTGTTCGGCTACCTGTCGGGGCGCCGCCGGACCGTCGGCGAGGACTGAGACGCCTCCCACCTGCCTCCCCCCGCCTCCCGCCCGGAAATGTTGAGTTGAGCAGGGTGCGAGCCCCCGCCACCCTGCTCAACTCAACATTCGCGGGGGGCGGTAGGTGTTGACCGGGCGGCCGGTAGCCCCGTACTCGAGGTGCAGCGTCAGCCGCCCCTTGCGTTCGAGCTCGCTGAGGTACCGCTGCGCCGTAGGACGGGAGATCCCGATGAGGTCCGCCACGTCCTGGGCCCCGAGCGGGCGCTCCGCGGCGAGGACGGCCTCGAGCACCTTCTGCATCGTCGGCGGGAGCCGGCGCGCCGAAGCGCCCCCGGGAACGGAGGACGGCGGCGCCCCGCCGCGCTGCGTCGCGAACAGTGCGTCCACGTCGGTCTGGCCCGTGATCCCCGTGAGGCTCCGGGACTCCGCGTCCGCGCGCCACCGCCGGTAGGCGGCGAGCTGCTCCGCGAGCTGGTCGAACCCGAACGGCTTCACGAGGTAGTGCACGGCCCCGCCGCGCATTGCTGCCCGGACGGTTGCGACGTCCCTCGCGGCCGTGATGATGATGACATCCACGTCCTCCCCGGCCTCGCGCAGCGAGCGCAGGAGCGAGATGCCGTCCTCGTCCGGCAGGTAGACGTCCAGCAGGAGCAGGTCCGGGCGATCGCGGGCGATCGCCGTCCGGGCCGCGGCGGCCGTGTGGGCCTCGCCGACGCACTCGTAGCCCGGGACCTTGGCGACCTGCGCCGCGTGGAGCCGCGCCACCCGATAGTCGTCGTCGACCACGAGAACCCGGATCATGCCCTCTCCCCGCCCTTCCCTGCACCCGCCGGCGCCCCGGGGATCCAGACCTCGAACCGCCCGCCGGGACCCGGGAACACGTCCATGGTGCCACCGGCGCGCCGCACGATCCGCGCCACGAGCGCCAGCCCGATGCCACGGCGCATCCCGGCCCGCTGGTGTCCGGGCCTGTCCGCCTTGGTGGTGAAACCGTCGCGCACGACGTCGTCCACCGCCTCCGCGGGGACGCCCGGACCGGTGTCGGTCACCCGCACGAACACCCCGTCCGCGTCGTCGAGGACGAGCACGACCTCGCGGTCCCCGGAAAGGCCCGCGACGGCGTCGATCGCGTTGTCGAGGAGGTTCCCCACGATGGTGAGGAGGTCCTCGGCCGCTACCGCGGGCTCGCGGAGGCGGGACTCCTCGGACACCGTCACGCGTACGTCCTGCTCGGAAGCAACGGTGATCTTGGCCAGGATGAGGGCGGCGAGCTCAGGCGGTTCGATCCGGCCCCGCAGCCCCTCGCCCAAGGAGCGGGAGGTGTCCGCGATGCCCGAGATGAAGGTCCGGGCCTGCTCCGCCTCGCCGAGGTCCAGGAGTCCGCCCACCGTGTGGAGCCGGTTGGCGTACTCGTGCTCCTGGGCCCTCAGTGCATCCATGAGGCCCTCGAGAGAGCGCAGGTCCCGCATGAGTGCCTCGGTCTCGGTGCGGTCGCGCAGGGTCACGACGGCGCCCACGCTCCGGCCGCCCACGCTCACCGGCATGCGGTTGGCCACGAGGAGGGAATCGTCGGTGATGACGGACTGGTCCGCGCCGGCCGCGTCGCCGGTGAGCACGTCCCGCAGCCGTCCCGCGGGGATGAGCTCCTTCACGGGCTTCCCGAGCGCGCTGTTCTCCAGATGCAGCAGGCGGCGCGCTTCGCCGTTGATGACGGTGACGCGGCCCGCGTCGTCGAGCCCCACCATGCCCTCGCGGATGCCGTGCAGGAGTGCCTCGCGCTCCTGCAGGAGCGAGGCGATCTCGGACGGCTCGAGCCCGAACGTGGCCCGCTTGATCGCGCGGGCCAGCAGGAACGAGCCCGCCGCTCCGAGGCACAGGATGAGGGCCGAGTAGGCGGCGATCGTGCCCGCGTCGCTCAGGAGTTCCGAGGTGACGGTGGTCTCCAGGATGCCTACCGAAACCTGGCCGATCACCGCCCCGGTGGCGTCGACGACGGGCGCCTTGGCGTTCGCCGAATCCCCGAGGCTGCCCGGATCGGTGCCCAGGTGGGCCTTGCCGTCGAGGACCGCGACGGGCTCCTCGAGCTTCTTGCCGATGAGCGAGGGGGTGGGGTGCGAGAAGCGCACCCCCTCCCGGTCCGTGACCACCACGTAGTCCGTCTGCGCGTGCGTGCGCACCTGTTCCGCGATCGCCTGGATCCGGTGCTCCGGGTCCCGGGTGGCGAGGTCCGCGGCGATCTCAGGCATCTGGGCCACGGACTCGGCCACGCCAAGGGCCCGCAGGCGGAACTGGTCGTCCAGCGTCTGGCCGGTGAGGCGAGCGGAGACGAGGCCGCCCAGGCCGACGGTCGCCAGGAGGAGGCCCAGCACCCAGACGAGGATCTGCGAGGCGAGGGGCCGAGCCCGCCACCACCCTGTGGCCGCCCTCATCGCGAGGCCGCGCTCGAGTGATCAAAAGGCTCAGAACATGAATGAACGCTAATAACCCTCGCAAGATTCGCAAGCGTGGTCTCGGCGACCATCCGCTTTCTACCGTGGAGGCCGTCGATGTGATTCAGCTCACCGGACATGTTGAAAGGATCTACCACAAAGCCATGAATGTCATGAAATCGAATCCGCCCCCTGAGGATTCCGGATCGCGTATTGAGATCAATGGCCTGACGAAGAGGTACCTCACGCCCAAGGGCGAGACGTTCACCGCCATCCGGGACGTCACCCTCTCCGTGGAGCCGGGCCAGTTCTGCTCGATCGTGGGCCCCACGGGCTGCGGCAAGTCGACGACGCTTGCCCAGGTTTCAGGGCTGGAGCACCCCAGCGAGGGCACCGTCCGCGTGGGCGGGCACCGGGTCGAGGGTGTCACGAAGGGCGTCAGCTACATGTTCCAGGCGGACGCGCTGTTCCCGTGGAAGAGCGTGCTCCACAACGTCATGATGGGGCCCGTCCTGCTCGGGACCCCCAAGCGCCAGGCCACAGAGCTGGCCCGCGACTGGCTGCGCCGGGTGGGCCTCGCCGGCTTCGAGGACCGCTACCCCCACCAGCTCTCGGGCGGCATGCGCAAGCGCGTGGCCATGGCCGCGGCGCTCATCAACAGCCCGCGCATCCTGCTCATGGACGAGCCCTTCGGAGCGCTGGACGTGCAGACCAAGGCGATCATGCAGAACGAGCTGCTCAAGCTCTGGGAGGAGCTGCGGCCCTCGGTCCTCTTCATCACCCACGACCTCGACGAGGCCGTCGCCCTCTCCGACCGGGTGGTGATCATGACCAGCAGTCCCGGGTCGGTGAAGGACGTCTTCGACATCGACCTTCCGCGGCCGCGCGGGAACGTGCAGGAGATCCGCCACGAGGAGAGGTTCCTCGAGCTGCAGGGGCGCATCTGGGAGTCCCTCAAGGACGAGGTCACCCGCGCCTACGCCGCGACAGCAGGTGCAGCATGACAAGTCTGGCCCGCGAGGAGACCACTGTGAGCATTCAGGAGAAGCAGCAGCCGGCACCGCCCGTCGGGCCCGAGCCGAGCCCGGCGGCCGCCGGCAGGGCCGCACATCGGCGCCGGACCATCTGGATCTGGGTGGGACGGATCGCCCTCGCCGTCGTCATCATCGGCGGATGGCAGCTCTGCACCAACGTGAAGCCCGACGGGAAGCACCCCCTGGTTGATCCCTTCTTCTTCGGCATGCCGACGCAGATCTGGGACAGCCTCGTGACGCTCTTCACCAACACGGAAGATGCCTCATTCGGTTCGATCTGGGAGAACATCTGGGTCACGGGCCAAGAGGCGGTCCTCGGGTTCCTCCTCGGCACGCTCGTGGGGATCGTGCTCGGTCTGCTCCTCGGCTCGAACAAGTACCTCTCCGCGGTGGTGGGCCCGTACATCCGGATCGTCAACTCGATTCCCCGGATCATCCTCGGCTCGATCTTCATTGTCGCGTTCGGCCTCGGAACCTTCCCGAAGGTCCTGCTCGCGGCTGTGCTCGTCTTCTTCGTGGTGTTCTTCAACGCGTTCCAAGGCGTCCGTGAAGTCGATCAGAACCTGGTCGCGAACGTCCGGGTCCTCGGCGCCTCGCCGCTCCAGGTTGCGATCCACGTGACCATTCCGTCCGCGATGACCTGGATCATCGCGAGCCTCCACACGGCCTTCGGCTTCGCGATCATCGGCGCGCTTGTGGCCGAGGTGCTGGGTGCACAGCAGGGGCTCGGCCTCATCATCAGCCAGGCCCAGGGGAAGTTCGACCCGGACACCGTCTTCGCTTGCATGATCATCATCGCGGTTTTCACACTCGTGGCCGAATTCCTCATCGGACTTCTCGAGCACATGCTCCTCAAGTGGCGGCCCGTCAACAAGTCTGAGGCCCAAGCCATCTGACCGGATATCTGTCCCAATCCAGCAATTCCCCACATTGATTCACAAAGGATGCGTAAAACAATGATGAAGCGCAGCATGTTCGCAGCCGCCGCCGTCACCGCGGTGGCGCTCAGCCTCACCGCGTGCGGCGGCTCCGGCGGCTCTACCTCAGCGGCCGCGAGCGGCTCGGGCTCCTCCGGCCCGATGCCCACCGTGAAGATGATGATCGGCGGCATCGACAAGCAGATCTACCTCCCCTACAAGCTCGCGGAGCAGCTCGGCTACTACAAGGAGCAGGGCGTCGACATGCAGCTCTCCACCGAGCAGGACGGCGGCGTCGGCGCCGAGGACGCCATGGTCTCCGGCCAGGTCGACATGTCCGGCGCCTGGTACAACCACACGTACGACTTCCAGCTCCAGGGCAAAGACATCATCAGCGTCGTCCAGCTCTCCGGCGCCCCCGGTGAGCGCATCATGTGCAGCCCCAAGGCCAACGTCCACTCGGCCGCCGACATCAAGGGCAAGAACATGGGCGTCACGGACCTCGGTTCGGGCACGGATACCCTCACGCAGTTCATCGCGTCGAAGGCTGGACTCAAGGCGGGCAAGGACTACAAGACGGTCAAGGCGGGGGCCGGCGCAACGGCGATCGCGGCCATCAAGAACGGTCTGGCCGACTGTGTCATGACCACGCAGCCCACTGTCACGGCGATGGAGAACCAGGGGGTGGCCGATTCGGCGATCGACCTTGCGACGACCGACGGCGCAACCAAGGCTGTGGGCGGCAACTGGCCTGCGGCGAGCGTCATCGCGAAGAAGGAATGGGTCGACGCCAACAAGGACACCGTCCAGAAGGTTGTCAACGCCCTGGTCAAGACGATGCACTGGATCAACACGCATTCGGCTCAGGAGATCGCGGACAAGCTGCCCTCCGACTACGTCCAGAACAAGAACATCACGAAGGAGGACTACGTCAAGGCGCTCACCGCGGACAAGGCCCAGTTCCTCCCCGACGGCCTGATGCCGGCGGGCGGTCCGAAGACGATCGCGGACATGTTCACGACCCTCGGCAAGGACGTCTCGAAGATCAAGTACACCGACACCTTCGACAACAGCTTCGCCACCAAGGCGAACCAGACGCTCGGCGAGAAGACCACGACGACGCCGGCCGGTGCCGACGGCTGATCCTCCCGAGCACCCCAGTGGCCCGCACCGGCGAAGCGTCGGTGCGGGCCGCCGTCGTGCGCCTACCCGTTGTCGATCGAGCTCATGTCCCCGTACCGGGACCCCTTGACGGCGTCCTGTGGGACGGCCGCTGCGAGGGCCTCGAGCTCGGCGTCCGTGAGCACAATGTCGCGGGCTGCGGCGTTCTCCTCGAGGTACTCGACCCGCTTCGTGCCGGGGATGGGCACCACGTCGTCGCCCTGGGCGAGCACCCACGCGAGGGCGATCTGCCCCGGGGTGACGCCCTTCTCGGCGGCGAGGGCCTTGACGTTCTCGACGAGGCGCAGGTTCGCCTCGAGCGCCTCGCCCTGGAAGCGCGGGAAGTAGCGGGAGGCGCGGGCGTCGCCGTCCTGTGCGAGGGAATCGGCGGTGAGCCGCCCGGTGAGGATCCCGCGGCCCAGCGGCGAGTACGGCACGAGGCCGATCCCCAGCTCGCGGATGGTCGGCAGGATCTCCGCTTCGAGGTCACGGGTGAAGAGCGAGTACTCCGTCTCGAGCGCCGTGATGGGATGGACGGCGTGCGCGCGGCGGATCGTGGCGGGGGAGGCCTCGGAGAGGCCCAGGTGGCGCACCTTGCCCGCGTCCACGAGCTCGGCCATGGCCCCGACCGTGTCCTCGATCGGGGTATTCGGATCCACCCGGTGCTGGTAGTAGAGGTCGATGTGGTCCACGCCGAGCCGCTGCAGCGATGCGTCGCAGGCCTGCCGCACGTACTCCGGGCGTCCGCTGATCCCGAGCCGCTCCCCGTTGGGCCCGCGCACGTTGCCGAACTTCGTGGCGAGCTGCACCTCGTCCCGGCGCCCCGCGATGGCCCGGCCCACGAGCTTCTCATTGGTGAACGGGCCGTACATGTCCGCGGTGTCCAGGAAGGTGATGCCGAGGTCGAGGGCGCGATGGATGGTCGCGAGGCCCGCGTCCTCGTCGGGGGTGCCGTAGAACTCGGACATGCCCATGCAGCCGAGTCCGAGGGAGGATACGGCGAGGGGGGAGTCGGTGCCGAGGGTTCTGGTCTTCTCAGTCATCCTCCCAGCCAACCCCCTCAGGGCGCCCCCGCGTCAAGGGGAAGCACCTGTGGAATGCCTGCATGCATGCACGACGCCGGGTGGTTCAGTCTGCGGCGTGCCGCTCGGCCTGGTGCCGGCTCGAGGCAGCGAGCGGGACGCTCCAGCGGAACTTGAGGGCGAGGATCCGCACCGCGAAGACCACGACGGCCACGACGAACCCGGCCGCGGTGGAGTAGAGCCCGAGCGTCCAGAGCGCCGCCACGGCCCCGGCGCCCAGCATGGCCGGCACGGCGTAGAGGTCGTGGCGGTCGAACAGCCCCGGCCGGACGTTCGCCACGGTGTCCCGCAGCAGGCCGCCGCCGATCGCTGTCACGGTGCCGAGCAGCGCGGCGGAGACCGGGTTCACCTTGTAGCTCAGGGCCGTCACGGTGCCGGTGATGCAGAACAGGGCCAGGCCCGCGGCGTCGAACGTCAGCAGGGTGCGCCGCGCCTTCTGCACCGCGGGCACGAGGAAGTAGACCACGAGGGCCGCAAGCGCGGGCGGCGCGAGGTAGATCGGTTCGGCGAAGGAGTTGGGGAACCGGCCGAGGATCAGGTCGCGGATCACGCCACCGCCGATCCCGGTGAGCGAGCCGAGAAGGAGCGAGCCGAGGATGTCGAACCCCTTCTGCACCGCGAGGAGGCAGCCGGAGACGGCGAAGAAGAACACACCCAGCAGATCGAACGCGAGGGACCACGTGGCTGAATCCATGGCCACAGCCTAGAAGAGGAGCCTTGGGCTGCGCCGGGACTGACACAATGGCCGCATGCGCACCTTTGGGGTGGAGGAAGAGCTGCTCATCGTCTCGGCCGAGACCGGTGAGCCGCTGCCGCTTGCGGAGCGGATCCTCGCCGTGATGGGCCGGCCCCGGGACGTGGACCAGGAGTTCAAGCTCGAGCAGATCGAGACCCAGACGCAGCCGTGCCTCACCCATGAGGAGCTTCTGGGCCAGCTCTACCAGGGCCGGCGCGCCCTGGACCTCGCGGCGCGCCAGCTGGATGCACGCATCGCGGCGCTCGCGACTTCCCCGCTGAGCGCGGCCACCCATCTCACCCCCGGGGAGCGGTTCGCCCTCATGGCCGAGGAGTTCGCGATCACC
Organism: Sinomonas cellulolyticus; assembly: GCF_014656475.1. Taxonomy (GTDB): domain Bacteria; phylum Actinomycetota; class Actinomycetes; order Actinomycetales; family Micrococcaceae; genus Sinomonas; species Sinomonas cellulolyticus. Next base: position 30,542 of record NZ_BNCM01000007.1, read on the forward strand.
TCCCAGGAGCAGCTCACGTGCGGGCTGCACGTGCATGTGGCGGTGGAGTCCCCGGCGGACGGCGTCGCCGTCCTGGACCGCATCCGGGAGTGGCTTCCGCTCCTGGTCGCCCTCAGCGCGAACTCGCCGTTCTGGCGCGGCGCCAACACCGGGTACGCGAGCTTCCGCACCCAGGCGTGGAACCGCTGGCCCACCTCCGGCCCCCAGGAGGTCTTCGGGACCCTCGGCGCGTACCGCGCGCTCGTGGACTCCATGGTGGCCACCGGCGCCATCTCCGACGAGGGGATGGTCTACTTCGACGCCCGCCTCTCGCACTGGCACCCCACCGTCGAGGTCCGGGTCGCAGACGTGTGCCTCGACGCCTCCGACTCGGCCCTCCTCGCCGTGCTGGTCCGCGGCCTCGTGGAGACGGCGGCGCGCGAGGCAGCCCGCGGGGTGTTCCCGTCGGGCGCGCCGGCGGCCGTGCTCCGGCTCGCGGCCTGGCGCGCGAGCCGCGCGGGCCTGAACGGATCCCTCGTGCATCCCCGGCAGGGGCGCCCCCTGGCCGCCGCCGATGCCGTTGCCGCTCTCCTGGCCCACGTGGCCCCGGTGCTGCGCGAGTCGGGCGAGCTCGACGGCGCCGAGCGTGCCCTCAAGACCCTTCAGGCCCGCGGTCCCGGCGAGCGGATGCAGCGTGCGGTCGCGTCCGACGGCGAGGGGCTGGCCGCCGTCGTGAGTGCCGCCGTGGATGCCACGCAGCACCGCAATGGCGGGTGGGACACCGGAGCCTAGGAGCCTAGGCCCCGAGGACCGTACTGAGGAGCGGCACCGCCGTCATGCCGGGGGCGGGAGGCGGCGCCTGGCCGACTTGATGTCCGCCCGGCGCTTCTTGGACTCCAGCCGCCGCAGCTGCGAGCCGCGGGTCGGCCGAGTGGGGCGCCGGGCCGGACCGGGCGGGAGGATCGCCTCGGAGAGCAGGCCGACGAGCCGCTCCCTCGCGTCTTCCCGGTTCCGCAGCTGCGACCGCTCTCCGGACGCGACAATGCTGACGCGCCCTCCCACGAGCCGGCCGGAGAGCCGTGCGAGGATCCGTTCGCGCTGCGTCTGGGAGAAGGCCGCGCTCGCGCCGGGGTCGAAGAGGAGCTCGACGCGGCTGTCGGTCGTGTTCACGCCCTGCCCTCCGGGGCCGCCCGAGCGGCTGAACCGCTCGACGAGCTCGGCGGCCGGGATCACGATCCCGTGCCGCGCGCCGGGCTGCGGCGGGATCCGAAGGTCTCGGCCGCGGATGTCCATCGGGCCATTCTCGCGCACCGCACGCGTCACACCCGAAGGCTTGTGATTCCCACCACCCCTCAAATATCCTATAGGAAAGAGGTCAGCTGCAGAGGGCCTCCACGTCTGGACCCATACGTCGAGGAGAAGCACATGACCCGGCTCTGGAATGACCCGGCCGCCTTCGCGGACGACATGGTGGACGGGTTCGTCCGCGCCAACGGCCGCTGGGTGCGGAAGGTCACCGGCGGCGTCTCGCGCTCCACCCGCTCGCCCGAGCCCCAGGTCGCCCTCGTGATCGGCGGCGGCTCCGGCCACTATCCGGCCTTCGGCGGCCTCGTGGGCCCCGGGCTCGCCCACGGTGCGGCGATGGGGAACCTCTTCGCCTCGCCGTCCGCCCACCAAGTCGAGGGTGTCATCCGGGCCAGCGAGCAGGGCTGCGGCGTCCTGCTGAGCTTCGGCAACTACGCCGGGGACGTCCTGCACTTCGGCGCGGCCCAGGAGGCCGTGCGGCAGGCCGGCATCGACTGCCGCACCGTGACCGTCACCGACGACATCTTCAGCGCCCCGCCCGCGGAGGCCGAACGCCGCCGCGGCATCGCCGGCGATCTGACCGTCTTCAAGGCCGCGGGCGCCGCTGCGGCCCAGGGGTCCCCCCTCGACGAGGTCGAGCGCGTGGCCATCGCCGCGAACGCCCGAACCCGTTCCATGGGCGTGGCCTTCACGGGCTGCACCCTTCCGGGGGCGGAGGAGCCCCTCTTCACCGTCCCTGACGGCAAGATGGCCGTGGGCCTCGGCATCCACGGCGAGCCCGGGATCGACCTCACCGACATCCCCAGCGCCGACGGCCTTGCCGAGCTCTTCGTGGAGCGGCTCCTCGACCCCGCCGAGATCCCCGAGGGCGCGGCGGTCCGGGGCGGCCGCGTGGTGCCCATCCTCAACGGCCTCGGCTCGGTCAAGAACGAGGAGCTCTACGTGGTCTACGCGCGGGTCGCGGACCTCCTCGAGGTGGCCGGGCTGACCCTCGTGGACCCCCAGGTCGGCGAGTTCTGCACGAGCTTCGACATGGCCGGCGCCTCCCTCACGCTCTTCTGGGTCGACGACGAGCTCGAGCGGCTCTGGCTCGCGCCCGCCGACACGCCCGCGTTCCGGACCGGGTCCATGGACACCTCGGCGCTCGAGTCCGTCACAGCAGATGGCGGGGAGGCCGCGGAAGCCGAGCTCCCGGCGTCGTCCGAGGAGTCCCGGCGGGCCGCCGCCCTCATCGCGCAGGCGCTCGCCGCCGTCCGCGACCTGATCGGCGAGCAGGCCGCTGAGCTGGGCCGCATCGACGCGATCGCGGGCGACGGCGACCACGGCATCGGCATGCAGCGCGGCACCGTCGCCGCCGCAGAGGCCGCCGCCGCACTGGCCGAACAGGGCGCCGGCGCCGGAAGCCTCCTCGCCCGGTGCGGCGATGCGTGGTCGGACCGCGCCGGCGGCACCTCCGGCGCCCTGTGGGGGCTCATCCTCAGCACGGTCGGCTCGCATCTGGGAGACACCGAACTCCCGACGCCGGACGCCGTCGCCGCCGGGATCAGCGCCGCCACAGGCGCCGTCATGGACTACGGCAAGGCCGCCGTGGGAGACAAGACCATGGTGGACGCCCTCGTGCCGTTCGCGGACACGCTCGCCGACAGGGTGGGTGCCGGCGAGAGCCTCGCGGACGCCTGGAAGCACGCCGCGAGGGCCGCCGCCCACGCCGCGGAGGCGACCGCCGAGCTCATGCCAGGCATGGGCCGCGCCCGAGCGCACGGGGCCAAGTCCCTCGGGACCCCGGACCCGGGAGCGGTCTCACTGGCCCTGATCGTCGAGCGCGTGCACCCGGTCCTCGCGGCCGGCTGACCGCGGCCTCAGAAACACGAACACTACCCAGAAGGAGCACGCATGCCCGCATGGCGCATCGTGGTCGGCTCGGACGACGCCGGCTTCGACTACAAGGAAGTCATCAAGAAGGACCTCGAGGCCAATGATCTGGTCGCCTCCGTGGCCGACGTGGGGGTGGATGCCGAGGGCCACACCAACTATCCGACCATCGCCACCTCCGCGGCGGAGATGGTCGCGCGCGGCGAGGCGGACCGCGCCATCCTCCTGTGCGGCACCGGCCTCGGGGTGGCCGTCGCGGCGAACAAGGTCAAGGGCATCCGGGCGGTGACGGCGCACGACAGCTTCTCGGTGGAGCGCAGCGTGCTGTCCAACAACGCCCAGGTGCTCTGCATGGGCCAGCGCGTCATCGGGATCGAGCAGGCGCGCCGGAACGTACGCGAATGGCTCACCTACGTCTTCGACGAGGCGAGCGCCTCGAACGACAAGGTCCGCGAGATCTGCAGCTACGAAGGGCTGTGAGGGTGAGCGGATTCCCGCCCTTCCTGCTCGGGACGAGCACCAAGATGTACTTCACCCACGAGCGGACCCTCGCGTGGTGCCGGTCCGTTGCGGAGATCGCGCGCCGGCACCCGGCCGTGCGCTCGGGGACCGCGGGGCTCTTCGTGGTCCCCGGCTACCTCTCGGTTCCCGCGGCGGTCGAGACGCTCGACGGCGCGGCGATGGTCGGCGCCCAGGACCTCGCCACCGAGGACTTCGGCCCGTTCACCGGCGAGGTCAGCGGGGCCCAGCTCGCCGAGATCGGCTGCACGCTCGTGGAGGTGGGGCACGCCGAGCGGCGCCGTCTCTTCGGGGAGGACGACGCCGTGGTGCGCGCCAAGGCGGCCGCCGCCCTGCGCAACGGCCTCATCCCGCTCGTGTGCATCGGCGAACCGGAGAGGCTGGAGCCGCGGGACGCGGCCGCGGAGTGCATCCGGCAGGTCGACGACGCGCTGGCCGCCGGAGCGTCCGGCCCGTCCGGCCCCGTGGTCGTCGCCTACGAGCCCCAGTGGGCCATCGGTGCGCCGGAGCCGGCGGACCCGGACTACATCCGCGCCGTCTGCCGGCCCCTGCGCGAGCATGTGCGGGCCTTGGCCGGACGTGAGAGCGCTGCCGTCATCTACGGCGGCAGCGCCGGCCCGGGCCTCCTGACGCGGATCGCGGACTCGGTGGACGGGCTGTTCCTGGGCCGCTTCGCCCACGATCCGGCCGCCGTCGAGGCGGTTCTGGACGAGGTGTGGGCGGTGGCGGGCGTGGGGGTCGGTGGGGGTGTCGCTGGTGGTGTCGGTGCAGGAGGCGCTGATGTCTGAGACGGTCTATCCCCTGGCCGGGGTAGCTGCGCTGGAGCGCAGGGGGCTCCGTGACCGTGTCTACGACCTGGTGCTGGACATGCTGATGACGGCGGACCTCGCGCCGGGCACGCGGTTGTCGATCGATGCGATCGCGCGGGATCTGAGGGTATCTCCGACGCCCGTGCGTGAGGCGCTGGTGCAGTTGGAACGGACTGGCCTGGTGGTCCGGGAGGCCCTGAAGGGGTACCGGGTGGCCCCGCCGCTGGCGGCGGAGCATCTGGAGGCGCTCTTCGATGCGCGGCTGGTGCTCGAGGGGGGCGCAACGGATCTGGCGGCGCGTCATGCCGACGGGCTGGTGCCCCGGCTGGAGCAGGCGCTGGCGGACCACATCGCGATTTCCCACGTGGTCGACGAGGCCGTGGACCTGGGGGAGAAGCTCTCGGTGGGGCTGATCCGGGACTACTTCGCGGTTGACTGGAACTTCCACCATCTGATCTTCGAGGGGACGCAGAATCCCTTCCTGCTGGACATGTCCGAGGCGATTTCCACCCGCGTGCACCGGATGCGCCAAACGGTCAAGTCCGGTGTGAGCGACGCCGATGACGCCGTGCTCGAGCATGGGGCGATCCTCGAGGCCTTCCGTTCGGGCGAGAAAGACGCGCCGGGGCGGGCGATGCGGGACCACATCGAGCGGGTCCGTGAGCGGGCCCGCAGGGACGTCGCCGCCGACTCCTGACCCACCGCGCACGACGCGGGCCGGTCACCTTCAGAACGTGACCGGCCCGCGTCGTGCGGCGTCGTGCTCTCCCGAACGCGGGGGCCGACCCCCCTGGCGCCGCTGTCCTCACCCTGAAAAGAAACCTTGACAGTGATCCGGATCACCCCCTAGCGTGGATGAGGGGGGATATATCCTATAGGAAACAGGGAGGCTATCGTGGCGCAGGCTGTCCACGAGACCGTGGGTAGGAAGCGCTGGACGCGCTTGATCCCCGTGGCCATCATCGTCTACATCATCTCGTTCATGGACCGGACCAATATCGGGTTCGCCCTGAACGGGCTCCACAACGATCTCGGGATCGATGCCGCCCAGCAGGGCCTCGCCGCCGGGATCTTCTTCATCGGCTACCTGACCCTCCAGATACCGGGAGGCCACCTCGCCGAACGCTGGAGCGCCAAGAAGTTCGTCGGGATCATGATCCTCGTCTGGGGCGTCCTGGCGGTCCTCGGCGGCTTCATCCAGAACTTCACGGAGCTGCTGGTCGTCCGGTTCTTCCTCGGCGTGGCGGAGGCCGGAATCTGGCCGGCGATCCTCGTGCTCATCAGCCACTGGTTCCCCGCGGCAGAACGCGCGCGGGCGTACGCCTTCTGGATGATGAACATCGCCATCGCCTCGATCATCACGGCGCCGCTCTCGGGGTGGATCCTCTCCTTCTCCGACTGGCGCTGGCTGTTCATCATCGAGGGCATCTTCCCGTTCGTGATCGCGGCACCGATCTGGTGGTTCCTCATCGCCGACCGCCCGCGCGACGCGAAGTGGCTCTCGCCCGAGGAGCGCACCTACATCGAGGAGGGGCTCGCCGCTGACGAGGCCGCCGCCCCGCACCACGAGCACGTCAGCATCAAACACGTGTTCTCCAACGGCGCTGTCTGGCGCCTCACACTCGTCTACTTCCTCATCCAGATCGGCTTCTACGGCCTGAACATCTGGCTGCCGAAGGTCGTCAAGACGATCACGTCCGGCTCCTCCATCGAGGTTGGCTTCGTGACGGCGATCCCGTACGTGCTGGCCATGTTCGCCCTCTGGTACAACGCCAAGGCCGCGGACCGCTCGGGCCGCTACTCGACGCATGTGCTGCTCTCCATGGCCGTCGGCGCCGTGGCGCTTGTCATCTCGGTGGCAACGGGCAGTGCGATGCCGATCATCGCTGTCGTGTTCATCAGCATCGCGATGGCCGGCGCGCTCGCCTACGACGGGCCCTTCTGGGCCTCGGCCTCGCGTGCCATGCCCGTAGTTGTCGCGGGCAGCGCCATGGGCCTGATCAACGCCGTCGGAAACCTCGGCGGCTTCGTCGGACCGTACGTCGGAGGCTTCCTCCAGGACGTCACCCACGGCAGCTTCATGGCGACCTCGATCTTCCTGGCCGCCTGCCTCCTCGCTGCGGGCCTCGTGATGCTCTCGCTCCGCAAGCGCGGAGACCGGCCGACGACGGTCGCCGCCTCCCGCGAGGTCCCCTCCGACCGGCCGAGCTGACGCTCGCAGGGTCCCGAGGAGAGTCTCGAGGAGCCCGCGCAGGGCTGATCACTTCATAACCGGCGCCCCCGCAGTGTCCGTCACCGACGGCGCTGCGGGGGCGTTCGCGTGGGCGTGGCTGGTACTATCGGGTGCGCAGGAGGCGCCCATGTCTGAGACCGTCTATCCTCTGGCCGGGGCTGCCGCCCTCGAGCGCAGGGGGCTCCGTGACCGTGTCTACGATCTCGTGCTGGACATGCTGATGACGGCGGATCTGGCTCCCGGCACCCGTCTGTCCATTGACGCGATCGCGCGGGATCTGAAGGTGTCTCCGACGCCCGTGCGTGAGGCCCTCGTGCAGTTGGAGCGGACCGGCCTGGTGGTCCGCGAGGCCCTGAAGGGCTATCGGGTGGCGCCGCCCTTGGCCGCGGAGCATCTGGAGGCGCTCTTCGATGCGCGGCTGGTGCTCGAGTGCGGCGCGACGGAGCTGGCGGCTCGGCATGCGCAGGAGCTCGTGCCGTTGCTCGAGCAGGCGCTGACGGAGCACATCGCCATCTCGCATGTGGTCGACGAGGCGGTGGACGAGGGCGAGAAGCTTTCGGTGGGGCTGATCCGGGACTACTTCGCGGTCGACTGGAACTTCCATCACCTGATCTTCGAGGGCACCCGGAATCCCTTCCTGCTCGACATGTCCGAGGCGATCTCCACCCGCGTGCACCGGATGCGCCAGACGGTGAAGTCTGGCGTGAGCGATGCGGACGAGGCCGTGATCGAGCACGGCGCAATCCTGGAGGCGTTCCGCTCCGGGGACGGCGCTGCCGCGGGGCGGGCGATGCGGGACCACATCGAGCGGGTCCGTGAGCGGGCCCGCAAGGACGTTGCCGCCGCCTCCTGACCCACCACGCACGACGCCGGCCGGTCACCTTCTGAAGGTGACCGGCCGACGTCGTGGGTTCCACCGGTGTGCGGCGCGTGCCGCGCGTGTCAGTGGACGGGAGCGAACTCCTCCTCCTCGAGCAGCTCGTCCGACTTCGCGCCCTTGAAGAACTTCGTCGCGAAGACCATCGCGGCGGCGAGGAAGGCGAAGACGCCCAGGGACACGACGCCCCACTCGCCGCTCTTGGTCGGCATGGCGTCGTTGAACGCCGTGCGCATGAGCGGAGCCACGAACCCGCCGAGGTTGCCCAGGGAGTTGATGAGGCCGATCCCTGCAGCCGCTGCGGCGCCCGTGAGGAAGGCGGTCGGGTAGGCCCACGTGATGGGACCGACCGTGAGGAAGCTCGCGACGGCCAGCGTGATGAACACGATGCCGAGCAGCGGCTGGTTGTTCGCACCGGCCCAGGCCGAGCCGAGGATGAACACGCCCGTTCCGATGTAGAGCAGGCTGCCCCAGTTCCTGCGGCGCGCCACCGTGTGCGCGGCCTTGCCGAGGAAGTAGCAGGCGAACAGGCCCACGAGCCACGGGATGGCCGAGACGAGGCCGACTTCCCAGCCGACCTTCTTGCCGAGCAGGCCGGCCACCTCCTGGGGGAGGTAGAACGTGGTTCCGTAGACGGCGATCTGGAGGGCGAAGTAGATGACCGTGAAGTACCAGACCTTCCAGTTGGCCATGGCGCGCCAGATGCCGCTGGGGCCGTCCTCAGTGCGGGCCCGGTCTTCGACCGCCATCGCGTTCGAGAGGGCGAGCTTCTCCTCGTCGTCGAGGAACTTGGCCTTCGCCGGGCTGTTCGTGAGGAGGAACAGGGCCGCAATGCCGGCCACGACGGCGAGCAGGCCCTCGACGAAGAACATGACCTGCCAGCCGCGGGCAAAGCCGAGGGAATCGCCGAAGCTGATGAGACCGCCCGAGAGCGGGGCGCCGATCATCTGCGAGAACGGCTGCGCGAGGTAGAAGATCGCGAACATCTGCACGCGGACCTTGTTGGGGAACCACTCGGACAGGAACATGATGACGCCCGGGAACAGCCCGGCCTCCGTGACGCCCAGGAGGAAGCGCAGCACGTTGAACATGACGTCATCGGTGGTGAACGCGAAGGCGGCAGCGACGATGCCCCACGTGACCGAGATGCGCGCGAGCCAGAAGCGGGCGCCGAAGCGCTTGAGCAGCAGGTTGCTCGGCACCTCGAAGATCGCGTACCCGATGAAGAAGATTCCGGCGCCGAGGGCGAACGCGGCGTCGCCCACACCGCGGTCGGCCCTGAGGGCCGCCTGCGCGAAGCCCACGTTGGTCCGGTCGAGGAAGGCGACGAAGTAGAGGATGACCAGCATCGGCATGAGGTGCCGTGCGGCCTTCGAGATGGCGGATTTCAGCGCGATGTCATGCGCCGACGGCGCGACCGTCCGCTGGGCGGGGAAGGACACGGCAGCTCTCCTTTGAGGTGAACCCATGGGGGGTTGGGGTGTCGTGATTAAGTTGTCGGATGGAGCGGGGAAGGGAGTGCTAGTGGCCGTGGAGGAGCGTGACGACGCCGACGGCGACGAACACGATCCCCACGGCCAGGAACGCGAGACGGGATCTGGACCAGGGGCCGAGGAAGGACTTCACGAGGGTGCCTCTCACTGCATGTAGAGGCCGCCGTTGACGTTGAGGGTCTGTCCGGTGACGTAGCCGGCGTCCTCGCTGATGAGGTAGGCGATGGCCGCGGCGATGTCCCGCGGGGTGCCGATGCGCGGCAGCACGCCGTCGGCCGCCATCTTCTCCTTGCGCTCCTCGGTGAGGGTACCGCCCATGATGTCGGTGTCGATCGGGCCCGGGGCGACGACGTTGACCGTGATGCCGGCGAGGCCGAGCTCGCGCGCCACGCTCCGGGAGAAGCCGATGATGCCGGCCTTCGCAGCGGAGTACGGAGTCTTGCTGTACGTGCCCCCGCCGCGCTGCGCCGAGACGGAGGACATGCTCACGACGCGTCCCACGCCGTTCTTGACCATCGACTCGACCGCGCGGCGGGTCGCGTAGTGGACCCCGCTGAGGTTGATGTCCAGCACGCGGTTCCACTCGTCCGCCGTGACCTCGAGGTATGGCACGGGCGAGGAGATGCCGGCGAGGTTGACGAGGGCCACGAGCTGGGGCAGCTGGCCCTCGAGCTCGTCGAATGCGGCGCGGACCTGGGCCTCGTCGGAGACGTCGGCACCGGCGCCGGCGGCCTGGACGCCGTGCTCGGTGGCGATCTCCTCGGCCACGCGCTTGGCGGCGTCGGCGTCGAGGTCGATGATGCCGATGTTCCAGCCGCGCTCGGCCAGATAGTGGGCGGAGGCGCGGCCGATGCCGCGCGGGGAGGCCGCGCCCGTCAGGATGACGGTGGGCGATGCGGGGAAGTCAGTCATGGGGTTCTCCAAGGTCATCAGTGGGCGACCGGCGCGGCCGCGAGGTGAATGGGGGCTGGCCCGAGCTCGTCGATGAGCTTCTTCATGGCCACGTAGGCCTTATTGCGGTAGGCCACGAGCTCTGCCGTGCGCTCGGCGGGGACGTCGAGGTAGCCGGCGCCGGACTTCGTGCCGAACTTGCCGGCGTCCACGAGCTCCTTGAGGGACTCGGGGGTGGCGAAGCGCTCGGGCCAGCGGGTCTGCAGGGACGCGTAGCAGAAGGCGTACACGTCCAGGCCCGCCATGTCCGCGATCGCGAACGGACCGAAGACGGGAAGGCGGAAGCCGAAGGTGGTGCGCACGATCGTGTCGATGTCCTCCGGGGTCGCGATGCCCTCCTCGACGATCTGCGTCGCCTCGTGGAACAGGGCGTACTGGAGCCGGTTGAGCACGAACCCGGTCGAGTCCTTGACCCGCGCGGTCTCCTTGCCCGTCGAGGCCACGAGGTCCTCCACGAGCGGGATCACGCTCTCGTCCGTGCCGGGGTGGGGGATGAGCTCCACCCCGGGGATGAAGGGTGCCGGGTTGGAGAAGTGGACGCCGAGGAACCGCTCCGGGCGCGTCACGGCCTCGGCGAGGGAGGCGATGAGGATCGTGGAGGTGTTGGAGCCGATGACGGCGTCGGGGCGCGCCGCGGCGCTGATCCGGCGGAGCGTCTCGTGCTTGATCTCGATCTTCTCCGGCACGGCCTCCTCGATGAAGTCCGCGTCCGCTACCGCCTCCTCGATCGAGGCGGCAGGGGAGAGGTGCGCCTCGAGGCGCTCGACGGCGTCGTCCGGGAAGAGTCCGTCGGCGACGAACTGGCGCGCCTCGTCCAGGAGCCGCTCGTAGTTGCGGACGGCGATCTCCTCGGAGATGTCCGCGATCTTGACGGTGGCGCCGGCGAGCGCGAGGACCTGTGCGATCCCGCCGCCCATGTATCCGGAGCCGACGACGGCAACGGTGAGTTCAGTCATGGTTGTTCCTAGCCCTTGGGGAGCAGAGTGCGGATGTACTTCTGGTTCGTGGCGCAGACACCGAGGCTGTCGCCTCCGTACTGCTCGGTGAGGATGATCCCGTCGAAGCCGGCGGCGAGCGCGTCACGGAACACCTGGCGGTAGTTGATGAGGCCCGTCTCCATGGTCGAGGGCACAGAGGTGGCCCAGCTGCCGTCCGCGGCCTCGTCCCGCGTGTAGTTCTTCACGTGCCAGTAGTTGGCGTACGGGAGGGTCTTATCGAAGACGTAGCGCCAGTCCTCGACCGGACGGTGCAGGCGGATGAGGTTGGCGACGTCCGGGTTGATGCCGACGTTGTCCAGCCCCACCTCCTGGACGAACCGGACCGCGCTGTCCGCGGTGCCGAGGTACGTGTCCTCGTACATCTCGAGCGACATCCGCAGGCCGAGGTCCGCGGCGTGCTTGCCGAGCTCGCGGATGCGTCCGACGGCGGCATCCCACACCTCGCGGTCGTCGGGATCCTTCGGGCCCTCGGCCGTCCAGAACCAGAGCGCCTTGCGCTGGGCCTCGCTGAACGGCTGGTGGAGGCCGGTCGAGAAGACCTCCATGCCCCACTCGGCTGCGGCGTCGATCGTGCGGTGCGCGTACTCGAGATTGCGCTCCTCGTGGCCCGGCATGACTACACTCTGGCGCTGCAGGTGGACCGAGGGGATGCCCACGCCGTGGGACCTCGCGATCGAGAGGAACTCGTCGCGGCGCGAGGGTTCGAGGTCTGCCGGGCGGACGTGGCTGTCGGCCAGCTCGGCCAGGGTGAAGCCGACGTCCTCAATCTGGGCGAACATGTCGTCCCAGACCTCGGGGGAGGCGTCGTGCATGGCCACGCCGTTGCGGTCCACGGTCCGGAAGCCGTGGAGGCAGGTGGCGATGGGCCACGTTTCTGCGGTGAACGCTGGTTCGTTCGACATGGTGCTCCGATGCAGTGGAAGAGAGGGGAACTGGCGGGCTGCGGTTCGGTGACTCCGCTCACAAAAGATCCTATAGGAAATATGGAGAGTGTCAACGGTTCGCCGGAGTCTCGGAGGGCTAGGAGGCGGGGGTGGGGGCGATGACCTTGATGACAGCGGAGTCGTCCTCGGCGGCCAGTCCGTGCGCTGCCCCGAGCAGGAAGAGCTGCTCCGCCGCGGCCGCCACGGGGGCGGCGAGGCCGGCGGCGCGCGCTGCCTTGCCCACGATCCCCAGGTCCTTGACGAAGATGTCGAGCCGGGACAGGACCTCCGCGCCGCCCTCGCTGTAGGCCTCCAGGATGCGCGGGCCGCGGTTGGAGAGCATGAAGGAGCCGGCGGCACCGGCCTCGAGGGCGGCAAGGGCCTTGGACTGGTCCAGGCCGAGCGCTCCTGCGAGGGCGAGGGCCTCGGCGGCGGCGGCGATGTGCACCCCGCACAGGAGCTGGTTCACCGTCTTGAGGGCCTGGCCGTCGCCCGGCGCGTCCCCGACCACCGTGAGGGTCGAGGCGAGGAGCTCGAGGACGGGTCGGGCCTTGTCGAGGTCCGACGGCGCGGCGCCCACCACGATGAGCAGGTCGCCTTCCCCCGCACGCACGGGACCGCCCGAGAGCGGTGCGTCGACGAGGCCGACGCCGGTCTCGGCCAGGCGCGCGGCGACAGCCGGGATTGAGTCAGTCCCCACGGTGCTCGTGAGGATGACGATCGAGCCGGGCGTGAGCGACGCCGCCATGCCGGACGCGCCGAACAGGACCTCGTCGAGCTGTTCGCCGTTGCGGACGGCCAGCAGGAGGGCGTCGGCGCCCTCCGCAGCCTCCCGGGCCGAGCCGAACGTCTGGATTCCCGCTGCGCGGGCGAGGTCCATGCGGGCCGGGGCGATGTCGAAGGCGTGGACCGTGAGCCCTGTCGCCAGGCGCGTGGCCATGGGGAGGCCCATCGCGCCCAGTCCGAGGACGGCGACGGTCGGGGTGGAGCCGGAGGGGTCAGTCATGGGGTTCTCCTGTGGAGTCGGTGGGGGAGGAGCGGCGGCCCTTCAGAAGGTCGAGCTCAGCGTTCTCGTCACGGCGGCGAGTGACTCGTCGTCGCCGACGTTGCCCGCGAAGACGATGTAGGGGATCCCTCGCGCGGGACCGTCCACGGGCTCCCAGAGCGAGACGATGCCTGGAAGCATCGGCCCGCGCACGATCGCGTGGCGGATCTGCAGCCCGTGTGCGGCGACGTCGGAGGACGTGATGCCGCCCTTCGCGATGACGAAGCGCGGGGGCGAGGCCTCGAGCACGGCCTTGACCACATGCACGACGGCGGAGCTCACCGTGCGCGCGATGTGCAGGCTCTGCGCCGGGTCGTCGGCCCTCACCAGTGTCCGTGAGGTGTGGACGATCACGTCCCCGTGGGCGAGGGCCCGCACGACGGCGTCGACCGTCGCCCCGAGATGGCCCGCCGCACCCGCGGGATCGAGGAGGGCGTTGACGTCGATCTCCACAGTGACCGCCGAGGAGTGCTCGGCAGTGAGCCGTTCGAGCTGGCGCGTCGTGAGGCCCACATGCGAGCCGACCACGATGAGCCCTCCCGGGGCGAGGTCGGTGCGCTCCGGGCCGCCCGTGCCCGGGTGGTAGACCTCGTCCGCCGTGAGGGGCTGCCGGGCCTCCTGCCCGATGCGCGCACGGACGAACGGTGGCCCGACCCGGTACAGGAGTTCCTTGCCGCGCCGCTCGGCTTCGTCGAGCCCGAGCGCGAGGGCCCTCAGGTCGTTCTCGCCGGTCACGTCCACCACGATGGGTGTCGAGTCCGTGGCCGGGGCGATGGCGTCCGCGATGGCATCGGCGCCCGCGCGCACGATGCCCAGGTCGAGCACGATCACGCTGTCGGCCCTGCGCCGTCCGCCCGTCTTCTCCTCGACGTACGCGGGCAGGTACGAGGTGGAGAAGCCGAACGTGGCGTCCCGCGCGAACTCGGTCTCGCTCACGGGGGTGAGCGAGGCCTGCGGTGCGCCGTCCGAGCTGTCGGAGCCGGCCGCCGTCGTGCGCACGTAGTGCTGGCCGCCGATCGTCACCCGACCGGCGTCGGGGAAGGCCGGGACCATGACGACACCGTCGATCGGGGCGCCGCCCTGCGCCACGATGGCCTCGGCGAGGACGTCCGTCTCGAGCGGGAAGTGGCCGCGGAGCGTGGAGTCGCTGCGGCTGACGAACCCCAGCCGGACCCCTGCCTCGCGCGCCGCGAGGCTCGCGGCAGCGACGACCTCGCGGTTCCGCTCCGCTGCCTCGTCGGGGCCCAGGCTGCGGGTGTTCGTCAGGACGTAGACGGCGGCGGGCCGGAGCCCGTCGATCCTGCATTCGAACGCCCAGCGGAAGTCCTCCGGCTCCCACGCATTGAGGACGGGGAGGTCGGATACGGACTGCGTGCCCGTGGGGTCATCGTCGAGGACGATGAGCACGCGTCCCGACTGTGCAACGCGCTCGGCGACCGCGCTCGCGGAGACGGTCCGCTCGGCGGGATAGTTCGCGAGGGCCTCGGCTTCGAGGGGCATGGCGTCACTTCCTTCTGCGGGAATCGATAGATAAGATGTCTGACATCTAATCCAAGTATTGTGACCCATGCCTCAGGAGCGCAAGGGTGCCCGCAGGATCCGTAGACTGACGCCAGATCCGTCGCGGACCGCGACGTCGGCGTGGGAAAGACAGGGGCGCGGTGGCAAGGAAATCACTCGTGGTCGAGGTGGCCGACGACCTGCTCGAGCGCATCATCGCCGGCGAATTCCCGCCCGGCTCGCCCGTCCCCGGCGAACTCGACCTCGCCGAGCGCCACGAGGTGAGCCGGATGACGGTGCGGGAGGCCGTCAAGACGCTGACCGCGCAGAACATCGTCCGCGTCGAGCGCGGACGCGGGACCTTCGTCAATCCGGTCAGCCGCTGGAGCTCCCTGCACGCCGTGCTCCGGGCCACGAACGAGGGCACCGACGGGGGTGACTCCGCCGTGAAGCTCATCGAGCTCAGGCGCATGCTCGAAACGGGCGCCGCAGAGCTGGCCGCCCCGCGGATCTCCGACGGGGAGCTCGCCGAACTCCGTGGAACGGTCGGGCTCATGCGCCAGGCCCGCGCGGCGGCGGACCTGAAGCGCTTCGTCGAGGCGGACCTCGCCTTCCACGACCTGGTGCTCCGCGCCTCCGGGAACCCGTTCGTGGTGGTGGTGCTCGAGCCGCTGAGCCAGGTCCTCGCCGAGCGCCGGTCCGAGACCTCCGCCGTCCCGGTGATCCAGGACCACGCGATCGAGATGCACGAGGCCGTCTGCGCCGCGCTGGCCGGCCATGACCCTCAGGCCGCCCGGGCGGCCATGGACGCCCACATGCAGCAGACCCTCGACGACCTGAAGGCGTACGTGCTCAGGCGGTGACGCCCTCCGGGCCCCTCAGCCGCGCAGAAGCCGGCGCAGCGTCGTCCCGTACAGCAGCGGGGCTGCCAGCTCCGCGGCCCACCGGGCGGGCCGCACGAGTCGCCCCAGTCCGAAGTCCTGCTCCCAGCGCACGGTGGAGCCGCCGTCGTGCGCGGAGACGGTGAGCTCTACCGCGCCGAGGACCAGCCGGCCTGTCTTGACGATCCTCGCGTGCCCCGCGGTGGCCCCGGACGGCGGGGTGAGCGATTCGACCCTCATGACGTCGTCGAACCCCACCCGGCCCACCATGGTGCAGGCCGTGAACTCGTGGCCCGGACGGAGTTCATCGGCTGAGGCGAGCCCGGAGGTGATGCGTGTGAACGGGATGACGCGGTCGTGGACGCGCAGGTCGAGCACGCGCGCCCAGGCCTCCGCCGGCGCCAGCGGCGAGGTGAGGCTGATCGTGTAGTGGCGCACCGGGGTCCTCAGGCCATCGCCCGGCTGAGGTCCCCGATGAGGTCCCCGACGTCCTCGAGGCCCACGGACAGCCGCACCACGCCGTCGCCCAGGCCGATCGCCGCACGGCCCTCCGGACCCATGGCACGGTGCGTGGTGGTGGCGGGATGGGTGATGAGGGACTTCGAGTCGCCGAGATTGTTCGAGATGTCGATGACCTGCAGGCCGTTGAGCAGGCGGAAGGCGGCCTCCTTGCCCCCGGCCACCTCGAACGTGAGGACCGTGCCGCCGGCGCTCATCTGCTTGCGCGCCAGCTCGTACTGCGGGTGCGAGCGCAGGTGCGGGTACCTCACCCAGGTGACCTGCGGCTGGGCCTCGAGCCACTCGCCGATCGCGAGCGCGTTCGCGGACGCGTGCCGGACCCGCAGCCCCATGGTCTCGAGGCCCTTGGTGAGCACCCAGGCGTTGAAGGCGGAGAGGGCAGGGCCGGTGTGGCGCATGAGGTTCTTCACCGGCCCCTCGATGAACTCCTTGGTGCCCAGTACGGCTCCGCCGAGCACGCGGCCCTGCCCGTCGATGTGCTTGGTGCCGGAGTAGACCACCACGTCCGCCCCGAAGTCGAGGCTGCGCTGCAGCAGCGGGGTGGCGAAGACGTTGTCGACGACGACGGTGGCGCCGGCCGCATGGGCGAGGTCCGCCACGGCCTGGATGTCCACGATCTCCTGCATGGGGTTGGAGGGGGACTCGAAGAACACCGCGGTGGTGGGCTCCGAGAGCGCGTCGCGCCACTGGTCCAGGTCCGGGCCGTCCACGAAGACTGTCGTCACGCCCCAGCGGGGCAGGATCTCGTTGAGGATCACGAAGCACGATCCGAACAGGCTGCGCGCGGCCACCACCCGGTCCCCGGCGCCGAGCAGGGCGGCCAGGGCGGTGAAGACCGCTGACATCCCGGAGGCGGTGGCGAAGCACGCCTCGGTGCCCTCGAGCAGCCTCAGGCGTTCTTGGAAGGTAGCCACGGAGGGGTTGCCGTAGCGCGAGTAGACGAAGCGCTCCTCCTCGCCGGTGAAGGCGCGCTCCGCCGCCTCGGCGGAGGAGTACACGAACCCGGAATTGAGGAAGATGGCCTCGGAGGTCTCCTGGAAGTCACTGCGCAGGAGGCCGCCGCGCACGGCACGGGTGTCCTCGGCCCAGCCGGCGGTGGCGTCTGGGCTGTCGTTGAAGCTCACGGGATGATCTAGTCCTGTCCTACATTGGTCGGCAGCCCACGGTTCTTCCAGCCGTTGACGGTGCGCGAGCCGTCCGGCCCGGGCACACCCTCGAATCCCTCGAGGACGTTGTACGCGGTGAAGCCGAGGTTGGCCGCGACCGACGCCGCGGCGACGGAGCGGCCGCCGGAGCGGCAGAGGAAGAGCAGCTCGGTGGCCCTGTCCTCGGGCGCCTGCAGCTCGAGCTCCATGACGAAGTCGGGGTTGGGGATCCCCCCGTCGAACACCCAGGGGATGAAGAGCGGGTCGTTCTCGGTGCCCTTGGTGTCCGGGATGCCCACGTGGGCCCACTCCTCCTCGGTGCGGACGTCCACGAGGATGGCCTCGCCGGCGGCCAGCTTATCCCAGGCCTCGAGCGGGGTGATGTCCCCGGCGTAGCTCACGCGTGTCCCTCGCCCTCGTACTCGAGGGAGTCCACGGCGGAGGCCACCGCGGCGTCGGCGCGGGCCACCGCGTGCGGCAGGATGATGGCCTGCGCCACGATGACGTCGGTGCCGTTGAACGTGGCAGCGGGGCTGCCGTGCAGCACGTACCCTTCCGCGAGGGCCTGGGAGATCCGGGCGCAGAACTCGCGCGTGTCCGGGCCGGTCAGCAGGCGGTACGCGAGCCGTTCCTCGGCCGCGCCGCCGGGGGCCGCCGGATCGTTGAGCGGGCTCGTCGCGGCGTCCGGTGCCGGCACTCCGGCCGGGGTGGGCTGCCCAGTTGCGGTGTCGGACATGGCGGGGCTCCTCTGCAGCTTGCGTATCGAGAGAACGAAATGCCGAGTAGTCACCTGAGGCACCCCGCCACTCGGAGGGTTGCCGGCCAGCAAGTCAGGGCTTTGCGCTGGCACTCATTACTCGTGATTGAACGTAGCACGGGCCGCAGGGGCGGAGTACGGGCCGGGAGTAACTATTGGCAACACGGAAGGTTCCCACCGGCCCCGCGAATCGGTAGTGTGCCGCTGGTGGACGAGAACTACGAAGTCATTGTGGTCGGCGGAGGGTTCGCAGGGGTTGCGGCGGCCCGGCACCTCGGACGCAAGGGCGTCCGTGTCCTCCTGATCGACAAGAATCCCTACCACCAGTTCCAGCCCCTGCTGTACCAGGTCGCCACCGTGCAGCTGGGCGTCTCCGAGGTCGCGCGGTCGCTGCGGGACATCTTCCGCGGCCAGCCCAACGTGCGCGTGGTCGTGGAGGAGGTCACCGACGTCGATCCCCACGCCAAGCGCGTCACGACGGCGGACGGCAAGACCTACGAGGGCCGCTTCCTCGTCCTCGCCTCGGGCGCGGAGGCCAATTTCTTCAACACGCCGGGGGCAGAGGAGCTCACGTTCCCGCTGTACTCGGTGGAGGACGCCGTGAACCTCGGCGGCTCCCTGTCGATGATGCTCGAGGACGCGGACCGCGAGGACGACGGCAGGCCGCTGAACTTCGTCGTCATCGGTGGCGGCCCCACCGGCGTCGAGACCGCGGGCGCCCTCGCCGAGACGGTGAAGTACGTGCTCCCCGACTACTTCTCCCCGCGCCTCGCCAACCGCTGCACCGTGCACCTCGTGGACATGATCCCGAACGTGCTCAATGCCTTCGGGGACAAGTCCAAGGAATACGCAGGACGGCGGCTGACCCGCATGGGCGTGCAGCTGCACCTCGGGACTCCGGTCTCCGAGATCGCCTCCGGCAAGGTGCTGCTCAAGGACGGCACGGAGATCCCCGCGGACGTGGTGGTCTGGGCCGGCGGCCTCAAGGCCGGCCCCGTCGTCACGGGGTCCGGGCTGCCGGGCGGCCGCGGTGGCCGCATCGACGTCAACCCGGACCTCACGGCGCCCGGCGTCGAGGGCGTGTACGTGCTCGGCGACGCCGCCAACATGACCGACGCGAAGGGCAACAAGCTCCCGCAGCTCGGCTCGTGCGCCCTCCAGGCCGGCAAGTGGGCCGCGAAGAACATCCTCGCGGACATCGAGGGCCGTGGCCGTGAGCCGTTCGACTACAACGACAAGGGCTACATGGCCATGGTGGGCCGCGGCTCGGCGGTGGCCGAGATGGGCCCGGGCCCGAAGCGGCTGCTCCTCACCGGCCCGCTGGCGTTCCTGGGCTGGCTCGGGGTGCACGTCGTGCTGCTCTCCGGCACGATGCAGAAGATCCGCGCCATGGCTACGTGGCCGAGCGACTACATCACCCACCGCCGCTCGTTCGTGGTCCTCAGCCGCCCGGACGGGAAGCGCCGCTAGGAAGGCCGCTAGCGGGGGGCATCCTCCCTCGTCTCGGCGAGGATGGCGTCGATCTGGCCGGAGGCCTGCTTCATGCCCTCCTCCATGCCCATCGCGAGCATCCGCTCGAGCTGCTCCAGGCTGCGGAACCTGGACAGCGTCGTCATCCGTGTGCCGGCGCCCGTATCCTCGAGCGTCACGAGGAAGGTCGCGGAGTCCTCGGGATCCGTGGGGGAGCCGTCCTCGTTGGCGAACCCATCCTCGATCTCGAGGCGGCTCGGTGCCTCGATCGCGACGAAGCGCCACCACCCGTGGGCCCTCTCGCCCTCGGGGCCGGTCATGAAGTAGTGGGAGCGGCCGCCCGGCGTGAAGTCGTGCGTGGCGAACGTGGCGGGCCACGTGGGCGGCCCCCACCACCGCTCGAGCTGGCGCGGGTCCTCCCAGACCTGCCACACGCGCTCGCGGTCGGCGGCGAACTCCGTGACGAGGGTGAGGGTGAGGTTCTCGGCGTCCTTGGTGCTGGAGACGAAGGTCATGGTGCAACGTCCTTCCGGCTGTTCTCTTGCGGTGGGGGCCCGGACAGGATGTCCCCGATCCGGGCGATGCGGTCGCGCCACAGGTCCTCGTAGGCGTCGAGGAGGCGCGCCGCCCTGCGGATCACCGCGGGGTTGGAGTGCACGATCTGCTCCCTCCCACGGCGTTCCTTCGTGACGAGCAGTGCCCGTTCGAGCACCGCGACGTGCTTCTGCACGGCCGCGAAGCTCATGGCGTAGTTCCTCGCGAGCCCCGAGACCGACTGCTCGCCCAGCAGCGACTGCCGCAGGATGTCCCTGCGGGTGGTGTCCGCGAGGGCGCCGAAGATGCGGTCGATCTCCTCGTCGGTGAAGTCCCGGGGTACCTGATCTACAACCATTTGGTTGTATGTTAGGCCGGTCGCTCAGGCGGCGCAAGGGCAGACGCACGACGCCGGGTGGGCGGCCCCTGCGAGGCGGCTCACCCGGCGTCGTGCGTCCGGAAGCCCCAGGCTACGCCCCGAGCATGTGGTTCGGCAGGCGCCCGCCGGGCGCCCGTCCGCGGATCTCGAGGAGCTCGCGGGCGTGCTCCCACAGCCGCTTGTCCTCGTCGGAGACGGGCACCCACTCCGGGACGGGCACGGCGGTGCCGGTCTCGTCGCGGGCCACCATGACGGTGAGGCAGTACGTGGTCAGATTCAACTCGCGGCCCCGCGGCGAGCCGGAGCGGACGTGGACCGCGATGTGCATCCCCTTCCGGCCCGTGTACACGAGCCGGGCCTCGACCTCCACGACGTCGCCGATCAGCAGGGGCCGGTAGAACCGCACCCCGCCGGAGAACACGGCCACCGTGTCCCGACCGCAGTACCGCGACGCGCACACGTACGCGGCCTCGTCGATCCACTTCATGACCGTGCCGCCGTGGACCTTCCCGCCCCAGTTGACGTCGGTCGGTGCGGCGAGGAACCGCAGGACCACCCGCTCGGCCGTGCCGGCGTCGGTGTAGTGCTGGCGCTTCATCGACGCGACGATCTCGTCGCGCACCCCGATCCGCGCCACCGCATGCTCCTGGGCCTCGCGCTCGGCCTCGGTCCGCGGCACCCAGGCGGGCACCTCCACGGGGCGGCCGTCGTCCCCTACGGCCACGAAGATGACCAGGCACTGGCTGCGCATCGTCGCAGGGCCGCCCTTCGGGTCGCCCGAGGAGACCACAGTGCGGATGTGCATCGAGGTGCGGCCGGTGTAGACGATCGTGGCGGTCACCTCGACCATGTCTCCCACGTTCACGGGGTCCGCGAAGTGGATGTTGCCCACGTAGGCCGTCACGCAGTAGGCCTTCGCCCAGCCCACCGCCGCCGCATAGGCCGCCTTGTCCACCCACTCCAGGACCGTGCCGGCGTCCACCGACCCGGAGTGGCCCTTGTCCGTCGGGGCGGCGAGGAAGCGGAGGGTGACCTCGTGCGTGTCAGGCGAGGGCCCGGCGTCGTGCGTCACCGTGGTCAGCCCCAGAGCCGCTCGGTGGCGATCTTCGCGCCCTCGGCGAGCGACTCCAGCTTGGCCCACGCGATCTGCGGGTGCACGCGGCCGCCGAGGCCGCAGTCGGTCGAGGCGACGACGCGCTCGCGGCCCACGATGCGCGCGAAGTTCTCGATCCGGTCGGCCACGAGCTCGGGGTGCTCCACCACGTTCGTCGCGTGGGAGACGACGCCGGGGACGATCACCTTGTCCTCGGGCAGGTCGAGGTCCCGCCAGACCTTCCACTCGTGCTCGTGCCGCACGTTGCCGGCCTCGAACGAGTAGGAGCCCGCATTGATCGAGAGCATCGTGTCTGCAAGGTCCCTGAAGGGGATGTCCGTGGTGTGCGGGCCGTGCCACGAGCCCCAGCACAGGTGGAAGCGGATCTGCTCCTGGGGCAGGTCCCGGATGGCGTAGTTGAGGGCCTCCACGCGCAGCTTGGTGAAGGCAAGGTAGTCCTCCACGCTCGGCTCGGGGTTGATCATGTCCCAGTTCTCGGCGATCGAGGGATCGTCGATCTGGACCGTCAGGCCCGCGCCGATGATCGCCTTGTACTCCTCGCGCATCGCGTCCGCGCACGCGTAGAGGAGCTCCTCGTCGGTCTTGTAGTACTCGTTTGCGATGCGCGAGGCGGAGCCCGGCGAGAGCGCCGGCAGGAAGCCCTGCGTCGCGTCCTCGGCCTGGAGGGCTGCCACGAGGTTCGTCACGTCGCGGCGCACCGCGTCCTGGCCGATGTAGGTGATCGGGCCGGTGATGGTGGGCTGCGGGACCGGCTTGCGGCCCGTGAGGATGAAGGAGTTCGGGTCGTTGTATGCCTCCTCGAACCGTACGCGGTCGCGGCGGTCCCGCATGGTCGTGAGTCGGATCTTCCCCGGCTCCGACCGGATCTTCTCGGTCATCTGCCAGCGGTCCACGCCGCCCTGCGTCAGGCCGCCGAGGCGGGAGTACGAGTAGTTCCACCAGGCGCCGTAGTCCACGGAGTTGGTCATCGTGTGGCCGTATTCGCCGTCGTTGACGATCGTGAGGCCGGCGTCGAGCTGCTGGGCGACGATGCCCACGACGGAGTCCGCGAGCAGCCGCTCGAAGGCCGCAGGATCCGAGGGATTCTCCGCCTGGGCCGCGTTGGCTGCCAGCAGCTCCGGGGTACGGGGGAGGGACCCGGCGTGCGTGGTCTGGATGAAGTCGGTGTTGTGCATGGGGCCAGTCTGGCCGACGCCCCCCGGCCCGCGCGAGGCACGCGGGCCGAGAGCAGGCCGTATGACGCCGGCGGCCGCCCGTGTGACGCGGGCGGCCGCTGCAGGTCAGTCGCGGTCCGGGTCGCCGAACCCGGTATGGGCCGCTCCCGAGGAGTCTGGGATGCCGGCGGCGCCCCCGGTTCCGAGACCCGTGTGCCGGCGGCGCGGCTTCTTCGGCTCCGCCAGCGGCTCGGCCTCACGCTCGCGCAGCGGCTCGCCGGGCGGCGTGTCCGCGTACTTGCGCAGGTCACGCAACTGGAACGCCTCCTGGTTGTGGCCGTAGTTCTCGTCCTGGCTGTAGCCGTCGTCGAGCGGGGCGTCCTCGTCGTATGCCGCCATCCCGGGTGGGGCGGGCACGCGGTCCTTCTCTTCCATACCGGCACCGTAGACGCATGACGCCGCCTCGCACCAGAGCTGTCCGTCCTGCGGCGCAACCCGGGGGAGGGCCGGGTCAGACGAACGCGGACTTCCCGGTCACGGCCCGGGCCACGATGAGCGAGTTGATCTCGTAGGTCCCCTCATACGTGTAGAGGACCTCCGCGTCGCCGAAGAGCTTGGCCATCTCGTAGTCGGTCGTGATCCCGTTGCCGCCCAGGATGGACCTTCCCAGTGCTACGGAGGAGCGTGCGAGCCGGGTGGTCGTGGCCTTGGCCATCGCGGACTGAACCATCTCCAGCCGGCCTGCCTCCTGGATCCGTGCGAGCTCGAGCATGAGCGAGAGGGAGGCCTGTGCGTTCCCCAGGATCTCGGACAGCTGCTGCTGCACGAGCTGGAACCGGGCGAGCTCCCGTCCGAACTGGAAGCGCTCGAGTGCATACGCCCGTGCGATGTCGAACGCGCCGAGCTGGATCCCCGCCGCCTGCCACCCCACCCAGGCCCGCGAGTCGCGCAGGAGCTCGTTGGCCTTCTCGAAGGCGGTGGCGCCGGGCAGGAGGTTCGCCTCGGGAACGCGTACGGAATCGAGCACGATGTCCGCGTTCTGCATGATCCGCAGCCCGATCTTGTTCTCGATCTTGGTGGCCGAGAACCCGGGCCGGTCAGTCTCCACGATGAACGCCTTGATCGCCCCGTCCGCGGTGTCCCGGGCCCAGACCAGGGCGAAGTCCGCGATGGTGCCGGCCCCGATCCAGCGCTTCGATCCGCTCAGGACCCAGCCGTCGCCGTCGTGCGTTGCGGTGGTGGTGAGGCCGCCCGCGATGTCCGATCCGTGCTCGGGTTCAGTCAGCGCGAAGGCCCCGATGGCCGTGAACTGCTCGAGTCCCGGCAGCCAGCGTGCCTTCTGCTCGCGGGAGCCGAGGTCGTGGATCATGCCGACCACGAGTTCGTTGTGGATCCCCACGAGCGCGGACAGGGAGACGTCGGCGCGCGCCACCTCCATGTACGCGAGCCCGGTGAACAGGCGCGAGGATCCGTCCGTCTGCAGCCGCCCGAGCCCCAGCTCGGCGAGCCGGGGGATGAGTCCCATCGGGAACTCTTCCCGGTTCCAGTAGCCGGGCGCGACCGGCCGGATCTCCCGCTGCAGGACGTCGCGGAGCTCGGCGTAGCGGCGCCGTTCGGCGGGGCTGAGCAGGTCCGCGATGTGCAGGAGGTCGGCATCGGGGAAAGGCGGCTGGATCTGGACCATGTCTGTCTGGTCGAGCTCGGCTGTCTGGAGCATAGGGGGTCTCCCTCTTCAAATTCCTAGGAAGTCCAACTATATTTCATCGTGACCGAGATCACTAGAGGATCACCAGGACGCGAAGGGGCCCCGATGACTGTGACCGACGACTTCCGCACCGCCCGGGACCGGCTGCTGGAGCTGCGGGAGGACTACGAGCGCGCCCGGGCCGAGTTTGCCTGCCCGCGCTTCGAGGAGTTCAACTTCGCCCTGGACTGGTTCGACGCCCTCGGCGCGGACCCGGTCCGCGGCGCCCAGCCGGCGCTCGTCATCGTCGAGCAGGACGGCAGCTCCACGCGCCGCTCGTTCGCTGAGCTTTCGGCGCGTTCCTCGCAGGTCGCGGCCTGGCTGCGCAGCCAGGGGGTGAGGCGCGGCGACCACGTGATCATCATGCTCGGCAACCAGGTCGAGCTGTGGGAGATCATGCTCGCCGGGATCAAGCTCGGGGTCGTCATGATCCCCACGACCACCCTCATGGGGCGCCGCGACCTCGAGGACCGGGTGGAGCGCGGAGGCGCCCAGTGGGTCGTGGTCGGCGCGGCGAACGCGCAGAAGTTCGACGACGTGCCGGGCGGCTACCGCGTGATCGTCGTCGGAGGCGCCGGGACAGGGACGACGCCGGCCGGCCACGGCGGGCGAGAGGCTCTGGACTACGCGGACGCGGACTCGGTGCCGGCGGAGTTCACGCCGGACGCCCCGACGCGCGCCGACGAGACCCTCCTGCTCTACTTCACCTCCGGCACGACGAGCCGCGCCAAGCTCGTCGAGCACACCCACACGTCCTATCCGGTGGGGCACCTCTCGACGATGTACTGGATCGGACTCGAGCCCGGAGACGTGCACCTCAACGTTGCCTCGCCCGGGTGGGCCAAGCACGCATGGTCCAACGTGTTCACACCGTGGATCGCCGAGGCCACGGTGTTCATCTACAACTACGAGCGCTTCGACCCGGCTGCCCTCATGGCCCAGATGGACGCCGAAGGGGTCACGAGCTTCTGTGCCCCGCCCACGGTGTGGAGGATGCTCATCCAGTCGGACCTGTCGCAGCTCTCCACACCGCCGCGCAAGGCCGTCTCGGCCGGCGAGCCGCTCAACGCCGAGGTGATCGGCCAGGTGGAGAAGGCCTGGGGGGTCACGATCCGCGACGGCTTCGGCCAGACCGAGACCACCGTCCAGATCGCCAACTGCCCGGGCCAGCCCGTCACGATCGGTGCGATGGGGAAGCCGCTGCCGGGCTACGACGTCGTGCTCCTCGATCCCATCACGGGAGAGGAGGCGGACGACGGCGAGCTGTGCCTCCGGCTCGACCCGCGCCCTGTGGGCCTCATGGCCGGGTACTTCGGCGATCCCGAGAAGACGGCGGACGCGTTCCGCGGCGGCTACTACCACACGGGCGACATGGCGGTGCGGGACGCGCACGGCGTCATCACCTACGTGGGCCGCGGCGACGACGTGTTCAAGTCCTCGGACTACCGGCTCTCCCCGTTCGAGCTCGAGAGCGTGCTGATCGAGCATCCCGCGGTGGCGGAGGCCGCCGTCGTGCCCTCGCCGGACGAGGTCAAGCTGTCCGTCCCCAAGGCGTTCGTGGTACTCGCCGGCGGGTACGAGCCCGGGCCGGAAATCGCGGAGGAGATCCTGCGATTCTGCCGCGCGCAGCTCGCGCCGTTCAAGCGCATCCGCCGGATCGAGTTCGCCGAGCTGCCCAAGACCATCTCCGGCAAGATCCGCCGAGTCGAGCTGCGGCGCAGCGAGGAGGCACGGCACGGGGCGGCTACCGGGGCCGTCCGGACGGAAACGGCCGCCCCGGCCGCCGGGTACGGGGTCGAGTACTCTGAGACCGACTTCCCGTCTCTGAAGGACTAGCATGCCCACGCCGCTTCCCCGCGACCCGATCGCCGATGCCCAGCGCAACTGGGAACGGCACGGGTGGGGGGACGTCGCGGCGCCGATGGCGGCCATCACCGCGATCATGCGGACCCAGCAGATCCTGCTTTCCCGCATCGAAGAGGTGCTCAAGCCGCTCGGGCTCACCTTCGCCCGGTACGAGATGCTCGCGCTGCTGGGCTTCGCCCGGACGGGTGCGTTGCCCATGAGCAAGGCCAGCGCCCTGCTCCAGGTGCACCCCACGTCGGTGACGAACGCCGTTGACCGGCTCGAGGCCGCGGGGTTCGTCACCCGGACGCCGCACCCCACGGACGGGCGCACCACGCTCATCGAGCTCACCGACTCGGGCCGCGCCGTGGCCGAGAAGGCGACGGCGGCGCTCAACTCCGAGGTGTTCGGGCGCTCGGGGTTCACAGGCAGCGACGTCGAGGACCTCATCCGGATCCTCGGCGAGTTCCGCCGCGAGGCGGGGGACTTCGCGTAGAGGGCTGGGCCCTCAGACGGCTGTCGGCTCGGACTGCTCCCGGATCGTGTTGATGATGCCCGAGAAGTCCTTGCCTGCACCGTCGCCCGCGGCGAACTCGTCGTAGATCTTGGAGGCGAGCTGCCCCATCTCGGCCGAGACGCCGGTGTGGTCCAGCGCGTTGACCGCCAGGCGCAGATCCTTGGCCATGAGCGCACCGGCGAACCCGGGCTGGTAGTCGCGGTTGGCGGGGCTCGTGGGCACGGGGCCCGGGACGGGGCAGTTGGTCGTCAGGGCCCAGCACTGGCCGGAGGCGTGGGCGGCCACGTCGAACAGCGCCTCATGCGTGAGGCCGAGCTTCTCGCCGAGCACGAACGCCTCGCTCACCGCGATCATGGACACGCCCAGGATCATGTTGTTGCAGACCTTCGCCGCCTGCCCGAGCCCGTGGGCGCCGCAGTGGACCACACGCTTGCCCATGGCCTCCAGCATGGGGCGCACGGTCTCGAAGTCCTCGTCCTGCCCGCCCACCATGAAGGTCAGCGTTCCGGCCTCCGCACCGACCACGCCCCCGGACACCGGCGCGTCCACGGCGCGGTGCCCCGCGTCGATCGCGGCCTGGGCGGCCTCCTGCGCCTCGGTGACGTTGATCGTGGAGCAGTCGAGGAACAGGGTCCCCGGGGCGGCGAGCTCGAGGAGCCCCGGCTGGCCGCCGCTGCCCCGGTACACGTCCAGGACCTGCTGGCCCTTCTGGAGCATGGTCAGAACCACGGAGGCGCCCGCCGCGGCCTCGGCCGCGGATCCGGCCATCGGGACGCCGTGGGCCTTGGCTGCCTCGACCGCGGCGGGCATCGGGTCGAAACCGACCACCGAGTATCCCGCCGCGATGAGGTTGGCCGCCATCGGGCCGCCCATGTGTCCGAGTCCGAGGAACGCGATGGTGCCCGGCTTCTGGGCCGCCGGCTGGTCGGTCATGGCTTCTCCTTCGGGGTGCGGATTGATGCGGTCACGGCGCGGCCACCGTGGCGACGAGGCCGAGCTCCCGCTCGCCCAGCGGCGCGAAGAACGACTCGACATCGGCGCGGGACACGCCCGCGAGCGTCGCCGGCTCCCAGCGGGGGCTGCGGTCCTTGTCGATCACCTGGGCTCGGATCCCCTCGCGGAAGTCGTGCCCGGCCAGGAGCCGCAGCCCGATCCGGTACTCCTCCTCGAGCGCTTCCTCGAGCGCCTCCGGCACCGGCCCGCGGGCCCTCGCCCGGCGCAGCGCCTCGAGGGCCACCTTGACGGAGGTGGGGGACTTCGACTCGATCGTGTCCGCGGCCTCGGCGGCCGCGGGGGCCTCGGCTGCGCGCAGCCGGGCCACGATCTGCTCGGCATCGGCGGCGCTGTAGGCCGCATCGATCCAGCCGCGCTGCGCGGCCAGCTGCGAGAGGGGAGGCTCCGACGCGAGGCGCGCTACAGCGTCGTCCGCACGCTCCCGCTCGAGTGCCGAGGCGAGGGCGTCGAGCCGCGCCCTCGGCACGAAGAAGTCCGCGAGGCCCAGATGCAGCGCATCGGCGCCGTCGAGGTGTGCACCGGTGAGTGCCGCATGGGTGCCCGACTCGCCAGGGGCGCAGGCCAGCAGGAGCGTGCCGCCGACGTCGGGGACGAACCCGATCGTGGTCTCCGGCATCCCCGTGCGCGTGCGCTCGGTGACCACCCGATGGGAGCCGTGGGCCGAGACGCCCACCCCGCCTCCGAGCACGAGACCGTCCATGAACGCCACGTACGGCTTGGGGTAGCGGCTGATGAGCGAGTTGAGGCGGTACTCGGTGCGCCAGAAGCGCGCGGTGGCGTCGCCGCCGTCGAGCATGTCGCGGTAGATCGCCACGATGTCCCCGCCGGCGCAGAGGCCGCGGTCCCCCGCGCCGCGCACGAGGACGGTCTGCACCGACTCGTCCTCGGCCCACGCCGTGAGCTGGGCGAGCATGGCGGCCGCCATGCCTTCAGTGAGGGCGTTCACCGCGCGCGGCCGGTTGAGCACGACGACGCCGAGCCGGCCCCGGCGCTCGAACAGGACCTCCGGCTGAGGTTCTTCGGGCGCCATCAGCTGCCCGCCGGCATGACGAAGCTTGCGCCCTGGCGGACCCCGGACGGCCAGCGGGTCGTGACGGTCTTGGTCTTGGTGAAGAAGCGGAACGCGTCCGGGCCGTGCTGGTTGAGGTCCCCGAAGCCCGAGGCCTTCCATCCGCCGAACGTGTAGTAGGCGATCGGCACGGGGATGGGCACGTTGACCCCGACCATGCCGACCTCGACGCGGCTCGCGAAGTCGCGCGCGGCGTCGCCGTCGCGCGTGAAGATCGCCACGCCGTTGCCGAACTCGTGCTCGCTGCACAGGCGCAGGGCCTCGTCGTAGTCCGCGGCGCGGACCACGCTGAGCACCGGGCCGAAGATCTCCTCGCGGTAGATCGACATGTCCTCGGTGACGTGGTCGAACAGGGTGGGGCCTACCCAGAACCCGCCCTCATGGCCCTCGACCGTGTGGCCCCGGCCGTCCACGACCAGGTCCGCGCCGGCCTCGACGCCCGCGGCGATGTAGCCCTCGATGCGCTCCTTGGCCGATGGTGCGACCACGGGGCCGAAGTCCGCGTCCTTGTCCATGCTCGTCCCGACGCGGAGGTCCTTGATGCGCTCCTGGAGCTTGGCCACGAGCGCGTCTGCGGTCTCCTCGCCCACCGGGACGGCAACGGAGATCGCCATGCAGCGCTCGCCTGCCGAGCCGTAGCCCGCGCCGATCAGCGCGTCCGCGGCCATGTCCAGGTCCGCGTCCGGGAGCACGACCATGTGGTTCTTCGCGCCGCCGAAGCACTGGGCGCGCTTGCCATGGGCTGCGGCCGCCGCGTAGATGGATTGGGCGATCGGCGTGGAGCCGACGAAGCCGATGGCCTTCACCCGCGGATCCTCGATGAGCGCGTCCACGGCCTCCTTGTCGCCGTTGACCACGTTGAACACGCCGTCCGGAAGGCCGGCCTCCGTCAGGAGCTCGGCGAGGCGGAGCGGAACGGAGGGATCGCGCTCGCTGGGCTTGCAGATGAACGCGTTGCCGGCGGCGAGGGCCGGGCCCGCCTGCCACAGGGGGATCATGGCGGGGAAGTTGAAGGGGCTGATCCCTGCGACGACGCCGAGCGGCTTGCGCAGCGAGTGCACGTCGATCCCCGTGCCGACGCTGTCCGAGAACTCGCCCTTGAGCAGGTGCGGAGCCGCGCCGGCCGAGAATTCGACGACCTCAAGGCCGCGCTGCACGTCCCCCTTCGAGTCGGCGAAGGTCTTGCCGTGCTCGGAGGAGAGCAGCTCGGCGAGCTCGTCCATGTGCTCGTTGGCGAGGTCGACGAACTTCAGCAGGATCCGGCCGCGCCGCTGCGGGTTCATGGCTGCCCACTCCGCCTGGCCCTTCTCGGCACTGGAGATCGCTTCGCCGACCTCCTCCCTGCTGGCCAGCGGCAGGCGGGCCTGCACTTCGCCCGTGCAGGGGTTGAAGACGTCGCTGAAGCGCCCCGACGTGCCGTCGACGCGCGCACCGCCGATGTAGTGGGTGAGGTCGCGGACCATGGCAAGCTCCTTCGCTTGAGGGGATGTGATCCAAGTCATCTGCAATCGAAGATACTCGGACTTCCAACTAAATTCCAGAGCTGGCCGCGCTTGATGTCCCGGTCAGGGGATCCTGTCGAACAGGGCCGCGAGTTCCTCCGTCAGGGCCTTCGCGAGCGAGGGATCGGAGCCGATGGGCTTGCCGTCCAAGTGGTTCACGGGGGTCAGGAGCCGCACGGAGGAGATCAGCCACACGGCATCAGCGTCGAAGAGGTCGTCGGGGACGAGGGGTCCGTAGCCGAGCTCCCACCCGGCCTCCTTGGCCGCGGCGAACAGCGCGCCCTGCGAGGTGCCCGGCAGAATGCCCGAGTCCAAGCGCGGGGTGACGAGCCTCTTCAGGGTGACCCGGCCGGCGTCGTCCTTCTCGGCATGCGCGAGCAGCACGGTCGAGGTGGGCCCCTCGAGGACCTGGCCGTCCGAGGAGGTGAAGATGACGTCGTCGGCGCCGTGCGAGTGCGCGTACCGGAGGGCTGCCATGTTCACCGCATACGAGAGCGTCTTGGCACCGAGCAGGAGCCACGGGGCGCGCTCGCCGAGGTCGGAGTCGTAGCCGCGGTCCAGGAGCAGGACGTCGATGCCCTCCTCGCGCTGACGCTTCGCCGCGGGGGCCGGCGCGGAGGCGGCCACCCAGCACGTCGCCTCGCCCGAACCCTCGACGCCGCGCGTCGCCACGAGCTTGACGACCACCTCGGTGAGCGGCCCGACCACGCGCTGGTACTCGTCGAGCGCGGTGACGATCGCCCGCTCCCAGGCCTCGTGCCCCGGCACGTCCAACTCGAGCACCCGCGCGGAGTGCTGCATGCGGGAGAGGTGGGCTGGAAGCTTGCGGACGTGCCCGTCGAGGACCAGGAGCGTCTCGAACACCCCGTCCCCGCGCGTGGCCCCCAGATCGGTGGCGAACAGCTGCGGCTTGGAGGCGTCCTCGATCCGCCCTCCGGGGAGCGCGCGGTCGAGGAACACGAGAACGGTCTGCGTCATGGGGACAGCTTAGGCGCCCGGCAACCGTAGGCTTGGGGCCATGCTCCTGCAGCTCCCGCTCATCGGGCTCCTGCCGAACTGGCTCACGTTTGCCCTCGGTGTGGTGGACCTCGTGATCCGCATCGTCATGCTCGGCGTCATCCCCGGCAACCGCCGGCCCACCACCGCGATGGCGTGGCTCCTGGCGATCTTCTTCGTCCCCACGCTCGGCCTGGTCCTGTTCCTCATGTTCGGCAACTTCCGGTTCTCCGGGAAGCGCCGCGACCAGCAGCAGGAGGTCAGTGCACGTGTCCGGGCCGCGCTCGCGGACTCCCACGACGTCGAGACCGAGTTCGAGGGCCCGGACTGGCTGCAGTCGGCGGCGAAGCTCAACCGGGGCCTCGGGTCATTGCCCATGGTGAACGGCAACCGCGTGCGCCTCATCCCGGGCTACGAGGACGCGATCGCCGAGATGACGGAGGCCGTCCGCGGCGCCGAGCGGTACGTCAACGCCGAGTTCTACATCGTTGCGTGGGACGACGTCACGGACAAGCTGTTCACGGCCCTCGCCGAGGCGGCCGAGAGGGGCGTGGAGGTCCGCTTCCTGTTCGACCACATCGGCTCCCTCCGCATCCCCGGCTACCGCGCATTCCTCAAGCGGCTGGGCGACACCGAGATGCAGTGGCGGCGCATGCTCCCCCTCCTGCCCGTGCACGGCCAGTGGCGGCGGATGGACCTGCGGAACCACCGCAAGATCCTCGTGGTCGACGGCGAGACCGCGTTCACCGGCTCGCTGAACCTCATCGAGCGCGCGTACCACCGGCGCGGACACCGGAAGTGGGTGGAGCTCATGGCCCGGGTCGAGGGGCCCGCCGTCACCACGCTCAACGTCGTGTTCGCCACCGACTGGCTCTCCGAGACGGACGAGATGCTGGAGGCGCAGCTCGTGGCCCCCGAGCCCGTCGGGGACGAGCCGGCGCAGGTGGTCCCGAGCGGCCCGGCGTTCGCCAACGAGAACAACCTCCGCCTGTTCAACACGCTCATCTACTCCGCCCAGCGCCGCCTCTCGATCTGCAGCCCCTACTTCGTTCCCGACGACTCGCTGCTCTACGCCGTCACGACGGCGGCGCAGCGCGGCGTCGAGGTGGAGCTGTTCGTCTCCGAGCAGGGCGACCAGTTCCTCGTGCACCACGCCCAGCAGTCCTACTACGAGGCGCTCCTCATGGCCGGGGTGGCGATCTACCGGTACCCGAAGCCCTACGTGCTGCACGCGAAGCACTTCACGGTCGACGACGAGGTGGCGGTCCTGGGCTCCTCGAACATGGACATGCGCTCCTTCTCGCTCAATATGGAGGTCTCGCTCATGCTCCCCGGCGCAGAGATCGTGCAGCAGATGCGCAAGGTCGAGGACATGTACCGGGAGGTCAGCAAGCGCCTCGACCTGCACGACTGGCGGAAGCGGCCGCTGCTGAGCCGGTATGTGGACAACATCGCGCGGCTCACGGCCACGCTCCAGTAGCGCGGACGGGCTCACCCGCCGACTCAGCCCGGGAACTCGGATCCGAGCGTGCTCAGGACGGCGAAGGCCTTCGTGCGGATCTCCTCGTACTCCTCGGCAGGGTCTGAGTCGGCCACGACGGCGCCGCCCACTCCGAGCGTGAGGCGGGTGCCGCCGTCGTCCGCGGCGCCGAGCTGCTCGAGGACCAGGGTGCGGATCACCACGGACAGGTCCGCAGCGCCTGTCCGGGAGAAGTAGCCGATCACGCCCGAGTAGACCCCGCGCGGGCCCGCCTCGAGCCGGTCCAGGATCTCCATGGTGCTGATCTTCGGCGCGCCCGTCATCGACCCGGGCGGGAAGGCGGCAGCGATCGCCTCGGCCCTGGACGCACCGGGCCTCAGGCGCGCCTCGATGGTGCTCACGAGCTGGTGGACTGTCGCATAGGTCTCGACCGCGAACAGGCGTGAGACGGCCACCGAGCCGGGCACCGCGTGGTGGCTGAGGTCGTTGCGCAGCAGGTCGACGATCATGAGGTTCTCGGCGCGGTCCTTGGGGTTCGCCGCGAGCTCGGTGCGCACGAGGTCATCCGCCGCGGCGTCGTCGTCGCCCGCATCCGGGGAGCGGCGCCGGGTGCCCTTGATGGGTTCGGCGCGCAGGGCCCCGTCCGCCGCGACCGAGAGGAACCGTTCGGGGGACGTGCTCGCGATCGACAGGTCCCCGAACGCCGCGAAGGCCGCGAACGGGGCCGGGCTGCGGCGGCGCAGCCCCCTGTAGATGGCCAGGGGCGCCGCGCTGCCGCGGGGCACCGTTGCCTCGAGCGCCGTGGTGAGGCACACCTCGTAGGTGTTGCCGTCGGCGATCTCGGTCTGCGCCGCGCGGACCTTGTCCATGTACCGCGCGGCCGAGTCGCGGCTGGCGAACGCCGGCCCGGGTCGGGAGGCCGCGGCGTCAGGTGCGGCGGCGGCCCCGTCCCGGGAGCACTGCAGGACCGCCTCCGACGCCCGGTCGAGCCAGGCGTCGGCGTCGGGCGCGGCCAGGGCCAGGAGCCACGCCTCGCCCCGGACGTGGTCGAGGACGACGGCCCGCGCTGCGCAGACCAGCTGCGCGTCGGGAACCCCGGCGTCGACGTCTGATCCGCCGCACTCCCTCTTGAGCTCGTACCCCAGATAGCCGAGCCAGCCCAGCGCGAACCCGCACTCGAGGTCCGCGACGGCGGGGTGCTGG
This sequence comes from Sinomonas cellulolyticus, assembly GCF_014656475.1. Taxonomy (GTDB): domain Bacteria; phylum Actinomycetota; class Actinomycetes; order Actinomycetales; family Micrococcaceae; genus Sinomonas; species Sinomonas cellulolyticus. Next base: position 64,369 of record NZ_BNCM01000007.1, read on the forward strand.
GTGCGGCCCCACTCGGCGTCGAGCCAGCGGAAGAACGGCGACCGGAAGCGCGCTGTGACGGGTGCGTCGGTCGCGGGGCCCTCCACGACCTCGGTCCAGCCCCTCCGGTGCGCCATCCCGCGCCCGAGCAGGCCGCCGCCGTCGGCCATGATGCTGAAACGATTCCTCGGCGCCGTCCCCGCGCCCGCGGGTGCACTCGCGGCGTCGGACGAGTCGAGCCACACGGCGTGGGCCGAGGTGCCGAACAGCTCCTCGAACAGCCGCTCGGGATCCGGTGCCGTGGCGAGCCTGCGCACGACGACGTCGCCGGACTCCCGCGCGGACCGTTCCGGTGCGAGCACGTCGCGCAGCTGCGGCAGACCCGCGAGCGCGTCGAGCACGCGGTCCGTGAGGCCTTCCGCCCTGTCCTGTCCGCTGTGCGAGGCGACGGTCACGGCGGCCGCCGAGGCGGCGTCGTCGTCCGCGAGCCACGCTTTCTCCTGCCCGGCCCAGCGGTCCCAGTGGGGCGCGTAGACGTCGCCGTCGCGGGCGAGCGCCCGGCGCTTGCGCTCCTCGGCGGACGCCTCGACCCAGACGAGCGCGTCGGCGAGCCCGCGCAGGGGTGCCGCGCCCGCGCCCACGCCTTCCAGGAGCACGACGTCGGCCGGCTCGGTCAGGCGCTCGGGCCCCTCCCGGTCGGCCGTCCAGTCCCAGGCGCGCCAGCGGGCAGCCTCACCGCGCCGCAAGGGTGCGAGGATCTGCTCGGCGCAGCGCCGGATCCCCTCGGCGAGCCCGTCCCACCCCGGGTAGAGGTCCTCGAGATGCACGAGCGCCACCGAGCGGTGCTCGCGCAGCGCCGCCGCGAGCTCGACCGCGAGCGCTGTCTTCCCGGCCCCTGAGCGGCCGTCGATCGCGATCACGACCGGCCGGGCCGGTCCACCGGCCACGCTGCTCACGCGTCGCTGGGCAGGGCGCACTCGGCGAGCTCGCGCCGTACGTGGGCCACGATCCCCGGCACGGACGCGGCGATGAGCTTCCACGTCACTTCGAAGTCGCTCTGGTCGCCGAACCACGGGTCCTCGATGCCCTGGTCGAGGTGGTCGAGGTGCGCGACGGCGGGGTCGAACTCCCGCATCATGCGGACCTTGTCCTCGGTTCCGGCGGGGGCGTGCTCGCGGAGGTGCCCGTAGTGGTCCACGTCGAGGGCGAGGATGAGCTCGCGCTCGGTGTACCACGAGGCCTCGAACTGGCGCGCCGTGTGGCCGCTCGTGCGCAGGCCGTGCCCGTCCAGGACCCGGGCCGCGCGGGGGTCGATGGGCCTGCCCGCCTCCCAGCCCGTGGTGCCCGCGGAGTCGACGGCAACCCGATCGGCCAGCCCCGCGGCACGCAGTGCGTCGGCGAGCATGAACTCGGCCATGGGCGAGCGGCAGATGTTCCCGGTGCAGACCGTGATGATCCGGTAGGGGCTCGCCATCGAGTTCATGCGACTAAGCATAGGGTCCTCGCGCTGCACGGTACGCATCGCGGTCAGACGACGGCCAGGAGCACGCCGACGCCGACGAAGAGGACGCCGAACACGCGGTTGAGCACCCGCTGCCCCTGCTCGCTCCGGGTGAAGCGCTGGAAGCTCTTCGCGGCGAGCGCGAAGAAGAACCACATCACCACGATGTCCACCACCACGATCGTCGCCCCGATGACGAGGTACTGGCTCCACAGGGGCAGGTCGGGCCGCACGAAGCCCGGGATGAAGGCGAGGAAGAAGACGATCGCCTTGGGGTTGAGGAGGTTGACCCACAGTCCGCGCTGGAACATGGACCACGCGGGCTCATTGGCAAGCGCCGCGACGGCCTCGTGCGAGGTGTCCGGCTTGCTGAGGAACTGGCGGATGCCCAAGTACACGAGGTACGCGGCCCCGAGGTAGCGGATCACGTTGAAGGCCACAGGCGAGCTCGCCACGAGCACCCCGAGCCCGGCGGCGACGATCGCAAGGTGTACGACGAGCGCTGCCTGCTGCCCCAGCACTCCCCAGATGGCGCGGCGGAATCCGGAGGTGAGCGAGTTGCTCATCGTGTTGATGGCGCCGGCGCCGGGGGTGAAGCTGATGAGCAGGCAGGCGCCCACGAGGGCGCCCCAGACTGAGAAGGGCACCAGACAAGCCTAGGGCCCCCCACAGGCCCGGGCTCGCGCCGGTCTAGGCCCGGGCGATGACCTCGCCGTTGGGGATAAGGAACCAGCCGTCGGCGGAGGAGCCCCAGCGGTGCCAGCCGGCGGCGATGCGCTCGAGGTCGGCCTGCTGCGCGAACCCGTAGTCGAGGGCCTGTTCGGCGAAGGCCGAGTGCAGCACCCGCTCGCCCCAGACCCTCGCCTGCCAGGCCCTCTGCTGCGGAGTCGCGTAGAGCCAGTTGCTGGAGGTGGGCGCGACGTCGGTGAAGCCGGCCTCCTGCATCCAGCTCACGAGCCGCCGGCCGGCGTCGGGCTCTGCGCCGTTGTGCCGGGCGATGCGCTGGTAGAGGTCCATCCACTCTTCGAGCTCGGGCAGCTCTGGGTACCAGCTCATGCCGTGGAAGTCCGCGTCCCGCACGGCCACAATGCCGCCCGGCTTGGCCACCCGCCGCATCTCCCGCAAGGCCGCGACCGGGTCGGTGAGGTGCTGGAGGACCTGGTGGGCGTGGACCACGTCGAAGGCCTCGTCCTCGAGATCGAGGTCGTACACGTTCCCCGTCGTGAAGGAGGCGTTGGTGAGGCCGCGCTCCTCGGCGAGGGCGCGCGCCTGGGCGACGATCTCCTCGGAGCGGTCCAGCCCCAGCACCGTCCCGGGCTCGACCAGACGGGCGAAGTCGCACGTGATGCTCCCCGGACCGCAGCCGACATCGAGGACGGACAGTCCGGCGGCGAGGTGGGGCACCAGGAACGCGGCCGAGTTCGCTGCCGTGCGGGCGGCGTGGGCCTGCACGACGCTCTCGTGGTGGCCGTGGGTGTAGACGTCGTCGGGGGTCTGGGCGGCGCTGTCCGGAGCATCCATGCCTCCACGGTACCGAAGCCGTCACACAGGGCTGTGAGGTTGGCTACGAAAGGGCCCAAAGCGTCGGGTAGGCAGGTCAGCGGTCCGTAGACTGGAGAGCGAATCATATACGACTTTGAGGGCCGATGGTGCCCCTCGCCCGAGAGGAGCGCGAATGTCCCTGGCCCAGAACTCCCAGACCGCCGCCGGAGTCCGTCGCCGTGGCCGCATGCGCCTCGGCGAGGACATCCTTCTGGCCCGCCACGGCAGCAGCATCGTGAGCATGCGGCTGGACCGCCGCGCCGACTGCATGGTCGCCACCCTGCGCGACGGCAGCATCGACTGCGCCTCGAACCGGATCCTCGCAACGGGTCCCTCGCCGCTAGCACGCTTGGGGGCCCAGGTGCAGGCCCTGCGGGAGGACCGCGCCGAGGTGAGCCGCTCCGAGGTCAAGACGCTCCTCAAGTTCAGCGCCATCTGGCTCGCCATCAGCGTCGTCTTCACGGTCGGCGTCGTGTGTCTCGCGGCGTTCGCCCCGGGCGGTGCGGACGCGGTCGGCCAGTCGATGATGTACCCCGCCTTCTGATTCGAGCCGCCGTACTGCCTGGGGCTCGCAGCGTCTCGCGTGGCCCCCGGCTGGGCGCCGTGAAGGGTGGGGCACCCCTAGGCTGGTCCGGTGACTCCCGCCTCTGCGTGGAACCCCAGGCTCGCGCTCCTGGTCGCCGCCACCTATTTCATGGAGTTCCTCGACGGAACTGCGCTGGCGACCGCCCTGCCGGCGATCGGCTCCGACTTCGGAGTGGCCCCCGCTGACGCGAACGTGGCCATGACGGCCTACCTCATCACGGTGGCCATGGGCATTCCTGTCAGCTCGTGGCTGGCCGAGCGCCTCGGGCCGCGTCCGGTCTTCATGGCTGCCATCATCGTCTTCACGGTTGCTTCCCTCGCGTGTGCCCTGAGCCCCGGCCTCGCGCTGCTGACCGCCTTCCGTGCAGTCCAGGGCTTCGGCGGAGCCATGATGGTGCCTGTCGGCTCGCTCGTCGTACTGCGGAGCACGCCCAAGGAGGAACTGCTGCGGGCCACCGCGTTCCTTGTCTGGCCCGGCCTCCTCGCCCCGGTCCTCGCGCCGCTCGTCGGCGGGGCACTCACCCAGTTCCTCTCGTGGCACTGGATCTTCCTCATCAACCTCCCGCTCGGCGCCGCGGCCCTCGTAGCGGCCGCGAGACTCGTCCCGGCGGGTGGGGCGGACGCGGGGCGCCGGCTCGACTGGCCGGGCCTGGGGCTGACCACGCTGGGCGTCGCGGGCGTCGTCGTGGGGCTCGAACTGCTCGGCCACGGCGGGGACTCCGCGTGGGGCCTCGCCGTTGTCGCCGCCGGTGCGGCCGCTCTCGCCGGAGCGGTGGCATGGATGCGCCGCGCGTCCCAGCCTCTCTTCGATTTCCGGGTCCTTGCGGTGCGCACCTTCCGCGCCAACCAGACGGGGGGATTCGTCTACCGCCTCACGATCTCCGCGGTGCCGTTCATGCTCCCGCTCATGCTCCAGGACGGGTTCGGCTGGGATCCGGTGCGCGCCGGGCTCATGGTCGCTGCGGTGTTCGTCGGGAACATCGGCATCAAGCCCGCCACGACCCCGCTCATCCGGGCCCTCGGCTTCAAACCCGTGCTCGTCGGGTCGGCGGCCGCCTCCGCGCTCACCTTCGCAGCCTGCGCGCTCGCCACCCCGCAATGGCCGGATGCCGTCCTGTTCGGCGTCTTGCTGCTCTCGGGCGTGTTCCGTTCCATCGGCTTCTCGGCCTACATGACGCTCCAGTACGCCGACGTCGGAGCCGAGCAGCTGCCGAGCGCCAACGCAATCTCGAACACGTTCGTCCAGCTGGGGAACGCGCTCGGGGTGGCAGTGGGCGCGCTGCTCATCCGCCTCGCCGGTGCCGTGATGCACGACGCCGGTCTGGTCGCCTCGGCGGCCACGGGCGCCGCGGCGCCGTACCAGGCGGCGTTCGCGGCGATCGCGGTGCTCATGCTCCTCTCGGTCGCGGACAGTGTCCTGCTCCCGCGCCGCGCCGGGACCCAGGTGAGCGGACGCCGCTAGCCGTCCTTTGCGAGGCCTTGCGTCTGGCTGGGCTGATTGGGTTCAAGAGGCTCGGTCAGGGCAATGAGAGCGGGTCAGACCTTTCCACCCCGCCAAGCAGGAGGTTGCCCTGATGATTGAGAAGCTGCATGACATGGGGATCAAGAGCGAGTATGCGTACATGGCAGGATTCGGGTCGATCGGGCTCTCGTTCGTCTCCTGGCTCATCAGCAGGCTCAACCCGAACCACGACCGAGCCCAGTCAGACCGCTGGGGGATCTTCGTGGGCCACTGGGCATCGACCTTCTTCACCGTGGGCATCGCCCTCAGGCTTGAGGAGAAGGGCCGCTGAGCTTCGTCCTGGCCTTCTAGACCCTGACTTCCTCTTGCAGCGAACATGAGTCATGCCGACTCAAGTTTATTTGACATGGGATCGTTGCTGCGTAGACTTGAGTGCAGACCGCTCAACTTGGTGAGGCCTCTTCGGCCCTCTGGGTCCGGGCGATTCACGCAAGACCAGCAACCAGCAGGAGGAACCTATGTCCCGTGCAGTCGGCATCGACCTGGGCACCACCAACTCCGTCGTCTCCGTCCTGGAAGGCGGTGAGCCGACCGTCATCGCAAACGCCGAGGGCGGCCGCACGACCCCGTCCGTCGTTGCGTTCTCCAAGACCGGCGAGGTGCTGGTCGGCGAGATCGCCAAGCGCCAGGCGGTGAACAACGTCGACCGTACGATCGCCTCCGTCAAGCGCCACATGGGCACCGACTGGACGATCTCGATCGACGACAAGAAGTACACGCCGCAGGAGATCTCGGCGCGCATTCTCATGAAGCTCAAGAACGACGCCGAGTCGTACCTGGGCGAGAAGGTGACCGACGCCGTCATCACCGTTCCGGCGTACTTCAACGACGCCGAGCGCCAGGCCACCAAGGAGGCCGGTGAGATCGCCGGCATGAACGTCCTGCGCATCATCAACGAGCCCACCGCGGCCGCCCTCGCCTACGGCCTCGACAAGGGCAAGGAAGACGAGCTCATCCTCGTCTTCGACCTCGGCGGCGGCACCTTCGACGTCTCCCTCCTCGAGGTCGGCAAGGACGAGGACGGTTTCTCGACCATCCAGGTCCGCGCCACCGCCGGCGACAACCGCCTCGGCGGCGACGACTGGGACCAGCGCATCGTCGAGTACCTGCTCAAGCAGCTCAAGGTCAAGGGCGTTGACCTGTCGAAGGACAAGATCGCCCTCCAGCGCCTCCGGGAGGCTGCCGAGCAGGCCAAGAAGGAGCTGTCCTCCTCGACCAGCACCAACATCTCGCTGCAGTACCTCTCCGTCACCCCGGACGGGCCGGTCCACCTCGACGAGTCCCTCACCCGTGCCAAGTTCCAGGACCTCACGAAGGACCTGCTCGAGCGCACCCGGAAGCCGTTCCACGACGTGATCGCCGAGGCTGGCATCAAGGTCGCCGACATCGACCACGTGGTCCTCGTCGGCGGCTCGACCCGCATGCCCGCCGTGTCCGAGCTCGTCAAGGAGCTCACGGGCGGCAAGGAGCCGAACAAGGGCGTGAACCCCGACGAGGTCGTCGCCGTCGGTGCCGCGCTCCAGGCCGGTGTCCTCAAGGGCGAGCGCAAGGACGTCCTCCTCATCGACGTCACCCCGCTCTCCCTCGGCATCGAGACCAAGGGCGGCGTGATGACCAAGCTCATCGAGCGCAACACGGCCATTCCGACCAAGCGCTCCGAGACCTTCACCACGGCGGACGACAACCAGCCCTCCGTGTCCATCCAGGTGTTCCAGGGCGAGCGCGAGTTCACCCGCGACAACAAGCCGCTGGGCACGTTCGAGCTCACCGGCATTGCCCCGGCGCCGCGCGGCATCCCGCAGATCGAGGTCACCTTCGACATCGACGCCAACGGCATCGTGCACGTGTCCGCGAAGGACAAGGGCACCGGCAAGGAGCAGTCGATGACCATCTCGGGCGGCACCGCGCTGTCCAAGGAGGACATCGAGCGCATGGTTGCCGACGCCGAGGCGCACGCAGCCGAGGACAAGAAGCGCCGCGAGGCCGCCGACACCCGCAACTCCGCCGAGCAGCTCGCCTACTCCGTGGACAAGCTCATCGCCGACAACGCCGACAAGCTGCCCGAAGAGGTCAAGACCGAGGTCCAGGCCGACGTCGACGCCCTCAAGAAGGCGCTCGAGGGCTCCGACAATGACGAGGAGGTGAAGGCCGCGTTCGAGAAGCTGCAGCACTCGCAGACCAAGCTCGGGGAGGCCATCTACGCCTCGTCCCAGGGCGGCGCGGCAGCGGGCGACGGCGCGCAGGCCGGCACGCATGACGCCGGCTCGGCTTCGGGCGCGAACGCGGACGAGGACATCGTCGACGCGGAGATCGTGGACGAGGACGAGAAGAAGTAACCATGGCACGCCAGGGAAACGAGAACGAGCACGAGAATGAGCGCCCTGACCCCGTGATCCGGGACAACCGCAAGGTTGACCCGGTCACGGGCCAGGCCCGGCACTCCGACGCGGGGGACCCCCAGGCCCCGCACCCGGAGCACGAGGACATGCGCCCGGTCGACGAGCCCCACGACGCTGACGACGCCCTTGCCCAGGCCGAGCAGATCCTCAAGGAGGCCGCCGCCGAGCAGGAGGGGCCGAGCGCCGTCGAGGCGGAGCTCCGCAACGACCTGCTGCGGCTCCAGGCCGAGTACGTCAACTACCGCAAGCGCGTGGACCGCGACCGCGCGGTGGCCGGCGAGGTCGCCGTGTTCGGCGTCCTGAACTCGCTGCTGCCGGTGGTCGACGACCTCGACGCCGCGCGGGCGCACGGCGACCTCACCGACGGTCCCTTCGCGGCCATCGCGGCGAAGCTCGAGGCTGTGCTCACGAGCCAGGGGCTCCAGCGGATCGACCAGACGGGCGTCGAGTTCGACCCGAACATCCACGAGGCCCTCATCCAGCAGCCGGCCGAGGGCATCAGCGTGGACACGGTCCAGCAGGTCCTGCGCGTGGGCTACAAGACCGAGTCCCGCCTGCTGCGGGCGGCCCAGGTCATCGTCGCGGTTCCGCAGGGCTGACACCCACCACCGCCGCGGCGGCTGCGGGGCCCCGCAGCCGCCGCGGCTTCGCGGCAATCTCGCCTTCGGGGCGGAAACTAGACTTTACAGACAAGATTTAAGGAGCGTTCGTGGCCAGTCAGGATTGGGTGGAGAAGGACTTCTACGCCATTCTCGGCGTGTCCAAGGACGCCTCCGAGGCCGACATCAAGAAGGCCTACCGCAAGCTCGCCCGCAAGTACCACCCCGACCAGAATCCGGGGGATGCCGAGGCCGAGAAGAAGTTCAAGGACATCACCGAGGCGAACTCCGTCCTGTCCGATCCCGAGGAGCGTCAGCAGTACGATGCCATCCGCGCCATGGGTGGCGCCCGCTTCTCCGCGGGCGGCCCCGGTGCCGGAGCCGGCGCGGCGGGATTCGAGGACCTGTTCGGCGGCCTGTTCGGCGGCGGCGCGGGTCGTCACTCGCGAGGGTTCAGCACCGGCAACCTTCCCCCGGAATTCGCCGACCTCTTCGGTGGCGGCGGGTTCGGAGGCGCTGGCTTCCAGCCCCCGCCCCAGAAGGGCGCGGACCGCCAGGCCACCACGACGATCTCGTTCGCCGGCTCGATCCGCGGCACCACGGTCGGCATGCGCGAGCAGAACGGCGAGGTCATCGACGTCCGCATCCCCGCGGGCATCCGCGACGGCCAGAAGGTCCGCGTCCGCGGCAAGGGCGGCCCCGGCTCGGCCGGCCCGGGCGACCTCATGGTCACGGTCCACGTCAAGCCGCACGGCTTCTACACCCGCGACGGCGACAACCTCCGCATCCACGTCCCCGTGACCTTCGACGAGGCCGCGCTCGGAGCGCAGATCGAGGTGCCTGCCGTGGACGGCTCCACGGTGAAGATGAAGATCCCCGCAGGCACGAGCTCCGGCCGGACCCTGCGGGTCAAGGGCAAGGGCGTCAAGACCTCCAAGGGCTCTGGCGACCTGCTGGTGACCGTTGACGTCGTCGTGCCCCAGAACCTCTCGAAGGAGGCCGAGGAGGCCGTCAAGGCGTTCGCCGAGGCCACCGCCAAGAACGGCCAGTCCGATCCGCGCGCCCACCTCGCGGAGAAAGCGAGGCTCTAGGCCATGGCCATCGACCCGTACGCGCCGATCTTCGTGATCTCCGTGGCGGCGGAGCTGGCCGAGATGCACCCCCAGACCCTGCGCCAGTACGACCGTCTGGGGATCGTCTCGCCCTCCCGCCAGGGCGGCCGGCAGCGGCGCTACTCCCAGCGGGACGTCGAGATGCTCCGCGAGGTCCAGCGGCTCTCGAAGGACGGCGTCTCGCTCGAGGGGATCCGGCGGATCCTCGAGCTGGAGAACCAAGTGGCCGCTCTGCGCTCCCGTGTCACGGAGCTGCAGGCGGAGCTCTCCAACGCACGCCGAAGCGCGGATCCGCGGCGCGTCTTCGCCGCGGGGGTCGCGGGCGACGTCGTCTCCCTCGCCGGCGGCCAGCGTCCCGAGGGACGGTCCCAGGCGCTCGTCGTGTGGCGGCCCAAGCACTGACGGTTTCCGTCTCTCCAGGACTCCGCCTCCCCAGAACCTCGCCCAAGGTTCGCCCAGCGTTCACCGGGTGCAGGCACCCGGGCTGGGCCCGGCGTCGTACGTTCGAGGGGTGAGTGACCGCACGACCGAGGAGCCCCGCATGAGCACCAGCCAGCACCCCGTTGTCCTTCCGGCCCCGGCCCTCCACGCGGGCGACGAAGCCCTCGTGGACGCCAACGTGGACGTCGTCAACGCGATGTACGAGGAGCTGCTCGACGAGCGCGAGATCGCGCCCAACGCCCTGCGCAGCTACATGGTGGACTTCTACCTGACGCAGATGCTCGACGGCGGATTCGCGCAGTACGTCTTCACCGCGGGAAACCGCAGCAGCACCGACCGGCTCGTCCGCGAGGGCCTGCGGGAGATGGGCGCTGCCGAGCACGCGACGCTCTTCGAGGAGCTCGTGTCCGCCTACGGCGCCCTCACCGAGGACGAAGCCGACGCATACCTCGACGGTGACGACGCCGAGTCCCCGGCCGTCGCGAGGCTCGAGGCCCTCGACGAGCGCTTCGAGGAACTCCAGGACGACCATGACCTCGTCGCGCTCAATGCGGCGTGGCTGCGCGGCCAAGAGGGCGTCCTCGCCCTCGACGACGACGCGATTGAGGACGAGATCGCCCGCCGGGTGGGACTGATCACCGACCTCGAGGAGCGCCGGAGCGCCGCCCGCGTGGACGACCTCGCAGACATGCCTGAGTTCGAGCTCGTGATCCGCGAGCTCTGCGACGTGGCGGGCCACGAGCTGAGCGCCATCACGATGGGCGACCCCAACTACCTCCACGACGGGGTCAAGACGCTCGCCTGGCGCTTCACCACGGACCAGGGCGAGTACCTCATGGTCGAGGAGGAGGACGAGGCCTACATGATCGACCCGGAGGACGGCTCCGTCCTCGCCGCCGTCGAGTTCGAGGAGCTCGACGAGAACGAGCACGCCCGCTGACGGACCCCGTCAGGCGCCGTACTGGGGGCAGGCCTCGTTCGAGCAGCCTTTGTCGCGGGGCACCCACCTCTCGCCCTCCTGCTGCCACACGATGTGCCGGTGCTGGCCGCACAGATCGCACGTCGGGGCCACGAAGCTGTGCTTCTCTTCTTCCGTGTAGGTGCGGAAGTCTGACATGGTTCCTCCTCCACCGCGGGGTTTTCCCACCCTACCCCCGGCCCACGCGTTAGGGGAGGGCAGGATTCCGCGGCGGCGGAAGGCTGCCCTCCCCGGTTCATGGAGCGGCGCTGGCAACTACTTGAGGGCCGAGGTGATCATCGTCCCGTCGGCTCCGATGACGTACCAGACGCTCGCCACGCCTTGGCCGTTGGCCTGCTCGGGCGCGGTGTCCTTCTGGTAGTAGTAGATCGGCATCCCGTTGAGCGTGACCTGGTCCTTGCCGTCTGCGGTCTTGATGCTGCCTACCTTGGCCGTGACTCCCTGCAGATTCGGGCTGCCGGTCGAGGTGACGGCCGGCCACAGTGTCGCGCAGCCGCCGGTGCAGGCGCTCGTCGTCGCGCCCGTGTTGTCCCGCGTGTAGTAGTAGACGACCTTGCCCTGGCCGTCCACCACGATCGTCTGGCCGCCGATGGTCGCGGTCTTGAGGGTCTCGCTCGTCTGCGCGGCGCCCCCCGAGCTCGAGGAGCTGGCCGAGCCTGAGCTGCTTCCCCCGGCTCCGTAGCCCATGCTGTCCGAGCCGCCGGCCGAGCCGGAGGAGGAAGCCGTACTCGACGAGGAGGCGGGTGACGGCGCGGCCCCGCTGCCCGTGCTGCCTCCGCACCCCGCCAGCGCGAGGGCGGGAACGGCCCACGCCGCCGCCATCCACAGGGCTGCCCGCTTGTTCATGGCTCTGCCTTCCTCTCCTGCGGCAGCGTTCCCGCCGCTGCCCACACACACGCCTGCGGGAGGAAGATGGTTCAGCAGGCATCGGATCCGCCTCAGGATGAACCGGATCCGCCCTGCACACGTGTTCCACGGCAAGGAGGCCGCCATGCCGATGGATGAGGACGCCGTCGCGGCGCTGTACCGCGAGCACGGCGCCGCGCTGCGCCGGTTCGCCCGCGGTGCCGTGGGCAGCGAGAAGGCCGAGGACATCGTCCAGGAGGCCATCATCCGGGTCTGGAGGCAGGCGCCTCCCGAGACGCAGGGCCTCCGCCCCTACCTCTACCGGACCGTGAGGAATCTGATCGTGGACCAGCATCGACTCGCCGGACGGCGTCCCCGCACCGTCGCCCCGGTGGACGAGGCGCAGGACAGCTTCGCCGTGGCCGTCGACGCCGAGCGCATCGACGAGCTCCTGGACCGCGTGGTCATGGAGGAGGCACTCTCCCGCCTCACGCCCGAGCATCGGGCGGCCCTCGTCGCGGTGCACTACCGCCGCCTCACGGTGGCCGAGGCCGCGCGGGAGCTCGGTGTCCCGGCCGGCACGGTCAAGTCCCGCTGCTTCTACGCGCTCAAGGCACTGCGGACCACGCTCGACGAGATGGGGGTGGACCGGTGAGCACCATGCCCTTCGGCCAGGAGCACGACTCGCTCCGCGTCGACCTCGGCGCGTACGTCCTCGGCGCGCTCACCCCCGAGGAGACCCGGGCTGTTGAGGGGCACCTCGCCGTGTGCGCCGAGTGCCGGGCCGAACTCGCCTCGCTCGAGACCCTCCCCGCCCTCCTCGACGCGGTGCCCGGGGCCCGCGCCGAGGAGATCGCGCTCCGGGGATCCCACTCGCGCGAGCCTGCTCCGGGCGCTCTGCCGCGTGAGCTCCTCGCGCGGGTGGCCCGGCGGCGTCGTGCGCGGACGGCCGGGTGGGCCGGTGCGCTCGCCGCCGCGGCTGCGGCGTTCTTCGTCGCGGGAGCCGCGCTTGGCCCGGTGCTGGGGCCGGGCCACGGACCAGCTGCCCAGCCGTCACCGAGCACCACTGCCTCGGCATCCGCCCAGACCCCATCCCAGACGCTCACCCTCACCTCGGCGGACGGGGCGCACGTGGACCTTGCCCTCGTGCACAAGGCCTGGGGTACCGAACTGGACCTCACCTGCCGCGGGATGCCGAGCGGCGGGGTGTTCACGGTCTGGGTCGTCGGATCGGACGGGGCAGCCCAGCAGGCCGCGAGCTGGAGCTCCGGCGGATACTCGTCGCGGGCCGTGCTGACCGGCGCGACGTCGATCCAGCTCGCCTCGATCCGCAGCATCGAGATCCGCGACGCCGCCCAGCAGACCGTCGCGAGCACATCCGTGAGCTGACGCCCTTGACTACACGCGCACGGCCGTGAGGTCGAAGATCACGCGGCCGGCGCCGTGCGCCTTGTTCTCGAAGCTCGTCAGCACGCGGCCCTCGAAGCGCGGCGCCCAGCCGCCCACCTCGTCGACCTCGCCGGTGGCCTCGCAGTCCACCCCCGAGGCCCAGGCGGCGGTGAGGGGGCTCGCGGAGCCGGCCAGCTCGCCGTCGTGCGCATTGCGGAAGTCCGGTGAGTGGGCGATGACCTCCCGCATCTGCTGCGCGTAGCCGGACCAGTCGGTCGCGAGCCGCCACACGCCGCCCGGAGCGAGCGCGCGGCCCGCGAGCTGGGCGAACGAGTCGCGCACGAGGCGGCGCTTCTGGTGCTTGGACTTGTGCCAGGGGTCGGGGAAGAAGACCCACAGCTCGGCCACGGAGCCGGCGGGGAGCATGGTGCCGAGCACCTCGGGCGCGTTGGCCTGGACCACGCGGACGTTGGTGAGCCCCCGCTGGGCGATGCGCAGGAGCGTGTTCGCGAGGCCCGGCTTGTAGACCTCGACGGCGAGGTAGTTGCGGGTCGGGTCGGCCTCTGCCGCAGCGACGATGGCCTCGCCCAGGCCCGATCCGATCTCGACGACGAGCGGCGCCGCCCCTTCCGCCGCGGGGCGCCCGAACTCGGCCTCGGCGTCGAACACGTAGTCCGGGTGCACGGAGGTGTCAGCGACGTGCCGGGGAACGTCCACCACGAAAGAGTCAGCATGCTCGTCCCACGCCGCCTGCCGCCGCCCCTGAAGCCGAGTCCCGCGGCGCACAAAGCTCACCGGCTGCCGCCGGTAGGTGCCGAAGGAGGCCTGGGAGCCGGGGGTCACGGGATTGGGTTGCTCGCTCATCGCCTTAAAGGCTACGGCTTGAGGAGGGCACGGAACGCACGACGGCGCCCCCTCGCCAAGCGTGCGGGGGGCGCCGTCGTGCGGGGGAGCCTCAGTGGCGCAGGTCCTTGCCCTTCGTCTCCGGAAGGCCGAACACGGTGAGGATCGAGACGGCCACCATCGCCACGGCGTACACGTTGAACGCCCAGGACGCGTGCAGTACGTCGGCGAAGAGCTGCTGGAGGTACGGCGCGGTGCCGCCGAACAGGGCCACGCAGATCGAGTAGGGCACGCCCACGCCCACGGTGCGGATGTGGGCCGGGAACATCTCGGCGTAGGCGGCCGGCACGATGGCGGCGGAGCACGCGATGAAGATGAGCATGACGGACATCGAGACGAACAGCTGCCACGCGGAGTCACGCAGGAACCAGGTCATCGGGAAGTGCAGCACCGCGATGGCCACGCCCCCGATGATCATGACCTTCTTGCGCCCGATCCGGTCGCTCAGCTTCCCCCAGAGCGGCAGGGCGATGAGGAAGACCACGTTGGCTCCCACGCCGGCCCACAGTGCCTCTGAGGGGTTGATGTGGAGGCTCGAGATCGCGAACGCCGGGGCCACCACGCCCCAGACGTAGTAGATGATGGTCAGGCCCACGGTCATGCCGATGACCTGGATCGCCTGCTTCCGGTGCTCCACGATCGAGCGCCAGATCGGGTGCTTCGGGCGCTTGGCGCCGGCCCCGGTGAGGCCCTCGAACGCCTCGGTCTCCGGCATGCGGAACCGCATGATCAGTCCGTAGAGGCCCAGCGCCGCGCCGAGGAAGAAGGGGATGCGCCAGCCGAAGGCATCCATCTGGGCCTTGCTGAGGACGCTCGTCAGGAGGACGCCGAGGAAGGTGCCGAACAGGACGCCGACCGTGCCGGAGACGTAGATGAGCGAGGACCACAGGCCGCGCTTCTCGCGCGGCGCGACCTCGGAGAGGTACGTCTGCGAGGACGGCAGCTCGCCGCCGTGGGCGAGGCCCTGAATGAGCCGGGCCACAAGGAGGGTGAGGGAGGCGAAGGCGCCCACGGCGGTGAACGTGGGGGCGATCGCAATGAGCAGGCTGCCGAACGCGGCGAGGGCCACGGCGAACGTCATCGACGTCCTGCGCCCGATCCTGTCGCCGATCCAGCCGAAGATCAGGCCACCGAACGGGCGGGCGAGGAATCCGACCGCGAACACGGCGAGCGTGGACAGGATCGCAGAGGTGGGATCGGCTCCGTTGAACAGCTGCTTCGAGAAGAACGGCGCGAAGGTCGCGTAGACGTTCCAGTCGTACCATTCGACGGCGTTGCCGACGCCGGTGCTGAAGACGGTCTGGCGCGTGCTGGGCGCCTTGCGGAGACGTCCGGCAACGTCGGTGTTGGTGGACATGTCTGCCTTTCGGGGTGGGGGTGAGGGGTGGTGGGCTCAGGCGCCAGCGAGGGCTGCGAGCTTGGACAGGGCGAGGTGGGCGTAGAGGGCGGTGCCGTCCGCGAGGACGGAGTCGTCGAACGTCGCGAACGGCGAGTGGTTGAAGGCGGCGGTGGCGGGGTCGACGCCGGCGGGCACGGCGCTGAGCCCGATGAAGCTGCCCGGCACCTCCGCGAGCACCCGCGAGAAGTCCTCGGAACCGGAGAGGGGGTTCGCCAGGCGTGCATGCCGCACCGCGGCCCCGGAGCCCGGAGCCTCGCCGAACAGCTCGGCGATCGCCCGCTCCGCGAACTCGGTCTGGGCCACGTCAGTCACGGTCAGGGGGTACTCCGCCTCGTACCGGACCTCGACGTCGAGGCCGTGGGCCTGCGCGATGCCCTGCAGGAGCCGCGGGATCGCGGTCTGCATGCGCCCCCGGTGGGCGTCCGAGAAGGTGCGGATGGTCGCATCGAACTCCGCGGTCTCCGGGATCACGTTGCGCTTGGATCCCGCTGCGAGGCGCCCCACGGTGATGACGGCGGGGTCGAACATGTCGAACTGGCGCGTGAGCATGGTCTGCAGTGCGAGGACCATCTCGGCCGCGACGGTCACAGGGTCCTTCGCCATGTGCGGCGCGGAGCCGTGGCCGCCGGCGCCGAGCACGCGGACGAAGAGGCCGTCCGAGGCGCTCATCATCACGCCGGGCCGGGTCACGAACTGCCCGTGCGGGGCCATCGAGGAGAACACGTGCATGCCGAACGCGGCGTCCGCACGGCGCCCCGACGCGTCGAGCACACCCTCGCGGACCATGACGGATGCGCCGTCGAAGCCCTCCTCGCCGGGCTGGAACATGAAGACGACGTCGCCGGCGAGCCGGTGGCGGTTGTCCGCGAGGAGCGTCGCGGCCCCGAGCAGCATCGACGTGTGCAGGTCGTGGCCGCACGCGTGCATGGCCCCGTCGATCCTCGACGTGAACTCTGCGCCGGTGCGCTCCTGCACCGGCAGCGCGTCCATGTCGGCCCGGAGGAGCACGGTCGGCCGAGCGGCGGCCGGTGCGGCTGACGACGACGGTGCGTCGCCGCCGTCGTGCGCGTCTCCCCGGCGTGCGGTGCCTCCCGTGCCGCGCAGCACGGCGGTGACCGAGGTCGTGTCCGTGCCCGTGGAGACCTCGAGGCCGAGCCCGTCGAGGGCGGCGAGGACCTTCTCCTGGGTCCGGGGGAGTTCGAGTCCGATCTCAGGCTCCTCGTGGAGCGCGTGCCTCAAGTGGGTGAGCGTGCCTTCGAGGCTCCGGGCGTCGGCGATGAGGTCCATGATTCCTTTCCTGTGACGTGCGCCACGCGGCGACGTCCTCAGCCAGTGTGTGGCGCACATCGGAGAAGCGGGATAAATTCGTCGGTAAGATGCAGGAGCAGACGCCGTACTGGCAGAAACATGCAGCAGCGCCGGAACTCGACCTTCTGACGGAAGAGGATCTGGAGCTCATCAACGCCCTGCAGATCGCCCCCCGGGTCACGTGGCAGGACGCGGGCGCGATCCTCGGCGTGCGCCCCGCGACGCTCGCCGCCCGCTGGGAGCGCATCGAGGCGGACGGTCTCGCCTGGATCACCGCGTACGGGGTGGGGGACTCCACGGAGATGACACTCGCGTTCGTGGACGTCGACTGCACACCCGGGGAGGTGATGGCGGTCGCCGATGCTCTCAATGGCATCCCCGAGGTCCAGACGGTGGAGCTTCCCGCCAGCCACCACGACGCCATGCTGACCGTCTTCACCCGCTCGCTCTATGACTACGCGAACGTGGTCGCCCCCCGGATCCTGGCCATCCCGGGCGTCGAGAGGATCCATACCGCCCTCGGCGGCAGGCTCCACCAGGCAGGCCACTCGTGGCGGATCCCGGCCCTCGACGCCAGGAAGTCCGCGGCCTTCGCCGGGCTGGCAGTGCACCCCCGGCACCCCGGCGCGCTGACGCCGGCGTGCCGCGACCTGATGCCCCTGCTCGCGCAAGACGGGCGGGCCACCGCGGCGCAGATGGCCAAAGACCTTAGGCGCCACCCGTCCACGGTCCAGAGGCAGCTGGCCAGGCTGCTCGGCTCCGGGCTGATCGCGTTCCGCTGCGACGTGGCCCAGCTGGCCGTCGGGTTCCCCGTGATCTGCACGTGGTACGCGAAGGTGCCCTCGGGGCAGCACGCTGCGGCGGCGGCCGGGATCCGGTCCCTCCGCTCGGTGCGCCTGGCCGCCTCCATCACCGGCCGCGCGAACTTCATCGTCACGATGTGGCTGCGCTCGGTGGCTGACGTCGTGTCGGCAGAGCTCGCCATGGCGGAGAAGGTGCCCGGAATCGAGTTCATGGAGAGCATCATCGTGCTGAGGGTGACCAAGCGCATGGGGGTGCTGATCGGGCCCGACGGGCGCGCCCAGGGGCGTGTTGCGCTGCCGCGGGAGGCAATGCCCGCCGGCCTCGACTGAGTGGTGCCCTGGGGGGCGGCACCCCGGTCTGGCCAGGCGTGCAGGCACCCGGAGTCAGCCCCTGCTAAGATGGATCTTTGGGTCGCCGCGCCCGCCCCGGACTCCCCGGACTGAGCGCCGCGCGACCTGCGTCGATGAACGCGTTTCCAGGCCCCGCAGCCCCGACCCTCGAGGGTGGGCAGTGGTGAGGCCAGACTCCCTTTCCTCGGCGAACCCTGTGGGCCGCTTTGGCCTACGGGGACGATCCGACGCTGGAGTTCCTACAGCCATGGCTGATCAGACCTTCTCTTCCCTCGGCGTGCCCGCGCCCCTGTCCCGCGTCCTCGCGGAGCAGGGCATCGAGTCGCCCTTCCCCATCCAGACCAAGACGCTCCCGGACACCCTGGGTGGCCGCGACGTCCTCGGCCGCGGCCGCACCGGGTCCGGCAAGACCATCGCCTTCGCCCTGCCGCTCGTGGCACGCCTCGCCGAGTCCGGCCGCGCCGGCTCGGGCAGGCGGCGTCCGGGCCGGCCCACGGGCCTCGTCCTCGCCCCGACCCGCGAGCTCGCCACCCAGATCGACGCGACGGTCGCGCCGCTCGCCGCGGCCCTCGGCCTGAACACCACCGTCATCTACGGCGGTGTCTCCCAGGCCCGGCAGGAGCGCGCGCTGGGTGCCGGAGTCGACATCGTCATCGCCTGCCCGGGCCGTCTCGAGGATCTGGGCCGGCAGGGCATCGTCAATCTGGGCGATATCGCCGTGACCGTCCTCGACGAGGCTGACCACATGGCGGACCTCGGCTTCCTGCCTGTGGTCAAGCGCATCCTCGACCAGACCCCGGACGGCGGCCAGCGGCTTCTGTTCTCGGCCACCCTGGACAACGGCGTGGACAAGATCGTCAAGCGCTACCTGCACAACCCGCTCACCCACTCCGTGGACGCCCCGCAGGCCGCCGTGAGCACCATGGAGCACCACGTCCTGCTCACCCAGGACGCCGCGTCGAAGAAGAACCTCGTCGAGCTCCTCGCCTCTGGCCAGAGCCGCCGGGTGCTGTTCATGCGGACCAAGCACCACGCCAAGCGCCTGGCGCAGCAGCTCACCAAGGCCGGCATTCCCGCCGTCGACCTCCACGGCAACCTGTCCCAGAACGCGCGCGACCGCAACCTCGCGGACTTCGCCTCGGGCGCGGTGCGCGTGCTCGTCGCCACCGACGTCGCGGCCCGCGGCGTGCACGTGGACGACGTGGAGCTCGTGGTCCATGTCGATCCGCCGGCCGAGCACAAGGCGTACCTGCACCGCTCCGGCCGCACCGCCCGCGCCGGTTCGGACGGCACCGTCGTCACGATCGTGCTGCCCGAGCAGAGGCAGGATGTCCGCAAGCTCCTGCGCGACGCCGGCGTGAAGGTCGAGCTGACCCCCGTCACCACCTCGTCGCCCGTGGTCGCCGAGCTCGTGGGCGAGCGCGCCGCGTACGTCGACCCGGCCGACCGTGCGGCGGCGGTCGCGGCCAAGATGCCCCAGCAGGGCGGCGGGAAGTCCACCGGAGCGAACGCGCAGCGCAAGCGATCGCGCGGCCGGGGCGCCGGTGCTGGCGCCGACGTAGTGCAGGGCGCGCATGACGGCGTGGCGCGCCGGGGCGGCCGGGGCACCGGAGGCACTGGGCACCGCAACGACGTGGGCGCTGCCCGCAATGAGAAGGCGCCGCGGAACGAGCGCGCGCGCGGAGAGCAGGGTGCCCGCAGCGAGCAGCCCAGGCAGCGGCGGCAGCAGGGCTCCGGCGCCTCGCGGGGTGCGGGCGCGACCTCGACCGTGTGGACCTCGACCACTGGCGGCACGTCGGGCGGAACCTTCGCCTCGGGCGGCCGCGGATCCGAGGGCCGGCGTGCCTCGTCTGGTCAGGGCGGCAGCTCGGCTGGCCGGGGCCGGAGGGGTCCGCGCCGCGCGAGCAGCCCGGCTTCGAACGACCGCTGACGCCTCGCCGAGGGCTGCGGTCCTAGGGCCGTTGGCCTCTCGATGCCTCCTCGGGGACGGTCATAGACTGGCAGCATGACCACGCATGAGGCCCATGTCCCTGCCAACGGCGTCCGCAACCTCTCTCCTGAGGACGCGTGGGAGCGCGCCCGCACCATGGTGGTGGGCCGCCTCGCGTTCAGTGGCGGCGACCGCCTCGAGCTGTTCCCCATCAACTATCTGGTGGACCGGGGCACGGTGCTCTTCCGCACCGCGCCCGGGACCAAGCTCGCGGCCTCCATGGAGAGGCTGGCCGTCGCGTTCGAGGTGGATGGCTACGAGGCAGACACCAACGAGGCGTGGTCCGTCGTGGTGCACGGCACCCTTGAGCCGGTGCTCGACACCGCCGCGATCGTGGACGCCGTAGCCCTGCCCCTGTTCCCGTGGCAGAGCGGCGAGAAGGCCTTCTTTGTGCGGATCGTCCCCTCCGAGGTGACGGGGCGCCAGTTCACGGTCGCGGACCCGTCGCGCTGGGTGTCCCAGTTCACCGGGGCCCACCGCGCGTCCCAGGAGTAGCCTCCGGGGTCTCCGGGGTGCGGCCGAGCGCCTTGAGGCCCGCGGAGCAGGCGACGATCCCGCCGATGAACACGACCTTGAGCCAGCTGAAGCGCTCCGCGCCCGTCAGCATGGCCCATGCCACCGTCAGGGAAGCCCCCACGCCGACCCAGACGGCGTAGGCGGTCGCGAGGGGGATGCGGCGCACGGCCAGGGCCAGCCCCGTCATGCTTGCGATCGCTGCCGCCGCGAAGACCATGGTCGGCACGGGCCGGCTGAAGCCCTCCGACGCGCCGAGGGCGCTCGCCCAGACGGCCTCGAGCACCGCCGAGGCGAGCAGTGCGAGCCAGGCCACGCCTACGCCACCGCCTTCAGCCCGGCCACGCACGCGGCGATGCCGAGCAGCAGGAGCAGCCGGGCCGCCGTCGTGCGCCGTGTGCGTGAGGGTTCGAGCCCCCGCGCCATCGCGTACACCGCGGTGAGCACGACGCCCACGCCCACCCACACCGCGTAGCCGGTGCCCACCGGGATCTCGGTGAGGGACCATGCGAGGCCGCCCATGCTCGCGGCGAGCGCCAGGAGGAAGAGGAGCGTGGGAAGGGGCCGTCGCAGACCGTGGGAGCGTTCGAGGGCGGCCGCCCAGACGGCCTCGAGGGCTCCGGAGGCGATGAGGATGACCCAGTGCATGGCGGCCTTTCGAGCCAGTCTTGTCGCGTTCCGGGTACTGGGTTCCCTCGTCCGGGAGGCCGTTTGGCCTCTGCGGCTACGGTAGCAGGGCGCCTGTGGCGGTCGAGAACCGCAGCTGGCGCTCGAGCCCGAGCGCGGGCACGGCGAACCGCGCCGTCAGCTCGCCGGCCGCGATGTCGGCATCGCTGACGGTGAGCGCGGGGTACGGCGCGCCGAACACGGCACGTCCGCCCGGCGGGAGGTCCACAGGAAGCGTGGCCCCGCCCGGGTGCTCGAGCACGACGCCGTCAGCGGCGACCCGTTCGGGAAGCCGGACGCGGACGTGGAAGGCGAGGATGTCCCCGGCGCGCAGTCCCGGCCTCGGCCGCCCGTAGTTGAGCAGCTGCGCCTCGCGGGTGCCGAGGATCATCCCGCCGGCTGCCGCGTATCCCTGCCCGACCTCCTTCCAGGCGCTCGCGTCCACGCCGCCCGTCTCCATCGGATACACATGGTGCTCGCCCACGTGGACCCACTCGTCCGGCAGGCCCGGCGTGACGGAGCGGAGGATCACCTCGAGGGTCGGCTCGCCGGGAGGCACGACGCCGCTCTGGCGGCCGTCCGCGGGACCGGCGGCCTCGAGCTCGGCTCGGGACACGGAGGCGAAGACGATCTCGGTATAGCCCTGACGCTCGTACAGCACACCGATCCGCCCGTCCGGGAGTTCTGCCGCACACGAGTAGCCGGAGCTGCCCTCGCACACGACCAGTTGGTGCGGCCACGTCCTGCCGCCGTCGGGGGACAGGCTCAGGGCAGTGTTGCGGCGCAGCTCGGGGTCGAGGTTGCTCGAGATGAGC
Organism: Sinomonas cellulolyticus; assembly: GCF_014656475.1. Classification (GTDB taxonomy): domain Bacteria; phylum Actinomycetota; class Actinomycetes; order Actinomycetales; family Micrococcaceae; genus Sinomonas; species Sinomonas cellulolyticus. The sequence goes on from NZ_BNCM01000007.1 coordinate 86,011, forward strand.
AGGGCTGACGGGGAGGCAACGGGCGGGCGGCCGCCGTCCCGGTCGATGGGGGCGCCCAGCGCGAGCAGTGAGCCGTTGTCGCTGGGGTCCGGAAGGCCCGGCATGGGAACGGGCGTGCTCCAGGAGGCCCCGCCGTCATGCGATACGGCGGCGAGACGCGCGGGGGTGGCGCGGGAGTGCAGCAGGAGGGAACCGTCCGGGAGGGCCGCGATCGCTGATTCGTTGGTGCCGGCGCCGACCGGGCTGCCGAGCGTCCAGGCCTCGCCGTGGTCGTCGCTGAAGGCAGCCGCGGCGGTGATCTCACCGCGGTCGAGGAGGACCACGGGCACCACGAGCCGCCCGGCGAAGGGTCCGGTGGGAACCCAGAGGCCCGCGCCGGAGGCCGCGAAGATCCCCGTGATCCCCGGCCGCTTGAGCTGCGAGGTGAGGCGTCTGTGGGACCAGGTCGCGCCGTCGTCGTCCGAGACGGAGACGTCCACGTGCTGCACTCGCTCCTCGGGCTGGAGGCCCTCGACGGCCTCGAAGAACCCGGCGAGCGTGCCAGCCGCGTGGAACAGGAAGATCCGGCCCGTGGCCCGGTCCACGAGGAGGGCCGGGTCACCGAACCCCTGCAGACCGCTGCCCGTCCGGACCACGTCCTGTGGACCCCACGTTGCGCCCGAGTCGTGCGAGCGGCGCACGAGGAGGTCGATGGGGCTCGGCAGGTCGTCGAGGTTCGGACGGCCGTCGTAGGCCGCCAGCACTGTGCCGGCATTGGTGACCGCCAGGGCGGGGATCCGGTACTGCGCGTAGCCCGCCTCGCCGCGGCGGGCAAGCGTCTGCTCGTGCCGTCGGGTGAGGTTGGACATGGGACAACTATAGGCTGGCCGTCCTCTGGGAGAGACTGGAGGCATGAAGACCCTCCTGAATCTCATCTGGTTCATCTTCGGCGGCTTTGTCCTGGCACTGGGCTACTTCCTCGCCGGCCTGATCTGCTGCGCCCTCATCATCACGATCCCGTGGGGGATCGCCTCCTTCCGGATCGCCTCCTACGCGCTCTGGCCGTTCGGCCGGACCATCGTCAACAAAGGCGGCCGCGTCGGCACCGCGACTACGCTCGGCAACATCGTGTGGCTGCTCGTGGCGGGCATCTGGATCGCGATTGGCCACGTGGCCACCGCGATCGCCATGGCCACAACCATCATCGGCATCCCCCTGGCCATCGCCAACCTCAAGCTCATCCCGGTCTCGCTGATGCCGCTCGGCAAGGAGATCGTGCCCACAGACCGTCTTCTCGCCAGCTACGGACGGTGACCCGGCGCGTCCAAGCGGGTGCGGCGCTCTTGGACACGACGCGGAGCGCACTATAGGTTTGGTCTGATAAGGAGGCACGAATGCCCGAACTCGATAGTTCCCTTGCCGGCGAGTGGAAGTTCGATCCCGCGCACACACGGGTCGGCTTCTCCACCCGCCATGCAATGGTCACCAAGGTCCGCGGCGCGTTCAACGACGTCGAGGGCACCATCTTTGTCGACGCGGACGAGCCCACCAACTCGTCCGTCAACGTCACCATCAAGGTGGCGAGCATCGACACCCGCAACGCCCAGCGTGACGAGCACCTGCGCACCAACGACTTCTTCGATGCTCCGCACTACCCGGAGATCACGTTTGTCTCCAAGCGCATCGACCAGGTCGAGGAGAACAGCTTCATCGTCTCGGGCGACCTGACGATCCGCGGCGTGACCAAGGAGATCGCACTGCCGCTGGAGTTCGTCGGCATCGAGACGGACCCCTTCGGCAACATGCGTGCCGGCTTCGAGGGGTCCCGCCGGATCGACCGCAAGGACTTCGGGGTCAACTGGAACGCTGCGCTCGACTCCGGAGGTGTCCTGGTGTCGGACCGCATCCTGCTCGAGTTCGAGATCTCGGCGATCAAGACGGTTCCGGGCGGCGATTCCGCCGGCGACGAAGCGAAGGCCGAGCAGTCGGACCACAGCTGACGCGCTGACATGGACGACCTCGGCGATTCCCATCCCTTCGTCGCGGTCGCTTTCGTCGAACCTGTCGCCGCGATGCGGTTCGGCAAGCGGCATTGGCCGCTCCATGTGACGCTCGTACGTTTCGACCTGGCCCCGGAGGCCGCCCTCGAGGCAGTCTCCGGGGCTCTGTCGTCTTTCCATCCGTTCCGCATCCGCGTCGGCCACGACGCCGACTTCGGCTATCGGGGACGTGTCCGCGTCTCGCTCGTGGAGCACGACGCCGCTCTGGCGGCGCTGCACGAGCGGACCCTCGCTGCCGTGGCCAGCTTGGGCGGCCGTATCCACAGTCCACACCACACCGGCACCGGGTTCCGGCCCCACATCACGGTGACCGGCGACCGGCGGGTCCACGAGGGCGAGGACGTGCTCCTGCGTACCGCGGCGCTCGTGGACATGGCCCCGGACGGCGACAGCGAGTGGCGCCTGCCCGTGGCGCTCTGGCCGCGGCCCTGACCGCTGCCGTACGCTCTGGCCCCGGTCTGGGATGGCAACCGGCCCGTTCGCGGCGTGTTCCGCGAGCTAGCGGTGAGAAGCGGGCAGGAGCGCCCACCCTCACTCCGAGGTCGTGATCCACGAGCCCGCTTCGAGCTCCCGGCGGAGGTTCTCGCGGGCCCGGGCACTCCACAGGCCACGGGCCGCGGGGGTGTGGAACAGCGGGTCCAAGCCCAGGAGCGACTCGAGGACGGACGCTCGGCCTGCCCGGAACACCTCGTCGGGCACATGGCCGAACTCCTCGCGTACTTGTGCCGCATAGCGCCGGTACCCGGCGAGGTCCCGGCCCAGCACGGCAAGGTCGGCGTCGCACAGGAGCTGCCCCCCGGTGTCATGCGCTTCGGGGGAGTGCGCCGTGGTGAGCCGCACGAGCCTGCCCACCTCGGCCACCTCGGCATCGGGCAGCCCCGCCCCGCTCAGCCGTTCCTCGGCGAGCACGGCGGACTCCTCCTCGTCCTGGCCGGGGCGCGGCGGGTCGGTGGAGTAGACAGCATCGTGGAACCATGCCGCGAGAGCCACGGGCCGCGGCACTGCCCGGGCTGAGCCGGCATCGGCGATCGTGTCCAGAGAGCCCAGGACGGCAAACAGGTGGGCGCGCGTGTGGTACCGCCGATGCGGCTCGGCCCAGCGGTGCAGCAGTTCGCGGCCGAGCTCGGCGTGCCCGGGCAGGAGGGCCTCCCAGCGCTGAACGAGCGGAAGCTCGAGGGCGTTGGGCCGCTCGCGCGCCGGTACCCGCAGGCCGGAGGAGATGAGCGCCCGGGCGAGGTCGCGGCCCGTCACGTGCCGCGCCCCGAGCGCCACGAGTTCGGCGTGGCGACGCTCCGGCACGTCATAGTGGTCCTCGTCGAAAGCCCGCTCCGGGATCCCGGCAGTGGCGGCAAAGGCGTGCAGCTCGGCCAGCGACGCGTCCGAGACGAGGTGCGCGAACACGGTCCCGTGGGCCGGCCAGATCGGGGAATCGATGAGGATTGCCATGGCCACCAGCATCCCACTCCAAGAAGCGCTGCATTTGGCTGTCAAAGTTGAGCAAGATACACTCAACTTAGATGCGTTGACCTAAGTGAGGTCAGCGCGGTTGGATGGGTCCGGAAGCTGCGTCGAAGGGAGCATGTTGTGGACGTCAAATTCACTACCAAGAGCCAGGAAGCACTGTCTGCCGCGGCGATGAATGCCTCGACGGCGGGCAATCCCCAGGTGGAGCCCGCCCACCTGCTCAAGGCCCTCATGGACCAGCGGGACGGCGTCGCCGTGGCGCTCCTGCGCGCAACCGGTGCCGACCCCGACGCCGTGAGCGTCGCGGCCAGCACGGCCATCAAGGCCCTCCCGTCGAGCTCGGGCACCACCGTGGCCCAGGCGCAGCTCAGCCGCCAGGGGCTCCAGGTGATCCAGGCCGCCCAGCAGCAGGCCGAGCAGATGGGGGACAGCTTCGTCTCCACCGAGCACCTCCTGCTCGGGCTCGCGGCCGACGGCGGCCCGGCTGGCGCCGCGCTGCGGGACAACGGTGCGGCGCTCGAGTCGCTCAAGGCCGCCCTTCCGGGCGTGCGGGGCGACCGCAGGGTGGATTCCCCGGACCCTGAGAACACCTTCCAGGCGCTCGAGAAGTACGGCACGGACCTCACCGCCATTGCCCGCTCCGGCAAGCTCGACCCGGTGATCGGACGCGACTCCGAGATCCGCCGGGTCGTCCAGGTCCTCTCCCGCCGCACCAAGAACAACCCTGTGCTGATCGGTGAACCCGGCGTCGGCAAGACTGCCGTCGTGGAGGGCCTCGCCCAGCGCATCGTGGCCGGGGACGTCCCCGAGAGCCTGCGCGGCAAGACCCTCATCGCCCTGGACCTCGGCTCGATGGTCGCAGGCGCGAAGTACCGCGGCGAGTTCGAGGAGCGGCTCAAGGCCGTCCTCGAGGAGATCAAGGCCTCCGAGGGCCAGATCGTCACGTTCATCGACGAGATCCACACCGTGGTCGGCGCCGGCGCGACGGGCGATTCCTCGATGGACGCCGGCAACATGCTCAAGCCCATGCTGGCCCGCGGCGAGCTGCGACTCATCGGCGCGACGACGCTGGACGAGTACCGCGAGAACATCGAGAAGGACGCCGCTCTCGAGCGCCGCTTCCAGCAGGTGTTCGTCGGCGAGCCGAGCGTGGACGACACCATCGCGATCCTCCGCGGTCTCAAGGAGCGCTACGAGGCGCACCACAAGGTCGCGATCGCCGACTCGGCCCTTGTCGCGGCCGCCACGCTGTCCAACCGCTACATCTCCGGGCGCCAGCTCCCGGACAAGGCGATCGACCTCGTCGACGAGGCGGCGTCCCGACTGAGGATGGAGATCGACTCGGCGCCCGAGGAGATCGACCAGCTGCGCCGCGCCGTCGACCGGCTCACGATGGAAGAGCTTGCCCTCGAGGACGAGACCGATGCCGCGAGCGTGGAGCGGCTTGCTGCGCTCCGCGAGGACATGGCGGACAAGAAGGAGCAGCTCGCGGGGCTCAATGCCCGGTGGGAGGCCGAGAAGGCGGGCCTGAACCGGGTCGGCGAGCTCAAGGCGAAGCTCGACGAGCTGCGGTCGCTGGCCGACAAGGCCCAGCGCGAAGGCGACCTCGGGGAAGCCTCCCGCATCCTGTACGGCGAGATCCCCACGCTCGAGCGCGAACTCGCCCAGGCAAACGCGGAGGCGGCCGAGCAGGACACGGGGGGCAAGGCCACCATGGTGGCCGAGGAGGTCACCGCGGACGACATCGCCGAGGTCATCTCCGCCTGGACGGGCATCCCCGCCGGCCGCATGCTGCAGGGCGAGAGCCAGAAGCTCCTGCACATGGAGGAGGAGCTCGGCAAGCGGCTCATCGGCCAGAGCAAGGCGGTCGCCGCGGTCTCCGACGCCGTGCGGCGCGCCCGCGCGGGGATCAGCGATCCCAACCGGCCCACGGGCTCCTTCCTGTTCCTCGGCCCCACCGGCGTCGGCAAGACCGAGCTCGCGAAGGCGCTCGCGGACTTCCTCTTCGATGACGAGCGCGCCATGGTGCGCATCGACATGTCTGAGTACTCGGAGAAGCACGCCGTGGCCCGGCTCGTCGGTGCCCCTCCGGGCTACGTCGGGTACGAGGAGGGCGGCCAGCTGACCGAGGCCGTGCGCCGGCGCCCGTACTCGGTGATCCTGCTCGACGAGGTCGAGAAGGCCCACCCCGAGGTCTTCGACATCCTCCTGCAGGTGCTCGACGACGGGCGCCTCACGGACGGGCAGGGCCGCACCGTGGACTTCCGCAACGTGATCCTCGTCCTGACCTCCAACCTCGGCAGCCAGTTCCTCGTGGACCCGGACCTGAGCGAGGAGTCGAAGCGGGAGGCCGTCATGAGCGTGGTCAACGCCTCGTTCAAGCCCGAGTTCCTCAACAGGCTCGACGACGTGATCATGTTCGACGCGCTCTCCGTGGACGAGCTCTCCCGGATCGTGGAACTGCAGGTCGCCTCGCTCCAGTCGCGGCTCACCGAGCGCCGGCTCACCCTCGAGGTGAGCGATGCTGCGAGGGCCTGGCTCGCGATGACCGGCTACGATCCCGCGTACGGCGCGCGGCCGCTGCGCCGGCTCGTGCAGCGTGAGATCGGCGACCGCCTGGCCCGGGAGATCCTGGCAGGGGAGATTGCCGACGGTGACACGGTCCTCGTGGACGTGGCAGATGTCACGGTCGACTTCAAGGACCTCGCGGGCGCCTCGAGCGGACTGAGCGTCACGCGCAAGGAGCCCGCGGTCCAGTAGTCCTCAGGCCGGTAGGAGGATGGACTCGGGCCCCCTGCCGCCGGGAAACGCACTGCGGTCCCGGCGGCAGGGGGCTTATGCCACCCTGAGCGGGGGGTGTCGCCGATCAGTGGAGGAACGAAGCGGTGAGCGTGTTCCCGTCCGTGGTCACGATGTAGCAGTCCATGCGCCGGTCGCCGGAGGCCCAGCCCTCCTGGCTCGGGTAGGCCGAGCTCTGCTTGAGGTTGCCCGTGTTCTCCGGAAGCTTGATGTCAGGCGCCTTGCACAGCTGGCCTGCGCGCTGCTCGAGCGCTTCGCGGCCGGGGTAGGCCTCCTCGGCGGGGGCGTTCTCGACGCCGACGAGCTGCGCCGAGTGGGGCTGGGAGCACTCCACGGTGGTCCCCGAGGTGGCCGCGGCGTCGAAGTCGACGAAGCAGTCTCCCTTCGCGTACGCGGTGGAGTCCACGGCGGGCTTGCGGCCCGCGCCGGCCAGTGCCGCAATGCCCCAGATGATCAGTCCGACGGCCACGATTGCCGCGATCAGGTACACCGTTCCCCTCCGACGGCGACGGGCACGCGCTTCGCGCCGTGAGCCCAGTCCTGGACCGTCAGAGCCTGCCGTCCCGCGGCCCATCCAGTCTGGGCGGCCCGACTGGCGAGACTGGCCAAGACGTCCCAAGCGGCCGAGCCAGCGGGGGCGGCTCAGCCGGCCCAACCGGCCGGCCGAGCCGCCAGGATCTGCTGGAATTGCAGGCTTCGGGGCGCGGGCAGGCTTGGGCGGGGGCGGGGGAAAGTGCCCCGGGCGTGGGGCGCCGGGGAGGTTGGGCGTGCTCATGCACTGGGCTCGCTTCCTTGTAGCTCACACGGCCAGTGGACAGCGCCGAGGCGAATACGCATGCCGGCGCAATTACATGTAGTCTAGACCTACGACAAATTGATCAGACACTCCGGGGCCTCGCGAGCATGCCCTTCGCGACAACCTCCGGGACCGACGCAAAAGAGGGGGTCACGCCATGGGGCGCGGCCGTCAAAAGGCTAAGGCAACCAAGCAGGCCCGGGACATCAAGTACTACAGCCCTAGTACTGACTACCGAGCTCTCGAGCGCGAACTCGGCTCGCAGGGTGGCCATTCTTCTCACCGGTACTCCGACGACTCCGAACCGGACTACTCCGAGTACGAGGACAAGTACGGGGATCAGTTTGCCGACGATGACGATGACGAGGACTCCCGCCGGATCGGCTGAGCACTGAACTCGTTCGAACACCCCGCCGTCGCTGGAGCGCACGCCGCCGCTCTGAGGTCCATTGCGCGCGAGGTGACCGAGACCGCGGAACCGCAGGCCCCCGCCGTCGCCCGTGAGGGAATCCTGGGGATGCTCCGGGAGGGGGCAGTGCTCGCGCTCACCGGCGCTGGGGTGTCCACGGCGTCGGGAATCCCCGACTACCGCGGCCCCCAGGGCTCATGGCGTAAGCACCGCCCCATGACATACCAGGAGTTCCGGCACGATTCCGAAGCCCGCCACAGGTACTGGGCGCGCAGCTACATTGGCTGGCGGCACCTGAACCGTGCAGAGCCGAACCGCGCCCACCGCGTGCTCGCGGACCTCGAGTCGCGCGGTTCCCTGGCCGGGGTGGTCACCCAGAACGTGGACGGCCTGCACGCTGCCGCCGGGACCCGGCACCTCGTGACACTGCACGGCGACCTGGACAAGGTGGTGTGCCTCAACTGCGGCAACGTCGAGGGCCGCACCAATCTCGATGAGCGCCTCGCCCAGGCCAACCCCGGCTACGCCGAGGCGGTCGCCCACGATCCCGCGGCCGTCAACCCCGACGGCGACGTGGAACTCGACTCCCACTGGATCGGCCGTTTCGTCATGGTCCCGTGCCTCGTGTGCGGCTCCGACATGCTCAAGCCGGACGTGGTCTACTTCGGCGAGAGCGTTCCCCCTGCACGCAAGGAACGCGCGACGGCGATGCTCGCCTCCGCACGCAGCCTCCTCGTGCTCGGCTCGTCGCTGGCCGTCATGAGCGGCTTCAGATTCGTCCTGGACGCCGTCCATCAGGGGAAGCCCGTGGGGATCGTGAACCAGGGGCCGTCCCGGGGTGACACGCGGGCGCAGTGGCGTTGGCGCACGGAGGTGGGGGGCGCCCTCGAGGAGCTCTCCGCGCTGCTGGCCCTCGGCGCATAGCAGACTTCCAGGGGCGTTGCCCCTGGCGTCAGGCGAGCCGCACGCCGACCGTGCTCCAGCCTCCGGAGGGATAGGCTGCGCGCCGGGGCTCCTCTCCCGCGGGCTCGATCGACGCGGTGGCGCCGAGGAGCTCCTGCAGGAGGACGCTGAGCTCGAGCCGCGCGAGCGGGGCCCCGGGGCATGCGTGGATGCCTTCCCCATAGAGCAGGTTGTCGGCCGGGTTGCGGTCGAGCCTGAACTCGTCGGCGTGGTCGAAGACGGCTTCGTCCCGGTTCGCCGAGGCCCAGAGCACCACCACGCGCTCCCCGGCGGGGATGATGCGGCCGCCCACTTCGACCTCCCGCGTCGTGCGGCGCCGGTTCGCTATCAGCGGCGCATCGATGCGGAGGATCTCGTCGCTCGCGCGGGCGAGCAGCCCGGCGTCGTGCCTCCGGGCGCGGAGGTCGCCCTGCACGTCAGGATGGCGGGCGAGGAAGCGGACCAGGATCCCCACGCTCGCGGCAATCGTGCCGAGCTCGCCGACCGTCCAGTTGCGTACGATCGAGACGATCTCCTCGTCGGTGAGGGGACGGCCGTCGATCTGCTCGCCGAGGAGCTCGGTGGTGGCGTCCATGGGCGGCTCGGCGCCGGAGGTCCGAGCCTCTCGGCGCGTCTCGAGCTGTTCGCGGATGTACCCGTCGAACTCCAGGGCGATCGCGGACATCGCCTTGCGGTCCAGCCTGAGTGTCGCGGCCTGGTTCTTCCGGGTCCACTCGCGCAGGGGGCCGTGGAGTGTTTCCGGCCAGCCCATGAAGGCGCACTGGACCTCATTCGCGAAGGGCTCGGCCAGCGCGGCCATGGCATCCACCTCGGTGTCCCGGGCGAGGCCGGCGACGAGCCGGTGCGCGATCCTGCGGCAGGTGGGCTCGAAGGCGTGCATGCGCCAGGGCGTGTAGTACTTGTCCACGATCGCCCGATATGGCCCGTGCTCCGGGGGGTCCATACCGTTCGGCACCGTCAGATGGGCGGAGACGGCGTTCGAGAACGACCGGGGATCCTCGAGGATGGCCCGGTTGTCCGCGTGGCCGAACACGGCCCAGTTGCCCTGGGCACCGAGCGCCACGGGGCAGCGGCCCCTCATCGCGTCGTACGCCGCGATCTGGTCGGCCTGGACCTCCTCGGAACGGGGATCCCAGTCGAACGCGGGAACGGCGTCGCGCGCCGTGTCATCACGCTTCTGCTCCACGGGCTCCACGGTGCCAGACGGCCGCCGCGCGGGGAAGGTCCCGCGCCGGTCAGGCGTAGGCGTTCACGAGGCGGACGGCGCCGCCGTCCACGCCCTTGGCGCCCTGCACGTAGTCGGAGCCGCCAGTGGCCGCCAGGCTGGGGTCGTCGGCGCCGACCGCGCCCATGACCCACGCGGGCAGCCCGCGCTCGGCCAGACGGGCGAGGGCCGCGTCAGCAGCGTCGGGTGCCACGATCGCGACCATGCCCACGCCGAGGTTCAGCGTCCGCTCGAGGTCGGCCTGCGGCACGTTCCCCAGCTGAGAGATGACCTTGAAGATCGCCGGGAGCTCCCACGTGGAGCGGTCCACGGTGGCCAGGAGGCCCTTGGGGAGCACGCGGGCGAGGTTGGCTGCGAGGCCGCCGCCGGTCACGTGGCTGAAGCCGCGCAGCGGAAGCCCAGTACCGGAGTCCGCGCCGTTGAGCGCGCGCACGAGGTCGAGGCAGTCGGCGGCGTACACGCGCGTCGGCTCGAGGAGCTCCTCGCCGAGCGTGCGGCCCAGCTCCGAGACCTGGCGGTCGAGGGCCCAGCCGGCGTGGTTGATGACCCGGCGCACGAGCGAGTACCCGTTCGAGTGGATGCCCGAGGACGCCATGCCGATCACGACGTCGCCCTCCCGGACCCGATCGGGACCGAGCAGCGCGTCGGCCTCGACCACACCGGTCGCCGCGCCCGCGACGTCGTACTCGCTCTCCCCGAGGAGACCGGGGTGCTCGGCGGTCTCGCCGCCCACGAGCGCGGTGCCCGCGACCGAGCAGGCAGCCGCGATGCCGCGGACGATGTCCGCGATCCGCTCAGGGACGACCCTCCCGCACGCGATGTAGTCAGTCATGTACAGCGGCTCCGCGCCGACCACCACGATGTCGTCCACGACCATGCCCACGAGGTCGAACCCGATGGTGTCGTGCACGTCCATGGCCTGGGCGATCGCGACCTTGGTGCCCACGCCGTCCGTGGACGTCGCGAGCAGCGGGCGCTTGTAGGACGTCAGGCGGGAGACGTCGAAGAGCCCGGCGAAGCCGCCGACGCCGCCCAGCACCGAGGCGTTGTGCGTCGCCTTCACGGCGTCCTTCATGAGCTCGACGGCGCGGTCCCCGGCCTCGACGTCGACTCCAGCGCCAGCGTAGGTGATCACCGTGCTGGCGGTCCCGGACTGGGTGGTGCCGGCGGGGCGGGGCTGTGCGGGCGTGGCGCTCATACGGTCTCTCTCCTGGCGGCGTCGGGCGTCTTGTCGGCATCGGTCAGCAGGGGCTCGAACTCCGAGTCCGGACCCGGGTCGCAGCCGGTCGAGCCGGGGTGGCCGCCGTCCTCGCCCTCGGCGATGGGGACCCTCTCCGGCTCGGGCAACCCGGCAGCGGCATCGTCGCCGTCGTGCGCGATCTCGGCGTCTGCGGTGCGGGTTCCGCGGCGCTCGAGCACGTTCTTCCCGAGCTTGTCCGCGCTCGGCAGCTCGATGGGGTACCTGCCGGTGAAGCAGGCCGTGCACAGGCGCTCGCGCGGCTGCTGGGTCGCGGCGATCATGCCGTCCTCGGAGATGTATCCCAGGGAGTCAGCGCCGATGGCCTGGGAGATCTCCTCGATCGTTGCGCCGTTGGCGATGAGCTCCGCGCGGGAGGCGAAGTCGATGCCGTAGAAGCACGGCCACTTCACCGGCGGCGAGGAGATCTTGACGTGGACCTCAGCGGCGCCCGCCTCGCGCAGCATCCGCACGATGGCACGCTGCGTGTTGCCGCGGACGATCGAATCGTCGACCACGACCACGCGCTTGCCGCGGATCACCGACTCGAGGGCGTTGAGCTTGAGCCGGATGCCGAGCTGGCGGAGGGTCTGGGAGGGCTGGATGAACGTGCGGCCCACGTAGGCGTTCTTGACGAACCCGTGGGCGAACGGGATGCCCGACTCCTCCGCATAGCCCACCGCGGCCGGGGTGCCGGATTCGGGGACGGGGATGACGATGTCGGCGTCGTGCGTGTTCTCGCGGGCGAGCTGGCGGCCCATCTCCACGCGGGACTCGTAGACCGAGCGGCCCGCGATCGCTGCATCCGGGCGCGCGAGGTAGACGTACTCGAAGACGCAGCCTGCGGGGGTGGGCTTGCCGAAGCGCTGGGAGCGCACGCCGTGCTCGTCGATCGCGATGAACTCGCCGGGCTCGATCTCGCGGATGAAGCTCGCACCGACCGTCGCGAGGGCCGACTGCTCGGATGCGACCACCCAGCCGCGCTCAAGGCGCCCCAGAACCAGCGGACGGATCCCGTAGGTGTCCCGCGCTGCGTAGATCGTGTTCTCGTCCATGAAGACGAAGCAGAAGCCGCCGCGGATCTTGGGCAGCAGCTCCATCGCGGTCTCCTCGAGCGTCTGGCCCTTCCGGCCCGCGAGGAGCGCCGTCACGAGCGCCGTGTCCGAGGTGTTGCCCTGCTTCATCTCGCCGGTGAGCTCGCCGCCCGTGAGGTCCTCGATCATGTCGCGGAGCTCTGCGGTGTTGGTGAGGTTGCCGTTGTGGGCGAGGGCCACCGTGCCGGACGAGGTGGCGCCGAGCGTCGGCTGCGCATTCGCCCAGTGGCTCGCGCCGGTCGTCGAGTAGCGGCAGTGGCCCACCGCAAGGTGCCCGGTGAGCGAGTTCAGCGTCGACTCGTCGAACACCTGGGACACGAGCCCCATGTCCTTGTAGACGCTGATGCGCTCGCCATCGCTCGTGGCGATGCCCGCCGATTCCTGGCCTCGGTGCTGGAGCGCGTACAGGCCGTAGTAGGTGAGCTTGGCGACCTCCTCGCCGGGCGCCCAGAGCCCGAAGACGCCACAGGCGTCCTTCGGGCCCTTGTCGAGGGGATCGAGGTCATGGGAGAGGAGTCCGTCAGCGCGTACCACTGGCCAATTGTCTCACGGAGCAGGGGCCGGGCCCGCCTCGGGGCCTTCGGCTGACGGTGCGGCGGCACCTCCACGCGAGGCGCCGCCAGCGGACGACGGCGCGTGCTCGCCGTCGTGCGCCGGAGCGGCCGGCCCAGCGGGCAGCTCAGCGCCGTCCGGCGGCGTGGTGGCCTCCGGCCGCGTCGTGGCCTCCGGCGGCGTGGTGGCCTCCGGCTCGTCGACCTCCTCCACGACGGCCCGCTCCGTGCGGCGAAGGAGGACGCGGTCCAGGATGAGGGCCACCACCCCGCCCACGAGCACGCCAGCCGCGGCGAACAGCACGAGGAAGTATCCGAAGACCGAGCCCTGGGTGTAGTCCTTCGGGGCCGGGACGGCGTACGAGGTCACGGCCGCGACGACAACGCCGAGCAGGCCGCCGGCCACGAGGAACGGGACGTACTTGGGCGCACGGCGGACGGTGATCTGGCGCTGGGTGGGCATGGGTCCAGTCTACGGGGCCGTGCGCTGCAGAGGTGGCCGGTGACCAGAGACCCCGCAACGCTCCGCCAGAGACCCCGCAACGCTCCGCCAGAGACCCCGCAACACTCCGGTTGCGGGGTCTCTGGCGGGCTGTTGCGGGGTCTCTGGCCTCAGGTGGCGATCAGTGCCCGTGGGCCCCGTTCCTGGCCTTGACCGGCACCTCGTTGCCCTCCTTGTCGAGGATCCTACCGTCCTCGCAGCGGTCGCCCTCCTCGAGGCACTCGAGCACCTCTTCGGGAATGACGCGGACCGGCGCGGCGCCGAAGACCGACGGGTCATGCGGCGTGCCCCGCTTGAACACGTTGAAGATGATGTTCAGCAGGACGGCCATGATGGCGGCGGAGCTGATGCCCGAGTCGAAGATGACCTGGAACCACGAGGGGAAGTGGGCATAGAACGTCGGGCTGACCACCGGGACGAGGCCGAACGCGATTGACGTCGCCACGATGACCAGGTTCATGTTGTCCTTGTAGTCCACCTTGGACAGGGTCCGGATGCCCGAGGCCGCGACCGTGCCGAAGAGCACGACGCCTGCGCCGCCGAGGACGGGCATGGGGATCGCTGCCACGACCCGGCCGAGCACAGGGAGCAGGCCGAGCACCACCAGGACGCCGCCGCCCGCTGCGACCGCGAAGCGGCTCTTGATCCCCGTGACGGCCACGAGGCCGACGTTCTGTGCGAACGCGCTCTGGGTGAAGCCGTTGAAGACCGGGGACACCGCGGAGGAGAGCATGTCGGCACGGAGGCCGTTGGCGATGCGCTTCGAGTCGACCGTGGCCCCGGTGACCTCGGCCACCGCGAGGATGTCCGCCGTCGTCTCCGTGAGGATGACGAGGACCACGATGACCATCGAGATGATCGCGGCGGGCTCGAAGGTCGGGAGGCCGAAGTGGAACGGCTCGGGGAAGGCGAAGACAGGGCCGTTGAGGACCTGGGAGAAGTCCGCTTTGCCGAGGAAGACCGCGATGACCGTCCCGATGACGATCGAGAGCAGGATCGACAGGCGCGAGACCATCCCGCTGCCCAGCTTGCTCAGGATCATGATGACCGCGAGCGTGAGCGCCATCAGGCCGATGTTCGCGGGGCTGCCGTAGTCCGGGGCCTTGGCGTTCCCGCCCAGGGCCCAGCCGGCAGCTACCGGCACGAGCGAGAGGCCGATGGTGGTGATCACCACGCCCGTCACCACCGGCGGGAAGAAGTGGATGATCTTGGCGAAGAACGGTGCGACGAGGAGGCCGATGACCGAGGCGGCCATGACGGCACCGAACACCGACGGAAGGCCGCCGCCTCCGTTGACGATCGCGAGCAGGGTGGCGACCGAGGCGAACGAGGTCCCCTGCACGAGCGGCAGCTGCGAGCCGAACCACTTGACGCCGAGCGTCTGCAGCAGCGTCGCGAGGCCGCCGATGAAGAGGCAGGCCGTGATCAGCAGCGCGAGATCGGGGCCTTTGAGGCCGGCCGCCGAGCCGATGATGAGCGGCGGCGCGATGATGCCGCCGTACATCGTCAGCACGTGCTGGAACCCGTACGCGAACGCAGTTCCGAGGGGAAGCTTCTGGTCTTCTGGCCGTGCAGCCTCGGTCTGTGCCTCAGATGCGGGCGCGGACTTTCGGGACATAGCGGACCTCCTTGTCAGCTGTGATATTCCGAGTGCGCAACTTGGGGTGGAGGGGATGGATGCCGCGGGCGGCCGGCCCCAGGGAGGGCGGTGCCGCCCGCGGCGGTCTGGTGGCCCCCGGGAGGGGGCGGTATCGCCTCAGGCGAGGCGATCGGGAGGAGGACGACGGCGGCCGGAGTTCACCGCCGTCGTGCACGCCTCCCGTGGGGGTACAGCGGGCGTGCTGGAGCCGGTGGGGCTCAGCAGAAGCCGGTGATGCCGTCCCACGCGTCGTTGTCCGCGGAAATGGACTCCCGCTGGAAGTTCGCCTCGATGAGGCCGTACGGGCGGTCAGCCGCGTAGAAGACCTCGTTGGGGTTGTCGAGGCCGAACGGCGTCAGGTCCACGAGGAAGTGGTGCTTGTTCGGGGTCGAGAAGCGAAGCTCCTCGATCTCCGGGTGGGCCTCGAGGACCTTCTGCGCCATCCCGTACAGCGTGTGCTGCAGGGCGTACGAGTAGCCCTCGGTGAAGCCCTCGAGCAGGAGCGCCTTGACGTCGTCGTACGACTTGTTGAAGTCGACCGAGCCGTTCGCGATCGCCTCCGGGCTGTAGCGCCAGCGGGCCGAGACGTCGGTGGCCAGGATGCGGTCCGTCGTCTCCTCGAGCGTGGTGAAGCGGTCCTTCGGGTAGCCCACGAAGCCCGACTGGGTCGACTTCAGGACCGTGAGGTCGTTCAGGCCGGAGATGACCTGGATGGTGTCCCCTTCCTTCACGACCACCGCGTTGCGGACCTCCTGGCCCTTGCGGACGAAGGAGTGGTCGTGGCCCTCGGCCTTGCCCTGAGACGGCGCTGAAATGCGCTCCCAGGCGTACTGCTCGGCTTCCCAACGGCCGCCGGTGACCCAGCCGAACTCGGACGTGAAGTGGTTCGCGAGGCGGATGAGGAACTGCTCGGGCGAGCCGACGCCATCACGGGCGAACCCGAAGACGGTGTTCTTCTGGGTGTCGGTCGGGACGACGTGGCCGTTGTCGCCGTCGAAGTGCGCCGCGTCGAAGTCGCCGCGCAGCTGCGACGTGACGCTCAGGTCCTCGATCTCGTGGCGGTCGGTGTCGCGGGTGACCTTGACGACCCGGACCTCGGCCTTGCCGTACTGGTTCTTGCCCAGGACGATCTTGGTGTTCTCGTTGCTGTTGTTCTGCGCCATGGCGCTAGCTCCCTCGGTACGTTGAAAAGGCGAAAGGACTCAGCAGGAGCGGCACGTGGTAGTGCGCCTCCGCCGCGTTGACTGTGAAGGTCAGCGAAACCTCCGGGAAGAAGGTGTCCTGTCCGATGCCGGCGAAGTACGGTCCGGTCGCGAACTGGAGGCGGTACTCACCGCTGTCCAGCTGCTCGGGGCCGAGCTCTTTCACCCGCCCGTCTGCATCGGTGATGCCCGTGCCAATCCGGGACCATGCGCCGCCGTCGCGGGCGTAGAGTTCGACGGCGACACCTGCTGCCGGCTTGCCGGCAGCGGTATCCAGAATGTGGGTGGTCACATGTGAGACGCTCACGCGCTCAGGCTCCTTTCGAAGCGAAGGTCCCGCCGTGGGAAGGCTCGGCGCTCTGCTCGGCCACGCTCTGCTCGAGGCGGAGCACCGCGATTTCGCGCAGCTGACCGGCGACGACGCGCTCCTCCTGCTCGGGCGTGTGGCCCAGCCGCTCCCGGAGCGACTGGAGCATCTCGTCGGCGCTCCGGCCGGCCGCGCGGATCAGGAAGACCCGGCCGAACTTCTCCTCGTAGGCTCGGTTGCCTTCCGCCAGCGCGGCGGCGATCCCTTGGTCGCCGTGGTCCACGCCAGCCTGCTCGCGGCGGGACATGGCGGCTTCGGTGCTCTGCGCCCTGGGCGTCTCGCCGATGCGGGGATGGTGGGCGAGAGCCGATTCCAGCTCTGCGCTCGTGAAGGGGTGGGCCGCGGTGCGGGCAGTCTCGAGGAGGGCGTCCAAGCCCGCGAACGGGCGGGCTGCGGTGATCTCCTCGACCCAGCGGTCGACGTCGAGGCACGGCTTCAGGAGTTCTCGTGCCTTCTCGGCGGGGGCGGCGTTGAACTGTTCAAGCAGCATGCTTGTCTGGTCCTCAACTGCTCAATGCTGGCATCCACGGTGACGGCTATACGGAACAGCGGTGTCCAGAACATCTGGGTTCCGTATCGTGGAACTGTTATTTCAGCATGTGCAATTAGTCTGCCCTACGGATGCTGTGACTGTCAACACATCCGGGTGATCTGGGATACATAATTTTAGCGGAAGTCCGGCCGGTCACGCCGGAGGACACAGAAGGGCCCCGGACCAGGTGGTCCGGGGCCCGGGCAGCGGCTTGTTGGGCCGGCCGCGGCGTCTCAGACGCCGAGCTTGCTCCTCAGCGCTGCGACGTGGCCGTTCGCGTCCACGCCGTAGTCGATCGACTCGATGGTGCCGTCGGGGGAGACCACGGCGGTGGAGCGGAGGATGCCCTCGCGCACCTCGCCCTTGACGATCCTTTCCCCCCACGCGCCCCAGGCCCGGGCGACGGCCGCGCCGTCGTCCGCCAGGAGCGGGAAGGTGAGCGAGTAGTCCTCGGCGAACTTCGCGATGTCCTCGACGGGGTCAGGGGAAATGCCGATGACACTCACCCCCGCCGCGTTGAGCGCGTCGAGGCTGTCCCTGAAGTCGCAGGCCTCGGTGGTGCATCCGGGCGTGGCGGCCTTCGGGTAGAAGTACACGACCACCCGCCGGCCGCGGAAGTCGTCGAGGGAGACGGTCTTCCCGGACTCATCCGGGAGTGAGAACGTGGGGGCCTGCTGCCCAGCGGTGAGCTTCGTCAGTGCTGTCAAGGGTTCCTCCTGGTGATTGGGCTTCACGCGGTGCCGCGGCGGATCAGTTGGCCCTTCGGCTCGTTGAAGTCCACCTCGGTGCCGCGCACGAAGGTCCTGCGCACCACGCCTGAGAGCGCCTTGCCCTGGTACGGCGTGATGTGGTTCTTGTGATGCAGCTTCTCTGCATCCACGATAAACGCCTCGTCCGCGGCGAAGACAGCGAGGTCGGCGTCGTAGCCCGGGGCGAGCGTGCCCTTGCGCTGGAGCCGGGCGAGCTCGGCGGGCTTGCGGCCCATCCACTCCACGACGCGCTCGAGCGGGATGCCGCGCTGGCGCGCCTCCGTCCAGATGATCGACAAGCCCAGCTGGAGCGAGGAGATGCCGCCCCAGGCGACGCCGAAGTCGCCGTTCTCGAGGTCCTTGAGGTCAACGGTGCTGGGGGAGTGGTCCGAGACGATGCAGTCGATGACCCCGTCCTCGAGCCCCTGCCACAGCAGCTCGCGGTTGGAGGCCTCGCGGATCGGCGGGCAGCACTTGAAGGCCGTGGCCCCGTTCGGGATCTCCTCCGCCAGCAGAGTCAGGTAGTGCGGGCAGGTCTCGACGGTGAGCTTCACGCCGTCGCGCTTCGCCGAGGCGATCATCGCGAGGGCGTCGGAGGACGAGAGGTGCAGGATGTGCGCGCGGGCGCCGGTCCAGCGGGCGCGCTCGATGACCTCCGCGATCGCGATGTTCTCCGCGCCGCGCGGGCGGGAGTGCAGGAAGCCCTCGTACTCGTCGCCATCGGGGCTGGGCGCGCGGTCGATCGCGCGGGAGTCTTCGGCATGGACGATCATGAGGCCGTCGAAGCCCGAGAGCTCCGCCATGTCCTTCTCGAGCTCGTCGGGCTCGAGCGGCGGGAACTCGTCCACGCCCGAGTGCAGCAGGAAGCACTTGAAGCCGAACACGCCCTCGTCGTGCAGCCCGCGGAGGTCGCCGGTGTTGCCGGGGATGGCGCCGCCCCAGAAGCCGACGTCCACGAAGGCCTGGGTCCGGGCAGAGTCCCGCTTGACGTTGAGCGCGTCGACCGTGACGGTCGGCGGGATCGAGTTCAGCGGCATGTCGATGATTGTGGTGACGCCGCCGGCGGCTGCGGCCTTCGTGGCGGACGCGAAGCCCTCCCACTCGGTCCGGCCGGGCTCGTTGACGTGCACGTGGGAGTCGACAAGGCCGGGGATGAGCGTCTCATCGTCGGCGAGCTCGATCGTCTCCTTGCCTACGAGGGCATTGCCGAGCGGCTCGAGCGCGACGATGCGCCCGTCCACGATGCCGACTTCGCGGGGCGCGATGCCCGCCGTCGTGAGGACCTTCCGGCCTCGGATCACCAGGTCGTATTCGGTAGTCACCGCACGGGCTCCTTCCTGCTGTTGCTGTCAACGATTGTCACGGCCAGATCTCTCCCGAGGCGCCGCAGGAGGCTTGCAGCCTCCCGGATGCACGTGTCCACGTCCGGCTCGAGGTCCGTGAGCGCGTGCACGGAGGCGAACCCAGCCTTGGCCCGGGATGCGGCGTCGAGCTGGCTGCGCCCGCACACCGCGACCACGGGGATTCCGAACGCCGCGGCCTCCGCGGCGACGCCCACCGGTGCCTTCCCGGACAGGGACTGCGCGTCGAGGCTGCCCTCGCCCGTGACCACGAGGTCAGCGCCGGCGAGCTTCCCGCGCAGGCCGGTGAACTCGACGACGACGTCGATCCCGCGCCTCCGCTGGGCCCCGAGGGCGAGTGCAGCGTACCCCACGCCGCCCGCCGCGCCGGCTCCCGGGATGTCCTTCGAAGCGGCGGCTGCCGGGCCGAGCGCCTCGCCGAGGATCCCGGCGAACCGCGCCAGGGCGGCGTCGAGCGCCTCCACGTCCGACGGCGATGCCCCCTTCTGCGGGCCGAACACGGCCGCCGCTCCACGAACCCCGAGGAGGGGATTGTCGACGTCGGCAGCCAGGGTCAGCTGGGCGCCGTCGAGCCGGGTGTCGAGGCCGGACAGGTCCGCTGCGGCGATCCGCGCGAGGGCCGCGCCTCCGAGCGGGAGGTCGAGCCCGGCGTCGTCCGTGAACCGCGCGCCGAGGCCCGCGAGCATGCCCGCGCCGCCGTCCGTGCAGGCGCTGCCGCCCACGCCGAGGATGATGCGTCGGCAGCCCGCGTCGAGTGCCGCGCGGATGAGCTGGCCGGTGCCGAGGCTCGTGGCACCGAGCGCGTCGAGCGTTCCGCCGAGCAGGACGTCGAGGCCGGAGGCCGCGGCCATCTCGATGACCGCGGTCCTGGTCCGCTCCGGGCCGTCCGAGACGGCGAACTCGGCCGTGAGCGGCTGCCCCGTCGGACCGGCGACCACCGCCCGGCGCGGGGTGAAGCCCGCGCCGAGCGCTGCGCTCACGGTTCCCTCGCCGCCGTCGGCCACGGGGACCTGGACGAGCTCGGCCTCGGGCAGCACCTGGCGGATGCCGGCCGCGAGGGCGTCGGCCACCCCTGCGGCGGTGAGGGACCCCTTGAACTTGTCGGGGGCGAGGACGATCTTCATGGTGTCGGTCCCGGCCCTAGCTGCCACTGCCTGCGGCCATCGCCACGATGGCGGTCGGCGCGTCCTCGCGGCGCTGGGCGAGCTCCTCGAACTCCGTCACGTTGTCCAGCTCCGTGCCCATCGCGATGTTGGTCACGCGCTCCAGGATGCACTCCACCACCACGGGAACCTTGTACTCGGCCATGAGCGCGCGCGCCTTCTCGAAGGCGGGGCCCAGGTCCTCGGGGTGCTCGACGCGGATGGCCTTGCAGCCGAGCCCCTCGGCCACCTTGACGTGGTCCACGCCGTAGCCGGCCGCGATGCTGCTCCCTGATCCCGGCTCCGCGTTGATGTTCTCGAACGCGAGGGACACCTCGAAGTCCATCTCGAAGCCGCGCTGGGACTGGCGGATGAGGCCCAGATAGGAGTTGTTCACCACGACGTGGATGTACGGAAGCTGGTGCTGTGCGCCCACGGCGAGTTCCTCGATCATGAACTGGAAGTCGTAGTCGCCCGAGAGCGCCACCACCGTCTCACCGGGCTTGCCGCGCACCACGCCGAGGGCCGCGGGCCCGGTCCAGCCCAGAGGGCCCGCCTGGCCGGCATTGATCCACTTCCGCGGGCCGAACACGTGCAGCAGCTGCGCGCCGGCGATCTGGGACAGGCCGATCGTGGTCACGTAGGTCGTCTCGGGGCCGAACGCCCTGTTCATCTCCTCGTAGACGCGGAACGGCTTCAGGGGCACGTTGTCGTAGTGGGTCTTGCGCTGCATCCTGCCGCGGCGCTCCCGTGCGGAGTCGGCCCACGCGCTGTAGTCGGGGAGGGTCCCGGCGGCCTTGCGCTCGCGGGCCACCTCGAGGATCGCGTCCAGGAACGCACCCGCGTCGGAGACGATGCCGAAGTCGGGGGAGAACACGCGGCCGATCTGGGTCGGCTCCACGTCCACGTGCACGAACGTGCGGTCGGCGGTGTACTTGTCCACGGAGCCCGTGTGGCGGTTGGCCCAGCGGTTGCCGATGCCGATCACGAAGTCGGACTCGAGGAACGTCGCGTTGCCGTACTTGTGGGCGGTCTGGAGGCCCACCATGCCGGCCATGAGGCGGTGGTCGTCCGGGATGGTGCCCCAGCCCATGAGGGTCGGCACCACGGGGACGTTGAGGGTCTCTGCCAGCTCGACGAGCTGCGGCGCCGCGTCGGCGTTGATGATGCCGCCGCCGGCCACGATGAGCGGCTTCTCGGCAGCGGTGAGCATGTCCAGGGCCTTCTCGGCCTGCTTCCGCGTGGCGCGCGGCTTCTCGACGGGGAGCGGCTCGTAGGCGTCGATGTCGAACTCGATCTGGGCCATCTGCACGTCGAACGGCAGGTCCAGGAGCACGGGACCGGGTCGGCCCGTGCGCATGAGCTGGAACGCCTTCTGCACCGCACCGGGGACCTGCCCCGGCTCGAGGACGGTCATGGCCATCTTGGTCAGCGGCTTGGCGATGGACTCGATGTCCACGGCCTGGAAGTCCTCCTTGTGCAGCTTCGCCACGGGCGCCTGGCCCGTGAAGCACAGCATCGGGATGGAGTCGGCCTGCGCGGCGTAGAGTCCCGTGATCATGTCCGTGCCGGCGGGGCCGGACGTGCCCAGGCACACGCCGATGTTGCCGGCCTTGGCGCGGGAGTAGCCGTCCGCCATGTGCGAGGCGCCCTCGACGTGGCGGGCGAGCGTGTGGCGGATGCCGCCGTGGGCCTTCATGGCCGCGTACAGGGGGTTGATCGCGGCGCCCGGGAGGCCGAACGTCTCGGTAGCCCCCTCCTTCTCGAGGATGGCCACGATCGCGTCGACAGTGCGCATCTTTGCCATTGCCGTTGCTCCTTACTGGGAAGTCTCTGCTGGGTCTTGGGGAAGTGGTGGGGGAAGTGGGGCCGGCCCCGGGGTTGCGCGCCCGGGGCCGGCGGTCTGTGGGGCACCGCCCGCGCGACGCGGGGTGCCGTGCGCACGACAGCGAGCGGTCGCCGTCGTGCGTGCAAGGGAAGTTCTGCGGGGCTACTTCTTGCCGGAGAGCTCGTTGGTGAGCTTGAAGAGGCCCGAGTGGTCGAGGCCCCCGTCGCCGCGGGCCACGAGGGCCGAGACGAGCTGGGCGACGGCTGCGCCCAGCGGGACCACCACGCCAGCTTCGCGGGCGGCCGAGGTGACGATGCCGAGGTCCTTGTTGTGCAGGGCCAGGCGGAAGCCCGGGTCGAAGTTGCGGTCGAGCATCTTCTGGCCCTTCTGGTCCAGGACCTTCGAGCCGGCGAGTCCTCCGCCGAGGACCTTGAGGGCCGCGTCCGTGTCGACGCCATATGCCTCGAGGAACACGATGGCCTCGGAGAGCGCCTGGATGTTGACGGCGACGATGAGCTGGTTCGCCGCCTTCACGGTCTGGCCGGAGCCCGAGGGGCCTACGTGGACGATGGTCCTGCCGACCGCCTCGAGGATCGGGAGGGCGGCGTCGAAGTCCGCCTTCTCGCCGCCGACCATGATCGAGAGCACGGCGTCGATGGCACCCTGCTCGCCGCCGGAGACCGGGGCGTCGAGGGGGCGGATGCCGGCTTCGCGGGCGTCAGCGGCGAGGCGCGCTGCGACGTCGGGACGGATCGAGGACGCGTCGATCCACAGGGCGCCCTTCGGCGCGTTCGCGAAGACTCCCTCCGCTCCGGAGACGACGCCCTCGACGTCGGGGGAGTCCGGGACCATCGTGATGACGACGTCTGCGTCCTTGACCGCCTCCGCGATGCTCGCTGCCCCCTCGCCGCCCTCGGCGACGAGCTTGGTCACCTTGTCCTCGCTGCGGTTGTAGCCGGTGACCTGGTGGCCGGCCTTGACGAGGTTGACGGCCATGGGGAGGCCCATGATGCCGAGGCCGATGACTGCGATCTTGGTCGGGGTGGTGCCCATGTGATTCTCCTGGGAAGTCTTGGCGTGATTGCTGTCGGATCAGGCGGAGGCGGCGGGGCGGATGGCCCACGTGAAGGCCTGGGCCTGCGGGGCCTTGTACTCAAGGCCGATGTAGCCGGTGTAGCCGAGCTCGCGCGAGCGGGTGATCCACTCGCCGAGCGGGAGCGCGCCCGTGCCGGGGGCGCCGCGGCCCGGGTTGTCGGCGATCTGGATGTGGCCGAAGTCCTTCGCGTGCTCCTCGATGACCGTGGCGACGTCGTCGCCATTGACCGCTAGGTGGTAGAAGTCGGCGAGGAGCTTGACGTTGTCGACCCCGGCGGCCTTGGTCTTCGCGATGACCGCGAGGGCGTCCGCCGCCGTCTTGAGCGGGTAGGCCGCGGTCCCGGAGACGGGCTCGAGGAGCACCGTGCCGCCGATCCTGGCGACTCCCTGCGCGGCGGCGACGAGGTGGGCTACGCCGAGCTCGTCCTGCTCGTCGGCGGATGCGCCCTCGAGACGGTTCCCGTACAGCGCGTTGAAGGCCTTGGTGCCGGTGCGCTCGGCGATGCCGACGACGGTGTCGATGTTGTCGAGGAATTCGCGCTCGCGGCCGGTCCACGAGACGAGGCCGCGGTCCCCGGCGGGCATGTCGCCGGCGAAGAAGTTCAGGCCCGAGAGGTGGACGCCGGCGCTGTCCAGCGCGCCGACGAACGCGTCGACGTCCTTGTCCGCCGGGACCGCCTCGGCGAAGGGCCACCAGAACTCGACGGCGTCGAAGCCGGCTGCCTTGGCCGCCGCCGGGCGCTCGAGGAGGGGAAGCTCGGTCAGGAGGATCGAGCAGTTCACGGTGTACGTCATCGTCGGGGCCTTTCTCGTCCGGACTATCTTTCCAGATTGTGGAAGGAAACTTTCTCTTGATGAAAGTGTAGGACGAAGATGTGATGCCGGTCAACCTCTTGGATACCAAAGGCTCTCCGGAGCGCCGCACCTTTGGTCACTGGGTAATCCGGCCTTCCTCGGGCAATGATGGAGGCATGGCCACGTACAGAGCACTGGAGCACTCCTCGAGCAAGGATCCCCACGACTGGGGCCGAGCCATGGCAGTCGCCCTCAAGCGCCTCCTCGAGACGGCGCAGACCGACCGAAGCTACCTCGAGCACAAGCACCTCATCGGGCAGGACATCGTCATGCGCATTGAGGCCGAAGAGGAGGGCGCCTGTGTCCACCTCAGCTGGCATCCTCAGAACCAGGACGACGCCCCGCCGGACGAGGACGAGAGCACCGAGGAAGCCATCGAGGGCTCGGGCCGCGGCGGCTGACGGCCCGCACTGCCCGCCTGACCCGGGGGGCTTCCCTCCGGAACCCGGGTCCCCGCTCAATGATGAGGGGTCATGTCCCTAGCCTGAGGGGTCACATCTCTAGAGAGGCCACTCTCCTTTATGGGGATGTGACCCCTCATCGGGGATGTGACCCCTCATCGGGGAGGTGACCCCTCATCGGGGATGTGACCCCTCATCGGGGATGTGACCCCTCATCGGGGATGTGACCCCTCATCGCGGGGTGGTGACCGGAACCGTCAGGGGCGGACGGCGCGCCACGCTCCCGCGGCGGCGCCGAGCAGCAGGCCGGTCGCCGCGAACACCCCGCCCGTGCCCAGTCCCGCCGCGAGCAGCCCGACGGCGGGCGGGATGAGCGCCTGCCCCAGCCGGTTGGCCGTGATCCGGGCCGCAAGCCAGGTCCCGGCCGTGCCGGGGGGTGCCGCGAGTGAGACGACGGTCATGGTCAGCGGCTGCACGATCCCGAGCGTGTACCCCGCCACGATGAGCACCGCCGTGAGTGCCCAGCCCGGCAGCGGCGCCGCCATCCCGAGCACGGCCAGCGCACCCGCAGCGGTCCCCCACAGGATGAGCCACTGCCGGCCGAACCGCGCCACCAGCCGGGACATCGCGAGTCGCGAGGCCATCGTCGCGACCGCCCGCACTGTCAGGAGCGCGCCGACGGCGGCGGCCGGGATCCCGCGCTCCACGCCGAGGGCGGGCAGGTACACCTGGATCAGGTCGATCGCGCACAGGACCATCATCGAGACACCGATCGACGCCGTGAGCCGTCGCCGCCCCTCGGCGTCCGCAAGCACGCGGCGCATCGGGAGGCGGGACGGGCCCGTGCGCACGACGCCGCGGCCCTCCCCACGCTGCTGGGCCGCCGCGCGCCTCGGACGGCGCAGCGACAGGGGCAGCGTCACGGCGAGCATCGCGGCGGCAGCCGCGAGGTACCAGCCGAAGAGCGGGCCGGTGTGCGGGAGGACGGAGCCGCCGCCGACGACAGCCAGCAGGGACGGGGCGAGCGCCTGCCCCGCCGAACCGGTGAACGTGTAAAGGCCGAACAGCGAGTCGAGGCTGCGCTGCTGTGTCCCCTCGCCGGCCGCCTCCGCGATGCGGGCCTGTTCGCCCAGGAGGCTGACGAGGTGACCGAGCCCGAGCGCGACGTTCCAGCCGAGCAGCCACCAGACGTCCGGCGTCGCCGCCAGGAGCCCCACGCCGGAGCCCACCATGAGCACTGCTCCGGCGAGGAGCAGCGCGCGGCCGTGGCCGGCGTCGTTCATCCGCCCCACCCACACCGCGGCCGCGAGCGGCAGGAGCGAGAAGCTGGCCACGATGAGGCCGAGCAGCGCTGCGTCGACGCCGAGCTCGAGGGCGCGGTAGGACGCGGTGGGGCGCACGATGTAGACGGCGAGCTGGAGGAAGAAGGCGTGGGCGAGGACAGCCCAGGGGTAGCCGCTGCGGTTGGTCATGTCGAAGCCACGTTAGCCCGTGGCGGCCCCTTGAACCGCGCCGTGACGCGTGGCACCGTGGGCCGCATGGCCACCGAGGAGGACGTCCGCCAGCTGTGCCTCGCGCTGCCCGGGGTGACCGAGCGGCCCAGCTGGAACCAGCCGGCCTGGTTCGGCAGGACGCTGTTCGCTCGGATCTGGGAGCCGGGCGTCGTGACGCTCAAGACCGAAGAGCGCGAGGCGCTGCACGCCGCGGATCCCGAGACGTTCTACTGGGAGGTGCCGCACCATCTCGGCTCGCCGGATCTCGTGCTCGTCCGGCTCGGGCGGATCTCCCGCGAGGAGCTCGGGGAGATGGTCCAGGAGTCCTACCGGATCGCGGGCGGAGCCGGCTGACCCGTCGGGGGAGACCGTGGGGACCTGCAGGGGTGACGACGGCGCGGGGCGGCTCAGTGCCAGGCCAGCCCCGCGCCGTCGGGCGTGGGGGACGTCAGCCCGGCAGCGGCGCGCCCGTGAGGCGCACCTGGCGGTTGACGTCCTTGTAGAGGAGGTACCGGAACTGGCCGGGGCCGCCGGCGTAGCAGGCCTGCGGGCAGAAGGCGCGCAGCCACATGAAGTCGCCGGCCTCGACCTCGACCCAGTCATTGTTGAGCAGGTACATGGCCTTGCCCTCGAGCACGTACAGTCCGTGCTCCATGACGTGGGTCTCAGGGAACGGAATGACTCCCCCGGGCTGGAACGTCACGATGTTCACGTGCATGTCGTGGGCGAGGTCGTTGGGGTCGACGAACCGCGTCGTCTTCCAGACCCCGTCGACGTCCGGCATCTCGCCGGGCTCGACTTCGGTGTCCGAGGTGACGAAGCTCTTGGCCTCGTAGCCCGGCAGCGGCTCGTACGCCTTGCGCACCCAGTGGAACGAGGCGGTGTCGTCCGAGCTGTTCTCGAGGCCCCATTCGTCGCCGGCCGCGAGGTAGGCGTAGCCGCCCTCCTTGAGGGTGTGGACCTCGCCGTTGAGCGTGAGGCCCAGCGTGCCCTTGACCACGAACACAACGCCCTCCACGCCGGCCTCGAACTCCGCCTTCGGGGCCCCGCCGCCCGGTCCGATCTCCACGATTAGCTGCGAGAACGTCGTCGCGAACCCTGAGATGGGGCGCGCGATGATCCACGCCCGGGTGTTCGAGAAACCTGGGAGGTTGGACGTGACGATGTCCGTCAGGACGCCCTTCGGGATGACCGTGTACGCCTCGGTGACGATGGCACGCTCGGTGGTCAGGTGGGTCTGGGGCGGCAGGCCGCCCTCGGGGTAGTAGTACTTGCCCATTCGGGCCTCCTTCTAGTTCGTCGCGGCGGCCAGCCGCGGATGCGCGAGGTGTGTGAGCTCGAGCTCTGTGAGTGCGGTCGAGGCGAGCACCTCGTCCGCGCCGACCGCGCCGCACTGGAGGCCGCGGAGCACGAACGCCGCGAGTGCGCGGGCGGTGGCCGGCTCGTCGAGGACGGCGCCTGCGGTCTGGTTCACGTAGTTGCGCAGCCGCGTGGTCGCCGCCTCGAGGCCCTCACGGTAGAACGCGTACGTGGCGATGTAGCGGGTGGGCAGCTGGTGGGCGTGGAGGTCCCAGCCCTGGTAGTAGCCGCGCTCGAGGGAGCGCCTCACGAGCCGGGCGTGGAGCTCCCACGCGGCCTCCCGCTGCGCGGCGTCGCCGAGGGGGAGCACGTTCGTGGAGCCGTCGGAGAGCCGGATGCCGGTCCCGGCCACGGCCAGCTGCATGACCTCCTTCGCGAAGTCCGCCGCCGGGTGCTCCATCGACTGGTAGGCCGCGGCGATCTGCAGCGACGCCGAGTAGTCGTAGGTGCCGTAGTGGAACGCCGTGATGCGACCGTCCGCGACGTGCGGGAGCTGGGCCACGGGGTGCGTCCCGTCCGGGCCGATGATGAGCTGCGGCGTCTCCACCTGCACCTCGAACCCGAGGCGTCCCGGCGCGAGGCCGAGTGCGGATTCGAGGCGGTCGGCGGCGAAGGCCATTGCCTTGACCTGGTCTACCGTGGTCACCTTGGGCAGCGTGAGGACGAGCCCGTCGCCGAGCGCACCGAGTGCCCCGGTCTGCGCGAGGCGCGAGACGAACAGCTCGAGGGTGCGGAGCCCGCGGCGGCGAGTGGGCTCCTCGAAGCACTTGAAGCGGATGCCGACGAACGGCGTCGTGCTTGCGGTTCCCTCCGTCGCGGCCGCGAGGGCAGCTGCGACGGAGTCCGCTGCCCTCACCGCCTCGGCGTCCTCGATCGCCTCCGCATCCCCGGCGGCACCGGGGAGGCCAGCCGCCTTTCCGGGGGCGAGGTAGCCGTCCTCGAAGTCGATGCGGAGGTCCTCGATGGGCTCGGAGCGCAGCTTCGCCTCGACGCGCGGCGCGACCTCGGCGGCGAGGACCGGGGTGAGCCCCACGCGGCGGGCCAGGGCCTCCAGGCCGCCGGCCTCGTCCGCGGCGGCCAGCGCCGCGGCGCCCCACTCCGCGGGAAGCTGCGGGGTGAAGCGGTCCGCGGGCACGTAGACCGTGTGGACGGGCTGGCGCGTCCCCGAGTCGCCCGGGTAGCCCTCGGCGAGGAGCCGGTCGGTGGCCGCGAGGCTCGCATCGATACGGGCGAGGTCCGCTTCGCCGAGCACGCGCGCCGGCAGGCCCTGGTCCACGTGGGGCTCGCCCATTCAGCCCACCAGCTCGTAGGCGGGGGTGGTGAGGAAATCGGTGAAGTCCTCGGAGAGCACGATGTCCGCGATGAGGCGGCTTGCCGGCTCGTAGAACTTCGCGAACATCTGGGGGTCGACCTCGGTGCGAAGGCGCTCGGTCTCCTCGGCGAGGATCCGCTCGACGAGCTCGCGCGTCACCGTGTTGCCCGTGTCCGCGAGGACCACCTTGTTGTGGATCTGCTGCCAGACCTGGGAGCGGGAGATCTCGGCGGTCGCCGCATCCTCCATGAGGTTGTGGATCGCCACCGCGCCGTTGCCCGAGAGCCACACGGCCGTGTAGGCCACCGCCACGTAGAGGTTCAGGTGCAGGCCGGCCTCGGTGGCCTCGCCCTCGGTCGCCGAGACATTGAGGAGGTCCTCCGCGGTCACCTTCACCTCTGGACGCTGGCGGTCCACCTGGTTCGGCTTGTCGCCGAGCACCGCGTCGAAGACCTCCTGGCACGTCGAGACGAGGTCCGGGTGGGCCACCCACGAGCCGTCGAAGCCGTCCGTCGCCTCGCGCGTCTTGTCCGCGCGCACCTTCTCGATCGCGGCCGCGGTGATCTCCGGCTCCTTGCGGTTCGGGATGAACGCGGCCATGCCGCCCATCGCGAACGCGCCGCGCTTGTGGCACGTCTGCACGAGGAGCTCGGTGTAGGCGCGCATGAAGGGGGCCGTCATGACCACGGAGGCGCGGTCCGGGAGCGTGAACTTCTCACCGGCGTCACGGAAGAACTTGATGATGCTGAACAGGTAGTCCCAGCGCCCTGCATTCAGGCCCGAGGCGTGGTCGCGGAGCTCGTAGAGGATCTCGTCCATCTCGAACGCCGCCGGGATCGTCTCAATGAGCACCGTGGCGCGGATGGTTCCCTGGGGGATGCCGAGGTAGTCCTGCGCGAACACGAACACGTCGTTCCACAGGCGCGCCTCGAGGTGGCTCTCCATCTTGGGCAGGTAGTAGTACGGGCCGCGGCCGGAGGCGATGAGCGGCTTGGCCACGTGGAAGAAGTGCAGCCCGAAGTCCACGAGCGCACCCACGGCCGGCTCGCCGTCGATGAGCACGTGGCGCTCGTCCATGTGCCATCCGCGCGGGCGGGTGACCACGACGGCGAGCGGGGCGTCAGTGCGCAGCGCGTACTCCTTGCCCTCCGGGGAGGTGAACGAGAGCGTGCCGTCGGCGGCGTCGCGGAGGTTCTTCACGGAATCCACCACGTTGGCCCAGTGCGGGCTCGAGGCGTCCTCCATGTCCGCGAGCCACACCCTGGCGCCCGAGTTGAGGGCGTTGATGGCCATCTTGGCCGGGCTCGCCGGGCCGGTCATCTCGACGCGGCGGTCCTGCAGCGGGCCAGGCGCCTCGGCGACCTTCCAGTCGCCGGCCCGGACCTCGGCCGTCTCCGGCAGGAAGTCGAGCCTGCCGGTGCTCGCAGCCTCGGCGCGGCGAGCCTTGCGCGCCTCGAGGCGGGCCTTGCGCTCGCCGGCGAACCGCCGGTGGAGTTCCTCGACAAAGGCGAGCGCCTCGTCGGTGAGGATCTCGTCGGCGCCCGCGATCGGCGCGTTGTCGGTGACAGTGATGGCCATGGCTTTCACGTTCCTTCTCCCGGTGACCGGGTTCTCCCTGGGGCCTGGTTGAACTGCTTGCTGGGTCTCTACGCGTGCGCTGCCGCGACAATCGCCGCGGCCACGTCCTGGGCGACGTGGGCGTCGAATACGCTCGGGATGATGAAGCTCGGGTTGAGCTCCTCATCGCTCACGCGGGCCGCGATGGCCTGCGCCGCCGCCACGAGCATCGCGGGGGTGATGTCCGCGACGCCTGCGTCGAGCAGCCCGCGGAAGACGCCGGGGAACGCGAGCACATTGTTGATCTGGTTGGGGAAGTCGCTGCGGCCGGTGGCGACGACGGCGGCGTGGTCGGCGGCCGCGACGGGGTCCGTCTCCGGGTCCGGGTTGGCCATGGCGAAGACGATGGCATCCTCCGCCATCGTGGCGACGTCGTCCGGGCCGAAGAGGTTCGGTGCGGACACTCCGATGAAGACGTCCGAGCCCTTGAGCGCCTCGACGAGCGTGCCGGAGAAGGACTCGGGGTTGGTGTTCTCGGCGACCCAGACGCGGTGGGCGTCCGTCAGCTCGCGGCCGGCGTGGATGGCACCCTTGCGGTCGCACGCGATGATGTTCTTCGCACCCTGTGCCTGGAGCAGCTGGATGATCGCGTTGCCGGCGGCGCCCACTCCGGAGACGACGATGCGCACGTCCTCGATCTTCTTGCCCACGAGCTTGAGCGCGTTGACCAGTGCGGCGAGCGTCACGATCGCCGTGCCGTGCTGGTCGTCGTGGAAGACGGGGATGTCGAGTTCCTCGCGGAGGCGTGCCTCGATCTCGAAGCAGCGCGGGGCTGCGATGTCTTCGAGGTTGACGCCGCCGTAGACCGGGGCGATCGCCTTGACGATCTTGATGATCTCCTCGGTGTCCTTCGTGTCGAGACAGACAGGCCACGCGTCCACGTTGGCGAACTGCTTGAACAGCGCAGCCTTGCCCTCCATGACGGGCAGCGCGGCCGCGGGGCCGATGTCGCCGAGGCCGAGCACGGCGGTTCCGTCGGTGACCACGGCGACGGTGTTGCGCTTCACCGTGAGGCGGCGCGCGTCGTCGGGGTTCTCCGCGATGGCACGGCATACGCGGGCGACGCCGGGCGTGTAGGCCCGGGAGAGATCGTCGCGGTTGCGGAGGGGAACCTTGGGGACGACCTCGAGCTTGCCGCCGAGGTGCATGAGGAAGGTCCGGTCGGAGACCTTCTTCACGTGCACGCCCTCGAGCGCCTCGAGGGCCGCGGCGACCTCTTCGGCGTGCTGCTCGGACGTGGTGTTGCACGTGATGTCCACGACCACGCCGTCGTGGTGGGACTCGCTGATGTCCAGCGCGGTGACGGGTGCGCCGGCGGTGGCGACCGCGGCCGCGAGCTCGCTGGTGATGCTGATGCGGCTGGGGGCGTCGACGCGGAGGGTGATGGAATTGCCGGGGCTGGGGCTCGCCATTGAATCGTCCTTGGGTCCGGGAGGCGTCCGCCTCGCTGCATTTTCCGTAGTACGGATATTATTCTCTGTATCTTGGAAAAGACAAGTCCTCGTCTCGCCACGCGGACACCTATCTCCGGTGGATGCGGTGCGGTATCGTGGAGGAGCCGCAATTTCCGGGATGCGGATAAGTTTTGCCGGAATCAGCATCCGGCGGCGGCCCTCAGGAGGCAACATGGCAGAGAAGGCGTCCGGCGGAGTCCAGTCGGTTGAGCGTGTGTTCGAGCTCCTTGAGCTCATCACCGACGCGGGCGGAGATGTCACGCTCAGTGAGCTCTCCTCCTCCACCGAGCTCCCGCTTCCCACTATCCACCGGCTCCTGCGCACCCTCGTCTCCCTGGGGTACGTCCGGCAGCTCCCCAATCGCCGCTATGCGCTGGGCCCGCGGCTCATCCGCCTCGGGGAGGGTGCGAACAAGCAGCTCGGTGCGCTGGCCAGGCCACAGCTGCAGATGCTCGTGGAGCGGCTCGGCGAGACGGCCAACATGGCCGTCCTCGACTCCGACATGGTCATCTACGTGGCCCAGGTCCCCTCACCCCACGCCATGCGCATGTTCACCGAAGTAGGCCGGCGTGCCCACACCCACGACACTGGCGTGGGCAAGGCCATCCTTGCGCAGCTCGACGACGAGCAGGTCCGCTCCATCGTGGCGCACCAGGGCATGCCGACGCCGACCACGTACAGCCTCGGCGATGTCGATTCGCTGCTCTCGGACCTCGACAAGACCCGCGCCCGCGGCTATGCGATCGACGAGCAGGAGCAGGAGATCGGCGTCCGCTGCTTCTCTATGGCCGTGCCGCACGCGCCGACCCCGACCGCAATCTCCGTCTCCGGCCCCGTGTCCCGCGTGGACGAGGCCTTCGGCGAGCGGGCCGTCCCGCTCCTGCGCGAGGCCGCCGAGAAGATCTCCGCCGAGCTCAACCGCGGCTGAGCCGACCCGCGTTGAGCCAGCGCGCGGCTGAGCCGACCCGCGTTGAGCCGGCGCGCCGTTGAGCCCGCGCGCCGAGGCGCGCGCTCGTTCTGACCGCAGGACGCGGCCGGAAAACCCTTGACGACATCTTTGGTATCCCGCTAGGCTTTCATATATCAGAAAAAGTTTTTCGAGATATGGAAATTAGCTCGGAGGCGATCGACCTGGAAAGGGGAGAGACATGTCCATCACCACGACCATCACGCGTCCATCTGCAGGGGAGCCGGCCGTCCTCCCGCAGCCGGCCGAGCGCTACATTCCGAAGGTGACGAATATCGATCCGGACATCGCGATCCGCCGGGACCGGCCTGAGGGCACGGGCGGCTGGGCTGCTCGCATTCCCGTGCTGAACTGGTTCGTCCCGCGCTGATCCCCCGAGGCCGCCGCGGCGAGCGGCGAACGGCCCCGCCTCCAATCTCAGGAGGCGGGGCCGTTTCGCATCCCAGCCGACCGCCGGGACGAAAGCCTCTCGCCCAGCTTGCGTGGCAGGTGTGGAATGGCGCCATGGCAGCGCGCGACGGCAGAGCACGCAAGGACCGGCCCCAGTCCGCCCGGGCAGGCGCGGTGCCGTCGATCATCGTGATCGGCGTGCTGATGTACCTGGCCAACGTGGCGCCCGGCTGGTGGGCGCTCCCCTTCCTCACTTCCCGTACGGCGGAGGTCATGGGCGCAGTCAATGCCGCCTGGATCGCGGGACTCGTGGCCAACGCGGTCTACCTGCTCGTCGGCGTCCGGGCGGTCCGCGCCCTCGGCGAGATCATCGTCATCGTCTTCGGGATCGTGGCGACGTTCCGGATCTGGAGCGTGTTCCCCTTCGACTTCGGTGCCAGCTCCTTCGACTGGGCGCTGATCGTCCGGATCCTGCTCGTCGTGGCGATCGTCGGCTCGTTCATCGGCATCATCGCGCAGCTCGCGGCCTTCGTGCGCGCAATCCTCCCGCACCCCAGCGGCCACGCCCTCGGGCAATGAGTCGCCCCGCGGGCTAGGCTTCGCCGCGGTGTTCTGCGGGCTAGGCTTCGCCGCCCGCGGTTCCCGTCGTTCCCGCCTTCACCTCCAGCAGCCTGTACCTCTCGATCGCCTCCCGCGCGGCCGACGCCGGCACCTCGCCCCGGCGGCCGAGCTCCTGGAGGGTGCGGACCACCACCGAGTGCGCGTCGATCTTGAAGAACCGGCGTGCGGCCGCACGGGTGTCGGAGAACCCGAACCCGTCCGCACCGAGCACGGCATAGTCGCCCGGCACGAACTGCCGGATCTGGTCCGGAACCGACTTGTTGTAGTCCGTGACCGCCACCACGGGGCCGGACGTGCCGGCGAGCTGCCGGGTCACGAACGGCAGCGGCGCCTCGGCCTCGGGGTGCAGGAAGGCCTGCTCCTCCGCCGCGAGGCCCTCGCGGCGCAGCTCGCTCCAGGACGTCACGCTCCACACGTCTGCCGCCACGCCCCAGTCCTCAGCGAGAATGCGGCGGGCCTCGAGGGCCCACGGCACCGCCACGCCCGAGGCGAGCAGCTGCGCGCGGGGAGCGTCGGCACCCAGAGGAGCCCCGGCGTCGTCCGCTGAGTCCGAGCCCGGCAGCCGGTACATGCCCCGCAGGAGGGCGTCGACGTCGAGCTCCTCGGGCTCGGCCGGCTGGACGATCGGCTCGTTGTACACGGTGAGGTAGTACATGACGTTCGGGTCTGCGTTGGTTCCGGATGTGCCACCCGTGCCGTACATCCGCTCGATGCCCGCCCGCACAATGTGCCCGATCTCGTAGCCGTACGCCGGATCGTAGGTCACGACCGCGGGGTTGGTCGCCGCGAGCAGGGGCGAGTGGCCGTCCGCGTGCTGGAGGCCCTCCCCGGTGAGTGTGGTGCGCCCGGCGGTAGCGCCGATGATGAAGCCCCGGGCCATCTGGTCGCCCGCCGCCCAGAACGAGTCGCCCGTGCGCTGGAAGCCGAACATCGAGTAGAACACGTACACCGGCACGAGGGGTTCGCCGTGGGTCGCGTAGGCCGTGCCTGCGGCGGTGAACGCAGCGACGGCGCCGGCCTCGTTGATGCCCGGGTGGATGAGCTGCCCGGCAGGCGACTCCTTGTAGGCCAGGACCAGGTCCCGGTCGACCGAGAGGTAGTTCTGGCCCTTGGGGTTGTAGATCTTGGCGGTCGGGAAGAACGCGTCCATGCCGAAGGTGCGGCTCTCGTCCGGCACGATCGGCACGATCCGCTTGCCGAACTCGGCGTCCCGCATGAGGTCCTTCAGCAGGCGAACGAAGGACATCGTCGTCGCCGCCTGCTGCTTCCCGGAGCCGCGCTTGGCGATCGCGTACGCCTTCGCATCGGGAAGCGCGACGGCGCGGTGTTCCTTGCGCCGCTCCGGCACCGCGCCGCCGAGCTCGGCACGGCGTCCGAGGAGGTACCTGATCTCGGGGGCGTCGAACCCGGGGTGGTAGTACGGGGGCTGGTACGGGTCCGCCTCGAGCTGCTCGTCGCTGATCGGGATGCGCAGGTGGTCGCGGAAGTCCTTGAGGTCCTGCAGCGTCATCTTCTTCATCTGGTGGGTCGCGTTGCGGCCCTCGAAGTGCGTCCCGAGTCCGTAGCCCTTGACGGTCTTGGCGAGGATCACGGTGGGCTGGCCCTTGTGCTCCACCGCCGCACGGTACGCGGCATAGACCTTGTGGTAGTCGTGGCCGCCGCGCTTGAGGTTCCAGATCTGCTCGTCCGTCAGGTCCGCGACGAGCTCCTTGGTCTCGGGCGTCTTGCCGAAGAAGTGGTCCCGGACGAAGGCGCCGTTCTCGGCCTTGTAGGTCTGGTAGTCGCCGTCCAGTGTCTCGTTCATGATCTTCACGAGGTGGCCCTCGCGGTCGTTGGCCAGGAGCGAGTCCCACTCGCGGCCCCACACCACCTTGATGACGTTCCAGCCGGCGCCGCGGAAGAACGCCTCGAGCTCCTGGATGATCTTGCCGTTGCCGCGGACCGGGCCGTCGAGGCGCTGGAGGTTGCAGTTGATGACGAACGTGAGGTTGTCCAGGTTCTCGTTCGCGGCGAGCTGGAGCAGGCCGCGGCTCTCGGGCTCGTCCATCTCGCCGTCGCCGAGGAAGGCCCACACGTGCTGGTCCGAGGTGTCCTTGATTCCGCGGTTGTGCAGGTACCGGTTCGTCTGGGCCTGGTAGATCGCGTTCATCGGGCCGATGCCCATCGAGACCGTGGGGAACTCCCAGAATTCCGGCATCATCCGGGGGTGGGGGTAGGAGGAGAGGGCGTGGCCCTCGCGGGACTTCTCCTGGCGGAACCCGTCGAGGTCCTCCTCGCCCAGGCGCCCTTCCATGAACGCGCGCGCGTACATGCCGGGGGAGGCGTGGCCCTGGAAGAACACCTGGTCGCCGCCGCCCGGGTGGTCCTTGCCCCGGAAGAAATTGTTGAAGCCCACTTCGTAGAGCGTCGCCGCGCCGGCGTAGGTGGAGATGTGCCCGCCGACGCCGACACCCGGGCGCTGCGCGCGGTGCACGAGCACGGCGGCATTCCAGCGCATCCAGGCGCGGTACCGCCGCTCGACGTCCTCGTCGCCGGGGTAGACGGGCTCCTGGTCGGCCGGGATGGTGTTCACGTAGTCCGTGGTGTGGACCATGGGAACGCCGACGCTCTGGGCACCCGCGCGCTGGAGGATGCTCTTGACCATGAACTGGGCCCGCTCGGTGC
Organism: Sinomonas cellulolyticus; assembly: GCF_014656475.1. Lineage (GTDB taxonomy): Bacteria > Actinomycetota > Actinomycetes > Actinomycetales > Micrococcaceae > Sinomonas > Sinomonas cellulolyticus. Next base: position 122,138 of record NZ_BNCM01000007.1, read on the forward strand.
CCCGCTCGGAGACGAGGGAGTCGAAGGATTCGATCCACTCGGCGGTCTCTTCGGGATCGCGGTCCAGTGCGGCGCCGTCGCCAGAGGACCGGCTGCCGGGAATCCGGCCGCCGAGGATCTGCTGGGTATGCTCTCCAGTCAGCACGTCCAACCTCTTTCTTGCGCGCTCGGGTAACGGCGCGCTGGGTCTGGGATGGTCGTTTCCTGATTTCGTATTGTGGAAACGAAATACTACGATGTGAAACAAGAGTGGCGTGGGAGCGTGATCCGCGTCAAGTCCGTGACAGGGGGAGGACCCATGGGAAGCACTGAGGCACGCGTCGCGGTGGTCACAGGAGCAGGCAGCGGCATCGGGAGAGCAGTCGCACGCCGCCTCCTGGCCGACGGCTGGAGCGTCGCGCTCGCCGGGCGCCGCGAGGACGCCCTGGGGGAGACCGCAAGCACGGCCGAGGGCACCGGCCCTGGGTCCGCGCTCGTGGTCCCCTGCGACGTGACCCGGCAGGACGACGTCGAACGCCTCTTCGCCCACGTGCTGCGGGAGTTCGGCCGTGTGGACGTGCTGTTCAACAACGCCGGGACATTCGGCCCGTCGGGCGACGTCGGGGAGATCGACGTCGCGGGATGGGAATCCACGGTGGCCGTGAACCTGACCGGCAGCTTCCTGTGCGCCGGGGCCGCCTTCCGCGCGATGAAGGCCCAGGAGCCCCAGGGGGGCAGGATCATCAACAACGGCTCGATCTCCGCGCACACGCCGCGGCCGCGGTCGGTCGCGTATACCACGACGAAGCACGCGATCACCGGGCTGACAAAGAGCATTGAGCTCGACGGCCGTCCCTACGGGATCACCGCCGGCCAGATCGACATCGGCAATACGCGCACGGAGCTCATCGACACGCTGGGCGTCGGTGAAGGCGCACTCCAGGCGGACGGTTCGCGCCGCGTCGAGCCCACCTTCGCGGTGGAGGAGGCGGCGAAGGCCGTCGTGTTCATGGCGTCCCTCCCGGCCGAGGCCAGCGTCGGCAGCCTGCTCATCACGGCTTCCGGGATGCCGTTCGTGGGCCGGGGGTAGCGCGGCCGAGCGCCTGGCTACGCGAGCGGCAGGAACTCGCTCAGGTCCGTCCGGATCCCGGAGGCGCTGAGCCTTCCCGAGGCCAGCGCGTCGGTCCAGGACACGCTTCCCGTCGCGAGGCCCAGCCACGTCGGGGCATCCGTCTCGACGACGTTGGGCGGCGTCCCGCGCGTGTGGCGCGGCCCCTCGACGCACTGCGCCACCCCGAACGGCGGCACCCGCACCTCGACCGAGTTCCCTGGCGCCGTCTCGGCGAGCTCCTCGAGGAGGTACCGCACCGCGGTCGCCACGGTCTGGCGGGGCACCTCCGGATGCCCGACGGCGTCTCCCTCCTGACGCTCGGCGCCCTCCGCATGTGCGGCGCGCCAGGCAGCCACAGCCGCGCGGCCGTCGTCGTGCGTGATCCTGCGGCGGGTGGCCATTGGTTCCTCCAGAGGTCCTTGCGTCTAGTCCAGCAGCGCCGAGACGGCGCGCCCGAGGCGGATGCGCCCCACCTGCCGACCGCCGCCCATGACCGGCTCCACCACGCGCTCGAGCACCCGCGCGACGTTCGCGACGTCGACCGCATCGGCGGCGGCAAGCATGGTCAGGGCCACGAGGGTGGTGGCGCGGACATTCCCGTCGAGGATCTTCACGGCCGCGGCGGCGCCCTGGGGGGTGGCCAGCACGACGAGGCCCTCCGCGCCCACCTTGGCGAGGACGCCGAGTTCCTCCATCACCACGGTATTCGGCTGGTCGCGGCCCTGGACGGCCCAGGGGTAGTCCAGCATCGAGGTGGCAATGGTCGCGGCGCGGGCGTTCGCGCCGTCGTCGCCCGGGGAACGGGCGAGGCGCGAGTAGGCGCGGGCCAGCCCCTGCAGCGACAGGGCCGCGACCGGTGCGCCGCACCCGTCGATCCCGAGGTGGGCGATGAGCTCCTCGGCGTACTCCTCGATGGTGGCCCGGACCCGCTGCTGCAGCGGATGGTTCGGCTCGAGGTAGCTGCGCCGGTCCCACCCGTTCTCGACGCACGCCCACAGGAACGCCGCGTGCTTGCCGGAGCAGTTGTAGGCGAGCCGGCGCTTGCCGTGGCCAGCCCGGACCAGCCACGCGCGCGCGTTCTCGTCGGCGGGCCAGTCAGGGGGGCACAGCAGGTCAGCCTCGCGCAGGCCCGCCGCACCGAGCATGCCCTCCACGATGTCCATGTGGTCCAGCGACCCGGTGTGCGAGGCGCAGGCGAGGGCCACCTGGGTGCCGCGGAGCGGCACACCGGCCTGCATCGACGCGAGCGCCTGGAACGGCTTGAGCGTGGAGCGGGCCAAGACGGGGGTGCGGATGTCGCCGAGTTCCGTGACGACCGAGCCGTCGGCCGCCACCACGACCGCGGAGCCCAGATGGCGTGACTCGATGAAGCCGCTGCGCTCGATCACGGCGAGCTCGACGGAGTCGTCCGCCGAGAAGGTTGCGTGGGCCATGCTCCACAGTTTAGGTGCGCCCGCCCGCATGAAGCCGCCATCGCGCCCGTGGGTGCGCCGCGCGCGGCCGTCCCGATACCCTTGGGGCGTGAAGGTTCTCGTGATCGGCCCGGGTGGCCGCGAACACGCCATCGTCCGTTCCCTCCTCGCCGATCCGAGCGTCACCGAGGTCCATGCCGCTCCGGGCAACGCCGGGATTGCCCAGATGGTCCCGACGCATGCGGTCGACGCGAACGATCCCGAGGCCGTCACGGCACTCGCGCAGTCGCTCGGCGTGGACCTCGTGGTCGTGGGGCCCGAGGCTCCGCTCGCGGCGGGCGTCTCCGATGCGGTGCGGGAGGCCGGGATCCCCGTGTTCGGCCCGAGCAGGGCCGCCGCCCAGCTCGAGGCGTCCAAGGCCTTCGCCAAGCAGGTCATGGCCGAGGCCGGTGTCCCCACCGCCATGGCGCGGGTGGCCGTCAACGCCGAGGAGGCCGCCGACGCCCTCGACGCGTTCGGAGCCCCCTACGTGGTCAAGGACGACGGCCTCGCGGCGGGCAAGGGCGTGGTCGTGACCTCGGACCGCGACGAGGCCCTCGCCCACGCCCAGTCGTGCTTCGACGCGGGCGGCTCCGTGGTGATCGAGGAATTCCTGGACGGACCCGAGGTCTCCCTCTTTGTCCTCTCCGACGGCCACACCGTGGTTCCCCTCGCCCCCGCGCAGGACTTCAAGCGCATCTTCGACAACGACGAGGGCCCCAACACCGGGGGCATGGGCGCCTACACCCCGCTCGACTGGGCCCCCGCCGGACTCGTCGACGAGGTCATCGAGCGCGTCGCGCAGCCGACCGTCGACGAGATGGCCAAACGCGGCACACCGTTCGTCGGTGTCCTGTACTGCGGGCTCGCCCTCACCTCCCGGGGCACGCGTGTCATCGAGTTCAACGCCCGGTTCGGCGATCCCGAGACCCAGGCCGTGCTCGCACGCCTCAGGACGCCGCTCGGCGGCCTGCTCCTCGCGGCCGCCACGGGGCATCTGGACCAGGCCGAGGAGGTGCGCTGGGCGCCCGAGCCTGCGGTCGCCGTCGTGCTCGCTTCCGAGAACTACCCGGCCACGCCGCGCACCGGCGACCGAATCCGCGGCCTCAAGAAGGCGGCCGAGCTCGAGGGCGTGCACGTCCTCCACGCCGGAACGAAGCTCTCGGACGACGGCAAGGTGGTCTCCGCTGGCGGCCGCGTCCTCGCCGTGGTGGCACTCGGGGAGGACCTCGCCAGCGCCCGCGGTCGGGCCTACGAGGGGATCGGGCTCATCAGGCTCGACGGCGGCCAGTACCGCCGCGACATCGCCGAGCGGGCGGCGCGGGGCGAGGTAGCTGTGCCCAGCGTGCAGCCCGGGATCAAGCACAGTGCCAGCGCCGGAGCAGGAGCCGAGTGATGACGAGCGAGAACACGAAGGGCTACACGACCGAGGTCCGCGACCTGCCCGGGTGGCGGCACATCTACTCCGGGAAGGTCCGCGACCTGTACGAGCCGTTCGACGGGCCCGCGGACCAGGTCCTCGTCGTCGCGAGCGACCGCATCTCCGCCTACGACTACGTCCTGAGCAGCACCATCCCTGACAAGGGCCGCATCCTCACCCAGCTGAGCCTGTGGTGGTTCGAGCAGCTGAACGTGCCCAACCATGTGGTGGGCTCCACGGCTGACGACGGTGTCCCGCCCGAGGTCGAGGGCCGCGCCATGGTCTGCCGTCGCCTCGAGATGTATCCGGTGGAGTGCATTGCCCGCGGCTACCTCACCGGCTCCGGACTCGCCGAGTACCGCGAGTCGGGCACCGTGTGCGGGATCGGGCTGCCCGAGGGCCTCGTGGACGGCTCGCGCCTGCCCGAGGCGATCTTCACCCCTTCGGCGAAGGCCGAGGTCGGCGAGCACGACGAGAACATCACCTACGACGACGTGACGGGCATGGTGGGCGACGAGGCGGCGGCCCAGCTGCGCGACCTCACGCTCGAGCTCTACCGTGAGGCGGAGCGGATTGCGCGCGAGCGCGGGATCATTCTCGCCGACACGAAGGTGGAGTTCGGCGTCGATCCGGCCTCCGGGATCATCACGCTGGGCGACGAGGTCCTCACTCCGGACTCGTCGCGGTTCTGGGACGCCGAGTCCTGGGAGCCTGGGCACGCACAGCCCTCGTTCGACAAGCAGTTTGTCCGCGACTGGCTGACCTCGGCTGAGTCTGGCTGGGACCGCGCGTCCGGCGAGGAGCCTCCGGCGCTGCCGGAGGATGTCGTCGGGCGCACCAGGGCGCGCTACGTCGAGGCGTACGAGCGGCTCACGGGGCGCGCCTTCAGCTGACGCCCTGCTCCGCGGCCTTCTCCGCGCGGCGCTCGGCGAGCCGGATCTCCAGGATCGCGTCCATCGTCTGCTGCACCTTGTCCGAGGCGCCCGCGTAGCTGAACTGCTCGCGTGCGTCCTTGAGGAGCTCGAGCGCCTCCTCGTGCTGGCCGAGCGCCTTGAGGGCGCGGCCGTACAGGAGGGCGACCTCCCCTGCGGTGTGCCGGCCGAGCGCGCTCTTCTCGGCGTAGATGGCGCGAAGGAGCTCGATCGTCTCCGGCATCTGGCCGTTGAGGTAGAGCCAGCGGGCGCGGATGAACATCACCTCGAGCTGTTCGGCGCGCGAGCCTCCCACGATGCTCAGGGCAAGCTCGGCCCGCTCGATTGCGGCCAGCGTTTCCGGCTCGATGACGCCGCCCGTGAGGCGGACCGCAGCGGAGGCCTTGTTGAAGCGGGCCCACAGCTCGATGTCGTTGGCGGGGGAGAGGAGCTTCGCGGCCCGCTCGTGGTGCTTGACCCCCTCCTCGTAGTCCGCCCGCATGAAGGCGACATTGCCGATGACCCATTCGACCTCGCCGGCGAGCTGCCCCATGGAGTCCTCGCCGACGAGCGTGCCGAGGACCCGGCACTGCTCCCAGGCCTCGTCGAGGCGGCCGCTCTCCGCGAGGGCTCCTATCAGGGCGCGGAGCGCGCCGATGTAGATCGTGGATCCGGCGGGGAGCTGCGCGCCGAGGCGGACCGCTTCACGCGCATGCTCGACGGCGGTGCCCAGTTGGCCGAGTCCGTGGCACACGGCCGCGAGCATCTGCCGTGCGCGCACGGCGAGGCCGGCGGACTCCGCCACGATCGGGTGCTCGAGGAGGTGCTGGACGATGCGCTGGCATTCTGCCAGCTCGCCCTGCTTCATGAGGCACTCGGCCTGCATGTAGGTCATGTTCCACCAGGCGCTGTTGTTCTTTCCCTCAAGGGCGAACTGCGCTGCCGTGGCGGCGTGGGTCGCGGCCTGGGCATAGTCACGCAGGTCCCATGCCTGGCGCGCGTAGAGCCCTGCGAGCACGTACTCCGCGTCATTGGCGCTGACCGGCTGGCTCCATGCCTCGAGCGCCTTGGGGGCAAGCTGGAGGCGGCGTGCGAGCTCCTGGATGACCTCCGCCGTCGGCTCGCGGCGACCGGTCTCAAGCAGCGAGATGTAGCTTGGGGAGTACAGGTCCTTGCCGAGTTCCGCCTGCGTCAGCCCCCGTTCGAGCCTTTCGGCACGCAGCTTCTCGCCGAATCCACTGCCCACATTGACCTCCTGGCCCCCTCCCGGGAGCGTCGCCGATCCCGGGTCCTCTGCGTTTGTCAGAGCCCATCATCGGGTATCGGTGAGGCAGTTCCGTTCCTTGACAGGCCATGTGGATGTTATTTTACTAGGGATGTCAATCACGACAAAGCGCACTCTGCGATGCATGCGCTGTGAAAGCACATCCGTACAGAACACCCGGAAAGCACTCTCCGCCCGAGAATACGCACCCGTCCCCTTTCGATCTGGGGCTGAATCCAAGGACAAGTAGATGCTGAAGAAACTGATTGCCACGCTCGCAGTGGCCGGTGCCCTTGCCGTGCCCGGTGTTGCGGCTGCGCCGACCGCGATCGGAAACTGGCCCGATCCCATGAAGATCCAGGCCATCGGGAACTGGCCCGATCCCATGCGGGCACCCGTAGCGATCGGCAACTGGCCGGACCCGATGTCCTCCCCGGACGCGACCAGCGGCTCGTCCACCCCAATGTGATTGATCCCGTGCTCCTCCAGGGCACAGCATCGCGACCGCCAGAGGCTGACGGAAGCGGTGGCCACTTCAGGGGCGCCTTGATTGACACCTGAGCGCGTGCTCCGGACCCCTCGGGCCGGGGCATGCGTGTTTGGGGGCCGTCTGTCCCTTCCCGGCATCACCGGGAGCACGCAGAATGTGGCCTGTGGATTCCTCCCTGCGCCGTGCCGAAGGCCGTGCGGATGCTCCCCACAGCCCGGCGACGGCTGAGGCCGGGATCCTCCACGCGTCCGGAATGGCCGTTCCGGACGGCCTTGACGATGGCGTCGTCGAGAGGCTGCGCGACCAGGTCGGCGCGAACAGCCTGCCCCGCGAGAAGGGGCGCCCATGGTGGCTCCGACTCGCGGCCGAACTCGGCCACTTCTTCGCCCTGATGCTCTGGGCCGCGGCGGTCCTGGCCTTCATTGCCGGGATGGCGGAGCTGGGCTGGGCCATCGTCGCGGTCGTGGTGGTCAACGGACTCTTCGCCTTCTTCCAGGAGGCTCGGGCAGAACGGGCCTCGGCCAAGCTGCGGGAGCTCCTTCCCGCCAACGTCCAGGTGCGCCGGAGCGGGCGCACCACCGTGGTCGACGCGGCGGAGCTCGTCCCCGGGGACGTGGTGCTGCTCACGGCCGGCGACCGCGTTCCCGCCGACCTCGACTTCCTGCAGGCCTCGGGGCTCACTCTGGATGAGTCCATGCTCACCGGTGAGAGCGTGGCCGTGCCCCGCGAGGTGGGCGACGCCGGCGCGGGAGGCACGTTCGTCGCGGCGGGGGACGCGGTGGGCCGGGTCACCGCCACGGGGGAGAGGACGCGCCTGGCGGAGATCGCCCGGCTCACCACCCGCGCCGAGCCCCCCGCGAGCCCCCTCGACCTCGAGCTGAGACGGATCGTGACGATCATCGCGACTGTCTCGGTCACCGTAGGGGCGGCCTTCTTCCTCGCCTCCCTCCTCATCGGCAACCCTCTCGCGGGGGCCTTCCTCTTCGCGATCGGCGTCACCGTCGCCCTGGTCCCCGAGGGCCTGCTGCCCACAGTGACCCTCTCGCTCGCCATGGGCGCGCAGCGGATGAGCCGCAGGCACGCGCTCGTGCGGAACCTCCAGGCCGTCGAGACGCTCGGCTCCACCACCTTCATCTGCACCGACAAGACCGGGACGCTCACCCAGAACCGGATGAGCGCCGTCGAGGTGTGGACGCCGGCCGGGACAGTGGCAATCGAGGGCACCGGATACAGCCCCGACGCCTCGGTCGATGGCACCGATGCCGCCCGCGAGGCCGCGGGCCGCCTGGCGAGGGGTGCGCGGGCGGCCTCGCAGGGCGAGATCGAGGAGCACGACGGCGAGTGGCGGGCGGTGGGGGACCCCATGGAAGCCGCCCTCGCGGCCCTGGACCGCCGGCTCGGTGGCGCCGCCGCCCGGCCCGTGCCGCTCGCGGGATTCGCGTTCGACGACGAGCGGAAGCGGCAGAGTGCCGTGCTGCGGAGCGGCGGGGGCGGGCCGGACGGGGTGTCCGGTCTGGACGGGGAGTCCGGGCCGGACGCGGAGTCCAGGCCCGTCCGCGAGTCCGCGGAGCTGTGGGTCAAGGGCGCCCCCGAGACCCTCCTGGCCCTGTGCATCGGCAGTGGCGCCACGGGAGAGGCCGCGGACGACGACGCGTGGCGCCTCAGCGCGCACGCCGCCACGGAACAGCTCGCCCAGCGGGGCCTGAGGGTCCTGGCCGTGGCGTCGCGCGAGATGAGCGACGACGAGGCCGCCGCCGCGGCGGGAGGCGGGGCGGACGCCGTCGTGCTTGAGCGCGGCCTGGTGCTCCGCGGCCTGATCGGGCTGCACGACCCGCCGCGCCCGGCAGTCGCCGGGGCGATCCGCCAGGCGCGCGAGGCGGGCATCAGGATTGCGATGGTGACGGGCGACCATCCCGTCACCGCAGCGGCGATCGCCCGGGAGATCGGCCTCCTCGGCCCCGGCGCGGGGGCGCCCCGGGTGCTCGAGGGGGCGAGCCTGCCTGAGGATCCGCAGGTGCTGGGCGCGCTCCTGGACCGCGACGGTGTGGTGATCTCCCGCGTCACCCCGGAGCAGAAGCTGCGCGTCGCGCACGCGCTGCAGGCGCGCGGGCACTGCGTCGCAATGACGGGCGACGGCGTCAACGACGGCCCCGCGCTCGAGGCGGCTGACATCGGGGTCGCGATGGGACGCAGCGGCACCGACGTGGCGCGCAACGCCGCCGACCTCGTGCTCCTGGACGACGACTTCGCGACCATCATCGTCGCGGTGGAACAGGGCAGGGCGACGTACGCGAACATCCGCCGCTACCTCACGTACCATCTCACGGACAACGTCGCCGAGCTGACGCCTTTCGTGGTGTGGGCGCTCTCGGCGGGGCACTTCCCGCTCGCGCTCGGCGTCCTGCAGATCCTCTGCCTGGACATCGGCACGGACCTCCTGCCTGCGCTCGCCCTCGGCGGCGAGAAGCCGAGCGCAGGGGTGCTCACGCGGCCGCCGGAGCGCCGGCACCTGATGGACGGCAGCCTCATGTTCCGGGTCTTCGCCGTGCTGGGGCCGCTCGAGGTGGTCTTCGAGATGGCGGCCTTCGCCGTGGTCCTGTGGCTCGGCGGCTGGCGCCCGGGCGGGCCCGTGCCTGTGCCGGCGGTGATCGCGACGGCCTCGGGGGCGGCGTTCGCGGCCGTCGTGCTCGGCCAGCTCGCCAATGCCTATGCGTGCCGCAGCGCCAGCAGGCCCGCCTGGCGGCTCTCGTGGGCGGGGAACCGGATGCTGCTGTGGGCGATCCTCGTGGAGCTCGCGCTGCTGGCCGTCTTCCTCTTCGCCGGGCCGGTGGCGGACGTGCTCGGCCAGGCTCCGCCGCCGCTTGCAGGCTTCATCATCGCCGCGCTCGCGGTTCCCGGCGTGGTGGTGGGCGACGCCGTCCACAAGGCCCTGCGCCGCCGGTTCGGCCGGGGGCGGACGCACCTGGTGCTGCCGCACCACTAGAGGGCCAGGTCTTGTCGCTGAGGCCGTCAGGCAAAGAAGGAGGCCCCGCAGCGTGGGCTGCGGGGCCTGCATGATGGTCGGGATGACAGGATTTGAACCTGCGACCTCTTCGTCCCGAACGAAGCGCGCTACCAAGCTGCGCTACATCCCGATCCGTCGCCCGGGACTCCCCGGAGCAACTCATCCAGAGTACCCGATCGGCTTCGGAACAGGAAATCGAGCAGGGGGTTCGGGCCTACACGAGCGTGTCCTTCCACGCCCCGTGCAGGGCGGCGAATCGGCCGCCGCCAGCCAGCAGCTCGGCCGGCGTTCCGTCCTCGACAATCCGGCCGCCGTCCACCACGAGGACCCGATCGGCGATCTCCACGGTCGAGAGCCGGTGGGCGATGATGATCGCCGTGCGCGTCCGCGCGCGAGCCTCGTCCGCGCCGTCGTGCGATGCGGCCGCGGCCCCGGCGGTGCCCACGGTGCCGGGGGCGCCGAGGAGCTTCGCGAGACCGGCCTGCACGAGCCGCTCCGACGGGATGTCCAGCGAACTCGTGGCCTCGTCGAGGATGAGCACCGCGGGGCTCGCGAGGACCGCGCGGGCGAAGGAGATGAGCTGCCGCTGGCCCGCGGAGACCCGGCCGCCGCGCTTGGTGACGTCGGTGTCGTACCCCTCGGGCAGGGCGGAGATGAACTCATGGGCCCCGACAGCCCGGGCCGCAGCCTCGATCTCCTCCCGGGACGCCGCGGGGCGGCCTAGCGCGATGTTGTCCGCCACGGAGCCCGAGAACAGGAACGCCTCCTGCGTGACCATGACCACCGCGCGCCGGAGGTCCCGCGTCGAGAGCCTGCGGAGGTCCACGCCGTCGAGCGTCACCGCTCCGGAGGTGGGGTCATAGAACCGGGCCACGAGCTTGGCGAGCGTCGACTTGCCCGCCCCGGTCGCCCCGACCAGGGCCACAGTCTGGCCCGCCGGGATCCGTAGCGTGAACTCCGGCAGCACCTCGGGCCCGGACGCGTAGGAGAACGTTACCGATTCGAACGCCACGTCCCCGCGGGCCGCGGGCAGCGGGGTCGGATTCCGGGGCGGCTGGACCGTGGGGACCTCCTCGAGCAGCCCGGAGACCTTCTCGAGGGCCGCCTGGGCGCTCTGGAACGAGTTGTAGAACATCGCGATGGTCTCGAGCGGGCTGAAGAAGCGCTTCGTGGAGAGCACAACGGCGAGCAGCACGCCGACCGCAAGGCTCCCCTCGAGGACCCTGAACGCCGCCACGAGGAGGATCGCCGCCACCGTCACGTTCCCCGTGAGCACGAGGCCCGGCTGGAAGATGCCGTTGAGCATCACCGAGCGCTGCGTCGCGGCGGCGTAGTCGTCCGCGAGGGCGCCGTACTCGGCGCTGTTGGCCCGCTCCTTCCGGAACGCCTTGACCGCGCGGATGCCCGTCATCGTCTCGACGAAGTGCACGATCAGCCGCGCCGACACCACCCGGGAGGCACGGAACGCACGCTGCGACCTGACCTGGTACCACCGCGCGAGGAGGGTCATCGGCACCGCAGCGGCGAGCATGATGAGCCCGGACGGCCAGTCGAGCGCGAACACGGTGATCGCCGTGAAGGCCATGAACAGCAGCCCCGAGGCGAGCGAGCTCACGCCCGAGTCGAGCAGCTCGCGCAGCGCCTCGAGGTCCGAGGTCTGCCGCGAGATGATCCGCCCCGACGTGTACGTCTCATGGAAGTCCAGGCTCAGCCGCTGGGTGTGCCGGAACACCCGCACCCGCAGGTCCAGCAGCATGGTCTGGCTCAGCCGGGCGGTCGAGGTCACGTAGGCGGCGGTGAGCAGCGCCGTCGTGAGCGCCGCGGCGAGGTATCCGGCGCCCACGAGCCACGTGAGCCGCGGATCGCCGGAGGCGAGCGCGGGCAGCGCGCGGTCGATCCCGAACGCGATGATCGCCGGCCCGGCAGCGCGGGTCGCCTGCGAGACGACCACCATCGCGAGCGTGGCCCAGAGGCGTCCGCGCACCGGCCGGAGGAGGTCGCCCAGCAGCCAGAGCGAGCGACGCCGGACGGCGCGGCTCGCCTCGCGCGTGAGGTCGACCGCGTCCTCGCCGCGGGTTCCGAGCGCAGGCTGGCTCATCCGGCCTCCTCCGAGAGCACGTCGTCCAGATCGGGTTCATGGTCCCTGTCGAGGTCCCGTGGCTCCTCGGGCAGGCTCGCGATGATCCAGCGGTAGTGCTCGCTTCGTTCGAGCAGCTCAGCGTGGGTGCCGACGTCCTCGACCACTCCGTGGCGCAGCAGCGCGACCCGGTCCGCGAGGGCCACGGTCGAGGGGCGGTGGGCCACGATGAGCGTCGTCGTGCGCGCGAGGGCCTCTCCGAGGCGAGCCGAGACGCGTTCCTCGGTGGCGACGTCGAGGGCGGAAAGCGGGTCGTCGAGGACGAGCACCGCCGGGCGCGCGGCGATGGCGCGGGCGAGGGCGATGCGCTGCCGCTGGCCGCCGGACAGGCTCAGCCCCTCTTCGCCGATCCTGGTGCCCAGGCCGTCGGGGAGGGAGTGCGCGAACTGTGCCTGCGCGACGTCGAGGGCCTCCTCCAGCAGCGACTGCGCCTCGGGGCCGTCCTCCACGGGGGCGCCGAGCAGGACGTTCTCCCGCACGGAGGAGGAGAAGAGGGTCGTGTCCTCGAACGCGACCGCGACGAGCCGCCGCAGTTCGGCGAGGGGCAGCTGCCGGATGTCCACTCCGTCGATCTCCACGGCTCCGCCCGTGACGTCGTACAGGCGCGGGACAAGCTGCAGGAGGGTGCTCTTGCCCGAGCCGGTCGCGCCGACGAGGGCCATCGTCTCGCCGGGGCGGATGGCCAGGGTGACGCCGCGGAGCACCTCCCGCGGGACCGGCTCCGGTGCGCTGCCTGTGCGAGGCGGCCTGGCGCCGTCGTGCGCGGCTCTGCCCGGGCCGGGCGCGGCTGCGGCCTCCGGGGCGTTGAAGGCGAACCGCACGTCCCGGAAGGCGAGGGCGCCGCGCGGCTGTGCCAGATGGCGCGGAGCCGCCGGGTCGGTGATGGCGCTGCGGGCGTCCATGACCTCGAAGTGCCGGTCCACGGCGGTCTTGGCCGTCAGCGCCATGCCCACGAGCATGCCGCTCGCCTCGACGGGCTGGGCAACCGCGGCGGCTGTGGCGAAGAACGCCGCGAGGGAGCCGATGCTCAGCTGGCCCGTCGCCGCGAGCCAGAGGCCGACCATGAGCCCGACGCCGAGCGCGAGCTCGGGCAGGAGCGTCACCACGAGGCTGAAGATGGCCTGGTGGCGCGACTTGGCCACCTCGGTCTCGCGCAGCTGCTGCGCCTGCTCCGTGAAGCCCTCGAGAGCCTCGCGGGAGCGGCCGAACGCCTTGAGAACGCGGATTCCGTGGACGGACTCCTCGACGGTGGTGGCGAGGTCGCCGGCCTGGTCCTGGCTCCTGCGGGTGGCCCGGGAGAACCGCCGCCGGAAGATCGCCCCGTAGACCATGATCGGCAGCGCCGCGGCCAGGAAGATGAGCGCGAGCTGCCATGCGAGCGTGAACAGCAGCACCACGCCGAGCGCCACGGTGCTGACGGAGACGACGAGGAAGATCGCCCCGAACGCGAGCCAGCGCCGCAGGAAGCTGAGGTCCGCGATGGAGCGCGAGAGGAGCTGCCCCGAGCCCCAGCGGTCGTGGAACGCCACGGGCAGGTCCTGGAGGTGGTCGTAGAGGGCCACGCGCATCTGCCGCTCGAGCGTGATGCTCGGCTCGATGACGAGGACGCGGCGCAGGTAGATCATGCTCGCCTCGAGCACGCCGAGGAGGAGCACGACGCCGGCTGCTCCCCACACGGCCGAGGGCTGGGTTCCGCTTCCGGCGAGGTCATCGATGACGAGGCGCAGGACCTGCGGGACGGCGAGTGCGAGGGCCGAGGCCGCGAGAGCCACGACGAGGCCCATGAGCAGGCGCGGCACGATGGGCCGCACGAGCGGGCCCAGCCGGGCGATCGATGCCCAGTAGGGGGTCGAGCCGGGCTGGGTCTGCGGCATGCCGATGGTCACACCTCACAGGGGGTAGTTAGCTGTGGCAACTACCCTACGCCGGGCGGGGCGTGAGCGTCAGGAGGACAGCCTCCGGCCGGCACGCGATGCGGATCGGGGCGTAGCGGGACGTTCCGATGCCCCCCGAGACGTTGAGCGGGACCGTCCGCCCCCCGTGCTCCCACTCGGTGAGGCCCTTGGCCCGCCATGTGGGCAGGTCGCAGTTGGAGACGAGCGCTCCATAGAACGGCAGGCAGACCTGCCCGCCGTGGGTATGGCCGGCGAGCATGAGCTCGGCGCCCGCGTCCGTGAAGTGGTCCAGGACGCGCTGGTAGGGCGCGTGGATGACGGCGACTTTGAGGTTGGGCTTGCCCGCATCGGCTGCTTCCGCGGGCCAATCTGCATAGCGCTCCCGCTTCAGGTGCGGATCATCTACGCCTGAGAAGTCGAGGCGCACTCCATTGAGCTCCAGAGGTTGGGAGCGGTTGGTCAGATTGATCCAGCCCGCCGTGCCGAAGCCCGTGAAGAGCCTGCGCCAGTCGAGCTCCACCCGACGTGGGACAGACTTCCGGTTGGATGGACCGAGGAGATAGCCCGCGGGGTTGCTCCGCACGGGCGCGTAGTAGTCGTTGGAGCCGGGCACGAAGACCCCCGGGAACCGCAGGAGTGGCGCGAGTGCGTCAAGGAGCGGCAGGACGGCCCCGGGGTGGCTGAGGTTGTCGCCGGTGTTGACCACGAGGTCCGGCTCGAGGCTGGCCAGTCCTGCGAGCCAGCGGACCTTGGCCGTCTGGCCGGGCACGAAGTGGATGTCGCTCAGGTGCAGGACACGCAGCGGCCGCGAACCCGCGGGCAGGATCGGGAGGCTCTCCTCGCGCAGGGTGAACTGGTCCTTCTCCCACCATCCGTACGCGGCCGCCGCGATGCCGGCACTCGCGCCGAGCCCAGCGATCAGGGCGGCCCGCCGGGCCGCCGTTCCCAGAGCAGTCACCGGGTCAGCCGTTGCCCTTCCCCTTGCCGTTCCCGCTCGGAGCGACGGGCTGGGGCGCGGGGGCTACCGGGGGCGCCGGCTGAGGCTGCTGTTGCTGCTGGCTCTGGTTCTGCTGTTGCTGCTGGCTCTGCTGCTGGTTCTGCTGCGGCGGGACAGAGGCCGACGGCGTCGAGGAGCCGCCCGTGATGAGGTTCTGCGGCGGAGCGTCGAAGTCCCCGTGCTCGTACAGCGGAGCAGCCTTCTGCATGTAGTAGGCCCACTGTGGACCGGCAATGAACGCGCCGTCTACCGACTTGTAGAACCTGCCGTTGATCTTGATGTCGCGGCCATAGGCGGCCGAGTACGGATCCTTGAGGGCTTCCCCGAAGAACGACGCCGTGGCGAGACCCTTCGTGTAGCCGACGACCCAGGTCTGGTTGTTGAAGTTGTTCGTACCGGTCTTCGCGGCGTCGGGGTAGGGGAGCTTGATCGTGTTGCCGGCGGCGTCCTTGATGTTGTACCCCGAACCCTTGGTGAGGACGTCCTGGAGCACGTTCGTGGCCGCCTTGGCGACGTCGGGCTTGATGGCATTCTGCTGGCAGGTGGGGGCCTGGCCGCCGATCTTCTTGCCCTGCACATCCGTGACCTCCGTGATGGAGATGGGGGTGCAGTAGGTGCCGTTCGCGGCGAAGGTGGCGAACGCATTCGCCATCGTCAGAGGCGCTACGTTCATGCCGCCGAGCAGGTTGCCGAGGATGTGGAGGTCGAGCTTCTTTCCGCCGCCCTCGCCGTCGTGCATTCCCAGGGCGTCCGCTGCGCGCTGGATGTCGCAGAAGTCGTTCAGCGCGGCCGCCGATGCGAACGTGGCCGTGTTGATCGACTGGTAGATGCCCTCGCGCACGCTCATGGGGCGGTACCAGTTGGGCTCGTCATTCTGGAGATCGGTGGAGCCCTGCACGGTGTCGTCGTACCAGCCCACCACGGGTTCGCATGTCGTCTTCCACGGGAAGCTCTTCGGGTAGCGGCGCTGGGCGGCGTTGACGATGGCGTTGGTCGACTTGCCCTCGTTCAGCCATGCGGTCAGCGTCACGGGCTTCATGGTCGAACCGGGCTGCATGCCGCCGGCGCCGCCGAGCGGATTGCCGGACGGGTCGTTACGGTCCACGTTCACGTTGTAGGACGTGACGAATCCTGAGCCCTGCCCCTCGAGCATCCTCGAGTTCTGGGCCATCGCCACAATCTTGCCGGTGCCCGGCTGGACCGTCACGAGGGACGCAGCCCATTTGAGCTGATTGTCTCCGGCGGTCGCATCGACCTGCTCCTGCGCAGGGGCCTGGAGGCGCGGGTCCAGCGTCGTCTTGATCGTCAGGCCGCCGCGGACCACCTTGGCGAGGCGCTCCTTCTCGTCGGCGCCGAAGGCCGGGTCGTTGAGCACCTGGTGGATCACGTAGTCGCAGAAGTACTGGGCCGTCGGGGCGTACTGGCAGCCCTGCTTCGGCGGGTTCACCTTCGTCTGCACGGGTGTCGCGACGGCGTCATCGTGCTGCTTCTGGTTGATCTTGCCGTGCTCGAGCATGGCGTCGAGCACGAGGTCCCGGCGCTTCTTCGCGTTGTCCGGGTGGGCGATCGGATCGTAGACCGACGGGCTGTTCACGAGGCCGGCGAGGAGCGCGGCCTGCGGGAGGGTGAGGTCCTTCGCATTCACCGAGAAGAAGTACTGGCTCGCGGCCTGAATGCCATAGGCGTTGGCGTTGAAGAACACGATGTTGAGGTAGCCCTCGAGGATCTGGTCCTTGCTGTACTTCTTCTCGAGCGCGATCGCGAGCTTCATCTCGCGCAGCTTGTCTCCCACGCCCTTGTTCAGGCCGTTGAGCAGCACCTCGTCGTCCTTGCCCTCGGCGACGAGGTTCTCGTTGATGACGTTGTTCACGTACTGCTGCGTGAGCGTCGAGGCACCCTGCTTGCTGCCCCGGAGGTTCGCCGCGAGTGCGCGCAGGATGCCGGTCGTGTCGACGCCGCCGTGGTCGTAGAAGCGGTAGTCCTCGATAGCGACGATGCCGTCCTTGATGTACGGGGACATCTGGTCCAGCGGGACCTTCGTGCGGTTCTCGGCGAACAGCGTGGCGATCTGCGACCCGTCCGCCGCAAGGACCTTCGTGACCTGCCCCGGGGGCTCCACCGTGAGCTCGCTCGGCAGGCTGTCGAAGAACTGCACTGAGCCGTTTGCCGCGCTGCCCGTGACCGCCGCCGCGGGCACCATGAGCCCGGCGACGAGCACGCCGCAGATCGCACTCACTCCAAGGAATGCGAGGATTTTGCCCAAGGTGGTGGCCGTGTCAAAGACAGGGTTGTTGCCAGACGCCATGTGGGCCAGTCTACCGGGAGGGACTAATCTGGCCTCATGACCGCTTGGGAATACGCCACCGTGCCCCTCATCGTGCACGCCACCAAACAGATCCTCGACCAGTGGGGAGAGGACGGCTGGGAGCTCGTCCAGGTGGTGCCCGGCCCGGGCGGAAACGGACTCGTCGCGTACATGAAGAGGGAGAAGCAGGCATGAGCCAGGACCACGCAGGGCAGGGGACGTCCCGGACCGAGGTGGGGGGCGCCGTCGAGCGCCGCCTCGCCGAGCTGGGCCTGAGCCTGCCCGAGGTCGCCGCGCCCGTCGCCGCGTACGTGCCCGCCGTCGTCACCGGCACCACCGTCTACACCTCCGGCCAGCTGCCGTTCGTCTCCGGCCAGCTGCCGGCGACCGGCAAGGTGGGGGCCGAGGTCAGCGCCGAGGACGCCAAGAAGTACGCGCAGGTGTGCATCATCAACGCGCTCGCCGCGGTCAAGGCCCAGATCGGAGATCTTGACCGCATCACGCGGATCGTCAAGGTCGTGGGCTTCGTGGCCTCCGACCCGCAGTTCACGGGCCAGCCCGGGGTCGTCAACGGCGCCTCCGAGCTGCTCGGCACCATCTTCGGCGAGGCGGGGACCCACGCCCGCTCGGCCGTCGGCGTCGCGGTCCTGCCGCTTGACGCGCCAGTGGAGGTTGAGTTGATTGCCGACTTCGTATAAGCGCCGCTTCACCCTTCCCCGGCACCTCCAGGGTGCCGCCCGCAGTTGGCTCGAGGAGGCGGACCACGCGCCCCGCAAGCCGCGTCTGGCCTCGACAGTCGCCCTCGTGCGCGACGCGCCCGACGGCACTGAGACCTGGCTGACCTACCGCACCGGCGACTCCCCGCTCGGTGTCGTCGCCTTCCCGGGCGGCTCGGTCGAGAACACCGACCAGGACTCGTTCGACTGGTTCGGCCCCTCAGTGGGGCAGTGGGCCGAGCTCCTCGGAACCGATGACTACGCGCTCGCGCGCGTGCACGTCGTCGCCGCCATCCGGGAGCTCTTCGAGGAGACCGGAGTGCTGCTCGCGGGCTCTGACGAGTCGGTGGTGGTCGAGGGGACCAGCACCGCGGACTGGACCCGCGCCCGCGAGGCGCTCGCAAACCAGGAGATCGGCTTCGCGGACCTCCTGTCCAAGCGGGGCCTCGGACTCCGGACCGACCTCCTCCGCTCGCTCGTGCACTGGGTGACCCCCGAGTTCGCGCACCGGCGCTTCGACACCCGCTACTTCGCCGCGACGCTCCCGGTGGGCCAAGCGCCCACCCTCCTGCCCAGCAAGGGCGTGTGGGGCCAGTGGGTCAGTGCGGCCAAGGTGGTCGCAGGCCGCGAGACCAGCGCGCTCGGCGACGAGGTGGGCCAGCCCGACACGCGCGGCCTCGCGCTCCCCGAGCTCCTCGTGCCCGCCACCGAGATCATCCTCGCCAAGATGGCCAAGGCCAAGGGCTGCATCGCCTACCTGAGCATCAAGCGGAGCAACCACCTGTACCGGGCCGAGCTGGTCGAGGAGAAGGGCCAGCTCTTCCTCGAGGTGGAGGCGCCCGGCGCCGTCGCGCCGCCCACCGAGGCGCTGCGCGTCGTCGAGCCCTGACCGACCGCCAGACCCACTGGACACAGCACAAGAGCCGGGCCCCGCGGGGGCCCGGCTCTTCGTGGTTCCGACGGCGCTCAGCTCCATGAGTGAGCGCCGGGCGGCGTCAGCGCGAGCGCTGGCGCAGGCGCTGCATGTCGAGGATGACGACGGCGCGCGCCTCCAGACGGATCCAGCCGCGCTGGACGAACTCGGCGAGTGCCTTGTTCACCGTCTCTCGGGAAGCGCCCACGAGCTGCGCCAGCTCCTCCTGCGTGAGCTCGTGGGCCACGAGCACGCCGTCCGTCGCGGGGCGGCCGAACCGGTCGGCGAGGTCCAGGAGCGCCTTCGCGACGCGCCCCGGCACGTCCGAGAAGACGAGGTCCGAGAGGGAGTCGTTCGTGCGGCGCAGGCGGCGGGCGAGGGCCTGCAGCAGCTGGGCCGAGACCTCCGGACGCGAGCGGAGCAGCGCGACGAGGGCCTCGTTCTTCAGCCCGGCGAGGCGGGTCTCCGAGACCGCGGTTGCCGTCGCGTTGCGCGGGGCCGGGTCGAAGAGGGCCATCTCGCCGAACAGCTCGCCCGGACCGAGGATCGCCACGAGGGACTCCCGCCCGTCCGGCGACGTGCGGCCCAGCTTGACCTTCCCGGAGACGATGAAGTAGAGCTGGTCGCCCTGATCGCCTTCCCGGAAGACCGACGCCCCACGCGAGAGGTCGACTTCCGTCAGCTCGTCGGTGAGCAGGCGGAAGCCTTCGTCATCCAGTGTGGCGAAAAGGGGCGCGCGGCGCAGTACCTCGAGGTCCAATTCATTCTCCTAGTGTCAGTGGCGTTCACATGCTTGCGCTTGGGCCATTGTTTCAGATGCTGGGACGGTTTTGTGACGAACTTGGCATGCGACACATTCGCGATCCCCGAATTCCCGCCCGAGCTGGCTCCCAGTCGGGGACCAGCGGGCGCCGATAGACTCCTCGGGTGAACCTGCTGGACATCCTCCTCATGCTCGTCCTCGTGGGCTACCTGCTCAACGGGATCCGGGCCGGGTTCGTGGTGAGCCTCGGAGGAATCCTCGGTTTCGTGGCCGGAGGGATTGCGGCATTCTTCGCGGTGCCGATCGTGAGCGGCTGGCTCTCGGACAGCGGGTGGCGTGCTGCGGGCATCATCGTCACGGCCATCCTCCTCATGGCGGCGGGCAACGCTGCTGGCTCGGCACTCGGCCACCGCGTCCGGCGCGGCATCCGCTGGAAGGGGGCCACCGCCGTCGACCGCGGCCTGGGCGGCCTCGTGAGCGTTGTCGTCGCCGCGCTTGTGATCTCCATGATCTCCTTCACGGTCTCCAGCATCGGCGTCCCCGTCCTGACCCAGCAGATCGCAGGATCCGCTGTGATCCGGGGCATCGACGACGCAACCCCGGATCCGGTCAAGGAGCAGGCCGCGGCGCTGCGCGCCTACGTCATCGGGGACGGCCTCCCCAAGCTGATCGAGGGCATAGCCCCCGCCCAGCCGGTGAAGGTCCCCGACTCCGTGGACACGCCCGAGCTGCGCGCCGCCGCGCCGTCGATCCTGCGGATCACGGGCACCGCATACCAGTGCGGGCAGAACCAGACCGGCTCGGGCTGGGTCGTGGCGCCCGACAGGCTCATCACCAACGCCCACGTCGTCGCCGGGGTGACCGAGCCCGTCGTCGAGCTCCCCGGCGGGGGCGCCCGCAGCGGTCGGGTCGTGTACTTCGACGCCGTCCACGACCTCGCCGTCATCGCCGTGTCCGGGCTCCGCGCCGCGCCGCTGCCGCTCACTGGCACAAGCCACGCAGGAACGTCCGCGGCCTTCGGCGGCTACCCGCTCGGAGGCCCGTACCAGCTGCGGCCCGCCGTCATCCAGGGCACGACGACGGTGCTCGCCCCCGACATCTACGGCGCCAACGAGGTGCCCAAGCAGGTGTACCAGATCTCAGGCAACGTCCAGCAGGGCAACTCCGGGGGCCCGCTCCTGACCCTCGACGGGCACGTGACCGGCGTGGTGTTCGCCAAGAGCGACTCCACGGCGAACGTCGGCTACGCCATCACGATGGACGAGCTCGCGCCCGTCGCCGCACGGGCCGCCGGCCTCACCGAGCAGGTGGCCTCCGGGGTGTGCACGCGCAAGTAGCCTGCTGCCTAGACCTCGACCGGCCGGTGTTGGGCGGTGAGGTCGGCGAGGTACTCGATGGCGAAGCGGTAGCCGAGCACGCCCGCGCCCGCGATGACTGCCTTGGCGATGTCGCTCAGGTACGAGTGGTGGCGGAACGGCTCGCGCGCGTGCACGTTGGTGATGTGCACCTCGACGAGCGGCAGCTGGACGGCCGCGACCGCATCGCGGATGGCTACCGACGTGTGCGTGTAGGCGCCCGCGTTGAGGACGATCCCGAGCGCCGTGGTCCTTGCCGCGTGGATCGCGTCCACGATGGCGCCCTCGTGGTTCGACTGGAAGCACTCCGCCGCAAGTCCCTGTGCGGTCGCGGCGTCGCGGCACAGCTGCTCGATGTCCGCCAGCGTGTGCGTGCCGTATTTCTCCGGCTCGCGGGTTCCGAGGAGGTTCAGGTTCGGGCCGTTGATGATCAGGATGGTGCCGCGGGGGGTCTGCTCTGCCATGGACTCACTCTAGGGGGTGGGCTTGCAGCCCTTTCCCGTATGTTGCTCGCGGGCTATCCTTGCGGTTGTTCCTGGGGGAAGAGGGGAACGGCACCCTGGTTCGGCGCGGTCTCGGCGTCGAAGCGGTCGGAGTGCGGGCTGGGAACGCACGACGCCGCGTGGCCGGGCTGCGCCGTCTGGTGCGCCCGGCACTTCACGGCACGGCTCCCGCTGGAAGGAGCCCGGCCCCGCTGCCTCACCCGAGGAGCGTTCCCTTGTCATCCCACACCCGGTTCCGAGCACCCGCACTGGTCGTCACGGCCCTCGTCACCCTCATCCTCGGACTGCTCGGCGTCGCGCCGGCGCAGGCCCTGCCAGCTTCCACCAGCCCCACCACGTGGACGGTCCTCGTGGGCAACCAATCGCCGGACATGGCCATCCAGGGCATGCGCTTCCTGCCCGACGACATCACGATCAACTCCGGCGACACCGTCAACTTCGTCGCGAACAGCGCCGAGATCCACACGGTGAGCTATGGCACGCCGCCACTGCCGCCGACATCTCTTGCGAATCTTGAGGCCGATGCCTTCACGCCGGCTGGCGGTCCGGTCTTCGATCCGAACGCGTCATGGAGTAACTCGGGGATCCTCGCGACCGGAGGACCCTTTGCCAGGTCCTACCAGCTGACGTTCAACACGACGGGCTCCTACAAGTTCTTCTGCGTGGTCCATGGCCAGATGATGTCCGCCATGGTCCACGTTCAGCCGACGGGGACGGCCTACCCGCGCCCGCAGCAGTACTACACGGCTCAGGGGATCGCCTCCGCGGCCAGGATCTTGGCCGACGGATACCAGCTCTGGCGAAAGACCCTTGCGCAGTCCTCGCCGACGCATGTGTTCGTGGGCGCCATGGATGATCAGGCCATGGTGATGCGGTTCATCCCGTCGATCGACACGGTGCCCGTCGGCACGACCGTCACCTTCGACATGAGCGCGAATCAGGGGCTGGTCCCCCACACGGTGACCTTCACCTCGGTTCCGTCTGGCGTTACGCCTCCTGACTCCGGGCTCCTCCTCGGGCCCGTAACTTTCCCAGTTACGTTCACGGCGCCCGGCACGTGGAACTACCTCTGCGAGTTCCATGACGACATGGGCATGGTCGGAAGCGTCACCGTGACGCCTTAGCGGCCCAGCTGCCCGCACTGACGACTGCGGCGCCCCACCCGCAAGGGTGAGGCGCCGCCGTCGTGCGTAGTTTCGGATTCCTCGGGCCAGCGCTACTTCCGCAGGTCCGCGGCGATCTTCTGCATCACCGTCGGGTCCGCGAGAGTCGTGGCGTCGCCCGGGTCACGGCCCTCGGCCACGTCCTTGAGGAGGCGGCGCATGATCTTGCCCGAGCGGGTCTTGGGCAGCTCGGGGACCACGAGGATGTGCCGCGGCTTGGCGATCGGGCCGATCTCGTGGCCCACGTGATTGCGCAGGGTCTGGATGATCTCGGCGTCGGCGCCCTCACCGCTGGGAAGCTCCGCCTCGCCGCGCAGGATGACGAACGCGACGACGGCCTGGCCGGTCGTCTCGTCGGCAGCGCCCACGACAGCGGCCTCGGCGACCCACGGGTGCGAGACGAGGGCGGACTCGATCTCGGTCGTGGAGAGCCGGTGGCCGGAGACATTCATGACGTCGTCGACGCGGCCCAGGAGCCAGATGTCGCCGTCGTCGTCCTTCTTCGCACCGTCGCCGGCGAAGTACATCCCCTCGAAGCGGGACCAGTACGTGTCCTTGAACCGCTGCGGGTCGCCCCAGACGGTGCGGAGCATCGACGGCCACGGCTCACGGACCACGAGGAAGCCGCCATGCCCGTTCGGAACGGCTGCGCCGGCCTCGTCGACGACGTCCACGGCGATGCCCGGGAGCGGGACCTGGGCGGAGCCGGGCTTGGTCGAGGTCACTCCGGGGAGCGGGGCGATCATGATGGCGCCGGTCTCCGTCTGCCACCACGTGTCCACAATCGGAGCCTTGCCGGCGCCGATGACCTCGCGGTACCACATCCACGCCTCGGGGTTGATCGGCTCGCCCACCGAGCCGAGTATCCGGATGGAGGAGAGGTCGTACTTCGCGGGGATGTCCGAGCCCCACTTCATCATGGTGCGGATCGCGGTAGGGGCGGTGTAGAGGATCGAGACCTTGTACTTCTCGACGATCTCCCACCAGCGGCCCTGGTGCGGAGAGTCGGGCGTGCCCTCGTACATGACCTGCGTTGCGCCGTTGATGAGGGGCCCGTAGGTGACGTATGAGTGGCCAGTCACCCAGCCGATGTCCGCGGTGCACCAGTAGACATCCGTCTCCGGCTTGAGGTCGAACACCGCCGAGTGCGTGAAGGCGCACTGGGTCAGGTAGCCGCCGGTGGTGTGGAGGATGCCCTTCGGCTTCCCCGTGGTGCCGGAGGTGTAGAGGATGTAGAGCGGGTGCTCGGAGTCGTGGCCCACGGCGGTGTGCTCCGGCGACGCGGACGCCATCGCCTCGGACCAGTCCAGATCCCGGCCCTCGGTCCATGCGACGTCCTGCTTGTTGCGCCGAACCACCAGGACGTGCTGCACGGTGTGCCCATCCTCAGCCAGCGCCTCGTCCACCGCTGGCTTGAGCGGGGACGGCTTGCCCCGGCGGAACGTGCCGTCGGCAGTGACCACGAGCTTCGCCTCGGCGTCGTCGATCCGGGAACGGAGCGCCTCCGAGGAGAAGCCGCCGAATACGACCGAGTGCACTGCGCCGATCCGCGCGCACGCGAGCATCGTCACCACGGCCTCCGGGATCATCGGCAGGTAGACGGCAACACGGTCGCCCTTTGCGACCCCGAGCGCCTCGAAGGCGTTCGCGGCCCGCTTGACCCGCTCGGTGAGGTCGGCGTAGGTGATGGTCTCGGTGTCTCCGGGCTCGCCTTCGAAGTAGATCGCGACCCGGTCGCCGAGGCCGTTCTCCACGTGGCGGTCCAGCGCGTTGTACGCGGCGTTGACCTCCCCGCCCACGAACCACTTCGCAAAGGGCGGGTCGGACCAGTCGAGCGTCTCCGTGAAGTCCTTCGACCAGGTCAGGCGAGTGCGGGCCTGCTCTGCCCAGAAGGCCAGCCGGTCGGCATTTGCCTCCGCGTAGATGCCCTCCTTGACGTTGGCCGCCGCGGCGAACTCCGGCGACGGCGCGAACTGCCGCTCCTCGCGCAGCAGATTCTCGAAGGCGTCGCCCTTGACGGTTTCGTGGGACATGATGTCCTTTCGGCTCGTTCTTCGCGTGGTGCAGCCGGGCCGGTCCCGCCTCGAGGGTGGCGCCGTGGGCGGCGGCCACCGATGTGAGGCCGCCCACACCGGCTGCCTTCGTCCACAGTAGCGCGATAGGGGTGGCAGCGACGTTGCGTGCGTCACACTGCCGCGCCGGGCGGCCTGTTCTGTGCGGCAGACGGTAGGCGTCCGACGGCGAATGGCCGCCTTGGAGCGGAGCTGTCGTCGTCGCCGCGGAGGGCACTGCTTCTAGGTCGGTCCAAGTTCGTGTGGCTAGGCTGAATTCCAAGAACCGAAGGAGTGACTCATGACTGAACCCAGCAAGAGCCCGTCCAAAGGGCGCCGCAGCGAGGCCCTGCTCGGGCCATTCACCATCCGGGAGCTCACCCTGTTCCTCGGCGTCGTCATCACGTTTGTCGCGTCGCTCCTGCCGCTGTTCGACCGGTTCCTGTTCGCAAACCTCTGGAACGCCTCGAACCTGTTCTTCCTGTCGGTCGGCATCCTCGGGCCCCTCGCCTCGGCGGCCCTGTTCGCGTGGCGCGGGCTGTCGCCAGCCCAGCGGCTGCGGGTCGGGTCGCTCTCCGTGGATCAGTTCGCCTCCGTGACTGCCGTGCTGAGCGCGGCTTTCTACTTTGTGCTGACCGTCACCACTTTGTCCCCGGGTGCCTTCGTGGGGCTCCTGGGCGGCTTCGCCATGATCGGCGCGACTACTGTGGCCCGCTTCATCCCGCCCTTCGCGGTGGACTTCGACGGCCGGGCCAACGTGCCCGCCCATCCCATGGCCCGCGATGCGGTCCCAGCTCTGCGCCGGCCCAAGGCACGTGGCGTGAGTTCGCCGGCCGGGCGGCCGCACGACTCCGAGGCCCCTGCCGTCGATGCGGCAGGTCCCACCGCTCCGGGTGGGCAGCGCGGACCGGACCGTCCCCCTCTTGGCGCTCCTCAGAATGGCCCGGGCGGGAGGCCCGTCGCCACGGGGCAAGGCGGAGGTGCCACCCGCGCGCCCCACGAGGCGGCGGCCGCAGGTTCGGCGGCGGCCGCTGGTGCAGCTCTCGCCTGGGCTGGCGCGGACGACGGCGTGTGGTCGCCCGCGCCGGGAGGCGCAACCGAGCATCCCGGGGCGCCCGTGAACGGAACCACACCGGCGAGCGACGACTCGCGATCGGCGGCATCCCCGGCTGACGGGACAACGCACGCGGATGAGGACCGGTCCAGCGAGGCAGCCGCTGCTTCTGGGCCCTTCGGCACGCTCGGTACGCCCCACGCCCGTGATGGCGCCGCACTTGAAGCGACCGAGGCACACCTCGCCAGCCAGACGGTCGCGGGTCAGGACTCGCCGTTCCCGTCCGATGCTCTGGGCCCGGACGCGACCGACTCGACCCGACCGGGCGAGGCGGAGCGCCAGAACGGCGTGCCGGGAGCCGGGGCCCCCACGCAGGAGGCTGCATACGAGAGCGCCGGCAGCCGGGACCACTTCGGCGACGCCGACGGGGAAGCGTACGGCGCCCCCGAACCCGTGAGCCCCGTCGTCGCGTCTCCGAAGGTGGAGCGTCCGGCAGCAGAAGGTAAGGCCGAGGCTAGATCCGAGGACGAGCGTCCGGCTGAGGCGCGGCCACTGGAGGCGCCGCTGGCCGAGCAGCCGCCCTCCGCGGGTTCGCCCGGACCGGCCACCGCGGTCTTCCCCGCTTCCTCGCGGGGGCCACAGCCGGCAGCGCCGTCGGCCGCCCACGAGGATATCGGGGCAACGCGACCGTACGAGGAGCCTCAACCCTACGAGGCTTTCTGGTTCGCGGTGAGTGAGCGGCGCACCGCCGTCGACTCGCAGACAGGGCGGCCGCTGTTTGACTTGCAGCCGGGGCAGTGGATCCTGGCGCTGCAGGACCGCGGAAGTGAATTCGTGGTGCAGAGCACCGATGGGCGCGTCGGGATCCTCCGAGAACTTGCCGGAATAGAACGCGGGTGAGCACGACGCCAGCATCCCGCGCGCGGCGGCGGATGAGCCCCGACGAGTCGCAGCTCGCCCTCAAGCGGCGGGCGCGCAGGATCAATCGCGTCCTCGGCGAGGCGTACCCGTACGCCCACGCTGAGCTCGACTTCCGGAACCCGTTCGAACTGCTCGTTGCCACCGTTCTCAGCGCGCAGACAACGGACGTCCGGGTCAACCAGGTAACACCGGTCTTGTTCTCCCGGTATCCCGACGCGCGGGCCCTAGCGGAGGCGGATCCGGCCGACATCGAGGAGATCATCCGGCCCACGGGCTTCTTCCGAGCCAAGGCGCGCAGCGTGCACACGCTCGCACAGAAGATCGTCGACGAGTTCGACGGCGTCGTCCCCGGCTCACTCGCCGCCCTCGTGACGCTACCCGGAGTGGGCCGGAAGACCGCCAATGTCGTGCTCGGAAACGCCTTCGGCATCCCGGGCATCACGGTCGATACGCACTTCGGGCGGCTCGCCAAGAGGTTCGGATGGACGGCCTCAGAGGATCCTCTGGTCGTCGAGCGGGACGTGATGGAACTGTTCGAGCCGAAAGACTGGACCCTGCTTTCGCACCGCGTCGTGTTCCACGGGCGCAGGGTCTGTCTCGCTCGGAGGCCCGCGTGCGGTGCCTGCGTCGTCGCATCACTGTGCCCCTCGTTCGGGGAGGGAGAGACCGATCCGGCGAAGGCTCGTAAGCTCCTGCGATTCGAACTCGCACCGGGGAAGGAAGCCCTGCACGCCGAGATGGTCGCCAATGCATCCGCCGCCGCTGCCATCCGCCAGAGGACGGAAGCGCAGGCAGCGGCAGCGGCAGCGTTCACCGCTGACCAAGCTACGGCCAGAGGCCCCCGAAGGTGAGCGCCCGCGACGAGCTCGAGCAGCTTGTAGAAGCGATCAGGGCCGGTGAGGCCGACCCGTTCGACCGCCGATGGCACCCGGCCACCCTGCCCGAAGGATTCCGCAGGGCCGCGGTGCTTGTGCTCTTCGGCGCGCTTGACGACATCCCTGCCGCGTCCCACCGCCCCTTGGCACCTGCAGAGCTGGACGTGCTGCTCCTCGAGCGTGCCGCCACTCTGGAATCGCACCCGGGCCAGGTCGCGTTTCCCGGGGGCAGCAAGGATGCGAACGATGCCACGCTCGTCGATTGCGCACTCCGCGAAGCCCGGGAGGAGACTGGCCTCGACCCGGAAGGCGTGGAAGTGCTCGGAGAGCTTCCGCCTCTGGGCATGGCAGTCAGCGGCTTCCTGGTCACTCCGGTCATCGGCTGGTGGGAATCCCCGTCGCCCGTTGACGTCGTCGACTTCGGTGAGTCCGCCCAGGTGTTCCGTACCCCGGTCCGGGACCTCCTGGACCCCGCAAACCGCGTCACCGTGGTCCTGCACAGGCGCGGAGCGCGCTTCGCGAGCCCGGGGTTCCTGGTCAGCGATGTCCTCGTGTGGGGCTTCACGGCCATGGTTCTGGACTCGTTGTTCACAGCACTGGGCTGGGCCGTTCCGTGGGATACGTCCCGGGAACACCGCATCGACCTGTGAGCCGCGCATCGGACTAGGCGGAGGCCGCTGGCGCAGTCGCGGTCATGGAACCGATGCGCTGCCTCCACCAGTTCTCGTCAACGTCGGTGGCCCTGATAGTGGTGATCCCGGCGTCGGCGAGCCTGCCCATCGGTCCCGGGAGCGGGACATTCACGTCGATGCCGAATATTCCCGTCATCCTCTTCTCGCCGAGGTCCAGCCCGATCCCGTGTCCAAGATCGAGCGACTTCGGAACCTCGAGGCGCACCCCGTCCGCTCCGGGGACAGGGAGCCCTGCGGTCCAGGTGGGGTCTGGAGACCTCTCCCCGTTGTCCGGCTCCAGCTCCTGTGGGGACGGCGCTCGGCCGGCGGCGTCGCCAGCTGCGCTCGCCAGTGACGCCCTGACCGAGTCCAGCGGTCTCTCGAGTGCTCCCTGAAGCCGGTGCGTGAGAGCCACCGTCCTCTCCGAGCCCAAGGCCCGCACCGCTGCCGCCTCCGCTTCCCGTGCTCCGGCGGGCGCGGTCCAGTGCAGTGGACTCGATACGGCATGCGGTCCGGAGAGCGGCGAGGCCGCGCCTTGTCCAGCTCTGATGAGTGCGCCCCGAACTCCCGGCACGTCGGCACGCCACCCAAGGATGAGGGCGCGTCGTGCGGCCGTTCCTCCGAGCCGCGCCCCGGCAGCCTGCAGCGGCCTTTCGAGGGCCTTCGCCACCGCTGCCGCTGGACCTTGCGTCAGGAACGCCACCGCCCAGTTATCGGTCGCCCTTTCCACGGTCCGTGCAATGCCGCCGATGGACAATCGCCGCACCGGCTGGGGGAGAGGCCCACCGGCGAAGCGCACCATGCGTCGTCCCGTAGCCGCGAGAGCTTCCCCGAGGCGGCCGATACGTTCTACCGCAGGACGGGCGAGTGCAGCTAGCCGCTGGAACAGCGCGGTGATGCGAGCCACCGCGACACCAACACGCCCAGCGGACGCCACACTGCCGACGATTGCGCCAAGTCCCGCCGTAACCGCCGAGGTGAGGGTGCTCAGCAGGACCGTGAGGCCCAGCTCGGCCGTGAGGGAGACCAGCTCGCAGCGGACCTCCTGGTGTGTGCTGTCGATGTGCCTGGCCAGATCTACACATGCGTCAGACAGTTCCAATGCCCCCGCGCTCAGGTGCTCGAGCGCCCGATCCAGCTCCATCGCGCGTTCCGCGGCGGCGGTGACCGTGGGTGAGGCCAAACCGTCAAGCGATCCTGCCGCAGAAGCCAAGGAGGTGCGCCGCGCAGAGTCGAGGCTGGCGGACAAGGTGCCCCACTGCGAGGAGGCGGAGCGGAGGAGAGCCGGGTCCCCGTTGGGCCAGACCGCCCCGACTAGCTGGACCACAAGCTGCGTCACCTGATCCGATGGGCTGAAGGGCTCGCCGCCGAGCGCGGTCGGAATGCTCCGCCGGTGCACACCTGCAGCGGTCTGAGCCGGAGCGAGCTGCAGCCCAGGCTGCGGGCCGCCCCCGAACCACTCCTCGCTGGCCCCATACGCCGCTGCTGATTGGTTGAGGGCGTGGACGTGGGTGGCCAAGCGCTCCGCGAGATCCGCACAGAGTGCGAGAAGGCTGCTCGACGTCGGGTCGTACGCCGCCGCCCAATCGATGCCCGCGGGGTCGTGGCCCGCCATCCCGCCACATCTGGCAAGGCCGCCCGTGAGTGCATCGGTCCCCCGGACGATCTCCGCGTGCGCGCTGCTGATGTGCCCTGCGCACTCAACGAGCCGCTGCGGGTCCACCACAATGGCCACCATGTCAGTCCCTTTCCGTCCGGTTCCCTGCCACGCTAGGAGCCGGAGCGGTATCGGTGCGAGGGTGCCGCGGTGCCATGTGGACAACTCTTGGGCTACTTGGCCTGGTCGTAGGACCTCACGACGGCCACTGTGAGCGGGAACTCCACGGGCACGCCCGGGAACAGGAGCCGCCCAGCGGCGCGCGCAGCCTCCCGGGCAGCCGCCGCGCACGCCTCCGCCGCAGCCTCCTCGGCGTGGATCACCACCTCGTCGTGCAGGAAGTAGACGAGCTCGGCGGTCAGCCCTTGGCGCCGGATGCGCCGGAGACGGCCGCGCAGATCGGCCATCCAGCACTCGGCCCACTCGGCGGCGGTTCCCTGCACGATGAAGTTGCGGGTGAACCGCCCACGGTCGCGGGCCACCGCATCCCCCCGGCGCTGCTCCTCGGCGGTGGTTGTCCGTTGGGATGCGCGCCACCGGGCGGAGGGGGCGGGTGTGCTGCGCCCGAGGTGTGTTGTGACGGTGAGGCCGCGTTCGCCGTCGCGCGCCGCCTGTTCCACCAGCGCCACGGCACGCGGGTACATCCGCGTCAACTGCGGCATCAGCCGCCCGGACTCGCCAGTGGTGGCACCGTAGATCGCCCCTAGGAGCGCAACCTTCGCCTGGGTCCGGTCACCTCCGAATCCCGAGGCGGCAATACCTGCGTAGAGGTCTTGTCCGCGGGCCGCTTCGGCCATGGCGCCATCGCCGGCGAGCGCGGCGAGCACGCGGGGCTCGAGCTGGGCGGCGTCCGCCACGACCAGCCGGTGGCCGGGCAGGGCTCGGGCGGCGGAGCGCACCTCGGCGGGGATCTGGAGGGCGCCGCCACCGCGCGAGGCCCAGCGGCCCGTCACAACGCCTCCCACCACGTATTCCGGCCGAAAGCGCCCGTCCCGCACCCACGCATCGATCCACGCCCACCCATTGGCTGACAGCAGCCGCGCCATCTTCTTGTATTCCAGCAGCGGGGTGATCGCCGGATGTCTGAACTGGCGCAGCTCCCAGGCGCGCGTGGTCCGAGCCTCCACGCCCGCCCGATGGAGCGCCTGCATGAGCTCTCTGGGAGAGTCCGGGTTGAGCCGCGGCGCACCGAGAAGAGTGCGCAGCTCCCCGGCCTTCGCCTCGAGCAGGGCAGGTCGGGCCCCGGGTGAGGGCCGCGGGCCGAGTCGTGCGGTCAGCAGGGCGTCGTGGACAGCAGCGTCCCATGGCATTCCCGCCTGCTGCATCTCTATGGCGATGAGGGCGCCTGCAGACTCAGCCGCCAGAAGGAGCCTGAGGCGTGAGGCAGCTGGGGAACGTGCGACGGCGGCGAGCTGGGACTGGAGCTCGTCCTCCAGCTCATCGATCCCGGGTCCCCGAGCGGCTGCAGGTTCGAAGAGAGTCCCCTGAAACGGGGAAAGGGGCCCGGGGGCGAGCACTCCCGCCGGCTCGGCGTCGGGATCGGTGGAACCAGGCAGACCGATTCGGGGGGTGTAGGCGGGGGACACGAACGCCGAGCTGGCGAGAATGGCAGCCGAGAGCGAGAGATCGTGACAGCGGTCCACCTCCACCCCTGCCGTCAGGAGTGCCGGGTAGACCTCGGCCGTGCGCTCCCATACCCAGCGGGGCCCGTGCCGCTGCTCAATGCGCCGTACGGCCTCCGGTAGCTCGGCCTGGGCCACGCACTCAGTGTCGCCGGTCGGCCTCCCGGTTCGGCCCAGACGGCGGATCAGCGCAGCTCCGCCAGGGGCGGGGGCGACCAGCTCGTACACCCCCCTATTCTCGCTGGCCCCCGGGGCCGGCTTGTCCTCCACAGGGGTGGCTCCGGCGTGTTGTCCACATCGGACGGCAGCAGGGTTACTGCGTCCGGGATGTGCCGGAACGCTGAAGCCATGGCACGCAATGGGCAGGACACGATGAGCCTCCGCCGCGGGGGACACGACGGACGCGGTTGGCTCCCCGAGGGCGCAGCGACCGTCTTCTGCGTCACCGCGAACGGCGCCCTGTTGGAGGAGTGCGCCCGGGTCGCGGCCGTCGCCGGTGTGGGGTTCGAGGGGATCACGGGGGTGGGCGACGCACAGGCGACGTGGCACTCGGCGGACCTGCTGATGGTCGGCCCTGACGTGCCGGAACTCCCGCCAGTGCATCGCGGTACCGCCCTTCTTGTCGGTTTGCCGCAGGACCACCACGTCCTGTGGCAGCACGCCGCCGCCTTGGGCATCGAGCACGTGGCCGCGCTGCCGGACGCTGCGGGTTGGCTGGTGGAGTTCCTCTCCCGGCGGGGAGCGGAGGGCCAGCTCGGGACAGTCCTCGGGGTCGTCGGCGGTTGCGGGGGCGCCGGCGCGAGCACGACGGCGGCGCTCCTCGCCGTGGCGACCGCCTCCGCCGGCGTGCAGACACTCCTGGTGGATGGAGACCGGCTCGGAGGAGGCCTGGAAGCCCGTGTGCTCGAGCGCCCGGGCGAAGGGCTTCACTGGCCGGATCTCGCATCCGCGCGAGGGGCCATCAACCCGGACCAACTGGCGGCATCGCTTCCCAGGGCCGGCAGCGCAGCTCTCCTGTCGTGGCCGGCCGCGCCGGGCAGGAATGTCCGGGTTACGGGTGCAGCGGTCTCCACTGCGCTCGATGCCGCCCGCTCAGCCTTCGAGCTTGTCGTCGTGGACGTGGGCCGTGGCCGAGAGGGGCTCGAAGACTTCGCGTGGGCCACCGATCAGGTCCTTATTGTGCTCCCCGGAACGCTGGGGGCGGCGCTCTCGGCGGTTCAGCTGCTCCACGAACTGCCCCCGGTTCCGGTCGGCGCCGTAATCCGCGGGGCGACCGCCGAGGGCGTGGATGCAGAACATCTGAGCGATCTCGTGGGCTGTCCGCTCGTGGCGCGCCTCCCTCATCTCCGGCGGGTCGGGGCAGCCGCGGACGCCGGACGGCTCTCCGACCTCGCCCCGCACCGCTCCGTGCGGAGGCTCGCGCAGACCGTTCTCGAGAGGACGGCCGCTTTCCCTGCCCATACCGAGGCGGAGCTGGATGCCGATGCGCTCGCGGTGGGCACACGGCTGGTCGCGCGTGGACGGCGGGCTGTGCGGTGAGGGGCCACCGCGGCGTCGATCCCGAGTTTCTCGACAGCGTCCGCCGCTCGGTCCTGTCGGAGCCGGGACCCGTGACTCCCGCACGCATTGCGGCCGCGGTACAGGACAGCGGGCGCCTCCTCGGAACCGGCGGCACCCTCGAGGCTGTCGAGCTCATCTCGGCCGAGCTTCGGGGGCTCGGCCCGTTGCAGCCGCTCGCCAACGATCCCGCGGTAACGGACCTTTTCGTGAACAGCCCAGACGATGTGTGGCTCGACCGCGGCCAAGGGCTGGAACGGAGCCGCGTGTCCTTCCCGTCAGAAGAAGCTGTCAGGTCCTTGGCAGTGCGCCTCGTCGCCGCGGGAGGGAGGCGGCTCGACGACTCGTGCCCGTGCGTTGATGTCCGACTCCCCGGCGGATACCGGGTCCACGCAGTGCTCCCGCCTGTCTCGACGGGCGGAACGCTTCTTTCGGTGCGCATCCGGCGCCCCTCGCCGATCAGTCTGGACGAGTTCGAGTCCTCCGGGGGCCTCCTGCGCGACCAGCGGCGGGTGCTTGAGCTGCTCGTGGGCCAGCGGCGGAGCTTCCTCGTGAGCGGTGCGACGGGCTCGGGCAAGACCACGCTGCTGAGCACGCTTCTCACGCTTGTGCCCGCGGATGACCGCATTGTCCTGGTCGAAGACGCAGCAGAACTCGCCCCGGACCACGGGCACGCCGTGTGCCTCGAGGCGCGTCACGGAAATGTCGAGGGCGTGGGCACGGTCGACCTTGCGCAGCTCGTCCGTGAGGCACTGAGAATGCGCCCCGACTGGCTTGTCGTCGGGGAATGCCGGGGCGCTGAGGTACGAGAGCTCCTCTCGGCCCTCAATACCGGGCACAGCGGAGCCGGCACGGTTCACGCAAACACCGCCGGCTCGGTTGTGGCCCGGCTGGCTGCCCTCGGTTCCCTTGCAGGTCTGAGCGCCGAGGCGACCGCACTGCAGGCTGCGAGCGCGCTCGACGCCGTGGTGCATCTTGAACGGACCGCCGAAGGGCGACGCGTCGCGAGCATCGCTGCTGTGTCTGGAGAAGGGTCCGGCCTACGGATCGAGGACGCGCTGCAGTGGACGGAACACAGGGGTGGTGACTCCGTCCGGGGCCCCGGATGGGACCGGCTGGCGTCCCTTCTGGGCCTGCCTTCCGCCGGCCCCGTACGACTCACGGGGGGTGCGGCGTGAGCGCCCATCTCGCGGCAGCGCTGGCCGCAGCCGCGGCGCTCTTCGCCGCCTGGTGCCTCGCGTTGCGCCGCGGCAGCAGCACGACCACCGCGCTTATGCGAGGACAACGTGGGGGACCCCCGGGCGGGGTCGGCGTAGAGGACCTCGAGCCGCAGGGCCGGCCAGCACCGCGATGGGCTGCCCGTCAGGATCCCGCCATCCAGCTTCACATCGCCTCTCTCCTCGTGGCACAGCTCGGGGCACTCCTTCGTGCCGGGCGCACGCCCGGGCAGATGTGGCGGCAGGCCGCGGACACACATCTCGCTGTCCAGCCCGCTGGGGAGGGCGCGGGCGTACCCCGGCTCCCGGCCCTGGGCCGCAGAGCTGGCCGTCGGGGTGGAGAGAGGGAAGGAGGAGGTGACGACGACGGCCCCATCCTCGCGGCGGCGGCCCACGCCGCAGCCTTGGGCCGCCCGGTTGCCGACGCCATCCGAGAGGCTTGCGGACACTCCCCGAGCAGATCCCGTCTCGGGGGGCCGCGGACGGAGGCTGCTGTCGGAGTATGGCTGAACGTCGCGGCCTGCATCGAGACCGCGGAGGCTTCGGGCAGTCCACTTGCCGACGTCCTCGACCGGTTGGCCGGTCAGCTGGAGGCAGATGCCGATGCTGCGGCGGCCAGGGCCGTTGCGCTCGCCGGTCCCCGTGCCACCGCTCAAGTGCTCAGCGTGCTGCCGATTGCCGGGCTGGGGCTAGGACTCCTCATGGGGGCGGACCCACTGGCCACGCTGCTGCAGACGCCGCTGGGGTCCCTATGCCTAGGCCTCGGCTTCGGTCTCACCGCAGTCGGCCGCTGGTGGTCCACTCGGCTAGTGGCGTCGGCCTCGGAGGTGCGATGAACGTCATCTTCTTCGCGGGCCTGATCTCGTTGGCCGCCGCGGCTGCGCTTGGTCTGGCTAGCGGGGCCAGCAGGACCAACACCTTGCTGCGGGTGCCGGACGAACGGCGCGCCGACACGCCCGACCCGCCCGCGGCCGGCAGGAACGGGGGTGCCCGACGTGCTCGATCAGCAGCCATCCCGAAGGGGGCGAGTGCACCGTTGCTGCTCGAACTGGTGGGAGCGATGCTCCAAGCGGGACTCGCCCTTCCCCGGGCACTCGGAATTGCCGCGCGCTTCGGAGGCCAAAGTGCGGACGTGCTCGCCCGTGCAGCGGCCGCCTTGGAGCTCGGAGCTCCGTGGAGCCATGCGTGGCCGGATGAGCCCAGCGACGAGGCGGAGCAGATCCGCGCTGCGCTGCACTTCGCCGCAACCACAGGCGCCCCGTCAGCCGAACTCCTCTTTGCCCGGGCGCGTCAGCTGCGCCGCACGCGCCATCGTGAGCTCGAGAAGCGGGCGGCAGCCCTCGGCGTCCGGCTCGTCGTTCCGCTCGGTGTGTGCTCACTTCCCGCCTTCCTCTGCTTGGGGGTGATCCCAGTGCTCCTGGCAATGATCCCCGACGGCTGAAGGCACTCACCACAGGCTCCTGCTCTTGCCGGGCAGGCGGCGTGCAGACGCCACAGCTTCCGGCCACATGGTCCGGAAGGAGACAGGACATGGACGCCCTGACTGGACGTCCAGTCACCCCACATAAGGAGGAATCATGACAGCACCCGCGCACCGCGCCACAACCCGCGACCGGCCGATGCTGGGCTCAGCCGTACCTGCGGATGACCGACCCGCGCCGGCGCCCGGGCAGCGGCCCGACAGCGCGCGGACCACGGGGAGGCAGTGCGAGGTCATCGAGCTGTTCCCCGGGGACCACCTGCTTCCTGAGCACGGCCAGACCGGTGCGCCGGCGGTGCCGCGGGCCGAGAGCCCGGGAACGGGGCAGGTGTCAGCTGACCTGGCGCGGGGCCGTGACCGGCCCCTGCGCACTCTTCACCTCCTCCGCCGGCGCGCCGCGATCCGGATCCAGCTCCTCCGGCTCTGGTTCATGGCCCGGGCGACTGGCCAGAGGGGCATGGCAACGGCCGAGTACGCCATCGCCACCCTCGGTGCGGTCGCATTCGCCGGGCTCCTCGTAGTGATCATGCGCAGCGACGAGGTCCGTGGATTCCTTCTCGGGATCATCCGCTCAGCCCTCGCCATGCCGTGAGGCGCCTCCACAGGGACGCCGGGCTCCCTTCGTCCCCGGCGTCCCTGCGGGGATCGGTCACCGCAGAGTTCGCACTGTCCGTTCCCGCCGTCATCCTGCTGCTCGGTGTCCTCCTGAGTGCCGGTTCGGCCGCACTGTGCCAAGTACGCGTCGAAGAGGCAGCCCGTGCAGCGGCACGCACCATCGCCCGTGGTGAAGGACCTCCTGTCATTGCCCGCGAAGTGGAACGTGTCGCAGGGCCGAGCGCCAAGCATCTGATCGAGTCCTCGGCAGGCGTTGTCACCGTGACCGTCTCTGCCGAGGTCCCGGGCCCACTCGCCACCGTGGTCGGCCTCACCGCCGCGGCTCGGGCAAGTCTGACCATCGAGGCAAACCAGTGACGGAACAGGCAGCGCTTCTGTCCTCGGATCCGGCAGGTCCCGCATCGGAGCGTGAGCGCGGATCGGGGACGGTGCTCGCGCTCGGCCTCTGCCTCCTGCTGATCCTCGCCCTGGGCATGGTGCTGATGGTCGGACAGGGGCTTACCGCCTCCGTACGCGCTGCAGCGGCGGCTGACTTGGCGGCCCTCGCGGCGGCGGATGCGGAACGAGGCCTCCGGACCGGGCGAGCCTGCGACGCTGGACGCGCTGTTGCGGAGCTCAACGGTGCCGTCCTCATCAGGTGCGAGGTCGAGGCCACCGGCAGCACCGTGAGGGTGATCGTCGAGATCCCCACCGGCGCCCCGTGGGGGCCAGCCCCTGGCCGGGCGCGTGCCGGTCCTCCTGCTCCCGCGCCAGGACCCTGAACGGAGGCTCCGTCGTCAGGCTCCAGCACCGCCCGCGGTTGCGCGATCCGCCAGGTCCGCCTGACGGAGGACGCCCGAGAGCAGGGTGACAGCGCCCGCCTTGTCCAACGGATTGTTCCTGTTGCCGCACTTGGGGCTCTGGACGCAGGACGGGCAGCCCGCTTCGCACCCGCAGGCCTCGATCGCCTCGAGCGTGGCGCGGAGCCAGACACGAAGGCTGTCATAGCCGCGCTCGGCGAAGCCGGCCCCGCCGGGATGTCCGTCGTAGACGAAAATCGTCGGCTCCTCGGTGTCCGCGTGGAGGGCTGTCGACACCCCGCCGATGTCCCAGCGGTCGCTCGATGCCACCAGGGGCAGCAGTCCGATCGATGCGTGCTCGGCGGCGTGGAGTGCGCCTGGGAACTGCGCGGGGATCAGTCCCGAAGCGACCAGGGTCGGCTCGGGGACGGTGATCCAGACCGCCTTTGTGAACAGGTCCCGTGCCTCGAGCTCAAGCGGCTCCTCCCCGAGCACCTCATGGGAGATGAGCGCCTTGCGCTGGAAGGAGACAACTTGAGTCGTGACCCGCACCTCGCCGAAATGTACGCCCACAGGACCCCACTGCTCTGCGCGGAGTTCCTCGAGGACCTCGATCGTGGTGATGTCCCGTGCCGTCGTGTAGTAGTCCGGGTTCACCCGCCGCACCACGACGCAGTGCTCCGCCTCGTTGAGGTCCTCGACAAGGTAGCTCGCACCCTGGTGCACGTAGATCGCTCCCTGATGCGCCTGGTAATGCGTCTGAGGAGAGTCCATCGACCCGAGAAGCTGCCCCGTCTCGGCGTCGATGATGCTCACAGGGCCGCCTCCGTCCGCGCGGAGATTCACCATGCCAGCGGCGCTCTCCGGGTGGGTCCAGAACCATCCCGACGGCCGTCTCCGCAGATATCCCTGCGCCTCGAGCTGGTTGAGGAGGGCTTCGGCCGAGGGGCCGAAGAGGGTGAGGTCCGCCGTCGTCAGTGGCTTCTCGGCCGCCGCGGCACACAGGTGCGGACCGAGCACGTATGGGTTGGAAGGGTCGAGGACCGTGGCCTCGACCGACGTGTCGAAGATCGCCTCCGGGTGGTTGACCAGATAGGTGTCCAGCGGATCGTCGCTTGCGACGAAGGCGGCGAGTGCGTCCTGTCCAGACCGGCCCGCGCGGCCGATCTCCTGGAACAGGGATGCCCTGGTTCCGGGCCAGCCCGCGACGAGCACCGCATCGAGACCGGAGATGTCGATCCCGAGTTCGAGAGCGGACGTGCTCGCGACGCCCAGCAGCTCTCCCGAGCGCAGCTTCCTCTCAAGTTCGCGGCGTTCCTCGGGGAGATAGCCCGAACGGTAGGCCGCGACCCGCGGCGGCAGACTCGGGTCGACGTCCTCCAGGAGCCGCTGGGTGATCGACGAGATGGCCTCGGCGCCGCGCCGAGACTTGATGAACGCTATCGTGCGCACGCGCGCGGCGACGAGGTTGGCCAGGAGGTCTGCGGTCTCCGCGATGGCTGTGCGGCGCTGCGGTGCGCCGTTCTCGCCCTTGGCCTCGGTCAGCGGGGGTTCCCAGAAAGCGACCTCGGTGGCGCCATGCGGCGAGCCGTCCTCGGTGACAGCGGTGACCCGGTCGCCGATCAGCCGTCCGACAGAGCCTTCGGGATCCCCAGAGGTCGCCGAAGCGGCGATGAACACCGGATCCGACCCGTAGTGTGCACACACCCGTCGCAGCCGTCGGAGCAGGTTGGCAACGTGGGAGCCGAAGACGCCGCGGTACGAGTGGGCCTCGTCGATCACCACGAACCGCAGCCGCCGAAAGAACGACGACCACCAGACGTGGTTGGGCAGGATTCCGAAGTGGAGCATGTCCGGGTTGGCAAGGATCACGTTCGCGTGGTCGCGGATCCACCGTCTGGCGGACTGCTCGGTGTCGCCGTCGTAGGTCTCAGCCCGGACTGTGCGCAGACCGAGGGCACGGATCGAGGCCAGCTGGTCCGCTGCGAGGGCCTTGGTGGGGGAGAGGTAGAGGACGACTGCGCCGTCGTCATGGATCCGGCCGGGCTCGGCTGCCATCCTCAGCTCCGACCGGTGGACAGCGTCCAGCGCGGGCAGCTGGTAGGCCAGGGACTTGCCCGATGCGGTGCCGGTGGCGAGGACCACATGGCGGCCGGAGTGGGCGAGGTCAGCAGCCTCCACCTGATGGGTGTACGGCTCCGCGATCCCGAGCCGTGCGTGCGCCGCGACGAGGTCGGGATGGGCCCACTCCGGCCACCCAGCATGGCGGGCCGGTCGCGCCGGAATGGTGCGGAGGTGCCGCAGCTCCTCTGGATCGCCGGAGCGGCCCAGAAGGGAGAGGAGGGAATCGTGCGCGGCCACGGCAGCATTCTGCCAGCCTCGCGGGAGGCCTCAGTCCGCGGAGAGCGAACCGCCCGCTGTCGTGCCCTTGTTCGTCAGGACCAGAACCCCCGAGACGTCATTCCACCCGAGATGGTGGTAGAGGTGCTGGCCGTCGGGGGAGGCGATCAGGAGGCCCTGGTCGAGCTGGTGCTCGCTCATCGCAGCGGTGAGGGCCTTCATGACGAAGCTGCCGAGGCCCCGGCGGCGGAAGGCCGGCTCGGTCACGATGCGGTCGAAGACGGCGTACCCATGGGCGACAGCCACGTGGCCGCTCGCAGCGAGCGTCCCGTCGGTGGTCGTGACGGTGACGGTCGCGCTGTGGTCCTCGTACTCCGTGTTGAGCCTGAGCTCGTCGTCGTTGAGCCAGGGCGCCTCGACGTCCTTGCCCTCGAAGTCCATGACCATGAGCTCTTGGTTGCCGGCCAGCTCCACGAGCCCGTGCTGGGCCGCAAGCGTCCGGTAGCTGGGCAGGTCGTCGGTGAGAACTGTCATCAGCCGGGGCGCCGACTCGGAGACGAAGGCCGCGAGCTCGGCGAACTCCTCCTCACTGGGGCTGACGGCGAACGCCTCCCAGTCCCCGGACTTGTCCGTCAGCTGCGCGGCAGTGAAGGAACCCACCTCCTTGACCGGATAGTGGCGCGTGGAGGCCCAGCCTTCGACCCACGTGTGCAGAAGCTCGCGCAGAGAATCCTCTCCCATAGCCAAGACGATAACCGGTACAGGCACCGCCTGACAGGGCTCGTGACTGAACTGTCACCCGACCGGTGCCCACGGCGCGCCGGTACCCTTGACGGGTGGCTCTGCACCGAATCGTCCTCTTCTACTGCTTCACCCCACTCTCCGACCCCGAGGCGGTCAGGCTGTGGCAGCGGAGCCTCTGCGAAAGCCTTGGACTCCGCGGCCGGATCATCGTCTCGAAGGACGGCATCAACGCCACCGTGGGGGGCGAGCTCGACGACGTCAA
The DNA here is from genome assembly GCF_014656475.1 of Sinomonas cellulolyticus. Lineage (GTDB taxonomy): Bacteria > Actinomycetota > Actinomycetes > Actinomycetales > Micrococcaceae > Sinomonas > Sinomonas cellulolyticus. The sequence goes on from NZ_BNCM01000007.1 coordinate 162,360, forward strand.
GCGGTACCTGCGCGCCACGAAGGAATACCCCGGCTTCAGGGAACTCGACGTCAAGTGGTCCGAGGGCTGCGCCGACGACTTCCCCCGGCTGTCGGTCAAGGTGCGGCCAGAGCTCGTCTCCTTCGGCGCACCGGAGGAGCTGGAGGTGGGGGAGCAGGGGGTTGTGGGCGGTGGAATCCGCCTCACGCCTGAGCAGGTCCACGAGCTTGTGTCGGCCGGGCGCGACGCAGGCGATCCGCGCCGCGAGGTCGTGTTCTTCGACGGCCGGAACTCCTTCGAAGCCCAGATCGGCCGCTTCAAGGACGCCGTCGTGCCAGACACCGCCACGACCCATGACTTCCTTGCCGAGCTTGACTCCGGCAAGTACGACGACCTCAAGGACCGCCCGGTGGTCACCTACTGCACTGGAGGGATCCGCTGTGAGGTGCTCACCGCGCACATGCGCCGCCGAGGCTTCCACGAGGTGTACCAGCTCGACGGGGGAATCGTCCGGTACGGGGAGGCCTTCAAGGATGAGGGGCTCTGGGAAGGGTCCCTGTACGTGTTCGACCGGCGCATGCACCTCGAGTTCAGCGAGGACGCTGCGACGATCGGCCGATGCGCACGATGCGACGCTCCCACGAGCGACTTCCACAACTGTTCTGATCCCGCATGCCGGCGGCTGACGCTCTACTGCGAGGCCTGCGCCGCGGCGCCCGAGACGCTGCGCTGCCCCGACGGCTGCTCCGCCTGACGGACGCGGGCGCCGACGCGGTCGGGGACAGTCACCCCCGCGTGAGCCGGAACGCGACGTTCGAGGAGGCGTCCCCGGCAGAGGAGAACTGGATGTCCACGTGCCCCCAGGCGGGAACATCCAAGGCGCGTGACCAGGCCCGGTTGCACGCGAAGGTCGTGCTGAGGAGGTTGCTGCCGCCGGCCGCCACGTCGACCGTCGCACGTCCGATCCCGCGACAGGCGAAATGCAGCGTGGCCGGCCCCGGGTCGGCATCCACGCCCATCATCCGAGCGGGCGTCGACGGTGTCACCGAACCCGTCGCGAAGGCCAACGACGGTCCGGAGTCGTCCGGGAGCACGAGCTCGGCCCACTCCGTGAGAGGAGGTCCGGCGAGGAGCTGGGCGAACGGCGCCGCCGTGGCCAGGCCCTGCCGAATCCGTCCCTGCCGGGCGAGCTGGTCTGCGGCGGCCGAGGCAGCCGCGGACGCGGAAGCCGCCGCAGCCGCGCTCGCGGCGGACTCCCGCTGTCCGAGGGGGGCCAGCCCATCGTCATAGGAGTAGGCGCAGCCGGTGCAGGAGCATGCCGCTACCACTGCCACAAGCACGGCGGCAGCTGCCCCTCTCGCTCCGATTCGGCCCATGGACCCATTTTCCGTCCGGCCCTGTGCAGCCGCCTAGACTTCGTAGGTGAACAGCCCCGCCGTCCCGCCCGACGTGCCCGTCTCCGACCGGCCCGAGCTCCTGCGCTCGCTGGCCCGGGACCTGGCAGCGCTGGACTATACCGTCGATGCCGTGGCGGAGCTCCTCGGCCCGGAGGCCCACGCCGCCCTCGGCCGAGACCAGGTGGTTCCGGCACTCGTGGCGACCCGTGTGGCGGGCGAGGACCCCGTGCGCGAGCCGCTAGGCGCCGTCGTGCGCTTCTTCCTGCTGGCGCGCCCGCTCGCGGCGGCGGCGCTCGACGCCATTCTCCCTTCCGTCCGCTCGGAGGGACTGATGGCCTTGGGGCTCGCCTCCTCGGAGAGCCGGACGGCGCCGCACGACGCCGGGACGCTGGCGGCCGCCGTCGACCTCCGGCCGTATTCGTGGGACGCGCGCGACGGCGAGCGGGAGGTCTGGGTCGCGTCCGACCTCGCCGCCCACCAGCGTCAGGGCGTGCTCCGACGGGACCACGTGCTGGGCATCGGGCAGGCGTCCGCGACGCTGGTCCAGGCGACGGCCCGCCGTCCAGTCGACCGGGCCCTCGACCTCGGCACCGGCTGCGGAATCCAGGCCCTGCACCTCCTCGAGCACGCCCGGCACGTCGTCGCGACGGACATCTCGGACCGGGCCCTCGCGTTCGCCCGCTTCAACGTCCTGCTCAATGCCGAGGCCCTCAGGGTCGACCCCGATCGTCCCGAGGACCGCATCGAGCTGCGGAAGGGGTCGCTGCTGGACCCGGTCGCGGGCGAGCGGTTCGACCTCGTGGTCTCCAACCCGCCGTTCGTGATCACTCCGCGCACGCCCTCGGAGCGGGCCGAGGACCAGTTCACCTATCGGGATGGCGGACTGCCGGGCGACCAGCTCGTGTCGACGCTCGTGGGCGGCCTGGGCGAGGTCCTCGCCGAGGGTGGCACCGCCCAGATGCTGGGCAACTGGGAGATCCCCGCGGGTCAGGCGTGGCACGAGCGCGTGCGCGGCTGGATTCCCGAGGGTCTCGACGCATGGGTCCTCGAGAGGGAGGAGGTCGGCCCGGGCCAGTATGCCGAGACGTGGCTCGCCGATGCGTCGCAGCAGCGGGACCCCGCGGCCTACGAGGACGCCTACGCCGCCTACCTCGCCGACTTCGCCGGCCGCGGAACCTCAGCGGTCGGGTTCGGTGTGCTGTGGCTGCGGCGTCCGGCGGAGGGGCAGGGCCGCCTTGACAGGTTCGAGCACCTCGCGCACCCGCTCGAGCAGCCGATCGGGCCGCACTGGGCGGCGGCGGTGGCGAGGGCGGACTGGCTCGCGCAGCACCCCGACCTCGCCAGCGAACGGCTCCTCGTCGCTGAGGACGTGACGGAGGAGCGCCACCAGCGCCCCGGTGCGGAGCACCCGGGAGTGATCCTCCTGCGCCAGGGTGCCGGCTTCCGACGGACCGCCCTGCTGAGCACCGAACTGGCCGGGTTCGCTTCCGCATGCGACGGCGATCTGACGGCCGGCCAGATCGTGTCGGCGCTCGCGGCACTCCTGGACCGCGACGATCCGGCGTTCCGCGTCGGGCTGCTCGCTGAGGCGAGGAGCCTCGTCGAGGAAGGCTTCCTGGGGCCGGCGGACGGGCGGGGGAGCGCTGCGGACAGGAAGAGCGGCAGCGTCCGTGACGCCGTCTCCGTCAATCGTGAAGAAACAGCTTGACATCGAGCGCGAATGTGGCGTTTATTACACTGCAATACCGGCACAGAGAAAAAGCACTATGACAGACAAGAAGCGCAGCTCGCGCAGCGAGAACCCTGTTCGGATCACGGATCCCAAGGCGATCAGGGCCCTCGCCCACGCCGCTCGGCTCGAGGCGATCAACGAGCTCTATTCGAGCCAGGAGAGCCGCACCGCCACCGAGCTGGCCGCGTTCACCGGGCTCACGCCGAGCGCGATGAGCTACCACCTGCGAGCCCTGAAGAAGTGGGGCATTGTCGTGGATGCCCCGAGCGATGGCGACGGGCGTGAGCGGCGCTGGAAGGCTGCCGGGACGGACCTCAACCTCGACACGGCCACCACGGGCCAGACGCCGGGCCTGGCCATCATCGACATGGAGATCGAGTCGCTCCGCACCCGCATCGCAAGCCATGCGAAGCACCGCGACGCCGCTCGCCGTCGGGGCGAGCCGGACGAATCGCCGGTCATGATGATCTCCGGCAACGGCATGAAGCTCACCCTCGACCAGCGCGCGCGCTTCAAGCAGCGCATGCTCGAGCTCATGGACGAGTTCGAGCTCGAGGAGCCTGCCCCGGGCGAGGCGACCGAGCGGATGTACTTCGTGTGGTCCATGCTGCCTGAGGTGCGCGAGCCCCAGAAGGGCCGGGCGGCGCGCAGCGACTCGCCCAGGCCGCGCGCCAAGGCCTCCTCGTCGGGGCAGGGGACTGCCGGACAGGGGACTGCGTCCGCCGCTGAGCGCATCGCCTCCGGCGGCGAGCATGCCGCCTCTCCCGCCGAGCAGGCCGGTGCGGCACCGGCTCCGGGGGCGGCGAACGCTGCCCATGCCTGAGGCGCGGCTGTCCACATGGACCCCCGCCGCTTGCATGTCCGCGGCCGTCGTATGGTGAACTAGGGACTTGCGCGGCGCACCGCCGCGCCCCTTCGCGCCCTGGCTGCCGGTGATGACCGGTCACGGGCGCGGCAGAACGGCAGCAGTCTGGCGAGGAGTACCGTGGCCACCAAGGCTAGAACCGGCAAGAAGCTCGTGATCGTGGAGTCGCCGGCCAAGAGCAAGACGATCGCCCAGTATCTGGGCGACGGCTTCGAGGTCGACGCGTCCATGGGCCACATCCGCGACCTCCCGCAGCCCTCCGACCTGCCAGCCGAGCTGAAGAAGACCTCGGTGGGCAAGTTCGCCGTCGACATCGAGAACGGCTTCGAGCCGTATTACGTCGTATCACCGGACAAGAAGAAGAAGGTCGCCGAGCTCAAGGCCAAGCTCAAGGACGCCGATGAGCTCTACCTCGCCACCGACGGTGACCGCGAGGGCGAGGCCATCGCGTGGCACCTGCTCGAGGTGCTCAAGCCGAAGGTGCCGGTACACCGCCTGACCTTCCCCGAGATCACCAAGGAGGCCATCCAGCGCGCGATGGCCGAGCTGCGCGACGTCGACGACTCGCTTGTGGACGCCCAGGAGACCCGCCGCGTCCTCGACCGCCTGTACGGGTACGAGATCTCGCCCGTGCTGTGGCGCAAGGTGGCCGGCGGGCTCTCGGCCGGCCGAGTCCAGTCGGTTGCGACCCGACTGGTCGTCGAGCGCGAGCGTGAGCGGATGGCGTTCCGCACCGCGAGCTACTGGGATCTCGTGGCGACCCTCGCACCGCTCGAGACGGCGGCGCACGACGGCGGCGCTGCCGCTCCCCAGCGCTTCCAGGCCCGTCTTGCGTCCGTGGACGGCAGGAAGATCGCCACCGGCCGCGACTTCAACGACCGTGGCGAGCTCACCGCGAAGAACGCCGAGCTGCTCACGGAGGCCACGGCAACGGCCCTCGCCGAGGGACTCGACGGCGCCGCGTTCTCGGTCCGCTCCGTTGAGGAGAAGCCGTACACCCGCCGTCCGGCGGCCCCGTTCACCACGTCCACGCTCCAGCAGGAGGCGGCCCGCAAGCTGCGGTTCTCGGCGCGGGTGACCATGCAGGTGGCCCAGCGGCTGTACGAGAACGGCTACATCACCTACATGCGTACCGACTCGACGGCGCTCTCCGACCAGGCCGTGACGGCTGCCCGTCGTCAGGCGTCGGAGCTCTACGGGACGGAGTATGTGCCGTCGCGCCCGCGGGTGTACGCCTCCAAGGCGAAGAACGCGCAGGAAGCGCACGAGGCCATCCGGCCGGCGGGTGATGCGTTCCGCACGCCAGCCCAGGTCGCGAAGGAGCTCTCGGGCGACGAGTTCCGCCTCTACGAGCTCATCTGGAAGCGCACGGTCGCATCCCAGATGGAGGACGCGAAGGGTTCCACCGCGACGGTCCGCCTGGGCGCGACGGCGGTCTCCGGCGAGGCCGCGGGGCGCGACGCCGAGTTCGCGGCCTCGGGCACGGTCATCACCTTCCGCGGCTTCCTCGCCGCGTACGAGGAGGGCCGCGACGAGGTCCGTGAGGACACCGAGGGCGCAGGAGGCGGAGCCGCGTCCGCGGAGGGCGGGCGGCTCCCGGTCCTGGCCAAGGGCCAGCCCCTCGACGCGCTCGAGATCGCCTCGAACGGCCACCAGACGTCCCCGCCGCCGCGATACACCGAGGCCTCGCTCGTCAAGACGCTCGAGGAGCGGGGCATCGGCCGCCCGTCCACCTACGCCGCGACGATCTCGACGATCATGGACCGCGGCTACGTCCGGACCCGCGGCACGGCGCTTGTGCCGAGCTGGATCGCGTTCTCCGTGGTGCGCCTGCTGGAGGAGCACTTCCACGACTACGTGGACTACGACTTCACGGCAGAGATGGAGGAGGACCTCGACAAGATCGCGGCCGGCGAGCAGGCGGGCTCCGACTGGCTCAGCCACTTCTACTTCGGTGACGAGCACAGCCCGGGCCTGACCCGGATCGTCAACGGCCTCGGCGAGATCGACGCGCGGGAGGTCAACTCCGTGGAGATCGCCCCGGGCATCGTGCTCCGGGTGGGCAAGTACGGCCCGTACCTGGAGAAGCCGCTGCCGGCGGATGCTCCTGAGGGCTCGGTCCCCGAGCGGGCCAACGTCCCCGAGGACCTCGCCCCCGACGAGCTGACGGCCGAGAAGGCTCTCGAGCTGATGGAGAGTGCGGGCCCGGAGGAGCGCAGCCTGGGGAAGGACCCGCTCACCGGGCATGAGATCGTGGCCAAGAACGGCCGGTACGGTGCCTACGTCACCGAGGTGATCCCCGAGATGACGCCCGAGCAGCTCGCGGCCCAGCCGGTCGAGTACTACAAGAACGGCAAGCCCAAGCCCCCCAAGAAGCCGGCCAAGGTCAGGCCGCGCACGGCCTCGCTCTTCAAGTCGATGAGCCTCGACTCGGTCACGCTCGAGCAGGCACTGCAGCTGCTCACGCTCCCGCGCCGTCTGGGAGAGGATGCGGAGGGCAACGCGATCACCGTTCAGAACGGCCGGTTCGGCCCGTACCTGAAGAAGGGCACAGACTCCCGGTCGATCGGCAGCGAGGAGGAGATCTTCACGATCACCCTCGAGCAGGCCCTCGAGATCTACTCCCAGCCCAAGACCCGCGGCGGCAGAGCAGCCGCGGCGCCTCTGGCGGAGTTCGGCGACGATCCCACCTCCGGCAAGCCGATCGTGGTCAAGGAGGGCCGCTTCGGCCCGTACATCACTGACGGCGCCACGAACATCACGGTCCCGCGGGCTACGGCGGTCGAGGAGCTGACCCGCGAGCGGGCCATCGAGCTGCTCGCCGAGAAGCGCGCCAAGGGCCCGGTGAAGAAGCCTGCCCGGCGTGCCGCGTCCGGCCGGGCGAAGGCGGCCAGCCGGTGAGCCGGCACGACGGCGAGCCGGTCGCCCCGGGCACGGACGCGGCGTCGTCCGCAGGGGTGCCGCCGCACCTGGACCCCGCGCCGCTGACCGAGCTCGAGGAATCGCTCAGGACCGCCTCGTCCGGCAGCGAGGACGACGGGCAGCGCTCCGTGCTGCTGTTCCTGAACAGCATCGTGTGCCTGCTCGTGCCGGAGCCGGTGCCGGGCGAAACGGAGTTCGTGGAGCCCCTCGTGCTCACGAACGCCGAGGGCGATCCCGTGGTGGCGGCATTCACGCACCGCCAGCGGATCCGGCCCGACTTCCTCGAGCACGCGCCCACGGTTGTCGAGACCCAGGGCGCAGTGCTGCTGCAGAACCTCGGCACCGAGCTGGGCCTCGTGCTCAACCCGGGCAGCGCCTACGGGTTCGAGCTGAGCCGAGAGCATGTGGCCGCGGTGCTGCGCGACTTCCGTCCGGCGGAGCCCGGCGACGACCTGACCGGGGACACCCCGGGGACATCCGCCGGGGAATAATGGGCTCATGCGGCTAGGCGTCCTCGACATCGGCTCGAACACCGTGCACCTGCTCCTGGTGGACGCCCACCCCGGTGCCCAGCCGGTCGCCTATGCCTCGCACAAGCGCCCACTGTCCCTCGTGAAGTACCTCGAGGAGGACGGCGGCATCAGCGAGCGGGGCCAGACGGAGCTTATCGGCTTCGTCCAGGAGGCCTGGGCATTCGCCGACCGCCACAGCGCCGAGGACGTGCTGGCCTTCTGCACGTCTGCCATCCGCGAGGCGGCCAACGGCGAGGCCGTCCTGCACCGGGTCCAGGCCGAGGCGGGCGTGACCCTGCAGGAGCTCACGGGCGCCGAAGAGGCCGCAATGACCTTCTTCGCAGTGCGGCGCTGGTTCGGCTGGGGGGCCGGGATGATCTTGGACCTGGACATCGGCGGCGGCTCGTTCGAGCTCGCCATGGGCCATGATTCCCTGCCGGCCCATGCCGTCTCCGTGCCCCTGGGCGCCCAGAGGCTCACGCGGGACTGGCTCCCAGAGGACCCGCCGACCGCCAAGAGCATCAAGGACCTGCGCAAGTACATCCGCGACACGCTCAGGCCCGTGATGAAGGGCTTCGACAAGCTCGACCGGCCCAATCTGGTGGCCGGGACATCGAAGACGTTCCGCTCTCTCGCCCGCATCGCCGGCGCCGCGCCGTCCGGCGCCGGCCCCTACGTGCGCCGCGTGCTCCAGCGCACCGACCTCGGGCTGTGGGCGCAGCGGATGTCCGCGATGGCGGCCTCGGACCGGGTGCACCTGCCGGGCGTCTCAGAAGCCCGGGCGCGCCAGCTCCTCGCGGGCGCCCTTGCGGCGGAGGCCGCGATGGAGCTCTTCGAGATCGAGGAGCTCGAGATCTGCCCGTGGGCGCTCCGGGAGGGACTCATCCTCCGGCGCCTCGACCAGCTAGTCTTCGACGGACCGCTCGGTCCGCCGGACCACATCGGACCCATCCAGAGCGAGCGGCTCCGTGCCGCTCGCCTCCATCCCTCGAGGGCACGCGTATGAGCGACGACGACCAGCAGCCGATTCCCGTGGCGCTCTCGAGCGCATCCGTCTACCCGCTCAGCGTCCATGACGCCTTCGCGGTCGCCGCGGACCTCGGCTACGACGGCGTCGAGGTGATGGTCACCAACAACTCGACGAGCCAGAAGCCGGACGAGCTCCGACACCTTGCCGAGCGCTACGACCAGCCGATCGTCTCCATCCATGCCCCGACGCTCCTGCTCACGCAGCAGGTCTGGGGCTCGCCGTGGAACAAGATCAGCCAGTCCTGCAGGATGGCGGTCGAGGTCGGCTGCGACACCGTTGTGGTGCATCCTCCGTTCCGGTGGCAGGGCAACTACGCCGAGACGTTTGCCCACGGGGTGCGCGATCTGGCGGGCGCGTACGGCGTGCGCATCGCGGTGGAGAACATGTATCCGTGGAGGGTCCGTGGCCGCGAAACCCTCGCCTACCTCCCGCACTGGGACCCGGTGGGCCAGGGGTATGCGGACGTCACGTGGGACTTCTCCCATGCCGCCACCGCGAGGGAGAACAGCCTTGCGGCCATCCGTGCCCTCGGCAGCACGCTGCGCCATGTCCACCTCACGGACGGCTCGGGGCGATCGTTCCGCGACGAGCACCTGCTCCCGGGGCAGGGGACGCAGCAGGTTGCGGAGTGCCTCGCCCACCTTGCGGAGAGCGGGTTCGAGGGCGCGGTGGTCGCCGAGATCAGCACGCGCAAGGCGAAGGTCACGGGCGAGAGGGAACGCATGCTGGCCGAGACCCTCGAGTTTGCGCGCACGCACCTCGGACAGCGGGCGGAGCTCGACGCAGGCGGTGGAATCTAGAGGCGCCGGCGCACGATCTAGAGGCGCAGGCCGCGGGATCTGAGAGGCGGGTCCGGGCGTACTCTCCCGCCGCCCGGGGCCCGAGCCCGGGCCCGCGTCCGAGCCGCCTGAGTGTGCCCACCTCGTAGACGGGTTCGGGGCTGGCCTCAAACGAGTCCGGTACTGGCCTCAGAGGAGTCCGGTGCTGGCCTCAAACGATTCCGGTACGGGCCTTAAATGAGTTCGGCACTGGCAGTTCGGGGAAGGTTAGGGGACCATACATCCGAACTGCCAGTGCCTGGCGGTCAGTCTTGGGGGGAGACTGACCGCCCCATCACTCGCACCCTGTGAGGTAGTAATGACTCTACGGATCGACTTTGTGAGAACCCCGGTATCAGCATGGGAAAACGCTGGGAATGCCGGTCCCTCGGTGGGCGGTCCTGAGTGCGGCGCCGGTGCTCGGCTGGCAGGATGGAGTGCATGAGCAAGCAGATCGCATTCCTCGGCACGGGCTCCATGAACGGGGCCATCATGGGCGGCCTCCTGGCAGCCGGCTTCCCGAAGACGGACATCGTGGCGACGGTCCGGCGCCGCGAGAGCGCCAGCGAGATCGCCTCGCGGTACGGCGTCGCGGTCATGGCGTGGGATGAGGAGGAAGACTCGAACGCGCAGGCGGCACGCGGGGCCGCGACCGTGGTCATCGGGGTCAAGCCCGTCGGCGTGGCCGCCGTGGCCCGTGAGATCGCCCCCGTGCTCTCACCCAGCACCGTGGTGGTCAGCGTCGCGGCGGCCGTCTCGATCGAGCAGCTCGAGCGCGAGCTTCCGGAGGGCCAGCCCGTGATCCGCACGATGCCCAACACTCCCGCACGGCTGGGCAAGGGCGTGGTGGCCCTCTCCGCCGGCACCCACGCCACCCGAGAGCACGTGGCCAAGGTCCAGAAGATGTTCTCCGGGCTCGGCCTCGTGGTCGAGGTGCCGGAGGCGCAGATCGCCGCGGCGAGCGCCATCAGCGGTTCCGGGCCCGCGTACGCGTTCTACCTCGCCGAGGCCATGGCGAAGGCCGGCGAGGCCCTCGGGCTGGACGCTGGCCTTGCCCTGCGCCTCGCGCGCGAGACGGTGGTCGGTGCGGGGTACATGCTCGACGAGCCCGGCGCCGATCCCGTCGCCCTGCGCAAGGCCGTCACGAGCCCCAAGGGCACCACCGAGCAGGCCATCCGCGTCTTCGACGAGCGCGGCCTGCCGGCGATCATCGCCGACGGCGCCCGGGCGGCTCTCGCGCGTTCCGAGCAGATTACCCGCGAGCTCGATGCAGCCCGCGAGGGCGCCTGAGGCGACTCGGGCCGACCGCGAGAACCGCGCACGACGGCGACTGCTCGCCGTCGTGCGCGTGGACGCCGAGGCGCCTCCTCGCCGCAGGGCAGCGTGGAGGTCAGAGGAGGTCGTGCTCGACCGCGAAGAGCGTGGCGGCGGCCCGGGAGGACACGCCGATCTTCGTGTAGATGTGCCTCACGTGGTGGTCGGCGGTGTTCGGCGAGATCGCCAGCGACTCCGCGACGTCCTTCTTCGTGGCTCCGCGGCAGATGAGCCGCAGGACCTCGACCTCCCGCTCTGTGAGGCCGTTCGGCCAGGCCGGGTGCGAACGCCGGTCGCGCAGTCCCGCGGCGGCGAGGACGGCGTCGACCGCGTCGCGATCCAGCTTCTGCGGCGCCTGCAGGGTCAGGGCGTCCGCCGCCCGTGCGAGGGGAGCCGGCCGTCCTGCTGCCGCGACGAGGAGTTCGCGGAAGGCGTCCGCCGCGGCGAGCACGCGGGCCTCCCACGGCAGCTCGGGGCCGGCGGCACCGCGGTAGTACCCGGATCCGTCGAGCCGCTCGTGGTGCATCCCCGCAAGACGCGCGAGCGGGGCTACGGCGGGGGCCCGGGCGATGATCCGCTCGCTGTAGTACGGGTGCAGCCGAAGTCGCTCGTCGTCGGCGGGCGAGCCCTCGAGGCTACCCGGAACGGCGACGCGCCCGAGGTCCTGGACGAGCCCTGCGCGGCGCAGCCGCTCGGCGTGGTCAGGGGCGGCGGAGGACGCGAGTGCCGCGACGTCCCGCGAGAAGCCCGCCCGGGCGGGCCACTTGAGGTCGGCGAAGTCGGCGAACACCTCGAGCACCTCGTCGACGCGCTGGGGAGGGATCTCCGCGACCGGGTGTGGCTCGAGGCCCAGGGCCTCGTCCCACGGCCTCTCGGTGCGGGCAGCGTCGAGCAGCCGGTCGAGTGAGTGCATGGCTGCCGCCGCCAGGGCAGGGTCGAGCGAGTGTCCTGCGCGGTCGCGAAGCGCCGCCCGCACGGCCTCCGCGCCGCGGAGCCTCGCGATCACCTCGATGTCCCGCGCGAGGAAGACGATGCGCGCCGGAAGGGGAATGGCCTCACCGGAGAGTCCGTCCGGGAAGCCGTGTCCGTCCCATGTCTCGAAGCTTGCGGCCAAAGATCGCCGGATCGTCTCGGGGAGTCCGAGCCGGGCCGCGAGCATCTCCGCCGCCTCGCAATGGGCACGCACACCGTCGCGCAGGCGCGCACGCCCGGCGGACAGGAACACCGCCGTCGTCCGGAGCCGCGTTGCTGCCGACTGTCCCGCTGCCAAGGCGGGCACCACGGCCTTCAGGAACTCCCCGGGCGCCCCTCCCAAGACCGGGGCGATGGCCGCACGGAGCGCGACGTCGTCGCCGCCGGCGAGCGCGGCCGCTTCGTGGGCGTCCGCTGTGCACCCGAGGAAACGCAGCAGCGCGGTGTAGTAGACCTCTCCGCGGCTGTCCTGCTCCACCCCGGCGACGTCCGCGAGCTCGAGCGCGGTGAGGCATGTCCGCAGGCCCTGCTCGAGTGGCTGGCCCATGCCGAGGTCCGTCGCGAGGGACATCGCGGCGATGAGTTCGGCCAGCCGCAGCGATCCGGCCATGCGTCGATCATCGCGCTCCGCCGTGCCGGGCGTACAGGGCCGCATCGATGCCTGAAGTCGGTGCCCGAACACTGATGGCGCGAACGCGCGATGCGCGGCCTGCGTCTGCGGGCGCACCATGGCCGCATGGACACCACCCCAGCCACATACTGCGCCATCCTCCTTCCCGGAAGCGTCCTGCCCGCCGCCCCCGCTTATGCCGCGCTCATCGCCGCCCTGCATGCGCGGCTCGGCGACGAGGTCCACGCCGCGGCCAAGGACCTCGAGGTGTATGCAGGCCCCACTCCGCCTGTGGACTATTCGCTCGACACGGAGGTGGCCGGCGTTGCGCGCGCTGCCCGCGAGCTCGGATGGGACACGTTCCACCTCGTCGGCTACTCGGGCGGCGGCGCCTCGGCTCTCGCCTTCGCCGCGAAACACCCCGAGATGCTCGAATCGCTCGCGCTGCTCGAGCCCGCATGGGCCGGCAGCTGGGGGTGGAGCCCCGCACACCGCGCCCTGTGGGAGCGGTACCGCGAACTCGACGGGCTGCCGCCGGAGAAGTTCATGGCGCAATTCGTCCGGCTCGGCGTCCGCTCCGGCGTCACGGCGGGCCTGCCGGTGCCGGGCGGCGAGCAGCCGCCATGGATGGTGCTGCGTCCCGCCGGCATCCGCGCCTTCCTGACCACGTTCGCCACCTACGACCTCGACCGCGACGCGCTCGCCCGCTTCGACAGGCCCGTCTACTTCGCGCTCGGTGCCCTCTCCAACCCCGACGACTATGGCGAGGTCGCCGAGAGGCTCTCGGGCGTGTTCCCGAGGTTCCGGCTCGAGGTGTTCCCCGGACGCCATCACTTCGACCCTCCGCACCGCGTCGAGCCCGACCGCGTCGCGGCATCACTGGCTGCCCTGTGGGCGTCATCGCACGACGGCGCGCACCTCAGATAGTGCGCGGCGCCTCGGCGAGGTTCGCGGTGAGCTCCTCCGCGGTCTGGCGGCCCGCGGCGTATGCGGGGCGGTCGCGCTCGACCCGCCAGCTCTCCGCGAGCGGCCCGACGTTGACCGTGTCGAAGCCGAACTCGTCGTAGAGGCGCCTCACAAGATCAGCGGCCTCGGGGAAGTCGCTCGCGGTAGCGAGGGCACGGCGGCCAGGGGTGCCAGCGGGTTGGCCGTCGGTCGTGATGTCCGTGTAGCGGATGTGGTTGAAGCCCTTGGCGACCTTGGACGTCGGCAGGTGCTCCTGGAGGAGCCCGGACGTGGTGGCCCGCCCTTCGTCGAGGACGGCAATGTGCCCGTCGCGCTCCCAGTAGTAGTTGTTCGTGTCGATCACGATCTTGCCCGCGAGCGGCTCGACCGGGACCTGCTCGAGGTTCTTGAGGGGGATCGTGACGACCGCGAAGTCCCCGGCCGTGGCGGCCTCGTCCGCGCTCGCGGCCCTGGCCCGCGGACCGAGTTCGGCGACGAGTCCTGCGAGGGTCTCCGGTCCGCGGGAATTGCTGATCACGACGTCATAGCCGACCTCGACGGCCTTCCGCGCGATCTGGCTGCCGATGCGTCCTGCTCCGATGATTCCGATCGTTGTCATGCCACCCGCAACCAGCAGTACCGCGCCGCGTATTCCTTGAGGCGACGTGACGGACGACGGCGAGCGCTCGCCGTCGTGCGAGGCGCTCGCCTACGGTGGTGGCATGCACGCCGAGCCGCACCCCGTCACGGGAGAGCTGTTCGACTCTCCGGTACCCCCGGGGACCGGCTGGCCCGGTGACCCGGCGACGGCCGCGACTCCCGTGGCGCGCACCGCAGTGGAGGTCGCCCGGCTCGCGGCCGCCGCGGCGACCGTGCAGGAGGTCGACGCACTGAGCTCCGTGTGCCGCGCGTGCCCGAGGCTCGTCGCGTGGCGTGAAGGGGTGGCCACGGGTGGCCGGCGGGCCTCCTTCGCAGACCAGCCCTACTGGGGGCGCCCGGGCCCCTCCTTCGGAGACCCGGCGGCGTCCAGGCTTATCGTCGGGCTCGCCCCCGCCGCCAACGGGACCAACCGGACCGGACGCATGTTCACCGGCGACCGCTCCGGCGACTGGCTCTACGCCGCGCTGCACCGCACGGGCTACGCGAACCAGCCCACCTCTGTGGCGGCTGGCGACGGCATGGTGCTGAGGGGGATCCGCATCGTGGCGTCAGTGCGCTGTGCGCCTCCCGAGAACCGCCCGACGCCTGCCGAGCTCGCCACGTGCGGGCAGTGGCTCGACCGGGACCTGGCCCTGACCGCGGCCGCGGCCACGGGCCTCGAGGCAGTCCTCGCCCTCGGCGGTGTGGCTTGGAACGCGGTGCTCGCCGCCGGCCGCCGGCTCGGGTGGGCCGTGCCGCGGCCCAAGCCCGTGTTCGGGCACGCGGCCGAGGCGTTCCTCGGCCTCCCCGAGGGCGGGGCGGTGCGCCTCGTCGGCAGCTACCACGTGAGCCCCCACAACACCTCCACTCGGCGCCTCACGGAGGAGATGCTCGACGCCGCGCTGCGCCGGCTCTGAGTCTTCCCGGCGGGAGGGACCCGGAGGGAGCCTTACGGTCTGGCGGCGAAGCGCTCCAGCAGGTCCACGTGGCCGGACACGATGAGCATGTCGCGGCTGGAGACCTTCGTGTGCGGCTGCGCGTAGGTGAAGTCCTCCCCGGGGCTCTTCACCCCCACGATCGTCACGCCGTACTTGGAGCGGACGGCAGACTCGGCCAGCGTGAACCCCTGGGTCTCCTTGGGCGGGTACATCTTGACGATGGCGAAGTCGTCGTCGAACTCGATGAAGTCCAGCATGCGCCCGGAGACCAGGTGCGCCGCGCGGACGCCGGCGTCCGCCTCGGGGTAGATCACGTGGTGCGCGCCGATGCGGGAGAGGATCTTCCCGTGGGACGGCGTGATCGCCTTGACCCACGTCTGCTCGATGCCGAGGTCCACGAGGTTCGCGGTGATGAGCACGGAGGACTCGATCGACGTCCCGACACCTACCACGGCGGACTGGAATTCCTGGGCCCCGAGCTGCCGGAGCGCCTCGATGTTCGTGGCGTCGGCCTGGGCGACATGAGTCAGGGTGCCGGACCACTTCTGGACGAGGTCCATGTCGCGCTCGATCGCGAGGACCTCCCGGCCCTGCTTCACGAGCTGCTCGGCGGTGGCCGCTCCGAAGCGGCCGAGCCCGATCACGAGGACCGGTGCGCTGGGGTTGGGACGCCGGCTGGCCCCGCTGGGTGTGGGATTAGCCAATGATCGGCCTCTCTTCCGGATAGTGGTACAGCTGGATGCGCTGGCGCACGGAGAGACCCGATGCCAGGGTGATGGTCCCGACGCGTCCGGCGAACATGAGCACGGTCAGGACGTACATGGCGGCGGGGGGAGACTCGGCGCTCAGGCCCGAGCTCAGGCCGACGGTCGCGAAGGCGGAGAGCACCTCGAACAGGACGCGGTCGAGCGGCTGGGAGGTGATGGCGGACATCAGGAAGCAGCCCACGAGCACGAGGGTCGCTCCCGCCACGATCACGGAGATCGCGACTCGCAGGGCGCCGTCCGGGATGGTCCTTCCGAAGGCCTTCACATCCGGATCGCCGCGGCCCTCCGCGAGGATCGCGAGGAACAGCACGGCGAGCGTGGTGACCTTGATGCCGCCCGCGGTCGAGGCCGAGCCTCCGCCCACGAACATGAGGGCATCCGTGAGGATCTGGGTGGTGCCTTCCATGTGGTTCTGGTCCACGAGGTTGAACCCGCAGGAGCGGGTCATGATGGACGCGAAGACCGCATGGATCATCTTGTCCCCGACGTTCATCGTCCCGATCGTGCGCGGGTTGTCCCACTCCATCCACCCCCACAGGACGCCCCCGACGACCACGAGGATTGAGGACACCAGGATGGTGAGCTTGACGTGCAGGCTCCACCTCGACCACCTGAGGCCGCCCTGCCGGAGCCCGAGGATCACGGGGAAGCCGAGGGAGCCCACGAAGGCCCCCACGGCGATGGGCACGAGGATCCACAGGTCCTCCTCGTAGGGGATGATCCCGTCCGAGTGCGGCGTGAACCCCGCGTTGTTGAAGGAGGAAATCGCATAGAAGATGCCGTGCCAGAGGGACTGCCACCAGCCCTCGCCGAGGGTGAGGAACCGGCCGGTGAGCACGACGGCGAGGGAGCCCTCGATGACCGCAGAGGTCAGGATGACTACGCGCAGGAGTTCGCCGACCTCGCCGAGCCTGCTCGAATTGTTCAGTGCCTCCTGTGCGATGAGCTTGCTGCGCAGGCCGAGGCGGCGGCTCACCATGAGCGTCAGGAGCGAGGCGATGGTGAGCGTCCCGAGTCCGCCGACGAAGACTCCGGCGAGGATCACGAGCTGGCCGAAGAACGTCCAGTGCGTCGCCGTCGAGACTACGGTCAGACCCGTCACGCACACCGCAGAGGCTGCAGTGAACACGGCCTCGTGGAGGGGCGTGACCTTCCCGTCCGCTGAGGAGACCGGCAGCGAGAGCAGGAAGGAGAAGACCACGATCACGAGGGAGAACGTGAGGACGGCCAGCCGGGCCGGAGACGAGACGGCAAGTCGGTCGATGAAGTCCCGGAGGCCGGTCAGGGGACCGAGGCCCTCGCGCTCGGGCGCGGGCTGCCATGTCGGCTTGGTCTGGGCCATGGAGAGAGTGTCCTGTTTGTCCGGGCTGCCCCGCGGTGCCGGGCGGCTTCGTGTCACAGTAAACCACCAACCAGGGCCCGAGGACCGCACCGCGGTGAGGGTCCGGTAGCCTAGGCCACATGTCCGAGGGTGCAGCGCAGCAGTCCGGCGGCCCTGCCAGCGCGATCCGCCGGGTCGAGTACCCGACCGTCGTGGCCTGGGGTGAGTCGATGCTCGACTACAACTTCGGCGAACACCACCCCATGAGCCCGGCGAGGCTCGATCTGACGGCGAGGCTGTGCGAACAGCTGGGACTCTTCTCCCTGGAGCCTGTCACCCTCGTCGAGCCCCACGTGGCCACCGACGACGAGCTGGCCACCGTCCATACGCGCGACTACATCGCGGCGGTGCGCCGCGTGAGCGAGAACCCCGACGAACCGGACCCCGCGCGCGGACTGGGCACCGAGGACGACCCCGCGTTCGCGGGCATGCACGAGGCGAGCGCGCGTCTCGTGGGCGGCTCCCTCGCGGCCGTGGAGGCGATCCTCGCCGGCACCGCCGTGCACGCGGTGAACTTCGCCGGGGGGATGCACCACGCCGCCGCGGACCACGGCAGCGGATTCTGCATCTACAACGACGCCGCCGCCGGCATCCAGCGGCTCCTTGACCGCGGGGTTGCCCGCGTGGTCTACATCGACACGGACGCCCACCACGGCGACGGCACCGAGCAGATCTTCTGGGACGAGCCGCGCGTCATGACGATCTCCCTCCACGAGAGCGGCCTCACGCTCTTCCCCGGTACGGGCTTCCCCACCGAGGTCGGCGGGCAGGGAGCGGAGGGGACGGCCGTGAACGTGGCCCTCCCGGCCGGCACGAGGGACGCGGGCTGGCTGCGGGCCTTCCACGCTGTGGTGCCCCAGCTCGTCGAGGCCTTCCGCCCCGAGGTGATCGTGAGCCAGCACGGCTGCGACGCGCACCACCTCGACCCCCTGACCAACCTCAAGGTCACCGTCGACGCCCAGCGAGAGGTGGCGCTGTCCATCTCCGCGCTCGCGAGGAGGTTCTGCGAGGGCCGCTGGATCGCGACGGGCGGCGGCGGGTACGAGGTGGTCCAAGTGGTCCCGCGGGCGTGGGCCCACCTCGTGGGCGTCTCGGCGGGCCATCCGGTCAGCCTCCACACGCCCACACCCCAGCCGTGGCGCGACTACGTGCGGGACGAGTACGGGAAGGACGCGCCCGCCCTCATGGGCGAGGACGCGGACCTCTGGTGGCGCTCGTGGGAGATCGGCTTCAACCCCAACGATCCGGTGGACCGGGCCGTCATGGCCACCCGCAAGGAGGTCTTCCCGCTCCACGGGCTCGACCCCTGGTTCGACTGAGGTGGGTAGTCTGGAGGCATGCTGACTGACATCTTCGCCGTCATCGCGGACCGCACCCGGAGGGACATCCTCCAGGCGCTGCGCTCCGGCGACAAGGCGGTGGGCGAGCTCGTCGAGGCCCTCTCCGCGAGCCAGCCCACGGTGTCCAAGCACCTCAAGGTCCTGCGCGACGCCGGGCTCGTGACCACGCGCGCCCAGGGCCAGAAACGGTTCTACGCACTCCGGGTCGAGCCCCTCGCAGAGGTGGGCGGGTGGCTCGCCGGGCTCGCCCAAGAAGAACCGCGCACGACGGCGCCGTCCCCGACCCCGGCGGACGCCGCACCGCCCGCTGCTGCCCCCGCAGTGCCGGAGCCCGTCCCCGAGGCCACTCCAGAGGCGGCCGCCGACTCCGGCGAGGAGCTCGCGCTGGTTCCGGCCGGCGTCGTGCGTCTCGACGGCAAGGGCGAGCAGGAGGACACGAGCCGGCCGGCCCAGCTCCAGCGGACTGTCGAGCGCACGGCGGCGCGGGTCGGTGCCCGCGCCACCGAGATCATGGCGAATCTGCCGAAGTTCGGCCGGCGCAAGTAGCCGGGTTCAGGGGCTCTCGGCAGAGTCCCACCAGTCCAGGGCGCGATGCGCGTGGAAGGTGAGCCACTTCGAGCGCTCGCCGGGCGGCACGTCGACGTCGAACCAGACCCGGCCGGGGAAGCGGTGCTCCTGAAGCCACGTCCCGTCCTCGCGCCGCTTGTACCGCACCATCCCGACGGCCTCAGCCAGCCGCGGGTCCGGAGCCGCGCCGTCGTGGAGCGCGGCCTCGCGGAAGTAGTCGAGGGCGCGCAGCGCGGTGTAGTGCCAGCGGAACGGGTAGGCGAGCACGCCGAACCAGGGCTGGACCAGCTCGCCGGTGGTCTTCCGGCGCAGCGCCCCGCGGGTGAGGAGGTACTCCTCGCCGGCCTTGCGGGCGGCCCGGAGCGCGTCCGTGCCGGCCGTCCCGTCTCCGCCGGCCTTCTCGTAGGAGAGGATGGCCTGCAGCGAGTTCAGGGTCGAGTTGAAGGACGAGCGCACAGAACCGTTGACCCACTCGCAGTTCCAGCCGCCCTCTGCCATCTGGTGGTCCACGAACCACTGGGCGAGTCCTGAGACGTCCGCGCCGAGCCATGCGCCGTTGGCGAGGGTTGCCGCGTTGATGCATGCGTCGACCTCGCCGCCCCAGTAGGGCAGTGTCGGATCGTACTCCCAATGGCTGCTCGCGGCCAGCTTCTGCGCCGTCCCCGTGAGTGCGCTGGCGGGCAGTCCCCAGGTGCGCAGCGTCGTGAGGGTCCAGGTCGTGGCGGTCCACGGCTGGCCGGCGCCGTCGGCCGCCTCGGGGCCGGCGAAGTCGAAGTGCGCGGGGAAGAATGCGCCGCCGGCCCACTGCCCGTCCGGGTCCTGGAGGGCCAGAAGCCGTGCGCCGAAGCCCTCGGTCGCGACGCGCTCCCGGGTGGCCTCCCAGACGTCCGGCGGCTCGTGGGCCATGTCCCGCTCGACCTGCCATTTCAGGGCGGGATCGGACGCGAGGAGCCAGCTGGTCAGGGTTTCCGGCACGGCGCCCACACTACGCGCCGGCGGCGTGGGGAAGAAGGGACCTGGCTCATGACAGGTTCTGTCCGTCCTATTGCAGTAAATTCCGTGCGGGTTTAGGTTCTGTGTCACTTGCACGCGGGGGACCTCATCGGGAGCAGGCCAATGAGCACAACAGAGAAGCAAGCGCACCGACGGACCGAGCTGATGGTGTCCTCCGGCTGGCTCAAGGCCATCGCCGCAGTGATGATCTTCGGTTTCCTCGTGATGGCGTTCCTCGCCGTCCGCACCTATACCGCCGCGATGCCGACCCCGGAGAAGGTGGTCACGAGCAGCGGCCAGGTCCTCTTCACGGGGGACGACATCACGACCGGCCAGGAGATCTTCCTGCGCCGCGGCCTCCAGGAGTACGGCTCGATCGTGGGCCACGGCGGCTACCTGGGCCCGGACTACACGGCCGACTACCTCCGCCGCTCCGCGCAGAACGTGCTCGACCAGCTCACCAACGCCGGCACGAGGGACCCGCATCAGGCACTCGTCGACATGATGCGGACCAACCGCTATGACGACGCCACGAAGACCCTGACCTTCACCGCCGAGCAGGCCCAGGCGTTCAACGACATCCAGAAGCACTACGCCGAGTACTTCGGGGCACCCAGCACCCAGTACGGGCTCATTCCGAACGCCATCACGTCCGGCCAGGACATCAAGCAGCTGACGGCATTCTTCGCGTGGACCGCGTGGGCCGCGGCGGCGGACCGCCCGGGGCACAGCTACAGCTACACGAACAACTGGCCCGCCGAGCCGCTCGTCGACAACGGCCCCACGGCTGACCTGCTGATCTGGAGCGGGCTCTCGCTCATCGCGCTGCTCGGCGGGATCGGCATCCTGTTCGCCGTCTACGGCAGGTGGAGCCGCTCCGTCGGGTGGCATCGGGCCGAGAACACGACCGTGGCGTTCCGCCAGCCCGGCGAGGTGAAGGTCACCCCGTCCCAAGCGGCGACGGCGTGGTTCTTCCTCATCGTCGCGCTCCTGTTCCTGGGACAGGGACTCCTGGGCGGCGCCATCGAGCACTACCGGGCGGACCTGAGCAGCTTCTTCGGCATGGACCTCGCCCAGCTCCTGCCGTTCAACCTCGCCCGGACCTGGCACGTCCAGCTTTCGATCTTCTGGACCGCGGCGTCCTTCCTCGCCGCGGGCATCTTCCTGGCCCCGTACATCTCGGGGCGGGAAGCGAAGAAGCAGCACGTGCTCGTCTACATCCTCCTCGGCGCCCTCGGCCTCGTGATCGCGGGATCGTTCGTCGGCGAGGCGATGAGCATCTTCGGGTTCAAGCCCGCCGCCGGGAACCCGCTGTTCGACATGCAGTGGGAGTACCTCGACCTGCCGAAGATCTGGCAGGGGATCCTCGTGGTCGGCCTCGCCCTGTGGATGTTCATCATCTGGCGTGGCATCCGGACCCGGCTCGCGCGCGAGCACCGGTTCAACCTGCCCTGGCTGTTCTTCTACGCGGGCCTCGCGATCCCCGCGTTCTACGCGGTCGGCCTGCTGGCCGGCACCGACACGAACGTCGCGGTGGCCGACTACTGGCGGTTCTGGGTGGTCCACCTGTGGGTCGAGGACTTCCTCGAGCTGTTCACCACCGTCATGGTGGCCTACATCTTCGTCCTGCTGGGCGTGGTGCGCCGCCGCATGGCGATGCAGCTGATCCTCCTGGACGTGGTGCTCTACTCCGCGGGCGGCGTCATCGGCACGATGCACCACCTCTACTTCTCCGGGACACCGGTCGAGACCATGGCCCTGGGCGCCTTCTTCTCCGCGTTCGAGGTCATCCCGCTGACCCTGCTGACCGTCGAGGCATGGACGTTCCTGCAGCTGGGCGCCCGTCAGGAGTCCGGCAGCTCGGCACCGTTCCCGCACCGGTGGGCCGTCATGTTCCTCGTGGCGGTCGGATTCTGGAACTTCCTCGGAGCCGGCGTGTTCGGGTTCCTCATCAACCTGCCGATCGTCTCCTACTACGAGATCGGGACGGCGCTGACGGCCAACCACGCCCACGCGTCCATGATGGGCGTCTACGGCATGCTCGGCGTGGGCCTTGCCCTGTTCGCCCTGCGCTACCTCATCCCGCCGGGCCGCTGGCCGGAGAAGGCGGCCCGCGTCTCGTTCTGGTGCCTGAACATCGGCCTTGCCTGGATGAGCTTTGCCACGCTGGTCCCGCTCGGCGTGATCCAGCTCTGGTACTCGGTCAGCAACGGGTACTACGAGGCGCGCTCGCTCGACTTCATCAACCAGCCCGGCAACGCCGTCCTCGAGTGGCTCAGGCTGCCCGGAGACCTCATCTTCATCATCGGCGGGATCCTGCCGTTCCTGTGGACGGCGTGGCTCGGCGTCAGGTACCGGGTCAAGGAGCGCACGCTCGAGGTGCCGGAGGAGATGCTCTACTTCGAGGAGGCCACGGCGGGCGGCAGTTCGGCGGGCGGGGGCCCACTCGGCGATGGCGGCACCGGCGCCGGGGGAGGACCCTCCCGGTACCGCTCCGACCGCGAGGGCGGGGGCGGAGGCGAGGCCACGTGAGCGTCCTCCCGGTGTCGGTGTGGCTCGCCTGCGGCTACGGGCTGTTCCTCCTGGTCGTCGCGCACCTTCTCGACCTGTTCGCCCGCCGGGCCGCGGTCGGAGCGGCCCGGCGGCAGGCTGGCGGGTTCACGTACCACGCCGACCACGACGCCTGGCTCTGCCCTCAGGACCAGTGGCTCTGGCCGGAGTCCTTCGACCCCAACCACCGGGTCATGAGGTACCGCGCCTCGCCGACCGTCTGCAACAGCTGTCCAGTCAAGGACACGTGCACCACGTCGCGTTCCGGCCGGCAGATCAGCCGCAACATCGACCAGTGGCCGAGCTCGGAGGCCGAGCGGTTCCACCGGACCGTCGCATGCACCGTTGCGGTCCTGGGCCTGCTCTGGCCGCTCGTGACGATGCTCACGGTCGACGACGCGCTCCCCCTTCTCGTGCTCGGCGCCACCGTCGCGGTGGTCGCCGCCGGCGCCTGGCCGCTGTTCGGGCACCTGCGCCGCACCCCCGTCGCGTTCCCCGACCATGTGCCGCAGCGGAGCCTGGACGAGGACGCCGCAGAGCGGCTGAGGCTCACACGCCGCGAGGAGCGCCGACACAGCGGCTTCGCGAGCGACCGCAGGGCACCCGGCACCCCTTTCGGCGACCAGAGGAAGGACTGAAGCCATGGCCGTATGGTGGGTGACCGCCGTCGTGATCGTTGTGGCCGCGCTGGCGCTCTGCGCGGTCTCGCTCAAGGTGCTGCGCGAGTACGAGCGGGGGGTGCTGTTCCGCCTGGGCCGGCTGCGCCCCGTCGTCGGGCCCGGCGTGCTGTGGGTGTGGCCGGGGGCGGACCGCCTCGTGCGGGTGGACCTGCGGGTCGTCACGCTCACGATCCCGCCCCAGGAGGTCATCACGCGGGACAACGTGCCGGCGCGCGTGAACGCCGTCGTGCTCTTCAAGGTGACCGATCCGGAACTGTCCGTCATGGCGGTCGAGAACCACGCGGTCGCGACCTCGCAGATTGCCCAGACCACGCTGCGCTCGGTTGTGGGCCGCGTCGAGCTCGACACGCTGCTGGCCCACCGGGCGGACCTCAACGACGACCTTGCGAAGAACATCGACCGGCAGACCGGACCGTGGGGCGTCCACGTGAAGGTCGTGGAGATCAAGGACGTCGAGATCCCCGAGGCCATGCAGCGTGCGATGGCGCGCGAGGCGGAGGCCGAGCGCGAACGGCGTGCCAAGGTCATCAACGCCCACGGCGAGCTCCAGGCCTCGGACGAGCTGTTCCAGGCCGCCGAGAAGCTCAGCGGCAATCCCGCGTCCCTGCAGCTGCGGTACCTGCAGACCCTCCTCGAACTCGGGGCCGACCAGAACTCCACCGTGGTGTTCCCGCTGCCCATGGACATCATCAGCCCGTTCCTGCAGAAGGCCTCCGGGTTCCTCGACTCCTTCGCGGACCGCACCGCGCAGGGCACGAACCACGGGGGCACGAATCACGGCGGCACGAACCACGGGGGCACGAACCACGTCGGCCCCACGATGAAAGGCACACGATGAGCGCACCCCAGCAGGCAGAGCGCCCCGCCGTGCAGTCGCGGCCGGGCTTCAAGCGGATGATCGGCGGCGCCGTCGTCATGCTGCTCGCCCCACTGTTCGGCTTCCTCGGCGGGACCATGGCGGGGTACGGTGCTGCGGTGAGCGGCTACCAGCCCATGTACCTGTGGCTGTTCGGCGGGATGCTTGTGGGCTGCGCGGGAGCGCTCGTGGCCATGACCGGCGCGCTGGCCTTCTTCGCCGACCTGCGGGCACGTCCCGAGCCGCCGCGGGCGCCACGGGCCGAGTGAGGGCAACGATCGTGGCGGTAGAGGCCAAGGTCCCTACCTGCGCGGCCCTCGTTGGGGGAGTCTGAAGAGACGCGCCCCCGACGAGACGAGGGGCCACTCCGCATCGCACGTGGCGCCCCGACGGCCCACTGATCGCATCCGTATCCGTATCCCTCGACCACATTCGGCGACGACGGCGTCCCCGACGCGGGCGGCTTCCACGAAGGGGCATCCCTATGCACAACAGGTCCACCGACATCGTCTCTTCACCGGCCCACGGCACGGGCTCCGCGCCACGCCGGCTGGCCCCGCATGCGGCGGACCGCTCCCGTCCGGCGCCGCAGACGAGGGATCCGCACCCCGACGACAGGGCCCTCGTGGCAAGCCTCGTGTGCGCCGGGCTCAGCGAAGACGATGCCAGGGCCCACCTTGCACGGCTTGCGGCAGGGGATGTCTGGGGCGGGTGAATCCCTGCCTGGGCCTCAAGGCCGCGGCGCCGCGATGGCAGTCGAGAGCCGGTGAGCCTCGGCCATGAGCAGCTCCCCGAGCTCCTCGCGCCGGCCTGGCCGGAAGCGCGGCTCGATCCCCGTCAGGGACAGCGCCCAGGCCGGGCGGCCGGCCGGGTCGAACACCGCGGCCCCCAGGCCGTACGATCCCTCGACGACCAGCCCCGGGTTGACGGAGTAGCCGAGCTCCCGCGTCTCGGCCAGCTTCTCCCTGAGGGGAGCGGCCGCATGGGGCACGCCGAATTCGGCGAGGCGCGCACCGTCGTCGTCAATGATCGGTTCCGCCTCTTCCGGGGGCAGGAAGGCCAGGATGGCGATCCCCGCGGAGGCCACGCCGAGGGGGAACCGCTTGCCCTCGTAGAGCACGAACGAGCGGACCGGGAAGCTGCCCTCCTCCCGGGCGAGGCACACGGTCTCGTCGCCGCGGCGGATCGAGAGGAACGCGGACTCGCCCGTAGCCTCCGCGAGGCGGCGCAGCGCCGGGCGCGCGAGGTGCTCCACCGCGAAGCGGCCCGCCGCGACCGTGCCCATGACGTACAGCTCAGGGCCGAGATGCCACCGGCCGGTCGCCTCATCGAGGTCGAGGAGGCCGTCCGCCGCGAGGGCCCTGAGGAGGCGGTGGACCGTGGGGCGCGTGAGCCCCGAGGCGCGCACGATGCCCGCTAAGGAGAGGCCCGCGCCGCCCGCCTTGGCGATGATGCGCAGCAGGAGCGCGACGCGGCCCACCACTTGGGTGCCTTGGACCTCTCCCACAGCGCCTCCGTCGAGAATTCCGCCACAATGTGGACAGTCTAGGCCGAGATCTCCACGACGTGAACACCGACCCTTGTCGGGGCGCTTCAAGGCAGCCTACGCTCGCTGATCAGCAGGTCCACAACGTGGATGCCCTGAACCGCGGATGCGGATCCCAGCTCGAGGAGGAGCAATGCCCAAGATGTACAACGACGCCGCGGAGGCGCTCGCAGGGACGCTCGAGGACGGCATGACCCTCGCCGTCGGCGGGTTCGGACTCAGCGGCATCCCGGCGGATCTCATCGACGCCGTGCGCGACTCCGGCGTCACGGGCCTCACGGTCGTCTCGAACAACATGGGCGTGGACGGCAAGGGCCTCGGCGTGCTCATCGAGGCCGGACAGGTCGCCAAGGTCATCGCGAGCTATGTGGGGGAGAACCGGCTCTTCGCGGAGCAGTACCTCGCCGGGAGGCTCGAGGTCGAGTTCGCCCCCCAGGGCACCCTTGCCGAGCGGCTCCGGGCCGGCGGCGCGGGGATCCCGGCGTTCTACACGAAGACAGGCGTGGGCACGCTCGTGGCCGAGGGGAAGCCGCACGAGACGTTCGACGGCGCCCTCTACGTCCAGGAGCGGGGGATCGTCGCGGACCTCGCGCTCGTGCACGCCCACACCGCGGACACCGCCGGCAACCTCGTCTACCGGTACACCGCGCGGAACTTCAACCCGATCGTCGCGACCGCCGGCCGGGTCACGGTCGCGGAGGCCGAGCACATCGTCCCCGCGGGCGAGCTCGACCCCAACCACATCGTCACCCCGGGCGTGTTCGTCCAGCGGCTCGTGCAGGCCACCGACCGGGTCAAGCACATCGAGCAGGTCACCACGCGGCCCCGACCGGCCGCCGTCGCGAGCTGACCCCCGGAACCTGACCCCAATCCGTCTGGGGGTCACCTCCTGAGGGTCACCTCAAGTGACTTCCAGAAGCTGACTCCCAGAAGCTGACTCCCCCAGAACCTGACCCTTAGAAGGAGGGCCTCCCATGGCCTGGACCCGTGATGAGATGGCGGCCATCGCCGCCACCGAGCTTTCCGACGGCGACTACGTGAACCTCGGGATCGGCATCCCGACGCTCGTGGCCAACAACCTCCCCGACGGCGTGACCGTGCACCTGCAGAGCGAGAACGGCCTGCTCGGCATGGGCCCGTTCCCCTATGAGGGCAGCGAGGACCCGGACCTCATCAACGCCGGCAAGCAGACCGTCACGGTCCTGCCCGGCGGCTCGATCTTCGACTCCGCGACGAGCTTCGGCATGATCCGCGGCGGCCACGTCAAGGTCGCGATCCTCGGGGCCATGCAGGTCTCGGGTGCCGGGGACCTCGCCAACTGGCAGATCCCCGGCAAGATGGTCAAGGGCATGGGCGGGGCCATGGACCTCGTGGCGGGGACGCCGCGCGTCGTCGTGCTCACCGAGCATGTCGCCAAGGACGGCACCCCGAAGATCGTCGACGAGTGCACGCTGCCGCTCACCGGGGTCGGCGTCGTGGACCGGATCATCACGGACCTCGCGGTCTTCGACGTGGTTCCCGATCCGGCGCACGACGGCGGGCGGCGGCTCACGCTCGTGAGGCTCGCACCCGGCGTCGGGCTCGACGAGGTGCGCGGGAAGACCGGCGCCGCGTTCGACGTTGCACCCGATGCGGCGCGTGGTGATGAGGCACTCGCGGAGGTGGTGCGCTGATGTCGCTCAAGGACCAGTTCGGAACCGATGTCCTGTTGACCGGTTGGGGCCACACCAAGTTCGGCAAGCTCGAGGGGGAGACGCTCGAGTCGCTCGTCGTGGCCGCGGCGGGCGACGCGATCCGGAGCTCGGGCCTCGAGCCGGGCCAGATCGACGAGATCTATGTGGGCAACTACAACGCCGGCATGGTCCCGCTCGCGTTCACCTCCTCGCTTGCGCTGCAGGTCTCGGACGACCTTGCCAACGTCCCCGCGACGCGCGTCGAGAACGCGTGCGCGTCCGGCTCCGGCGCGTTCCAGCAGGGTGTCAAGGCGCTCCTGGCCGGGACCGCGCGCAATGTCCTCGTGATCGGCGCCGAGAAGATGACCGCCGCGGGCGCGGACGTGGTCGGCGCGGCACTGCTCTCTGCGGGCTACGAGTCCGCCGGGCACCCCTCGAGCACCGGCTTCACAGGGCTGTTCGCTGAGGTGGCCCGGGCCTATGAGGACCGGTACGGGCCCGTCTCGGACGTCCTCGGCTCGATCGCGGCGAAGAACCACCACAACGGCATGGCCAATCCCTACGCGCACATGCACCGCGACTTCGGCGCCGAGTTCTGCCGCACGGTGTCCGAGAAGAACCCGATGGTCGATGCGCCCCTGCGGCGCACCGACTGCTCTCCGGTGTCCGACGGCGCCGCAGCACTCGTGCTCTCGGCCGGCCGCGCGCCGTCGGCCGCCACAGCGCCGGTCCGCCTAGCGGGGTTCGGGCACGCGAACGACTTCCTGCCCGCCGCCAAGCGGGACCCCCTCGAGTTCGCGGGGTCCCGGGCTGCCTGGGGCCGGGCGCTGGAGATGGCCGGGGTCCGGCTCGAGGACCTCGACCTGGCCGAGGTGCACGACTGCTTCACGATCGCCGAGCTGATCATGTACGAGGTGATGGGTCTGGCCGAGCGCGGCAAGGGTGCTGTGGCGGTCGAGGACGGCTCGGTGTTCCGCGGCGGGCGGCTGCCCGTCAACCTCTCGGGCGGCCTCAAGGCCAAGGGGCATCCCGTGGGCGCGACGGGCGTGTCGCAGCATGTCGTCGCGGCGATGCAGCTCTCCGGCACCGCGGGTGAGATGCAGCTCGAGGGCGCTCGCAGGGCCGCCGTGCACAACATGGGCGGCCTCGCGATCGCCAACTACGTGAGCGTGCTTGAGGCCGTCTGAGCGGCGGTCGTGCGGGGCTGAGCGGGCGCACGCCGGGTGAGCGGAGTCGAGGCCAGGTTTCGACTCCGCTTCGCTCCGCTCAACCACCGGGACTTCGCTTCGCTCCGCTCAGCCGGCCGTGATGATCACCTTGAGGGCCTTGGTTGCGGCGGCGTTGGAGAACGTCTCGTAGGCCTCGTCGATCTGCGCGAACGTGAACCGGTGCGTCACGAACTTGGCCGGATCGATCTCGCCCGCTTGGATCTTGCCCAGCAGGTCCGGCGCCGTCGTCGCGTTCACGAGCCCCGTGGTGATCGTGATGTTGTTGATCCAGTCGCGATCGATCGGGAACTCCACGGCCTTGCCATGCACACCCACGTTTGCGACGCGGCCGCCTGGGCGGATCGAGTCGAGCGCAGTGGTGAACGTGGCGGGAACGCCCACGGCCTCGATCGCCACATCGACGCCAAGGCCGTCGCGGCTGAACTTCTTGAGCTCGGCGGCGACATCCACGCCGTCGGCAACGGTGACGGTGTCCGTCGCGCCGAACGTCTTCGCCTGCTCGAGGCGGTACTCGTTGCCATCCACGGCAATGACCTTCGACGCGCCGGCGGGGCCTGCCGTCATGATCGCGGCGAGGCCTACGGGGCCGGCGCCCACAACGGCGACGACGTCGCCCTCCTTCACGGCGCCGTAGAGAACGCCGATCTCGTAGCCCGTCGGCAGGATGTCGCTCAGCATCGCGCCCTGCTCCGCCGTGACGCCCTCAGGGAGCGGGATGAGGCCGTTGTCCGCGAACGGCACACGTACGTACTCGGCCTGCGTGCCGTCGATGAGGTGGCCGAAGATCCACCCGATCCCGCCGACCGTCTGGCAGTGCGAGGTGAGGCCGGCCTTGCAGTAGTCGCACTCCATGCACTTGGTGATGCAGGAGACGATGACACGGTCGCCGACCTTGACCTTCGTGCAGTCGGGGCCGACCTCGGTCACGACGCCGACGCCCTCGTGGCCGAGGATCCGCCCGTCGGTGACAGCCGGGACGTCGCCCTTGAGGATGTGCAGGTCAGTGCCGCAGATCGTGGTCGTCTCGATCTTGACGATCGCGTCGGTGGGATCCTCGATCACCGGGTCAGGGACGTCTTCCCAGGACTTTTTGCCGGGGCCGTGGTAAACGAGTGCCTTCATGGTCCAGACGCTACCGCCGCGAAATGCGGGCGTGGAGGGCCCAAGGACCCTGTCGTCCTGCGGGTCTGAGCTCGGCAGCCTGCTCAGTCGCTGAAGGCGGTCTCCGGCAGCGACGGATGGATGCGCTGGACGAGCTCGGCCGCGACTTCGCGCAGCTTGACGTTGCGGTTGTTCGACGCGCGCTTCAGGATGTCGAAGGCCTCATCGGCCGAGCATCTGTTCTGGGCCATGATGACTCCGACGGCCACGTCGATCACCGTGCGGGCCTCCATCGCCTGGGCCCGGTGCTGGGATCGCTCCTCCTCGTCTGCGAACCGCACCCCGAGTCGGAGCACCCACGAGGCCTCGTTGCGGACCCTGCCGATGCGTGCGAGGGCATGGCGGCGCTCGTGAAGGTCTACGGGCACGGTGCCCACAAGGGACAAGGCCGCCCGCGCCGTCGGTCCGGCATCGACGGGTACCACGAGGTGGCCGACGTCGAGGCCCCACGCCATCCCCGAGGCCCACGAGGCGGGGAGCCTCACGGCGGCCGTCGCGGCCCCACGGTCGAGAGCCGAGGCGAGGTCGACGTCGTCGTCCGCGAGCCTCTCCTGGACGAGGCGCGTGAGCGCCACCGAGCTCGCCGCCGCGAGGGCGGGGTGGTTGCGGCGGCGCAGGACGAGGGCGCACTCCGCGGGGACCGCGCGTGCAAGCAGTGCATGCGTGCGCGCAGCGAGGGCAGTGAGGAGCGATCCGAGGTCGGTGTGCGCGAGCAGCAGGTGGACCGGATCGGGGGTGGCGGGGTGGTGCAGAGGCCGGGCGGCCATGGGGAGAGCTCCTTGACGGACGCGGCCGGCCCGGAGGGCACGGCTGCGGAAGACTGCCGGTGTGCCCGTTTCTTGAGCTCGCGGTCCCATGGCTCAGCCGATGGTCCCGGGAATCATCCTTGAGGACACGCAGGGGCCGGGTCAAATCATGGGGCACGGCCGCCGCGGGCGGCGCCTCCGAGCAGTTCACGATGTGGTCCTCATTGGGGGGCTGACCGACCGTTCTGGAACAATCGCATTGCCCGTAGGGGATTCAGGCGGGCGACGCACCATCGATGAGGGGTCATCATGCACGCCAAGCTGCTTGCCATCCGCGACCAGGTCCAGGCCCGGAACCCGGGCGAGGTCGAGTTCCACCAGGCCGTCGACGAGGTGTTCGAGAGCCTCGGACCGGTCATGGAGCGCCACCCGGAGTACGTCGAGGCCGCCGTCCTCGAGCGGCTCTGCGAGCCTGAGCGCCAGATCATCTTCCGCGTGCCGTGGACCGACGACTCCGGGCACGTGCAGATCAACCGCGGCTTCCGGGTCGAGTACAACTCGGCGCTCGGACCCTACAAGGGCGGGCTGCGCTTCCACCCGTCGGTCTACCTGGGCATCGTGAAGTTCCTCGGCTTCGAGCAGATCTTCAAGAACGCGCTCACCGGCATGCCGATCGGCGGCGGCAAGGGCGGCTCCGACTTCGACCCGCGCGGGCGCTCCGACGCCGAGGTCATGCGCTTCTGCCAGTCCTTCATGACCGAGCTGTACCGCCACATCGGCGAGTACACCGACGTCCCAGCGGGCGACATCGGCGTGGGCGGCCGCGAGATCGGCTACCTGTTCGGCCAGTACAAGCGCATCACGAACCGCTACGAGTCCGGGGTGCTCACCGGCAAGGGCCTGGGATGGGGCGGCTCGCTCGTGCGGCCCGAGGCCACGGGCTACGGCACGGTGCTGTTCGCCAACGAGATGGCCAAGACCCGTGGGGGCAGCTTCGACGGCAAGCGCGTCATCGTCTCCGGCTCGGGGAACGTGGCCATCTACGCGATGCAGAAGGCCCAGCAGCTCGGCGCCGTCGTCCTCGCATGCTCCGACTCCGACGGCTACGTCGTGGACGAGGCGGGGATCGACATCGAGCTTGTCCGGCAGATCAAGGAGGTCGAGCGCGGGCGCCTCAAGGAGTACGCCGAGCGCCGCGGCTCCGCGGTCTACGTTGCGGGCGGGAGCGTCTGGGACGTCGACGCCGAGGTGGCACTGCCCTGCGCCACCCAGAACGAGCTGGGCGAGGCCGCCGCGGTGCGCCTCGTGAACGCCGGCGTCAAGGTCGTGGCCGAGGGCGCCAACATGCCGTGCACACCCGAGGCGGTGACCGTCTTCCAGAAGGCTGGCGTGCTCTTCGCGCCGGGCAAGGCGGCCAACGCCGGCGGAGTGGCCACGTCCGCGCTCGAGATGCAGCAGAACGCGAGCCGCGACTCGTGGACGTTCGAGCACACCGAGCAGCGCCTCACCGAGATCATGGTGGGCATCCACGACCGCTGCGCCGAGACGGCCGAGCTGTACGGCCAGCCCGGCAACTACGTGCTCGGCGCCAATGTCGCCGGGTTCGTCAAGGTCGCCGAGGCCATGCTCGCCCAGGGCCTCGTCTGACCCCCCGGCTCCCCGCGCCGCGGCCGCCCGCATGTCCAGCATGTGGGCGGCCGTTTGCGTGCCGGGCTGCCGCTGGCTACTCTGAGCGCATGTTCAAGCGTTGGTATGCGTATTTTGCGTTGGCTCTGGAGGGCCAAGCGTAGGACTTTCGCGTACCGACTCCAGAGCCAACAGGGCAGGGACCTCACGGTCCTTGCCCTTTGCCATATCAACGGCAGGCTCTGGCCCACGCGGGGGCCTGTCAGGACAAGGACAGACCATGAACCCGCCCAGCACCCAGGCCCCCGCCGCCACGGACTCCTCGACCAGCAACCTCCGCGTCGCCGAGTTCGCCCCGCTCCCCACCCCGCGGAATCTCCTCGACGAGCTGCCGCTCAGCGCGGACGCCGCCCGCGCCGTCGCGCGCGGCCGCGACGAGGTGCGCGCCATCATGGACGGACTCGACGACAGGCTCCTCGTGGTCGTCGGGCCGTGCTCGATCCACGATCCCGAGGCGGGGCTCGAGTACGCGAGCCGGCTCGCCGCCGTCGCCCGCGATCTCCGCGAGGACGTGCTCGTGGTGATGCGCACCTACTTCGAGAAGCCGCGCACCACGGTCGGCTGGAAGGGCCTCATCAACGACCCGGCGCTGGACGGCAGCCACGATATCGCCGGTGGCCTGCGCGCGGCGCGGCGGTTCCTCCTCGACGTCCTCGAGCTGGGACTGTCCACCGCCACCGAGTTCCTCGAGCCGATCAGCCCGCAGTACACCGCGGACGCGATCGTCTGGGGCGCGATCGGCGCCCGCACCACCGAGAGCCAGATCCACCGGCAGCTCGTCTCCGGGCTGTCCATGCCGGTCGGGTTCAAGAACGGGACCGACGGCGGTCTCCAGGTCGCCGTTGACGCCTGCGGTGCGGCCGCAGCAGCACAGGCGTTCCTCGGCATCGACGACGGCGGCCGCGCGGCTCTCGTGGCCACCGCCGGCAACCCCGATACGCACCTCATCCTCCGCGGAGGGGCCGACGGGCCCAACTACTCTGCGGCCCACGTGCGCGAGGCGTCGCGGAAGATGGCCGGCAAGGGCCTCAACCCGCGCCTCATCGTCGACGCGAGCCACGGGAACTCCGCCAAGGACCACCACCGCCAGGCGGAAGTGGCGCTCGAGATCGGCGCCCAGCTCTCGGCAGGCGGAGACGCCTCTGAGGCGCTGGCCGGCGTCATGCTCGAGAGCTTCCTCGTGGGCGGCGCCCAGTCGCTCGACGTGGCCGAGTTCGCCGCGGGCCGGACGCAACTGGTGTACGGGCAGAGCGTGACGGACAAGTGCATGGAGTGGGACGTCACGGAACAGGTGCTGGAGCAGCTCGCCAGCGCGGTGCGCGCCCGTCGCGTTCACAAGGACCACTCCAGCAACTAGAGTATTTTGCATGACTGCGATGGATTTCTCCTCCTCGCGTTTCCTCACCGTTGCCGAGGTCGCCGAGATGATGCGGGTGTCGAAGATGACGGTGTACCGACTGGTCCACTCGGGGGAGATGCCGGCGGTCCGCTTCGGCAGGTCCTACCGCGTGCCGGAGGCCGCAGTCGAGCAGTACCTGCGCAAGTCAGTGGTCGATGGGCGGAGCGAGACCGCCTGACGCGTGCGGTATCCTGTTCAGGAACGTTTTACGTCACGTCACCAGCAGTTGGTTGAACCGCGCCCCGGGCGCGCCCGGCCAGCGGCCGGGGCACCGTCTATCTGTAAGGAACTTACGTGGGTTCGGTTATCAAGAAGCGCCGCAAGCGCATGGCCAAGAAGAAGCACCGCAAGCTGCTGCGCAAGACCCGTCACCAGCGCCGCAACAAGAAGTAGCCGCGCGCCCCTGAGGGGCTGAGGTGAAGCGAGGCCCGTCCCCGGTGGGGGCGGGCCTCGCGGCGTCCTGCAGTGCCATCTGCCGCAGTGCCCTGGAATTGCTAGCGGCGGATCCTCGAGTAGCTGCGCCACAGGCCGTACAGGACCCCGCCGACGGTCGCGGCCTTCAGCCCGAGGGTCGCCGCGCGGCGGCCCGAGCGGAAGTCGTAGATGGGCCAGTTGTGCGCGTTGGCGTGGAGGCGCAGCCGGGTGTCCGGGTTGATCGCGACGGGGTGGCCCACGAGGCTCAGGAGCGGAATGTCGTTGTGGGAGTCGGAGTAAGCCCAGCAGTCGTGCAGGTCCAGCCCTTCCCGTGAGGCGAGCTCGGAGACCGCCTCGGCCTTGGCCGGCCCGTGAAGCACTTCTCCGACGACGCGTCCCGTGTACGCGCCGTCCTCGATCTCCCCGACGGTCCCGAGGGCCCCGGTGAGGCCGAGCCGATCGGCAATGACCGAGGCGATCTCGATCGGGGTGGCCGTCACGAGCCAGACTCTCCGCCCAACCCTCAGATGCTGCTCGGCGAGCGCCTTGGTGCCGGGCCAGATGCGGGACTCGATGAACTCGTCGTAGACCTCGTGGCCCACCGTGGCCACGTCGGCGGAGCGGATCCCGGCGGCGAGGGAGAGCGCGGAGGCCTGGATCGAATGCACGTCCTCAAGGCTCTCCCCCCTGAACAGGAACGCGAGGTGCTTCCATGCGAACCCCGCGGCGTCCTGGAGCGTGAACGCCTTCCGCTCGTACATCTTGCGTGCCACGTGGAAGATGCTCGCACCCTTCATCAGGGTGTTGTCGACGTCGAAGAAGGCCGCCTCCCCGGGGCGCGGAAGCGGTGCGGGCCGCACCGCTGCGGGCGCCTTCTTCTCTGCGGGCATGGTCCGAGTCTAGCCATCCGCCACGGGCCTGAGCGTCGCGGGATGGCGGGGGCGCTACCGTGGGAGATATGCACGACCCCGAGATTGTCCTGGTCACGAAGACCCAATGCCACCTCTGTGAGGACGCGAGGGAAGTGGTCGGCCGCGTGGCCGTTGACGCCGGTATCCCCTGGCAGGAGCGCCTCATCGACGACGATCCTGCCCTGCGCGACCGGTTCGCGGAAGAGGTCCCGGTGGTCCTCGTGGACGGGGTCCAGCGGGACTTCTGGAAGATCGACGAGGCGCGCCTGCGGCGCAGCGTCGAGGCCGCGCGGGGCGCCTGAGGCATTTGGCCGCGCCGCGCGCCAGAACTTAGAGTGGGTGCGCCGCCCGTGCGGCACGGGAGGAGCGGCAGTGGCACGTCAGGCGAGGAGCGAGGGCGACCGGCACTCCGTGGCGCCGGATGACAGGGCTCAGCCTGAGAAGGGCCTCCCGGCCGCCGTCGTCGCCCGGCTCACCATCTACCTGCGCGCGCTCAACTCGTTCCTCGCCGACGGCGTGGACCGTGTCTCCTCGGATGCCCTCGCCGAGGCCTCGGGCGTGAGTTCGTCGACCCTGCGCAAGGACCTCTCGCAGCTCGGCTCCTACGGCACCCGCGGGGTCGGCTACGAGGTCGAGAACCTGCTCCAGCACCTCTCGGCCGCCCTCGGCCTGACCCGCGACTGGCGCGTCGCAATCGTCGGAGCCGGCAACCTCGGCCGTGCGCTCGCCCGGTACGGCGGATTCGGGACGCGTGGCTTCGACGTCGTGGCCCTGCTCGACACGGACCCGCAGATCATCGGCAACGAGATCGGCTGGCTACGGGTCACGGACGCCGCGAACCTCGAGGCCGTGTTCGAGCGCACGAGGGCGAACATGGCGGTCCTCGCGCTCCCGGCCTCCGTGGCACAGTCGGTGTGCGACCGCGTGGTCGCCGCCGGCGTCAGGAGCATCCTCAGCTTCGCACCGACCATCCTGCAGGTCCCCCCGGGCGTGACCCTCCGCAAGGTCGACATGGCCACCGAACTCCAGATCCTCGCCTATCACGCGCAGCGTGGTGAGTCGGGCGGAGAGAGCGGTCAGCCCTCGGCGGCCGCGGCTCACACGCAGGCGCACGACGACGCGGCGCGCCACCGGGGGCCGTCCGCCTGAGGCGAGGCCAGCGCTGTGCACCCGGTCAGCGGAGGTAGCCGCCCCCGAGCCGCGCGGCACGCCGGGCCGCGATGTACAGGCTGGAGGGTGGAAGCCACGTGAGGACCGTCGCGGCGAGGTAGAGCGCGCCGGCCGTGAACGAGACCACGTACACGAAGGCCGGCAGCGGGAACAGCATCGCTGCGGGGAGCGCGGCCACGGCGAGGATCGCTGCGCTCGCGAGGTAGCCCATAAGCGAGAGCCCTGCGAGGACCGTCAGCAGGATGCGGACCCAGTTCATGCCTGCCCTCACGCCGAAGGCCATGAGCAGCCAGATCGCCGCGGTGGCGATCGCGGAGGCCCAGACGATGGGGGAGCTGACCGCCGTGAACTGGTCGGCGAATGCGCCGGGATTCCCGCGGCCGGCGCGTACGGAGGACTCCGTGATGGCCTCGCGCAGGTAGCCGTGCATCCAGTCCAGCATCGAGGGGATGACAGCGAGCGGGAGGACAGCGGCCGCGACGAGGAACCAGAACGCGAGCGTGAGCGTGAGGGGACGGGGCAGGCCCACCGTTGGCATGCCCGGGAAGGTCCCGCTGGGCAGCTGGCTGGGCCAGGGCCCGTGATAGGCGCCCTGGGGCGGAAGCGGCGCGGCGGCTGGCGGGTGCTGGCGTGGACCGGGCTGGCCGGACGGCTGCTCGGCTGACGGGTACGGCGGGGTGGGGTGCTGGTTCACGGCGTCACTGTCCGTAGGGGTTGCCGAAGGTCGGGCCCTTCGGGGTGCTGTAGGTGTTCGCGATCTGGTTCCTCGAGTCGAGGAACGCCGTGACTGCTGGTCGGAACAGCAGGACCATCGCTGCGACCGCCACGGCTATCGTGATGAGCGCGTAGATGCTGGCCGCGAAGAAGCTGCCCACGGTCAGGCACAGGAACACGGCGCCCACTGTCCGCGCCCACCGCTTGCCCTTCGGGAGGAAGACCCCGCAGAGGACCAGCACCGCCGCGTTCACAATGACGCAGGCAATCGCCAGGTACAGGAAGATGCGGATGGCCTGCTGGAACTCGGCAAAGGACAGCCCGGTCCTGCCCGTGGCACTCGAGACCTGGTTGAACATGTCGTGGAGCATGCTGGCCGGCATGGTGAGGATCGTCGCGATGACGAACGCGCTCACCACCACTTCGGCGGCCGCCGTCACGAACATCAGGATAGAAGCGGTGCGAACAGCCCTGCGCTGCTCGTCAGCCCCTGGCAGTCCGAAGCCGGGCACCTGCCCGTAGGGAGGCTGCCCGTAGGGGTTCTGGCCGTACGGCGGCTGCCCGTAGGGAGGCTGCTGCCACGGCTGCCCATACTGGTTCTGCGGGTACGGGGGTTGCTGCCCGTACTGCGGCGGCTGCCCGTACGGCGGCTGCTGCCCGTACTGGTTCTGCCCGTACGCCGGCTGTTGCCCGTACTGGTTCTGCCCCTGGGGGGTCTGCTGCTGGCCGTGCTCGTATCCGGGGGCGTATTGGCCGTAGCGGGGTGCGGGACGTCTCGGCGTTGGCGACGGCTGGTCTCCCTGCTCGGGCTCGCGAGGAGGCTCGGAGCCGTTCGGAGGGACGTCAGGCGTGCTCATGGGGGTCCAATCGTCGAAGGTGCCCGGTGGGGAACGGCCGCTCCCCGATGCCTTGGAGCCAACCCTAGCGCGAGAGGGCACACCCCCGGCATCGGGCCACGAGCCCACAGTATCCATCCGACCGGAGATTCACGAGAGGTTCCGATGCGCCGTAGCTCAGGAGGGGCCGCGGATATGGAGCCGGCCCCGCAGCCAGCGGTTCACTGGCGGCGGGGCCGGTCCGGCGTGCCGAGGAGCGGCAGGCCAGGTTCAGAGGCCGATCAGGCCCGGTGCGGTCAGGCCTGCGGCGCGATGAACGCGAGGTCGAGGGAGATGACCACCTTGTCGGAGACGAGGACGCCGCCGGTCTCGAGGACGGCGTTCCAGGTCAGGCCGAAGTCCTTGCGGGAGATCGTGGTCTCGCCGGAGACACCGGCGCGGGTGTTGCCGAACGGATCAACCGCGATGCCGTGGAACTCGGTCTCGATCGTGACCGACTTGGTGACACCCTTGATCGTGAGGTCGCCGGTGACGTCGAAGTCGTCGCCCTTGGACTGGATCGAGGTGGACGTGAAGGTGATCTCCGGGAACTGCTCCACGTCGAAGAAATCGGCGCTCTTCACGTGGCCGTCGCGGTTCGCGTCGCCCGAGTCGAAGGAAGCGGTCTTGATGACCGCGGTCGCCTGGGTCTGCTCGCGGGTCTCGCCGACCTCGACCGTGGCCGAGACATCGGTGAAGCGCCCGCGGACCTTGCTGATGCCAGCGTGGCGGACGGTGAAGCCGACCTCGCTGTGCGAAGCGTCGAGGGTCCAGGTGCCGGTGGTGAGGCCGTGGGGAAGTGCCATGGTTGATCTCCTGTCGAGAAATTGATTGAAGCGTCAAGTACCGCTGCTTCAATGAAAACATGCAGCAGCATCTACCGCAAGGGGTGTGGCGGAGCTTACACAGGGAACTCTAGGGTCGGCGTGGTAGTTCTACTAGCTGTAGAATCGGGGGGTTGCCGACGGATCCGTGCCTGCCGAGGATTTCGCCGCTGCCCGCCACGTTTGAGAAACTGGATGCTATGCCCTCTTCAACCGTCCATCTGCTGCGCCATGGCGAGGTCTACAACCCCTCGGGCGTGCTCTATGGCCGGCTTCCGGATTTCCATCTCTCGGCACTCGGCCGCGAGATGGCCAATTCCGTCGCGTCCCACTTCGCGAGGCGAGCGCTCGACGGCGCGCAGATCGTCCTGCTCGCCGCCTCGCCCCTGACGCGCGCCCAGGAGACAGCGCAGCCCACCGCCACGGTGCTGAACCTCGCGATCCGCACGGAACCGCGGATCATCGAGGCCGAGAACCACTTCGAGGGCCTCCGGGTGACACCCCGCGAACTGCTCAAGCCCAAGCACTGGCGCTACCTCGTCAACCCGCTCGAGCCGTCATGGGGAGAGCCGTACGAAGCCCAGGCGGAGCGTGTCCTCGCGGCCGTGCGCGATGCGGCCCGGCGCGCCGTCGAGATCGGCGGCGACGGAGCCGAGGCCATCCTCGTGGGACACCAGCTGCCCATCTGGGCCGCCCGGCGCAAGGCCGAAGGCCGCCCCCTCGCCCATGATCCGCGACAGCGCGAGTGCACGCTCGCGTCCATCACGTCGCTGACGATCGACGACGCGACAGGCGCCATCGTCTCCGTCCGCTACACCGAGCCGGCGGCCCGGCTGCTGCCCGGCGCTGCCACCACCCCGGGGGCCTGAGTGGCGGAGGAACTGAACCGCTTCCCGGGCATCTCCCGCCGGCGCATCCTCGGCGCGGTGGGAGCGATGGGCGCCGCCGGCCTCGCCGCGGTGCTGTCTGGCTGCGCGGCCGACGACCCGCTCGCCCAGCAGGCGCGGGCGGGCGACAACAAGAACTACGTGGCCGGCGACGGGTCCGTCACCGAGTACGCGAAGGACACCCGCAAGCCGCCGGTCCAGTTCACGGGAACCCTCTACGACGGCACCACCGTCAGCTCCCAGCAGCTGACCGGCCACGTCACCGTCCTGAACTTCTGGTTCGCGGCGTGCGCGCCCTGCCGGATCGAGGCGCCCGAGCTCGAGGCACTGCACGCCGAGTTCAAGCCCCAGGGGGTCGCGTTCTACGGCGTCAACCTGCGGGACGAGAAGGGCACGGCGGAGGCCTTCGAACAGAGCTTCAAGCTCACGTACCCGAGCTTCAACGACAAGGACGGCCAGGTGCTCCTGGCCATGTCGGGCATGGTGCCCCCGGGCGCCGTCCCCACCACGCTCGTCCTGGACAAGCAGGGCCGGGTCGCCTCCCGGATCCTCGGCCAGCTCGAGCGCGGCACGCTCAGGGCCCTCATCACGTCCGCGGCGGCCGAGTAGCATGGGCGGGATCTTCAGCGACACGATCCTCAACGGCTCGCTCCTGCTCGCGCTCCCCGTCGCACTCCTCGCGGGTGTCGTCTCCTTCCTCTCGCCCTGCGTCCTCCCGCTCGTCCCGGGCTACCTCGGCTACGTGACCGGGCTGACCGGCGTCGACCTCGCGAAGCAGCGGCGAGGCCGGATGGTGGCGGGGATCGCCCTCTTCGTGCTCGGCTTCACCGTGGTGTTCGTCGCGACCGGCGCGGTGTTCGGCGGACTCGGGAGCTGGCTCGCCCTCTCCTCCGGGTGGCTCACCCGGGTGCTGGGCATCGTCGTCGTGCTCATGGGGATCGTCTTCATGGGCGGCCTGGGCATCTTCCAGCGCGAGGCGCGCGTCCACGCCCGCCCGCCGGCCGGGCTCTGGGGAGCCCCCCTGCTCGGAGTCACGTTCGGGCTCGGCTGGGTGCCGTGCATCGGCCCGACCCTCGCCGCCGTCCAGGTGCTGGCCTTCTCCGATGGCCCCACCGCGTACAAGGGCGCCCTGCTGACCTTCGTCTACTGCCTGGGACTCGGCGTGCCGTTCCTGCTCATCGCCCTGGGCATCCGCCGCGGCGTCGGCGCCCTCGCCTTCTTCAGGAAGCACCGCCGCGCCCTCCAGTCCGCCGGCGGCGGCCTGCTGATCCTCGTCGGAGTCCTCATGGTCTCCGGAGTCTGGAGCTACTGGATCAGCCAAGTGCAGATCTGGATCGGAACCGTGGAGCTGCCTGTCTGATGACTGAAACCACCACCCAGAACCCGAAGAAGGGGACCAAGCCTCCCAGGAAGCGGGGCAAGCAGGCGGCGCGCACCGACGTCGCCCTTCCAGCGCTCGGCCCCGTCGGCATGCTTCGGTGGGCCTGGACCCAGCTGACGAGCATGCGGACGGCGCTGTTCCTCCTCCTGCTGCTCGCTGTCGCCGCCGTTCCCGGATCGCTCTTCCCCCAGCGCCCCACCAACCCGGCGGTCGTCACCCAGTACCTCAAGGACCACGCCGACTACGGACCATTCCTGGACAAGCTCCAGATGTTCGACGTCTACTCGTCCGTCTGGTTCTCCGCGGTATACCTGCTGCTGTTCATCTCGCTGATCGGCTGTGTCGTCCCCCGGGCCATCGCCCACTGGAAGTCGTGGCGGTCCCAGCCGCCCCGCACCCCCGCCCGGCTCAGCAGGCTTCCCGTGTACGGCACCCTCGTCGTCCCGGCCGAGCAGGGCCTCGACCCGGCGGACGCCGCACAGCAGGCGGCGGGGGTGCTGAAGAAGCGCGGCTACAGGGTCGATGTCCGCGCGGGTGACGCCTCCTCGCACCCCTCCGTGGGGGCCGAGAAGGGCTACCTCAAGGAACTCGGCAACCTCTGCTTCCACACGGGCCTCGTGGGCGTGCTCGTCTCGGTCGCCGCCGGCGGCCTGTTCGGATACAGCGGCCAGCGCACCCTCGTGGAGGGGGAGACGTTCGTCAACACCCTCGTCGGATACGACACGTTCAACCCCGGCAGCGACTTCCAGTCCAGCTGGCTCGCCCCGTACTCACTGCGGCTGGACAAGTTCGACGTGCGCTATGACCGCGAGTCCGTCAAGCAGTTCGGCCAGCCGCTCGACTTCACGGCGCATGTGACCACCAAGGACTCACCCGACGCGCCGGAGAAGCAGCAGGACCTCAAGGTCAACGATCCGCTGTCGCTGGGCGGGACGAATGTGTACCTCGTGGGCAACGGCTACGCCCCCGTGATCACCGTGCGGGGAGGGGACGGCAACATCGCGTTCCAGGGTCCCGTCCCGTCGATTCCCACCGACCCGGTCTACACCTCGACCATCGTGGTCAAGGCGCCCGATGCCAAGCCCACGCAGCTCGGCTTCGTCGGCTTCTTCCTCCCCACTGCCGAGAAGGGCTCGAACGGGGTCGCCTTCAGCGCTGATCCGGATCCCCTCAACGTCCAGCTCAACCTCAACTCCTATGTGGGCGATCTGGGGCTCGACAAAGGCAAGCCGCAGAACGTCTACGCGCTCGACGTCGCCAAGCTCACCCAGGTCAACGGCCGCGACAAGCCGGCCGGCGGCATCGTCCTCGGTGCCGGCCAGTCGTACACGCTGCCCAACGGGCAGGGCTCGATCAGCTTCGACGGGCTCAAGCGCTACGTGGCCCTCGACATCCACCACAACCCGGGCCAGGAATGGGCACTCGGCTTCGCCCTGTTCTCCCTCGCCGGCCTCATCTGCTCGCTCTTCCTGACCCGCCGCCGGCTGTGGGTCCGAGTGGGCAGGCACGAGGACGGGCGCACCATGGTGGAGTACGGCCTCATCACCCGCGGCGAGGACCACGGGGGCCTCGCCTCCGAGGGCAAGGCCGTCCGGGCCGCCCTCGCCCGCGCCTGGGGAGTTCCCGACGCCGCCCCCGCGGCGCAGACTGGGAAGGCCAGCGCGGCCGACTCCCAGGCCGCGACCACACACACCACGTTGCCCAGTACGAAGAAGGACTCCTGATGCCCTCCATCAATTTCCTGCTTGGTGATTACAGCGAGCTGTTCATGCTCCTCGCTGCGGGAACCTATGTGGTCGCGTTCCTCGCGTTCGCGTGGGATATGGCCACGAGCGGCAAGGTCGCCCAGCAGGACGACGCCCGCCTCGCGAGCCAGAACGCGGCCGCAGCGGCCACCGCTGCCGTGAAGGAGCCCGCCCTCGCCGGCGCGGCCGCCGGGAAGGGCGCGGGCGCGCGCGGCGGCGGGGCGCCGTCGTCCGCAGGGAACGGCTCGGGTCCCGGCACGGCCGAGGTGGCCGAGGCTGACCTGAAGTACCGCTCGCGGCGCAAGGCGGCGCGCGTGGGCGTGGCCCTGAGCATCCTGGGCCTCGTGATCCACGCCGCCGGTGTCATCACCCGCGGCATCGCGGCCGGCCGTGTGCCGTGGGGCAACATGTACGAGTTCTGCACGACCGGGGCATTCCTCGTCGTTGCCGTGTTCCTCGTGGTGCTGATCAAGCGCGACCTCAGGTTCCTCGGCACGTTCGTCCTCGGCCTCGCCGTGGTCATGATGGTCGCCGCAGCGGTCGCCTTCTACATCCCGGTGGGCCACCTCGTCCCGGCCCTGCAGAGCTACTGGCTCGTCATCCACGTCTCGATCGCCGTGCTGTCCTCGGCCCTCTTCACCCTGACGTTCTCGATGGCCGTCCTGCAGCTCCTCCAGAGCCGCCGCGAGGCGAAGATCGCCGCCGGCGCCCCGGACACGGGCCGGTTCATGCGGCTCGTCCCCAGCTCCCTCACGCTCGAGGCCCTGTCCTACCGCATCAACACCATCGCGTTCGTGGGCTGGACGCTCACCGTGATGTTCGGCGCGATCTGGGCCGAGAAGGCCTGGGGCCGGTTCTGGGGCTGGGACACCAAGGAAGTCTGGAGCTTCGTCATCTGGGTCGTGTACGCGGCCTACCTGCATGCCCGCGCGACCCGCGGCTGGACCGGGGCCCGCGCAGCCTGGCTCTCGATCGTGGGCTACCTGTGCGTGATCTTCAACTTCACCGTGGTGAACATCTACTTCTCCGGCCTGCACTCCTACGGCGGTGTGAGCGGCTGAGCCGCTGGTCCCGCTGCTGGAATCTGGGCCTTCGGCCTGGAGGCTGGGCCTAGAGGCCGCGCAGGAAGTCGGGGTCGTCGTCCGGTGCCACCGGGCGGCGGCCCTTGGCGTTTCCGCCGCGGGGCGGCGTCGTGCCCCTCGGCCGTCCGAAGATGAACCACAGTGCCGTGCCGACGGCGGGAATCACCGCGATGAGGAACCACACGGTCTTGGAGATGCCGCCGCGCACTCCCCGACGGTCGCTGACCGCGCAGTCCACCATGCCGTAGAGCCAGGCAACCAGGACGATGAGCCAGGGCAGGACGCGGATCATAGGTCCATTTTAGTAAGCTCGTCCAGTGGCATCCCTCAAGTACTTCCTGCTCCGTGCTGTCCTGTTCATCGTCCCGTTCGCGCTCTTCATGGTGCTGCAGATCGGCGTCATCTTCTCGGCGGTGTTCGCCGCCGTCGTCGCCTTCGCCGTGAACTTCCTGTTCTTCTCCCGGCAGCGCGATGCCGCCGCCGGTGAGGTGCGTGAGGTGTTCAGCGGCCGCAAGAACGTGCGCACCAAGAAGGAGGTTGCGGACGCCGAGGTCGAGGACGCCATCGACGACGCCCAGCGTGCCGAGGACGAGGGCTACGAGGGCCGGTTCGAGGACGCGGACCACCCCGAGGACGACGACGACCATCACCGGCGCGGAGAGCGCCGCTAACAGGGTGAGCTAGAAGAGCGCTCCGAGCACGACGGCGAGCGAGAACAGCCCCGCGAAGCCGAGGTTGAGGAACCCGGTCTGCTGCAGCACCGGGATCAGGTCGCGGCCCTTCTTCCCGCCCAGCATGATCCACACCGGGCCCAGGCATGCGGGCACCAGCAGCAGGACGATCAGCATCCACAGGTTTGACGGTGCCAGCACGAGCGGGCCGAGGACGGCGATCCCGAGCATCCAGGCGTAGGCCCGCCGCGCGCGGTGGTCCCCGAGCCGCACCGCGAGGGTCCGCTTGCCGGAGACCGCATCGGTCGGGATGTCCCGGACGTTGTTGGCCATGAGCAGGGCGTCTGCGATGAGGCCCGTCCCCACGGCGCCCACCCATGCGGCTGCGCTCAGCGTTCCCGCCTGCGTGTAGGTGGTGCCGAGCGTGGCCACGAGGCCGAAGAAGACGAACACGAACAGGTCGCCGAGGCCCAGATAGCCGTAGGGGTTCTTGCCCCCGGTGTACCCCCAGGCGGCCGCAACGCAGCCGGCTCCCACGATCAGGAGCCACCATGTCTGCGAGAGGATCACGAGGATCAGGCCGAACACCATGGCCGCCGCGAATGCCGCGAAGGCGGCCCGCTTGACCTCCCCGGGGGCGGCGGCGCCGGAGCCGGTGAGCCGGAACGGGCCCACCCGGTTGTCGTCGGTGCCCCGGATGCCGTCGGAGTAGTCGTTCGCGTAGTTCACGCCCACCTGCAGCAGGAGCGCCACGAGCGCGGCGAGGACGGCGTTGAGCGGCTGGAACGAGCCGAGCCCGTAGGCCGCGGCGCTGCCGATCACCACGGGCGCCACCGCCATGGGCAGCGTCCTCGGCCTCGAGCCGTCGATCCATTGGGCGAAGGTGGCCACGTGTTCTGTTCCTCCAAGCGGTGGGTGGTGGGTATAGCGGGGGGCGGCCCGGG
Organism: Sinomonas cellulolyticus; assembly: GCF_014656475.1. GTDB lineage: Bacteria > Actinomycetota > Actinomycetes > Actinomycetales > Micrococcaceae > Sinomonas > Sinomonas cellulolyticus. The sequence continues at coordinate 207,225 of NZ_BNCM01000007.1, forward strand.
GCCGCCTAGGAGCGGGCGTGGGCGGCGCGCAGCAGGTCGGTGAGCGCTAGCCGGTCCGGCTTGCCGTTGGGCAGGTGGGGGAGCGCGCCGAGCACGAGCCAGGTCTTGGGGGCGAGTCTTCCGAGACGCACGACGGCGTCCGCCCGGATCCGCTCGAGCGTCGCCTCGCGTGGTTCCGCGGTTGCAGCCAGGACGACGGCCGCGACCAGGGCGTGGCCCCACTCGGGGTCCTCGACACCGGCCACGAACGCCTCGCGCACGCCGGCGAGGGCGTCCAGCTCGGCGGCAACGCGCGCGGCAGAGGCCTTCACCCCGCCGGTGATCACCACATCGTCGGCCCGGCCGAGGATGCGGAGGCGGCCGTCCGGTCCGAATTCGCCCACGTCCGAGCTGATGTACCAGCGCCGGCCGTCCGGATCGGTCCGGAAGTGCTCGGCCGTCCGCACCGGGTCCCCCACGTACCCTGCGGCAACCACGTCCCCTCCGAGCCAGACGCGGCCCTCGTCGAGGCGAACGTCCACGCCGGGAAGCGGTTCGCCGTCGTAGACGCAGCCGCCGCACGTCTCGGCCGAGCCGTACGTCGTCACGACGGTCACCCCGGCCTCCCGCGCCCGCTCCAGCAGTCCCGGTGGGATGGGCGCCCCCCCGAGGAGGACCGCCTTGAAGCGTGCGAGCGCGATCAGCACGCGATCAGAGCCGTCATCGAGGAGGCGGCGCAGCTGGGTGGGCACGAGCGACGTGAGGCGGATGGGGTCCGTGAGCTGCTCGGCGGCGTCCACGAAAGCCTCAGGGGTGAACCCGTGGGAGAGGTCCATCGGCCACGGCCTTGTGCCGGCGTAGAGCGAGCGGACGAGGACCTGGACTCCCGCAACGTACTCGAGCGGGAGGGCGAGCAGCCACTGCCCCTCGGCCTTGAGCGTGATCGCGGTGGACATCGACGAGGCGGCCAGGGCGTCGATCGTGAGGGCGGTCGCCTTGGGCGTCCCGGTCGAGCCGGAGGTGCGCACCACGACGGCCGTCCCCTCGGAGAGTGTTGCGGCAGCCTCCGAGGGACGCCAGAGCCGCCACGCGCCGTCGTCCGTCTCCCGATCGGGAGAGGCGCCCGGGGACGCCGCGGGACCGAACTCGACGGCGGGCCCCTCGCCGGCCAACGCCGCGGCGAGAGCCTTGAGCACGGGGTCCAGGTTCACGGTGCGCCTCTCGTTGCGGGGTCTCTGCCGGGCCGTTGCGGGGTCTCTGCCGGCTCGTTGCGGGGTCTCTGCCGGCCCGTTGCGGGGTCATGTCCCCGCTGGCCGGTCGTTCAGAAGTAGTAGGGGAAGGCGGACCAGTCCGGGTCCCGCTTCTGGAGGAACGCGTCCCGGCCCTCCACGGCCTCGTCGGTCATGTACGCGAGGCGCGTGGCCTCCCCGGCGAAGACCTGCTGGCCGGCAAGCCCGTCGTCGGCGAGGTTGAACGCGAACTTGAGCATGCGGATGGCCTGCGGGGACTGCCTGGCGATGTCCGCCGCATACTCGAGCGCCACCTCCTCGAGCCGGGCGTGCTCAACGGCCTCGTTGACCGCACCCATCGCAACCATGTCCTCGGCCGAGTGCTCCCGGGCGAGGAAGAAGATCTCCCGCGCCCGCTTCTGCCCGATCTGGCGGGCCAGAAGGGCCGAGCCATAGCCGGCGTCGAACGAGCCGACGGTCGCGTCCGTCTGCTTGAACTTCCCATGCTCGCGGGAGGCGATCGTGAGATCTGCCACGACGTGCAGCGAGTGGCCCCCGCCGGCTGCCCAGCCGTTCACGACGGCGATGACGACCTTGGGCATGGTCCGCATGAGCCGCTGGACCTCGAGGATGTGCAGTCGGCCCGCGCGCGCCGGATCGATCGTCTCCGCCGTGTCGCCCGACGCGTACTTGTACCCCTCGCGCCCGCGGATGCGCTGGTCGCCGCCGGAGCAGAACGCGTAGCCGCCGTCCTTGGGGGAGGGGCCGTTGCCGGTCAGCAGCACGGTGGCGACGTCCGGGGTCATGCGCGCGTGGTCCATCGCGCGGTACAGCTCGTCCACGGTGCCCGGTCGGAACGCGTTGCGCACCTCGGGCCGGTTGAATGCGATCCGCACCGCTGGCAGATCGCGCACGACGGCGCCGCTCGAGTCCCGCTCGACCTGCCGGTGGTAGGTGAGGTCCTCGAAGTCGAAGCCTTCGACGACGCGCCAGCGCGTCGGATCGAACGTGTCGGACACGTTCTCGGGCAGGGCGGAGCGGGCGGAAGTGGTCACGCCTAGAGAGTCTAGTCTGGGCCTATGGCGGCACACGCAGGGAAGCTCGTGGTGGTCGGCGCGGGCGCGGTCGGCAGTTCGGTAGCCTACGCGGCACTCATCAGGGGATCGGCCCGCGAGGTGGTGCTGACAGACATCGACGAAGCCAAGGTTGAGGCCGAGGTCCTCGACCTCGCGCACGGCACCCAGTTCACCGGGGCCTCGAGCATCACCGGCGGGACGGACACGGCGCTCGCGGCGGGCGCGGACATCGTGGTGATCACGGCGGGGGCGAAGCAGAGGCCCGGCCAGAGCCGGCTCGAGCTCGCCGGCACCAACGCACGCATCCTCGAACGACTCCTGCCGGCGATGCTCGAGCACGCGCCGGACGCCGTGTACGTGCTCGTGACGAACCCGTGCGATGTGCTCACGGTCGCCGCCCAGAGCATCGCGGGGCTGCCCGCCGGCCGGGTGTTCGCTTCGGGGACGGTCCTGGACACATCACGCCTCCGCTGGCTGCTCGGCGAGCGGATCGGAGTGTCCCGTGCCTCGGTGCACGCCTACATCGTGGGCGAGCACGGCGATACAGAGTTCCCGCTCTGGACCTGCGCCACCATAGGAGGCGTGCCGCTGCGGGACTGGGTCGGCCCCGACGGCAGCGCGGCCTTCACGCCCGACGTCCTCGACGGGCTCGCCCGGGAGGTGCGCACTGCCGCGTACCGCGTGATCGCCGGCAAGGGCGCCACGAATTACGCGATCGGACTCTCCGCCGCGCGCATCGTGGAGGCAGTGCTGGGCCGGGAGGACGCGGTGCTGCCCGTGTCCACCGTGCTGGACGGGCAGTACGGGATCCGCGAGGTGGCTCTGAGCCTGCCCTCGGTGGTCGGCGCCGGGGGCGTGCGGCGGGTGCTCGAGGTCCCGATGGACGACGGCGAGCTGGCGCGGCTCTCGCATTCGGCCGAGGCCCTGCGCGCGTCGGCACAGTCCCTCGGGTACTGACTCTCGCAGGGCGCCCGGCTACTGGCCCTGGCGGCTACTGGCTCTGGCGGCTACTGGCCTTGGCCGGCGAGGCCCGCGAGCCAGGCCAGGAAGCAGAATTGGGCCGCGTGGTACGTGGCCATGATGTGCCATTCCGCGCGGATGGGCCCGACAAACTCGCGCCAGCCGATCATGAGGTCCGAGACCAGGAACAGCAGTGCCCCGAGCAGCGGCCACGCGGAACCGGTGGTCCCAGCTGCGATCACGAGCCCGCAGAGGGCCGCCAGGTACACGGCCACGGGCGCCACTACTCGGCGCCGCGTCGCCCGCAGCGCCGCGAGCAGCCGGGGCACCGTCAACGGGAGCAGCACCACGAGCACCGCTGCGCCGAACAGCGAGCCCGCGACCGATTCGGCGCGCCCGGAGAACGCCAGGATGAACGCGACGTGGGCCGCGAGGAACGCCGCGAGACCCGGCACGAGCGGCCGGCTCGGAAGCAGCAGGATGTCACCGGCCAGCGAGGCAGCGAAGGCTGCGAGCACCAAGGCCTGAGTCCAGCCCTGCCACGGCTGGACGAACGCCGCGGCGGCCAGGAGCAGGACCATCGGCGCGGGCTTGGTGCGGTGCCGCGCGCCGACGGAACCACGCGCCGTCGCCCGCCAGTCGACGAGCGCCGCAAGCGCGGCAACCGCGGCGAGCACCCAGACGAGGGGCGTCACCGGAGAAGACCCTCAGAGCGCACGCGAGTGAGCCTACCGGGGCCTTCCCCCGAGCCGGGGCAGGGCAGGTCACGAGAGGCAGAACTCGTTCCCCTCCGGGTCCGCCATCGTGTACCAGCTGTGTGGGCCCTCATGGCCCTCCCAGAGGAAGGTGGCGCCGCGCGCTTCCAGCCGGGAGCGCACCTCGTCCTTGTCGTCGCCTTCGAGGCGCACGTCCCAGTGCACGCGGTTCTTGACGGTCTTGCCCTCGGGGACACTCTGGAAGAGGAAGCGCTGCCGGTCCCTCCTGCCGACCTGGTCCGGAGGGCAGATGGCCTGCGCGCTGGCCCACACGAGGACGCCGTTGTGCACGGTCGTCTCGGCCTCCGTGGCATGGCCCTGGGCGATCATGCTGCGGATGAAGTCCTCGTCGCTGGGCTCAACCTTCCAGCCGAGCGTCTCGGCCCACCAATCGGCCTGCGCGTGGGGGTCCCGGCTGTCCACGACCACTTGGAATCTGTATGCCATGGCCCCACGGTAGGTGCGCTGGCGCGGGCAGGGAAGGGCGAGGCGGACAGGCGATGTCCGCAGCCTGACGGTGAGAGGACGCCCCGGACATCGAGACGAAGGGCTCTACCCGGGCCCCTGGGGCGGCGCCATGCTGGAACCCCACGATCCAGGAGGCCAGCCGTGCGCGCATTCCGAAAAGGCCGGCCCATCCGGCGCCCTTCGCGGGCCGGGCATCCCGCAGCATGGGCCGTGGGGCTCGCCGCGACCGCGCTGCTCGTCGCTGCGTGTGCGGCGGGTCCGGGAACAGCGGGCAGCTCAGGCGGTGCGAGCGCTTCGCCCTCCGCCTCGGCGTCCTCTGCGGCCAGCCTCCCCACGAGGGTGTTCGGCGACGCTGAGCTCATGGCCTTGCTGGACCAGGTCGGGCAGAAGCGCGGCGTCCCTCATGCGGCTCAGGACACTCAGCGACTGCGCATCGCCTTCACGGCCAACTCCGCCCCGGCCCAGACCACGGTGACGGTCCCTGCAGCATGCCAGGTCTTCCTCGAGAAGAGCCCATCGGCGACGGCCGCGGACAAGAGTGTGAGCTTCGCGATGGGCAGCTTGGCGGATGCGGGCAGCACGGCGCCGCCGTCGGCGGCCGGGGGCACGGGGGGGCCGCTGTCGACCGTCATGATCACCGTGCGGAGTGCCGCGCGTGAAGCGCTCGCGGCATCCCAGTTCGCTTCCACGGACGCCGCCGCGTCCAGCTGTGCGACGTTCGACGCCACGTCCACGGACGTCTCCGGCACCATGACCTCGAGCGTCCGGATGCTGCAGGCGCCCCAGGTCGGCGAGAAGGCCTTCGCGACGCTGGAGACGTCGACCCCGCCCAGGCCGGGCGACTACGGGGGGACCCGGCTCACGGTGCTCGCGGGAAGCGTGTCCGTCAGCCTCTTCCGCGCGGTCCGCTCAGACGCCGACGCTCCTGCGGCCCTCGATTCGATGGCCGCGATCACCCGAGACGTCATCGAGCAGGCCGCTGCCAACGCCCCTACGGTCACGGCACCGGCCCCCAACTCCAGGACGCCCGAGCAGCTCGCAGCCCTGCTCAAGAGCATCCCGGGTCCCGGCGGCAGCACCCCGATGGTCCAGGCCCAGCGCCTCAGTTCCCCGGGTTCCGCACCGTCCCAGGATCGCTGCACCTTCGACAATGCCGCCTACCTCTCCGCAGTCGCGGGGTCGTCGATGGCCCAGGCCCAATTCGCCGGGGCCGCGAAGTCCTTCATCGAGGTGACTGCCATCAGCATGGCCGACGCCATTGGCCAGCCGTACCCCTTCGACACCCGGGCCGCGGCGCTGCGCGACTGCCCGTCGATCACCGAGAGCATGGGGATGGAGGGCCCGAAACGCGAGTGGTCCTCGCTCCAGCAGCTCCCGGCCGGCCCTCAGGGCGACGCGGCCTATGCGGTGAGGTACCAGCTCTCGGACGGGACCGGGGAGATCCACGTCCTCGTGGGCGCGCGCAGGGGCTCGCTGACCGTGGAGGCGAGCGACATCGCCCACTCGGAGGGCGAGGTGCAGACCTCGGCAGCCGCGCTGACCGCACTCGTGAACCAGGCGTTCGCGAAGGCTCCTTGACACGGGGTGTGGCCCCCGCCACGCTTGGACCCATGCTCCGCTGACAGCTTCCGTCCCCCTGCCGTCCGGCACCCGTGTGCCCCGAGCCGTGAAGCGAGCCCAGCATGCCTGCACCACTGAACCGATTCCACGCCAGCCGTCCCGAGCTGCGCGACGGCGCCCCCCGGCGGGAGTCCGTCCACATCACCGCCAGCGAGGTCAGCCACGGCTACGGCGACAGGCTCCTCCTCGACCGCATCAGCCTCGTCATCTCCGAGGGCGAGCGGATCGCGGTCGTCGGCGAGAACGGGGCCGGCAAGTCCACGCTCCTGCGCCTGCTCGCGGGCGGAGAGCAGCCCGAGTCCGGCACGGTCGCCGTGCACGGCCGCGTCTCCCGCCTCGCCCAGACCTACGACGGCGCCACGACGGTCGGCGGCATGCTCACCGCCGGTGCCGAGCGCATCGCCGCCGCGCTCGCGGCCGAGCGGGGCGAGTCAAGGCCCGAGGACGCCGACCCCGACGAGGCAGGGAGCGGCGTCGTGCGCGCCGAGGTGGCCGCAGCGATCGCGGTGGAGCGCCTCGGCGTGGGCCACCTCGTGCGCGGCGGCCGCGACCGTGTGCTTGCGGATCTCTCGGGCGGCGAGGCCGAGCGGATCGCCCTCGCCCTCGCCCTCGCAGACCCGGCGCCGATCCTGCTCCTCGACGAGCCCACGAACCACCTCGACGCGGAGGCCCTCGCGTGGCTCGAGGCGGAGCTCGCGGCGCGGCCTGGGATCGTGGTGGCCGTCTCGCACGACCGCGACTTCCTCGAACGGTTTGCCCGCGTGATCCTCGAGGTCGACGCCGACACGCGCACCGTGCGCCGCTACGGCTCCGGGTACGCCGGGTACCGGGCCGAGAAGGCGCGCGAGCGTCGCGACTGGGAGCGCCGGTATGCCGCCTGGATCGGGGCGAAGGACCGCGAGCGGGCCAAGGCGCGCGACGTGGCCGAGCGCGTTGCGTACGGGCGGCGCACCGACAACGACAAGTCCGGGTACAACTACCTCGGCCAGCGGGTCTCCGCGGCGGTGGAGAGCCAGATCCGGTCGGCCCGCGAGCGGCTGCGGCGTCTGGAGGCGGACCCGGTGCTGCCGCCCCCGCGGCCCCTGCACCTCGCTGCGGCGTTCGAGGTTGATGCCGGCGCCGCGGTCGCGCTCTCGGCCACCGCGGTGCCGGGCCGGCTCGCGCCCGTGGACGCCTCCCTTGCCCCCGGTGACCGGCTGCTCGTGACCGGACCGAACGGGGCGGGGAAGTCCACCCTGGTGGGGGTGCTTGCAGGAACGGTGGCGTTCACGGGCAGCGCCGACGTGACGGCGGCGCACGACGGCGGGCGGCGCGCGGCCGTCGTCGGCCTCCTGCCCCAGGAACTCGCCGCTCCCGCCGACCCGAGCGTTCGCCTCCTCGCCGCGTACGCCCACGGCCTGCCGGGTGACCTGGACAGCCACGCGGAGGCGCTCATGCATACCGGGCTGTTCCGGGTGCAGGACTTCTTCGTGCCCGTCGGCTCGCTCTCAGCGGGCCAGTACCGGCGCCTCGCGCTGGCCCGGCTCCTCGCGGGCCGGCCCGAGCTCCTGCTCCTCGACGAGCCGACCAACCACCTCGCCCCTCTGCTCGTGGGCGAGCTCGAACAGGCGCTCGAGCATTACCGAGGCACGCTCGTGGTGGCCAGCCATGACAGGGCGCTCGCCCGCTGGTTCGATCGACTCGGGGCTGCGGGGGACCGCCGTCTTGCGCTGCAGCCCGTAGCTTCGGGCGGGCGGCTGCACACCCACCACTGATCCCAGACGGCCCGCTCAGCCGTTCTGCGTCAGGTTCACCCGGAACTCGACGGTCGCGTGGTCCTCGACCTTCACGAACCCCAGGTTCGGCGGGTCGATGCCGAAGTCCTTGACCGCGATCGGGATGGAGCCCACGGCGGCGATCCCTGCGCCGTCCCGCACCATCTTCAGATCCGCGGTGACGTCCCGCTTCTCGCCGGCGAACGCGAGGGTTCCCGGGACGCTGAGTGGGACGGGGGTACCTCCGATCTGCTGGGGCAGGGCGACCGGTGCGCCCAGCGTGAAGGTGGCCTGCGGGTATTTGCTCGCGACCATGACGGTCGAGCGGAAGTAGTTGTCGCGGCCGGTGTTGTCGGTGGCGATGCTGGCGGTGTCCACCACGACGTTCGCCGCGGTGAGCTTCCCGTCTGCCACGGACGCCGACCCGGTCACCTTGTCGGTGCGGCCCACCACGGTCAGAGCCTGGCCGTTGAGCACCTCGTCGACGCGGTATCCGGCCTGCGAGCCGGAACTGACCGCCCACGTGCCGTTGTCGGCGGCGACGGGGCGCGGCGTCGTGGTTCCGGCCGAGGCGACGGCGGTGATGCTGAAGGGGTCGACCTTCTTGGGGCTGATGGCGGAGCTGATGATCGGGCCGCCGATCACGACGGCGAGGATCACCGCCATCACGATGCCGAGCGGGATGAGGAGGAGGCGCTTTCTCACGGGGTCCTACGAGGTCAGCGAACTGAGGTCCACGGTGTAGATGAGCACCACGGACAGCAGGTTCTTCAGGGCGTGCAGGGAGTAGCTGAACATCAGGTTGTTGGCCGTCCACGCGTAGGCGAACACGAGCACGAGCCCGAGCCCCAGGTACGGTGCGAGCGCCTGGAACGTGATGGCCTCGCGTCCCGCGATGTGCAGCGCTGCGAACAGTACCACCGATGCCGCGTAGCAGACCCAGCGGTTCAGGTACTGGCTGAGTTTGCCGATCATGAGGTGGCGGAAGATGTACTCCTCCACGAAGGGCCCCACGAGCACGAGCAGCGGCGCGGTGAGCCACCAGGGCACATGCGCCGTCATGTCCTCAAGGCCCGTCTGGTTCACGGACACCTCGACGCCGCCCGCCGCCGCCACGACGATCGCCGTGACGATGAGCATGGCCACGAGCAGCAGCGGCAGGATGCCGAGCGTGAACCAGGGCCGTGTGGCGAGGATGCGCGCGTCCCGTGCAACGTAATGCCGCGCGGCGATGATCGCCACGATGAACACTGCGGAGTACAGGACGAGGTTGAGCAGGTACGAGCCGAACATCGGGTCGCGCGTGAGCCACGCGAACCGGTCCAGCGGGAGGAACACCAGCGCCGCGGGCAGCCCGAGGTAGAGCACGACGGCGAGAGTGTCCGCGAGCGTGTATCGGTTGAACCGCCGCGGCTTGACTGGGGTGACGGAGGACGATCGGAGCATCATTCGCAAGAACGAACGCCACGGCCGCCCGGTTCCGCACGTGGGACGCAGAGGTTGACCGAGCGGGAACCGGATGAGAATCTTTATAGAACGAACGGTCGGTAACTATTGGCGTCGGACACTCTTGGCGCCGCTCCTGTGCCGGCCGTGTCCGGTGTGACGAGGCATGAGGGAGTGCACATGGCTGAGGCGTTTCTGGTCGGTGGGGCGAGGACCCCGGTGGGGCGGTACGGCGGTGCGCTGTCGGGGGTGCGTCCGGATGACCTGGCGGCGTTGACGGTCCGTGCGGCTGTGGAGCGGGCGGGGATCGATCCCGGCGCGGTCGAGGAGGTGATCTTCGGCAACGCGAACGGTGCGGGGGAGGAGAACCGGAACGTGGCCCGGATGGCGTGGCTGCTGGCCGGCTACCCGGACGCGGTGCCCGGCATCACGGTGAACCGGCTGTGCGCTTCGGGCCTGTCCGCGATCATCATGGCCTCCCACATGGTCAAGGCGGGTGCGGCGGACCTGGTGGTGGCCGGGGGCGTGGAGTCGATGTCCCGGGCCCCGTGGGTGATGGAGAAGCCGGACAAGGCCTTCGCCAAGCCCGGTGCGGTGTTCGACACCTCGATCGGCTGGCGCTTCACGAACCCGGCGTTCCTGTCCGGGGAGCTCTCCCGGGACGGGAAGGCCACGTACTCGATGTCGGAGACGGCCGAGGAGGTCGCCCGGGTGTACGGGACCTCACGCGAGGACTGCGACGCGTTCGCCGTCGCCTCGCACGAGCGCGCCCTGGCCGCCATCGAGGGCGGCCGGTTCGCCGAGGAGATCGTGCCCGTGACGGTGACGGGCCGCAAGGGCGCCCAGACCGTCGTGGACACGGACGAGGGCCCCCGCCCCGGCACCACGATGGACGTGCTCGCCAAGCTCCGCCCGGTGGTGAAGGGCGGCTCCGTGGTCACCGCTGGCAACGCCTCGAGCCTGAACGACGGCGCCTCGGCGATCGTGGTGGCCTCCGAGGCCGCCATCGAGCGGTTCGGCCTGACCCCGCGCGCGCGCATCGTGGACGGCGCCTCGGCCGGGATCGCCCCGGAGATCATGGGCATGGGGCCGGTCCCTGCCACCCGGAAGGTCCTGGACCGGCAGGGCCTGTCCGTGGCGGACCTGGGCGCGGTGGAGCTGAACGAGGCCTTCGCCTCCCAGTCCCTGGCCGTGATGCGCGAGCTCAAGCTCGAGGAGGGCATCGTCAACGCCGACGGCGGAGCGATCGCCCTGGGCCACCCGCTCGGATCCTCCGGCTCCCGCCTCGTGGTGACCCTGCTGGGCCGGATGGACCGCGAGCTCACCGGGTCCGGCCGGAAGCTGGGCCTGGCCACGATGTGCGTCGGGGTCGGCCAGGGCACCGCCCTGCTCGTCGAGGGGGTCTAGATGGGGCTGGACGCCTCCGGCTTCACGACACTGGTGGTCGAGGAGGCCGATGACCGGCTGCACGCGCGGCTGCACCGGCCCGAGGTGCGCAACGCCATCGACCAGGGCATGGTGGACGAGCTGCACGCGGTGTGCGCGCACCTGGAGGCGAACCCGAAGGTGCTGATCCTCTCCGGCACCCCCGCCGACCCCGCCGCGGGGGCGAAGGGGGTCTTCGCCTCCGGCGCGGACATCGCCCAGCTGCGGCAGCGGCGCCGCGACGACGCGCTGGCCGGGATCAACTCGGGCGTGTTCGAGCGGATCGCCAGGCTCCCGATGCCCGTGATCGCGGCCCTGGAGGGGTACGCGCTCGGGGGCGGGGCCGAGCTGGCCTACGCGGCCGACTTCCGGATCGGCACCGACTCCCTGCGTCTGGGCAACCCCGAGACGGGGCTGGGGATCATGGCCGCCGCCGGTGCGACGTGGCGGCTGCGCGAGCTCGTGGGCGAGGCCCTGGCCAAGGAGGTCCTGCTGGCCGGGAAGGTCCTGACCGGGGCCGAGTGCCTGGCCGCGGGCCTGGTCACCGAGCTCGTCGAGCCCGCGGAGCTGATCCCGGCCGCGCACGTCCTCGCGGACCGGATCGGCGCGCAGGACCCGCTCGCGGTGCGGATCTCCAAGGCCGTCTTCCACACCCCCCGGGAGGTCCACCCCCTCATCGACACGCTCGCGCAGGGGATGCTGTTCGAGTCCCAGGCCAAGTTCGACCGCATGCAGGCATTCCTCGACCGAAAGAAGAGCAAGTAGATGGGCAAGATCAACCTGGCCGACGGCCTCCCCGGAACCGTCGGCGTCCTGGGCGGCGGGCGCATGGGCGCCGGGATCGCCCACGCGTTCCTCATGGGCGGGGCCCGCGTGGTCGTCGTCGAGCGCGACGAGCAGGCCGCCCAGGGCGCCCGCGAGCGGGTCGAGTCCTCGGTCGCGAAGAGCATCGAGCGCGGCGTGGTGGACGGGAACCTGGACGAGATCGTCGAGTCCTTCTCGACCTCCGTGGACTACGCGGACTTCGGCGGGTGCGACCTCGTGGTCGAGGCCGTCCCCGAGGACCCGGCCCTCAAGGCCGAGGCCCTCACGGCCGTGGAGGCCCAGCTGGGCAAGGGCGCGTACCTGGCCACCAACACCTCCTCCCTGTCCGTGACCAAGCTCGCCGGGCACCTGTCCCGGCCGGAGCGGTTCCTGGGCCTGCACTTCTTCAACCCGGTCCCGGCCTCGACCCTGATCGAGGTCGTCATCGCCGAGCGGACCTCGCCCGAGGCCGAGGCCGCCGCCCGCGGCTGGGTGAAGGGCCTGGGCAAGACCGCCGTCGTCGTCCGCGACGCCCCCGGCTTCGCCTCCTCCCGCCTCGGCGTCGCGATCGCCCTCGAGGCCATGCGCATGGTCGAGGAAGGCGTCGCGTCCCCCGAGGACATCGACAACGCCATGGTCCTGGGCTACAAGCACCCCACCGGGCCGCTGCGCACCACCGACATCGTCGGCCTGGACGTGCGCCTGGGCATCGCCGAATACCTCCACTCCACCCTCGGCGACCGCTTCGCGCCCCCGCAGATCCTCCGCGACAAGGTCGCCCGCGGCGAACTCGGCCGCAAGAGCGGCAAGGGCTTCTACGACTGGAACTGACCCCTTCGACAAAGGGAGATGGCCCCTCACCGCGGAACCGGTGAGGGGCCACGCCCGTGTGGTGGGGCGTCAGCTGGCGGCTGCGCACTCGAAGGTGAACTCGTCGCGCACCGGCCGCCGCTCGATCCCGATTCCCAGCATCGTGTACTCCATCGTGCAGACCGAACCGTCGCCCAGCGTCATGGTGGTGGCCCCGTCGGAGAGGATCATCTGCGGATCGTAGAAGAGGCCGTCCAGCCAGTAGCTGAAGTTGCTGACACCGCGGTATGTCGAGGTCCGCACCTGGACGTCGCCATTGGCAAAGGTGTAGGTCATGGTCGCCGAGCCCGAGGACACGAAGACCGCCCGGCCGTTGGGCTGGTGGACCTCGATCCGGCTGTCGGTCCCCTCGACGCAGAACGTGAAGCCCAGGCCGTCGTCGGGCATGCAGCGGGAGAAGTCCGTGACTTGGTGGCCGTCGGTGACGGCAGCCTGGGAGGGCACGGCCGAGACGGCGAGGGCGAGGGTCGCGGCCGACGCTGTCAGCGCAGCGGAGCGGAGGAGCGGGCGGATCATGATGGGTGCCTTTCAGGGTGGTGGGTGCGGGTTCGTCGCCTGTATTTCCAACGAATGGATAAAAGGGTGGCTGCTCGTTGCCCTGGTCTCAATCACGGGACAGAAACCGTTCAATAACCATTTCGCATCGCCGCCCGCGGATTCGCGGCCACCGCGTTGGACAATGGAGCCGTGGCTTCTCCCCAGCATTCCGTCAGCGGCTTCTTCCTGCCATGGCTCGGCTGGGTGACGCTCGGCGAGTTTGCGGGCTTCCTCGTCCCTACGGCGGCCGAGGCACTCATCATCACCGCCGGCCTGGGTGACCTTCCCGGCGCAGCCCTGCTCGTCCTCGCCGGCCTCGGTGAAGGCGCAGCCCTCGGCGCCGCCATGTCCTGGCGGCTGTCCTTCCCGATCCCGGCCCTCAACCGCCGCAGGTTCGTGCTGCTCTCGGCCGCCGGCGGAGCTGTCGCATGGGCGCTGGGCATGCTGCCGGTCGTTACGATCGAGGGGTGGGCAGACTGGCCGGTCGCGCTCCTCGTGATTGCGGCCATCGTCCTCGCGGGCGCGCTCCTGGCCAGCATCGGAGTGCTGCAGTGGATCGAGCTGCGCCAGCGCCTCCCCGGGGCTTGGCTCTGGATCCCCGCCACGGCGGCGGCCTGGTGCGTGGGGCTTGGCGTGTTCTTCGCAATTGCCACCCCGCTATGGACCGAGGGCCAGTCCCTCCCAGTCGTGCTCGCCATCGGCGTTCTCGCCGCCGCAGCCATGGCAGTCTCCATGGCCGCGGTCACGGGATGGGCGGCTGTGGCGCTCCTCCACCGCGCTCCCGTTCCTGCCGAGGGCCGGGAGCCGCGGTGAATGGGGTCGACTGGGAGGGCGCCGTCAACGCCCGACGCGTTCTCGGGGACGTCTACCGGATGGGCCGCCGTGAGTGGCTCACCGAGCGGGGCTGGCGGCAGATGCACGACGACGGGATCCGCACCGTCATCGACCTGCGCAATCCCGACGAGCAGAAGCGGCGTCCCACCGATCCCGAGGTGAGCGAGAAGGCGATGGCCGGGATCGCCGTCGTCAGTGCACCCACTGAGGACCCCGGCCACCCCGAGCACGCCGAGATGTTCGCGGACCGCCTGCCGCCCTATCTGAGCCATCCGGACGGATACGCCGGGATCGTCCGGCTGTTCCCCGACCGCCTTGTCGCGGTGTTCCGTGCCCTCGCGGCGGCGCCGGGCGGCGTCGTGCTCCACTGTTCGGCGGGCCGCGACCGCACCGGCCTGATCGTCACCATGCTCCTGCAGCTCGCCGACCTTGGCGCCGCCGGGGAGGCCGCGGCCGAGCAGTACGAGGCGAGCGTGCGTGGCATCAACGAGTGGCACCGCATCAGCCCGGTCAGGCACCCCTACGAACGGTGGCACGACGACGCCGAGCTAGCGCCGATCCTTGCCGACCGGCAGGCGGCGCTGGCTCAGTTCGCGGAGACGCTCGACGTCGAGCGGTTCCTCCTCGAGCACGGGCTCAGCCGCGCGGAGCTCGCCGCAGTGCGGGCGAAGCTCCGAGCGTGAGCCGCTCGTCAGTTCCGGACGAGCTGGGCCGGCTTGAGCTGGCTGACCATCACCGGGTAGTAGCCGCTCAGGTAGCCCCTCGCCGTCGGGTGGAGGTTGAACCGGCTCAGTGGCCCCGCAGGCACGAAGTTGAACCACGAGTCAGAGGACCCGATCTCGTGGCCGGTGAACTGGGCCGTTACGTCCACGAACGTCACATGGGCCTCAGCGGCCTTTGTTGCTAGGACGGCGTTGAGCGTGTCGACGCCGGCGTCGAACACCGCTGCGGCCGCGGGTGAGAGGATCCCGCCGCCCGGCAGCACCGTGGTGGGCTCGCCGGCGAGCGCGAAGATGCGGGGGTAGCCCAGCCACGCGACGCGAGCATGGGGTGCATACGCGTGGATGAGGCTGACGGTCTGCTGCACGGCGAGCGCGTCCGCCGCTGCGGCCCCCTGTTTGGCGAAGGCCTGGCATTGGGAGGCATCTGGGGTATGGTCCTCGATGCATGTCCCGACGAACGCCGCGAACCCGACGTCGTTCCCACCGGCAGTCAGAGTCACGAGGTCCGTGTGAGTGTTCAGGGCGCCATCAAGGGCAGCCTTGCCGATCTGCTGTGCGATGGTGGGCACGGGAATCTTGGGGTCCGTGGGCTCCCCGATCGTGGCGCCGGCACACGCGTAGTCCCCCTGGAGGGTGACCGACTTGGGTCGGCTGAACTGGCTCACCTGGTCAGGGCGTCCGCCGATGCGGCAGGTGGGGACAGGAAGGTACGGGTTCTCGGAGCTGGTGAGGGGGCTGGCGCCCCACCCGGCCGAATACGAGTCGCCGAAGTTGACGTAGTTCAGAGGCGTTGGCGGCGCCGCCACTGCCGGGGCCGCCGTGCTGGCGACAATGAGCGCCGCGGCTGCGGCGAAGGACGCAGCCGCACGGCTGACGAGTCGTGACATGGGGGGCCTCCGGGGTCAGGGCGGAGCAGGCGCCCATCCGTCGCCACTGCCTCACGATACGAACACGGCAGATCCTATCCTCGAGTGTGAGCTACGCAACACGCCCCGCACGTAAGCCTGCGGATATCCTCGGGCCATGCCCTTCCTCGAGCCTGTGACGCTCCCCGGCCGCCTCGTGAGCCTCGAACCGCTTGCCCAGAGTCACCGAGCCGAGCTCGAGGACGCCGTGCGCGACGGCGAACTGTGGAACCTCTGGTACACCTCGGTGCCCCGCCCCGAGGGCATGGCCGCGGAGATCGACCGCCGACTGGCCCTCCAGGAGGCGGGCAGCATGCTTCCCTTCGTCACCCGGCGTGCAGCCGACGACCGCGTGATCGGGATGACCACCTACATGAACGCCGATGCCGCCAACCGCCGCCTCGAGATCGGCTCCACGTGGAACGCCGCGGGCGCCCACGGCACCGGAACCAACGCGGAGTCGAAGCTCCTGCTGCTGCGGCACGCATTCGAAACCCTGAGCTGCATCGCCGTCGAGTTCCGCACCCATTGGATGAACAGGCAGTCCCGAGCGGCGATCGAGCGCCTCGGCGCGAAGCAGGACGGCGTGCTCCGCAGCCACCAGCTCATGGCGGACGGCTCTCTCCGCGACACCGCGGTCTACTCGGTCGTCGCCTCCGAGTGGCCCATGGTCCGCAACGGCCTCGAGCTTCGCCTCGCCCGTCACTGAAAGTGCACGCCGAGCGTGCCCTGCAGAGCACGACGACGACGGAGCCAACCGCCGCCGTCGTGCGCTCCGGCACGCGCTGGCGGCTTCTACCGCGGAAGCACCCTGTCATTCACGAGGGCCTGGTAGTAGCCGTACCTGTAGCCCGTGGCATTCGGGTGGAAGTCCTCGTTCGCGTCCGCCGACCCGTAGTTGATCCACTGGTTGGTCGAGCCGATCTCGTGCCCGCTGAATTCGTCGCGGACATCCACGAACTTGACCCCATTCGCCGTCGCCGCGCTCTGGATGACGGAGTCGAGGCTGTCGATGGACGCGTTGAGGCGCCGGGGGAAGTCGAGGAAGAGGTAGATGCCGGTGAAGAAGCGCGGGTACCCGAGTGCGGCGACCTTGGCCTTCGGGAACTTGGCCTTGACGGCCTGGTAGGCGCTTGTGAGCTTGGTGGTCAGGCTGGCCTTCTCGGCGGTGGTGAGCGTCAGGAGATCGATACAGGCCTGCGTGACCGTCCCGTTCGGGCATGCCGTGCTCACCTGGTTCGAGCCAGCATCGATTCCGCCCACCGTGAGCGTCACGAGCCCGATGGTTGGATTCGGGACGTTCGGCGAGAGCTGCTCCAGCTGCGCGGGGATCTCGGCCGTTGAGGCGCCAGAGCATGCCGCGTTGCCCTGAGGCTTGATCTTCGACTGGTTGAGGTAGCCCACGAAGTAGGGGTAGCTGGCGTCCCGGCTCCTCTCGAGGGCCGCCGCAGTCGTGGCCGACCGCGTTCGCAACGTAGAGATGCGGCGCGCTGCGGAATAGGGCCTTAAGCCTGCGGCGCGAAATGCCGAAGGTCCTGCAGGAGCGCGCAGCGAAACGCACGACGACGGCGGTTGGGAACCGTCGTCGTCGTGGTTCGGTGGTGCCTCCTTGAAGGCTCAGCCGACGAGCGCGGGGGCCTTCCAGCCGAGAGCGGCAAGCGCGGCGCCGACCACCGGAGCGTAGCCGTAGGCATAGCCAGTGGCGTTCGGGTGGAAGGCTGCGGAACCTGCCTCGGGGCCGTTGATCCACGGATCGGCACTTCCGAGCTCATGCCCGGTGAAGGCCAGCCTCACATCCACGTACTGAGCGCCAGCTCCGGTTGCGGCGGCCCAGATCGTGCTGTCCAACGCGTCGATGCCCGCATTCACCTGGTCAGTCAGTGGGCTGAGCCCCGTCAGGAAGAGGTGCGGGTAGCCGGTGAACACGATCTGCGCATTCGGGGACTTGGCGTGGATAGCGGTGACGATGGCCGGAATGTTCGCCCCAACGGTCCCGAGCTGCTGCTCAGCGGCGCCGAGCTGGCCGAGGCACGTGCCCCAGGTGAGCGGGTTGTTGGGGTCGGCCGCCAGGCAGGCGGCGGTGATGCTGCTCAGGCCGAGGTCATTGCCACCCGCCGTGACGGTCACGTAACCGGTGTTCGTCGGGAGGGTCTTCGCCTGCCTGATTACATCCGCGGTCGTCGCGCCGGAGCAGGCGATGTTCTTCTTCGCGCCGAGATCAGCAGGGTAGGACTGGGCGGTCCGACCGCAGTCGTCGATCGGAGTACCGCCTCCGACGCCTGCCGCGTATGAGTCGCCGAGGGCGTAGTACCAGCCCGACTGTGGAGCTGCGGGTGCGGCGACCGCGGGAGCCGCGGCGCCCCCGGCGGCAATGAGGGTGATCGCCGCGGCAACTGCTGCGCCCAAGCGGCGGATTCTGGTGAACTTCACTTCACACTCCTAGCGTCACGTGGCGCAGCAGCGTGCGCAGCGCCCCCAAATGGCGGACGGCCGGTCGAGTAGGGCTGTCCTGACGGGAACAACCCTGCCCGAGCGGCCGTCCGTGGCCCTAGGGCCTTTCGACTCTCGGCGACGCGCGCCGGGGAATCGGCGGTCAGCTCACGAAGGGGCGCACCGCCGGGACGTAGCCGTACGTGTAGCCCAAGTAGTTGGGGTGGAAGGACGCCGGATCGAGCCCGGTCGGGGTTTCGATGGGACCGTTGATCCAAGGGCTGGTTGACCCGTAGCCGTGGCCGAGGAACCGCCAGGTCACATCCGTGTAGAGAGCGCCGTTCTTCAGCGCAGTCGTCGCGATTGTCGCATTGAGCAGGACCGTCGCTGCATTGATCTCAGTTGCCACGGGCTGGAGCTCCGTGGGAAGGCCCGAGACTGTGAACAGCAGCGGGTAGCCAGTGAGGGTGATACGGGCATTCGGCGCCTGGGCGTGGGCAGCCGCAATCGTGCTGGCGAGTTTCGCTGGCAGCGCCGGGATCAGGGTCGTGGTGGAGATGCTCAGCTGCTCCTGGCACTGGACCGGCGTCGCCGGGTTCATGCACGCGGCGACTACCGCCCCGACGCCGACGTCGTTGGCGCCGACAGTGATGGTCACGGTGCGCGCGTTGTGCCGGACCGCGGGCACCTGGAAGCTCGTGACGTCCGTCGTCAGGGCCCCGAAGCATCCGAAGTTCGTACCATTCAGCTGGGTCGGGTAGGCGACCGCAGTCTGGACGCACGCGTTGAGCGGAGCACCGCCGCCGGTTCCCGCCGCGATGGAGTCGCCGAGCCCGAAGTAGGTCTGGGGTGACGCCGCCGACGCCGGTAATGCCGAGGCGCCCGCAACGAGGCCGATGGCCGCGACGAGGGCGAGGAAGGCTCGGACGATCGCGGATCTCCGTCGTGGAGGCGTCGGTGTGATCTCCGGTGTGGTGTGCAGGTCCATTGCTGAGCTCCTCATGTAAGGCGCCCACCCGCCGTCGTCCGGCCCCCAGCCGGCACGAACTGGCGCCGGAGGGGCGGACAGTCCTGACGCGCCACATGTTAAGCCCGCGATGGGCCGGGCAGAAAGGACCGGAGCGCAGGGAAGGAGAGGCCGTGCCCTACGCCGGGACCCCGTGTATTCTAGATCTATTACCGAACGGCCGGTCAGTAATTTCCTGCCCGCCGTGAAGGCCCCCGACCGGAAGGACCCGTCGACGATGACCACTGCCCCGGAAGCCCCCACGAAGGAAACCGCCACCGCGATCGTCCCCAGCTACGTCCGCGATGCCTGGTGGACCCCGGAGAACCCCGGCCGCGGCGCCGAGGTGCGCGATGCGAGCACGGGTGAGCTGCTCGCCGTCGTGAACTCGGACGGCATCGACCTGGCCGGCATGGTGGAGCACGCGCGCACGGTCGGGCAGGCCGAGCTCGGCAAGTTCACCATCCACGAGCGTGCCCTCAAGCTCAAGGAACTCGCACAGTTCCTCAGGGGCCACCGCGAGGAGCTGTACGAGCTCTCCTTCAAGTCCGGCGCCACCAAGATCGACAACATGGTGGACATCGACGGCGGCATCGGTGTGCTGTTCACCTTCGGCTCGAAGGGCCGCCGTGAGCTGCCCAACTCGAATGTGATCGTGGACGGCCCCATGGAGGTCCTCTCCAAGGACGGCTCGTTCGCCGGTGAGCACATCTACACCCGCATCCCGGGTGTGGCCGCGCAGATCAACGCGTTCAACTTCCCCGTGTGGGGCATGCTCGAGAAGTTCGCCCCCGCGTTCGTGGCGGGCGTTCCCACCATCGTCAAGCCCGCCACCCCGACCGGCTACGTGACGGAGGCCATGGTCCGCCTCATGGTGGACTCCGGCATCCTCCCGGCCGGGTCGATCCAGCTCATCTCCGGCTCCGCCCGGACCCTCCTCGACGAGCTCGACTACCGGGACATGGTCTCCTTCACGGGCTCCGCCGCGACCGCCAACCTGCTCAAGTCGCACCCGAACGTGGTCCACGGCGGCGTCCGCTTCACGTCCGAGACGGACTCGCTCAACGCCGCGATCCTCGGGCCCGACGCCGTCCCCGGCACCCCCGAATTCGACGCGTTCGTGAAGTCCGTGGTCACCGAGATGACGGTCAAGGCCGGCCAGAAGTGCACGGCGATCCGCCGCTCGATCGTCCCCGCCGAGCTCGTGGACGACGTCGTTGCCGCCATCGGCGCGCGGGTGACGGAGCGCGTCGTGGTCGGCGACCCCAGGGCCGAGGGCGTGACGATGGGCGCGCTCGCCTCGCTCGAGCAGCTCAAGGACGTCCGCGGCGCCGTCGAGTCCCTCGTGGAGGCAGGCGGGAAGATCGCGTTCGGCTCGCTCGACGCCCCCGAGGTCGTCACGGCGAGCGGCGAGAAGGCGGTTGTGACGGACGGCGCCTTCATGTCCCCCGTGGTCCTCACGTGGGAGGACGTCGAGGCGCCCGCGCTGCATGGCACCGAGGCGTTCGGCCCGGTCTCCTCGGTGGTGGGCTTCTCCTCGCTGGAGGAGGCCATCAGGCTTGCCGCGATGGGCTCCGGCTCGCTCGTCGCCTCGGTGTGCACCAACGATCCGGAGGCCGCGAAGACCCTCGTCACCGGGATCGCCGCGCACCACGGCCGCGTGCTCATGCTCAACCGCGAGGACGCCAAGACCTCGACCGGCCACGGCTCCCCGGTCCCGCACCTCGTCCATGGCGGCCCGGGCCGCGCGGGCGGCGGTGAGGAGCTCGGCGGCATCCGCTCCGTCAAGCACCACATGCAGCGCACCGCGATCCAGGGCTCGCCCAACATGCTCACCGCGGTCACCGGTGTGTGGCACACCGGCGCGGACCGGCACCTCGCCGACCCGGCCGACCCCTCGACGCACCCGTTCCGCAAGTCCCTCGCAGAGCTGCGCGTGGGCGATGCGATGCGCTCCGAGCTGCGCCAGATCACCCGCGAGGACATCGCGAAGTTCGCCGCCGAGACCGGCGACACGTTCTACGCCCACATGGACGACGAGGCCGCCCGCGCTGCCGGAGTCTTCCCCGGCATCGTGGCGCACGGCTACCTCCTCGTGAGCTGGGCCGCGGGACTCTTCGTCTCGCCCGAGCCCGGCCCCGTGCTGCTCAACTACGGCCTGGACAACCTGCGCTTCCTCCAGCCCGTCCCCGCCGGCGACTCGATCCGCGTGACCCTCACGGCCAAGCAGATCACCCCGCGGGTCACCGACGAGTACGGCGAGGTCCGCTGGGACGCCGTCCTGACCAACCAGGACGACGAGCTCATCGCCAACTACGACGTCCTCACCCTCGTGGAGAAGGAGTGGCCCAAGAAGGCCTGACCGGTCGCGGAGGGCGGGGTCTCCACCCCGCCCTCTGGGCTTAAACTGGTGCCCGTCAGTTCCCCTCGTGGAGGTGTGTCATGACGCTGGCAACGCGACCGGCAACCACAATCCTGACCGTGGCCGACGAGGCCCGCGCGAAGGACTTCTACGAGGGAGCGCTGGGGCTCCCTGTCCGCGGCAAGGACCCGACCGGGATGATGATCCTCGGTCTGGACGGATCCGCATCGCTGGGCCTGATGGTGGATGCGCAAGCAGCCCACTCGGGCCACACCGCCCTGACGTTCGAGGTCGACGACCTCGAGGCAGCCATGGCGGACCTCGAAGGCCACGGGGTGCACTTCGAGGACTACGACCTGCCCAATCTGAAGACGGATGAGCACCATATCTTCTCCGCGCCAGGCGAGCGTGCCTCGTGGTTCGCGGATCCAGATGGGAACATCCTCTGCCTGCACGAGGGCGGGGTCGTCGAGTACAACATGTAGCGCACAGAACGCAGCGCACGACGGCGGTGGGCCGGGTTCAAGACCCGGCCCACCGCCGTCGGGCTTTCAGCACTTGCTCTTGGCGGTGCCTCCGCTCCCGAAGGCCGCGAGCCATAGGCACGGCCGGCCGAGTCGGCGAGGATGGGACCCATCCCTGAGTGAGGACAAGGAGTGGGGCCCATGACCAAGTACCTGATCTCTTTCCCCAGCAATGCGATGGTGTTCCCTGAGGAGGACCTCCAGGACGTGGCGGACGCCGCAAGATGACCCCGCCAGCTGAGCCGCCCGCGAGCGGGCTCCTCGACCTCCGCCGGTTCCTCGAGCCGGCACTCGGCAGCGTGCCCGAGCCTTCCGATTGGTGGTCCGGCCCGCGTACGTGGTGGGCGGGGGCGCTCGACGTCGAGGGCCTCGCCCTCGGCTCCCTCGGGGTGCTCATCGCCGCGCTCACGGCGCTCGGCCCAGCGCGAGGCGCTGCTGTCGACGCAAGCCGCGTCACGACGTCGTCCGCGCTCGCCGGGGCCTCCTTCGACTCGATCCGGCGGCTTCGCGTGGACGGGAGGCCGCCGGACATCTGGGCGCCCATGTCGGGCTTCCGGCGCGCCCGCAACGACTGGGTGCGCCTCCACGCCAACTACCCTCACCATGCGCAGGCGCTCCTCGCGGCGCTCGGCATCGCGGGCCCCGAGCAGCTCGACGCGGCGGTACTCGAGCGCGACGCGCTCGATGTCGAGGCCGCCGTCCGTTCCGCAGGGGGAGTGGCCGCCGCCGTGCGCACCGCGGGCGAGTGGGCGGCGTCGGGCGCCGGGACCGCCGCGGCGGGGGAGCCGTGGATCCGGTGGTCTCTCGGCGAGGCTTCCGCAGCGCTCTTGCCGCACGACGTCGCGCCCGGCCTCCCGCTGCACGGCGTCCGGGTGCTCGACCTCACCAGGGTCATCGCCGGCCCCAGCGCATCCCGGCTCCTCGGGGCGCTCGGCGCGGACGTCCTGCGGATCGATCCGCCGCAGCACCCCGAGCTGCTCGACGCCCACCTCGACACAGGTTTCGCCAAGCGCAGCGGCGTGGCCGACCTGCGCGTGGCCGAGCAGCTCGCCGAGGTCCGGGCGCTCGCCCGCGCCGCCGACGCGGTGCTGCTCGGCTACCGGCAGTCCTCGCTCGTGCGGTTCGGGCTGGACGTCGATTCGCTCCGCGCGGACGTCCCGCATCTCGCCGTCGTGGCGCTCAACGCGTGGGGCTGGGAAGGCCCGTGGGCGGAGGCGCGCGGGTTCGACAGCATCGTGCAGGCGGCGTGCGGGATCGCGGACCTCTATGGGGCGCCGGCTGGCGCGCGGGACGGCAGCGCGCACGACGCCGCGTGGCGGCCCGGCGCCCTGCCCGTCCAGGCGCTGGACCATGCCACCGGGATGGGCATGGCCGCGGCCGCCGTCGCGCTGCTCGCCGCGCGGGCCCGCGGGCTCGCCGGGAGCGCGCGGCTGAGCCTCATCGCCACGGCGAACGAGCTCATGCGGGCCGGGACTCCGGACGCCGCGGAGCCCGCGGAGCTGCCGGTGGAGACCCGCACGGCGGTGTCCGCCTACGGCGAGCTTGAGTACGTGGGGCCTCCGCTCGCTGTCGGCGGCCGCCCCCTCGACTACCCGCACGCGCCGGTGCGCTACGGCACCTCGCCGCTCGAGTGGATGCCCTAGTGGGCCATGCGCGACGGCGGAACTCATCTCGTGCGGGTGAGCCCTGCCATCGTGCCCTCGCTGGGCCGGACCGGCTGGCGGGGCGCCGCGTCAGTCCTGCCGGCTCCGCAGCCACCCGTCGACCCACCAGGCGAGCTCCACGAGCACGATCCCGATCCCCGCGATGACGAGGGCGGTCCACGTATGGTCCCAGTTGCCCGGATCGAGCTCGAACACCTCCCGCGTGAACGGGAGGGCGAACATCGCGAACGAGGCCGCCATCATGACCACGACGAGCAGCACCTTCCACCACGCGTACGGCCGCGCGACGATCGCGAGGACCCACAGGGCGATCGCGATGAGCGTGATGAGCGCAGACGTGCTCGCCTGCACCTCGGTGGTGGTCCCGGCCGTGACGGACGGGCGGACCAGCAGGTAGCACGTGAAGCACGCCGCCGCGATGACGATGCCTGCCGGGATCGCCATCCGCATGACGCGCCCCACGAACCCCGGGCGGGCGCGGTCGTGGTTCGGGGCGAGCGAGAGGACGAACGCCGGCAGCCCGATCGTGAACCAGCCGGTGAGGGTCACGTGCCGCGGCAGGAAGGGGTAGGGGATCGCCTCGAGCCCGATGAGCCCCGGCACGCCCACCATGATCGCGAGCAGCACGGAGTACACGGTCTTGGTCAGGAACAGGTTCGCGACCCGTTCGATGTTCCCGATCACGCGCCGGCCCTCGCCGACCACGTGGGGGAGCGTCGCGAACCGGTTGTCCAGCAGCACGATCTGGGCGACCGCCCGCGCGGCCGGGCTGCCGGCACCCATCGCGACGCCGATGTCCGCGTCCTTGAGGGCGAGCACGTCGTTGACCCCGTCCCCCGTCATCGCCACCGTGTGGCCGCGTGACTGCAGCGCCCGCACCATGCCGCGCTTCTGCGCCGGCGCCACCCGGCCGAACACGGCCCGCTCCTCGAGCACCCCTGCCAGCCGCTCGGCGTCGTCCGGGAGCGTTCGCGCGTCCACGGGGGCGTCCGCGCCGGGGAGCGCGAGCTGCCCCGCGACCGAGCCCACCGAGGCAGCATTGTCGCCCGAGATGACCTTCACAGTGACCTTCTGCGCGGCGAAGTAGTCGAGGGTGGGGCGCACGTCGTCGCGCACCTTCTGCTCGAGCACCACGAGCGCGGCCGGCCGGATTCGGGGCGCTTCCGGTGGCATGGAGGTACGCACGACGGCGCCGGGTCGCCCCGAGCCCTCCACCGCGCCGGAGGCGGGAAGGGGAAGCTGGTCGGTGCGCGCGAGGAGCAGGACGCGGAGCCCACGGGAGCCCACCTCCTCGGCCTCGGCCCGGGCAGGGGAGCCCTCGGGAAGGAGCACGTCCGGCGCGCCGAGCAGCCACGAGCCCTGCCCCCCGAACGCCACGCCGCCGTACTTGCGCGCCGAGGAGAACGGCAGGGTCTCCGACGCGGTCCAGCCCGGCGAGTCGGGGAACGCCTCGCGGATGGCCTGCATACTCGCGTTGGGGCGCTTGTCCGCTGCGGCCAGGGCGCTCAGGGCGAGCTCTGCCTGCGCGAGGCTGCCCTCGCCGTCGTGCGCTGCGGCCTCCTCGGCGAGCGGGCGCACCTCGGCGAGCTCCATCGCATTCTCCGTGAGCGTGCCGGTCTTGTCCGCGCAGACCACGTCCACCCGGGCCAGCCCCTCGATCGCGGGCAGCTCGTTGACGAGGCAGTTGCGGCGCCCCAGCCGCACCACTCCCACGGCGAAGGCGATCGTGGTCATGAGGATGAGGCCTTCGGGGACCATCGGCACGAGCGCGGCCACCATGCCGCGCAGCGCGTCCGGAAGGGCCTGCCGGCCGGTGAGCTGGTTGTAGACGGAGAGGATGCCCGCAGGGATGAGCAGCCAGGTGATCACCTTGAGGATGGTGTTGATGCCGTTGCGCAGCTCGGAGTTCACGAGCGTGAACTTGCTGGCCTCGGCCTCGAGCTGCGCCGCGTACGCCTCGCGGCCCACCTTGGTGGCCCTGTAGAGGCCGGTGCCGGAGGAGACGTACGAGCCCGAGAGGACGGGGCTGCCGGGAGACTTCGGGATCGGGTCGGCCTCGCCGGTGAGCAGCGACTCGTCCAGCTCGAGGCCCTCCGCCGTCAGGACCTCGCCGTCCACCACGGCCTGGTCGCCGGGGCCGAGTTCGATCACGTCGTCCAGGACGATCTCATGCGGCGGCAGGCTCGTGGTGGTGCCCTCGCGCCGGACCTGCGGGTGCGCCTGGCCCACGATCGCGAGCCTGTCCAACGTGCGCTTGGCCCGGATCTCCTGCACGATGCCCACCACCGAGTTCGCCACGATGAGCCCGGCGAACATCCCGTCGAGCCAGTGGCCGGTGGAGAAGATGATGACCGCGAGTACGGCGAAGATCGCGTTGATGCGCGTGAACACGTTGGAACGGACGATCTCCCACGCGCTGCGGCTCGCGCGCGGCGGGACGTCGTTGGTGCGCCCGTCGGCGACGCGCTCGGCGACCTCGGCCGCGGTGAGGCCGCGCTCGCCGTCGGACGTCACCGTGGCGGTCCCCGCATCACCCATGGGTTAAACCCTACTGGCCATGCGCTAGAACCTAGTGGCCGTGCGGTCTGCGTGCGTTCCTTCCCACGTCTATGCCGTGCCAAGCGCGCTGACCGGCGTGTCCTGGCCCGGGGGGAGATGACGTGGGCAGGAAGGTACGCGAATCGGGGCCTACTGGGCGTCGTGGTCGGTCTCGAGGACGGCGACGAGCTTGTCGAGGGCTTCCTCGGCGCCCGGGCCCTCGGCGCGCAGGACGACCTGCTGGCCGTA
>NZ_BNCM01000008.1 GCF_014656475.1 Sinomonas cellulolyticus
CGGCAGGCCATCCTCGACGCCCTCACCACCGGGAAATCTCAGGCACTAAGCAAATGACCAAACTCAGGCGCCCAGGGAGAGGGCCACCCGCAGCCGAAGGGGGGTGCATGAAGCGCACGACGCCGCCCGCTCGCCTCGAATGCGGCGCCTCGCCTCGCCGTCGTGCGCCCTGCTCCGACAACGAAGGCGCTGATTCCCCATCCCTGACGCAGGAAATCCCGGCGCAGCGGCGCCGGGATTTCCTTGACCGCGCGCAAACGCGTCACACGGTATTGCCGGGATCAGCCATTGGCCCGGCGATAGGCTTCCTGGACCTCCTGCTGGATGCGACCGCGGGCATTCACGTTGTACCCATTGTCACGCGCCCACTGCCGGATCTTCGCAGAATCCGAATTGCGCCCAGAAGACGCTGCGCGTGCCCGGGGCGCGGACGCGGAACGGCCCGTGCCTGCCTTGCGGCCGGCAGCAATGAACTCGGCGAGCGCATCACGGAGCTTTCCGGCATTGGCGGTGGATAGGTCAATCTCGTAGTTCGACCCGTCGAGGCTGAAGCGGACGGTCTCGTCCGCCTTGCCGCCGTCGATGTCGTCCTCAAGGATGATCTGGACTTTCTGTGCCATCTGAGGCTCTCTCTCTTCTCATCGCTGGGGACATAGCAAATGCGAGGTCAAGCAATCAGCAGCCGAAGGACCGTGCAAATACAGGCCAAGGCAGACCAATCCACGGCCCACCACCCACTGAGCAATAACAGTATGGAGGCCTAAAAGGCGTGAGTCAAAAGGACCCGCTCATTTCAATTCGCGGATGAGTCCTGAGCATCGCGCTCAGCCTTCGCGAGGGCCTCCCGCTCGGACTTGTCGGCATTGAAGATCGCGCGCATGGCGAACCAGAAAATCAGGCCCACCACGAGGGGAGGGAGGATGGCAAACACATAATCCATCAGTTGGCCTCGGGCTTCAGGAGGGGGAACAGGATTGTTTCGCGAATACCGGCTTGGGTGAACAGCATGACCAGACGGTCGATGCCGAGGCCGATCCCGCCCATGGGCGGCGCACCGTATTCGAGGGCGCGGAGGAAGTCCTCGTCGAGGGCCATTGCCTCGTCGTCGCCCTCCGCGGCGAGACGCGACTGCTCGGTGAGCCGCTCGCGCTGGATCACCGGATCGATGAGCTCGGAGAACGCCGTGCCGCGCTCCATGCCGCCGATGATGAGGTCCCACGCCTCGATGAGCCGGGGGTCCTCGCGGTGCGGGCGGGCAAGCGGCTGGGCGGAGGGCGGGTAGTCGTAGACGAAGGTCGGGTTCAGGAGCGTGGGCTCGACGATCTCGCCGAAGAGCTCGATGACGGCCTTCTCCTGGGTCCACAGGGGATCGGTCTTGACGCCGTGGGCGTCACCGATCTCAAGCAGCCGCTCCAGCGGTGTGTCGGGCGTGACCTCCTCGCCGACCGCCTCGGAGAGCCCCGGATACACGCCGAGCCACCTCCACTCGCCGTCGAGGTCGATCGTGCCCTCCGGGGTCTCGATCTTCCGGGTGCCCACCACGTCCGCGACGTTGAGGATGATCTCCTTCATCCGGTCCGCCATGGTGAACTGGTCCGCGTACGCCTCGTAGCACTCGAGGGTCGTGAACTCCGGGCTGTGGGTCGAATCGACGCCCTCGTTGCGGAACACACGGCCGATCTCGTACACCCGCTCGATCCCGCCCACCACGGCGCGCTTGAGGTACAGCTCGGTGGCGATGCGCAGGGTCATGTGCTGGTCGAACGCGTTGAGGTGCGTCTCGAACGGGCGTGCGGTCGCACCGCCGTGGACGAGATTGAGCATGGGCGTCTCGACCTCGACGTAGCCGTGGGAGTCAAGCGTGTCGCGGACGCTCTTGGTGATCCTGGAGCGCGTGTAGACCATCCTGCGGGCCTCCTCGCGGACCATGAGGTCCACATAGCGCTGGCGGACCCGGGTCTCCTCGTTGAGGTCCGCGTGCAGGGTCGGCATGGGGCGCAGGGCCTTGGACGCCATCCGCCACTCGTCCACCATGACGGAGAGCTCACCGCGCCGGGAGGAGATGACCTCGCCCGAGACGAAGACGTGGTCGCCGAGGTCCACGAGGGCCTTCCAGTCGGCCAGGCGCTGCTCGCCGACGTTGGCCAGGCTCAGCATGGCCTGCAGGCGCGTGCCGTCGCCTTCCTGGAGGGTGGCGAAGCAGAGCTTGCCGGTGTTGCGGATGAACACGACGCGGCCCACGACCCCGACCTTCTCCCCCGTCGCCGTATCCGGCTCGAGGTCAGGGTACTTGGCCCGCACCTCGGCGAGGGAGTGCGTCCGCGGGAGGGTCACCGGATATGGGGGCTCACCGTTCGCCAGCAGCTTCTCGCGCTTGTCGCGGCGGATGTGCATCTGCTCGCTGGCGTCGGCGGGCTCTGCGGGCCCCTTCGGTGCGGGGCGCTCCCCTGCGGCGTTCTCTGCGGTCACAGCATTCAATTCTAGGCCAGCCGCCTGTGAGGTCTCCGGGCGCAGGGCCGGGCACCCGCTAGGCTCGGTCCATGGCCGCTACCCAGCTCACCACCTCGACCATCACGACCCCCGACGGCGCCACCCTCGAACTGTTCACCGCCCCGGCCGGCGTACAGGCAGCCCCGGGCACGGCGGACGGCGGGGCACGCGCGCACGGGGGCGTCGTCGTCGTGCACGGCTCGATGGTGACCGCCGAGCTGTACAAGGACTTCGCGCTCCGGCTCGCCGAGGCGCTCGGGGCGCCGGTTCACGTCTACAACCGCCGCGGGAGGG
Source organism: Sinomonas cellulolyticus (assembly GCF_014656475.1). GTDB lineage: Bacteria > Actinomycetota > Actinomycetes > Actinomycetales > Micrococcaceae > Sinomonas > Sinomonas cellulolyticus. Next base: position 2,785 of record NZ_BNCM01000008.1, read on the forward strand.
GCGAGTCCTCGCCGCAGCCGGCGGACTACTCGCTCGCGACCGAGATCTCGGACCTGTCGGCCGTGCTCGAGAAGACCGGCGCCGACGCCGTGTTCGGGCACAACTACGGCGGCTGCATCGTGCTGCACGCGGGACGCGAACTCGAGATCGGGCAGATCGCCGTGTACGACCCGATCATCTCCTTCGAGGGCAGCATCAAGGCGGAGTGGATGCCCGAGTTCGAGGAGGCGCTCGCCGCGAAGGACGAGGAGAAGGCCCTGGCCGTGCTGCTGCGCGGCCTCCAGACCGCGGGACCGATCGCGAAGCTGCCGCTGCCCGTGCTGACCGTGCTGAACCGGATCGGCAGCCGCATGCCGGTCGGAAAGGTCCTCTCGCGGCTCCTGCCGACGGGCCCGGCGGAGATCCGCGCCGTCCTCGCCGCCGACGCCGAGGCCAAGGGCTTCGACGAGCTGCCGCTCGAGACCCTGTTCCTCGTGGGCGGCGCGAGCCCCGAGTACTTCGGCGAGGCCGCGCGGAAGCTCGACGGCGTCCTGCCGGCCTCGGACATCGACGTACTCCCGAAGCTGGCCCACGACGCCCCCACGCGGCCGGCCAAGGCCCTCATCGAGAGGCTCACGGAGTTCTTCTCGAGCTGACCGCGGACGACCGCTGACCGTGGCGCCCGGTGGTCGGCGCGGCGCCCGGGTGGCCAGCGCGGCGCCCGGGTGGTCAGCGGGCGCGGAGCGGCATGTTGTCGATGAGCCTGACCGGGCCGACCGTGGCCGCGACGATGGCAAGCGCCTCGCCGGTGAACGGGGTCTCGCGGCAGTTGAACGCGAGCGGCTCGAGGGTGTCGGTGTCCACGACGTCGAAGTAGTCCAGCGCGACGCCCGGCTGTGACTCGATGAGGGCCACGGCGTCGTCCGGCATGAGCGGCTCGTGCGCCGAGGCGCGCTCCTCGATGAGCCGCAGCGCGCGAGAGAGGACGAGGGCCGCGTCACGCTCCGTCGCCGAGAGGAACTGGTTGCGGCTCGAGAGGGCCAGCCCGTCCTCGGCGCGCACGATCGGCACGGGGACGATCTCGACGGGGAAATTGAGGTCCTTGACCATGCGGCGCACGATGGCGACCTGCTGCGCGTCCTTCTGCCCGAAGTAGGCGCGGAACGCCGTGGGCGCCCCGCCGGGCCCGGGCTGGGCGAGGTGGAGGAGCTTCGCGACCACCGTGCACACGCCGTCGAAGTGCCCGGGACGGGACGCCCCTTCCCACTTCGAGGCGAGCGGTCCCGCCGTCACGCGCACGAGCGGCTCGCCGCCCGGGTACATCTCCTCGAGCTCCGGGGCGAACGCGATGTCCACGCCGACCGACTCGAGCAGGGCGGTGTCCGCCTCGAGAGTGCGCGGGTAGCGCTCGAGGTCCACGGGATCCCCGAACTGGAGCGGGTTGACGAAGATGCTCGCGACAACGACGTCGTTCCCCGCCACGGCGGCCTCGGCAAGCCGGCGGTGCCCGTCGTGGAGGGCGCCCATGGTGGGGACGAGTCCGAGGGACACGCCCGTGACGTCCTCGCTGGGAGCGGCCTCAAGGGCGTCCTCGGCCAGCTCCCGTGCGACCTTGGCCCGCAGCTCGGCGGCCGCCAGCGCCTGCGTGATCGCGGCCTGCAGCTCCGCCCTGGTGCGGGCAACGGTGATGGGCATCAGGATTCCTCTCCGGCGGGATCGCCGAACGTCGGGTCATCGGGGTCGAGCGCCGCCTCGACGCGCGCCCGTACATCCTCGCCGAACAGCCCGCGGCGCTCGGCGCGGACCGCCGTTGCCCGGGCCATGGCTCGGTAGGCCTCAAGGATATCCGCGGAGCCGCTTCCGGCCCCGCCCGGTGAGGCGGCCTCCGCCACGAGCTCGGCGAGCGCGGCAACGTGTGCGGCCACGGTCCCCACATCGCCCCGTGCCACGGGTCCGGTGAGCGCGGACTCCCCGGCGGCGAGGGCGTTGTCGAGCGAAGCGCGCAGCAGCGGGCCGAGCATGGCGGCGGGGTCGGCGACACCGATGCGCCCAAGCACCTCGGCCGCCTGCGAGGCGAGCGTGACGAGGTGATTGGAGCCGTGCGCGAGCGCCGCGTGGTACGCCACCCGGTCGCCCTCCGCAATGACTACCGGCTCCGCGCCCATCTCCACCACGAGGGCCTGCGCGATGGGGAGCATGGCCGGATCGGCGGTGACGCCGAAGCAGCAGTCGGTGAGCCTCGTGAGGTCGAGGCTCATGCCCGTGAAGGTCATCGCGGGATGGATCGCGAGCGGAATCGCGCCGGCCGAGCGGACGGGGGCGAGGATTCCGACGCCGTGCCGTCCCGAGGTGTGCGCGACGAGCTGGCCCGGCTGCCACGCGCCGAGCTTCGCGAGTCCCTCCACGAGGGGTCCGAGGGCGTCGTCGGGGACGGCGAGGAGCACGAGCTCGGCGCGTTCCACGATCTCGGGGATCTCGAGGACAGGCACCCCGGGCAGGAGCAGCTCGGCGCGCTCCCGGCTCGCCTCGGAGACCGCGGAGACGCCGACCACCGCGTGCTCGGCAGCCCGCAGCGCGGCACCGAGCACGGCGCCCACTTTGCCCGCGCCGATGATCCCGATGCCGAGCCGTCCCGGCCGCGGGGGTCGCGACGATGCCGCGGAGGGTCCCGTCTGGGGAGAGGGCGGAAGGCTCATGCGTTTCCTCCTGGTGCAGGCCGTCCGGGACGGCGGGCGTGGGCGGCGCGTGCGGCCTGCTCGGCGAACAGCACCTCGGCGACGGAGACGGACTGGTGCGGGACGAGGGGCCTGACCGGACCCGGAGTCGAGTGGAGCTCGACGCCGGCCAGGCCCAGCCGCCGCTGGAGGGGCCCCTGGGTCAGCGCGATCGACTGGGTCCGCTCGTGGGGAACGATCGCGAGGGTCCGCGCGAAGACGCCGGTGCGGCACAGGAGCGCGGTGGCGGTGGCGCGGAACCCGGTGCGCCGCCAGGCGAGCGGGTCCACCCAGCGCGCGGAAGGCGGCGAGTGGACGAATCCTCCCGAGTCCCCTGCGCCTGTCATCCCGTCCTCGAAGACCGCGCGGGCCGTGCCCGGCTCGAGGCCGGGGTCTGGCAGGACGAGCCCGAGGACCCCGAAGACCTCCGCCGGCGTCCCCGCCGGCAGGACGGTGGACTTGGACCCTTCGCGCTCCGAGGTGTGCCGGTAGCCTGCCACGTTCACGTGGACGGACCACCAGCCGAACGGGCGCCACAGGAGCGGCTGGCGGATGAGGATCGCCTGGACCCGGCCGGCCGGCACGGTCTGGCTGCGGGTCTCGAGCAACCCACGCGTAAGCCGGAGCCCGTCGCCGCTGGACAGCACGCGGAAGTCCCAGAACGAGCTGATGCGGTGCCACACCGTCACCGCGGCCCCCAGCAGGGCGGGGATGAACGCCGCACCCAGTGCCCTCACCCCGAGGGCCGCCTCGAGCACGATGCCCCCGGCGGACACCAGCCCTGCCACGATGAGGAACGGCGTGAGCGCCGTCGAGGCGAGGATCCTCGCCACCGGCACGCGCACCGCGAGCGTCTCGCGCACTGCCGCGGACGACGGCGGGACCTCCGCCGGGTGGAGACCGTCGCCGGGTGCCAGGGAAGGGTCGGGAACGTGAGCTGGGACCGGTGACGCGGCCCGCGCCGCGGACGCTGCGGCGAGCACCGAGGCCCGGAGCTGCTGCGCCTCGGCCAGGGGAAGGAAGGAGAGCCGCAGGGCGTTCCCGCTCGCGTCGGCCACCTCGAAGCGCAGCTCCGCCAGGCCGAAGAGGCGCGCGAGGAAGGGCTGGACCACGTCCACCGCCTGGATCCGGTCCAGCCTCGCCTGGCGGTGCTGGCGGAACACGATGCCGGTCCTCACCCGCACGGTCGAGCCGTCGACCCGGTAGCGCGTGGTCAGCCACGACAGCACGAACCCGCCGCCCACGAGCAGGATCACGCCGGCTCCCACCCACGCGAGCATGGCGACCGGGACCGCATTCCACCACCCGTGCATCGGCTCCCCCGTCACGACGGACTGAAGCCAGTCCCGACCCAAGCTGACAGCGAGGGCGAGCAGCAGGATCCAGCCGCGCACCCAGGGCGAGAGGGGATGCACCCGCCGCCACCCGCCGTCGTCCGCGGTACCGGGGGTGCGGGCCGGAGCCGAGGGGAGGCTCACAGCCCCGCCAGGCGGGCCTCGCCGCGGGCGCTGAGCTGATCGCGCAGGCGTGCCGCCTCGGTCTCGGGGAGGCCAGGGATCTCCGCCCTCGTGGCGGCGGCGGCCGTGTGGAGCTTGACGGTGGCGAGGCCGAGCGCGCCCTCGAGCGGTCCGACGGACACGTCGACGTACTGCATCCGTCCATACGGCACCACGCTGACACGGCGCATGAGCAGGCCGCGGCGGATCAGGAGGTCATCCTCGCGCTCCGCGTAGCCCATGGCCCGCACCCGCCGCGGCGTGAGCGCGAGCTGGGCGAGCCCCCACGCGAACACGGCCACCGGAAGTCCGAGCGTGAGCCAGCCCGGGAGGGCGACCATCCGGACGGCTGCGGCGCCCCAGGGGATGAGGGCGAGCGCCGTCCAGGCCAGCGTCGAGATGCCCTCCCTGACGAGGCGCAGGCGCACGTACCGGGGAGCCAGCCGGCGCCACCGGACCCCGACGGGGTCGATCGCGTGGAGGGCAGGGCTAGGCAAGGCCGCCCTCGGCATCCGGCGCGCGGCCGCCGTCCGCGTGTCCTTCCTCCTCCTCGCCGTCCTCGGGCGGGATGCGGCAGAACCGTTCGACGATGAAGCCGATGGCCACCATGACAATCCCGCCCACGATCATGAGCAGCGCCGTCTCGACGAGCGGCGTGCCCGCGCGGCTTGCCAGGAAGGGCACCTGGTCCGCGATCACCCCGCCGTGCCAGCCCAGCAGGACTGCGCCGGCGTACGCGCAGGCATGCGCGAGGACGAGGGTCCGGGCAGCGAAGATCGGGTCGAGCATGCGGGTGCGGTGGCCGGTGCGCCACCGGAGCACCCTGATCCCGAGGACCAAGGTGACGACGGCGATCACGGCCATGGAGCCGAGCGCGCTGATGGGCAGGACAGGGGTTGCCGCGGAGGCCCGGAGGGCGAGGGAGTTCGCGGCCACGCCGATCAGGCCCACCACGAACGCGACGAGCACGAGCACCCACGGCTTGAGCGGGCTCACTTCGGGCTACCCCCGTCCGTCATGAGGTCGTAGCCCTCGATGCCCTCTGCGTCCTCGCAGTCCGCGAGCAGGCCCACGATGGGATGGCCCTCGAGGACCGCGAGCGGATCGATCATGAGCCAGGGGTACAGGACGAACGCGCGTTCCGCGGCCCTCGGGTGGGGGATGGTCAGGTCAGGGTCGTCGAGCGTGAGGTCGCCGTACGTGATGATGTCGACGTCGAGCGTGCGGGGGCCCCAGCGCACCTCGCGGGTGCGGTGGTGCTTGGCCTCGACCGCGTGGCAGTGCTCGAGGAGTTCGTGCGGGCCGAGCGTCGTCTCCACGATCAGCACCATGTTCAGGAAGTCCGGCTGCCCCTCGGGGCCGCCCACCGGCTTCGTCTGGACAACCGGGGAGACGTCCACAAGGCGCACCTCGGGCCGGTCCACGAGGTCCGCAACGGCCTCCGCGAGCGTCTCCGCCCGCGCGCCCAAGTTGCTGCCGAGGGCCAGGACGGCCCTGGTCCAGCCGTGGTGCTCAGTCTGCACGCCGCTGCTCCCTGAAGACGGTCACGGAGACATCCGCGAAGGGCACGGAGATCGGTGCCTGGGGCTTGTGGACGGTGACCTCCACGGCCTCGACCGGGAACTCGGCCAGAACCGTCTCGGCCAGGCGCACTGCGAGGGTCTCGATGAGGTCCACCGGCTCGCCCTCGACCACGTCGACGATCCGCTCGGCCACCTCGGCGTAGCTCGCCGTCGCGGCGATGCTGTCCGACGACGCGGCCGCACCGAAGTCCGCGTGCATCACCGCGTCCACGACGAAGGGCTGGCCATCGCGGCGCTCGGCCGCGAGCACGCCGTGGTGCCCCATGGCGGTGACCCCTGTCAGGGTGATGAGGTCAGGGCGGCTGCCCACGGCGTCCTAGGCCTTTGCCCGGGCGGTGACCTTGACGGCGTCGAGGTTCGACGCGACGTCGTGCACGCGCACGCCCCACGCTCCGGCCGCCGCCGCGAGGACGGTGATCGCCGCGGTCGCGGCGTCGCGGGCCTGCGGCGGTGCCGCCTTGCCGGCGCTGGTGAGCAGCTCGCCGAGGAAGCGCTTGCGGGACGCCGCAACGAGGACAGGGTGCCCGAGGGCGGTGAAGCGCCCCACGTTCTTCACGAGCTCCCAGTTCTGCTCGCCGTTCTTGGCGAACCCGAGTCCTGGATCGAGGATGATCTTCGCATCGGACACCCCGGCCGCGCGCAGGCGGTCGCGGATCTGGAGGGTCTCGGCGATGACGTCCTCGACCACGTCCCCGTACGAGGCGAGGCTGTCCATCTCCTTCGAGTCGCCGCGGTTGTGCATGACGACGTAGTAGGCGTCCCGGGCCGCGACGAGCTTGACCATCTCGTCCGTGACGGCGAGCCCGGAGACGTCGTTGATGATCGTCGCGCCCGCGTCGAGCGCCTTCTCCGCGGTGCTCGCACGCCGGGTGTCCACCGAGACGAGGGCGCCGGCCTTCGCGAGGGCCTCCACGACCGGCAGGATCCGCTCCTGCTCGAGGTCCTCGGGCACCTCGTCGGCGCCCGGGCGCGTGGACTCGCCTCCCACATCGATGATGTCCGCCCCGCCGTAGAACATCCGCAGGCCCGCGGCGATCGCACTGTCGGCCGTGACGTGCTCCCCGCCGTCGCTGAACGAGTCCGGCGTGACGTTGAGGATCCCCATCACGACGGCGCGGTCGCGGGGCAGGCCCTCGAACGTCGCCCTCGGGCGGGGCTTGCGGAGCACGGGCAGAGGGGACGTGTTGGGCCCGGTGCCGGGCGCAGCTGCGAGAGAGTCCATCGTCGTGGTCACCTTCCGAGAATGAGGCTCATGGCTTCGGCGCGGGTCGCCGGGTCGTGGAGCTGGCCGCGGACTGCGCTCGTGACGGTGTGCGCGCCGGGCTTGCGCACGCCGCGCATCGACATGCACATGTGCTCGCAGCTCACCACCACGATGACACCGCGCGGCTTGAGGTGCCGGACCATTGCGTCCGCCACCTGGCTGGTCAGGCGCTCCTGCACCTGCGGCCGGCGCGCGTAGATGTCGACGAGGCGGGCGAGCTTGCTGAGCCCGGTCACCCGGCCGTCGTGCGAGGGGATGTAGCCCACGTGCGCCACACCGTGGAACGGCACGAGGTGGTGCTCGCACGTCGAGTAGAACGGGATGTCCTTCACGAGCACGAGTTCCTCGTGGTCCATGTCGAACGTGACGCCCAGGACTTCCTCAGGGTTCTGGTGCAGGCCCGCGAACACCTCCGCGTAGGCCTTCGCGACCCGCTTGGGGGTGTCCTTGAGCCCGCTGCGGTCCGGGTCCTCGCCCACCGCGAGGAGGATCTCCCGGACTGCCGCCTCGATCCGGGGCAGGTCCATGCCCTCAGCCGCGTCGGGCAGCTCGGACACGTCGTCGTCGTCGAAGTGGGTCACGTCAATGATCCTAGCGGTGCGTGGCTGACTGGTCGGTCACGGGCCGTCAGGCGCCGTCGCGGGGGTCCTTGGCGTACTCCTGCTCGCCGTGCGGATGGTGGGCATGGGCAACGTCGAGCGGCTCCTCGCGACGGGCGGCCGTGGCCTCCTCGCGGGCCTCGCGCTCCTTGCGCTCGGCCTCCGTCTCCACGGGCGGTATGTTCTGGACGGGGCGCGTCTCCTTGGAGAGCCAGATCTCCCGGAAGTCGCGCTTGCGGACATCCTTGAAGATCTCCGCGATCTCCTTCTGGTTCAGCGTCTCGTGCTCGAGCAGCTCGAGGGCCAGACGGTCGAGGATGTCGCGGTTCTCCGTGAGGATGGCGTACGCCTCGTCATGGGCCTGGTCCATGAGGCGGCGCACCTCCTCGTCCACGACGTAGGCGACTTGGTCGGAGTAGTTGCGCTCATGCGCCGCGTCCCGCCCCAGGAAGGGCTCGCCGCCGCCCTGGCCGAGCTTGACGGCGCCGACTCGCTCGCTCATGCCGTACTGCGTGACCATCTTGCGCGCGGTGCCCGTGGCCTTCTCGATGTCGTTCGACGCGCCGGTGGACGGATCGTGGAACACGATCTCCTCGGCGACGCGGCCGCCCATGGCGTAGGCGAGCTGGTCGAGGAGTTCGTTGCGGGTGATCGAGTACTTGTCCTCCTCCGGGACCACCATCGTGTAGCCGAGGGCGCGGCCGCGCGGCAGGATGGTGATCTTGGTGACGGGGGCGGAGTTCCGCAGGGCCGCCGCCACGAGCGCGTGGCCGCCCTCGTGGTAGGCGGTGATCTTCCGCTCGAGGTCCTTCATGACCCGCGAACGCTTCTGCGGGCCGGCCATGACGCGGTCGATGGCCTCATCGAGCGCACGGTCGTCGATGAGCTGGGCGTTCGAGCGGGCGGTGAGGAGCGCTGCCTCGTTCAGCACGTTCGCGAGGTCCGCGCCGGTGTAGCCCGGCGTCTTCTTTGCCACAGCCTTGAGGTCCACGTTGGAGGCCATGGGCTTGCCCTTGGCGTGGACGGAGAGGATCTGCTCGCGGCCCTGGAGGTCCGGGGCCTCGACGGGGATCTGCCGGTCGAACCGGCCCGGCCGCAGGAGGGCCGGGTCGAGCACGTCCGGACGGTTCGTCGCCGCGATGAGGATGACGTTGGTCTTCGGGTCGAAGCCGTCCATCTCGACGAGGAGCTGGTTGAGCGTCTGCTCGCGCTCGTCGTTGCCGCCGCCGATGCCGGCCCCGCGGTGGCGCCCCACGGCGTCGATCTCGTCGACGAACACGATCGCCGGGGCGTTGGCCTTGGCCTGCTCGAACAGGTCGCGGACGCGGGACGCGCCGACGCCCACGAACATCTCCACGAAGTCCGAGCCGGAGATCGAGAAGAACGGAACCCCGGCCTCGCCGGCCACCGCGCGGGCCAAGAGGGTCTTGCCCGTCCCCGGAGGGCCGTACAGCAGCACGCCCTTGGGGATCTTGGCCCCGACCGCCTGGAACTTCCCCGGCTCCTGGAGGAACTCCTTGATCTCGTGGAGCTCCTCGACCGCCTCGTCAGCACCGGCCACATCCGCGAAGGTCACCTGCGGCATGTCCTTGGTGATCATCTTGGCCCGGGACTTGCCGAACTTCATGACCTGGCTGCCGCCGCCCTGCATCCGCGAGAGCAGGAACCAGAACAGGGCTCCCAGCAGCACCACGGGGATGAGGAGGGACAGCATGGAGCTGAACCAGTTGTTCTCCACCGGCTGATCGGAGAAGCCCTGCGGAAGGTTCGCGTTGTTGATCGCGTTGATGACGTCGTCGCCGCGCTGGGTGATGAAGTAGAACTGGACGTTCTTGCCCTTGTCCTGGCCGTCCACCACGTAGTCGTCCTTGAGGACCATGTCCACGCGCTCGTCGCCGTTGAAGATCTTGGCCTGCTCGACCTTTCCGTCCTTGAGGAGGGACAGGCCGACCGAGGTGTCGACGCGGGTGCTGCCGCCCGGCGCGAGGGTCCCGAAGGCCAGCAGGAGCAGGACGATCACGACGATGATCCAGATGCCCGGACCCTTGACGAAGCTCTTGACTTTCATGAACTCGGGGCTGAGCCCCGTCCCTTCTCCTCATGCACTGCTGCGCTCACGCCCGGCCGTGCGCCCATGCGCCGTGCCCACCAGCATGACACTGTTCGGAAGCGTTCACGCACGGGTGGTCGCAAAAGTTCCCCCGGGCCACCAATCGGCGTGAGCCGTGCGCTGAGGGCGAACCCGGCCGCGCGCCGTCGTGCCTCTGCCGCAGCGCGCGCCGGTGCCGGAATGCCTACTCGTAGACGTGCGGCGCGAGCGTGCCGACGAAGTCGAGGTTGCGGTACTTCTCGGCGTAGTCGAGGCCGTAGCCCACCACGAACTCGTTGGGAATGTCGAAGCCGACGTACTTGACGTCGATCTTCACCTTGGCGGCGTCCGGCTTGCGGAACGCCGTGCAGATCTCGACGGAGGCGGTGCCGCGCGACTCGAGGTTCGTCTTGAGCCACGAGAGGGTCAGGCCCGAGTCGATGATGTCCTCGACGATGAGGACATGCTTGCCCATGAGGTCCGTGTCGAGGTCCTTCAGGATGCGCACCACGCCGGAGGACTGCGTGCCGGAGCCGTAGGACGAGACGGCCATCCAGTCCATCGTCACGTGGGAGTGGAGTGCCCGCGCCAGATCCGCCATGACCATGACGGCGCCCTTGAGGACGCCGACGATCAGCAGGTCCCGGCCCTCGTAGTCGCGGTCGATCTCAGCGGCGAGCTCGCCGATGCGCTTCTGGATCTCGTCCTTGGTCTTGAGGACGTGCTTGAGGTCTGACTGGACGTCTGTCGATTCCACGTGCGGCTCCTGTGGGTCAGCGGTGCGATACCAAGACTAGCCTCCCTTGGGCGGCTCGGTAGGCGCTCACGTGGCCCGGCACCTCGACCGGTCCGGCCGACCCCCGCCGCTCGAGGAGGCGCTCGACCGCGCCGAGGCGCTCGAACGTGGTCTGGCCGCCGAGATCGGTGACGGCGAGCGCGAGGACCCGGCCCCGCAGCGCGGGCGGGAGGGCGCGGAGTGCGTCGATGGGGAGGGTCACCTCGCCGCCACCCGGGGTCACCTCCGTGTCGCTGGACCCGAACTCGGCGAGCCCGGCGTAGGTGCGGCGTGCCTCCTCGTCGAGCCAGTCGGCGTCCGCCCCGAGCAGCGCGGCCGTCCGGGCGAGCCCCTCGGCGACACCTGGGCCGAGCTCGGCCTCGAGGAACGGCATGATTGCGCTGCGCACGCGGGAGCGCATGAAGCGGGGATCCTCGTTGGTCGGGTCGAACCAGGGGTCGAGGCCCTCGGCCACGCACACGTCGAGGGTGTCCGCGCGCCGGAGCCCGAGGAAGGGGCGTAGGAGCAGGCCGCGGACCCGGCGCATTGCGCCCAGGGCGCGCGGACCCGACCCGCGCGCGATCCCGAGCAGGACCTGCTCCGCCTGGTCGTCGAGCGTGTGGCCCAGCAGCACGGCGCCCGCGCCGCTGGCTTCAGCCTCGGCCGCGAGTGCCTCGTGGCGGGCGATCCGCGCCGCGGCCTCCGGGCCCTCCCCTGCCTGCTGCACCTCTACGGTGACGACCCGCACCGGCGAGAGGCCCAGCCCCGCCAGCACGTGCGCCGTCGCGCGCGCCACCTCGCCGGAGCCCTCCTGGAGCTGGTGGTCGACGACGACGGCGCCCGCCTCGAGCGGGTGGCTCCCGCCGCCTTTCCCGCGGACCGCACCACGCCGCGCGTAGTGCGCGACGGCAGCGGCCAAGGCGAGCGAGTCCGGTCCGCCCGAGCAAGCCACGAGCACCCGCGCCGGCCAGCCCGCCTCCTCGAGTGCCGCGCGCACGGCGTTGCGCGCATTTCCCACGGCTGGGTGGAGGCGGCGGCGGGCCGGAGAGGCGGAGTCGCGGGCCGGATCGAAAGCTGGCCCCTGGCCCGTGGAGGGACCTTCCGGGCTCACAGCCCCATCCGGGCAATCCACGCCGCCGGGTCGTGGATCTCCTCCTCGGAGGGCAGGTGGTCCGCCGACTCCCAGACGCGGTTGAACCCTTCCATGCCCACGGCGTCCACGACGTGCCGCACGAACTTCTGCCCGTCCGTGTACTGGCGCATCTTCGCCTCGATGCCGAGGAGCCTGCGCACGAACATCTCGAGCGGGCCGCGGTTCTCGTTCCGGGCCTGGAAGCGCTGGCGGATGGTCTTCACGCTCGGCACCACGGAGGCGTCAATCGCGTCCATCACCACGTTCGCGTGCCCCTCCAGCAGGCTCATGACGGCCGTCAGGTGGGAGATGGCGGCCTTCTCCTCGGGGTCCTGGAGCAGGTCGAGGATGGCGCCCTTGCTCGGGAGGTCGGCGGCACCGCCCGTGCGGTCGCGCAGCGACTTGGCGGCGGCCGTGGCACGCTCCATGAGGCTGTCCATGTTGCCCACAAGGCTCTCGCTGAGGTGGGAGATCTGCTCGATCATGTGCCCGCGCAGCCAGGGGGCGGCGGCGAACTGGACGCGGTGGGTCTGCTCGTGGAGGCAGACCCAGAGGCGGAAGTCCTCGGGATCCACGTGCAGCTCACGCTCCACGTGGACGATGTTCGGGGCCACCAGCAGGAGCCGGCCCGCCGGGGGCAGCGTGGATCCCGGGGCCATCGCCGCGAAGGGCTCGTACTGTCCCAGCACGCGGCTCGCGAGATAGGCGAGGATGGCGCCGAGCTGGGCCCCCGTGATGGCTCCGCCCACCCTGGCTGCGGCAGGAGTCAGCTCGCTCGCCTTCTTCTCCACGAGCTTGGATAAGACCGGCCCCATCATGACCTCGAAGCCCTGCGCGTTGGCCTTCGCCCATGAGGCCCGGTCCACGATGAGCAGCTGCGAGTCGCGGAGGTCCTCGGCGGCCGAGAGCCCGGTGATGCGGTGGACGTGGTCCACCGAGGCGTCTGCCTGGCGGCGCAGGCTCGCGACCGCCTCCTCCGCCTCGCCTGCGCTCAGGGAGGGCCCGGGCGGGGCGAGGCGGGCCGCGGTCGAGGCGGCAAGCTCCCAGTTGATCAGTCGACCGGCCATCTGCGAGGCATCCATGGGACCATTCGACCACACCGCACCGACAATCCGCTGTGCCCCGGGGCGGCCCGATGCCCCCCGTTCGCGCCGGGCGATCAGGCGCCTGCGCGATGGGTCAGCCCCGGCAGCCGCATCCGGCCAGCGCCGCGACGCCGGCATCGATCGCCGAGACCGCCTGCTGCCGAGCGGCGGGGTCGAGCCCGTTCGCCACGAAGGAGAACACGAGGAGCCGCCCATCGGCGTCGACCAGGTACCCGCTCAAGGAGGCGACCGTATTGAGCGTCCCCGTCTTGGCCCGCACGACGCCGGCCCCTCCCCCCGTCGTCGGCCCGCTGAAGCGCGTGGCGAGGGTCCCGTCGAGGCCAGCCACGGGAAGGCCGTCGAGGGCGGCACGGAGCCTGGCGTCCGGTCCGGAGGCCATCGCGCGGACGAGGCCCGCGAGCGCCTCGGGGGCTGCGCGGTCCGCGATCGCCAGCCCGCACGCGTCCGAGAGCTCGAATCCGGCCGCGCTGCCGAGGATCCGCGTGGCGGCGTCCTTGAGCGCGGCGACCGCGCCGTCGTTGCTCCCAGGGCCGCCCCCGGCGTGCGAGGCGAGGCGGCCCAGCACCTCAGCGGCGTAGTTGTCCGACTCCCGCAGGGCGTAGCCGACCTGCTCCGCGACCGTGGCGCTCTGCACCGAGGCGACCTCCGGCGCGCCCGCCGGCGCAGCTTCCCGCGTGATGTTGTCTGCGACGGTCACGCCGGCGGCAGAGAGGTCCTTGGCGAGCTCGGCGCGGAACGCCGCCGCCGCGTCCATGGCGGAGTCCTTAGGCCGCGGCCCTCCTGCGCCCGGCCCGGTCCGCCCCGCGTAGAGGGCGAGCGCGTAGACGGGGGCCATCTCGCCGGCGTCGATATCCTCGGGGGCCCACGCCGGGTTGAGGGCGGGGCCAGTGAACAGGGTGTCGTCGAGCTTCACCGTGATGGCGGCGGGCAGGGAGGCCGGCCTCGACGCCCCACCCCCGGCGGACGGCGAGGAGGCGGCGGACGGCGAGGACGCGGCGAACGGCGAGGCGCCGGCGTCGTGCGTCCCGGTCAGCGCCGCCGCCGTCTCCGCAGCGAGCGTCGCCATCCCGGCCCGGCCCATCGTGGAGCCGGGCTGCGACGCGCCCGCGCCGAGCATCGCGTCCCCGCCGCCCACGAGCACGAGCGTCCCCGGGTCCGCACCGCGCACCACCTTGGTGGTGAGCCTCGCGTCGGGACCGAGCGTCGTGAGCACGGCGGACGCCGTGAGGAGCTTGAGGTTCGACGCGGGAATGCTCGGCTGCGCGCCCGAGCGCGAGTACAGCGGCTGGCCCGTCATCCCGTCCAGGACGGAGCCCGTGATCGTTCCGGAGCCCGGGACGAGCCGTGCGTCGAGCTCCTTGGCGACGGTCGCCTGGTCGGGCACCGGCGCGGCGGTGGAGACGGGCGTCGCGCCCGACGGCGCCGGCGCGCCGGACGACGGCGGCGCGAGCCAGGCGGGGGTCGTCGCCGTGGGAGTGGGGCGGGGGAAGAGAGCGCCGCGCAGGTCCGTGGCGGCGCCGGTGGAGAGCATGCCGACCGCCACGAGCACCGCGACCGCGACCGCCGCGGCGGCCAGCACCCACACGCCTCCGAGCAGCGTGCGAGGGCCGCGCTGGGCAGTCATGGAACGCTCCGTCCTCGGGTGGTATGGCGTCGGCGCGGGGAACGAGGACCCCGGGGGCAGATATCCTTCATGGTAGTCGCCGCCGCGGCCCGCCCCACGATTGGGCCGGGCGGCCGCCAACCGACCGCCATCCGGCCCCTCCGGGCCAGGCAAGGAGCACCATGAAGCACGACGTGACGATCGAGATCCCGCGCGGCTCGCGCGTGAAGTACGAGGTGGACCACGAGACGGGCCGCGTCCGCCTCGACCGCGTCCTCTTCACCTCGATGCAGTACCCGACCCACTACGGGTTCTTCGACAACACCCTCGGCGAGGACGGCGACCCGCTCGACGCGCTCGTGTGGTACCCGGACGTGGACCTGTTCCCCGGCATCGTCCTCGAGGCGCGCCCGATCGCGATCTTCAACATGGAGGACGAGTCCGGCGGCGACGCCAAGCTCGTGTGCGTCCCCGCCGACAAGCGGTTCGACCACATCCAGGAGGCCTCCGACCTCGACGAGTTCCTCATCAAGGAGATCGAGCACTTCTTCTCCCGGTACAAGGACCTCGAGCCGGGCAAGTGGGTCAAGCCGGCCGGCTGGGCAGACCGTGCCGCGGCCGAGGCCGAGCTCGAGGCCTCCATCAAGCGGTTCGGCGAAGGCCACTAGGAACCTGGACTCATCCGGCCCGCCGCGTGCGGACCCCCGGGGGCGGCCACCAGCGGCAACGCGGTGGCCGCCTCTCGCCGTTCCGGTGCGCCGCCGCTAGGCTCTGGCCATGTACACGGTCACGATCAACCAGCGCGACCGCGCCCTCGGGGACCGCGTTCCCGAACTCCTCAGGGCCCTCGGCCGGCTGCGGCCCGAGGTGCCCTTCGACCGGACCGTGGGCGACGAGGCCCAAGCCGTCTTCACCTCCCCCGGTCCTGCGGTGGACGCCGCCCTCACCGCACTGAGGCCGGACGCGTGCGGCGACGTGCGCTGGAACGTGGGGATCGGCGTCGGGCGTCTCGCCGAGCCGCTGCCGCTCGGCATCGCCGAGGCCCGCGGCCCTGCGCTGGCGCACTCGCGGCGCGCGGTCGAGCGTGCGCAGGCGGGCGGTGACGGCCCTGCGATTGCCGTGGAGGGCCCCGACGCGGCCCTCGCGCACGACGCCGAGGGGGTGCTCCGGCTGCTCGGCCTCGCGATCGTGAAGCGAACCGCCGCCGAGTGGCGGGTCCTGGACCTCCTGACCCCCGGGGTGCGGGGGCAGCAGAAGGCCGTCGCCGAGGCACTCGGCATCACGACGCAGGCGGTCTCGAAGGCGATCGCCCGCGCGCACTGGCCCGAGGAATGGGCCGCGCGGCCCGCGGCAGCGCGGCTCCTGGGGCTACTCGACGCGGCTCCCTGACGGGGCGGTACCCGCCCGACTGCATGGGATCCCGCACATGGCGACCCGCCCCCGTCGTG
Source organism: Sinomonas cellulolyticus (assembly GCF_014656475.1). Lineage (GTDB taxonomy): Bacteria > Actinomycetota > Actinomycetes > Actinomycetales > Micrococcaceae > Sinomonas > Sinomonas cellulolyticus. The sequence goes on from NZ_BNCM01000008.1 coordinate 18,573, forward strand.
CGTGAGGCGCTAGAGGAGCGAGCGGAGGATCGCGGCAGCGCCGTCCTCCTCCACCGGTGCGGCTACCTCGTCTGCGGCCGCCTTGACCTCATCGGGCGCCTGGCCCATCGCGACACCGCGGCCGGCCCACTGGAGCATCTCGATGTCGTTGCGGCCATCGCCGATGCACACGGTGTCGGCCCGCTCGATGCCGAGGAGGCTGCGGACGTGCTCGAGCCCACTGGCCTTCGTCACCCCGTGCGCGGCGATGTCGAGCCAAGCCGTCCACCCCACCGAATAGGTCACGCCGTGGAGCCCGATGGACTCGACAGCCTCGCCGAACTCCTCAGCCGTGGAATCGGTGGAGAAGACGACGAGACGCACCGCCTCGGCCTCGAGCAGCTCGCCGAAGGAGACGCCTCGGGCCTCGACGCCGAAGCTCGCGTCCTGGAAGCGCTCGGTCGAGAGGAAGTTGCCCTCGATGTCCTCGAGGGCGTACTTCGCGTTGGGCAGGCGGTGCCGCAGGGCCCTGAGCGCGGGGGCCGGGTCGAAGGAACGGCGGTCGATGACGGTGTAGCCGCCGTTCGCGCCAGCGTGGATCTGGACCACGACCCCGCCGTTGCTGCACACGGCGTAGCCCTGGTCGACCCCGAGGAGCTCCACCACCGGGAGGGTGGCACCGAGGGAGCGGCCGGTCGCGACGACGACCTCGTGGCCCGCACCCACGACGGCGGCGCCCGCCTCCCTGATGGCCGGTGACATGTGGCCGTAGTGGTCCACGAGCGTGCCGTCCACGTCGAGGCCGATGAGCTTGCGGTTCATGGTGATGAGCTGGTCATCGATGCCAGCGTTCAGTGCTGTTGTCATGGTTACTAGTGAACCACCCTCCGCCTGAGCGTCCCTGTGGTTCCGGTCTGGAGGCCGTGAACACGGGGTGAACAGTCACAGGCGCAGGTGAATATCCACACCCTCGCCCACAGTGTGAGTGTTCACCTACGGGTCCGGTGGGTTGCGGGGTCTCCCGCCGCCTGCCGGTCAGGACACCACAGGTTCTGGATCGTCCCAGATCCAGCGCACCACGCCATACCCCGCCGCCCGGATCTCGTCCTCGCGCAGCTTCTCCGCGACCACCGCCTCGGCCGCGGACTTCCCCGAGAGTTCCATGGAGCGGAGGTACTTCTGGAGTCCGTCGAACTCGCCCACGAGCTTGAGCCTCGGCCAGCAGAAGTCCACCCGGGCGATCCACCGCCCGTCCCGCGTGATCGATACCTGAAGCTGCGGCATCTCGAACCCGAGCTCCCACATGAGCGCGCGGCTGAACGACTCACCCACAGACTCCGAACCGGCATCGGCGAAGTCGAGCACACCCGCGGTCCGTGTGCGCGCGCTCGCCGTGGGCAGCGAAGCCTGGAGGGCGCGTAGCTGCCCGGCCGTGCGCCGCACCTTGAGCCCATCGCGCCCGGCGAGCAGCGCGTCCACGACGACCACGGCCTCCGTGAAGGGCAGGCGGTGGATGGTGTCCGCGAACGCCGCGTCGAAGGGCTCCATGGCCAGCGAGAGCCCGAGATGGGGCACCGTGAGACGGTTGGCGGGTACGGGCTCCCACCAATGCTTCGCCTCGGGGTAGCCCCGCGGCAGCATCTGCCCCCGTTGGGACGCGGTCCAGGCCTTGAGCGCCACTGATTCGTTGCCGTAGATCCCGGCCGGCTGGGTCGACCCGCTTCGTGCCCGGCTTGTCGTCCGGTAGCGGACGTGCGTCGGCGTCCGGGCAAACTCCACACCCCATGCCATCAGCGCGGTCTCCCGGCACAGCACTGGCGACGGTCCCGCTGCGGCGAGTGACGCCGTCGTGATGGCGTAGCGGTCAGCTGCGGTCCCGGAGAGCCATTCATCCGTCGGCAGGTATACGCCCCGCCGTAGCCGCACAAGACGCCCAGCCGCGTAGGCGCGGCTGGGCGTCTTGCGAGCTGCGCCCCGTCCGGTGCTGGGCTGTCGACGTCTCGAACTGCACGCTGGGAAATCTCGTGGGACCACCCAACCGGACCCACGATGCTGGCGCCACCGGCACCGGCACACCTGTGGATAACCGAAGTCACCTCAGGTTCTGGACACGACCCCGCGCCGTGGCGTGTGGTCATGTCCAAAACCTGTGGTAAACCGCCCGTTGGTGAGCTACAGGACGGGGAGAACCTCGAGGCCGCCGAGGTAGGGGCGGAGCGCGGCAGGGACATTCACCGAGCCGTCGGGGTTCTGGTGGTGCTCGAGGATGGCCACGATCCAGCGCGTCGTGGCGAGGGTCCCGTTGAGGGTCGCGACGGCGCGCGTCCCCTTCGACGAGCCCTCGGCGTCGAGCACGCGCTCACGGATGTTGAGGCGGCGCGCCTGGAAGCCCGTGCAGTTGGAGGTGGACGTGAGCTCGCGGTAGCGGCCCTGGGTCGGCACCCAGGCCTCGCAGTCGAACTTGCGGGCCGCGCTCATGCCAAGGTCCCCAGCCGCGGTGTCGATCACCCGGTACGGCAGCTCGACCTTGGCGAGCATCTCCTCTTCCCACGCGAGCAGGCGGGCGTGCTCGGCCTCGGCGTCCTCGGGGCTGCAGTAGACGAACATCTCGACCTTGTTGAACTGGTGCACCCGGATGATCCCGCGCGTGTCCTTACCGTGCGAGCCGGCCTCCCGGCGGTAGCAGGAGGACCAGCCGGCGTAGCGGGTGGGCCCGGCGGAGAGGTCGAGGATCTCGTCGGCGTGGTAGCCCGCCAGAGCCACCTCGGAGGTGCCCACGAGGTAGAGGTCGTCCTCGGCAAGACGGTAGATCTCGGCGTCGTGCGCGACATCGAAGCCCGTACCCTGCATCGTCTCCGGACGCACGAGGGTGGGCGTGATCATCGGGATGAAGCCATTCGCGACGGCCTGGTCCATGGCCATCGAGAGCAGCGCGATCTCGAGCCGCGCCCCGACGCCCTTGAGGAAGTAGAACCGTGAGCCGGAGACCTTGGCGCCCCGCTCCATGTCGATCGCCCCGAGGAGCTCCCCGATCTCGAGGTGGTCCCGGGGTTCAAAGCCCTCGGCGGCGAAGTCGCGGGGCGTGCCCACGGTCTTGACCACGGCGTAGTCGTCCTCGCCGCCGGCCGGTATGCCGTCGATGATGAGGTTGGGCACCACGCGCATGAGCTCGTCCATCTCGGCCTGCGCCTCGTCCGCGGAGGACTGGGCGGCCTTGACCTTCTGCGCGAGGTCCTTGACCTCGGCGAGCAGTGCCTGCTTCTCCTCGCCCTTGGCAGCCGCGACCTTCTTGCCGAACTGGTTCTGCTGCGCGCGCAGCGTCTCGTACTCGGTCAGCGAACCACGACGGCGCGCGTCGGCGGCGATGATCGAGTCCACGAGCGCTTCGTCCGCCCCGCGGGCCCGCTGGCTCGCACGGTACTTGTCGGGGTTCTCGGTAAGGTCCTTGACGTCGATCACGAGTCCAAGACTAGCGGGACTGGCGGGGGCGGTGCGGAAGGGCTCCCGCGTCAGGCTAGAGTGTGAGCATCATGCGCGGTTGGATCATTGCTGGTGCTGTTGCCGCTGCTGGCGGCTTCGCTGTCGCCAGCTGGTGGGGCGTGCGCCGGCTCAAGGCGCAGCATTCACGCAGCGCGGTCGCCGAGCCCGCCGCACCGCCGCCTTCCGGGCCCCAGCAGGTGGCCGTGGTGGTGAACCCCGTGAAGGAGCACGCGCACGAGACGCGCCTGCTCATCGAGGCCGCCTGCCGCGGAGCCGGCTGGCCCGACCCCCTCGTCTTCCAGACCACCAAGCAGGACCCGGGGCACACGGCGGCGCGCCAGGCGCTCGAGGCGGGCGCCGACGTCGTGATCCCGTGCGGCGGCGACGGCACGGTGCGGGTGGTCGCCGAGGCCCTCGCGGGAACCGACACCGCGCTGGGCCTGGTGCCACTGGGCACGGGCAACCTCCTCGCCCGGAACCTGGACCTCGACGTGGCGCACATCTCCCAGTGCGTCTACACGGCGATCTTCGGCCGCCAGCGCCGGATCGACACGGCCACCATGACGCTCACCGCCCCGGACGGCGGCACTTCCGAGCACACGTTCCTCGTCATCGCGGGCGTCGGGATGGACGCCGAGATCCTCAACGACACGAGCGAGAACCTCAAGCGCGCGGTCGGCTGGATGGCCTACACCGAGGCGGGGATCCGGCACATGCCCGGCCAGCGGCGCCGCCGCGTGGAGATCTCGCTGGACAACGGTGACTTCCAGTCCCGCCGCGTGCGCAGCGTGCTGTTCGCGAACTGCGCGAAGCTGCCCGGAGGCGTGGACTTCATCCCGGACGCGTACATCGACGACGGCGTCCTCAATGTGGCGATCATGAGCCCCCGCAGCCTCATCGGCTGGATCGCGATGTACGTCAAGATCATGTTCCAGCACAAGCGGCAGCTGCCGGTCATGCAGTTCTACGGCGCCCGCAAGGTCTCCATCCGGGTGCCGGAGCCGATCGAGACGCAGGTTGACGGCGATGTGGTGGGCCCGGCCACGCGCGTGGACGTCGAGGTGCACCCCGCGAGCCTGCTCGTGCGCGTCGCGTAGCCTCAGCCCGGAGCGCACCACTGCGCCGTCGGCGCGCGAGGGCGTCGGCGCACGACGCCGTCGGGTCGCCTCAGGCGGCAGCCGCCACTCTGTAGATGCGGTCCCAGTCGATCCGTGCGTCCTCGATGAGGAACAGCTCCCTCGCCACGTCCCGGAGCTCCGCGGCGCTGCTGAGCGTGCGTTTCTCCACGGCTGAGGACCCGTCCTGTGCGTAGGTGCGCACGGAGAGGACCAGGTTGGACAGCGTGACCCGCCCGCGCTCGGTGAGGATGGCGAAGATGAGCGAGCGCGTGAACGGCGGGGTGTCCGACGTGGAGGTGAACCAGTTGGCGACGGCGAGGTCCGCAGGGGCGCTGGGCCGGAGGTCGATCCCGTAAAGGTTCGCCCAACCGCCGCCGACCATCGCCTGGAGCATGAGGTCGGTGCCGGCTGTATCGCCCGCGGGGAGTCCCGCCTCGGCCGCGGCGACGAAGCGGAAGGTGCCGAGCGCGGTGACTGTCTCGGCGGTGCCGAGGGGCAGCACCCCCGAGGGGGTGAACCCGCCGAAGCCGGCGTCGAGGAGGTACCGCTCGCCGTCGTGCGTGAAGAGCGTGGCCTGGTGGGTGCGGGCCGGTGCGCCCGAGCCCGGCTCCCGCTGCCAGTAGACGCGGCCGAGGTGATTCTCGACGTCCGCCGCACCCAACTCGGCCAGCGCGCGGGACAGCAGGCCGGAGTGCTGGAAGCAGTAGCCACCACGGCGCCGGCGCACGAGGACGTCCTCGATCCCCTGGGCGGAGATGTCCACGATTCCGCCGCCGGCGGGGGTCAGGTTCTCGAACGGGATCGCGCGGGTGTGGTGCGCGTGGATCGCGGCAATGTTCTCGATCGTGGGCGCCGTGTCCCCGCTGTAGCCGATCCGGCTGAGGTAGTCGCGCAGGAAGCGGTCAGCCACCGAGGATCCCCTCCACCCACTCCCGGGCCGAGGCGAACGCCTCATCGGTGACGTGGTCCTTGACCACGGGACGGGCCCCGTCGGCGCGCGGATAGGAGCCGAGGAACCGCGTATGGGGGCTGATGCGGTGCAGGCCGCGCAGGGCGTCGGCGATCCGGGCGTCCTGGATGTGCCCGTCCACGTCGATGGAGAAGAAGTAGTGGCCGAGGTACCGGCCGGTGGGACGCGACTCGATCCGTGAGAGGTTCACACCGCGCGCGGCGAACTGCTCGAGGATCTCCATGAGCGCCCCGGCGCGGTCCTCGGGCAGCGGCACGGCAACCGAGGTCTTGTCCGCCCCGGTGCGCGGCGGGAGGGCACCGGGCCGCGCCACGAGGATGAATCGGGTGACCGCGCCCGGGTTGTCGCCGATGTCCGTGGCCAGGACCTCGAGCTCGGGGTGCTCCTCGGCGACGATCGGGGCGCAGATCGCGGCGTCACCCGGGCGTGAGGCGGGATCGAGGAGGGCAAGCGCGCCTGCCGCGGTCGAGCTCGCGGCGAGGTGGACGGCGTCGGGCGCGTGCGCAGCCGCCCATCCGCGGCACTGGGCCCACGCGTGACCGTGGGTGGAGATGCGCCGGATGTCCGTAATGCGCGTGCCGGGGCGGGCGACGAGCACGAAGGTGATCGGCACGACCTCCTCGCGGACGATCCGCAGGTCCGGCCCTGTGGCAATCGCATCGAGGGTGGCCGTGACGCCGCCCTCCACGGAGTTCTCGATGGGAACCATGGCGGCGTCCGCCGTCCCGTCGCGGACCGCGTCCATGGCGGCGTTGACGTTGCTCGCGGGGACGCGCGCGGCGTCGCGGGCGCCGGGGACCTTAAGGAGCGCGGCCTCCGTGAACGTGCCCTCGGGGCCCAGGAACGTGTACGTCACAGCGGCTACAGGACCGTGGGCGTCTGGCCGTTCTCGGCGACCAGGGGCTTGCCTGCCGTGAGCCAGGCGTCCATCCCGCCAGCCACGTTGTACGCCGAGTAGCCGTTGGCCACGAGCCACTGGGCCGCCCGGGCCGACCGGCCGCCGGTGCGGCAGATGACGAGGAGGTCCTCGTCGGGGTCCAGCTCGTCGAGGCGGCCCGGCAGCTGCTCGAGGGGAATGTGGACGGCGGCCTCGGCGTGCCCGGCCTCCCACTCATAGTCCTCGCGCACGTCCAGGAGGATCCCTTCGGCGGGGAGCTCGTCCACGCGCACGGTCTCGAAATCAGACATTCTCAGCCTCCGAAAATGGTCATTTCCTCCAGCCTATAGTGGTTCAGACGCGCAGTGACCTACGGAGGACCATGGCAGGCGATGTGCTCGCGAACAGCGGGGAGGCCGGTCCGGAGGAGGACGGCGCGTGGGCCTCAGCGGCCGAGCTGCGCGACGCGCTCCGCGACGGGGACGTCTCGGCCCGTGAGGTGACGGACGTCTTCCTTGGCCGGATCGAGGCCGCGAACCCGCTGCTCGGGGCGTTCCTCACCGTCACCGCCGAGCGCGCGCACGACGCCGCCGCTGCCGCCGACTCCCAGCATGCCCTCCTCTCCCGCTCGGGCCGGCTCGACGAGCTCGGGCCGCTGCACGGGATGCCCACGGCGTTCAAGGACCTCACCGACGTGGCCGGCGTCCCCACCACGCACGGCTCGGCGGCACTCGAGCACCGGCCGGCCCCGGCCGACTCCCCCATCGTGGGCCTCCTGAGAAGCGCGGGGATCGTCTCCCTCGGCAAGACGCAGGTGCCCGAGTTCGGGCTGACTGCCTACTCCGAGAACCGGATCGGGCCGCCGTCCCGCAACCCGCACGGGCCGGCGCTGAGCTCCGGCGGCTCCTCGGGCGGCTCGGCTGCTGCAGTCGCCGCCGGCCTCGTGCCCTTCGCCGCCGGATCCGACGGGGGCGGCTCGATCCGCATCCCTGCCGCTGCCTGCGGCATCGTCGGGCTCAAGGTGGGGCGCGGGACCATCCCCGAGGGGCAGAGCAGCTCGGACGCTCCGCGGCTCGTCGTGGCCGGCCCGCTCGCCCGCAGCGCCGAGGACGCCGCCCTCCTCCTCGACGCCATGGTGACAGGCATTGGGCGCCACCACGCCGGCGGAGCGCGCACGGCCGAGGATCTCCCCCGCGGCGACCGCCCGCCTCGGGGACGCCACGCTGGGACGTACGCGGACGCCGTCGTGCGCGCGCCGCGGCGGCTCCGGATCGCGGTGAGCCTCGCGAGCCCCTGGGACGCCCGGTACGAGGTGCGGCCCGAGCGGGAGGCGCTCGAGGCGCTCCGGCGCGCCGTGGGGCCGCTCTCGGCGGCGGGGCACCTCGTCGTGGAGCACGACGTCCGGTTCGACAACCGCTACCCCGACGCCTTCACGGCCGCGTGGACCGCTGGCGTGGGGACCGCCAGGATCCGGCCCGAACGCGAGCCCCTGCTGACGCCGGTGACCCGCGCGTTCCGGCGCCGCGCACAGCAGCGCTCCCATGCGAAGCTCGAGGAAGCCCTGGCGTTCCTGCACCAGTTCGAGCGCGACATGGCCGCCCAGCTCGCCGACTGGGATGCGCTGTTCTCCCCCGCGCTCGCGCAGACGCCCCGACCGGTGGGGTGGTTCACCGGTGGCCCGGAATGGCGCGGCACTGCCGACGACGACTACCGCCGCCAGTGCGAGTTCGCCCCGTGGTCCTCGTGGGTCAACGTCTGCGGGCTGCCCGCCGTCGTGGCCACGACCCACTGGACCGCCGAGCGGCTGCCCATGGGCGTGCAGGCCGTCGGGCACCCCGGGTCCGAGGCCGTGCTGCTCCAGCTCGCCCGGCTGCTGCACGTCCCGGCGCCCGGGGGCTGAGGGTCAGAGGCTGCTGTAGCGGCCCGTGGTTGGGGCGATGCCAAGCACCACAACGAAGAGCGCGATGAACGCGATGGTCAGCGCGAGGCCCACGTATCCCATGACGAGGCCAGCGAGCGCCATGCCACGTCCGGCGGGCTCCCGTGAGAGGGCCATGTGCCCGAGCACCACGGCCGCGATCTGCGGCAGCACGAAGAAGCCGAAGCCCACGAACACCGAGATGCCGCAGACCATCGCGGCGATGCTCAGGCCCCTCGGCTCGGGTGCCCCGTAGGGGTACGGCGGGTAGCCCTGGCCGTACTGGGCCGCCGGACCGTAGGGGGGCTGGCCGTACTGCTGGTTCTGGCCGTAGGGGAACTGGCCGTACGGGGGCTGCCCTTGGCCGTACGGGGGCTGGCCGTACGACGCCTGGGTCTGACCATAGGGCACGGAGCCGAGGCCGCTCCCGCGCGAGGCATCCTGGCCCTGCCGGTCATCCTCCCGCGGGGCCCCGTCCGGCCGCGGGCGCTGCTCGGGAGCCCGCGGGGGCGTGCCGGGGGGCAGTGGCTGCGTCGCACCGGGGGACATCGGCCCGGGCGGGAGCGGCTCGGTCGGGTTGTCGCGGCCCTTGCCGAGCGAGACCGGAGGGACGTAGGACGGCGGGCTGTACCTTGGGCGCTCGGGCGCCCCGTCCGTCTCGGAGGGCTTGGGCACTTCCGGATCCTGTGACATCGCGCTCTCCCCTAGCCTGTGCGTTTCCCCCAGCCTACCCTCGCGCGGACTGCCCAGAAATGTCGTAGGCGGCTGCCATGCTGGAGGCATCTCGCACCAGCGCGGAAGGGGAAACGACGATGTCCAGCACCCATGGGGAAGCAGCTCGCAGGCCGGCACCGGCCCCAGACGGGGCGGGGTACGATCCGGCGTTCCTCGGCACACCGGCGCCTGTGCCGATGCCCACCGGGCCCGGACTTCTCGAACTGCCCTACACCCACTTCACCATCCACCAGGATCCCGTCCGACGCATGCCCGCGGCCACGGCAGTGAACATCGATGGCGCAACGCTCGTGGACATCACGCGTGGAGGCGAGACCTGGAATCTGGATCCGCGGATCGGCCCGGACCAGCAGTGGGGCGCCGAGCTGTATTCGGACAACAGGTTCGACCGGGGGCACCTCGTCCGCAGGCAGGACCCGCTCTGGGGGGATCAGGCAACGGCCGAGAAGGCGAATCTGGACACGTTCCACTACACCGTGTGCGCGCCGCAGGCCGACTACTTCAACCAGGGCAGAGAGCTGTGGCTCGGGCTCGAGGACTACATCCTCGGCCACGCCGGTGCCGACCGGCAGCGGCTCTCGGTGTTCTCCGGGCCGATCTTCGACGTCGGCGACCCCGAGTACAGGAGTGCCCGGATCCCACGGAAGTTCTTCAAGATCGGGGCCTGGAACGCGGGGCCGCAAGCGGCAGACTCCGCGCTCGCCTGCACCGGCTACATCCTCGACCAGTCCAACGGGCTCGACGCCGTCCTGCACGAGGGGGCACGCGAGGCCCCGCCCCTGGGCCCGTTCAAGACCTTCCAGGTGCCGGTATCCGACATCGCAGCCCTCACTGGCCTCGACCTCGGCCCGCTGACAGCCGCCGACCGGTACTCCGTGCCGCGCGGCGCCCGCGGCACCGCCGAGCGGTGGCGCGAGATCGGGGGCTTCGCCGATGTCCAGCTCTGAGACAACCAGCACCGCGGCGGGCAGCACAGGGCGCCCGATCGGCAGTCTCACCCCTGCCCACCCCGGGCGTCACCGCGGCGTCGTTCCTCCCTACCTCCTCGAGCGTCTCGCGACCTCCGACGAGAGGCGGACGCGCGCCCTGCGCGGTGAAGGGCCCGCGAACGGATGGGCCACGGACACGCGCGGGCTCGAGACCGTGGCCGAGCTCGCTCGGCGCACGCTCCTCGCCGACGAGCGCCTGCGCGAGCGCCGCGCAACGCACGGTCGCGAGCCAGGGCACACCATCCTGGCCGAGCCGGGCACCCTGCGCCGGGAGATCAGCGACGCCGAGCGGACCGAGGTGCTGCCCGGGAAGCTCGTGCGCAAGGAGGGCCAGGACCCGGTCGGGGATGCGGACGTCAACCGTGCGTACGACGGGCTCGGGGACACCTACCGGTTCCTCGAGGAAGTGTTCCGCCAGTCGAGCATCGACGGCGCAGGGCTGGCCCTCGAGGGGACCGTGCACTACGGCGTCGGATACGACAATGCCTTCTGGGACGGCTTCCGGATGGTGTTCGGGGACGGCGACGGCAAGGTTTTCGCCTCGTTCACGAGCTCGCTGAGCATCATTGCGCACGAGCTGGGCCACGGGCTCATGCAGCACACCACGGATCTGAAGTACGAGGGCCAGTCGGGGGCGCTCAACGAGTCCTTCGCGGACGTCTTCGGGGTGCTCGTGGAGCAGTTCCACCGCGGAGACACGGTGGAGTCGGCCAGCTGGATCGTGGGCGAGGGCATCTTCCTGCCCGGGATCAAGGGCACTGGCGTGCGGTCCATGAAGGCCCCCGGCACCGCCTACGACGATCCGGTCCTCGGCAAGGACCCGCAGCCGGACCACATGGACGGGTACGTGCGCACCCGCGAGGACAGCGGCGGGGTCCACCTCAACTCGGGGATCCCGAACCGAGCGTTCTACCTCTCCGCGGCGGCGCTCGGCGGCCACGCCTGGGAGCGGGCCGGGCGGGTCTGGTTCGAGACCATCGCACCGGGGAAGCTGCCGCTCGACGTCGACTTCCGCGGGTTCGCGCGGGAGACTGTGCGGGTGGCCCGCTCCCTCTACGGGCGCGAGTCCGCCGAGGAGCGGGCCGTGCGCGCCGGCTGGCGCGGTGTGGGGATCACGGTGCGGCTCACCGAGGCCGCGAAGACGAGGAGGCCCGGGCACTAGGGGAGGCTGGCGCAGGGATGGGCATGCGATGAAGATCGAGGTCACCCGGTCGGGCGGGGTTGCGGGCGTGCACCGCACCGGAAGCGTCGAATTCGCCATGCGCGGGGCTCGGGCCCCGTCCGATGCTTCATGGGCGGCGCTCTACCGGCAGGCGCGCAGCGAATGCGGGCTGCTCGGCGCCGGCGGTGGGGCGACGGACGACGCCGCCCGCGCGCCGTCGCGCGTCAGGGATGCCTTCCAGTGGACCCTCCGCTTTGGCAGGGAGCGCATCGAAGTGCCCGACACGGACCTCTCGGGTGCGCTGAGGGAGCTGGCGGAACGCGTGCTCGCTGAGGGGCAGTGACCTCCGCCGAGGGCTGCCAGCGCCGCCGCGGGCTACGAAATGTTCACACGGGCGCCACGCATTGGTGGCCTTCTCTGCAAAGCTAGGCATATGGCGAACCGTGCGGGCACCGTAGCCCTTCCCAGTGACCTCGTGGACATCACCGCCCTCCTCGACGCGTACTACGACGTGTCCCCGGACGTGGGCGACCCGGGCCAGCGCGTGGCCTTCGGGACCTCGGGCCACCGCGGCTCGAGCCTCAAGGGCTCCTTCAACGAGAAGCACATCGCCGCCATCACCCAGGCGATCGTCGAGTACCGGGCCGGACAGGGCATCGCGGGACCGCTGTTCCTGGCGAAGGACACCCACGCGCTCTCCGAGCCGGCCACCAACACCGCTCTCGAGGTGCTCGCGGCCAACGGCGTGCAGGTCCTCGTCGACGCGCGCCACGGCTACACCCCAACGCCGTCGGCGAGCCACGCGATCCTCAAGTACAACGCCGGCCGGCCCGAGGACGACCGGGGCCGCGCGGACGGCATCGTCGTCACCCCGAGTCACAACCCGCCTGCCGACGGCGGCTTCAAGTACAACCCTCCGCACGGCGGCCCCGCGGACACGGACGCGACCGGCTGGATCGCGAAGCGCGCGAACGAGCTCCTCGAGGCGGACCTCTCCGGCGTCAAGCGCGTGCCGCTCGCGGACGCGCTCGCGGCGGACACGACGGGCCAGTTCGACTTCCTCTCCTCCTATGTGGACGACCTTCCCCTCGTGGTGGACATCGACGCGATCCGCAACGCGGGCGTGCGCATCGGCGCCGACCCCATGGGTGGGGCGTCCGTGGACTACTGGGGCGAGATCGGCGAGCGCCACCACCTCGACCTCACGGTGGTCAACCCCACCGTGGACCCGCAGTGGGCGTTCATGACTCTGGACTGGGACGAGAAGATCCGCATGGACTGCTCCTCCCCCTTCGCCATGGCCTCGCTCATCCAGAAGGTCTCCGGGGGCGCGGGCTACGACATCGCCACCGGCAACGACGCCGATGCCGACCGGCACGGCATCGTCACCCCGGACGCCGGGCTCATGAACCCGAACCACTACCTCTCCGTGGCGATCGACTACCTGTACCGCCACCGCAGCGGCTGGCGCCCAGATACCGTGGTGGGCAAGACGCTCGTCAGCTCGTCGATGATCGACCGTGTCGCCGAGGGCCTCGGGAAGAAGCTCGTGGAGGTCCCCGTCGGTTTCAAGTGGTTCGTGCCCGGGCTGCTGAGCGGGCAGGGCGCGTTCGGGGGCGAGGAGTCGGCGGGTGCCAGCTTCGTCAAGCGCGACGGCAGCGTCTGGACCACGGACAAGGACGGCATCCTCCTGGACCTCCTGGCCTCGGAGATCCGGGCCGTCACCGGCCAGTCCCCCAGCGAGCTCTACCGGGGGCTGACCGCGAAGTACGGCGCGCCGTCGTACGCCCGGATCGACGCCGCGGCGAGCCGGGAGCAGAAGGCGCGCCTCGGCGCGCTCTCCGCGGACGACGTCGCCGCCACCGAGCTCGCGGGCGAGCCCATCACCGCGAAGCTGACGGAGGCGCCCGGGAACGGGGCGAAGATCGGGGGCCTCAAGGTCACCACCGAGAACGCCTGGTTCGCGGCACGGCCGTCCGGCACCGAGGACGTGTACAAGATCTACGCCGAGTCGTTCAAGGGCGACGAGCACCTCAAGCAGGTCCAGGCGGAAGCGAAGGCGCTCGTGGACTCTGTGATCGGATAGACGGTGTGGGGGTGACAGCCGTCATATCCTTAGCAAGGGTAATAAGGTATGCTAAGTATCAATGACGCCTGCGAAGACCATCGAGACCGAATCCGCTGCCACCCCTGACCCCGCCGGAACCGACGGCCACGCGCCCGTCGACGTCCTCGAACTTGCCGCCGAGCTGAGGGCGGCGATCATGCGCACATCGCGCCTGCTGCGCACCCAGGCGAGCGGCGACGCCGTCAGCCCCAGCCAGATCACCGTGCTGGCCCTGCTCAACAAGCGCGGCCCGCTCACGATGCGGCAGCTCGCGGACATCGAGCACGTCCAGGCGCCCAGCATGACCCGCACGGTGAACCACCTGTGCGACGGCGGGTACGTGGCCCGCGCCGAGCACCCCACTGACGGCCGTCAGGTCATCGCCTCCCTCACCGACGCGGGGCGGCAGGTCCTCGAGGAATCCCGCAGACTGCGCGCAGCCTGGCTCGCGGGGCGCCTCGAGGGCCTGCCGGCCGCGGACAGGGACACGCTCCACCGGGCGGCCGAGCTGCTCCTGGAGATGAGCGCCAAGTGAACAGCCGCATGTTCCGCGCCCTCCAGCACCCCAACTACCGTCTCTGGGCCGCCGGCGCGCTCGTCTCCAACGTGGGCACCTGGATGCAGCGGGTCGCGCAGGACTGGCTCGTCCTGACCCAGCTCACCGATCACGACGGCGCCGCCGTGGGCATCACGACCGGCCTGCAGTTCCTCCCGATCCTCGTCCTCGGCCCCTACGCGGGCGTCCTCGGCGACCGGCTGGACAAGCGCAAGCTTCTCATCGCCACGCAGAGCGCCATGGGACTCCTCGCGCTCCTGCAGGGCATCCTCGTGCTGACCGGGGTCGCACAGCTGTGGCAGATCTACGCGATCGCCCTCGCCCTCGGCATCGCGAGCGCCTTCGATGCCCCGCCGCGCCAGGCGTTCGTCTCCGAGCTCGTGGGGCGCGCCGACGTGCCCAACGCCGTGGCCCTCAACTCCGCGTCGTTCAACCTCGCGCGCATGGCCGGCCCGGGTGTGGCCGGTCTGCTCATCGGCCTGATCGGCACGGGCTGGGTGTTCATGCTCAATGCCCTCACCTTCGCGGGCGTGCTGTTCTCGCTGACCCGGCTGAACGTCGGCCTCCTGCACAGGACCCCGCCGCTGCCACGCGGCAAGGGACAGATCCTCGCCGGCATCACCTACGTGCGCACGCAGCCGCGGATCCTGCTCATCCTCATCATGGCGGCACTCGTGGGCACGTTCACCCTGAACTTCCAGGTCACGAACGCCCTCATGGCTGCCGACGTCTTCCACACCGGTGCCGACGCGTACGGCCTCCTCGGATCGGTGCAGGCGATCGGCACGTTCGGCGGCGCGCTCCTCGCAGCACGCCGGAAGCAGCCGCGGCTGTCCCTGCTCGTGGCCTCTGCGGTGGGCCTCGGCGTGGCGACCATGGTCTCCGCCGCCATGCCCAGCTACCTCACGTACGCCGTAATGCTCGTGTTCGTGGGCGTGACAGCGCTGACGTTCCTCAACAGCGCGAACACGATCGTCCAGCTCAGCACGGACGCCCAGTACCGGGGCCGCGTGCTCGCCCTCTACATGGCCGTCATCCAGGGCGGCACCCCGATCGGCGCACCGCTGGTCGGATGGCTCGCCAACGCCGTCGGGACCCGCTGGGCCCTTCTCGCGGGCGGCCTCGCGGCCCTGGCGGCCGGCGCGATCGGCATCTGGGCGCTCGCACGATGGGGCGACGGCACCATCCGGGAGCAGCTCCGCGCCGCCTGGGCAGCCCGCCGCGCCGAGCAGGCCGCCACGGGGACGCTCCCGGTGATCGCGCCCAACGCGGCGGCCCACGCCCAGACTGACGCGTCGCATCCCACCGCCGGGGAGTCACCGGCCGCCGCGCACGACGCCGGACGCTCGCCTCTCGCGGGGCCGTCCGGATCCGCGGCGCGCGGCACCGTCCGCCCCGCCCGCACTCCTGTGCCGACCGGCCAGCACCCCACGGTGGCGCCCAGGCTGGACCCACCGCGGAGGGGAACCCCCGCACCCCGGCGCTGAGTCGGCGAGGGGCCCCTGCCGGGATCGCCGCGGACGCAGGGACGTGAACCCGCGTCGCCGGGACCTGACCCTCTGACGCTGGGGCATGACCCGGGAGCCAACCGACGAGAAAGATCTGGCCGCCCGACCCCTTCCGGGGCCGGGCGGCCAGATCGTGTCGGCAGAGCCAGCAGCCGTGCCTCACCGGCCCGTCGAGGGCCGGCGGACGAGGGTCAGACGGTCTCGACGACGTCCTCGTACGCGAACTTCGTCTTGGCAGGGCCCCACGCGTCCTCGCCGGGCTGGCCGATGTTGACCACGAGGAAGCTCTTGCGGCCGCCCTGCGGGAAGAACTCGGCGTCGATGGCGGAGAAGTCGGCACCGGTCATCGGGCCGGCCGCGAGGCCGAGTGCACGCACGGCGAGGATGAAGTAGCCGGCCTGGAGGTGCGCATTGTCGCGGCCCGTGCCGTAGCGGAGGGAGTCGTCGGCGGAGTAGGCGCCCTTGATGTACTCCGCCGCGACGGGCAGGAACGTGTCGACCTGCTCGTGCCACTCGGTGTCGAACGAGAGCACGGCGACGAGCGGGGCGCTGAGCGTCTTGGCCTGGTTTCCGCGGCTCATGTGCTTCACGAGGCGCTCGCGCGCTTCGGGGGTGCGCACGTAGGTGACGCGCAGGGGCTGGTTGTTGAAGGCGGTCGGGCCGAACTTGGCGAGCTCGTAGATGGCCTGCGCCTGCTCCTCGGTGACCTCCCCGGTGAAGGTGTTGGCCGTGCGCGCCTGGGTGAACAGTGCGTCGACTGCGGCGGTGTCGAGGACGGCTTCCTCGTGGGCGATGCTCATATGTCTCTCCTCACGGCGGCCCGGCGGTCGCCTCCACTAGGCGACAACCCGCCGTCGTGCGCTGCGGCTTCCCAAACAGGCCGGTGAAGTTCCTCACAGAGACCCTTGACCGACGTGGCCCAGGTCACTACTCTAAAGTCAGTGAATGAAGATTCATTCACTATGAACCAAGATTCACCGGGAGTGCCAATGCCGACCAGCGAAGTCCGCACCGACGCCGCGGAAGCCGCGCGCACCGCGCTCGTGGACACCCGCCGGCGGCAGCTCCTCAACGCAGCCGCCCGGCTGCTGGGCCGCGCCGGATCCCAGTCGGTGTCCATGCAGAACGTGGCGGACGAGGCCGGCGTGAGCGTCGGGCTCATCTACCGCTACTTCGCCAACAAGCAGGAGCTCGTGCAGGCCGTCATCGAGGACGTGCTGCACGAGTTCAGCGTGCGCGTCGCCGATCCCGTCCAGGACGAGCCCGACCCGGTCCGGCGCATCGCGGCAGCCTTCGCCGGCTACTGCGCCGTGGTGCAGGAGCTCCGCGACGCCGCCGTCCTCGCCTACCAGGAGTCCAAGACCCTCGAGCCCGAGGGCCGGGACACCGTCAAGGACCTCGAAGTCGAGAGCGCCGAGCCCCTCATCGCGGCCACCCGCGAGGCCATCGACGCCGGGCTCATCCGCGAGGTGGACCCGCGCGTCTTCGCCTACGGCTTCCTCACCACAGCCCACCTCTGGGCCCTCAAGCACTGGTACTTCAGCCGCTTCCTGACCCACGAGCAGTACGTGGCGGAGCAGACCGCCCTGGCCCTCTCCGCCGTGATCCGGCCCGAGCACCGGGCCGCCTACCCAGACCTCCTCGGCCCCCTCGCCTGAAAGGAACACCGATGACTGAGCAGACGACCGCCCCCAGCGCGGCCACCGCACCCGCGGTCCCCGCGTTCGAGGACATCATCTACGAGCGCCGCAACGCAGCGGCGATCATCACCATCAACCGGCCGGAACGCTACAACGCCTTCCGCGGCAGGACCGTCGACGAGCTCATCAAGGCGTTCCGCCTCGCCTGGGCCGACCGCGGCGTCCAGGCCGTCATCCTCACGGGCGCAGGCGAGAAGGCGTTCTGCACCGGCGGTGACGTCAAGCAGCGCGCCGAGACCGGCGACTACGGCCCCACCGAGTCCGGCATGTTCGAGATCGGGAACCTCCACAAGCTCATCCGGGACATCCCGAAGCCGGTGATCGCCGCCGTCAACGGCGTGGCGGTGGGCGGCGGCCATGTGCTGCACGTCCTGTGCGACCTCACGATCGCCTCCTCGACCGCCCGGTTCGGGCAGGCGGGCCCCCGCGTCGGCTCCTTCGACGCCGGGTTCGGCTCGGCGTACCTCGCACGCGTGGTCGGCGAGAAGCGGGCCCGCGAGATCTGGTACCTGTGCCGCCAGTACGACGCCGCGACCGCCGAACGCTGGGGCCTCGCCAACGCGGTGGTCGAGCCGGAACGCCTCCTCGACGAGGCGATGGCCTGGGCGGACGAGATCGCGGCCAAGAGCCCGACGGCAATCCGCTTCCTCAAGCAGTCCTTCAACGCGGACACCGACCACCAGGCAGGGCTGAGCAACCTCGCGATGTCCGCCCTCGACCTGTTCGTCGCCTCCCCCGAGGGCATGGAGGGTGCCGCCGCATTCACCGAGAAGCGCACGCCGGACTTCGCCAGCAAAGTCCAGTACCACTAGGGGCCACCATGGACTTCACCTTCACCGAATCCCAGCAGCAGTTCGTCAAGGAAGCCCGGGAGGTCGCGGCGCAGATCACGCCCGGCTACAAGCACCGCGAGGCCGAGCGCCGCATCGAGCCGGAAGTGCGCCGCGAGATGGGCGCCCGGGGGCTGATCGCGCCGGAGCTCCCGGAGGAGCTCGGAGGCCGCGGAGAGCAGCGCCTCACCTCGGGCCTCATCACCGAGGAGATCGCCCGGGGCGACTTCAACGTGGCCTACGTCCAGGTGGTCGGCTCCCTCGTGGGCCAGATCCTCGCAGCCAACGCGGCGCCCGAGGTGGCGGCCAGGTACGTGCCGCGGATCACGAGCGGCGAGGGGATCGTGGCGATCGGGCTCTCCGAGCCCAACGCGGGCTCCGACGCCGGCAGCCCCTCCCTCACCGCACGGAGGGAGCGCGGCGGATGGGTCCTCAACGGGACCAAGTCCATGTCCTTCGCCCTCCAGGCGGACGCGGCGGTGGTCTTCGCCAAGACAGACCACGGGCAGGGCCGCGGGCGCGGGATCAGCGCCTTCGTCACCGACCTGCACGCCGACGGCGTCGAGCTCGAGGCCGTCGACGACATGGGCACCAAGGCCGTGACGCGGGGCTTCGCCCACTACACCGACGCGTGGATCCCTGACGAGAACCTCCTCGGCGCCGAGGGGCAGGGCTTCACCCAGGTCATGCAGGGGTTCGACTTCTCCCGCGCGCTCATCGGCCTGCAGTGCATCGGAACCGCCGCGGTGACCCTCGAGGAGACGTGGGAGTACACGAAGGACCGCGTCGCCTTCGACAAGCCGCTCAGCACGTTCCAGGGCGTGGCGTTCCCGCTCGCCGAGAGCGAGACCATGCTGGCCGCGGCCCGGCTCCTGTGCCACCTGACGCTCTGGCTCAAGGACAACGGCCTGCCCCACACGGCCCAGGCCGCCATGTGCAAGTGGTGGGCGCCCAAGACCGCCTACGACGTCATCAACTCGTGCCTCCTCCTGCACGGCCAGTTCGGCTACCGCACGGACAAGCCGATCGAACAGCGCCTCCGGGACGTGCTCGGCCTGCAGATCGGAGACGGAACCGCGCAGATCATGAAGATGATCATCGCCAGGAACATCGCCGGCCGCGCCTACGCGCCCTGAGCGCTCAGCCCTGAGCCCATTTCTGAGCCCATTTCAAAGGAGAACCATGGGAAAGCTCGAGAACAAGATCGCGATCGTCACGGGCGGTGCCTCCGGCATCGGCAAGGGCATCGCCACCAAGCTAGCCGCTGAGGGGGCGACCGTCGTCGTCAGCGACCTCAACGAGACCGCCGCGAAGGAGACCGCCGCCGGGCTGGGCAATCGCTCGATCGGCGTGCGCACCGACGTGACGTCGCGCGAGTCGGTGGACGAGATGATCCGGGCAGTGCAGGCCGAGTTCGGGCACATCGACGTGCTCGTGAACAACGCCGGGTGGGACAAGGTGGGCCCCTTCGTGGACAGCGAGGTCGCGGACTGGGACCGCGTCGTTGCGATCAACCTCTACGGGACGCTCCATTGCAGCCAGGCGTTCCTGCGGGCAGTCGAGGGCCAGGAGCGGGCGGCGATCGTGAACATCGCGTCCGACGCCGGCCGGGTCGGCTCCTCGGGCGAGGCCGTCTACTCGGCGGCGAAGGGCGGCATCATCTCGTTCAGCAAGACCCTCGCCCGGGAGACCGCGCGCCAGGGCTTCTCCGTGAACTGCGTCTGCCCGGGACCCGCCGACACCCCGCTCTTCGCGGCGATCAGCGCCGACAACCCCAAGCTCCGCACCGCGCTCGAGAAGTCCATCCCGCTGCGCCGTCTCGCCCAGCCCGAGGACCTCGCCAACGCCGTCGCGTTCCTCGCCTCGGACGAGGCCGCCTACATCACCGGCCAGACCCTCTCGGTCTCCGGCGGACTCACGATGGCGTGAGCCGCACCCCTTGCCGCCACTAGCCGAACGGACCCCCATCATGAGCTCGCCCTTCGAGATGCTCCCGCTCCCGGAGAACGCGCCGGACTTCCGGACCAACGGGTACTGGAAGAACCGTCTCCTCCTCGACTACTTCGACGACGCTGTCGCCGCACACCCCGACAAGGTCGCCTCGATCGACGCCGCAGGCACCACGACGTACCGCGAGATGGCGGCCGAGGTCGAGGCCATCGCCGCCGGCCTGCTCGCCCTCGGGATCGAGGCCGGGGACACCGTGTCCATCCAGCTTCCCAACCGTCACGAGTGGATCGTGGCGCACCTCGCCGCCGAGCGGGTGGGCGCCGTGACGAACGCGCTCATCCCGATCTACCGCGACCGCGAGATCGAGTACATGGCCGCCAAGGCCCGCACCAAGGCCATCTTCATCCCTGACACGTTCCGGAACTTCGACTATGCGGCGATGATCGACCGGCTGCGGCCGTCGCTGCCCGAGCTGCGCCACGCCGTCGTGCTCGGAACGGCGGCACCCGGGCGGGAGGGGTTCATCACCTGGGCCGACCTCGCCTCCCGCGGCCGCGAGCGCGGGATCACGGCGACCGAGGCCGCCGCACGGCGTCCCGATCCGGACGACCTCGCGCTCATCATGTTCACGTCCGGCACCACCGGGCGGCCGAAGGGCGCCATGCACAGCCACAACACCGTGCTCTCGGGCGCCCTCCCGTGGCCGGACAGGCTCGGCATGGACAGCGACACGGTGGTCCACATGGCCTCGACCTTCGGGCACCTCACCGGCTACCTGTTCGGCGTCGCCCTGCCCATCATGCTCGGCGGGAGCGGCGTGTTCCAGGAAGTCTGGAACGCCGAGGAGTTCGTGGAGCTCGTCGAGCGGCACCGCATCCAGCACACCTCGGGCGCCACGCCGTTCCTCCAGGACATCCTCGACGCCCCGAACCTCGCCCAGCACGACGTCTCGAGCCTCGCCCGGTTCTGCTGCATGGGCGCCCCCATCCCGCGGGCCGTGCTGCATGCGGCCAAGGAGAAGCTGCCGAGCCTGAACGTGTTCGGCGGGTGGGGCCAGACCGAGTGCTGCCTCGTGACCATGGGCAGCCCGGCGGACCCGATCGAGAAGGTCCTCGACTCGGACGGGCGGGTGCTCCCCGGCATGGAGCTGCGCATCGTCGACTACGACGGCACCGTCGTCCCCGCGGGGAGCGAGGGCCGGATCCAGGTCCGCGGGTCCTTCCTGTTCCGCGGGTACCTCGAGCAGCTCGACGCAACCCGCAACGAGTTCGACGGCGACTGGTTCGACACGGGCGACCTCGGCACCCAGGACGAGGACTCGTACGTGCGCCTCGCGGGCCGCACGAAGGACATCATCATGCGCGGCGGCGAGAACGTCCCCGTGGCGTATGTCGAGAACGTCCTCTACGAGCACCCGCGCATCGCCGCCGTGGCCCTCGTCGCGGTGCCCCACCCGCGCCTCCAGGAGATCGGCGGAGCAGTGGTCCAGCTCAAGGACTCCGCGCCGTTCACGCTCGACGACCTCAAGGCCTTCCTCGAGTCCAAGGGCCTCGCGAAGCCGTACTGGCCCGAGGTGCTCAAGGTCGTCCCCGACCTGCCGCGCACCCCGAGCGGGAAGATCCAGAAGTTCAAGATCCGGCAGGAGCTGTCGGAGGAGTACAGCCAGGAGGCGAAGGCGTGACCACCACGACCATTCCGGGCTCGGTCTTCGGACCCGCCGACCTCACAGGCCTCGACGGCCAGCTCAGCGCCGAGGAGCGCGACCTCGCCCTCGCGGTCCGCAGCCTCGTCGACGAGCACATCCGCCCGAACATCGCCGGCTGGTACGAGCGGGCCGTGTTCCCCCGCGAGATCATCCCCGAGCTCGCGAAGCTCGGCCTCCTCGGCATGCACCTGCAGGGCTACGGCTGCGCCGGGCGCTCCGCGGTCATGTACGGGCTTGCGGCGTCGGAGCTCGAGGCCGGCGACTCCGGCCTGCGCACGTTCGTCTCCGTGCAGGGCTCCCTCGCCATGGCCGCGATCCACAAGCACGGTTCCGAGGAGCAGAAGCAGCGCTGGCTCCCCGAGATGGCGGCGGGCCGCGCCGTCGGCTGCTTCGGCCTGACGGAGCCGACGGCGGGCTCGGACCCCGCCTCGATGCGCACCACGGCCGTGCAGCAGCCGGGCGGGGACTGGGTGCTCAACGGCGCGAAGCGGTGGATCGGCCTCGCGACCATCGCCGACGTGGCGGTCATCTGGGCCCAGACGGGCGAGCACGGGGACGCGAGGGGGGTGCGCGGGTTCGTGGTCCCCACGGACACGCCGGGCTTCCGCGCCACGGCGATCGAGCCCAAGCTCTCCATGCGGGCCTCGGTGCAGTGCGACATCACGCTCGAGGACGTCCGCCTCCCGGCGGACGCCGTCCTGCCCGCGGACAGCGCGATCGGCCTCAAGGGACCGTTCGCGTGCCTGAACGAGGCCCGCTACGGGATCATCTGGGGCGTCATGGGTGCCGCGAGGGACAGCTTCGAGGAAGTGCTCCGCTACAGCAGCGAGCGCACCCAGTTCGGGACGCCGCTCGCCAGCTTCCAGCTGACCCAGGCCAAGCTCGCGGACATGGCCGTGGAGATCACCAAGGGCTACCTGCTCGCGCTCCAGATCGGCCGCGCCAAGGACGCCGGGACCCTCAACCCGACGATGATCTCCGTGGGCAAGCTCAACAACTGCCGCGAGGCCATCAAGATCGCCCGGGACGCGCGCGAGATGCTCGGCGGGAATGGCATCACCCTCGACTACTCCCCGCTCCGGCACGCCAACAACCTCGAATCCGTGCGGACCTATGAGGGCACGGACGAGGTCCATCAGCTCATCCTCGGCCGCGCGCTCACGGGCATCGGGGCCTTCCAGGCGGCGGGGAGGTAGGCGTGGAGACGACGTTCGAGACCATCACCACAGCGGTCAGCCGGGCCGGGAGCGGCACGGTCGGCACGATCACGGTCAACCGCCCCGAGGTCCGCAACGCGCTTTCGAAGACGGTCCTCGCCGAGATCGCGGCAGTCCTGGACGCGTGGGAGGACGACGACGCCGTGGGCGCGGTCGTGTTCACCGGCGCGGGCGAGAAGGCCTTCGTGGCCGGCGCGGACATCGGCCAGCTCGCGGGCTACGACCTCGCGTACGGCCTGGCAGCGCACATGCAGAAGCTCTTCGACCGCATCGAGGACTACCCCAAGCCCACCATCGCGGCGATCAACGGCGTGGCCATGGGCGGCGGCCTCGAGCTCGCCATGAGCTGCGACATCCGCATCACGGCCGACGGCGCGAAGATGGGCCTGCCCGAGGCCACCCTCGGCGTCCTCCCGGGCGCCGGAGGGACCCAGCGGCTCACGCGGCTCGTGGGCACGGGCCGCGCCGTCGAGATGATCCTCACGAGCCGGGCCCTGACGGCAGCCGAGGCCGAGCGCTACGGGCTCGTCACCGCCGTCGTGCCCCGCGACCAGCTCGAGGCGACCGCCGCCACCACCGCCGCGACCATCCTCTCGAAGGGCCCGCTCGCGGTGCGGCTGGGAAAGATGGTGATCCGCCAGGGCGCCGAGGCTGACCAGAAGACGGGCCTCCTGCTCGAGCGGCTCGCCCAGACCCTGCTCTACACGACCGAGGACAAGGCGGAGGGCGCCGCGGCGTTCCTGGCCAAGCGCCAGCCGGAATTCGCGGGGCGGTGACCATGGACGTGCAGAGGATCCTCGTGGTCGGGTCCGGGGCGATGGGCCGGCAGATCGGCATGGCTGCGGCCGTGGCGGGATTCACGACGGCGGTACGGGACGTCAGTGCCGACGCCGCCGCGGCCGCCGAGGCGGACATGCGGCGCTGGCTCGACGGCCGCGTCGCGAAGGGCCGCCTCGCCGAGGCCGACGCAGCGGACGCGTGGGAGCGCCTGACGTTCACGACCGACCTGGCGGCCGCGGCGGCTGAAGCGGACCTCGTGATCGAGGCCGCGACCGAGCGCCTCGACGTCAAGCGGTCCATCTTCGCCGAGCTCGACGCGCTGACCCCCGCCCGCGCGATCCTCGCCACGAACTCCTCGACCCTGGCCTCCTCGACCGTGGCGGACGCGACGGGCCGGCCCGAGAAGGTCTGCAACATGCACTTCTTCAACCCGGCCCTCGTCATGAAGGCCGTCGAGATCGTGCGGAACCCGCACACCTCGGACGAGACCGTCGAGACGGTCGCCGCGGTGGCGCGCGCGATGGGCAAGTCCCCCGTGCTGCTCGCCAAGGAGATCCCCGGGTTCGTGGCCAACCGGCTCATGGGGGCCGTGCGGGACGAGGCGCTGGCCCTGTACGCTGCCGGCGTCGCCTCGGTGGAGGACATCGACACCGCGGCGAAGGATGCGCTCGGCTACCCCATGGGCCCGTTCGAGCTCATGGACCTCGTGGGGCTCGACGTCACCTACCTCATCCGCCGGGCCGCCTACGAGCAGACCGGGGACGAGAAGGACCTCCCGCACCCGCTCATCACCGCCAAGTACGAGGCCGGCGAGTTCGGCCGCAAGACAGGGAAGGGCTGGTACACGTATGAGTGAGCTGCTCGACGCCGGGCCCGGGACCGGCTTCGCCGAGACCGACGAGTACCTCGCGGCGCTCCGCGAGCGCCTCACCGTCCCCCGGGACACCGACTACCTGCTCCTCGCCGACGGCCTCCCCGACGAGGCCGCGGATGCCCGCGCCCGCATGCGCGCGTTCGTGGACGCGAAGGTCCTGCCCGTGATCAACGGCTACTGGGAGCGGGCCGAGTTCCCCTGGGAGATCCTTCCGGACCTCGCGGCGACCGGCCTCGTGGGCGGGGTGATCCGCGGGCACGGCGCCGCGGGGCTCTCGCGCCTCGCCGCGGGCCTCACCACCGCGGAGCTCGCGCGCGGCGACGGGTCCGTCAACACCTTCCTCGGCGTCCAGGCCAACCTGACCATGGGCACCATCAGCCTCCTCGGCTCCGACGAGCAGAAGGACCGCTGGCTGCCGGGCATGGTACGGCTGGAGAGGATCGGGGCGTTCGCGCTCACGGAGCCGCGGCACGGGTCCGACTCCGCCCAGCTCGAGACGACCGCGCGGCGCGATGGGGACTCGTGGATCATCAACGGCGCGAAGCGGTGGATCGGCAACGGCTCGATGGCCCACCTCGTGGTGATCTGGGCCCGCGACGAGGCCGACGGCGAGGTCAAGGCGTTCGTCATGGAGCGCGAGGACCCGCGCAACCCGGAGAGCATGCCCGAGGGCTTCGCCGCCCGCACGATCGACGGGAAGGTCGGCAAGCGCGCCATCCTCCAGGCGGACCTCGCGTTCGAGAACCTGCGGGTCCCCGAGGAGAACCGGCTCCCGCATGCGAACAGCTTCCGCGACACGTCCCGCGTGCTCGCCACGACCCGCGGCGGCGCGAGCTGGGAGGCCCTCGGCCACGGGATCGCGTGCTTCGAGGCCGCCGTGGCGTACACGGAGGTCCGCGAGCAGTTCGGCCACCCGATCGCCAACTACCAGCTCGTCCAGGCCACGCTTGCCTCCATGCTCTCGGAGCTCACGGCGATGCAGCTCCTCTGCTTCCGCATGGCCGAGCTCCAGGAGGCCGGCACGTGGAGCGGGACGATGGCCTCGATCGCCAAGATGCACACCTCCAACAAGGCGCGCGCCATTGCCCAGCAGGCCCGTGACCTCCTGGGCGGCAACGGACTGCTCCTCGACTTCCACGTGGCCCGGCACCTCACCGACATGGAGGTGGTCCACACGTACGAGGGGACGGAGTTCATCCAGTCGCTGCTCATCGGGCGCAAGGTCACGGGGAGGTCGGCGTTCTGATGGGCAGCTTCGACGGCCGCCGCGTCCTGCTCGTGGGGACGGGCGGGATCGGTGCGGCGGTCGCCGAGCGGCTCGCCGCGGAGGGCGCACGCGTGTTCGGCACCTACCGCTCGGACGACGCCGGCGCGGCGGCCCTCGGCGCGAGGCTCCCCGCGGGTGCATGGGCGGGCTGCGCCCAGCTCGACGCCGCTGACCCGCAGTCGGCGCACGACGTCGCCGGGCCGGGAGGGCTCGCGGCCTCGGCCCTCGGGGGGATCGACACCCTCGTGGTCACCGCCGGGCACCGCCACCCCCTCGCACCCCTGACGGCCACGGCCCCGGACGTCCTCGAGGACATTGTGCGGACCGAACTCCTCGGCCCCCTGCTCGTCGTCCGCTCCGTGCTGCCGGGCATGCTCGAGGCCGGCTTCGGCAGGATCGTCCTCGTGGGATCCGACAGCGGCAAGGCGGGCACCCTCGGCGACGCCGCGTCGTCGTCCGCCCGGGCCGGGCTGCACGGGCTCGCGCGCGCCGTGGCCCGCGAGACCGCCCGCGCGGACGTGACCGTCAACGTCGTCTCCCCCGGCCCCACCGACACGGGCCTCCTCGCAGGGATGCTCGCTGCGGACGGCCTCACGGGAAAGGTCATGGCCGGGACGGTGAAGGCCGTCCCGAAGGGCCGGACCGCGCGGCCCGAGGAGATCGCTGCGGCGGTCGCGTACCTCGCATCGGCGGATGCCGGCTTCACCACCGGACAGGTGCTCTCGGTCTCCGGCGGCCTCACGATGTAGCGCCCCTTCACCATGCAGCACCCCAGCCCTCAGACCGCCCACCCTCCGGAGAGGCCCATGGACAGCGCACCCTTCGACCCGGCCCAGGTGACGACCTTCCGCAAGACCGTCACGGAGACCGACCTCGTGCTCTTCGCCGGCATCACCGGCGACTTCGCGAGCAACCACACCGACGAGGAGTACATGCGCGGCACGCCGTTCGGCACCCGGCAGGTCCACGGCGCCCTCCTCGTCGGGTTCATGTCCGCCGTCACCGCGCGGGCCCTCGAGCACGCCCGGCCCGAGGGGCTCACGCCGGTGTCCCTCGGCTACGACAGGATCAGGTTCGTCCGTCCCGTGTTCCCGGGACAGACGCTCGCGCTCAGCTTCGAGTGGAAGGACTACGACGCGGACGCACTGCGCGGCGCGGGCGACGTCGAGCTGCGTGCGGACGGCGAGGTGGCCGCCGTCGCGCGTCACGTGGTGAAGTGGGTGCGGGGATAAAATATCCCCCGACATCCCCGCACCCCACGCTCGGAAGGCGCCCGATGAGCCT
Organism: Sinomonas cellulolyticus; assembly: GCF_014656475.1. Taxonomy (GTDB): domain Bacteria; phylum Actinomycetota; class Actinomycetes; order Actinomycetales; family Micrococcaceae; genus Sinomonas; species Sinomonas cellulolyticus. The sequence continues at coordinate 45,579 of NZ_BNCM01000008.1, forward strand.
GCTCGGAACCAGATGGACCCTCCACGGGGACGGCCGCTCCGTCCGTCCGGGCGAGGTCGTGGCGCCGCAGGAGCGGCTCGCGTGGCCGATCACGGTCGGCGTGGGCCTCCAGCACGTCGTGGCGATGTTCGGGGCGACGTTCCTCGTGCCGATCCTCACGCACATGCCCCCCGCGACGACGCTGTTCTTCTCGGGCATCGGCACGCTCCTGTTCCTCGTCATCACGCGGGGGCGCGTACCGAGCTATCTGGGCTCCTCGTTCGCGTTCATCGCCCCGATCCTCGCCTCGCAGCAGCAGTTCGGCGTCGCCGGGGCGCTCGGCGGCGTGGTGGTGGCCGGCGTCGTGCTCGCGGTGGTCGGCGCCGTGGTGCAGGCGTTCGGTGCACACTGGATCAACGTCGTGATGCCGCCGGTCGTGACCGGCGCGATCGTGGCACTCATCGGCCTCAACCTCGCCCCCGCGGCGAAGCAGAACTTCGACGCCGCGCCCGTCACGGCGCTCGTGACGCTGCTGGCGATCATCCTCGTCTCGGTGCTGTTCCGCGGCATCGTGGGGCGGCTGAGCATCCTCATCGGCGTGGTGGTCGGGTACGTCGTGGCGGTGTGGCGCGGGGAGGTGGACTTCTCGAAGGTCGACGCGGCGGCGTGGATCGGGTTCCCGCACTTCCAGACGCCCTCGTTCCACCTCGGGGTGCTCGGCCTGTTCGTTCCCGTGGTGCTCGTGCTGGTCGCGGAGAACGTGGGCCACGTGAAGAGCGTGGCGGCAATGACCGGGCAGAACCTCGACGACATGGCCGGGCGGGCCCTCATGGCCGACGGCGCGGCGACCGTCCTGGCCGGAATCGGCGGCGGCTCGGGCACCACGACCTACGCGGAGAACATCGGCGTCATGGCCGCCACGCGCGTGTACTCGACGGCGGCGTACTGGGTGGCCGGCATCGCGGCGCTGCTGCTGAGCTTCTCGCCCAAGTTCGGCGAGCTCATCGCGACCGTCCCGGCGGGTGTGCTCGGCGGCGCCGCGACGATGCTCTACGGCATGATCGGCGTGCTCGGAGTGAAGATCTGGGTGCAGAACCGGGTCAACTTCTCCAACCCGGTGAACATCACCACGGCGGCGGTGGCGCTGATCGTGGGCATCGCAGACTACACGTGGAAGATCGGCGACCTCGGCTTCGCCGGGATCGCGCTCGGATCGGCCGCCGCGCTCGTGATCTACCACGGCATGACGGCCCTTGCCCGCTGGCGCGGGACGGCGACCGACGACGCTGTGGAACCCATGGCCTCGGCCCGGGGGGAGCGCGCATGAGCGAGGAACTGGTCCAGCTCGTGGCCGAGGACGGCACACCCCTCGGCACGGCGCCGAAAGCCACCGTCCACAGCGAGCACACCCCGCTCCACCTGGCCTTCTCCTGCCACGTCTACGGCCCCGACGGCCGGGTGCTCGTGACGCGGCGCGCCCTGTCGAAGAAGACGTGGCCCGGCGTGTGGTCCAACGCGTTCTGCGGTCACCCCACGCCGGGAGAGGCGTTCGACGACGCGATCCGCCGGCGCGCCGAGCAGGAGCTGGGGCTCTCGCTCACCTCGATCGAGCCGGTCCTGCCCGACTTCCGCTACCGGGCCGTGGACGCCTCCGGCATCGTGGAGTTCGAGATCTGCCCCGTGTTCCGGGCGGTCGCCGACGGCGACCCGAACCCGAACCCGGAGGAGGTCTCCGAGTGGGCCTGGTCGGATCCGGGTGAGTTCCGGGGGGCCGTCGCCGCGGCCCCATATGCCTTCAGCCCGTGGCTCGTCATGCAGCTCGACGCGCTCGCGGCCCAGGGCCGCTAGCCCGCCCGGCCCCCAATCCGGGGGTCGCCTGCCGGCCACCCGGGGTCAGGCGCCCGCGAGGAGCTCCGCGACCGCGCGCCGGACATACTCGGCGGCGTGGACGATCGCGTCCGCAGGGGTCGGCGCGAGGTCAACGAGCGCTCCTGCCGCCTCAATCCCGTGCTCGGCCAGCTCTTCAGGTTCGGCAAGGATCTGCCCCGCCACCGCCACCACCGGGATGCCGCGGTCCCGCGCGCGGTCGGCCAGTGCGATCGGGGCTTTCCCCGTGAGCGACTGCCCGTCGAGGGACCCCTCCCCCGTGATCACGAGGTCCGCGCCGGCGAGGCGGTCCTCAAGGCCGACCATCTCCGCGACGAGTGCGAACCCACTCTCGAGCGTGGCGTCGGTGAAGGCGAGGAACCCGGCCGGGAAGCCGCCGGCCGCGCCGGCGCCAGGCACGTCGACGTCGCGTCCCGTCGCCTCGGCGAGGACCTTCGCCCACGTGCGCAGGCCGGCGTCGAGCCTCTCCACCGTCTCCTGGTCGGCGCCCTTCTGCGGGCCGAAGATGTGCGCAGCGCCGTCGGGGCCGACCAGGGGGTTGCGCACGTCCACCGCGATGCGCAGTCGCGCAGCGGCGAGGCGCGGATCCAGGGCAGAGACGTCCACGGCCGCCACCTCGGCCAGCGCGGCGCCCCCCAAGGGCACCACGTTCCCGTGGGCGTCGAGGGGCCGCAGCCCGAGCGCCCGGAGGGCGCCCGAGCCGCCGTCGGTCATCGCGGAGCCGCCGAGCCCCAGCACGATCTCCCTGGCCCCGGCGTCGAGGGCGGCGGCGATGAGCTGGCCGGCGCCATAGGAGTGCGCTCTGCCGGCCGTCTCCGCGTCCGGCTCCGAACCGAGCGCCGCCAAGCCCGAGGACTGGGCCGTCTCGATGACCGCCGTCGTGCCCCGCAGCGCCCACGCCGCACCGACCGGCTTGATGAGCGGGCCGGTCACGGCGCGGATGCGCTCCTCGAAGCCAGCGGCGACGGCGGCCTCAAGCGTTCCCTCGCCACCATCGGCGATCGGAGCCTGCACTGCCTCCGCGTCGGGATAGATGGCCAGAGCACCCTCCGCCATGGCGACGGCGGCCTGTGCGGCAGTCAGCGAGCCCTTGAATTTGTCCGGTGCGATGAGGATGCGCATTCCCCCATCGTGCCAGCAGGCGCCGACAGAACTGGCCCTGACAGAATGTCCCCGTGGAGACCAACCGCGTGGAGGCGTTCAGCGACGGCGTGCTCGCCATCGCGATCACCATCATGGTCCTCGAGCTCAAGACCCCGGAGACCCCGGACCTGCACGGCCTCACGGCGGTCCTGCCCACCCTGCTGACGTACGTGCTGAGCTTCGTGTACATCGGCATCTATTGGACCAATCACCACCACCTCATGCACCTGACGCAGCGGGTGGACGGTGCCGCACTGTGGGCCAACCTCAACCTGCTGTTCTGGCTCTCGGTAGTGCCCTTCACGACGCGCTGGATGGACGAGAGCAGCGTCGCCGAGCTGCCGGTGCTCGTCTATGGAATCAACCTGCTCGCCGCCGCGGTCTCCTACACCATCCTGCAGAGGCGCCTCATCCGGATCCAGGGCGCCCAGAGCCGCCTGGCCCGCGCGATCAGCAACGACGCCAAAGGCAAGTGGTCCATGGGCCTGTACGTGGCGGGCTGCGCGGGCGCGTTCCTGTCGGTGTGGATCAGCGTGGCCGCGTATGTGGCGGTGGCGGCGCTGTGGATCATCCCCGACCGGCGGATCGAGCGCGCGGTTGCCGCGGGCAACGACCCCGCCTGAGAGCGGTGCCGGAGAGCAACCTCGGGCCGGAGGCTCAGAGGCCCGGCGGCCACTCCCCGCGCCCCTCGAGCACGGAGCGCAGCACGTCCGCCCGGTCGGTCACAAGCCCGTCGACGCCGAGGTCGAGTAGCCGTTCCATGTCCGCGGGCTCGTTCACGGTCCACACGTGCACCTGCAGGCCCAGACGGTGCGCCCGCGCCAGGAACTGGGCAGTGACGACCCGCAGTCCGCGGTACCGCTCGGGCACCTGCAGCGCCTGCACGTCCCGCAGCGACTGGGCGAGCGCCACGTCCGGGACGGCTCCGAGGAGGCGGAAGGCGGCGGCCGTCGCCACCCCTGCCGACGACGCGACGGGCCGTGACAGGCGCTCGAGCACCCCGCGGCGTCGTGCGTCGGAGAACGAGGTGACGAGGACGCGCTCGTGGAGCCCCATCCTCTCGATCACCTCGGCGAAGGGCACGACGGCGGCGGCCTCCTTGACGTCCACGTTGAAGAACGTGTCGGGCAGCTCTTCCGCCACCTCGGAGAACAGGGGGATGCGTTCGGCGCCTCCCGCGGGACCGCCGACATCTCCCCCGGCTCCGCCGACCCGGGCGGCGGCCACCTGCGCCCAGTCCAGGTGGGCGAGCAGGCCGGTGCGGTCGGTGACGCGGTCGAGCCGGTCGTCGTGGAAGGCGACTACTTCGCCGTCGCGCGTGGCGCGCACGTCGGTTTCGAGATGCGTGAAGCCGAGGTCGCGTGCGGCGCGGAAGGCGGTAAGCGTGTTCTCGAGGCCGCCGAGCGAGAAGCCGCGGTGCGCGAAGGCCATGGGTGCCGAGTGGAGGAACGCCACGCGCCCACGTTACCGCGCTAGGCTGGCCGCATGGAGCTGAGCGACGTGAGCCGCGAGTACTTCCGCACGCTGCCCCGCCGGCGGGTCGCCGCGGGCCTCGTGATCCGGAACGGCGACGGCTGTGTGCTGGCGGTCAAGCCGAACTACAAGGAGGGGTGGCTCCTGCCCGGCGGCACGGTGGATCCCGGGGAGGCGCCACGCAAGGCGGCCCGTCGCGAGGGCCGGGAGGAGCTGGGGCTGGACATCGAGCCGGGTGCGCTGCTGCTGATCGCGCACTCGGCATTCCCGGACCCGGTCGGGGACGGGCTGAGCTTCCTGTACGACGGCGGCTCCCTGCCCGAGGGGGCCAGCATCACGCTGCAGGAGGAGGAGCTGACCGAGTGGCGCTTCGTTGCCCCTGAGCAGTTCGAGGAGCACTTCGGCGACCACGGCGCCCTGCACATTCAGGCGGCCCTCACCGGGCTGGAGGAGAAGCGCACGCTCGAGCTCGAGGACGGCGTCGAGGTCCTGTGAGGCCCTTCAGCCAGGTGGACGTCTTCACCGCGGAGTTCCTGCGCGGCAACCCGGTCGCCGTGGTGCACGACGCCGAAGGCATCCCGGATGAGGGGATGGCCGCCTTCGCGAGGTGGACCAACCTCTCAGAGACCACGTTCCTCCTGCCTCCCACCCAGCCCGGCGCCGACTACCGCCTGCGCATCTTCACCCCGGGAGGGGAGCTTCCCTTCGCCGGGCACCCCACGCTCGGGTCGGCCCGGGCTTGGCTCGAGGCCGGCGGCACCCCCGCCACGGAGGGGCGGATCGTCCAGGAGTGCGGGGTGGGCCTCGTGACGCTCAAGGACGACGCCGGCCGCCTCGCCTTCGCTGCGCCGCCCCTGCTCCGCTCGGGTCCTGTCGAGGCAGCGGACCTCGCCGCGATCGCCGCGTCCCTCGGGCTCGACGTGGACGAGGTCGTGGACGCGGCCTGGGTGGACAACGGACCCGGCTGGGTGGGCCTGCTCCTCCCGGACGCCGAGACAGTCCTCGGGCTCCGCCCCGACTTCGCTGCGATGGGCACGTACCAGGTCGGCGTGATCGGCCCCCTGGCCGAGGGAGACGAGGCCGCGTTCGAGGTGCGGGCCTTCTGCCCCGACCTCGCCGTCCCCGAGGATCCCGTCACAGGCAGCCTCAACGCCGGACTCGCCCAGTGGCTCATCGGCACCGGGCGTCCGCAGCCGCACTACATCGCCCGGCAGGGCACAGCGCTGGGACGGCGGGGCCTCGTGCGGGTGGACGCCGAGGGCGGGGACGTGTGGATCGGCGGGGACACGGTGATCGGCATCCGTGGGACGGTGGCCCTCTAGTCCACGAGCTCGCTGGGCTCCGCGACCACGTCCACCATCGCTTCTCCGCGCAGCACTGTGATCTCGGTGCGGCGGCCGATCGCGTCGGCGAACATGTGCCGCTGCAGCGACTGGGCGTCCTTGAGCGGTGCGCCGTTGATGGCGAGCACCAGGTCACCGCGCCGGATCCCGCTCGACTCGGCGGGGCTGCCGGCCAGCACTTCCGCCACGCGCAGCGCCCGACGGGTCCCTGTGCGTGCGGCCCAGACGGCGTCCAGCGGGGTCGGGACGCTCACGAGGCCGAGGTAGGCGCGGCGCACGCGGCCGTCCTCCCGCAGCGCGTCGAGGATGCGACGGGTGGTGGCGTTGATGGGGACGGCGAGGCCGAGCCCGAACCCAGCCACGGCGGTGTTGATCCCCACCACCCTGCCGCGGGAGTCGGCGAGGGCACCGCCCGAGTTGCCGGGGTTGAGCGCGGCGTCCGTCTGGATGACGTCCTCGATGAGGCGCGACGCCGTCCGCCCCCGCGCCGGAATGGACCGGCCGAGGGCGCTGACCACCCCCGCGGTCACGCTCCCCTCGAGCCCCAGTGGGCTCCCCACCGCTACCACCAGAGAGCCGACGAGCAGCCGGTCCGCATCGCCGAACTCCGGCGGCTCCGGAACGCCGAGGCCGCAGCGGAGCACGGCGAGGTCTGAGAGCGGGTCCCGGCCGACCACCGCGAAGGGCCCGCTCGCGCCGTCGGCGAACGCCACCTCACCGCGGCTCGCGCCGCCCACCACATGGGCGTTCGTCACGAGGTGGCCGGACGCGGTGAGCACGACGGCGCTCCCCGCCCCCCGCTCCGTCCGCACCGAGGCAACGCGGGGAGTCAGGTGCCTCGCCACGCCCGCGACCGTGCGGGAATAGGCGTCGAGCGCTTCCTCGTCGGACACACCGCCCACCCCGACTGCTTCAACATCGCCAGTCATGCTCCCTCAACGCAGTACGTCGCCGGGAAATGCCTGGTATCGCGCGAGGCGAACGGGGTAGCAGGACCGCGCGAGCCATGGCCAGAGGCCAGTGGGCAGGCACACAATGTGCGTACTGTCTGCTCGAGAGAGGGGTGCGCAATGAAGCTCATGGTCTGGGGCCTCGCGCTGCTGGTCCTGTTCATCCTCGGAGTTCTGGTCAACATCGGCGGCGGGATCTACATGTTCCTGTGGGCCGCTGTGGTCCTCATGGCCATCGGCGCCATGAAGCTCGCCCATCCGGCGCGCTGAGCGGTGCGGGAAAGATGTTTCAGGAACGCCGCGAGTGGTTATAATCCCGGCGTACAGAGAATGGCATTCAGGCCGTTCCACTGACGCTTAGGAGTTTAGAATGCTTCTCTGGATCGCTCTTGCTCTTGTTGTCCTGTGGCTGCTGGGATTCATCGCCCTGCCGTCCCTCGGCTGGATTGTGCATGTCCTGCTCATCGTCGCGGTGATCCTCCTGATCCTGCACTTCGTCCGGGGCCGCAGCGCGGTCTGACCCTCTGAAGCAGAAGGCTCCCGCAGCGATCGTCGCTGCGGGAGCCTTCTGTGTTGTTAGGGGGCCCCGGCGTTGTGGAGGCACCCCGGCCCTGGCCGGCCCGGAGGCTGGCGGCCGGGCACGAGAGGGCATGGAACGGGCCACGGTGCTCACGTGCACCGCGGCCCGTTCCCCTGTCCCTCCGCTGATCCAGAGGGTTGCTCAGGCTACCGGTGCTCGCCGCGGCGGCGCTTCATCCAAAGGGTGAGAGCCAGCCATGCGCCCAGCAGCGTTCCGGAGCCGAGCAGGAGGCCGGGCACCGTGTAGTCTGCCGGTGCCGCGCTCACGGAGGTCTCAGCCGAGACGCCCACGGACGCTGGTGCGGCGTTCCCGGCCATCGCCTGGCCGCCCGGCGCTCCGGGCTGCACGGCACCCGGCACCACTGCTGGCGACGTCCCGTTCGTCACAGGCGGCACGACGGCAGGCGTCGTGGCGGGGGTGGTCGCTGGCGTCGTTGCGGGCGTGGTCGCCGGCGTTGTCGCAGGAGTGGTAGCCGGCGTTGTCGCAGGGGTCGTGGCCGGCGTCGTGACGACGGGGGCTACGCACCCGTTGTCGAAGATCACCTGACCAGTAACCCCGGTGTTCAGAACGATTGTCGTCCAATTCTGACCCTTGAACTGCTGTGGTTGCCCGGAGCTGTCTGTATAGTCGAACGGCGGTATGATATCAAGATCCCACTGGTGGCTGGGACCCACGTGCCCCATGAGGTCGCCGACGCTCGACGGTGAGATCGGATTCCATCTCGCAGCGTCTTTCCCGCCGATGTGGTGGCAGATCGTAACGTGGAACGGTGGAGAAGATGGCTTAGGGTCCTGATTTGGGCTCTCCGCCAACGCGGACGGCATCGTGAGGAAGCCTCCGGCGAGCAGTGCACCGGCGGCGGTGGCCATCAGGCCAGTTCTCTTCGTTCTGACTGTGGTGAGCAGCGACACGCTACCCACCTCCTTTCCCTTTTGGAATTTGCGTGCTGAAACGCGGACATGACGCCGCCCTGCCGCATCACGTGCATTGTCCACACCGGAACGTCACCAGGGTGACCTGATCGTCTGGGCGCTCGAAATTGCAGGTGAACAAGACCACAAGGCACGGGTCATTCTTGAAGGAGAACTGTTTTGATTTATCGACGAGGCTCCTTTCCTCGAGAGTGCAGGGAATGACACTTCCCTTGGCATCGGTGATTGTTGCGGGCTGACCGACCGCCCAGCCGTCAAAACTGAGGCGGTTGAAGGGAAATGTCTGGTCGTTGCACAGGTAGACATCTTGATGGCAGGTATGGCCGGCGAGCACCACGGGCAGAACCGTGTCAGATTCGCCGGAGCCCTTCAGCCAGTGGCCCACGGGGTCGAACCCATTGCTGTCCAGAGGCGGATTGACCGGCACGGCAGGGTCCCAGTCCATGGGGACGATATTCACCGCGAATCCGGCAGCGGGCCACGAGAAGCGTGCAGGCGGAAGCGCAACATCCGTCCGAGAAGGCTTCTGGGGCGCGCTCTGGCTGGGCGGTGATTCAGGGGCCGAAGCGGCCGCTGCGGACGACGGCGGCGCGGGTGCGGAGACGGAGGCAGAGGCGGCAAGCTGGTTGGCGGCATCGATCCGTCGCCGTTGCTCCGAATCCCGGGCGCTCTGGTAGACGAGGGCCGCCACCGCGAGGATCACGGCGAGGCCCAGTGCGATGGCTCGCAGCCATCTCCACCCTGGGTTCACGCTCCTCCGGTGCTGGCCCACTCAGCCTCCCTGTCCTTCCGGATCACGCGGTTCCTCGGGGACAGCTGAACTGAACGAACCGATGCCCCCGTCTGCCCGTCGGGATCAGTGGAGCACCGCAAGACAACCGGTTCTAGCACCAGCGCATGACGTCTTGCAGGGACCACACCAAATGTGGTCCCGTTCGGGGGGTAGTTAGAGTCGGCCCAGACGGGAGGCGACGGCGTCCTCGACACCCAGCCCGTCGCCGTCGTCCATGAAGCCCAGAATCAGGCCCAGCGCAGCCTTGCCCAGGAGGGAACGCCGCTCCCCGTGGTCCACGAGAGGCTCCTCGAGGTCTGCGAGGAGCCGCAGCCCCAAGCCCTCCCCCAGAGCCTCGAGCATGATCGAGAACTCCTCGGCGGTGACGTCCCGACGCAGCGCGAGGCCAGCCGATGCGAGGACACGCTCATACAGCCCGAACCAAGCCTGCGTGACCTGCGCGTACATGTCCTTCAGGGCCCGGGAGACGAGCGGATGGGCGGACGCGGACGCGATCGTGAGGAGCTGGAGGCGGAACCCCGGGAGCTGGAGAACCAGCAGAGCGCCCGCATACGCGATCCGGTGCAGGGCCGCTGGGAGGTCTTCCCCAGCAGAGGATTCCCGGGAAATCTGCTCGATCGCGGCGCCCAGGTTCACCCTGCGGACCACCAGGGCGTACGCGATGAAGTCGTCGATGAAGTCCTGCTGCCCCGCCCACCGGTCCCGGAACTTGGCCTCTGTAGGCACCAGATCGGGATAATCCTTCTGGGCACGGCCCACCACCCGGGGCCGCGACAGATGGGCGAGGCTCTGCGGGACCCCTTCCGTGAGGTCGTCATCGCCTGCGAACAGATCCTCGCTGAGGCTCATCGCCGCATTGAGGAACGCCCGCGTGAGGGCCGAATTGGCGAGCCTGGCCCTGTTCTGGGCCCTCACCCGGCTGAGGTTGGTGACCGTCTCGGCGAGATCCACCTCTGCAAGATGAGCAATCGCCGAGTCTCCATAGGCAACCATTCCGCCGCCCCCTTGAACGCTCCCCGACCTCAGCCTGTGTATGGCCGCCATGCTACGCAGCCGAGTGGTGAATGGGCTAGAGCAGGAGGACCGACACCAGAGGACATTCGGGGTGGCACTCATGGGAGACGGTGCCACGGGTTTCTCGACAATCCGCGTCAGGTCGTGCACGGATCTTGAATCGGCACCAGCTGGCGCCGATCATGTCCCTCGGGGAGGAACAGAGCCCGAAGGCGGATCACGATGGCAGCTGAGTCAGCCGATGCACCGGCCACGGTATCGCCGCTCCCCACAGCGGCTCCGCCGGCCGTCTCCCAGCAAACGGAGGCCGCTGTGGCGCGCGCGAGGAGCCAGGTGGCCTGGTACGGGCAGCACGCCACGAGGGCTCGTGTCGGGTACGTGGCCATCAAGCTCGCGCAGATCCTTGCAGGCGCACTTGTTCCGTTCGCGGCCTCGGTCCAGGCCGGCAACGCGGGCTGGGTTCCGGTCACGGCAGCGCTGGGCGTCGTCGTCGTGGTCCTCGAGGGGGTCCAGCAGCTCTTCCAATTCCATGAGAACTGGTACCGGTACCGCTCGGCGAACATTGCACTCGCCTCGCAGCTCGCCCTGTTCACTGCGGGGGCAGGCGATTACGCCGGCGCGGCCAACCCCGCGGCGCTCTTCGCCCAGCGCACCGAGGGCGTGGTCATGAGCGAGAACTCGTCCTGGATGATGACGGGCAAGGGCAGCACGGGCGCTCCCGCGGTCCCGCCATCCGCAGAGCCACAGGCGCAGGGGGCGTAGCGGATGCCCAGCACCGGGTCCGGGCAAGGGGCCAAGTCACGGACGGTGGGTGATCTCGCGGCGCCGCCAAGCGGTGCGCGCGGCCTCGACGGGCCCGATCCGGACGAGCCGATCGACGTGGTGGTCGAGCTCAATGCGCGGTTCCCCGGACCGGCGACCGCTGCCCACGACGCGTTCGAAGCGCTGTGGCACCGGTTCATGGAGCAGGCCGCGCCCGAGGGCGCCGTCCCGGAGGTGCTGTTCCAGAAGACCAGGATCTCCCGGAAGCTCTACCAGTGCGTCCTGACGCGGGCCACTCTGGCGCTGCTGCTCGACCTCGACGGTCCGGGCCCCACGGGCGAGCGCATCATCTTCCGCGCGTGGCCTGACTACGAGCTGTACCCGCACATCGACCGATCGGCGCCCACGGTGAAGATCGACGCCGTCCACCGGTCCTTCAGCGCACTCGGCGACGGGATCGTGTGGGCCGTCATCGACACGGGGATCGACGCCACGCACCCGCACTTCGCCGCGCTCGAGCTCGCACGGGAGGCGCAGGACGCCGTCCCCCCGCCCCGGACGGGCGGCCTTCACCGCGACTTCTCCAGGCTCGTGCGGCCGAGCCTGGGGGCCCCGGACGCGGCAGAGGCGCCGCTCGTGGACGAGGAGGGGCACGGCACCCACGTCGCGGGGATCATCGCAGGGACCTGCCCGGAAGGGCGCACGGCCCACGTCGCATCGTCGGACGAGGCACCGGACGGCGGCTTCGTGGCCCGGGCACACACGGGGATGCTGAACGGGATGGCACCGAACTGCGAGCTCGTGAGCCTGAAGGTCTTCCGCCGCGTTGCCGGGGTGGCCGTGACGTCGTCGTCCGCCGTCATCGCCGCGATCGAGTATGTGCTGACCGAGGTCAACGTGAGCCGTTCGCCGCTGCGCGTGCACGGGGTGAACCTGAGCCTGGGGTGCGAGTGGGACCCCAGCCACTACGCCGCAGGGCAGTCGCCGTTGGACCAGATGCTCACCGAACTGGTGTCCACGGGGGTGAACGTCGTGGTGTCGGCAGGGAACAACGGCAGCGCTGCGGCTGCACAGTCCGCCAACCAGTCCACGGGCGTCCTCGCCTCGATCACGGAGCCCGGGCACACCGAGGCAGTGGTGACGGTCGGGTCGACGCACCGGGACGCGCCGCACGTCTTCGGCGTCTCCTGGACCTCATCCAAGGGGCCCACCCTGGACGGCCGGCCCAAGCCGGACGTCGTGGCACCCGGCGAGTGGATCTGCTCGGCCGCGACGGGGACGGTGCGCACGCGGGCCGGCTTCGGCGCGCTCACGGGCGACGACGCGTCCCTCACCTACGCGGAGCTGTCCGGCACGAGCATGGCGGCACCGCACGTCTCGGGGATCATCGCCGCCTTCCTGTCCGGCCGGCCCGAGTACATCGGCCGCGCAGCGGACGTGAAGGCGCTGCTCATGCGGACCGCGCTGGACCTGGGCCGCGACCGGTACGCGCAGGGGGCCGGCCTCGCCGACGCGATGGCGATGCTCCTGGGCTACTGACGCCTCCACCTTTGGCAGTGAAACACCGAGAGGAGCACACCGTGGACGGTTCAGCGAGCGGCTACTGGCAGCTGCACTTCGATGAGAACGGCACGGCCACCGATCCTGGGGACCTAGTCGCCGAGATTGCCGGGAGCGGGGCAACTGACCTATTCGTGATGAGCCACGGATGGGACAATTCCGAGGGCGATGCCGAGGCTCTGTACTCCGCGATGTTCCCGCTCATCGACTCGGCGCCCGGCGCTCCCGCACAATCGCGCTACCTCGGCGTGTTCTGGCCCTCGATCTGGTTCCCGGATCCGCCCGCCGGCGCCACCGACGCGGCGCTCTCCGGGGCGCAGATCGCCTCCTCGCTCGCACGCAGCGTGCCCGAGGCCGCCGCGCCGCTGGCAACGATGGGCTCGCTCATCGACACCGGGCTGGGGCACGTCGAGGCGGGGACCGCCACCCCCGCAGAGCAGGGCGCCGCGGTCGAGCAGTTCCACGGAATGCTGCAGAGCGTGTTCGGCGGAACCACGGCGAGCACCGAGGACGACGGTGAGAGCGCTGTCATCGCCAGTGAGAACCCCCAGCGGGACTACGCCGCTCTGGCCACGACGATGGGCAGCGCCCCACCAGCGGGTGACGCCGAGGGCCTCGGCGACATCTTCGGCCCCATCTGGAACGGGGCCAAGGACGCGCTGCGGGTCGCCTCGTTCTACCAGATGAAGGCGCGGGCGGGGACGGTCGGTGCCAAGGGCCTGGGCCCGTTCCTGGTGCGGCTGCACGCCGCCGCGCCAGCGCTGCGGGTGCACCTGATCGGCCACAGCTTCGGTGCGCGGCTTGTCTCCTTCGCTCTGAGCGGGATCGGCGCCCCCGCCCAGAGCCCGGTCGCCTCGCTCACCCTCGTCCAGGGGGCGTTCTCGCACTGGTCCTTCACCCAGGCGGCAGACAGCCCCTTCGCCGAGGCCGGGGCCCTCTGCGCCGTAGCAGACAGGGTGGCCGGGCCCCTGATCTCCACCTTCACCACTGCGGACTGGGCCGTGGGCAAGTGGTACCCGAGGGCATCCTTCCTCGCCCAGCAGGACAACGAGGACACGGCGGCGCCGAACCGCTGGGGCGGGATGGGGTCGGACGGCTACCAGAGCGTCACCCCGAGCGGCGACATCTCGCTCCCGCTCGCGCCGGGAACAGCGCTGGCTGCGGGGACCTTCTACCGCGCCGACGCCAACGCCGTGATCCGGGACACGTCCCAGTCCTCCTTTGCCGGCGCGCACTCGGACATCCGGCACCCCGAGGTGGCTGAGCTGATCGTCGCGGCGGCGACCGCGGGGGCTGCTGCTCAGACGGCACAGGCTGGTGCTCAGACGGCGGGGAGCCAGGGTGCGGGGAGCCAGGCGGCCGGTACTCAGGCTAGGTGACGGTGAAGGTCATCTGGCTCACGGTGCGGGGCCTGTCGATCTGTTTGGGGATCTGCAGGTACGCGGTGCACGCGCTGCCCGACGGCGGGTAGATGGGCGGCGTCCTGCCCGTGCCGTCCGCGCCGATGACGACCGTCAGTGTCGTGCCGTACACGACCACGCCGTTGACGGTGCACACCACCATGACCTGGTAGAAGTCCCGGTTGTTCGCACCCGTCACCTGGAAGTACACGCCGCCGGTCGATGTGATGGTGCTGCCGCCGGATGCGGGGACCGCCGTGATGGTCGCCCCGCTGGTGGTGCCCGCGGCGGTGCTCGTGGTCGAGGTGGTGCCCGTTGTCGACGTCGAACCGCTCGTGCCTGCCGTGCCCGTCGACGTCGTGTTCGCGGCCGGGTAGAGCGCGGGAGCCCAGCTCGCCGAGCTCGCGGTGGCCACGGGAGTCGCCGTCGTGGTGGTGGCGCCGGCCGGGGGCGCGAGCGCGCTCACGATGGTCACGGCCGCGAAGCCGCGCGCGAGATTGTAGCCGGCGACCGGGAGGATCTGGATCCAGAAGAACTCGACCGGCTCGTATGCGCTGCTTCCGTTCACGGTGACCTTGAACGTCACCGACGTCGCGCCTGCGACGACCGTGACGGTCCCCGACTGGACCGGGAAGTCTCCGGCCGCCGCCGTGGCCACGGGCCCGTCGAGCGTCGTCCAGCGCAGGGTGAGCGCGCTGGTCGGCGCGGCCGAGAGCGTGATGGTGACGGTCGCCGTCGTGCTTCCGCTCGTGGGGGCGGTGACCGAGACGTCCCCGATCGAGACGGTGGGGGGCGGCGGAGCCGCGCCCGCGAACACCTGGTCGTCAGTGAGGAACCGGAACGAGTCGAAGGAGGCGGTGCCGGACTTGGCGAGGGTTCCCACGCGCCCGTCGGCCACGGCGGCGTTGAAGACGAAGCTGCCGAGGACGCTCCCGTTGAGCGTGACGGTGACGACCGTGCCCTTGAGCACCAGGTCCAGCGTGTAGTCCTTGCCCGCGACGAGGGAGGCCGCGAACGACTGCTGGACCTGCCAGCCGCGCCGCGGGTCCATGTGCCCGACGACGACGCGCTGGCCCGCGACGTCAAGCGCAGCGAACTTGAAATCGTTGGGCGCGTACTCGTCGAAGACGAGGCCCGCGACGCCGCTCGTGTTCAGGACCGCGGCGACCTCGGCGTAGGAGATCGGGTCGATGAGCTGGCCCTGCGGCGTGTAGCTCGCCGTGGAGACCACCGGGGTGCCGCTCGCAGCCGTCCCGTAGCGGCCGTACGCGACGTTCCAGATGCCCGTCTGGTCCGCGCTGAACCAGTCGGCGGCGCCGTTGTCGAAGTAGCTCGTGCGATCGAGCGACGCCTGCGGCGGGACCACTTGGAGGGCGATGTTGTCGATGGCTCCCTGGGAGTTGTTCGAGCCGAAGCCGATGAAGCCCTTGTTGAGTCCCACCTGGTCGCCGTTCGGCAGCACTCTGACCGGGAACGTGTAGGTGAACGCTTTGGTCCCGTTGACCGTCACGGTCACCACGGTGCCGTTGACGGCCACAAGGAGGTCGTAGAACGTGCCGGCGCTCAGCGAGCCGGTCACGGCGCCCTGTGCGTCGTACCACCAGCCGTTCGCGTCCCGGTGCCCGATCACCATCTTGTTGATGGCGACGTCGATGCCGGCGAACTTGAAGTCGGTGGGGCCCCAGTAGTCGAAGATGACGAACGAGTTCGCCTTCCAGCCTGCCGTGGGCTTCTGGACGCTGATCGAGGCGCGGATCTCGTAGTAGACGGGGAGATAGGCGTCCGCGTACCAGACGGCAGCCGCGTCCCTGCCGAGCGAGGTGGCGCCCACCTGGAGCTGGCCATTTGCCACGACGAACGAGCCCGAGTCCACCGCGAAGCCCTGTGCCGTGCCTCCGTTGAAATCAGCCGAGCGGAGCACGTCCCGCTTGCCGCCGGGCAGGTTCCCCGCCTGCGGGTCCGTCGGGCCGCCTGTCTGCTGCTGCCACAGGCCGTGGTCGTGCTGCGTCACCAGGCCGAGCTCGCCGTCGGGCTCACCGTTGCGGGCCGGATCGTCGCCGGTGTCAGTGGCGCGCGTCGGGTCGGCGCCCTGCGAGCGCGAGAGCGCGTAGAGGAACTCCGGCAGCTGCGGCTCGACCTGGCGGCTCACGGTCGCGATGCCGAACGGCGAGAACGGCACGAGATAGCTGTTGAACTCGCCGACCCAGTCGATGAGGCGGTCGCCGCCCGTATTGCCGATCAGGATGTCGAGGCCGCCGCCGCCGAACGCGCGGTCCTCGTAGCTTGAGTTCGGGCCGTCTGGGACGTCATTGAGGCCGTAGGAGGTGCCGGTCGTGAGGTCGTCGTCCGCCTGCAGGAGGTCGTTGCCGTAGCCGCCGTAGAGCGTGTCGTTGCCCGTCCCGCCCACGAGCCAGTCGTTGCCGAGGTCGCCGAAGAGGACATCGCTGCCGTCGGAGGCCTTGGTGGCCGTCCCCGTGCAGTTGCCCTGGTTGTCGACGGCGACGCACGCCGTCACGGGATCGCCGAGGGTCGCGTCGTTGTTGAGGAAGAACTGCATCGCCATCGGCGGGGTGCCGCCCTTCCACACGGATCCGTCCGGGTTGAACAGGATGATCCGGCGCGGATCGTACTCGTCGTAGAGGAGGAACTCGCCGAGTCGGCCGGCCACGTGGTGGTTCGAGTGCCACGCGTTCGTGTCGGCGCCGAAGTGGAGGACGTCGCCCGGGTTCCACGGGTGGTTGAAGTCGGTCCGTGTCACGCCCACGGGGTTGCCGTTGGCATCGAAAGCCTGGACGTAGCTCGCCGCGAGGGCCTCGGAACCGCTCATCGCGTCGTCGCCCGCGCCGCCGTGGAGCTGGTCGTTGCCGAGGCCGCCGAAGATCACGTCGTCCGAGTTGTTCGGGTCGTAGTTCGGGTTCGCGGCGCCCGACGAGCGCGGGGTCAGGTCGAACGGCGTCTCGTCCACGGCGGTCGCGAGCGCGCCCGAGCGGTTGATGACCGCCTGCTGGACTTGGCCCGGCGTGTAGATGTACTCGTCGAGCACGTTGCCGTTCGAGATGCGCGTGTTCGGGTCCGTGGGCAGGAGGGTCAGGACACCGTAGAGGGGCTCGGAGTAGCAGCCGGCACTGTTCGGGGCGCAGCCGTTCGCGACCCACGCGGATCCATTCCAGGTGACGCCGGTGGCGCTGTTGCGGCTCGTGAAGATGCGCCCGTCGTCGCCGAGTACGGTGTCGTCCCCGGAGCCGCCGGAGATCCAGTCGTTGCCCCAGCCGCCGATGATCTGGTCGTTCTGCGCGTCGCCGAACGCGATGTCGCTGCCGGGGCCCGAGTAGATCGTGTCGTCGCCGGACTCGCCGTGCGTCTCGTTGACGCCACCGATGTCGTAGATCCGGCACGCCGGGTTGTAGACCGGGTTGCCGTTGGCATCCAGGGTCGGGGTACACGCGGCGAGCTGCGCCGCGAACATGTCGCTGTGGGCGCCGTTGGCCAGGATCGGGCTGCACAGCGGCTGGGTGGGCGAGGTGTTGCAGGTCGCGGCCGCGAGCGACGCGGGGCTGAAGAAGAGGTCCGGCCGGAAGTCCGGGCCGCCGGGCGTGTAGTCGAGCAGGCTAACACCGCGGACCACCTGCACGCCGTCGACGTTGTACTTGCACGAGACCGGCCGGTTGTTTGCGTCGAGAGTGCAGCGCGAGGTGTCGTAGGTGTCCCAGTTGTAGGTCACGTAGCGCATCGTGTCGGGGTTGCTGAGCAGCAGGTGGCAGTCGCCTGCCTTGCCGGCCGCCGTCGCGGCCACGCAGCCGGAGGTGTCGGTTCCGTTGATGCCGACGATCCGCACGATGTCCCCGTTCGCCCCCACGATCGTGTCGGCGTCGCGCGCGTGGATGTCGCGGGCGGCCGTGCCGTCGGCGAGCTGCCGCACGCCCTGGTTCAGGCCGCCCGGCTCTCCAACCTCGTTGTTGAGGTCGATCTGCGTGCCCGCACCGCCGAAGATGAGGTTCTTGCCGAGGTCGCCGACGACGGCCGAGTCCGCCACGTAGGTCGGGTTGCCCCAGGCGTCGCTCACCACGTGGTACGAGGCGCCGTCGGGCCGCTGGTAGGGGTTGGCGAGGCTGTAGAAGTCGGAGCTGCCGCCGACGAGGTCGTCCTGGCCGAGCCCGCCGAAGATCACGTCGTTGCCCGCGTTGCCCTCGATGTAGTCGGAGCCGTCGGTGGCGCGCTCGACGCTCGGGTAGACCGTGAGCGGACCGACGGGATCGCAGACGAGCGTGCCGGGGGCGCCCGTGCAGCCGGTCGGAGTCCGGAAGGCGGAGACGCGCTGGAGGATCGATGCCGGGCTGCTCGGGGCGATCCAGTCGATCGAGCCGTCGCCCTGGATCGTGTCGTCGCCCATCTGGCCGAGGATGAGATCGTTCGAAGGGCCGCCGGCAAGGTAGTCGTTGCCCCACGAGCCGAGCCACTTGAGGCCGTCGTCCGCCGCGAAGTCCTGCCACAGGTTGGAGACCTTGTACTCGGCCCACCACGGGACGTCGTTCGCGGTGCGGTAGTTCTGGGCGATTCCGTTGGTGAGCAGAGTGCCGGAGGTGTACGCGTCCACACTTCCGCCGCACGGGTTGGCCAGATCGGAGCGGCTGTACAGAAGCGTGCCGCACAGCGCCTGGAAGCGCCCGTTGGTCCAGTCGCCCAAGGAGCGTTGGATCGAGACGTTGTCGCCGAAGACCATGTCGTCCTGGGCGGCGCCGTCGATGGCGTCGTTGCCGGGGCCGCCGATGAGCAGGTCGCGGCCTGCGCCGCCGTAGATCCAGTCGTCGCCGCCGTTCTGGAGGGCCTTCGAGTCGACGCTCGTGACGCCCATCCCGCCGTCGAGCGGGCTGCCGGCGATGCCGAGGCCGGCTACACCCAGGCCTCCGGTCAGAAGGGTCGTCTGGATCTTCTGGAGCTTGCCCGGGACGGGCTTGGTCGTGTCGCGTGCGCCCGAGACGTCCTGGGTGATGACGCCGAGGTCGCCGAAGACGATGTTGTCGTCCTGGCCGATCGTGGTCCCGTTGGCGCCCGCCACCGTGCCGGCGCCTGCGCCGTAGAGCAGGTCGGAGCCGGCCTTGAGGAGGTCGCGGTCCGGGTACTGAGCGGCCGGGTACCCGGCCGGCCCGTTGCCCACGACGGCGACGCCCAGGACGCGCGTGATGAGGTCAACGTTGAAGCCCGAGTCGCCGTAGACCATGTCCTCGCCGCGCTGGCCGAACACGGTGTCCGCGCCCGAGCCGCCCGCGATCTGGTCGCCTGTCTGCGAGCCGATGAGCACGTCGTCGCCTGCGCCTCCGTACATCGTCACGCCGATGCTCAGGAGGTTCCCGGCCGCATCCGTGCCGGGGAGCGCATGGGCGTCGATCACGTCGTTGCCGCTGAACTGGAACGGATTGGCGAGCGGGAAGATGAAGAACGGCGCACTGTTGCCCACCCGGTTGAGCACGATGACGCTGTAGACGCCCGCCATGCTCGCGCCCGGCGTCGTGACCGGGAAGTGCGGGCCAGCCGGGAAGTCGGCGAGCGAGAGCGCGAGGTTGAGGGTGATCACCGTGGCGGTGACGGCCTTGACGATCCCCACATACTGCGAGACCGCGGTGACCGTCAGGTTCTGCCACGGCATCGGCGAGATGACGGGGCCGTTGAGGAGCATCGTCTGGCGCGCGGCGTCGAAGCCCGTGATGGTCCAGACGCCCAAGAGTCCGGAGATCGTGATCTGCATGCCCGTCGTGTAGGCGGCGTTCCAGGTGCCCGCGGCGAGCCTGATGCGGTCGGTGCCGAGCAGGATCGAGCCCGTCTGGACGATCGGGGCCGCGAGGCTCAGGGCGAGCTCCTGGCCCACGGCGAAGCCGTCGTGGAGGAACGTGCCGCTGCCCGTGCAGGCGCCGGCGCACGAGGTGAGGGCGATGGTCCCGGTGTGGCCGTCCGCAGAGAGGCCGAGCGTGACGTCCGCACCTTCGACGTGCGGCATTGGCTTGGGCCCGAAGTTGTGCAGCGTGAGGTGCGTCGGGTCGCCGCCGTACCAGACGCCGTCCTGGGACGTGTCGCCATAGAGGACCAGCGGCGAGGCGGGGCCGCCGCCGCCCGTCACGGTGATCGTGTCGCCGCCCAGCCGGACCGCGCTCACGGTTCCGGTCCAGGAGGGCGTCGCGGCCAGCGGGCCGCCGTTGACCGTGATGGTCCCGGCCACTGGGTCGATCGCGGTGATGATGCGGTACCCGTCGACGCCGTCGATGCGCACGAGCATGCCGACCGTCAGTCCCGAGCCAGCCAGCGCGCCGGCGGGCAGGCCCGCGAAGGCGAGCGTGCCGCCGTCGGACGTCGGGGCGACCGAGCCGGAACCGGTGACCCAGAGGCTGCTCACGCGGCTCACGACGCCGGCCAGCGCACCCGGGGTGAGCGGCGCGCCGTCGACGATCATCACGGCACCGTCCGACGGGTTGCCGTCCGCGTTGAGCGCGGCGCTGTTCGCGAAGGCCAGGACCGTGCGGATCCCGACGCCCGGGATGAAGACGCGCTGGCCGGCACGGAAGCCGAGGGCCTGCCACGCCTGGCCGTTGGAGATCAGGATGCCGTTGCCCGCCACGATGCTCAGCATGCTCTGCGTCATCGACCAGCCCGCCGGGAGCGGCGTCCGGACAGCGCCGTTGCCGGCGGCGAGGTCGTCGACCACCGAGACGGCTCCGGTGAACGGGCCTCCGGCGAGAGCGGTGGCACCCGCGAGGAGCATGACGTCGCCCGGCAGGGTGCCGGGGGCCCCGCTGCTCGCGAAGCCGGTCACCGTGTGGAGCCGTCCGTCGGGGCCCTCGACGAGCTGGCCCGCGTGGAAGCCGAGGTCGGTCCACGGCAGGCCGTCCGGCCGGACGAGCCCGCTCGCGCCCCCGACCGCGAGGACGCCGAACGTGCCCTTGACAAGGAGCGGGCTGTTGCCGCCGCCGTGGACGGCCGTGATGCCGCCGTGGTGGGCGAGCTCGCCGCGCAGGCCCGTGATCGGGTTGACGTCCCCGCCCTGGATGAGCGTGGACTGGACGGCGAAGGTGTCATTGCCCGCGCCGAGCATGATGTTGAGGATCTCGATCGTCGAGACGGCGCCGTCCGTCGAGTAGAGGCCTGTGTTCGGATCCACCATGAGCGAGCCGTAGCTGATGCCGCCCGGGAAGACGAGGGGCTCGCCCCACGGCAGGCGGTGCGTCACCGGGTCCGCGAGGTTCGAGAAGTCCAGGGCGGGGCCCATGTTGAGGCCTGTGACGGCCGTGGACGTGAGCGCGCCGGAGAGGTTCTGGTGGCTGCCGTCGTCGTAGACGTTGAGCGTGTCGATCTGCTGCCACTCCGGGGGCTGCGCCGCAACACGGAACGGAGGCATGTTGCCCTCGCCCGGCAGGAGGATCGCCGCCTTGAGCGAACGGTCGGAGGCCGTGGTGCCGCCCTCGACCGAGAGCGGGCCGCGGATCGCATCGAGCCGGTGGGCCTGCTTCGGGAAGGTCATGATGGTCGACCGGCCGGCCGGGACTGCCCAGTGGACGTCCGCGACGAGGTTGACGGTCTGCGCGATCCACCAGTTCGACGGCGTGAACGTCACGAACGCGGCCCACTGGGTGAGCGTGGCGAGCGGATCGACGGCCGCCGGCTTGGCCGCGGACGTGAAGTACAGGACGTTGAGGGTGCCGCCGTTGGCGGAGCCGAAGCTCTGGATCTTGTAGAACGTCGGGTCGCCGGAGAGCTTGACGACCATGCCCTCGGTGAAGCCGCTGTCGAGCCAGCTCGAGCCGTCGTCGCGCGTGAGGGCGCCCGTGACGGCGTTGTAGGAGAGCGTGTGGCCGGCGGTCCCGGTGAAGATCCCGGCGTCTTGGAGCTGGCTGATGATGACGTTGGTGAACGGGCTGGCCCAGCTGCTCCGGTCCACGGGGAGCGTGCGGTCGAGGGTGAGCGAGGAGGCGGTGAGGTTCAGGATCTGGTAGTCGCCGTCGTCGGCCGTGCCCGTGCCGGAGATGCGGATCTTCTGCCCGATCCGGAAGCCCTCGTCGAGGAAGCTGCCGAGGTCGGAGCCGTTGCCGCGCGTCACGGTATTCCCGGAGATGTTGATGACGCCGAGGAACGCCTGGGCCGCGTGCTGGCCGCCGTAGGGGGCGTAGTTGGCGCCGCCGAACGCTGTGACGTCCACCTGCCCGTCCGTGAGGACAAAGATCGTCACATTCGACGTCGGGGCGCTGGTGAGCCGGAGGGTGTACGAGTCGCCGGTGCCCGGCACCGTGCAGGCGGCGTTGCCGCATGCCTGGACGAGCGTCGAGCCGTCGCTCTGCGACACGAACACCCCGGGCACCTTGTCGCTGATGACCTGGACGTCCACGCGGGCACTGATCCGGGCGGCGGCGGCGAGGTAGGCGGGATCCGTGCTGGACGGGTCGATCGTCATGATGATCGCCGTGTTGCGCGGATCCATCGGCGCGAGGATGGTCCGCGCGTGGATGCTCACGATCACCGGCAGGTACCAGTTGGTGCTGTCGAACGTCGCGGTGTAGACGTACGGGGTTGCGCCGCATGCGGTCGGGTCGCTGAACGCCGCGCCCGAGGCGATGCCGAAGCGGCCGTCCGCGCTGGCCAGGCAGACCGTCCCCATTCCGCCGTTGGCGTCGGGAACGATCCGCACCACAACCGTCTTGCCTGCTGCGGGGGCCATGGCGAGCTGGACCGTCATCTGGTCCGCGGCCTCCGTGACGGTCGTGCCCGCCAGCACCGTCGTCTCGTTGTCGAGGTGGCCCGTGGCCGGGTCCGTCTGCGCGATGAGCACGTCGGCCTGGTCGTTGTCGTAGATGGTCGCTTCGACATTGCGCACGACCGCGCCGTCGAAGGTCGGGTCCGCGCTGATCACCGAGTGGTTGACCGTGACGATCCGCGTGCCCTCGGGCCGCTTGTCGTCCACTGCGTACAGGTAGACCGTCTGGTCCGCATTCCAGTTCGTGCCGTCGAAGACGAGGACGATCGAGCGGTTCGAGACGTTCCTGGATGCGCCGCCGAGGAGGATCTGGCGGTAGAAGTCGGCCAGCGCGCTGCCCGTGAGGTTCGCGGCGAGGAGGATCGTGTCGCCGTCGAGCCCGGTCGGTGCCCCGTCGGGCAGGGTGCCCACGGTGAGCTGGGTGTGCTCGGTCGACGGCGCGTAGGCGGCCGAGATGGTCACATACACCTTGCACTGGGCGTCCGTGAGGCCCGTGCACACCGGGTGGGCAGCCAGGTGCACGGTGTACGAGTCGAGCGAGGGCAGCGGAGGCGCGGCGCCGCACGTCGACGTCGTCGGCGTGAGCAGGTAGCAGCCGCCCTCGTACACGGCCGTGAAGCCGCCGCTCTCGGTGATGACCACCTGGCCCTGGCCCGGCCGCGCCACGGTGACCGGCACGCCGTCGGCCACGATGCCGTTGTAGCTCGGGTCCGTGGAGACGACGCCGTGGTTCACCGTGCTGGAGGTGCCGTCGATGTTGAGGGCGAACACGTCCCCGGCCACGTCGCCGGCGACGTTGATCGTGTCGCTGCCGAGGCCGCCGATCACACGCGTGGCCATGCCCGGCGCGGTTGAGAGGACGTCGATCGTGTCGTCGCCCTCGAGCGCGTCGATCTCGAGGACCTGGATGTTGACGTACTTCACGCTCAGCCCGGCACCGTAGATGGCCTTGGACGTCACGACGATGTGGTCGGCGAACTCGGTGCCCAGGATCACGACCTTGTTGAAGCCGGTGCCGCCGTCGATCGAGACCGGCGCGTTCATGTTGTACTCGACCTGGTTCTGGCCCGCGCCCGTGCGGATGTCGCTCTCGGCCGCCGTCGAGAAGCCGCTTGTGAGGCGCGGCATCGCGATCTGGTCGGCCGCGTTGATCCACACGATGTCGCACGTGGCGCGCTGGGCGTCCGTGAGCGAGACGCCCGGGTCGGTGCAGGACAGGCCGCCCATCGAGGCCGGGAGCCCGTGGCCGGTGCGGACCTCCGCGAGCGCGAAGGCGCGGACCACGAAGAGGTCGTTGCCGTCGTCGCCCTCGAGGCGAAGCGGGGCCTGGTTCGAGTACACGGTGAACGTGTCGTCGCCCGCGTCGCCCACGGCGACGAGCGGTGCGGACGCGCCCGCGGAGACCCAGCCGCGCGTCGTCGCGACCGTGCCGAACACGTCCTGCGGGTTGAGGTCGCCGCCGCTCGTGTCCCGCGTGATGCCGTCCGCGGAGACGCCCGTGTTCGAGGAGAACGCGTGGGCGTCGCGCTGGAGGCCGTAGATCTGGCCGATCTGGAACGAGTCGTTCCCGGCGCCGCCGTCGAGCGTGGTGGTGACCGTGACGTCGTCCGAGGCGAAGACGTCGTTGCCGCCGAGGCCGTTGACGGTGAGCCGGCCGTTGATGCCCGTGTCGTAGTTGACGCGCTCGTAGGCCTGGGTGCGGACTGCCGCGCTTCCGGTCGGGTCCGACGTCGTGACGTCGTTCGCCAGGAGGCTCACCGTGACGTTGGAGAGGACGACGTTCGCGGTGGGCACCTGCTCGGTGGTGAGCGATACGCCGAGGGGGAGGGTCTCGGCGAGCGTGATCCACGAACCGTCGGCCGCGACGCTCGACACCGTGTAGTCGCCGGCCCAGACGCCCGCCGTCGGGCCGCCGAGGTGGATGCGCAGCCCCGCGAGGCCCGGGGCGAACGTGCCCGCGGCGCCGATGAGCGTGCGCCCGGGGGCCGTTCCGGCTCCGCATCCGGTGGACTGGAAGCACAGGGTCAGGTTGCCCGTGAAGAGCGGGGTGCGCGCGCCGAGCTGGCCGTGGAGGAGGGCCACGAAGCCGGGATCATCGGCGCGCTCCCCGGCCGTGTTCGAGGTCGGTGTCGAGGCGATGAACTGGGAGCGGCGCAGGAGGAAGACGTCGTCGGTCGGGTACGGGTTGCCCTGGGCGTCGTAGCCGGAGAGCGGGCTGTCATAGCCGTTCACCGTCAGGACGTCCGCACCGTCGCCGGGTGCGCCCGTGTCGAGGACATTGATGACGTAGCTGTGGCACGTCGAGCCGGTCGGGTCGCCTGCGAAGCACGGCTGGCTGCCCGTCGTCGCGATCACGTAGGTATCGGTGCCCGACTGGCCGTCGAGCGTGAGCGTCATGCCGTCCGCGACATCCATGGTCTGGAGCTGGTTAACGAAGAGGAAGTCCTCCCCGTCCCCGAGCGGTGCCGTGGACCCGCCGGGGGTTGGCGTGTTGCTGCCGTACGCGCGAGTGATGTTGCGCAGGTAGGTCTGGTCGAAGCTGATGATGTCCGAATCGGTGTTGCCGAACACGCGCGTGAGGCTGCACGCGTGGCCGTCCTTGTCGAGCTGGCTGACGCACGCGTTCGTCTGGGTGCCGCTGAAGTTCGCGGTGCCGTTCGTGGTCTGCGCGGCGCCGCTCCACAGCTCGCCGTGCAGGTGCATGACCGTGCCCCAGCCGGAATCCGGGACGCCGACCGCGGAGCCCGCGCCCGTGTTGGAGAAGTCTCCGAAGATGTCGATCCACTGGGCGGCGCGGATGCTCGCGACGAGGGCAGGGTTCGCGTCGGTCGCTACTGACCCTCCGCCCGCGGCGTTGTAGCCGTCGGTCGTGACGTTGTCGCCGACCCGCAGGAGCACCCAGCCGGCGTCCGCCTGGATGAGCCCGCGCTGGATCTGGCCGTTCGCGGTCGTGCGGGGCGCGTTCTCGACGAAGAGGAGGCTGCAGGACTGCCTGCCGCCCGTGGCCGGGTTGGCGCACGGCAGGAGGTTGAGGTCCTCGCCCTGCGCGGCAGTCTCCGCGACCGTGAGCCGGATGTTGCCTGCGAAGGTCCGCGCAAGGACCACATTCATCGGGGCCGGGAGGCCCAGATCGCTCGCGTCGGCGGAGTCGGGGATCTCGGTGACGAAGATGCCCGTGTCCGCCTCGAACGCGACCGTCGCGGCCGGCGTCGTCGAGGACGGGCTCCACGGCGTCGCGAAGCGCCCGGAGGAGATATCCAGATCGTTCGTGCCGTCGGTCGCGCCGATCGAGCCGCCCATGGCCTTGAGGTCGATCGTGTTGCCGATGACATCCGCGGCCGAATCCGCGTTCGCGTCGATGACCGAGCCCTTGACCGTGGCGAGCGAGACGTCGCCGCGCGTGCGGACGAGGTGGATCCGGAGGTCGTCGGTTGTGGCGGGGTTGCTGTCGCCGATCTCGGTGGCGAACACGCCGAGGGTGTTGGTCGAGGCCGTGTCGATCGCGGTGAGGACGCCCGTGTTCGTGCGGAGGACGTCGACGTTGACCTCGAGGAAGTCGGTCGCGAGGCCGATGCCGCCGAGGACGCCCCCAGTGCCGGCCGTCATGGTGATGTTGACGCCCGTGACATCGATCGAGGTCTGGCCGTTCGCGTCGAGGATGCGCTGCGGCGACGACAGCACGACGTCGTTCTGGGTCGAGTCGATGTGGCCCACGAGCATGTCGCCCGCGAGCTCGGTGGCCGTGATCTTGCCATTGGTCGTGAGGAAGATCTGGGCGACGTCCGCCGCGAGGTACCCGCCCGACTGGCTCGGATCATCCACCGGGCTGTGGGTCGGCGCTCCCCCGGTCCACGCGACGTCGGTGTTGAGGACGAACGTGACCACCGTGGCCGGCGTGGCCGTCGAGACCACGTGCGTCGCGTCGTTGATCGCCGTGGTCGGGCAGTACGTGGGCTCCTGGGCCGCGACCCCCGAGGTGGCGACGTGGCAGACGGCGAGGTCGTCGCCCGCGCGGGCCTCGGAGAACTGGTAGGCCGAGTCGAGCGTGCTCGTCGCGGTGCCGAAGGCGCGGAGGATCCGGGCGAGGTTCGCGTCCGCGGTGTCCGGCTCGTAATGGGTCTGGTACTGGCCGCTGCCGGGATTGGTCGAGATCGAGCCGTAGGGGCTCCCATCGGCGCCGAGGGCAGGGTCGAAGCCCGTCGGGAAGACGTAGTGGTAGTTGCTCGTCGCGGCGTGGTACGCGTTGACCGTCACGAGGATGTTGGTGGCGAGGTCGTTGCCGTTCTTGCTGTCGTTGACGACGACGTCGAGGTCGTCGCCCGCGGTGAGCCGCGTGACGGTGACGGTGAAGGCGGAGCCCAGAGCCTCGTCGGTGCGGCGGTTCGCGGTGAGGTCGAGCACGAGGTCGGCGCCGGCGTCGGCCGTGATGGCCATGTCGTGGTAGGCGCCGTCCACGCTCTGGTAGCGGACCAGCTCGACGGCGATCGGGTCGCGCTCGGCGTCCTGCGTCCCGGCCGCGGGGTGCTGGGCGGCCTGGTGGCCGATGTTCCCGTGTGGGGCGGACAGCGTGAGCACGTTGGTGCGGATGACCTTGGTGTTGGGGTTCAGCGCCCCCAGCGGCCCGGCGAGGATGTCGCCGCTCGCGTTGTCTGCCTCGGTGGTGCCGATGGGGTTCTCGATGAAGTTGTCGAGCCGGATGAACGGGTTCTGGCCCGGGCACGTGTACGCGCACGTGTTCTGGATGAGGACGAGGGTGGGCGGGAAGGTGTACTTGATGTCGACGTCGAAGCTGCCGCCCACGACGGGCGGACTCAGCCCGCTCGTGGCATGACCGGTTCCCGGCTTGATCGTCTGGACGCGGATGTCGATGACCGGCGAGTTGAGCGTGTTCACCACGTTGATCCTGTTCACGATCATGTTCAGGTTCGACGCGTTGAGGATCTTGACGTAGTCCCACGTCTGCTGGAACTGGAACTGCCCGAGGCCGCCCCAGATGACGCCGGCGGGGGCGCTGCCCCCGGAGATGTTCGTGGGCACGTTGGCGAGGAACCGCGCGTTGGCGCCGTGGTCGTACAGGATGTCGTCGACGCTGAACGTTGGGCCCGTGAGCTGGCCAACCGTGTGGATGTTGTTGAACGGGTCGTCGGTGTAGACGTGCCCCATGGTGTCCCGCACGGTCGCGTTGACGAGCTTCGTGACGTTGCCCGCGGAATCCACTTCGATCCAGGGATTCGGCTCGCCGAGCATGATCACCGTGGACTCCCAGAAGATCCAGCGGTTGAAGTTCTGGCTGCCTCCGTCCGAGCTCGACCCGCCGAAGTCGAGGAAGCCGCCGCTGCGGTCGGTGTGGCGGAGGTAGCGGTCCACGAGCTGGTTCACCGTGACGGTGAGGTCCGACGTCGTGATGGTCGAGCCGCTCATGCCGGCCACCTGCGCCGTCGTGTTGATGTCCGCGCTCGCGGTCGGTGACGTGTGGCCCCCGAAGCAGTGGCACGTCGAGGACGCGTAGCTGTCGATGCTGATGCCGCGGTACTCGGCGTTGAGTGCGGTCGAGACATTGCCCGTGATGCTGGACCCGCTGGCCAGGACCGTCTGGGTCAGGCCGCTCACGTTCACGGCCGTCGTGGCCTCGGAGTTCGCCCCGAACGCGGTCGCGCGGGTGCGCGACGTCCCCGTGGCCTGGAGCGCGTCGACGTAGGATCCCACGGCGACTGCGCGGCCGCTCACCGCGCCGCCGATCGTGGTCTGGGTGAGGCCGACCGCCGCCGCGCCTGGGACCCACGATCCGTCGCCCGTGCCGATGGCCACAAGGAGGTTCGTCACGCCGCTCACGCCGAGGCCTCCGACGTCGGCCGTGCCCCGGCCGTACGCGTAGGCCGCGGTGTGCGACTCGATCGCGGCCGTCGTTCCGGCGGTCACCGTGCCCTTGACATCCACGGTGGTCGAGTAGTCGGTGAGGATCGTCTCGCCGCTCGAGCCGCCCGCGAAGAGGCCGCCGGAGCTCGACGACGCGATCATGGTCGGGATGAGCACGGAATACGCCGCAACGGTCACCGATTGGGCCGCGGACAGGACCGCATTGGTGTCGACCAGGATCGCGTTGCCCATGTACAGGTGAGTGTCTGCGCTGGCCGAGTTGACCGAGATGAGGCCACCGCTGTCGTTCGAGGAGACGGTCTTGCCCGCGACGATGCCGTGGGTCGTGACCGAGACGGTGCCGCCGTCCAGTGTCGCGCCGTTGCCCACGGTCGCGCCGAGGGTCGAGAGCACCTCGGCGAGGGAGGCCGCGGTCGAGACGGAGATCGCTCCGCCCCCGCCGCCGGTGGCCGAGGCCGAGACGATCTGGTCGCCGCTGATGGCACCGAACGGGATGTTCTCGCCGATGCCGTGCAGCTTCTGGGTGCCAGAAGCGCTCGCGGGCGCGATGTCCTCGATCAGCGTGTAGACGAGGTTGCCGGCGCTCGTGACGCCCGCGGGCAGTGTCGGCACGGCGAGGTTGATGCCGTCCCGGGCGAACGTGTGGAGGCCGCCGGTCTGGCCCGGGACGATCGTGTACGTCTTCGCGGCCCCGCCGAGGGTGTCGGAGAGCTTGAACGACGACGTGCACGCCCCGCCGCAGCCGACCACGTAGTACCCGTGGCCGTCCTGCAGGCCCGAGATCGGGGCGTTGGCGGCGTACCAGAGCTGCTGGACCACGGCCTTGCCCGCGACCGACGTGTCCGGCGTGAGCGTGAGAGCGGCCTGCGGCTGGTTGGTCTGGGTGCCGCAGTCGCCCGCGTTGCCGGTGGCGTGGCAGAGCGAGTCGGCGAACTTGTACTCCTGGCCGCTGATCCGGATGAGGTAGTAGTAGCCGGCGGCGATGCCGATCGTGCTTCCCGAGTACGGCGCGTAGTAGACGCGCGTACCGGTCGAGAAGCCCATGTCGAGGAAGCTGCCCTGGTTGTTCGGGTCCTCGACGGCGAAGTAGACATCGTTGACGTCGCTGCCCGTCGCGGCCACCCACTTCTTCGCACCGCCGTCCCAGACCACGTTGACCTGGCCCGAGCTGAACGTCGCCGCGGTGTTGGGCTGGTAGTAGGTGACGAAGTCGCCGTCGTGGAAGCTGTTGCTGACGCTGACGACGCCCGTGCCGCCGTTGATGCTGCCTGCGTTCACCGAGACCTGGGTCGCCGTGAAGCCGAGCGGCTGGAGCTTGATCCGGTAGGCATCCAGCACGTGGACCCGGTACCGCGTGTTGTTGGTCAGGCCGCCGACGCCCGAGGTCACGCCCGAGGCGCCGAGCGGGACGGCCGAGTACCACACGATGTCGCCCTCGTGCAGGTGGTGCTCGCGGACGCCGAAGTCGATGACGTCCGTGTCCGGCTTCACGTTCGCGCCCGTGAACACGGCGCCGAGCGCGAGGCTCTGCGGCCCGGTCACGATCACGGAGTAGGTCGCCTGGTCGATGAGGCCCGGGATCACGGGGTGGCCCTGGGCGTCGTAGGTCACGACGTCGCCGGTGTTCGCGTTGTGGTTCGCGGTGAAGGTAATGGTGTTCGCCGCATCGGAGACACCGCTCACGCCGTCGAACGTGCCGTCGGAGGCTGGCGGAAGCGGCGGGTTCGCCGAGGCGTCGAGGCTGATCGCGCCCGTCGCCTTGACACTGGCCCCGCCCGTGACGGACGCAGTCGAGGTGGGCGAGAGGGTCGCGGTCGCGCTGAACTTGGTCACGTTGATCGCGCCGCCGGTCGCGCTCGACGTGCTCGCGTCGGAATCAGTGAGCCCGACAGACTGGGCGGTGATGTCGCCGCTGACCCGGATGACCGAGGAGGGCCCGCCCAGGACCACGCCGACGCTCGGGGTGCCGTGGCTCGTCGAGGTCGAGTTCGTCACCGACAGGAGGCCGCCGCCGCTCTCGTCCATGCCCGCGACCGCGGTGTCGTTGCCCTTGGCGAAGACCCTGAGGGTCGACGCGCCCGGGGTGCTGTTCACGCCGTCGAAAACGCGCACGTTGCCGAGCACGGAGGCGGTCGTGGTGCCCGAGGCCTCGGCGTCCGGGTTCGAGTCGACGGACACGTTCAGGATCGCGCCGTTTGCGTTCTTGAGCTTGGACTTGGCGAAGTTGCCGCTCACGGCCCGGATGTCGATCACGCCTCCCGGCGCGGCAAGCGTGCCGCCCTGCGCGAGGGTCGCCGTCGTGCTCGAGGCAGCCTTCGCGTAGAGGTTGTTGCTCGAGATCGCGAGCCCGATGGCCGCGGTGAGGGCGCTGCCGGATGCGTCGACGACGTGGTCGGTGAGGAAGTTGCTGCCGTCGAAGTTGTGGTAGGCGAGGAGGGAGAGGGTTCCACCGCTCGAGATGCTGCCGCTGACCGCCGCAGAGACCGAAGATGAATCGGTGGCCCTGACGGTCGAGATGCCCGCGGCGCCGAAGCCCCCGAACGCGACCGCGCTGTAGTCCGCGATCGTGGAGTTCCGCTCGACGGACTGGACGGTGACGTCGCCCGAGGCGCTCACCGCGCCGCCGACGCCGGTGGCGACGCCCAGGTCCGTCGTCGCCTGGTACGTGCCCGCGACAACGCCGGCCCCGACGCCGCCGGCGGCAGCGCGGCCGTGCACGATGGCCGAGGAGTCGACGGTCGAGCCGATCGTGACCGCGGTGACGCCGGCGGCTGTTCCGTTGAAGTCGGTCTTGACGTGGCCGCCCGCCTCGGCGGTGGGCTGGGCGAGGCCGATGCCGGCGACGACGCCGGCCGAGAGCGAGCGGGCATCCGCCGTGGCGGCGTTGAACACGACGCTCGCGATGTTGACCCAGCCTGGGCCGGTCAGCTGGGTGCCGACCCCGACGGTCGTGGCCACCTCGGGCGTGCTCGTCGCCGTCGCGCTCGCGGCTGTCACGCCCCCACCCACCGCGATCCCGGTCAGGCGCACCCGGGCGAACGACGGGTCGACGGTCGACGGCGTGGAGTCGCCCGCGAGGGTCACGGACGGCTGGATCGGGGCCCCGGTCGAGTCGACGTTGAGCCGCGCGGTCACCGTGACGCCGGTGCCGTGGAGCTCGCCGCCGCCGACCGTGTAGGCCTGCAGCGTGGGGCGGAAGTCGGACGTCGCCGTCGTCGCGCCCGCACTGAAGCCGCCGGCGATGCCGATGCCGCGGCCGTCGGCGATCGCGGTCGCCGACGCGGAGGAGACGAACTCGACCGCGCCCGCGCTCGCGCTGACCTTCGCCGAACCGCCCAGGAAGGCCTTGACGGTCGGAGCCGAGGTCGTGGTCTCGGTGACGATGACGAGGTTGAAGCCGAGGCCCACGCTGATCATGTCGGTGACCGCCCGGGGGGCGGAGGTGAGGCTCGCGGCGACCGACGCCGCGGTCCCGGTGCCGCTGACCGTCACCGTCGCGGGGTGGCTCGCGTCGGCAGCTGCGCCGTCCGGCCCGACGTAGGCGGCCACCGTGGTCGAGTCCGTCGCGTGGGTCGTGATGAAGGCGCCGGAGGCCAGGCCGACCGTGATGTTCGAGCCGGACGGCGGGGCGTTCGTGGCCGTCGGGGTGCTCGTGCCGCCCGCGTGGAGCGTGAGGGAGCCCGCGGTGAGGTTGGCGCCGTCGTCGATGTGGGCGGCGATCGTGCCCGCTGTGGTGGCCTCGAGGTCGACGTACGCGATCGAGACAGCGGCGATGGCGATGTCGACGTTCGTGACGGTCGCGGACGCGTTCCGGGACGCCTCGAGGTCCGCCGTGCCCGAGCCGAGCGAGACGGTGCTGCTGGCGCCAACGTAGACCTCGGTCGTGCCGTCGACGTTCGCGACGGGCGTCGCACCCGTGCCGCTGATGAGGGCCAGTCCGAGCATCTTCGCGGTGCCCGTGGCCTTCGGCGTCGCGGTGGCGACGGCCGTGAGGGACCCGGCCACGACCGTGCTGCCGGCGGCGACGTAGGCCCGGGTGGAGCCGTGGATCTGGGCTTCGGGGGTGAACACCTGGACCGAGAGTCCGGCGCCGGAGGCGCCGCCGGACTCGGCCGTCGCGGTGTCGAACGACGTCGCGGTGAGTGTGACGGCGCCCGAGCCCACGTTCGCCGAGCCGATGCCGGCCTCGGTGGTCGCGTTGGAGCCGATCTCGGCCTTCGCCGAGGCGATCTGCGCCGCGATCGCTCCCATCGTGATGGCCTTCGTGGTCGCCTCGGCGAGGTTCGTGCTTGCCGCCGTGGCGCTCGCGGCCGTGCCCGTCGTGGAGGTGCCGTCGAGGCGGATGTCCGTGCCGCCGTCGACCTTCGCGGTCGGGACCGAGACGCCCAGGGCCGCGAAGCCGCCGGCCCCGAGGACGGTGCTCGCCTCGGCGTGGTTGTCCGAGATCGCGGTGACCTCGACGAGGCCGTTCGCGTGGAGGGCGCCACCGGCCTGCCCGAGGACCTCGACGTCGCCGCTGGACCCGACCTCGGCGAAGGCCATGCTGCCGTTGCCGGCGAAGCCGAGGCTGCCGCTGACCACGAAGATGTCGGCCGTGGCGAGGTTCGTGCCGTTCGCGTGGACGCCGATGGCCGCCGCGCCTGGGGTGGACGCGGTCGAGGTGGTCGTGACGGAGCCGTTGATGTGGACCCGCGCGGCCGAGTTGTCGTGGGCGGCGGCCGCCATGACGCTGAGGGCGGCGACGCCGCCGAGGTTGCCGAGGGTCGCCGCCGCGGTGGCCTTGTTCCCGGCATTGCGGGTGCCGGCCTCGATGAGGACGGCGCCGCTGCCGCTCAGAGCGGCGCCGGTGCCGATCGTGGCCTCGATCTTCGCCCCCGAGGTGATGTCCGCCGTCGCGACGCCGCCGGACAGGCCCACGACCGAGACGCCGATGGTCGTCGACGTCGCGTTCGCGGTGTTGTCCGCAAAGGCCTGGACCGTGATGGTGCTGGCGTTCGACGCCGATCCGTCGGCTTCCGCAGTTGTGTGGCCGGAGATGGTCGCGAACGCGAGCAGGGCCGTGACCTGGACGCCGCCCGCTCCTCCGCCGGGTGCCGTGGCCGTCGCGGAGTTGCTCGCGGTGGCCTTGACGAGCAACGGTGCGGGGCCGCTGAACATGATCGCCGAGGTGGGGCCCACGAGGGCCTCCATCGAGCGCGCGTTCGTGACGCGGGCGACCGTGACGGAGACGGCGAGGACGCCGGTCGCGACGTTGAGCGTGCGCGCCGCTGCGGTGTGGACGCCGTCGGCCGTGACGCTCAGGCCGCCCGCACCGAGCGTCCCGTGCGCGCCGCTCGACGCCGTCGCGGTGCCGCCGAGCGAGACGAAGGCGAGGTCACCCGCGAAGCCGCCCGCCACGCCGGCCTGGAACGCGATGGCCAGGAGGTCGTTGGTCGCGTTGTCGATGACCGAGACCGTGAGGTGCTGGACCGGGCCGAAGGCGCCGACGGCGATGTTCCCGACCGTGGCGCTCGCACCGCCCGTGACGTTCACGACCGCGGCGGAGACTCCCACGGCGACGGCACCGAGGCCGATGCCAATCGCGTAGCTGTTGGCGGTCCGCTGGGCGTAGGCGGCGACGTCGATGCCGCCGCCGGCCTGCGTGACGCCCTGCCCGGTGACCGTGCCGATGAGGGTCGAGACGCTCGTGCTCGAGTCGATGTGCGCGTTCTGGGTGCTGTCGTCGTTGATGACGACGACCTGGGCCCCGATCGCGACGGCGCCCGCGGCCCCGACGAAGCCGACGCCGGTGACGGTCTCGTCGTCCATACGGGCCTTGACGCTCACCGTGCCGCCCGAGCCGGACCCGGCCCGGACAGTCGCCGTGCCGCCAATGCCCGCGTTCGTGGCGCTCTTGACGTTGAGCACGA
This sequence comes from Sinomonas cellulolyticus, assembly GCF_014656475.1. Lineage (GTDB taxonomy): Bacteria > Actinomycetota > Actinomycetes > Actinomycetales > Micrococcaceae > Sinomonas > Sinomonas cellulolyticus. The sequence goes on from NZ_BNCM01000008.1 coordinate 79,915, forward strand.
GGATGGAGACGCCGAGGCCGCCGAGGCCCGCCGCACCGGCGCCCGCGACGCCGAGGACGTGCAGCCTGTCGACCGCCCAGACGTTGACGTGGCCGCCCGCGATGACGGTCGCATCGATCGTGGCCGCCGTCCCGCCGGTGGGTGCGGTGCTCAACGCTGCCGAGCCGAGGTTCGCTGTCGGCGCCGCTCCGGCGATCTTCGAGCTGGCCGCCGAGAGCCGGGAGGCGAGGCGCGCGTTCGTGGCCGATTCGGTGCCCGCGTTGAGGCGCCAGGCGGAGTTGTGCTCGGGATCGAGGCCGCCGGAGGCGATGTCCGCCGTCGCCGAGTAGGTGTTGCCGTTGTAGGTGACGAGCTGGCCGCTCTGGTAGTTCACGGCGCTGCTCCACGGGGCGGCGGAGCCTGCCGACGTCCCGTCGAGGGAGTGGTTCTGGTATCCGCCGCTTCCGCCGCCCTGGGCGGTGCTGCCGGCAGACGTGACGCTGTTGCCGGCGTCGCCGCTCATCGCATCGGAGGGGCCACGCCAGTGGGCGGTGTCGACCGTCGGGTTGCTCCCGCCGGCCGCGATGTCGTCTGTCGCGGTGTACTGCGTGCTGCCGTAGGTGACGACGTCGCCCTTCGCATAGGAGTTGGCCGACGACCACGCGTCGCGGAAGTTGCCGCCGTTGCTGTCCTGGTAGGTCGAGGTCGGGGTCATGCCCACGGTCCACACGGACACCGAGGCGGCCACGCCGACGGCGCCGATGGACAGGCTGACGGCGAAGGTGCTCACGTCCTTGGACGAGAGCGCGTAGACCTCGACGCTGCCGAGCGCGTTGATGGTGGACGGGCCGTCGATGTGGGCCAGCACGGAGCTGTTGGCCGTTCCGACGTCGACACCGCCGGAGACGCCCACGAACCCGCCCGCCGCACCGCCGGCGATCGTGAGGGACTTGAAGCTGTCGGTCGCCGTGACGCTGACGCCCTGGGCCGACGAGGCCCCCGGAGCCGAGTTGACGGTGCTGTACCCGCCGATCGAGGCGACGGTCGAGGTGGTCAGGAGGGTCACCTGCACGCCGCCCGCGACGCCGACGAACCCGCCGCCGATCGCCGGGACGAGGCCGAAGATGTCCTCGCTCGAGCCCGCGTGGACGATCACGCCCGAGAAGCTCTGGGTCCCGCCGAGTGTGCCGTCCGGGACGCCGGCCACCGGGGTGCCCTGGGCGAGCGCGTCCACGACACTGCCGGCGCCCAGGTACGCCCGGACCTTCTTGTCGAGGGTCGCGACGCCCACCGCTGCGCCGACGCCCACGTACCCGCCCGCAAGCGCAACTGTGATGAGGAGGAGCCTCGTGGCATCCGTCGCGGCCACCACGACGTTGTTGCCGGCAGACAGGGCCGCCCCGTTCCCGGTGCACTCGAACGGGTCCGAACCGCCGGGCGTGCCAGTACAAGCGAAGGTGTGGACCGTGAGCACGGTGACCGCGACCGTGCCGGCCACGCCGACCGTTCCGCCGCCGGCGCCGAGGGCGAAGGAGAGGACCGTGTCCCGACCGTCCGCCGTGACCGCAATCGAGTTGCGGGCGTTGACCGAGGTGCTTGTGCCGATGTAGGCGAAGGTGTCGAGGGTGACGACGCGCACCGCGACGGGGATCGAGACGCCGGCGGTGCCGGCAATCGCAAGGGTGAAGGCGATGCCGAGCTGGTAGAACTGGTTGGCTGCGGAGACCTGGACCGACTGGCCTGCGTCCGCGCCGGCCACGTTGTCCGCGCACGTCGCCCCGCAGTTGACCTTCGCCTGTGCGCCCACGTGCGCGGAGGTGTGCACGGTGACGACGGCGATCGCTCCCGCAAGCGTGACGGCGGCCGTTCCGGAGAAGCCGAGGCCGATGCCGAAGGCGCCAATGCTGTCCGAGTTGTTCGCGGTGACCGCGACGCCGCGGAAGCCTGGCGTCGTGCCCTCGGCGATGTCGCGCGGGCCCATCGCGCTCGCGTCCCCGGCGGGCGCGTCGCCCTCGCGGACGAGGCTGTGGGACCTGCCGGTCCAGCCGGTGCCCAGCGTGATGACCACGCCGCCCTTGTCCGCGGGCTTGTCGAGGAGCTGGAACCAGCCGCCCCCGAGGTCCTTGTAGTAGTACGTGCCGCCGTCGACGAGTCCGCCGATCGGCGCGCCGCCGCCCGAGCTGTAGACGACCGCGTCGTTGTTGCTGATCGTGCCGAGCGAGTACGGGAGGCGGATCCGGTTGCCGACGAGGTCCACGGCGTTGTCCGGGTTGAAGCGCGGGGTCTTGTCCTGCGTGACGTTGGCCTCGTTCGTCTTGAAGAGGCGGTGGCTCTCGCCCGTTCCGCCGGAGAGGACGATCGGCGACCCGGAGAGGTCCGCGGCGGAGAACAGCTGGAAGTGGTTGGCGTCGATGACCTTGACGTAGTACTGGCCGCCCTGGGCCAGCGGGCTGATCGGGGTCCCGTAGCCGGCGTCGTACTGGACCTGGTCGCCGTCCGCGAAGCCGTGGGCGTCGACATGGATGGTCGTGCCGCCCGTGATGTCGCTCGGAGCGAAGCGCGGATCGTGCGGCGTGACGGTGTAGGAGCCGCTCGCCACGTCGAGGCCGCTCGCCCCTGCCCCGCTGACCGCGGCGTAGTTGCCGATCCAGGCGTGCGTCTCCTTCGTGACGACCGGGACGGCGACGGCGGCGCCCACCGCTGCCGTACCGCTCGCGGAGATGTTGCCCGCGATGGCGTTGAGGGTGAGTGCCTCGTCGGCGCTGACGCGCACGGTGCCGCCCATGGTCGCGGTGACGCCGTCTGAGGGGCTCACGCCGTCCTCGAGGTAGGCCTTCGTGGTGACCGTGATGGCGGGGACGGCCGCGTTCACGTTGACCGCCGCGGTGCCGGCGAACCCACCGCCCACGGAGATCGAGGTGAGCTTCTCGCTCGAGACCGCGTCCACACTCAGGCTGCCGGTCCCGGAGACGGTGGCGCCGTGGCCGATCCAGGCCTCGGTGTCCTTGGTGAGGACCTCGACGTCGACGCCGACCCCGACACCCGCCGTGCCGCCCACCGTCAGCACGCCCGCGAGGCTCAGGATCGTTGTCGTGTCCCGGGCGGTCAGGGCCGTCGAGGTTCCCTGGGTGACGGTTGACCCGGTGTCGACATGAGCCTTGGTCGTATCGCTCGTGACGTTGACGACGACGGAGCCGGCCACGCCGGCCGAGTTGCCGCCCGCGCCGCCCACCGCGAGGAAGAGGTTGTCGGCATCCTGGGTCGCGGACACGGCCAGGCCGGTGCCGCCGGCGTGGATCGTGCTGCCCGCGCCGACGGACGCCTCGACGGTCGAGTCGCGGACCACGATGACGGCCGAGGCGCCGACGCCGGCCGAGCCGCCGCCGACCGCGATGTTGCCGGCCGCGAGGTTGACGGTGCCGGTCTTCGACGCCGTGACGGCCACTCCGCCGCTGCCCGTCACCGAGGCGGCGGCTCCGATACTCGCAAGGACCTTCGGCGAGGAGCCGCCCTGGTTGAGCACGACGACGACGACCGCGCCCGTCACGGACGCCGAGTTGAGCGACGCGCCGCCGGCCACGGAGACCTCGGTCAGGGTCTCGACCGACTCCGCGTCCACGGTGACCATGCCGCCCGCGGACACCAGTGCGCCGTCGCCGATCCGTGCCAGGACATTGATGTTGAACACATCCACGATGACGGTCAGGCCGACGGCCGCCGAACTCTTGGACAGCGAGAGCGCGCCCGCGACGTCGATGAGCGTCAGGTTGCTCGTGGCCCTGACCGTGAGCGTCTGCCCCGGGCCGCCGAGGCCGATCGTCTGGTTGACCTTCGTGCCGGCGCCGAGGTAGCTCTGGGTGTCGATCGAGAAGATCTGGATGATGAACGAGCCGGACACGGCGGCGCCGCCGTTGCTCGCGCCGCCGCCAGCGGCCACGTTCGTGGCGGACGGGAGGGTGATCTTGCCCTTGAGCGGCGTCTCGGGCTCCTGGCCGGCGAGGCTTGCGGCAGAGGTCACCGAGATCGCCCCGGACGCGTCGAGCGAGGTCGGGGTGAGGGCCGTCGAGTCGACGGCGGCCTTGGTGGTGATCTCGGCGTAGTCCACGGCGATCGCGCCGCCGATCGCGGTGCCGTTGCCCTTCGAGAATCCCCCTGACAGGGCGATGCTCTGGAAGATGACAGCGTCGGCGGCCGAGACCGTGATCCCGCCGGCTGGCGCGGAGATCGCGGCGCCCGCGCCAACTGAGGCCGTGGTGGTGAGCAGCAGGATCTGGACGGCGGCCGACGCCGCGACGCCCGCGGTGTTGTTGCCGGCCCCGGCGGAGATGCCCCAGATGATGAACGTGCTGTGCTTCGCGTCCGGGGTCCCGGCCACGACGCTCACGCCGGTCTGCCCGGTGACGTGCGCGCCCGCGCCGATCGACGCCGTGGTGGTGAGGACCTGGACGTTGAGGCCGATCGCGGCGCCCACGCCCGTGTCCTTCTGCAGGTCGATCGCGCTGCCCGTGCCGCGCGCGGCGGCTTCGGCCAGCATGAGGCCCTGGACGGTCACGGCCCCCGTGGTCGCGACGACGGTCACGTTCGGGGCGATGCTGCCGCTCGTGGTGGCCACGACCCAGTTGACGCCGATTGCCGCCGCCACACCCGTCCCGCCGCCCGAGCTGCCGGACTGCGAGCTGGACTGGCTGTTCGCGCCGGTCGCGCCGTTGGAGCCGTTCGTGCCGCCCGAGGAGGACGGCATCCCGGCGGTCGAGCCCTTCGTGGACTGCGTGTTCGGGTTGCTGCCGTTGGCCTGCTCGTTGGCCTTCGCGTCGCCGCTCTTCGTCTCCGAGTCGCTCGAGCCCTTCGCGCTCGCGACCGACTTCGCCTCGCTCGTCATCTCCGAGGAGGCGAGCACGTCGACCGAGGCGGCCGTGACGTCCCGGGCGATCGTCGCCGTCGTGCTCCAGCCGACCACGGCGTTGACGGCCACGTCGATGCCGACGGCGGTGCTCTTGCCGGCCGCCTCGGCGTTGCCCTCCGTGGCGATACGGTTCACGTGGGTCGCATGCACGACCACCGCGCCGGTGCCGCCGGCAGAGGCAGCGTAGCCCGTGCCGCCAGACGCGGGGGTCCCCAGGCGGGCCTCGACGGTGTCGCCGACGCTCACGACGAGCGCGACGACCGGGGTGACCGCCGTGCCGCCCGCGGTGCCGCCCTCGGCGGTGGTGGGAAGCTCGCGGAAGCCCATCGCGTCGATGGTGAGGGACGTGCCGCCCGTAAGGGTCGCACCGTCCTCGGCCCCGGCGCGCACCGAGCTGCCCGGAAGGACCGTGAGGGCAACAGAGGCGCCGACGCCGGTTGCGGAGCCCACCTCCGCCTTGGACGTCGCCTTCGCGAGGTCGTAGGAGTTCGCGAGCGCGGTCATCGAGGCGGCGGCGCTCGTGAGGGTCGCCGAAGCCCCGGCCTGCAGGAGGGCCGTGGTGTGCTCGGTGACGATGTTGATCGCAATCGCGCCCGCGATGCCCACCGAGTCCGCCTTGCCGACTCCCGCATAGGCCGTGGCCGTGGCCTCGTGCTCCCAGAGCCGGAAGACCTGGCCGTCTGCCGGGCTCTCGGGGAGGTGGTCGCCGTCGGTGACGGTGGCCGAGGAGGCGACCCACGTGTGGCTCGCGGTGCGCTTGTAGAGGCCGCCCGCGTTGGAGCCGTCCTGCTGGATCAGCTGGAAGAGCGTGTCCTTCGCGGTCGTGTCCGCCGGCAGGGCGTCGAAGTCGTCATACGCGTCCTTCGTGACGAACGACCAGGAGGAGCCGCCGGTGCTGTACTTCCAGACGCTGCCGATCGGGTGGCCGTCCTTGGGCGCCATGAGCACGAAGAGCGTTCCGTCAGCCGGGGAGGAGGGGAGCGTGGTGCCCGAGGCGATCGACGCACCGGCGTCGGTCTGGAGGACCCACTTCGCGCTGGTGCCGTCGTACTTGTAGATGCCCGCGTTGTTGCTGCTCGTCTTGGCCTTCGCGGCAGCGAGGTCCCCGTCCGAGGGGCCGGGGAGCTGCTTGCCGGAGTCGATGGTCTTCCACACTCCATCCGCCGCGCTCCAGACCCGCAGGACGTCGCCCGCGCCGCCCGGGGTCATGCCGGCCGAGAGGATCAGCCCAGTGGCGGTGATCGTCGCGGTGCCCGTGAGTGCCGTGTTGGTGATGTCCACCTTGTTGACCGAGACGCCGGCCCCGATGCCGACGCTCGCGTCCGCGGTCGTGTCGCCGCGGGCGGTCGCGCGGGCGTCCGTGTTCGCGGTGGACTTGAGCGTCACGACGGCGCCGGAGGAGATGACGACGCCGTCACCGAACCATGCGCGGGAGGTGGTCGTGACGACGTTGATGGCCACGGCGGCCGCTACGGAGACGGAGGCACCGCTGTTCTCGTTGCTTGCGGCCTTCGGGGTGGACGAGGTGCCGGTGGTCTTGCCGTTGCTGTTGTCGGCCTGCGTCTGCTTCGCGGCGCCGAGCTTGGAATCGGCCTTCTGGTTGACGTCGGTGCCGGAGGAGTCCTTGCCGTTCGCGCCCGAGGTCGTCTGTCCCTCGGCGCCCTCGGCGGCGGCCTCGGCCGTCGTCGTGGTGGCGGAGGTCCCCAGGGCCCAGAAGGAGACGGAGCTCGTGCCGCCCGTGGCGGTGATGCTGCGGGCGCTGCCGGAGTCGACGGCGTCGTCGACGATGGCGAGCGCGAGGGAGATGCCGAAGCCGGCGGAGGAGCCGACCGTCGTGTCGCCCTTGGCGATGGTCGTGGTGGTCGCGTTCTGGGTCGCGGTGGCCTGGACGGCGCCGCCCGCGGTGAGAGCGCTCGCACTGGCCCCTACGGAAGCGCTCGTGCGCAGCGTCGCGATGGTGACGGCGACGGCGGGGGTGACGGTCACGCTTCCGCCCTTGCCGCCCGCGTCGACCTCGTTGTCGACCACGCTCTCGGTGGTGGCCTTGATCGTCACGGTCCCGGCACCGGTGAGCGGGGGTCCGCGGGTCGGGTCGGCGACCTGGTCGATGCCCGCGTACACCGTGTCGTTGACGAGGTTGATGCCCACCGAGGCACCGATGCCGACCGTCCCGGAGCCCTCCTGCTTGGCCTTGGCCTTGGTCGTGCTGCTCGAGGCTGAGCCAGCCGTCATGCTCGCTGCGCCGCCCAAGAGCTGGACGGTGCCCGTCGGAGCGGCCGGGAGGTTCGTCGTCGCGTCCGCGTGGACGGTCGCCACCGTCGTGAGGTTGACGACGTTGAGGGCGAAGGCCCCCGCGAGCCCCAGCGTCCCGGAGGTCCCCGAGGCGCCAGCCGTGGCGCTGGCAGTGATGGTGTGCTGCGTGTTCGATGCCCCGAGGGTCCGCGTGGTCGCGCTCAGGGTCAGGCCCTGCGCCGTGAGCTGGGACCCGATGCCGAGGCTCGCCTCGTTCCGGACGGTCACGAGGTTGATCGCGACGGCGGCGCCTATGCCCACGCTCGAGCTGTTGCTCGACGAACCGTCCGCCGTGGCCGAGGCGTCCGTGTGGTTGGTGGTCGTGAAGCTCGCGGTGCCGCCGTTGACGATGAGCGAGACTCCCGGAGCGAGGAGCGCGGTCGTCGTGGAGGTCACGAGGTTGATCGCGACGGCCGCCGCGACGGTCACATTGGTGCCGCCCGAATCCTGCTTGGTGCTCGGGGTGGAGGAGCTCGAGGTGGTCTTGCCGCCGCTGTTGGCCGACTGGAGTCCCTTGGCCGTGGCGAGCGAGGCATCGCCCTTCTGGTTCACGTCCTTGCCCGAGGAGTCCTTCCCGGTGCCGCCCTGCTCGCCCTCCGCGCCGGCGGCGCTCGCCGTAGCGGTCGAGGAGGACTGCGAGACGCTGTCCGCGGCGAAGGAGACGTTCGCGCCCGCCGTCGTGTTGCGGTAGAGCGAGGAGTCCACGACGTGGTCTGCGATGGTCAGTGCGAGTGCGAGGCCCAGCCCGAGCGTCGAGCCGCCCGAGGAGGCGCCCTTGGCCGTATCGACTATCGTCGCAGTCTGGTCCGCGTGCGCCGTGATCCCGCCCGCGAGGCTGAGCGCCGGGCCGGCCAGGATGCTCGCGGTCGTGGCCACCTCGCTGATCGTGAGGGCGAGCGACGCCGCGAGGGAGAGGGTCGTCTGGCCTGTGGCCTTGGCGCCGCCCTCGGCGTCGGTGGTCGCCTTGTCGCTGTTCACCGCGGTCATCGAGAGGGCATGGCCGTTCGTGAGCGTCGCGCCCGCGGCAATCGTGCCCGCGACCGTGTCATTGATGAGGTTGAGTGCGACCGACGCGCCAAGACCGAGCGTGCCGCCCGTGATGTTCGTCGCGGCCGTCGCCTTCGCGATGTTCTCGGTGGCCGAGCCCGCGGTGATGGTCATGTCGGCGGTGGTCGGCAGCCCGCCAGGCAGAACCAGCGTCCCCGCGAGCGAGGCAGTCACGCTGACGTTGACGAGGTTGAGTGCGAACGAGCCCGCGAGGCCGATGTCGCTGCCCGCCGTCGCGCCCGACTTCGCCTCGGCGTCGAACGAGTTGATGCTGTCCGTGCCGACCACGCGCTCGGTGGCCGAGAGGACGAGCGAGCCGACGTTCGCGGTCGCGCCCGCCATGACGCTCGCGAGGACCGTGGCATTGGCCAGGTTGATCGCGACCGCGGCGCCGATGCCAGCGCCGGACGGCGACGTCGCCGAGCCGTCGGCTGTCGCCTTCGCGTCCGTGTTGGCCGCCGCAGCGAACGTCGCCTTGCCGGCGGTGGCGAGGGTGAAGCCTGCAGCGAGGACGGACGTCACGGTCTGCGTCGAGAGCGTCACGGAGATCGCCGCGGCCACGGCAATCGAGCCGGAGCCGCCCGAGGAGCTGTCCGTCGTCGCCTTGGGCGAGGTCGGGGCCGTCGTCGTCTTGCTGCTGTTCGCGTTCTGGAGGCCCGCCGCCGTGCCCGAGGTCGCATCGGCCTTGCCGTTGACGTCCTTGCCGGACGTGTCCGAGCCCGTGCCCTTCGCGCCGGCCGCGCTTGCGATCGAGGCGTCGGAGACCTGGGAAGTGCCCTCGGCGAGGAAGCCGACGTCGGCACCGGCGGTCAGTGAGCGGTCAAGCGAGGAGTCGACCGTGTGGTTCGCGATCGTGAGGGCCAGCGAGAGCCCGAGGGCGAGCGTGCTGCCGCCCTGGGCCGCGCCGTTGGCGGTGCCGGCCACGGTCGCCGTCTGGGCGGCGTGGAACGCGGCGCCCGCGGAGATCGCCGTCGCGGGGCCGGCGAGGATCGACGCGGTCGTGGAGACGTTGCTGATCGTGAGGGCGAGGGACGCGGCCAGGGACAGCGCGCCGGTGCCGCTCGCGGCAGCACCGCCCGTGGCCGTCGTCGTCGCCTTGTCGCTGCCCGTCGCCGTGCCGGAAAGCTGATGCGCGCCCGTCACACTTGCGCCGGCACCGAGGCTCGCCGTCGTGTCGTCGTTGATGAGGTCGAGGGCCACGGACGCGCCGAGGCCGGACGCGCCACCCGAGACGTCAGTCTTCGCGGCCGCGTTCGCGGTGTTCTCAGTGGACTGGGCCGCCGTGAGGGTCACATCGCGGGTCGCACCTGTAACCGCGAGCACCACGGTGCCGAGCACGAGCGCCTGCGTCTGGATGTTCACGAGGTTGAGCGCGAACGAGCCCGCGAGGCCGATGTCGGCCCCGGCGGTCGCGCCCGAGGTCGCCTTCGCGGAGAGCGTGTTCACGGTGTCTGCACCGCCGCCGGTGGCAGGGACAGCGCGCTCGGTCGCGGACAGGGCGAGCGAGCCCGCGTTGACCGTCGCGCCGACCGGGACGAGCGCCTGGGTCGTGACATTCGCGAAGTTGATCGCGACCGCCGCACCGATGCCGGCGGACGACGGCGACGTCGCGTCGCCCTTGGCCTCCGTCACCGCATCCGCATTCGTGTCCGCGGAGAACGAGGCCGCGCCCGTCGTCGTGAGGGAGACGCCCGAGGCGAGCTGCGCCGTCGTGCCCACGCCGACGATGCTGATCGCGATCGCGGCGGCGACGCTGATGCTGCCCGAGCCGCCCGAGGCCTTGTCGACGGTGGTCTTCGGCGTGGCACTCGTGGAGGTGGCCTTGCCGCCGTTCGCGGTCTGCTTGCCCTTTGCGTCGCCGAGGGCCGCGTCCGCCTTGCCGTTGACGTCCTGGCCCGAGGTGTCGCTGCCCTCGCCTTGGGCCCCTGCGGCACTCGCGGTGCCGGTCGTCGTCGTCGACTCGGTGTGGTGGGCCGTGAAGCTGGCTGAAGCGGCGGAGAGCGTCCGGTCGAGGGGCGCCGAGGAGGTCGAGTCCACGATAGCGAGGGCGAGCGCGATGCCGAGGGCCAGGGCTCCGCCGGAGGCGGCGGTCGCGGCGCCCTTGGCCGTGGTGGTGACCTTGGTGGTCTGGTCCGCGGTCGCAGAGACGGCGCCGGCGAAGGCCGTGGTGCCGAGGCTCGGATCTGCGCCGCCGATTCCGGCGGTAGTCGATACGTTCGCGAGCGAGATCGCAATGGCGGGGGCGAGCGAGATATTCGCTCCTCCTGCTCCACCGTCGATCGCAGTCGTCAGCGTATCGCTGTTGGTCGCCTGGATGGTGAAGTCCTTGATGCCCGTGAGTGGGGGGCCGCGCGTGCCGAGCGCAAGCCGATCGACGCCGGCGAACACCTGGTCCGTCACGAGGTTGAGGCCGATCGAGGCGCCCATGCCGAACGTCCCGCCGCTGCCGCCCGTGGACTGGGCCGAGGAGGCGGAGGCGCCGCTTGAGGACGAGGAGCCCGCGGTCGCGGCCGCGTTGCCGGTCCCGCCGAGGTAGACGCCACCGAGCGGGTCGGTCGACGTAGCCGTCGCGGCGTGCACAGCGGCCGTCGTGGAGAGGTTGGCGATGTTGAGGGCGAACGAGCCCGCGACCCCCATGTTGCTGCCTGTTCCGCTCGCGCCCGACGTCGCCGAGGCGCCCGTGCTGTGGGCGAGCGGCGTGCTCGGCGCCGAAGCATCGGCGTGGTTCACGGCAGTGAGTGCCAGGCCGGTGGCCGTGACGGACGCGCCGGCGCCGGTCGATGCCTCGTTGATGATCGTCGCCTTGTTGATCGCGATGGCCGCACCGATGGTCGGACCCGAACCGCCCGCCGCCGAGCCGTCCGCCGTGGCCTGCGCCGTGGTCGTGTTCGCGGAGGCGAAGGACACCTTGCCGGGCGTCGAGAGGGTCGCGGCTGGGGCGAGCTCGGAGGTCGAGGACGAGGTCACGAGGTTGAAGGCGATCGCCGCGGCGACGGTAATGCTGTTGCCGCTCGAGTCGCTTGCCGCGGGGGTGCTCGACGCCGAGCTGCCGCTTCCGCCGTTCGCCGTCGACTTGCCGCTCGCGAACGCAAGCTGCGCGTCGGCCTTCTGGTTCGCGGTCTTGCCGGAGGAGTCAGTGCTCGTCGGGCTGCTCGTGGTGCCGCCCTGCGCGCCAGCCGCGGAGGCGGTCGAGGTCGTGGACGTCGCCGAGGTACCGTCGGCGCTCATGGCCACGTCGCCGCCGGCGGTGGTGTCGCGGTCGATCGAGGAGTCCACGCTGTGGTCCGCGACCGTCAGCGCGAGGCTGATGCCGGCGGCCAGGGTGGCCCCGGAGCCTGCCGTCGTGCTTCCGGTCGCCGTCGTGGTGGCCGAGGCCGCCTGGGTCGCCACACCGGTCAGCGCGCCGGCGATCGTGATCTCCGGTCCTGCCAGGAGCGAGGCGATGGTCTGGACGTTGGAGATCGTGATGGCGACGACGCCCATGAGTGAGGCGTTCGATCCCCCCGCTGCGCCACCGGTCGCCGACGTGGTCGTCCCATCGCTGCCGGTCGCCGTGAGGGCCAGCGCGCCGGCGCCGGTGAGCCCTGCGTTCTGTACGAGGCGGGCCGCGACGATCGAGTCGATAATGCCCAGGGCGATGGAGGCCCCGATGCCCGTCGCGCCTCCGTTCTGCGCCGAGGTGGCCTTGGCCGAGTTCACGTGCTTCCCAGTGGCCTTGAGCGTCACGGCCGGCGTGCCGGCGAGCGTGTTGCCCACGCCGCGGACCTCGGCGAGCGTCCTGCCGTTGACCACGGTGAGGGCGAAGGAGCCGGCCGCCCCGACGCCGCCCGAGTTGTTCGTCGCACCCGAGGTAGCGCTCGAGGTGAAGACCGAACCGCCCGCGCGGGTCTCGTCCGACTCGATCGTCACGGATGTCGCCTGGATCGTCGAACCGGAGATGTATGCCTCTGTCGTCACGTTCGCGACACCGATGCCCACGCCGACGCCGACGCCCGCGGAGCCGCTCGACGTCGTGCTTCCGTCGCCGGTGGCGCTCGAGGAGGCCTGCGAGCTGGTGAGGATCTTGAGGGCGCCGGTCACGAGGTGCGCGGCCTGGACGACCGCCTGCGTGACCGCCGTCAGGACGCTCACGGCGAGGGCGCCGGCGAGGCCAATCGCGCCGTCGGCGGTGGTGGCCTGGCCGTTCGCGCGGGACGGATCGTTCACGGGCTTGTCGTTGGCGGTCGATCCGCCCTGGCCGGCCTTCGCCGACGCGGCGTTCGCGCCATCCGCGTTCGCTGCGATCGTGATGTTCGCGGCCGTGGTGGGGACCGCACCCGTCGAGTCGATGACCGCCTTCGTGGTCTGGCTCAGGTTCACGATCGCGATGCCTGCTCCCGAGGTCGCCGCGCTTGCGTCGCCCGTGCCCGTGAGGCCGGCGTGGTTCGTGGCCGTGAGGGCGAGGTCACCCGTGACCTCGAGGTGCGCAGTGTTCGTGACCTTCGTGACCGCCGTCGAGCTCACCGTCACGATCGCGACCGAGGCATCGTTCGAGGCCGTGCCGCTCGAGTCCGCCGACCCCTCGCTCTTCGCGGCGTCGGAGCCGGGCGTCGCCGCGACGTCGACCGTCGACGTCGAGCTGACGGTCGTCTTGCCGGTCGCTGTGACGACGGCCGAGTCGCCGATCGTGACCTCCGCGCCGGAGGTCACGACAGCCGCGTCGCCGTACTTCTTGACGAGCGTCACCGGGCCGACCGTCGAGGCCGCGGAGAGGACCACGTCACCGGTGGCAGCGATGTGCGTGCTGCCGAGGAGGGAGACGAGCGCCTTCGAGGAGACGTTCACCGCGTAGGCGAGGGTATCGCTCGCGTCCGGAACGACCGTCGACGCGGCCTGAGCTGTGAAGCCGGCCGAGGTGACCTGGCTGTCCTGGAGCGTGACTTCGACGTCGCCGCAGTGCGTCGCGAGGACCGCGCAGCTGCGCGGATCGCTCAGCAGGTTCCGCGGGCCGCCCGAGATGTTGTCCGCGGCGTCAAGGAGGACGTTGCCGGCGGTGAGGTTCGTTCCGCTGGCCAGCGTGATCTTCTCGAGCTTGAGGACGAAGAGCGCGGTGCCGAGCGAGATCGGGCCGCTGAGGACGATCGAGTCCCAGCCCGCCCCGCCGTCGATGGTGAGCGAGGTGGTCGGCGCCGAGAACGTGGTGGATTCGAAGCTGCTGTTCGTGCTCGCGAGCGTCAACGTGGTCCCGGACTGGGTCAGCGTCGCCTGGTCGTCACCCGAGCTGAGTGTGAAGACCATGTCCGCGGCCGTGCCCGAATTCGTGATCGGTTCGATGTTCGTGTAGCTGATCGTCGTCGCGTCGAGGTAGAGCGTGCCGGTCGAGCCGTTGACTGCCACCGAGCGCGAACTCGTCACCGTTCCCGCCGTGGCCAGGGTGTCGAACCCCGGGCCGCCGTCGAAGGCCACCGTGATGTTCGGGTTGGCCGTGCCGCGGTCTACGAGGAGCGTGTCGTTCCCCACGGTGCCCAGGACCGAGATGCCCGAGATCGCCGACAGCTGCCGGGTCTGCCCCTCGAAGGTGACCGTCCCGTCCGCGTGGAACGCCAGCGTCGACGTCGTCGAGGTCATCTGCAGCGCCCACGGGGACGGCGACGCCGGCGAGACCGAGGTGGTCGTCGCCGGCGCGGGAGCCGAGGTGGTCGTGGTCGTGGGGCTCGCGGTGGTTGTCGTGGTCGTGGTCGCCGGAGAGGTGGTCGCCGTCGACCCGGTCGTGGTCGTCTCCGACGGGGCCGTCGCCGTGCTCGGGGCCGCAGCCGTCTCCGACGGAGCCGTCGCCGTGCTCGCAGCCGCAGCCGTCTCCGACGGAGCCGTCGCCGTGCTCGCAGCCGCAGTCGTCTCCGACGGGGCCGTCGCCGTGCTCGCAGCCGCAGTCGTCTCCGACGGGGCCGTCGCCGTGCTCGCAGCCGCAGTCGTCTCCGACGGGGCCGTCGCCGTGCTCGCAGCCGCAGTCGTCTCCGACGGGGCCGTGGTGGTCGACGCCGTCGTGGTCGCCGTGGTGGTGGCCGGAGCCGGTACGGGCGCCGGAGCCGGCGCCGGAGCCGGAGCCGGAGCCGGCGCGGGGACTGTCAGGACCGTCGTGGTCCGGCGCTCCCCGGGGTTGAGCACCCGGCTCATGAGGTCCGAGCCGCCCGCGAGGTCCGCCAGGCCGAGCACGTGGCCCAGCTCGTGGGCGATCACGGTCTGGAGGTCCATCCGGTTCGCGGCGACCGCCCCGACGCTCCAGCCCCAGCCGGCCGCCGTCGGGCTCACCGTGATGACGGTTCCGCTGGTGACGGCGAGGGCTGTCCCGCCGAGCGGGGCGACGGCGAACGTCGCGGCACTCACGTCGTGCCCGGCCCACAGGCTCGCAGCGGCGCCGTAGACCGCCTGGATGTCCGCGAGCGTGATCGCCGTCGTGACGGGAACCGCGGGCAGCGAGGCCGCATCCTGGTGGTTCGCCAGCTCTGCGGGACTCACTGCCCAGGGGCCGCCCTGCGGGTCCGCGAGCGTCGATGCGCCAGCCGGTGTGGCGACGGCGAGCACCATGGCAAAGGCTGCGAGAGCGGCTACCAGCCGCTCCAGCCCCTTCCACAGCGCAGACCGAATCATGAGGCATCACCGATCGTGGACGGCGCGCAGGGCACCGTTGGACACAGAACACATTCAGGTGGTGTAGCTGTGTGTCGACGATCGGCGGTGAGACGTCCGCCGATACTCCGACGACGACCGCGGCTGACCGAGGCCAGCACACGGTCCGCGAAGACCTCCCGCCTTTGCGTCCTTCCTGGGAAGGGCCGCCCCCTTGGCGGGTTCAGAGCCAGAAAACGGCTCCGGCGCTGAAACTAGACCTCCCAGATGCCAAGAGTCAACCCCTGGGCAAGCGGTTCTTCGGAACCGTGCAGCATAGTCGTGCTCTACGGGGTTGTGTCGACGCCCAGACGGGCATCCACTGGTCCGGGCCCGCTGTGCGCTTCCCCAGGAGGTTGTCAGAACGCGATCCTTGCCTCTGGAACGAGTGACCACCTGATCTCCGGCCTCCCCAGACGGGGCGGCAGCCACGCCCGCGCTACGCGCGCTCGACCGGCGTGCCCCAGGGGCCCGTCAACTGGCTCGGCGGTGCTCCGGCTCCGCGCCGCTGCGCTCCACGGCGGCGGCCAGCTTGCGCTCCAGGACCTGCGCGACGCCGTCGTCCTCGATCCCGGGCGCGTGGAGCTCCGTTGCCGCGAGAGCCTGCGGGTGGCCTGAGGACATCGCGTAGCCCTCCCCCGCCCACGCGAGCATTTCGACATCGTTCGGCATGTCGCCGAACGCCACCACCTCGCCGGGTTCGACCCCGAGGGCATGCGCGTACTCGGCCAGGGTGACGGCCTTGTTGACGCCGAGCGGTGCCATCTCGAGCATCGTCATGTCCACGGCGGAGTGGGTGATCGAGACGAGATGGGACACCTGCGGCGCAACCGCACGGATGTACTCCTCGGCCGTGATGCCCTCGATCTTGGCCATGAACTTCACGACCTCGTCGCCCACCACGAGGTCGTCCAGGTCGCCGTGCCGCACCTCCGCGAGCAGCCGGCGGTGGCGGGGCTCCGCGAACGCGTCCTCCATGACGAACTCCGCCGGCGTCTCAGCGGCGAACGACGTCTCCGGGAAGAGCCCCCGGATGATCTCGCGGACCTCGAGCATCGTCTGCTTCGCGATGCCCTCGGAGGAGACCACAGACATCGACTCGAGGCTGTACACGAGCGCCCCGTTCGAGCAGATCACCGTTCCCGTGTGCCCGAGCTGCTCGGACAGCGGCGTGAGCCACCGCGCGGGGCGCCCCGTCACGAAGACGAGCTCGACGCCGGCCGCCTCGCACGCGTGCAGCGCCCGCACCGTGCGCTCGGAGATGCTGCCGTCGCGGCGCAGGATCGTGCCGTCGATGTCGCTCGCGACCAGGCGCATGTCCCGGCCCATGCCCAAGCGTGCCATTCAGCGCACCTCGAAATGCGCGGTAAGGCTCGCGGAGGCCAGCTCGTGCTCGAGGATGTCCTTCAGCACGCGGGAGCCCTTGCTGCGCGGGGTGCCGGGCAGCAGCTCCACGGAGAGGGCGTGCACGGTGACAACGTACCGGTGCGGCCCGGACCCCCGCGGCGGCGCGGCGCCGACGAACCCGGTGAAGCCCGCATCGTTCAGCAGCTCGAGCGACCCGTTCGGCAGGCCCGCGTCCGTGTCGGCGGGCCCCATGCCGTCCGGCGCACCGCCGGCACCCTCGGGCAGCTCGTCCACGGCGGCGGGAATGTTCACCACGGCCCAATGGCAGAAGCCGCCCGCGCGGGGCGCATCCGGATCCATGACGGTGACGGCGAAGCTGCGGGTGCCCTCGGGCGCCCTGCTCCACGCGAGGTGCGGCGAGAGGTCCTTCCCGTCGAGGCCGAAGTACCCGCTGGTCTGGGGCTGCGGCAGTTCGCCGCCGTCCACGAGGTCCTGGCTCGTCAGGACGAACACGCCTGCGTTCTCGGTCATGGCGTACCTCCGTTGTCTGCGCCGTGCCCTGCCGCGGCGCGGAGCTCGGCGCGCGACGGCGGGTTGGCGCCCGGGCGTGAGACGGTCACCGCCGCGGCGCGCGCGGCGAAGTCGAGGATGCGGCCGAGCTCGCGCACGTCGAGGCGGCGCAGCTCGGAGCGCCGCTGGGCGCCGTCGAGCTCCCGGTCCACGACGGCCGAGAGCAGTCCGGCCATGAAGGAGTCCCCGGCGCCGACCGTATCCGCCACCCTGACCGCCGGAGCGGGGACGGCCGTCTCGCCCGCATGCGCCACCGCCCAGGGCCCCTCCGCTCCGCGGGTCACGACCACGAAGGCGGGACCCTCCGGAGCGCCCAACGCGAGCCAGCGGCGCGCGGAGTCGAGGGGGTCCGTTCCGGGGTAGAGCCAGGCCAGGTCCTCGTCGGAGGCCTTGACCACGTCTGCGAGCGCCACGAGCCGCTCGACCCGGGCGCGGACCACCTCGGGGTCGGTCGTGATCGTGGGACGGCAGTTGGGGTCGAAGCCGATCGTGGCGCGGGGGCGCGCGCGTTCCACGAGGTGCAGGACCTGGTCCGCACCGGGCTCGAGGACGGCCGCGATGGAGCCGGTGTGGACGAGTGTGGTGGCGCTCAGGAGGGTGTCGAGGCGGTCCCGCAGGTCGGGCAGGTGCCAGTCCAGCTCGAAGGTGTACGTCGCGGCGCCGCGGTGGTCGAGTTCGGCGGCCGCCACCGAGGTCGGGCTGGCGTCGGGCGGGAGCGGGACGAGCACGTTCGCCACGCGGAGGTGGTCTGCGAGCAGGCGGCCGTTGGCGTCGTCGCCCCGGCGGCCGATGAACTGCACCGGGTGGTCGAGCCGGGCCAGGCCCACGGCGACGTTGAGCGGGCTCCCGCCGGGGTGTGCCTCGGTGCCCGCAGGGCGGCGCACGACGTCGATGAGCCCCTCGCCGATGACTGTCAGCATGCCACTCACCTTAACAGCCGCGCACGGGAGCCGACACGCTACCGTTTTGGGCATGGCCTCCAACTACGACCGCCTCGACGCCGGCCAACGCGTCCTCGTGGACGCGTCCGTTGCAACGTACGAGCGGGTGCGGCCCGAGCTGAAGAACGTCACCCGGAACATGCTCCAGACGCTCATCGCGATGTTCAAGGACTCCGAGGTGGAGCCGCTGTTCATCACCGGGCGCACCAAGACGGTCGAATCCTTCCGCGAGAAGATCTCCCGCCTCGACCCGCCGTCAGTGCCCGGCGGGGAGCCGGCCCTGAAGTTCCCGGACCCCTTCCGCACCCTCAACGACATGGTGGGCGTGCGCGTCATCACCAAGCTGCCCGCGGAGAACACCATGGCGGCGAACATCATCAAGCGGCAGCGGCAGGTCTTCGACTGCCGGGGAGACCGCGAGAAGGCGATCGGCTCCATCGAGTCGGGGACCTATGGCTACTCGAGCCGCCACCTCATCCTGCGCACCATCCACAACGACGCGGTCCGCGCCTACCAGTCGGCGTTCAACCCGGAACTGCCGGCCAACGGGTCCTACTTCTTCGAGTGCCAGATCCGCACCGTGTTCGCCCACGCGTGGAGCGAGATCGAGCACGACATCCGCTTCAAGGGCCAGGACCCCCGCGCCTGGAGTCCCCAGTTCGACCGGCAGTTCACGGCCACGGCGGCCATGCTCGAGGTGGTGGAGAAGGAGTTCGCGGACCTCCACGACCGCTACGAGACCGTGGTCAGCTACTGGGACGCCGAGGGCGAGGGCGCGGCTCCCCTCACGCCCGACCGCATCCGCGACGTGTGGCAGACCCTCCTGCCCCACGTCGACCGCAAGGTCGACGACGACTGGGGGTGGGCCTCGGAGCTCGTCGCCGCGCACGGCCTCACCCAGACCCGCCAGCTGGTCGAACTGCTCGACGCCGAGCGCATCACCGAGGTCCGCAAGGCCCTCGACCACCGGTACTCCCCCGGGCCGGACCGGCTCCTCGACGACCTGCTGCTGTGGGTGTACGGCCGGGAGCACATCGAACTCACGGCGGAGCCCGCCGAGGCCGAGCCCCACCCCCGCCGCGACTCCCTCCAGCGCCGTCTCAAGCAGATCGAGCGGTACCGGCTGACCTGACGGCGCGCGCGCCGTCAGGTCAGCGCCTCAGCCGCCGAGGGCCTTCAGCAGGGCGGTGCCGTTGGGCGAGCCGAGCCCCGTGCACGCGTCCCAGCCGGGCCCGGCGTGGAAGGTTCCGTTGTTCCCCGAGGTGACGTCGCGGAAGGCCCCCGGCTGCGCATACAGCGCCGGCTGCATCAGCCCGAACCGCTTCCCCGTGGCCTGCGCGAGCCGGGCGATGAGCGCCGCCCACAGGGGGGCCACGGCGCTCGTCCCGCCGATCACCATGTCCGCGCCGTCCACCCTGACCCGGTAGCCGGTCTGCGGATCGGCAACGCCGGCAACGTCCGGCACGCCCCGACCGTGCGAAGCGGGTGCAGGCGTCGGCGGCTTGGGCTTGGGCTTGGGCTTGCGGTGCGCCTCCGCGGAGGCGTGCCCGGCCGGGGCCGGGGCGACGGCGGTCTGCCACGACGGCGCCGGGAAGACGTCACTGTAGCCGCCTCCCGTGGCGGACGTGGTGGGCGAGTCGTTCCACACGGTCTCGGACGTGATGGCACCGGTGGACGGGTCTGCCTGGAGCCGGGTCCCCCCGCAGCCCAGCGCATGGGGGCTCGAGGCTGGGAAGTCGGCATGGTCGCGGCCGTCCGTGGCGCCGTCGGTGCTCCCCCGATCACCCGCCGCGGCGGTCACCGTGACACCGAGGGCCGCGGCGTCGGCGAGCGCCTGGTCCATGGCGTTGCGCGCCTGCGCGGTCCAGTCGTCCTCGCTCTGCCCCCAGCTGATGCTGATCGCGCAGGGCGCGGGAGTTGCGTGGGCGGCGGTCGAGAGGGCGTCGAGGAACCCGGCGTCGGTGTTCGGGGCGAAGTACACGAGGATGTCGGCCTTGGGCGCCAATGCGCCGACCACCTCGACGTCCAGCAGCACCTCGCCATCCGCGCCCTGGGGATCCTTGCGAGGCTCGTTCACGGCGCCGTCCACGCCCACGGCTGTGACCGAGGGGGTCGCGAGGCCGAGGCCGGAGAAGTACGCATCGAGGTCGGCCTGCCCGAAGCCGCCGCCGAGCTCGAGGATCGCCACCGTCTGGCCGGAGCCGTCCGTGCCCGCCGGGAAGGCGTAGATCCTGCCGAGGTCCGGCGGGCTGTAGCTGGTTCCCGCAGCGGCGAGGGGGATGGCGCGGAACTGGGGCCGCGCCTGGGGCCTGTCGTCGAGCCCGAGGACGGCGGTGACCACGCCGTCGAGCGCTGCAGGGATCATCAGCCCGCCCGTGCGGTGCCGGTGGGCGACCGCCTCGCCGCCGGGGCCGATGCTCGTGGCCGAGTCGAGGCTTGTGCCGAAGATCCCGCTCAGCACCTCCACCGTGCCGCCGAGCCGGATCCGCCGAGACGCGGCGTCTGCCTCGAGCACTTCGGCGCCGAGCCGGGTGAAGGTCTCTGTGGCGAGCTGCAGGTCGGCGTCCGAGGCCCCGTGGCCGGAGGCGAGCGCCTCGCGGCTCAGGGGTGCGGAGGGCTGTTCGGGCAGGGGGGCCCTGCGCCGAAGCACCACGGTGACCTCGATTCGTTCCGAGGGATCGGCGGGCCTGGCCGCGCGCAGGCCCGGGGCGGGAGGACGCTCGGATCCGGGGAGGGGGACCCTGGGCTCGTCGCTGTGGGGGGTGGGGGCGTCCGTCATGGCGTGCTCCGTTCGTCGGCCCGGCGCTGGCCGGGGTTGCTGCGGGAGGGTGCGGCGTGCGTACCGCCCGACCTTACGCCCGGACGCCGTCCGAGGACCATGCACCACGCGGGCCGCGCGGACGACGGCGGCCGCGCGGCCGGCGTCGTGCGCTGCGGTGGTGCGCTCGGAGGGAGGATGCCTCCCACCCAGTCGCCGCGGCTATGCAGCAAGGACCGCGCGCGCCGTCTCCTCGAGCACGTCGCGGACTGCGCGCATCATCGGGTTCGCAGCACCCGAGCCGCGCACCGACGTGAAGACGGTGCGGCGCGGCGCGCCGTCGAGCGTCACGAGGCGCGCTGACGGCGTCCTGCCGACCCACACGAGGTCGGGCAGGAGGGCCACGGCGTTGCCGGACTCGACGAGGCGCACGTGCGCCTGGAGGTCCGCCGTCTCGTACCGGACGTCCGGCTCGAAGCCCGCGGCCCGGCACGCCTGCTCGGCCCAGTGACGGGACGCGGCCGGATGCGGCTCCATGACCCACGGCAGGCGAGCCGCATCGGCGAGCCGCCGCACGGCGTCGAACTCGGGGTCCGCGCCCGTGGGCGGGAGGGCGAGCCGGATCGCATCCTCGGTGAGCCGCTCGCGGTCGAGGCCCGGGTAGTGCGGCGCGGCGTGGTGCGGGTAGTGCTCCGCCACGACGATGTCGAAGCTGCGGGCCCACGTCTCGCGCAGGGCCGTCTCCGGCTCGTGCTGGACCATCTCGACGCGCAGCTGCGGATGCCGCTCGCGCAGGGTGCGCAGCGCGGTGGGCAGGAGTGCGAGCGCTGCGGTCTGGAAGACGGCGACGCGCACGGTGCCGCTCAGCTCGCCCTGGCTCACGGCGAGCGCCGCCTCGGCCCGTTCGAGGTCCGCGAGGAGCGTCTCGGTGTGGGCCACGAGGACCTGCGCCTGCGGGGTGAGCAGGACGCCGCGGCCGGACTTGCGCGTCAGCTCGACCCCGGTCTCCTTCTCGAGGAGCGCGAGCTGCTGCGACACCGATGACGGGCTGTACGCGAGGGCCTCGGCCACCTCGGCGAGGGTGCCGCGGATGCTCAGCTCGCGCAGGAGCCTGAGGCGGCGGATCTCGAGCATGGGAGCCTCCCGGTCCACTGAGAATGGTCAGCATCTCCGATGATTATCGGTCACAAATCATCGCTTCTCCTTCCGTGTTGTACGCCACATACTGGCTGCATGACAACAGCTGCCCACGCCTCCGCCTCGGACGTGCGCCCACAGGATCTCGCCGAGACCGCCATCGCCCAGGTCCGGGCATGGCTGGACGCCGCCGCCACCTACCCCGTCGACCCCTCTGCCGCGCAGCTCGCCGGCGTACTGAAGGATCCGAAGGGACTCGCCTTCACCGTCGGGTTCGTAGACGGCGTCGTGCGGCCGGAGGATCTCTCCGTCGCGGCGCGCAACCTCCGGGAGCTCGCCCCGATGGTCCCCGCGTTCCTGCCGTGGCCGCTGCGACGGGCCGTCGCGCTCGGCGGAGCGCTCGCACCCGTGATGCCCGGGGTCGTGGTCCCGATCGCCCGCCGCGTGCTGCGGGAGATGGTCGGGCACCTCATCGTCGACGCCTCCGACGCGAAGCTAGGCCCCGCGATCGCCAAGATCCGCCGGCCCGGCGTCCACCTCAACGTGAACCTGCTCGGCGAGGCCATCCTCGGGCAGGGCGAGGCGGAGCGGCGCCTCGAGGGCACCCGGCGGCTGCTCGCGCGGGACGACGTCGACTACGTCTCCATCAAGGTCTCCTCCACCGTGGCCCCCCACAACCACTGGGCGTTCGACGAGGCGGTGGAGCACATCGTCGACTCCCTCGCTCCCCTGTACCGGCTCGCCGCCTCCAGCCCCACCCCGAAGTTCATCAACCTGGACATGGAGGAGTACAAGGACCTCGACCTCACCATCGAGGTCTTCACGCGGCTGCTCGAGCGGGAGGAATTCCGCGGGCTCGAGGCCGGGATCGTGCTGCAGGCCTACCTGCCGGACGCGCTCGGCGCCATGATGCACCTCCAGGACTGGGCCGCCGCACGGGCTGCCGCCGGCGGGGCGCCCATCAAGGTCCGCGTGGTGAAGGGCGCCAACCTCCCCATGGAGCACGTGGACGCCGAGATCCACGGCTGGCCCTCCGCCACCTGGGACTCCAAGGAGGCCTCCGACACCTCCTACAAGGCGGTGCTCGACTACGCGCTCCACCCCGAGCGGCTCGCCAACGTCCGCGTGGGCATCGCCGGCCACAACCTGTTCGACGTGGCGCTCGCCTGGCATCTGGCCAAGGCGCGCGGGGTCGAGACCGGCGCCGGCGAGGGCCAGCGGGCCGGGCAGAAGGCGCCGATCGAGTTCGAGATGCTCCTCGGCATGGCCTCCGCGCAGGCCCAGGCCGTCCTGGCCGATGTGGGCCACCTCCTCCTGTACACCCCGGTGGTGCACCCCGGCGAGTTCGATGTGGCGATCGCGTACCTGATCCGCCGCCTCGAGGAGGGCGCGAGCCAGGACAACTTCATGAGCGCCGTGTTCGAGCTCGACTCGAACGAGCTTCTGTTCGAGCGCGAGAAGAAGCGCTTCCTCGCCTCCCTCGCCGCGCTCGACAAGCCGCCGTTCGCCGACGCCTCGGGCCGGCGGACCGTCCCCGGCCCCAACCGCACCCAGGACCGTTCCGCACAGCGGCCATCAGGCGGTGACGGCGCCGCGTTCTCGAACACACCGGACACCGATCCGGATCTCCCGGCGAACCGCGCCTGGGGCCGGGCGATCCTCTCCCGGGCGGAGGATAGCCGCATCGGGACCGACACTGCAGACTCGGCGACGCTGACCACAGAGGGCGGCCTCGACGCCGTCGTGCACGCGGCCGTGACGGCCGGCGAGCGGTGGGGCGCCCTCACCGGCGCCCAGCGCGGCGCAGTGCTGGACGAGATGGGCCGGGCACTCGAGCGGCACCGCGCAGACCTGCTCGAGGCGATGGCGTCCGAGGCCGGCAAGACCCTCGACCAGGGCGACCCGGAAGTCTCGGAGGCGATCGACTTCGCGCACTACTACGCGACGCTCGCCCGGGAGCTCGACGCCGTGGACGGGGCACGGTTCGTGCCGAGCCGCCTCACGGTCGTCACTCCGCCGTGGAACTTCCCCGTGGCGATCCCCGCCGGCTCCACGCTCGCCGCACTCGCGGCCGGCTCCGGGGTCGTGATCAAGCCCGCCAAGCCGGCCCGCCGCTCGGGCGCCGTCATGGTGGAGGCCCTGTGGGAGGCGCTCGACGCGACCCAGTCCGAGACCGGCGTCGGCCGCGAGGTGCTCCAACTGGTCCAACTCCCGAAGGGACAGCCAGGGCGCGGGCTGGGCCAGAGGCTCATCGCCCACCCGGACGTGGACCGCGTGATCCTCACCGGCGGCTACGAGACGGCGGAGCTCTTCCGCTCTTTCCGCAAGGACCTGCCGCTCCTGGCCGAGACCTCAGGCAAGAACGCGATCATCGTGACCCCGAGCGCGGACCTGGACCTCGCGGCGCGGGACGTGGCCCAGTCGGCGTTCGGGCACGCTGGGCAGAAGTGCTCGGCGGCCTCTCTCGTGGTGCTCGTCGGCTCCGTGGCCCGCTCGAAGCGGTTCCACCACCAGCTCGTCGACGCCGTCCGGTCCCTGCACGTCGGGTACCCGTGGGACGCCCGGACCCAGATGGGCCCGATCATCGAGCCGCCCGGCGAGAAGCTCCAGCGCGGCCTCACCCAGCTCGGCGACGGCGAGCACTGGGTCCTCGAACCGCGCCGGCTCGACGACTCGGACAAGCTGTGGAGCCCCGGCGTGCGCGCCGGCGTGCGCCCCGGTTCGGAGTACCACCTCACCGAGTACTTCGGCCCCGTCCTGGGCGTCATGACCGCCGCGACCCTCGAGGAGGCCGTGGCTCTGGTCAACCGGATCGAGTACGGGCTCACCTCCGGGCTGCATTCCCTCGATGCCGAGGAGATCGCCTACTGGACCGAGCACATCCAGGCCGGCAACCTCTACGTGAACCGCGGGATCACGGGCGCCATCGTCCGGCGCCAGCCGTTCGGCGGGTGGAAGAAGTCCGCCGTGGGCGCCGGGGCGAAGGCCGGCGGCCCCAACTACCTCGTGGGGCTCGGCTCCTGGCAGGACGCGCCCGTGGCGGGGGGCGCGCGCCCCGAGGGCGCGCCGGCCGAGCTGCTCGCGGCCGCGCAGGCGGCCGTCGACGCGGGCCTCAGCGCGGACGACGCCGCGTGGCTGGCCGCCGCGCTCGGCAGCGACGCCGCGGCGTGGGCCGCGGAGTTCGGGATCTCGAAGGACGTCTCCGGGCTGGACTGCGAGCGCAACGTGTTCCGGTACCGTCCCATGCCGGTGACGGTCCGCTTCGAGTCCGGGACGTCCGGCCACGGCGTCGCGGAGGCGCTCCGCGTCGTGGCGGCCGGGCTCGTGGCGGGATCGCGCGTGACGGTGAGCAGCGCCGTCGAGCTTCCGGGGAGCACCGCCGAGGTCCTGCGGAAGCACCGCGTGGGCGTGACTGTCGAGGACTCGCAGGCGTGGCTGCGCCGGGCGGCGACGCTGGGCCAGGGCCGGGTGCGGCTCATCGCCGGCGAGGGCGACGCCGCGCGGCAGGCCGTCCTCGGCCTCGCCGACGCCGTGGGCGGCACCCCCGACATCGCGGTGTACGCGCATCCCGTGGTGGCCGCGGGCCGGGTCGAGATCCTCCCGTTCGTGCACGAGCAGGCTGTCTCGATCACAGCGCACCGCTTCGGGACCCCGAACCCCGTAGCGCTCGCCGCGAAGGTCTAGGAAGGTCGAGCCCGGCGCACGCGGGCGCCTGACCTCCTCCAGGGCGTGGGACCGTCACTGCCGAAGTGACGCCCCACGCCCTGGCGCGTTCTGGCGAGGCCCTCGCCTTGGGCAGCAGCCCAAAGGATCACGGACAGCATGGGGCTGCACCACAGAAACAGCCCGACGTGAGCCGCCTACCATGAATCGACGGCGGCGCAATGAGGCGCCGCCGCACATCATCAGGGCAGTGAAGGACTAGCTGTGGGATCAGTCAGCGTCGACGACATCTTGGAAGACCTCCCAACGGCGCTGGGCCGGCTCATCACCCGCCCGAGCCCCACCAACTCGCCCGTGGCCCAGGCCCTCATCCTCGACTCCGAGGACATCGACCGCGACGTTTCCGGCGCACTGGCCTGCCTCATGGGGGTCCGCGGACGGGAGGCGCTGCCCATGGTGCGACGTCTCGCGCAGAGCCGGCCGGTCGCCGTCGCCCTCAAGGGCGCTCCCGGGGAGACCCTGGAGATCGAGGAACTGCTGCGCGCTGCGGGGGTCGGCCTGTTCCTCGTCGATCCGTCGGCCGGCTGGGATGCGTTCCTCTCCCTCGTGAACGGGCGCATCCAGACCACGGACTACCACAGCGACGTCCTGGCGCTGCTCCAGGAGGACCTGTTCGCCATTGCGCAGACCACAGCGAGGCTCACCTCCAGCCACGTCGTCATCGAGGATGCGGCGAACAAGGTCCTCGCCTACTCGACGGTCACCAATGACATCGACGAGCTGCGTCGGGCGTCTATCCTGACCCGCCGGGGGCCCCGGAAGTACGAGACGATGCTCAAGGACCTCGGCGCCTACCGGGAACTCCACCGGAGCCATGGGGTGGTCCGGGTGGCTGCGCGCCCCGAGGACGGCCTCAAGGAACGGGCCGCCGTGGCGATCTTCGCGGGCGAACGCGTGCTCGGCTACATCTGGCTGCAGGAGACGGGCTTCGGGTTCGGCGCCCACGTCGACGAGGTGCTCGTGGGAGCAGCCCGCCGGGCGGCGTCGGAGCTGGTCCGGCACCGGAACCAGCAGTCCGTCCACCTGCGCGAGGATCGGATCGCCCGTCTCCTCTCCACTCCGGACGAGGCGACCGCGAGCGCGCAGTTCTCCCGGATCGATCCGGAGCGGCCCGCCTGCCTCCTGCTCATCGGGCTCTCCGCAGAGGACCTCCGATCGGCCGAGGCAGAGCTGAAGCACGGGGAGCTTGCCAACCTCGCCTCGATCCTCGCCGCCGCGTGCAAGGATTCGGCCATCGTCGGCCAGCACCGGGGCCAGACCGCCATCATCGTCCCGGACCTGCGCTCGGCCAACGCGGCCGCGACGCTGCGGACCCTCGCGGAGGCCATCGCGAGGGACGCCCGCCAGCATCTGGGCCTCACGGTGCACATCGCGATCGGTCAGATCGCGCCCAGCCTGACAGCGCTGCGCTCCACGAGCGCCGAGACGGAGGCACTGCTGCGCACGATGCGTCTGAGCGGGAGGCGGCAGCAGGTCGCGACGCTGGACGACTTCGAGGCGGAAGTGCTCCTCGACGAGGCGGTCCGCGCGCTGGAGTCGTCTCCGTTCCGCCACCGGGCCCTGACGCGGCTGTGCCTCGAGGAGGAAGAGCTGGCGCGGACACTGCAGGGCTATCTCGCCTCGGGCACGGACGTCGCCGAGTGCGGGAAGCGACTGAACCTGCACAGGAACACGGTGTACTACCGGGTGGCGAAGGCGAGCCGGATGACCGACCTGGACTTCAGCCAGCCCGCGCACGCCGCGATTGCGCTGCTCCACCTCGAGCTCTGGGCCTCCCACCGCCTCTCCCAGCCGGTGGGGCAGGTATGAGCACCGCACTCGCCACGGGGCTGCGGCAGACCCTGGACGAGCTTGTCCGTGCCCACCGACCGGCCGCGCCGGTCGGGCGGGTGCCCGACTCGATCCCGCATCTGCACTCGGTGGACCCCACGAGCTTCGGGATCGCCGTCGCCACCGTCGACGGGGAGGTGACCTCCGCCGGCGACGCCGACGTGCCGTTCTCCATCCAGAGCATCTCCAAGGTCTTCTCACTGTCCCTGGCCCTCCGCCACGACCCGGGCCAGACCCTGTGGCAGCGGGTGCTGCGGGAGCCGTCGGGCACCGCCTTCAACTCCCTGGTCCAGCTCGAAGCCGAATCCGGCATTCCCCGCAATCCGTTCATCAACGCCGGCGCCCTCGTGGTCACCGACTTCCTCCTCGAAGCACGCGGGGACGCCTGCGGAGAGGTGCTTGCCTTCCTGCGCGCCCTCTCGGGGAGCACGGCGCCGGCCGTCGACGAGGCGGCCTCGGCAGCGGAGCTCGGGAGCAGCAGCAGGAACTTCGCCCTCGCGAACTTCCTGGCAGACTTCGGCAATCTCCGGCGCCCGGTGCCCGAGGTGGTGGAGCACTACGTGCGGCACTGCTCGATCACCATGAGCTGCCGTGACCTCGCCCGGGCGGGAGTGTTCCTGGCCGACGCCGGGCGGGGCGCACCCGCGGTGGCCACGCCCTCGGCGGTTCTCTCCGCCGAGGACACACGGCGGGTCAACTCCATCATGCTCACGTGCGGCATGTACGACGCCGCGGGGGAGTTCGCGTACCGGGTCGGGCTTCCCGGCAAGAGCGGCGTGGGCGGGGGCATCCTGGCCGTCGCCCCGGGCCGCGGCGCCGTGTGCGTCTGGAGCCCGGGGCTCGATGCCAAGGGCAACTCCGTGGCGGGCTCGGCAGCCCTCGCCGATCTCTCCTCGCGCATCGGATGGTCCATCTTCTGAGCACGTCCCCGGCTTCCGGTCGGGAAGGAGCGGTAGATTGCCAGCATGGTGCTGCGATGCCGGTGACGAGCGCGGGAATCCTGCTGTACCGCTGGGCCGAGGGTGGGGCCGGTCCCTCACTCGAGGTGTGGATTGCGCACATGGGGGGACCGTTCTGGGCCCGCAAGGACGAACGCGCCTGGTCCATCCCGAAGGGCATCTACGAGGAGGGTGAGGACCCCCTCGCGGCGGCCAAGCGCGAGTTCGCCGAGGAAATCGGCACCCCGCCGCCCGAGGCGGAGTACCGTCTGCTCGGAGAGTTCCGGCAGCCCTCGGGGAAGCGGCTCACGGTGTTCACCGCCGAGGCGGACTTCGCCCCGGAATCGATCGTGAGCAACACCTTCCCGCTCGAATGGCCGCGGGGATCGGGCCGCATGCTTGATGTTCCGGAGATCGACCGCGCCGAGTGGGTGCCGGAGCCGACCGCCCGGGAGAAGCTCGTCAAGGGCCAGCTGCCGCTGCTCGACGCCCTTCCCGTCAGGGGGCGTCAAGGAAGGACAGGACGTCCTTCGTGAAGCCGGGGGTGAGCGACACCCCGACGTGGCCGCGGCCGTAGTACATGATCAGCTGCCCTCGGGGAAGCCCCCGGGCGGTCTCGCGGAAGACCTCCGGCCCGTACGGCGTGTCCTCGTCGCCGCCGATCACGAGCGTCGGGACTCCGATCGCCGCGAGGCGGTCGGTCATGTCGAAGGCGTCCTCCGCGCGGAGCACCGCCGCGACGTCCGCCGTCGGCCCCCTGTACATCCATGGCCCCGCGAGCCACCCGGCCAAGCCCTCGAGGCTACGGGCTGCCGGCCGCACGCCCGCCAGGCGGGCCAGCTCCGCCCCCGCGCCCCGCAGGTCCCCAGCCTCGATCCTCGCGAGCAGGGCCCGCTGGCCCGCCTTGCCGGCGGGGCCCAGCCGGCAGCCCGAAGCCACGAGCACAAGGCGGCGCACGAGCGTGGGATGGTCCGCCGCGAGCTGCAGCGCGACGGTGCCCCCCGTCGAGATGCCCAGCACGTCGACCGGGGCACCGAGCCGGGGCAGGCACGCGGCGTAGTCGGCCGCGATCTCCGCCATGCCGGCAGTGGGCTCGAGGCCGGGGCGACGGTTGACCCACCACACGGTGCGATGACGGGCGAGCGGGCCAAGCTGACGCGTCTCGGCGAGGAAAGCCGGCCCGCGCGGAACCTCGTGCCGGGGTGTGAGTCCGGGCAGGACCACGAGCGGCGGCCCCGCACCCATCGAGAACGTCGGCATCCCCTCGAAGGGGTCATCCTTCTCCCCCACCGCGCAGCCTTAGGCGACCTTGATCTGGGGTTCCATTCTGCTCAGGCTAGTCCGCCACCGGCCCGAGCGGGAGGTCCAGAGGCCGCAGGAATCACCGGCCCCGGCGCTTGCCTGCCCCCGGACGGCCCTTCCCGGGGCGTCCGCCGCCGGATCGCGCGCCGGGCCGGCCGCCGCGGGCAGCCTTCGCCGCCCGGGAAGACTCGTTGCGTGCGCGCGCCTCCTTGGACTGCGACGCCGCGAGGTCCTCGCGGCGCTTCTTCGCAGCCTCCTGCTGGCCCCGCTGCACGGAGGCCTGCCGCGAGCTGTTGGCACCTCTGCCGCGCACCACCCCGATGAACTCCTGGATGGCCTCCGCCTCGTTGTCACGCCTCCACGCGACCGCGACGCCGAACGGCTCCAGGCCCGTCACGGGGCGGTACCGCAGGTCCTTCCGGTTGAAGTGCCGCACCACGGACATCGGCATGATCGCGAGCCCCGCCCCACCCTCGACCAGGTCCAGGCGATCGGAGGGGCCGCCGTTGTACTCGAAGAGCTCATCCTCGACCTCGGCGAAAGGGACCTCCTCGAAGGCCTGGATCTCATGGCCCTTGGGTGCGACGACGACCGGCAGCTCTTCGTAGAGCGGGATGACGTGCAGCTCCTCCCGGTCCTTGTCCACGGGCAGCCGGACGAAGGCGATGTCCGCCCGCCCGTCGCGCAGTACCGCGAGCTGCTCCGCGTCGTCGACCATCGCCGAGGCGAGCGGGTGCCCGGGGAAGCGCTCCTCCCACCGGTGGAACCACTTGCCGGGGGCCACACCCGCGACGAAGGCGACCCTCAGGGGCGGAGCACTCTCGGACTGCATGGGTCAACGGTAGCCTTGATCCATGAGCTCGAACCCCCAGGGCGCGTCCCAGTCCATGAAGCCGGCCACCGCCGCGAAGAAGCTCGGCATCTTCCTTCCCGCCGCCCCCGCGGAGTTCCAAGAGGGCGTGGTGACGCGCGAGGAGTTCGACTCGCTGCGGGAGAACCCGCCGGCGTGGCTCACCGAGCTGCGCGAGAAGGGTCCTCACCCGCGGCCGGTCGTCGCCCAGAAGCTCAACGTGACCATCTCGGGTCTCGCCCGCGCCGGGATCACCGAGGCGCTCACCACCGATGAGATCGCCGCGCTGCTCGCGGACCGGCCCCAGTGGCTCCAGGCCGAGCGGGCCAACATGGCGGCCGTGCGCGAGGAGGCCCGGCGCGTCAAGGCGGAGGCTGAGCAGAAGGCCGCCAAGTCGGCCTCTGCCAAGCACGGCGCCGCGGCGGAGCGGTCGCTGCGCGGCGGGCGCCACGGCTGAGCTGACCGGCGCTCAGCCCATGGTGGTTCTCAGTCCTCGCCTATACCCTCGGCCTTGACCACCGGCGCCTTCGCAGAGAGATAGTGGATGCCGCCGACGATCCCGGCCGCGCTGGCCTCCTCAGCGGGGAGGGTCGCGAGCCCGAACAGCCCGACGCCGAGGGCAGCCAGACAAGCGGCGCCGAGGCCCGCCCGTCGTGGCGTGGGCTGTGGGGCTGACCTGTTCTCCATGGCACCAGCGTCCCGCCGGGCGCTGTGCATGCCCCCGCCGGTAGCTGTGCCCCGCCCATGAAGGGACGGCCAGCCCCTGAATGGGCACAGCTCAGGCGTTGGGATTGACCAGGATCTTCACGTGGTGCTCATTGTTGTTGATGAGCTGGTCGAAGCCTTCCGTGATGAGGTCGTCCAGGGGGATCTTGGCGGTGATGAACGGCGCCAGGTCGAGCTTGCCGGACTGGACCAGGGCGATCGTGCTTGGGTGGTCGTTCGCGTAGCCGATGGTCCCGCGCAGGTCGAGTTCCTTGAGCACGAGAGAGGGCATGTCCACCTGAGGCTTGTGGCCCCAGATGGAGACGTTGACGATCACTCCGCCCGGCCGGACCGTGGCCATGAGCATGTCCAGGACCGCCGGGACGGAGCTGCACTCGAACCCCACGTCGGCGCCCCTGCCGCCGGTCAGGGCCCGGACCTGTTCGGCGACGTCGCCCTCCCGTGGGTCGAAGACCTCGTCCGCCACTCCGGTCTCGCGCGCCATCTTCTTACGCGCCTCGCTCAGCTCGGAGACGTACACCGTCAGCCCGGAGGCTTTGAGCACAGCGGAGGTCAGAAGGCCGATCGGTCCCGCCCCGCCCACGATGGCGGCGTCCCCGGCCTTCGCCCCGCTGCGGACGAACGCGTGATGCCCCACAGACAGAGGTTCGATCAACGCGGCCTGGTCGAGGGGGATGTCGCCAATGGGGTGGACCCACCGCCGCTGGACCACGATCTTCTGGGACAGTCCTCCGCCCCGACCGCCCAGCCCGATGAAGTTCATGTCCTTCGAGAGCTGGTACGCCTGGCCGGGCCCCGTGTCGACGTCGTCGTGGACGATGTAGGGCTCGACGACGACGTTCTGGCCCACCTCGAGATCAGTGACGCCCTCGCCGAGGGCAGTGATGGTGCCCGAGAACTCGTGGCCGATAGTGACCGGTGCCTCCTCTCCCGAGATCGGCTGGGGCGAACCCTTGGGCGGGATGAAGATCGGCCCCTCGAGGTACTCGTGGAGGTCCGTACCGCAGATGCCGCACCACGCGACGTCGATCGCCACGGTGCCGGGCTTGAGCTCGGGCTCCGGGATGTCCTCGATGCGGATGTCCTTGCGGTCGTAGTAGCGGGCAGCTTTCATGACGGACCCCTTCCGTGGTGACGCTGGATGACGCCAGCCTAGCCACGCGGGTGAGCGTTCTGAAGGGACGGCCAGCCCCTGTTCAGCCGCCGCAGGGGTAGTTGTAGTCGAGGCCGGTAGTGTACTGGGTGAGCACCACGTGGCCGCCGGCCATGAGCGGGTCGAGCTTGCAGTTCGCCGCGGCATCCTCGGCGGAGAGCGCGCCGGGGAGCCAGCTGTTGAGTGTGTACAGGGGGCTCGTGGAGCTTACCGTCCCGATCAGGTCCTCCCACATGTACGGCGAGGAGTAGACGCCGACCCTTACGCCTTCATGGCTGAACGCGGCCGCCATGCCCTCGAGGACAGCGCGGTTTCCCGCGGCGTCCGCCTGCCATGTGTTGCCGGTCTCGACGTCGAGCCACCACGTGTACGCCGACGGCGACGCCAGGAGGCCCGCGGCCTGTGCGGCCGGGGCGAGGCGCCCCGCCATGTCCTCCATGGCCCTATCCCACCCGTACTGCCACGAGCACGCGGTCGAGCCGGAGCCGTCGCACGTACCGTACGGCGTGCTCCCGCTGCCAGGCCACGAGGACGACGGCGACGGGCCGCCCGGGTTGTCCGTGTTGACGTAGAGCTGCACCGTGGACTGGAAGGTCCCTCCCCGGGAGGCCACGGCCCACCGCAGCTGGTCCGCGAGGCACGGGT
This sequence comes from Sinomonas cellulolyticus, assembly GCF_014656475.1. GTDB lineage: Bacteria > Actinomycetota > Actinomycetes > Actinomycetales > Micrococcaceae > Sinomonas > Sinomonas cellulolyticus. Next base: position 112,701 of record NZ_BNCM01000008.1, read on the forward strand.
TCGTGGTGCTCGCCCTGCCGCCGTTGACGCCGACGATCGCGAACGCGCCGTCCGCAGGAAGCGATGCGCCGCACTGGGGCCACGAGACATCGATGCCCAGCGCCGGGCCCGCGCCACCGTCGGAGCTGCCTGGCGCGGCCATGGCCGGTGAGGAGCCGAAGGGAATCAGGCCGAGGACGAGCGCCAGCGCGGCGGCGAGTCGCTTCATGCCGAAAAGTATCGCGCGGGACGCTCGCGCGCGCGAGGGGGTCAGCCGATGCAGGAGATGTCGTAGTCGGTATCCCCCGAGACGAACTGGGTCAGCGTGACGCGGCCCCCCGCCGTGAGGGGGGCCGCGCTGCAGGCAAGCTGGGCGTTGCGCTGGCTCGACCCGCCCGGCCGCCAGTTGTCCAGGCCGAGGAGGTTGCTTCCGGCAGGAACGGTCCCGGCAATCGTGCCCCACTGGCTCGCCGTGGCGTAGAGCCCCACCTTGGCGCCGCGCGAGGTGAAGTGCTCTGTCATCCCTTCGAGGACGGCGCGGTTGCTGGCCTGCTCGTCCGCGGTGCCGCCCGTCTTCCAGGTGTTGCCGAGCTCCACGTCGAGCCACCACGTGTAGGCGGCAGGGTCGGTCGTGATCCCGGCGGCTGAGGCTGCCGGGACGAAGCGCTGGTCAACGTCCTCCTGCGCCCGGTTCCAGCCGTACTGCCACGCGCAGGCCAGGCTGTCGCTCCCGTCGCACGTGCCGTAGGGGGTCCCCGAGGGCGAGGTCGTGGGCCACGACGCCGTTCCGAGGCCGCCCGGGTTGGCCGTGTTGACGTAGAGCTGCGCCTTCGGCTGCGCGGTGGTGCCCGTGGACTTGGCGGCCCACGCGAGCTGGTCCGCCAGGCAGGGGTTGGTTGTGGTGGCGAGCCCGTCATTGACGCCGACGATGCCGAACGCCTGGCCCGCGGGATAGGCCTTGCCGCACTGGGGCCAGGAGATGTCCGCGCCGAGGGTCGAACCTGAACCGGACCCGGACCCGCCGCCCTTCCCGCCCGACGGTGCGGCGAGCGCGGGTTGGGCCGCGAAGGCAGCGAAGACGAGGGTCAGGGCGATGGCGGCCGCGGTGCGTCTCATACGGGTCAGTATTGTTCACTGCTTCGGGCGCCCGCCACGCCCTCAGGGATGAAGTCCCCGAATGGCCCGGGGCATCAGTCCTGGTGGAGCCGGATGATGTTCCCGCACGTGTCCTCGAAGTCGACCATGACGCCCGAGGGATCCTCCGTGGGCTCTCCACGGAAGACGACGCCGTCGGCGGTCAGCCTCTCGTAGTCCGCCCGCACATCCGGCGACCCGAGGACGATGGCCGGCAGCCCGGCGTCGTACACGCCCTTCCGGTACGCCTCAGCCACCGGGTTCCCGCTCGGCTCGAGCAGCAGCCCCACCCCGCCCGAATCCGGTGACGACACGATGAACAGGCTTGCCTCGGGCATCGCGAGCAACGTGTCGAAACCGAGCGTCTCCGTGTAGAAGGCGTGCGCCGCGGCCGGGTCGATGACGTGGATGGAGCACATCTTGATCCTCATGCGCACAGCCTACGGCCGGCCTCGGACAGCGCACGACGGCGGGCGGCGCCTTATTCTGCGGCCGCTCGCCGGACGGCGGCCGCCGCCACCGTTGCCTAAGCTGGTCGGGCCAGCCGAGTCCGACCCGAGGAAGCCCATGACTGCCGTCCCGCCCGAGATCGACACGCCCGACATCCTTGTGGACCGCGACATCCTCGAGCGGAACATCGCACGTATGGCGGAGGCGGTCGCGGCCAAGGGACTCGCCCTGCGTCCGCACGCCAAGACGCACAAGATCCCCGAGATCGCGGACCTCCAGCTCGCGGCGGGTGCCGGGGGGCTGACCGTGGCGACGATCGGCGAGGCCGAGGTGTTCGCCGAGCGCGGCGTGGCAGACCTCTTCATCGCGTACCCGCTGTGGGTCGGGCCCCGCGAGGCGGAGCGGCTGCGCCGCCTCTCCGGGACGGCACGGATCGCGGTCGGGACGGACTCCGCCGAGGGCGCCCTTCAGATGGGTGCGAGCCTCGGCGACGCGGCTGCCGGCATCGAGGTGCTCGTCGAGATCGACAGCGGCCACCACCGCAGCGGCGTCGCGCCCGGCCAGGCCGTGGGAGTGGCGCGGGCCGCGGCGGAGGCCGGGCTCTCCGTGGCGGGAGTCTTCACGTTCCCCGGGCATTCCTACGCCCCGGGGATGCCGGCGGAGGCCGCGGCCCAGGAGCAGCGCGCCCTCGCCGAGGCCGCCGAGCGGCTCGCGCAGGCAGGGTTCGAGGTGACCCGGGTGAGCGGCGGCTCCACGCCGAGCGCCCTCCTCACGGAGCCAGGCGACACCACGGAGGTGCGGCCCGGAGTGTACGTGTTCGGCGACGCGCAGCAGCTCGAGCTCGGCCGGTGCGCGCCGGAGGAGATCGCACTGACGGTCGCCGCGACCGTCGTGAGCCGCCACGAAGGCTCAGAGGAGATCCCCCGGCGCATCGTCCTCGACGCAGGCTCCAAAGTGCTCGGCGGGGACAGGCCCGCGTGGACCACGGGATTCGGCAGGCTCCTCGACCTTCCCGACGCGAGGATCACGGCCCTGTCCGAGCACCACGCGACCGTCGTCGTCCCGGACGGGGATCCCCTGCCCGCCCTGGGCGAGCGCGTGCGCGTGGTGCCGAACCACGTATGCGTGGCGGTGAACCTCGTTGACGACGTCGCCGTGGTGCGCGGGGGCGAGGTCGTGGGCCGGTGGAAGGTGGCGGCCCGCGGCCGGAACCGGTAGGCGGGGCAGCGCCGGCCGATCAGTCCCGGCCGATCAGTCCCGGCCGGGACGCACCACGAGGACGGGGCACGCGGCGTGGTGTGTGAGCTGCGACGAGACCGAGCCGAGGAGCAGGCCGGCAAAGCCGCCGCGCCCGCGTGAGCCCACAACCAGCAGGTCCGCCTCGTGGGAGGCCTCGGCGAGCGCCTGGGCAGCATGCCCATGGACCACCTCGAAGGCCACCGGCACCCCGGCGGCGCCGAGCCGGGAGGCTTCCTCGGTCTGGACCTGCTCGGCATCCTTGCGGTACTCGTCGTAGTCGGGCTCGGCGCCGGCCGCGTCGCCCAGCGCCGGATAGTGCCAGGCGGTGATCACCCGGCGCCCGGGGAGGGGTCTCGTCGCCCACGGTTCCATGGAAGAGGTCATCGCACGAGCGCCTGGACTGCGACGTAGACGGCGACCACGAGGACGAGCACCGCGAATCCGCGCTTGAGCACAGGCTCGGGAAGCCTGCGTCCCAAGCGCCCGGCGATCAGGGATGCGGCCATCGCCGCGACGGCGAACGCGCCGACCACCATCCAGTCGAAGTGCATCTCGCCCGCGTGGGCCGCAAGGCCAGCGAGGGAGTTGATGACGATGATCACGAGCGACGTGCCGACTGTCAGGGCCATCGGGAGGCCGAGCACGAGGGCGAGGGCAGGCACGATGAGGAACCCTCCCCCGACGCCGAGCAGCCCGGTGAGGAAGCCCACGACCACCCCCGTGAGAATGGCCTTGGGGAGGCAGCTGCGCCACTCCACCCCGCCGTCGGGCAGGGCGCAGGAGCCGCCCACGGCCTCGGTCGTGCGCAGCATGCGGATCGCGGCGACGACCATGATGGCGGCGAACACGAGCAGGAGGATCCGCTGGTCGAGCATCCGGTTGACTGCGGCTCCGAGGTACGCGGTGAGCGTGCCGGCCGCACCGATGACCACCGCGAGGCGCCAGTTGACCCCCCTGCGCACGCGGGGCAGGACGGCGACTGCGGAGGAGGCGCCGACCACCACGAGGGAGCCGGGTATGGCCGCGGCGAGCGGAAGGCCGACGCCGTAGACGAGCGCCGGGACGGCGAGGATGGAGCCGCCGCCGCCCACGAGGCCGAGCAGCCCGCCGACGATGGCGCCGAATGCCAGAGCGGGGAGGATCATCGGGTGCTGGCCGCCTTCCGGTGCGGTGTGGGTGTGTCCGTCATAGCTTCCTTCGTGGTGAGGGGGTCGTCGGCTCGCCGGCGGCGGCAGTGAGCGCACGACGGCGGGTGGCCGCCCGCCGTCGTGCGCTCGCGCTGCGTGTCACGCCCTCCCGGGGAGGATGAGCCGCCAGTACATGAACGGCAGGACGTAGCGCTTGAGGAGCCACATGTCCCACCGCTCGTGGGTGGTATCGATGAGCGGGATGCTCGGGGCAGGCTGGAGCGTGTAGTCGAACTCGGCGAGCAGCATGCGGTTGCGTGCGGTGGTGAGCGGGCACGAGCCGTACCCGCTGTAGCGGGCCTCGGCGGCCTCACCTTCCATCACGGACAGCAGGTTCTGGACCAGCACGGGGGCCTGCTTGCGGATCGCGGCGCCCGTCTTCGAGTTCGGGGTCGAGCCGGCATCACCGAGCGCGAACACGTTCGGATAGCGGGTGTGCTGGAGGGTGTGCTTGTCCACCTCGACGTAGCCTGCGGGGTTGCTGGGGTCCGCCAGGTCGGTCGCCTTGAGCCAGTCGGGCGCGCACTGCGGGGGCACGGCGTGCAGCATGTCGTAGTGCAGCGTCTCCTGCGTGCCGGAGGCGTGGTCGGTGATGACCGCCTCCTGCGCCGCCGGATCCACGGAGGTCATCTCGCTGTTCTTGCGGACCTCGATGCCGTACTTGGCCACGACCCTCTCGAGCTCGTCGGCGAACACCTTCACGCCGAACATCCCAGGGGTCGGGAGCACCATCACGATCCGGATGTCGTCGAGCACCCCCTGCTCGCGCCAGTAGTCGGCGGCGAGGTAGGCGATCTTCTGCGGGGCACCGGCGCACTTGATCGGGCCCGACGGCATGGTGAACATGGCTGTGCCGGACCGCATGCTCCGGATGAGCTCCCAGGTCTTGGGCGCGAGGTCGTACCGGAAGTTGCTGGACGCTGCGGGAGATTCGACGGCCTCGGCCATTCCGGGGATCTTGTCCCAGTCCAGCTGAATCCCGGGGGACACGACGAGGTAGTCGTAGCTGATCTCGGCCCCGGCCGCCGTGGTGACCACCTGGGCCTCGGGGTCGATGTGGTTCGCGGCGTCGCGGATCCACGCCACGCCGCGCGGCATGACCGACGCCTGGTCCCGCACGGACTCCTTCTGCGGCGCCCGGCCTCCGCCGACCAGAGTCCAGAGGGGCTGGTAGTAGTGCTTGTCACTGGGCTCGAGGACGGCGATGTCGTTCTGGCCGGCATGGCGCAGCCGCGAGGCCACGCTCAGCCCGGCGTTGCCGCCGCCGATGATCAGGATCTTGTGGTGGATGCCCATCGCTGCGATGCCTTTCGTCAAGGGCCGCCGCTCCCGTGGAATCTGCAGAGGCCTCACCTACAACAATACCCAGGGGGGTATCTGAGCTCAAGTGCTCCCGACCGGGCACCGGTCCGGGGAAGTGGACCTAGGTCCATGTCCCCGGGGCTCCCTACCGTGGAGAATCGGTCTGGGCGCGCCGGCGCCCGGACAACCGGAAGGCAGGGCCATGGAGCGTAGGTGGGTTGCGGGCGGGGTAGCTGTGGCGTTGGCACTGGCCTTGGGCGGCTGCTCCTCGGCCCAGCCCACGGCCTCGGCGAGCGGCACGGGGAGCGGCGCCCCGCCGTCGTCCACGGCCGGAACGGCATCCGCCTCGGCCGGGGGCGGCGCGTGCGTCGCGGACCCGCACGCGGTGGCAACCCGCACGCTCCCTGCCGCGGCGACCGGTCCCATGCCCTCGGCCACCGCAGAAGCGCTCGAGAAGGCCGCGCGTGAGGGCCTCGCCAATGCCTCCGCCGAGGGAGCGATCATGGCCGTCCGCACTCCGCAGGGCACGTGGACCAAAGCACTGGGACTCGCGGACAAGGCCACCGACACGCCGATGACGGACACGATGTACTCGCGCGTCGGCTCCGTGACCAAGACCTTCACCGGCACGCTCATCCTGCAGCTCGTCCAGCAGGGCAAGCTGTCCCTCGAGGACCCCATCGGCAAGTACTTCCCCAGCATCCCCAGAGGCAATGACGTCACGGTCCGCATGCTGCTGGACATGACGAGCGGGATCGCCAGCTACTCCCTCGACGAGTCGTTCCAGCACGAGATCTTCACCAACCCCTCGAAGCAGTGGAACCCGGACGACCTCATCGCGATCGGCCTCGCACTCCCGCGCCCGTTCGAGCCGGGCGCGAAGTTCGACTACTCGAACACCAACACGCTCATCCTCGGCCGGCTCATCGAGAAGCTCACGGACATGTCCTACGCCGAGGCCCTCACGCGGCGCATCGCAGACCCGCTGCACCTCACCGGCACCTCGATGCCCGGTCCGGACGGCGCGCTGCCCTCGCCGCACCCGACGGGCCTCACCCTCCAAGGGCTGCCGGAGGGGCAGAGGACGCCCCAGGACGCGACCGCGTGGAACCCCTCCTGGGGCTGGTCCGCCGGGGCACTGACCTCCACGGCGGCGGACCTGCTCGTGTACGGCCGCGCGCTCGGCACGGGGCAGGGCCTGCTCGACGAGAAGACGCAGGCCCTCCGGTACGCCTCAATCCCCGGGCCGGCGGGGTACGGGCTCGCCGTGGGCTGCATCGACGGCTGGTTCGGCCACACAGGCGAGATCCCCGGCTTCAACGCGGCCCTGTACTACGACACGCGCTCCGACACGACGGTCGCCATCATGGTCAACAGCGACATCCCCTCCGGCGACTGCACCCAGTCGCCCACCCTCCCTGACAACCCGAAGCAGCTGCCGTGCGTCGATCCGGCTGGCCGCATCCTCGTCTCGCTGTCCGCAGCGCTGGGGCACGAGTTCAAGCCGAATCCCAAGTCGTGAGCGGGGCGACAGGGACGTGACGCCGGGACGCAGGGACGTGACCCCGTGACGGCGGGGGTGCCTCCTATGATCGGGGACATGCAGTCGGCAGTGCGGCAGTCGCCGCTCGTGCGCTCGTTCCGGCGGTCCCTGGCAGCCCTGGGTGCGGCTGGCCTGCTTCTTACCCTGCTGCTCGGGGCGCTCATGCCCTGGAGTGAGCCCGGAGGCGCGATGCTCCTGATGCTGCCGGCGGTGTTCCTCGTATACCTCGGCACGGGTCTCCTCGCGTGGCAGCGCCGGCCCAGCAACGCCATGGGCACGCTGATCGTCGGGGCAGGCGGAACGATGTACCTGGGCAATCTGGTCAACACCGATGTCCCGGCCTTCCAGACAGTCGGGGTGGTCTGCTCCACGCTCCTGCTCGCGGCCGTGGTCCACCTCCTGCATGCCTTTCCCTCGGGCGGGCTGCACGGCCGCACCTCGGTGGCCACCGTGGTCGCGGGCTATGCAGTCGCACTCGTGCTCCAGGCCCCGCAGTACCTCTTCGACCCGCGGAGCCCGGCGCCCTGGCTCGCCATCGCCGACCTCCCGGGTGCCGCATCAGCGGGCGGGGCCGTGCAGCGCGCCGCTGGGGCCCTTGTCATGATCGCCACTGCCGCCCTGCTCGCACGGCGCTGGGTCCAGGCACCCCCGCGGCAGCGCCGCGTGCTCGGGCCGGTCTACGCGTACGGACTGCTCGCCGTGCTGTTCATCCCCTTCAGCTCGGCCCTCCTCGAAGGCCTCCTGCAGTTCCCTGCCACGGTCCGCGGGGTCCTCCAGTTCGCCGTGCTCGGCGGGATTCCCATTGCCTTCGCCCTCGGGGTGCTCCTGGGCGGGTTCGCACGGAGCGGCGAGGTCGAGGAACTCGGCGCATGGCTGGGGCTCTCGGGCGGGGGCCGGCCCGGCGTCGCCGCGGCCCTCGCCGCGACCCTCGGCGACCCGTCACTGCGTCTGTCCTACTGGGTCCCGGAGCGGGAACTGTTCGTGGACGCCCAGGGCCGCCCGGTCCGCGACGGTCCCGGTGCACCGCAGCCGCCCGGCCGCAACGCCGTCCGCATCGACGTCAACGGCGCCCCCGTCGGAGGCATCACCTACGACTCATCCCTCATCGGCGACCCGGAACTCGTGCTGACCGCGGGGCGCGTGGTGGCGATCGCCGTCGACCGCGAGCGCCTCACCGCCGACCTCCGGGCGAGCCACGTGGAGCTGCAGCGCTCCCGAGAGCGGCTGGTCAAGGCGATCGACTCGGAGCGGCGCCGCATCGCCCAGGACCTCCACGACGGCATCCAGATGCGGCTCGTGCTCCTGGCACTCGAGGCGCAGCGGGTGGGCACTGCCCCGGCAGGGGAGGTCGCTTCCCGTGCCTCTGCGCTGCGTGAGGAGATCGACGCCGCGGCAGCGGACCTGCGGCAGCTCGTGCACGCCGTCATGCCCGCCGGTCTCGTCGAGCGGGGCCTCTGGGCCGCGATCGAAGACCTCACCGACCGCATGCCCATCCCGACCCGCGTCGACATGACGCCCGTCACCGGCCGCCGCGCACTCCCCCAGTCCGTGGAGAGCACAGCGTACTTCGTGGTGGCCGAAGCCCTGGCCAACACCGTCAAGCACGCCGCGGCTGACTCCGCGGCCGTACGCCTGGACCTGGACGGCGGAGTGCTGCGGATCGAGGTGCACGACGACGGTCTGGGCGCCGCCGCGGCGAACGGCGGCGCCGGGCTGCGCGGCCTCGCCGACCGGGTCGACGTCCTGGCCGGACGGCTCGAGCTCACGAGTGAGCCGGGCTGCGGCACCCATGTGAAGGTGGAGCTCCCATGCGCGTAGTCATCGGCGAAGACGAGGCCCTGCTGCGGCGCGGGCTGCAGCTCGTGCTGGAGGATGCAGGGATGGACGTGGTCGCCGCGGCTCCGGATGCGGAGGCCCTCGAGCGCGCCGTCGACGAGCACCTTCCCGACCTCGTGGTCACGGACATCCGGATGCCCCCGACCCACACCGACGAGGGACTCCTCGCGGCGCTGCGGATCCGCGAGGCGCACGAGGCGACGGCCGTCGTCGTGCTCTCCCAGCACGTCCAGCGGAGGTACGCCCGCGAGCTCCTCGCCTCTCCCGGCGGCCGGGTGGGCTACCTGCTCAAGCAGCGGATCGCGAACGTTGACGCCTTCGTCGCAGACCTCCGCAACGTCGCCGCCGGCGGTACCGCGCTGGACCCGGACGTCGTGTCCGTCATGCTCGCCCGGGCCAAGCACTCGGACAGCGCCGTCCAGGCCCTCACCCCCCGCCAGCAGGAGGTGCTCGCGCTCATGGCCGAGGGGAAGAGCAACGCTCGGATCGCCGCCGAGCTGTTCCTGAGCGAGAAGGCGGTCGTGGCGCACACCTCGAACATCTACGACGCCCTGCGGCTGCCCGTCGACGCCGACTCGCACCGGCGGGTGCTCGCCGTGATGCAGTACCTGTCCCAGGACTGACCAGCCTCCTTGCGGCGGACATCGGGGTATGCGAATATGCACAGGTGTCTATATCGATGTCCGATGCGCCGATCTCGGTCCAGCCTCCTTCCGGCGTGTGCTGTTCTCCGATGACCGGGGAGCCGCTCAGCGCGGCCGAGGCGGAGAAAGTCACCCCGGCCCTCAAGGCCTTGGGCGACCCGGTCCGGCTCAGGCTCATGTCCCTGATCGCGGCCCACGAGGGCGGGGAGGCGTGTGTGTGCGACCTCAACGAGAGCTTCGACCTGTCCCAGCCCACGATCAGCCGGCACCTGAAGATCCTCCACGACGCGGGCCTGCTCGCCCGTGAGAAGCGCGGCGCCTGGGTGTACTACCGCGCCCAGACCGAGGCGCTGACAAGCCTTGCGGCGCTCATCACGGGTGCCGCCGATACCACCGATCGAAAGGTCCTCGCATGAGTAGCAAGCCCTCCGTCCTGTTCGTGTGCGTCCACAACACCGGCCGCTCCCAGATGGCGGCCGCGTACCTCAACCACCTCTCCGGGGGCCGGATCGAGGTGCGGTCCGCGGGTTCAGAGCCCGCCGAGCAGGTCAACCCCGCGGCCGTGGAGGCCATGCTCGAGGAGGGCATCGACATCCGAGCCGAGAAGCCCAAGATCCTGACCACTGAGGCAGTCAAGGACTCCGACGTCGTCATCACGATGGGCTGCGGGGACACGTGCCCCGTGTTCCCCGGCAAGCGCTACGAGGACTGGGAGCTCGAGGATCCGGCCGGCAAGGGCGTGGACTCCGTGCGCCCGATCCGTGACGAGATCAAGGGCCGCATTGAAGGCCTCATTGCCGAGCTGCTCCCGGCGGGCGCGTGAGCATGATCCGCACCGACTACCCGGTCGCCGTCATCGGGGCCGGCCCTGTGGGCCTCGCAGCGGCCGCGCACCTGATCGAGCGCGGCCTCGAGCCGCTCGTGCTCGAAGCCGGAGCGGCCGTCGGCTCCTCCATCCGCGCGTGGGGCCACGTGCGCCTCTTCTCGACGTGGCGGTACAACCTCGACCGGGCATCGGTGCGGCTGCTGGAGAGGCACGGCTGGCAGGCCCCGCGGCCCACCGCGCTGCCGTACGGGTCCCAGATCGTCGAGGACTACCTCGAGCCCCTCGCCGCCACGCCGGAGCTCGCCGGCCGGATCCGCACGGGCCACCGCGTCGTTGCGGTGGCCCGCAAGGACCACGACAAGGGGTCGAGCATCGGGCGCGAGGAGGCGCCCTTCCTGCTGCGCGTGCAGGGACCGGACGGGGCCCTCACTGAGATCCTCGCCCGCGCAGTGATCGACGCATCCGGAACATGGGAGGCGCGTGCGCCGCTCGGCTCGTCCGGACTCCCGGCCCTCGGGGAGCCCGAGGCCGCCGCGGCGGGCCTCGTGACGGCACCCCTGGCCGACGTGACGGCGTCCGACGCCGCGTCCGGCGGCTTCGCCGGACGCCGCACCCTCGTGGTGGGCGGCGGCCACTCGGCCGCCAACAGCGTGCTCGCGCTTGCACAGCTCGCCCGCACGAACCCCGGGACCGAGGTGGTCTGGGCCATCCGCGCCGAGGTCCCGGACCGCGCCTACGGCGGCGGCCCCGCCGACGAGCTGCCCGCGCGCGGCCAGCTCGGCACCCGCCTGCACACCATGGTCGACTCCGGGGCCGCCCAGCTCGTCACCGGCTTCCGCACCGCGAGGATCGAGATCCTCGACGGCCAGCGCCTCCGTGTCCATGCCGAGGACGGGCGCACGATCGACGCCGACCGCCTCATCCCCGCCACCGGCTTCCGCCCGGACCTCTCGATCCTCTCCGAGGTGCGCCTGGACCTCGACCCCGCCGTTGACGCCCCCCGGAAGCTCGGCCCGCTCATCGACCCCGACTTCCACTCGTGCGGCACGGTCGCGCCCCACGGAGCGAAGGTCCTCGCCCACCCCGAGAAGGACCTCTACATCGCGGGAATGAAGTCCTACGGCCGCGCTCCGACCTTCCTCATGGCAACCGGCTACGAGCAGGTCCGCTCCATCGCCGCAGAGCTCGCGGGAGACCGCGCGGACGCGGACACGGTCCGGCTCGAGCTGCCCGCCACCGGCGTCTGCTCCGGTGCCGGGTCCGACGGCACCGCCGACGAGGCCCTCCTCGGCGGCTCCTGCTGCGGGACGGCGCCCGCGCCGGTCACGATCGGGTTCCCGACCGGGCTGCGGCACGGCCGCGCGGGAGAAGCGGTCACTGCTGCGCAGACGTGAGCGGACGACGGCGGGGGGCACCCGCCGTCGTCCGCTCAGGCGGTGAGGGGCTACTTCGCCGCCTCGCCGATCTGCTCAGTCCCCGCGTAGTGCTCCTCGTGGGGGACGATGGTGGCGGACTTGTCCTTGTCCGGCAGCACCACGGTCGCGTTCTCGATCCGGAACACCTTGCCGTTCGCGCGGACCAGGAAGTCGCCGGTCACACGGTTCAGGCTCGCCGCGATCGTGAACCAGTACTCCGTGTGCGGAGGCACGTCCGCATTCTCGCTCTGGCTGAACGAGCGGGAGTCCGTCCACGTGTGGTCGTAGTTGACCGAGAGGCTGTTCTCCCAGATTTTCCACAGGGTCAGCTTCGAGGTGAACTTGACGCCCACGGTGTCCGACGTCTCCACGACGTGCTCCGACTTCACCTCCATGGTCAGCCGAGTGTCATAGGGGTTCGCCACCGGGTTGCCGTACGGCTTCGGGGTGTCCGTGATGAACTCGACCGACTTGGGGGTGTAGAAGCAGTTGTTCTCGGCGTCGTCGCCCTTGCACGCGTCGTTCAGGAGGCGTGACTGGGTGTCCTTGTCCGTGATGGTCTGAGCGGCCGTGTGGCCCACGGTGAACACCACGCGCCACGGGTCGGAGTGGTCGATCGAGGTTGTCTCGCACGAGTACGGGCTGAAGTCGATCTGCTTGCCCGTCACGTCGGGGTCGCCCCGGAAGATCGTGCAGGAGGCCTTCGTGTACGGGTAGTAGTAGACCGAGGCGTACATCTTGATCCAGAACTCGGTGGGCTTGCCGTGGTCCCAGATACGGGCCTTCGCCGTGCCGTACGCGCCGTACTCGGTGGACCAGTGCGAGCTGTCCTGCAGGAGGACGAAGTTGGTGCCCCCGCCGTTCGGGATGTCCGCCGGGGCGGTGACATGGTCCGCATGCCAGTCGCTGCCCTCGAAGACCAGGCCCACGCCGTCCTTCGCGTTGATCCGGGCATTGAGGCCCTGATGGTTCTCGTCGCCCTGGACGGCTGCGGCCGCCTGGGACGCCGTGACGCCTTCTGCGGCGTACGCGGGGAGTGCGGCGGGCAGCGCAAGGGCTGCGGTCAGGGCGGCTGCTGCGAGCGAGAGCGAGCGGAACTTCATGCGGGTTCTCCGTATCGGGGGTGATACCGGCGGGATCTCCTTGCCGGTGTATCTACTGTCCCGTTTCGGAGGGGGTCGGAACCATGGACTTGGCTCCCGTCTCTGGGCCGCCTCGACATGGACCTGGGCCCATGGCGCCCGGTCCCCGCTGAAGGGTCACATCCGCGCTGAGGGGTCACATCCCCGCTGAGGGGTCAGGTCCCCGCTGAGGGGTCACATCCCCGCGCGGGCGATGGAACGACCACACCTTCTGGACAAGACCTCGCGCCGTAGACAAAGGTCGTGTCCACAAGGTGTGGTCCTTGCGGGCCGGTGGCCTGCAGGCCGACGACGGCGGGTGGGCACCCGCTGTCGTCCGCTCGCTTCTCAAGCACTTCCGAGGATAGCCCCGGTGCCCTGGCTCAGCCGATCGTCGTCGGGGCGTCCAGGCCGAGGCGACGGCGGTCGCGCTGCTGGTTGACGAACAGGAGGGACAGCACACCGCACGCCAGCAGGAGACCGCCTGCGAGGGAGAAGGAGGCAGCGTAGCCTGCCGCCGGCGACGCGGCACCGCCGATGAGGAACCCGGAGACAGCCGGGGCGAACACGCCTCCCGTGGTGAAGACTGCGTTGGCGATCGAGAGGTTGGCGCCGCGCTGCGCGACCGAGGTCAGCTCGGCGACCACGAGGTAGCTGAGGGCGAAGAGTGCAGGAGCGGTGCCGAAACCGAAGACCATCAGCCCCACTGCGATGACAGGGTCAGGAACGATGGAGGCCGCGAACAGGGCCGCTCCGCCGAACACCGCTCCACCGCCGAGGATCCACGCGCGGGACTTGCGGGTCGCGATGCCGCGGAGGTGGAGCCGCTGGGTGAGTGCACTGAGACCGACGGTGGCGATGGCGCCCCACGCTGCAGGGAGTGCGATGAGGCTTCCGGCCTGCTGCCCCGTGAGGTGGAGGACGGTCTGGAAGTAGGCGGGACCCCAGGACATGGCGAGGGTGAAGGTCCAGTAGCCGAAGAACGAGGTGAGGACTGCGAAGATCCAGCTCGGCGTCAGGATAGTGCGCAGGTAGGGGACACGGGCCTCGATGGCCGGGGTCGGACCGGCCGCCTGACCGCTGCCCGTCCCAGTCGGCGCACCATCGAGCTTCAGCTCAGCGGCACGGCTCGTGTACGGGCCCTCCTTTCCCACCACTGCCCAGTAGCCCGCGAAGAGCAGACCGACGACGGCGAGCAGGGCGAAGGCCATGTGCCAGCCGAAGGAGCCGATCACCCAAGCGAGCACGGGGGCGAAGGCGACGATTCCGAGGGTCACGCCGGAGGAGGCCAGCGCCGCCGGGGTGGCGCCCTTCTTCTCCGGGAACCACTTGTAGACCCCATGCATCATGACGGGGGCGAGTGGCCCCTCGCCCGCGCCGAGGAGCAGGCGGCTCACCCAAAGGGCCGGCAGTGAAGTGAAGACCAGGATGGGCGCCTGGGCGACGGACCAGAGAATGCAGATCACCAGCAGGATCCACCGGCTCTGGACCTTGTTGGCCAACGGCGCGGCAATGAGCTGCGAAACGCCGAAGGTGAAGAACATGGCGCTGCTGACGAGCCCGAACACCTCGGGGGTGATGTGGAGGTCCTTCATGATCGGCACCGCGGCGAGCCCGAGGACCGCCTTGTCCGCCCAGCTGAGCATCATGAGGAAGAGCAGGGAGGCGGTGATGAGCCAGCCGTAGCGCCGGCGCTTCTGGTAGCTCCAGGCGGCTGGGTCGGAGGATCGGGCGGGGAGGGGGGCAGCGGCGGTGCGAGTACGGTTGACGGTCTGGGTCATCTCGGCACTACTCCTTCGTAGAACCGGGCTCCGCCGCGGCGGAGACCTTGAGGGGGACGGAACGGTAGAAATGCAGGGTGTTGTGGAGCTCCTCGACGGGTTCTCCGTCGAGCTCGAGGGTTTCGGCCCGGTCGATGAGGGCCTTGAGGACCAGCTCCATCTCGAGCCGCGCGATGGGCTGCCCCACGCACTGGTGCAGCCCCATGCCGAACGCCACGTGGCCGGCGGCACTGCGGTCGAGATCGAACGTGTCGGCGGTGTCTCCCCAGCGGCGGGGGTCGCGGTTGGCGGCGCCCATGAAGAGGAGGATCTTGGAGTCCGCGGGGATGTGGACCCCGGCCACGTCGGAGGGGACCGTGGCCGTGCGGTGGAACATCTGGAACGGGGATTCGAGACGGAGCGCCTCGTCGACGGCGAACTTCGCAAGGTGCGGCTCCCGGCGCAGGCGCGCCCACTGCTCGGGCTCGCGGGCCAGGCACAGGATCGTGTTGCCGATCGCACCGATCGTCGAGTCAACGCCGGCCGAGAGCAGTGCACGCACGAGGAGCGAGGCCTCCGAGGGCGTGATATTGCCGAGCTCGGCCTGCTCCCAGATCTTCTCGCCGAAGCCGCCGGGCAGGAGGCTCCCGCGGGAGCACGCCCACTCGACCCACGCGGTGACGGGCTCCGCGTTCTCGAAGGCCCGGTGGTAGATCTCGTTGCGGGGACCGAAGGCGTTGAAGGCCATGGCGCCGTAGGGCAGGAGGTTCTCGCGCCCCGAGTCGGGGATCCCTACGGCGTCCGGGAACACGCGCAGCGGGTAGACCTGCGCGAGGTCTGTGACGGCGTCGAACGTGCCGGCCCCGACGAGGCGCGCGACGATCTCCTGGGCGGGCGGCGCGAACGCCGAGGCGAGCTCACGGACCGAGCCCGGGTGGATGACCTTGGACAGGCCGCGGCGCATGGCGGTGTGGGTGGGCGGATCAGATTCGAGGATCCCGGCGGGGCGCCACTCGGCCTCCTTGCGGATGTCGGTGGGGCCCACGCCGCCCGAGGAGCAGTACGTCTCGAAGTCCATGAGGATCTCGCGCACCGGGTCGAAGTGGGTCACGGCGTACACGCCGTAGGCGGGGAGGTAGACCACGGGGCCGGTCTCGCGCATCGTCTCGTGCAGCGCGTAGCGGTCCAGGAGGTTCTCGGGCGAGAAGGGGTCGACGTCGAGGACGGGGGCCTCGCGGTGGGTCATGACAGTCATGGCAGGTCTTTCGGCGATCAGAAGGATGCGGGAGGAGGAATCAGAGGTCGAGGGTGAGCTTGCCGCAGCCTGCGGCGGCGCGGGAGACGCACACGAGCATCGTGGTGCCGGCGGCGCGGTCCTCGGCGCTGAGCACAGCATCGCGGTGGTCCACATCGCCGGCGAGGACCGGGATCTCGCACGTGCCGCACACGCCCTGCCGGCAGGACGAGAGCACGCGCACGCCAGCCGACTCGACGGCCTCGAGCACTGTGCTCTCCGCAGCGACCTCGACCGTACGGCCGGTACGGCGCAGCTCCACGGCGAAGGGGCCGGACGCACCGCCGCCGGTGGGAGAGGCCGCGAAGCGCTCGAGGTGCAGGGCCCCGGCGGGCCAGCCCAGGCAGTAGTCCTCGATCGCCTCCAGCAGTCGCTGCGGGCCGCACGCGTAGACGAGCATGAGTGCCCTCGGGACGCCGAGGAGGGACTCGAGGTCGAGCCTGCCCGTCTCGTCCGAGGGGTAGAGCAGGACCCGGTCGCCGTACTTCTCGCGGAGTTCGAGCGCGAAGGCCATCGTGGACAGCGAGCGCCCGCCGTAGGCGAGCCGCCAGTCCTTCCCTGCGGCCTCTGCTGCCTCGATCATGGGCAGCATCGGGGTGATGCCGATGCCGCCGGCGATGAAGAGGTACTTGCGCGACGGGGCGAGCGCGAAGTTGTTCCGCGGGCCGCCCACGTCGATGGTGTCCCCCTCGGCGAGCGCCTCGTGGACATAGGCGGAGCCGCCGCGGGAGTCCTCGGCGCGCAGCACGGCGACTTGGATCTGGCTCCGGTCCTCGGGTGAGGAGCAGATCGAATACTGGCGCACCTGGCCGGGGACATGGAGGTCGATGTGCGCTCCCGCGTCCCACGCATCGAAGACGCCGCCGTCCGCCGGTCGCAGCGTGAGCCGCACGACGCCGTCGGCCACCTCTTCGCGTCGCGCCACCACCGCGGGGCGCGCCTCGGGGAACGCCATGCCCAGAGTGTCCTCGGCGGGGTCAACGTCGACCTCGAGCTGTGCCGTCATGGGACTGTCCTTCCTTCCGCACCAGTGCCGCGTGATCCGGATCACCGGAGTTGATCTACCAGTGACGATAGGTTGCCGGACGGGCACGGGCACGCGGTGCTTACCGCTGGACGGAAAGGGCGCTCAGGTGCCCTCGGAGAGGGTGCGCGCGATGGCGTTGGCGGCGACTTGAAGGGCCGGAAGCGTGCGGTCGAGGTCGGGCATCGAGCCGACGGAGACGACTCCCAGTGCCCCATGCAGGCGCCCCTCGGACGCGACCGGAACGGCGAGCCCGGACGTCCCGAGGGCGTGCTCCTCGACGGTCGTGGCGTAGCCCCGTTCGCGGACGCGTTCGAGCTCGCGCCGCAGGCGCAGCGGATCGACAATGCTGTGCCGGGTGTCGCGGGAGAGGTCGCCGAAGACTCGCTCGACGACGGAAGGCGGCGCATACGCGAGGAGAACCTTCCCGCCGGCACTGGTATGCAGGGGCAGGCGTTCGCCGACGCGGGCAACGGGCTGCCCCACGGCGGTCCCCGAGATGCGTTCGAGCAGGAGGGCGCGGGATCCCTCGAGGACAAAGAGGTTCACCACGTGGCGGGTAGCGAAGAGGACGTCGTGCATATAAGGCGCGGCCACTTCCCGCAGGCCCTTCTGCACGGGGGCCAGCATGCCGAGCGTCCAGAGCCTGTGCCCGACCTGGTACTGGCCGTCCGGCGTCTTGCTCAGCGCACCCCACTCGACGAGGTCGCCCAGGAGGCGGTGGCACGTGGCCACGGGGGTGCCGGACCGCCGGGCGATCTCGGAGAGGCCCTGGACCGGGTGCGCCTGGTTGAACGTCGCCAGGATATTCAGCGCCCTGGAGGTCACGGACTGTCCCCCGACCTTCGCATGTCCGGCCACCATGCCTCCTCATGCCGCGGGAACGGAACCGAACGCCCCCGCTCTCGTGCGGGGGCGTTCCTCCACGATACGGCGCAGCCCTCAGGGCAGGTCAGGTATGTGCCGGCTGGGCCGAGAGGGCGAAGCGCTGGCCCGGCTTCGCGACGGTGACCTTGCCCGCGAACTCAGCGCGCACGCCGTCGGCCCACTCGTCGTCCGTCGCCACACCGGCAAGGTGGGAGAGCACGACGTGCGGCACGCCGGCCGCCGTCGCAATGCGCCCTACCCCGGGCGGGGTGGTGTGGGAGATCTGCTGGTGGTTGAGGAACTCGGGCGAGAAGTCCCGCTCGGCGAAGAACGAGAGGTTGACGGCCTCGTGCACCAGCAGGTCCGCGCCGCGGGCCAGCCGGGCCACGTTGGAGCATTCGGTGGTGTCCCCCGAGATCACCACAGAGCCGTACCGGGTGTCGAAGCGGAACGCGAACGCCGGGAAGACGGGCGGGTGCTCTACCAGGATGGCGGTGACCGTGACGAGCTCGTCCTCGTAGACCATGAACGGTTCCATGGCAGGGGTATGCGCGGGGCCCCCGGCGGCCGCGTCGGCGGGCAGCGGGATGTCCACGGGGCGCACGATCTTCCTCAGGTCGGGGCGCCCCTCATCCACGATGCGGATGCGGATGTCGTAGTCGTAGGCGGCGAGGATCGAGGACACCATGGCGGACGTGTCCGGGCCGGGGCCGTAGATCGGGACGTCGCGCTCGAAGCCCTGGACCGGTGCTCCCCAGTTCCAGAGGAGATAGGCGGGCAGCTCGCCCACGTGGTCCGAGTGGAGGTGCGTGACGAACGCTGCGCGGAGGTCCTTGCCGTGCAGGCCTGCCGCCTGGGCCTGACGGGTGCAGCCGAGGCCGAAGTCGATGAGGTAGTGCGCGCCGTCGACCACCACCGCCGTCGCGATGCCGGGCGCGCCGCTGCGGATGGCGGGGCCGGCCGCGGTGCCGAGGGTGATGACCTCCAGGCCCGTGGTTGCGTTGTCCATGTGAAGTCCTCCTCAGTTCCCCGCAGTGGCGGCGGCCGACGGCGCGGCTGCCTGGGCGGGCGCGTGGGCGCGGGCGTTGACGGTGCGCAGCTCGAGGTACGGCTCGAGCCCCCACTGCCCGCGTTCGCGGCCGATGCCGGAGGCCTTCCACCCCCCGAAGGGAGCATCGAGCTCGACCACGGTGTGCTGGTTGACCCAGACGGTGCCGGCCTCGATGGTGCCGGCCAGAACCTCGGCGCGTTCGAGGTCCGGGGTCCAGACCGACGCGCCGAGGCCGAACTCCTGGGCATTGAGCTGGGCCACCAGGGAGTCGACGTCCTGGTAGGCGACGACGGGCAGGGCCGCGCCGAACTGCTCGAGGGCGACGAGCGGCGTCGTGAATTCCGCTCCGGTGACCACCGTCGGCTCGAGGAAGTACCCCGGGAGGTCCGTGCCGCGTCCGCCTCCCGTGGCGAGGCGCGCCCCGGCGTCGAGTGCGTCGCGCACGAGACCCTCCACGAGCTCGAGCTGGGAGCGGCTGTGCATGGGGCCCATGGCGGTGCCCTCGGCGATGCCGTGGCCGACGGCGATCCGGGCCGCCTCCGCGACGATCGCCTCGACGAACTCCGCCTCCCGCCCCGCCGGGACGAAGACCCTCTTGACGGCCATGCAGACCTGGCCCGCGTTGCGGAATGCCGAGCCGACGATGCCCGCGGCGGTGAACGCGGCGTCCGCGTCGGGCAGGACGATCGCCGGGTCGTTCCCGCCGAGCTCGAGCGTGACCCGCTTGACCGTGGGCGCCGCCTGCGCGGCGATCGCGGCGCCGACCTCGGTCGAACCGGTGAAGGAGATCTTGCGGACGCGCGGATGCTCGCTCAGGGCGCGGTTCACCTCGCGGCGGCCCGTGAGCCACTGGACCACGCCTGCGGGGACGAACTCAGCGACGGCGTCAACGAGCGCAATGGTTGACAGCGGTGTGGTGGGAGACGGCTTCGCGATGACCGTGCAGCCGGCCGCGAGCGCGGGGGCGAGCTTGACGCTCAGCAGGGAGATCGGGAAGTTCCACGGCGTGATGGCCGCGACGACGCCCACGGGACGGCGCTGGACCCGCAGCGAACGGCCTTGGCGCTCCTGGAGGATCTCCTCCTCGGCCCACTCGAGGTCCGCGTAGTAGTCGAACACGTCCGCAGCGACGAGGACCTCGCCGACGGCCTCGCGCAGGACCTTGCCCTGCTCGAGCGAAAGAGTGCGGCCAATCTTGGGTGCCTTCGCCCGCAGAGCGGCTGCCGCCAGCCGCAGGGCCTCCCGGCGCGCTCCGCGATCGGCAGCCCATCCGGCCCCCGCAGCGACGGAGCGCGCGACGGCGGCATCGACGTCGTGCGCCCCATGCAGCGGCGCGGTGCCGACCAGCTCCAGTGTTGCCGGGTCGTGGACCTCGTAGGTCGCAGTCATGAGCTTTCCTTCCGCGAAAACCTGCGCGGTGGCACTGAGGGCCATCCGCCGCTTCCTGATTCCCAGCGTCATGGCGGCGGGGCTGCACGACAATCGCGGCGCTCCGTCCAGTGGAAAACTGCGATTGCCCGCCGGCCCCGGCGCGGAGACAGTGGTGGCAGAGACCACAGCTCGGCGAAGACCCATGTGCGGCACCGCCGCACGATGATCCCCAGGAGGCACCCATGGACCACGAGCTCACCGGCAGGACCGTCGTCGTCACCGGATCGGCATCGGGAATCGGCGCGGCCACCGCCGAGACCCTTCGGGCCCTCGGCGCGCGGGTGATCGGCGTCGACCGCAACGTGCCCGAGGGCGATCCCGATACCGTGCGCGCCGACCTCTCCACGCCCGAGGGCGCCGCGCTGGCCGCCGAGTCCGTGCTTGCGCTCGCGCCGCGCATCGACGGGATCGCGAACATCGCCGGCGTCCCCGGCACCGCGCCGTGGCAGACCGTCCTCGCGGTCAATGTCCTGGGGCTGCGCGCCTTCACGGCAGCGCTGATGCCCGCCGTGAGCGAGAACGGGTTCGTCACGAACCTTGCCTCCAATGTGGCCGACGGCTGGGCCGAGCGCACCTCGTCCATTCAGGCATTCCTCGGACACGCGGACGCTGCGGAAGCCCTCGCCTCCGCCTCCGGCGACCCGGAGGTGACCGGCAACTCGTACCGCTTCTCGAAGGAGTGCGTCCGCGTCCTGACGCAGACCATGGCCGCTGAGGCCCTCTCCCGGCACGTGCGGGTGAACTCTGTCAGCCCGGGTCCGGTCAACACGCCGATCCTCGATGACTTCAAGCGGGACCACGGAACGGCGAAGGTCGAGGGAGCCATGAACCTGACGGGCGGCGCAGCCACACCCCAGTCCATCGCGGATGTCGTGGCCTTCCTCGCCACGGATGCAGCCCGCTGGGTGAACGGCAGCGACATCCGGGTCGACGGCGGGCTCGGGGCCTACCGCCTCCAGCAGGCGATTGCTGTGCACGCCTGAGAACCCCGGGAACGAGCGACGGCCCGCCCCCGGCGTGGGGGCGGGCCGTCGTCATCCGCTGCTCGCGGAGTTGCACTCAGCCGGTGGGCCGGGAGAGGCACCCGGTCACGGGCGGAAGAGCTCCTCCAGGCTTCCCGAGGTGGTCGGCGAGCAGGTGTTGGCGAGGCAGCCGAGGTGCCACATCTGCTCGATCGTGGAGAGCATCGTGTAGTGGTCGGCGAGCTTGCCGCTGGTCTTGTGCGGGCCCTGGGCCGAGTTGATCACGATGAAGGGGGCGTCTCCGCCGCCGAGAACGGTGCCGTTGGCACCCACCGGGCTGCCGGGGCCGCCCGAGTAGCCGGAGTAGTCGTTCTCGTCCCACGCGAGCACGATGCTCGAGTTGGTGGTCTTCCACGTGGTCGAGTCCATGATCTCGTTGACCTGCTGCTTCACGTAGTCATCGCCGAGCTTGATCGCACCGTGGTCGAGACCCGAGTCGGGGTAGCCGCAGGACGGCATGCCGACCAGCGCGGCGCTCGACGGGGAGATGCCGTGCATGTCGTGGCACTGGTCGGGGCTGATCCAGACGAAGTTCGGCACGGTGTTGTCCGCGAGGTCCTTCGACAGGTTGTTCTCGAGTGGAACGATCTTGGACGTCCGCGCCGGGTTGTCCGCGATGTCCGAGAAGTACATGAACGGGTTGTGCTTCTGGGCGTAGAGCTTGACGGTCGTGCCGTTGACCACAGGGGCATACTCGACGTTCGAGCCCGCAGACGGCATCGACTGCATGTACGCCTTCCACGTCTTCCCGTTGGACTCGAGCTGGTCCACGATGTTCTTGCCCGAGAACATGTGCGGCGTGGCCGAGGCGCTGGCGATCTGGGCGGGCGTGAGCGCGGCGGTGTCGGTGGCGTCGCCCGAGCCGGGGACGAACTCCTCCGGGGCGCACTTGACTGTGATGCCGGCCTTGCAGTCGTCCCAGATGCCCTGGAAGTCCCCGGAAATGGCGGCGAGGTAGTTGGTCAGGCTGGGGTGCGTCACGCCGTGGTAGTTGGTGGCCTCGTTGTACTTCTGCGCGAGCGACGTGATGAACGGCGCGTCTGCGGTGTTGCCGACGATCTGGTCGCGGCCGTGGTTCTCCATCATGATGACGAACACGTGGTCCGGACCGCTCTGGGCGTGCGCGCCGGCAGCTCCAGCAGAGGCGGCTGTGGCGGCGACGGCGGCGGTGCCGGTCAGCGTGACGGCGGCGGCAACCGCCACCACCGCCCCGGCGGCGCGGCTCTTGAGCACCTTGAGCATGGGGATGGCCTTTCGGGTTGCGCCCCGGGCAGAGGGGCATGGATGTGTTAGGGGCGTCGGAGCATGTGGGCCGGCAGGGGGCTCCCCTGCCGGGCACCGAGGTCAGCGGCCCAGCTGGGGGTCGCTCGTGAGGGTGCGGGCGTTCTCGAGCCGTCCGGCGAGGACCCGGATGAGCTTGGGGTCGGCCGAGGCGGTGACCGTGAGGTCGTACCATCCGCCCTGAGTCGGGACCACGACCGTCTTGCCCTGGCCCGGGTTGAGCGACAGCGATTGCGACCCGGCGCCGTAGGCGTCCTTGAGGGTGAGCTCGGCCTTGGCCGGTCCGGCGTTCTCGATCCGGAACTGCGCATGAGGGGCGGCCCCGTCGGCCGTCACCGTCACCCGGAGGTCCGCGGCCGCCGTCGTGCCGGCGAAACGGCGGTACCAGCCGTTGGGGCCGTGCATGTGCACGTCATACTCGGCGCCCAAGGCCCACGCGGCGTCCAGCGATGCGGCGGCACCGATCGTGTAGGAGTATGGCGCCTGCGGCAGGAGGTTGGAGCGCACCTGCACGTGCGCGCCGGATGTTCCGCGGTTGGTCCAGCGGGCGGTGAGCTTCCCGCCGTCGAGCGTCGCCTCGACGTCGAGCGCGTAGCCGAGCCGGCGGGACGGCCGCGTTCCCTTCTCCTGCGAGGGCATGGCGTTCGCAGCGGGCGGAGTGGGGACGTAGTTCGGGTACTTCTTCCCACTGGCGATGTCGGCCGCGCTGGGATGGTCCGCCGACATGTCCGGCAGGGCCGGTACGGTGCCGCCGGCGGCGGAGAAGTCGAAGGCGCTCGTGAGATCGCCGCAGACCGCGCGACGCCACGGGGTGATGTTCGGTGAGGCGACGCCGAAGCGGGTCTCGAGGAAGCGGACGATCGAGGTGTGGTCGAACGTCTCGGAGCAGACCCAGCCGCCCATGCTCCACGGGGACACCACGATCATGGGCACGCGGACGCCGAGCCCGAAGTGCCCGGGGATGTCCTTGCTGCCGTACGAGGTCGGTGTGCCGTCGTACCACTCGCCGTCCGTGGTCACTGTGGACGCGCCCGGGATCTGGGGCGTGTTCGGGTGCGGCGGGACGATGTGGTCGAAGAAGCCGTCGTTTTCGTCGTACATGAAGAAGACGGCCGTCCTGCTCCACACCTCGGGGTTGGACGTGAGGATGTCCAGGATGTTCGCGGCGTACCACGCGCCGTAGTTCGGCGGCCAGTTCGAGTGCTCGGTGTAGGCCTCGGGCGCCACGATGTAGGACACCTGGGGCAGGGTCCCGGTGGCGACGTCCTGGCGGAAGATGCGGAAGAGGTCGTCGTGCCCGTTGAGGATGTTCGTCCCGGTGCGGGCCTTCTCATAGAGCGGCGAGCCCGGCGCAGCGTTCTGGTACTGCTTGAAGTACAGGAGGGAGTTGTCGCCGTAGTTGCCGATGTAGGGGTTGCCGGTCCAGCCCTCGTAGTGCGCCGGGTCCAGGCCCTCGCCGATATCCTGGTAGACCTTCCAGCTCACCCCGGCCTTCTCGAGCTCTTCGGGGTAGGTGCTCCACCAGTAGCCGTTCTCGCCGTTCCACAGGTCCGGGCCTCCTCCCCGGCGGTGCGGGTCGTCGCCTCCCGTGAACATGTAGTAGCGGTTGGGGTCCGTGGGGCCGAGCACCGAGCAGTGGTACTGGTCGCACACCGTGAAGGCGTCGGCGAGCGCGAAGTGGAACGGGATGTCGCGCCGTTCGTAGAAGGCCATTGTGGCCTCCGACTTGGCGGGCAGCCACTTGTCGTACTTGCCCGCGTTGAAGGCCTCATGGGTCATCTTCCACGAGTGGTCGAGGTCTTCCATGAACTGCATGCCCAGGTTCGGGGCCGTCGGGTGGTACGGGAGGACGTCCCGTGTCCCGTTGTTCTGGTAGAAGGCGCTCTTGCCGCCCGGCAGGACCGCGGGGTGCGGATCCGAGAATCCACGCACGCCCTTGAGCGTGCCGAAGTAGTGGTCGAATGCCCGGTTCTCCTGCATGAAGACCACCACGTGCTCGACATCCTTGATGGAACCGGTGGCGCGGTTCGCAGGGATCGAGGCTGCGCGCGCGATGCTCTGGCCGAGCATCTGGGAGACCGCAGTGCCGGCGGTCGTCACGGCTGAGAGCTGGAGGAAACGTCTGCGGTTCAGGCTTGTCATGGGCTGCTCCTAGTGCACACTGCCGGATAGAACCCCCAGGCGGTCCGGGCGAAAGGTGCGTGACGGCCGGACCAAGCCTCGCCCAGCATTGTGGTCAGACCTTACGTCCCTGTGAACGGCCTATGACGGTTTCCCGAACCCGCCGGGAATGGCAGCCAACGGGGCGCACGACGGCGGGTTCCCGACCGCCGTCGTGCGCCCCTGCGCCCCGAGCTGCTACAGCTCCCTGTCCGCGTACGAGTGCAGGGCGTCGCGGACGAACGCCGCGCCGTCGGCACCGCCGTAGTTCTTCGCGAACCGCGGGTCCGCGACGTACATGTCGGCGAGGCCGAGCACGTACTCCTTCGCGGGGCCGTGCGGGTAGCCAGGCGTTCCCGGGATGCCCGCGAGCCACTGCACGTGGCGGGCCGCGAGCGCTTGGGCGGCGGCGCCGTCGGGCTCCTCGCCGGCGGCGGCGGCCGCCTGCCAGTCCGTGCTGAGCCGGGCGACGCGGTCCTGCCACTCCTTCTGCCCCTCGGGGCCGAAGCCCCGCCACCAGGCGTCCGAGTCGGCGTAGGCCTTCTTGCCCCAGCGCTCCTCGACCTCGTCCTTGTACTGCGTGTGGTCGAATCCTTCGAACATATCCTCTGCCATGAGTGGTCCTCCTGTCTCCAATGCGCTGATGGTCTGCTCCACGGCCCGGGCCTGGCGCGCGAGCCGGTCCCGCTCTTCGCTGAGCCACGCGAGGTGGCGGCGGAGCGCGGGGGCGGCGTCGGCGTCGCGGGCGAGGACGCGGGCGATCTCGTCCAGCCCCAGCCCGAGCTGGCGCAGCAGGAGGATCCGCTGGAGCCTCACGAGCGCTGAGCGGTCGTAGTAGCGGTAGCCGTTGTGGCCCGTCCGGCTCGGCTCGAGCAGGCCGATGCTGCCGTAGTGCCGCAGCGTCCGGCTCGTGGTGCCGGCGAGCCGGGCCACCTCCTGGATGCTCCACTCCATGCCGTTCCTCCTTGTGCTTCTACGGTAGGAGTTGACGTAGCGTCAAGGTCAAGCCGGCGATTCACGTCGCGCGCAGAACAGCGCAGAGCCGGGGACGCGCACGACGGCGCGTCCCCGGCTCTGTCTCCCGGCTCTGTCTCGACGGTGTCAGCCCCGGCGTCGGCTCCCCCGGCTTTCGGGGTGCCTGTTGCGAGCTGCGTGAGCCGGCGCCGGGAGGCTTGTGGGGTGGGTCAGTGCACGAGCGCGGGCTCGGGTGCGGCTGCGTGCTCCTCGGCCGGGACGGGGACGTGCCCCGTACGGAGCTCGGTGCGGAGCTTCTCGGTATCCAGCGCCTTCTCCCACTTGGCGACGGCGATGCAGGAGACGATGTTGCAGACCGTGCTGGTCAGGGCGCGGGCCTCGCTCATGAACCGGTCGATCCCCACGATGAGGGCCACGCCGGCCACCGGGAGGGTGGGCATGACGGTCAGGGTCGCGACGAGTGCCACGAATCCGCTGCCGGTCACCCCGGCCGCGCCCTTGGACGTCAGCAGCATCATGCCGAGCATGAGCAGGATCTGGTCCCAGCTGAGGTGGATGTCGCAGGCCTGGGCGATGAACATCGAAGCGAGCGTGAGGTATACGGCCGTGCCGGTGAGGTTGAAGGAGTAGCCGGTCGGAACCACAAGGCCCACGACGCCGCGTTCGCACCCGATGCGCTCGAGCTTGGACAGCAGGCGGGGCAGCACCGGCTCGCTCGAGGAGGTGGCCAGGACGATGAAGAACTCGTCCTTGAAGTAGCGCAGGAGCTGCCACAGGCTGAAGCCGGTGACCTTGGCGAGGATGCCGAGGCCGATGACCACGAAGGCGATGCAGGCCGCGTAGAAGGCCAGGATGAGCATTCCGAGGTTGCCGATCGAGTGCGCGCCGTACTTGCCGACCGTGAAGGCCATGGCGCCGAAGGCGCCGATCGGGGCGACCTTCATGATGTAGCCGAAGACGACGAACAGGAGCTTGTTGAAGCTGTTGACCACCTCGAGGGCGAGCTTGCCCGGCGCACCGAGCTTGGTGAAGGCGAAGCCGCACAGGAGGGCGAGCAGGAGAACGGGCAGGACCTCGCCGTTGGCGAAGGCGCCCACAAAGGTGGAGGGGATGATGTTCAGCAGGAAGTCGGCCGGGTTGCTGCTGGGCAGCTGGCTTGTGTACTTCGAGGCCACGGACGCGTTGAGGTGCGCGGGGTCGATGTGCATCCCGGCCCCTGGCTGGAAGAGCAGGACCGCGCCCAGGCCGAGGGCAAGCGCCAGGGCCGTGAGGGTGTAGAAGAGCCCGAGCGAGCGCAGCAGGGTGGGCCCGACCTTCTTGGTGTCCGTCAGGGAGGTGATACCGCTGACGATCGTGCAGAACACGATCGGGGCGATGAGGAACTTCACCAGCTTCACGAAACCGTCGCCAAGCGGCTGGAGGGAGGAACCGAGGTCGGGCCACAGCGCTCCGACGAGGACGCCGAGCGCGACGCCGATGAGGACCTGGACATACAGGTGCCCGAGGATGGCCTTGATCTTCATTGAACAACTTTCCTGGGAGAGCGGCCTGTCCATCATGACAGGACCGAGGGGTATGGGACTAAGCCGCCTGGGTGGCGGAGGGGGCGACGTCGATGTCGGCGACGGCGAGGTGGCGGGCGGCGCGGTGAAGGGCGACTTCCTCGATCTCGCCGACACCGCCCATGACGATCTCGGTGGTGACGACACCCGCCGGGGTGCCGACGCGCAGGAGCCGCGTCCTTCCCGACGAGGCCTGCGCGGCCGAGATGGCCTTGGCCACCACGGATCCGGGCTGCGCGGCGGCGACGGAGACTGCGACGGCGGAGGTCAGGCCGATTGCCGGATGCGGGGCGAGCATCGAGAGCATCCGCACGCGCACATCATGGCTCTCGGCCGAGATGCGCGTACCGTCGGCAGCCGTGTAGTCGGCGGCGGACGCGACGACGCCGACCTTCGGCACCGCGTGCTGCGGCGGATCCTCGGGGCGCCTCAGGCCCATCACCAGGCCGGCCGCCCCGCGGATGGCGATGAGCCGGCCGAGGTGCTCGTCGAGGTCCCCGGTCATCGAGGACAGGTCGACGCCCAGTTCCTCGGCACTGACGAAGGCCGCGGGCGCCCCCGCGTCGACGAGGGTCGCCGTGACCGGGACACCTTCGGCGACGAGCTCGGTGGCGGCGGTCCCGGCCGGCAGGACGCTGCCGGTCGTCTTCCCCCACGGGGCGTGGAAGGACAGGCTCACAGGCACGCCGAGGGCTCGGCTTCCCGGGACCGCGGCGCGTCCCGACGTCGGCACGCGGCCGCCCGGGGTCGGAACGGTGCCGCTGAGCACGGCGCCCGTGTTGACGTTGCGCATGCTGACGCGCGTGGTGCCGTCCTGGGCGGGAACCAGGCCGGCTTGGACCGCGTAGAGCGCGATCGCAGTGGCGCAGTTGCCGCAGTTGGAGCCCAGCTCCACGCTCGAGTCCCCGATGCCGACCTGGGCGAACAGGTACTCGAGGTCCGCCGGGCCGCCGGGGGTGGGCCGGACGATTGCTGCCTTCGAGGTCGTGGACGTGCCCCCGCCGACTCCGTCGAGCTGGCGCGCATCGGCTGCCCCGAAGGCGTCCGCCAGCAGGCCTCGGATCTCGTCGCGGCTCGTCGCGTGGCTCGCGACGTCGTCGGCGTCGAAGAGCCAGCACTTGCTCGTGCCGCCTCTGTACCAGTGCCCGCGAAGCTGCATGGCCTCTCCTTCAGATCGTGGAGTGCTGTAGACCACAGCACCTGCTCCTTCTACGATCCGCGCGCCGCGGCTTCAGCACAATCTCGAAAATCTTGAGGAGTATCTAGTTCTGCTAAAGTCTCAGCCATGGCCACTCTCGACCTGCATCGTCTGCATGTGCTCCGCGAGGTGGCGCGCGCCGGTTCCCTCACCTCGGCGGCAGCCGTCCTCTCGTTCACAACGTCCGCCGTTTCCCAGCAGATCTCGAAGCTCGAGCAAGAGGTGGGAGTCGCCTTGGTCGAGAGGCATCCGAGGGGCGTGGCCCTCACCGATGCTGGTGCGGCGCTCTTGGGCTATGCCGACGAGATCGACCGGACCATCGGCGCGGCCCTGGCCGAGATGGGCGAGTTCGCGGGGCTCCGGCGCGGACAGCTGCGGATGGGCACCTTCCCAACTGTCGGGGCCTCCCTCATGCCCGACGTGGTGCGCGCCTTCCGGGCGCAGCACCCGGAGATCGCCGTGACGGTTGTCAGCGGGCGGCGGGACGCCCTCCTCGACCACCTGCGCCGACGCGACATCGAGTTGTCCCTCCTGTGGGACTACCCGTGGGAAGAGGTGCGGGACAAGGAGCTGACCCTCATTCCGCTCATGAAGGATCCGACCACCCTGCTCGTGCCCCGGGACCACCCCGTTGCGAGGCGGCGGTCCGTCCGGGTCGACACGCTCGAGGGCGAGGAGTGGATTGTCCGCGACGAGCACCCCGTCGCCGATGTCCTCCGCAGGATCTGCCGGGAGGCGGGCTTTGACCCCCGCATCGCCTTCGAAGCGAACGACTACCAGGAGACGCAGGGCATGGTGGCAGCGGGCATCGGCATCGCGCTGGCCCCCCGGCTCGCCCTCAGCGCCCTCCGGCCGGATGTCGCTGCCGTTCCTGTGGCTGCCGCTCCCGCGCGCCGGATCCTGCTCGCGCATCTGGCCGGCCGCCGGCTGAGTCCCGCAGCCGCCCAGTCGGTGTCTGTGTTCCGCTCCATTGCCCGGGAGGCGGCTTCAGTCCGCTGAGGCCGCGTCGCACCCAGCAGGCCGCTCAGCCCTGTCAGCCCGATCAGCCTTCTCCGCCTGCGTTCCGCACGAACTCCCCCGCCGGGACTTCGTGTGCCGTGCGGATGCGTTGGAACAGCGCGATGCACTCGGGCCCCGGCCAGTCCGGGGGGAGCAGGCTCTCGGGCAGGCCTGGGTCCAGATACGGGATCATGCGCCACGCGTCGATGCAGTGCACGTAGGCGGCAAAACTCTCCGCCGGGCCCGCACTCACGGCCGGGACGTCGGCTTGGCCGGCAATGAACTGACGATGCAGCTCCGCGATCGCATCGAGGTCCCACCAGCGGCTGACCTGCTCGGTTGCGGAGGGCCCCTCCGGCAGTCCGCGCGCGGTGAACAGCACCACGTGCTCCGCGAGGCCGAGGTCCTCAACCGCCCCTGCGACCTCGTCCCGCAAGTACTCCGGGCAGATCCACACCCCCGCCTCGACGGAGCCGCAGCCGATCCAGCGCAGCTGCTTGCGCAGCTGATGCCGACGGTCGCGCATCGATTCGGGGATGGAGAACACGATGAGGCACCACTCGGCGTCGGGCGTCATGCTGCGGGGTTCGTGGATGCGCCGGTCGCCGCGCGCGAGCATCGCCTCCGCGCCACGCGCGAGCGCGTAGCCGGGGACGCCCTCGCGCGCCACGGCCTCGAGGAGACCTCGCTGCTTGACGCGGCTCAGCGCGGTGCGGGCCTGCGGGACGGGCACGCCCAGGGCACCAAGGAGAGCCAGAAGGACCTCCGTGGCCATCCAGCCGCCGGCCTCGCGGAGGTAGAGGCCGACCACGGTCCGCAGCAGTGAGACGGCGCTGCCGGGACGGGAGACCATGTCGTCGGCCACCCGCGGCAAGTCCTGGACGACCTTCGCCGGCGGATGGACGAAGTCCACAGGGCCCGTCTTCATGGACGACTCCGCTCGGCGCGCTTCCGTGGCGGCCTCGTCGGCGGTGCCCGCTCTGCTCACGAGAGCTCGGCCAGGGCGTCCCGGATCGCCGCGATCCCGGCCTCGACCTCCTCGAACGAGGTGCTCAGCGGCGACAGCCCGATCCGCAGTCCGTGCGGCGGCCGGAAGTCAGGGATCACGCCGCGTTCCCACAGGAGGGCCGTGACTTCCCGGAATCGCGGATGGTTGATGGTGACATGCGAGCCGCGGACACCGGGATCGCGCGGGCTGGCGAACTCGACGCCGAGGGGCGCGAGGTCCCGGTCCACGAGGGCGGCGGCGAATTCCGTCAGCCGCACGGACTTGTCACGGATCGCCTCGATGCCGCCAGCCTCGGCAATGAGCTCGACCATGCCGGAGAGCGGCTGCATCGCGAGGATCGGCGGAGTTCCCGTGAGGAACCGGCGCATGCCTGCGGCCGGCTCGTAGGACTCCGTCATCCCGAACGGGTCCGCGGCACCCATCCAACCCCAGATCGGCTGGCGGAGAGCGTCTTGGAGGTCCCGCCGCACGTACCCGAACGCGGGCGAGCCGGGGCCGCCGTTGAGGTACTTGTACGTGCACCCGACCGCGAGGTCCACGCCCCACGCGTCGAGCGCGAGCGGCACGGACCCGGCCGAGTGGCACAGGTCCCACACCACGAGCGCGCCGGCGCGGTGGACGGCCTCCGTGATCGCCGCGGCATCGGCGATATACCCGGAGCGGTAGGCGATGTGGCTCAGGAGCACGACCGCGGTCCTTTCTCCGAGTGCCGGCTCAACGTCCGCGCGCGTCACCCCGGTGGAAGGATCCGGCGTAATCCATCGGATCGTCGCGCCCCGTTCCGCCGCGATGCCCTCCACGATGAAGCGGTCCGTGGGGAAGTTCTCGGAATCGACGACGATCTCGTCGCGGCCCGACCCGGCCTGGACGTCGAGCGCCGCACGGACGAGCTTGTAGATCATGACCGAGGTCGAATCGGCCACGACGGTCTGGCCAGCCGCGGCACCGAGGACCACCTCCCCGAGGCGGTCTCCGAGCCGGAACGGCTCCTCCATCCACTGCTCATCCCAGGCCCGGATGAGCCGCTGGCCCCAGGGCCCGGCAGTGAACGCGGCGAGCCGGTCCCCCGTGTCGGCGAGCGGGCGGCCCAGCGAGTTGCCGTCGAGGTAGGCGACAACCGGCTCGCCCTCGGGGACGAGGAACCGCTCGCGGAACCGGGCGAGCGGATCGGCGGCGTCGAGCGCGGCCGCATCCAAGGTGGTGAGACCAGCGGCCGAAGACGCGGCCGCGTCCGGCGCGGCGGCGCCGTCGTGCGTCGAGGAGGAATCCACGGAATGGGCCACGGCTCAGGCTCCGATCTCAGTGCGGACGGCGTACAGCTCGGGGAAGAACGTCAGGTCCAGCGCGCGCTTGAGGAAGTCGACGCCGGAGGAGCCGCCGGTGCCGCGCTTGAAACCGATGGTGCGCTGCACGGTGCGCAGGTGGCGGAAGCGCCAGAACTGGAAGTTGTCCTCGACGTCCACGAGCGCCTCGCATGACTCATAGAGGCCCCACGGAGTCCCCTCCTCCTCGTAGATTCGCCGGAATACGGGCAGGAGGTCGTCGTGGAACGTCCAGGGCTCCGACACGTCCCGCGTGAGGATGTCCTCGGGAACTCCATACCCTGCCCGGGCCACAGCGCGCAGGAACTCGTCGTACACGGTCGGCTCCTCGAGGAGGCCCTCGAGCAGGGCTTGCGCCTCGGGCTCGGACGAGAAGACCTTGAGCATGCCGCGGTGCTTGTTGCCGAGGATGAACTCCACGGCCCGGTACTGGTAGGACTGGAAGCCCGACGCGTTCCCCAGATCGCCGCGGAACTGCGCGTACTCGCGCGGTGTGAGGGTCGCGAGCACGGTCCACTGGTCCGTGAGCTGCTTCTGGATCGCCTTGACCCTCGCGAGGCACTTGAGCGCCATCCCGAGGTCATCCGCGGCGAGCCGGGCCCGGGCCTCACGCAGCTCGTGGAGCATGAGCTTGAGCCACAGCTCGGACGTCTGGTGCTGGATGATGAACAGCATCTCGTCGTGGTGCTCGGGCACGCTCACGGGATGCTGGGCGTTCAGGAGCCGGTCCAGGTCGAGGTAGCGACCGTAGGTCATCGCTCCGTGGAAGTCAGTGCGGACGGAGTCCTCGATGGTACGGACGCCGCTGGTCGGTTGCTGCGTCGGCGCTGACGGCTGGGGCTGGGTCATACCTCAACGATATCAAGATCATGACGTGCGTCAAGAGAGTGATATCTCCGAGGTTCCCTCATGCTCACGGCTCGGCGCGCCGGATCGGCTCGCCGCCCGCGCGGTCCGGCACTTCCTCGACGCGCACGACGCCGCTCACGCACCCCACTGCGCGCACCTCGCCTGGCGCCGTGGTCACCAGCTCCCCGGAGAGGCACCGCACGAGCGGCTCCCGCCAGGCCGCGGCGACGGCGTCGAACCCCTCGGCGGGGACGCCCGCAACCATGGGCGCGTCGTACCACTGCGCGCGGTTCGCGAAGAGGAACGGGAGGTCGAAGCAGTGGGCCGCGCCGGCGCCGTCGGGTGCGGCCTCGACGTCGAGGCGTGAGACGTGCACGGCGACGCCTGCCGCGCGGAACTGGGCGGCGAGCTCGCGGGCTGCGGAGGCGAACTGGTACTCGGTCATGTCCGCAATCATGCGCTCCCATGGAGTCCCACCGGCAGGCCGCTCGGCCGGCCGCGCGAAGTGGGCGGACCGGAAGCCGTCCGCGGCCGGCCCCGGAAGGCCGGCCGCGGCCGCCGGCGGGATGAAGGCACGGGCCTCATCGGCGGTGGTGGCCAGGATGACCTGCTCGACGCCGACGAGCCGGGCGACCGCTGTGGGCCAGTCCTGGACGTCAGCGCGGAGCCGTCCGCCCGCGAGGGGCTGGGCGCCGAGACCTCGGCCTGCCCACGCCCGGTTGACCTCGGCTGTAGCGGCGAGGAGCGCGGCCGTGTCGCCGGCGGCCGCGCCACCGAGGGCCTCGGCGAAGACGCGGCGGCGCGCGGCAGAGCCCTCGGGCCCCGGCGGCGGCTGGTACGGGAGGCTGTACAGGGCGAGGCGCCGGATGCGGCCGGCGAGCGCGGGGTCCTGCGCTGCGGCGAACGCGAGCCAGGCCCCGGCCGACTGGCCCGCGAGCGTGACGTCCGCCGGGTTGCCGCCGAATCGGGCCGCGTGCCCGAGGGCCCACTCGACCGCAGCGATCGCATCGGCGATGGCCGCCACCGTCCCGTCGGCGCCGGGCGTGAAGCAGGCCGCCGCGCCGAGACGGTACGCGGGCACCACGAAGACGGCGCCGGTGGCCCGGGCGAGATCGGACGCGTCGTACCAGCGCAGCGACGCGCCGCCCGAGACGTAGCCGCCGCCGGGCAGGAACACGACGACGGGGGCGCCGGGGCCGGCGTCGGCGGGGGCATACACGCTCACCTGGAACGCGTCGTCGTCCTGTTCGACCTGCGAGGCCGCCGGGCCCAGCAGCCAGTCGAGTCCGCCCGGCAGCTGCGGGAAGATCACCTGTTCCTCGACCGTGCCCGGTGACGGAGGAGGGACAGTCACAGTCGGCGGGAGGTGGCCGCCGCCCCCGTCCGCCGCCCCGAGACGAGCCCACCGGCAGCGGGTGACGACGATGCCGTCAGCTCCCCGGCGAGCGTCGGACGCCCGGGACGGCCGCAGGGCTCCAGCGGCGCTCACGGGAGCGGCTCGTACTGTGCCGGGTCGAGTTCGCGCGTCAGCTTCCAGTACTCGAGAACAGGAAGGGGCCAGACCTGGGAGACTCGCCCGAACCTGTTCTTGTACCAGGTGTGCACGCTCGGGTG
This sequence comes from Sinomonas cellulolyticus, assembly GCF_014656475.1. Classification (GTDB taxonomy): domain Bacteria; phylum Actinomycetota; class Actinomycetes; order Actinomycetales; family Micrococcaceae; genus Sinomonas; species Sinomonas cellulolyticus. Next base: position 146,795 of record NZ_BNCM01000008.1, read on the forward strand.
GCCCCAGGCCTTGGTGGCGCTTGCGGCATCGAGGCGCTCGTAGAACTCGTCGAGGACCTCCTGCTTCAGGTCGAGTGCCGCCCAGCCCTGCTCCAGTTCGCGGCGGATGCCGTCGAGCGCGTACTCGAGGCCGTACTCGATCATGGAGAACAGGCTCCCGTTCACCACGTGGCCGGTGTTCGGGCCCGAGACGATGAACAGGTTCGGGAACCCCGGGACGGCCATGCCCAGGTACGCCTTCGCATCGCCGGCCCAATACTGGTGGAGGTCGCGGCCCGCTCGGCCGGTGATCCGCAGCGGCTCAAGGAACTCGCTGGCCTGGAACCCGGTGGCATAGACGACGGCGTCGAGTTGGTGCAGGGTGCCGTCCCCGTCCACGATGCCCTCGGGAACGAAGTGGTCGAGGCCGGAAGTGACGAGAGTGGTCTGCGGCTTCCGCAGCGACGCCGCCCACACGCCGTTGTCCCGGAGCATGCGCTTGCCGCCGAGCAGGTAGTCCGGGGTGACCTTCTCGAGCAGGTCCGGGCGCCCAGCATACTGCTCCCTCAGCAGAGCGCGCAGGGACTCCTGCACCCTGTGGTGGACTTCGGAGATCGAGTCCTCGGCCGCCCAGTCGGGGTCGATCACCGTGGTGTGCTGGCGCCCTTCCACTCCGAGCCAGTGCTGCCACAGCCGCAGCCACTGGCCGAAGTGGGGCAGGTGGTCCGAGAGCCACAGCACTGCATCGGGCATGTCGTCGTAGTACATCGGGGTGGGCAGCATCCACGGCGAGCTGCGCTGGAAGACCGTGAGCGAGGCAACCTTGTCGACGATCGCCGGGACGATCTGGTAGGCGCTGGCGCCCGTGCCGACCACCGCGACGCGCTTGCCGGCAATGTCGACCCCGTGGTTCCACTCCGCCGAGTGCATCTGGGCCCCTGTGAAGGAGTCGCGGCCCGGGGTGGCGGGGACCTTAGGACGGTCAAGCTGGCCTACGGCCGTGAAGACGGCGTTGACCCGGTGGACGGTGGGCGTGCCGCCGACGAGGACGCGCACGTCCCACTGGCGGGAGTCCTCATCCCAGGTGATGGACTCCACCTCCGCCCCGTAGACGATGTCCTCGAGGAACCCGCCGCGCTCGGCGACCGCGCGCGTGTAGTCGTGGATCTCGTGGCCCTGGGAGAACTGCTGCGGCCAGTCGTCGCGCTGGGCGAACGAGAAGGAGTACGCGTAGTTGGGGGTGTCGAGGCGCACGCCCGGGTAGGTGTTCTTCCACCACGTGCCGCCCACGTCGTGGCCCTTCTCGAAGACCTTGACCTCGATGCCGGCCTGCTTGAGCCGGTACGCGGCCGCCATGCCCGCGACGCCGGCGCCGATCACGGCAGCGGTGAATGTGCGGCCCGGCGCAACCTCGTCGACGCGCCACCGCGGGCGGCCGTTGGCCTGCGGGGCGAGGGCCATGTCGTGCTTGAGGAGCGGGCGGTACGCGGCGTCGGCACCGTTGGTGATCCAGTCGACCACCGCGTCGGCCTCCTCGTCGCTGAGGGTGCGGACGCGGGTGATGCGCTCGTCGCGGACCCGCTTGAGCGCGGCGAAGGCGAGCTCGCGGGCCTCGGCCTGCTGCCTCTCGCTCATGCCTCCATGCGGCGTGCCGACGGTGTCGACGGGCGGCTGCGGGGGGCGGAGGTCGTCGCGGAGGATGCCGAAGTCGCCGGTCGCGGCAGCGAGGGCGACCATGAGCGCCGGAAGCTCGACCGACTTGATGGTCTGCGCGAGGAACGCGTCGTCCTCGGTGATGGGGGTGTACTGCTCGCGCGTGTAAAGGTCGTCGACCTCGTGGGCGAGGTCGACGGGTGCCAGCGATTCGGTCACAGTGCTCTCCTGGTGTGAAGGGCCGCCCGGGTGAGCAGCGTCACGTGTAGATCCATAATAAAAAGAAGGAATGTAGTGTGCAGTTAATAATGCATTATGTTCCAAGCGGGCCTTTGAGCGCCGGTCAGGGGGCCGGGGCCAGCGATGGGGCAGCTGCGGCTTCGGACGAGCGGGCAGCTCGGAACCGGGCCGGCCAGACGCCCTGCTTGCCGGGGGCGATGATGCCCTTCGGGTCCACGGCGTCCTTGAGCAGCTCCTGGAAGCGGAGCGCCGCGTGGTCGTTGAAGTCGAAGCCTCCGGCGATCCGGTCCATGTAGTCGACGTGGCTGCGGTACGGCGCGTAGCCGTGGGCGCGGGCGGCGGCGAGGAGGCGCACGTACAGCTCGCGGGCGCGGGCGAGCATCTCCTCGTTGCCGCGCTCGAAGAAGATCATCGTCACGTGGACCATGTGGCGGGGGTACAGGTGGTAGCCGATGTACAGGTCGAAGCCGTACTCGGCGTAGAGGGCCTTCGCCTCCTGGTAGAACGCGTAGACCTCCTCGCCGCGAGCCGGGATGATCGGCGCGGCGTCGATGTGGCCGCCGTTCTGCGAGGCCCACGCGACGGTTGAGAGGGGCCGGAGCGTCGGCACTCCGGCCATCTGGGTGCGGTCGGCCTCGGCGATGCGCTCATGCTCGAGCGCCCGCCCCTCCTCGCCCTCGTAGATCCGCGCGTCGACCACGGCGCCCGGGATCGCGGCGGTGACGCGCTCGCGCACGATCTCGACGCGCCGGCGCACGAGGCCGGGATCGCCGTACAGGCCGAACTTCGCGTTCCACTGCCCGATCCCGAACTCCCGGCGCATCTCGTCGAGCCGCCAGTCAGGGATCGAGCCCTCGCCGTTCCAGAAGTCCTTCCGCACCCCGCGCATCGTCGCGGCGCGCACCACGTTGCCACACAGCGCGTTGTTCTGGATGATGTCCTCGCGGCGCAGCTGCGTCAGCACGTCGATGAGGGCAGGGAGGTCCTCCTCGCGCTCCACCATGATGTCGCCGTTCGCGAACGCCTGCGGCGCGGGCATGAGCCACAGGCCGCCGGAGACGACGACGCCGAGGTTGGACTGGGTGAACAGCCCGTCGAGCGTCGGCCCGAAGCCGCCCTGGAAGATGGGGCCGAGGTCCGAGTCCGCCATGGCACCCATGCCGGTGCGCAGGAGATCGCCGTCGGGCAGCACGACCTCGAGCCCGCAGAGGCTCTTGACGTGGTCCCCGAGCGGGGTCATTCCGTAGCCGCGGTCCAGCATGTTGCCCAGGATCGAGCCCCAGCCGAGGGCGGGGACGCTCATCCAGAGGTTGAGGCCGTGCTCCTTGATGTACTCGAACAGGTCGAAGAACGTCACCCCCGGTTCGACGACGGCGTACCCGAGCCGGTCGTCGACCGCGAGGATGCGGTTCATGCGGGAGAGGTCGAGGGCGACCATCCCGTGGTCGCGCGGCTCGGGGCCGCCGTAGCCGAGGTTCTTGCCGCGGGAGAACGTCCACAGCGGCGTTTCGGTCTCTCCGGCGAGGCGCACGATGGCCTGGACCTCCTCGGTGCTCCCTGGACGGACGCCGGGCCAGGCGGAGCGGCCGTTGTTGAGCGGGTACGGGTCGAGATACCCGTCCTCCCCGTCCGGGCGGACCACATTGTCGGCGCCGACGATCTCGACGGCACGGCTGAGGAACTCCTCGCGGGGATCTCTGGCGGGGTTGCGGGACATGTTCGCTTCCTTCGTTCTTCTCACTAGTTGTTAAGCGGCTGGACCGGGGAATCGCCCCGGGAGGCCGCTAGGCTGGGCGCGTGATCCCCGAGCAGCAGCCCGCCCTCACGCTGAGGCAGGCGTGGCACTTCGTCGTCGCGGCCGAGTCCGGCACGCTGGCCGAGGCCGCGCGCCGGCTGCACATGGCGCCGTCGGCCATCTCGACCTCGGTGGCCGAGCTCGAGCGGGCCGTGGGCTCCGAGCTCCTCGTCAAGCGCCGGGCCAAGGGGGTCACGCTCACGGCCACAGGCCGCGAGGTCCTGGGCATGGCCCGGGACCTGCTCCGGCTCGCCGACTCGATCGCAGCGTTGTCCCGCGAGGATCGCTCGCAGCTGCGCGGCCCGCTCACGGTGGGCTGCGACATCACCCTCGGCCCCACGATCATCCCGGCGATGCTGAGCGACTTCGCCCGGCAGTGCCCGGGGGTCGAGGTGGACTTCGTGGAGGGCTTCCACGAGGACGTCCAGGAGCGGCTGCTCGCCGGCGCACTCGACGTCGCGTTCGTGTACAACGCCGCGGTGGACCCCGCGCTCACGACCGTCGCCCTCGCCACCGCCGCACCGCACGTCCTCCTGCCTGAGCACCACCGGCTCGCCGAGTCGGCGACCGTGCGGCTCGCGGACATCGCCGAGGAGCCGCTCGTGCTCTTCGACTCGCCGCCACTCGGGGGACGGGTCCTGCAGCTGTTCCAGGAGGCGCGCGCCGTGCCGACCGTGCGGCACCGCTCCCGCTCCTACGCGACGGTGCGGTCGCTCGTCGCGGTCGGCCGCGGCATCGCCGTGCTGTACCAGCAGAAGGCGCTCGAGGCGCCGTACGCCGAGCTGGGCGTGCGGCTGCGGCCGCTCTCCGTGCGCGGCGCCCTGGCCCGGCCGGTGCAGGTAGCCCTCGCGGCGCCCCGCAGCACGCGCCCGTCGGTGCGGGCGCGCGCCTGGATCGACGTCGCGCTCGAGCTGTTCACCGGTGACGGAGCGGCCGACGGCGCGCCCTCCGGCGGTGCGGACGGCGCGGCCGGCGCGGCCGGCGCGGCCGGCGCGGGCTGAGCGGGCTGAGCGACGCACGGGGAGTCCGCTCAGGCGAGCGCGGACTCGCGCTTGGACGAGGGGTAGGGGAGCCCGAGGTTCTCGCGGAGCGTGGTGCCCTCGTACTCGTGCCGGAAGTAGCCGCGCTCTGCGAGCTCGGGGACGAGCTTGTCGCAGATGAGCGCGAACCCGCCCGGGTTGAACGGGGCGTTGAGGTTGAAGCCGTCGCACGCGCGCGCCTCGAACCACTCGATCATGCGGTCGGCAACGGCGCCCGGGGTGCCCGCCATCCACTGGTGCCCGGTCGAGCGGGCCAGGTCAACGATGAGTTCCCGCAGCGTCATGCCCTGGTCCACGCTCTTGCGGCGGTAGATGTGGTACCGCGAACCGCGGGAGGGGTCCTCACTGAACCACCCTGCGGGGATGGCCTCGTCGAGGTCGAGGGAGGAGAGGTCGAGCTTCAAGTCGGCGCCGACCTGCTTGCGGCCGTTCTCCATGTGGATGTTGCGCGCAAGCTCCCCGGCGAGCTCGTCGGCCTCGGCCTGGGTCTCGCCGAGGATGGGCAGGATGCCGGGGATGATCTTGATGAGCTCGGGGTCGCGCCCCTTCGCGGCCGCCTTGGCCTTGAAGTCGGCGTAGAACTCGATGGACGGCTGCAGGAGCGGCTGGGCCGTGTAGATGCCGTCCGCCACGGACGTGCCGAGCTCCACGCCGGGCGCGGACGAGCCGGCCTGGACGAGCACCGGCCGGCCCTGCGGCGAGCGCGGTCCGGGCAGGGGGCCCTGGACGCGGAAGTACTCACCGACGTGGTCGATCGTGTGGATCTTGGACGTGTCGACGTACCAGCCTGACTCCCGGTCGTTGATGACGGCGTCGTCCTCCCAGCTGTCCCAGAGCTTCTGCACGACCTCGACGAACTCGGCCGCGCGGCGGTAGCGAGTGGGGCCGTCGGGGGCCTCGGTGAGGCCGAAGTTCTGAAAGCCGTCCGAGCTCGTGACGATGTTCCAGCCCGCGCGGCCACCCGACATGTGGTCGAGCCCCGCGAGGAGCCGGGCGACGTTGTAGGGCTCGTAGAACGAGGTCGAGATCGTGCCGATGAGGCCGATGTTCTTCGTCACCGCGGCAAGCGCCGCGAGCGTGGTCATGGGCTCGTAGAAGCCGTTCATCTTGATATCGCCGCGCATCACCGTGTTGGCGTGGGCGATGTCGCCGAAGAACACGGCGTCGAGCTTGGCGGCCTCGGCCATGCGGGTGAGATCGGCGACGAAGTCGAAGTTGGCGAGCTCGTCCGCTCGGCTGCCGTCCATGCGCCAGCTGTCCTTGTGGTAGCCCGCCGGCAGCATGAACGTGGTGAGCACCATGTGGTGTCCGCGCGAGTTGGTCATCGAGAGTTCCTTTCAGCGCACCGGGCGCATCGCCGCGGTGATCCCTTCCATCGTGGCCTGCGACACTTCGTCTCGTAAACCATCGAAATCAGGAGGAGATGATCTAAAAAACCGTCTTTACGGCGCACGACGGCGCGGCGTCGCCTGCGCGCACGAGCCGCGGGGGCGGCGTCGTGCGCGCAGGGGCGGAGGGGGCGGGGGAAGTGCCGAGGTCACGGACGGGTGCGCGTCAAGCGCACCCCATGGCTAACGCCGCACTCAGCGCGCACTCGCGGCGCCGGACAGGCCCTGCGCCCGAACGGGCTCAGGGGCGCTCTCGCCGTCGGGGCCGAGGCGCGTGCCCTCGCGGCTGAGGAGGATCGCGACGAGCCCGGCCACGAGGATGGCGGCCCATGCCACGCCCACGAGCAGGAACGAGCCGCCGCCCGTCATCGCGAGCGCGGTCGCGAGCATCGGAGTGAGGCCCGCGCCCAGGGTCGAGGCGGTCTGGTACGACAGCGAGGCGCCGGTATACCGGACGGCGGCCGGGAACTGCTCCGCGATATACGCGCCGATCGGGCCGGCGAGGAGGCCCTGGATGAGGCCGTTGCCCACGAGCACGGCGACGGAGAATCCCACGAGGGTGCCGTCGCGCAGGAGGACGAGCGCGGGGTAGACCCACAGGAGGCCGAGGATGCCGCCGGCGGCGAGGACTGCGCGGCGGCCGAGCCGGTCGCTCAGGCGCGCCGCAGCGAAGCACACCACGATCGTGACGACGGCAGCGACTCCCTTGACATTGAGGATGCCCTCACGGTTCACTCCCTCGTCGTATGCGACGGAGACGCCCCACGAGGTCAGGAAGCCCTGGCACGTGTAGAAGCCGAGCGACGCGACAAGCGTGAGGAGCAGCGGGCGCCAATGCTTCCGGAACACCTCCACCACGGGCAGGGTCTTGCGACGGTGGGCATCGACGGACTCGGCCTCGAGCCGCAGGAAGACCGGCGACTCGGCGACCTTGAGCCGGACGACCATGCCGATGAAGATCAGCACTGCAGAGAGCAGGAACGGGATGCGCCAGCCCCAGTCGAGGAACGCGGGCCCCGTCAGGGCCGAGGCGCCGGAGACCACGAACGTGGCAACGAGCCCGCCCGCCGGGCCGCCCGAGTTGGCGAACGCGGCAGCGAGGCCGCGCTTGGAGGCGGGGGCGTGCTCGAGGGCCATGAGGGTCGCGCCGCCCCACTCGCCGCCCACCGAGATGCCCTGGATGATGCGCAGGACCACGAGGAGGACCGGCGCGGCGAGCCCGATGGCCGCCTGGGTGGGGAGGAAGCCGACGGCAACCGTGGAGAAGCCCATCATGAGCATCGAGATGACGAGCATGCGCTTGCGGCTCACGCGGTCGCCGAAGTGGCCGAACACCATGCCGCCGAGCGGGCGGGCGATGTAGCCGACGGCGAGCGTGCCGAACGAGGCGAAGAGCCCGACAGCGGGCGGCAGGTTCGAGAAGAAGACCTTGTCGAAGATGAGTGACGCCGCGGTGGCGTACAGGATGAAGTCGTAGTACTCGATGATCGAGCCGATGGCGCTCGAGGCGAGGATGCGGCGCAGGTCCTTGGTATTGAGCGTCTCGGAGGGGCGCTCGGCACGCGACGGTGAGTGCTTCATGGGGGTGCCTTCTGCGGGGAAAGGTGATCGGTCTCACCACAGGATGACACAGATCACGACCCAATAGAACATTGTGATCTTGAAAAAATATTCTTCTGCGATTCTGCAACTCGTTGCCTCCGGCCTCTTGCACCCTTTCCACCAAGTTTGTAATCTTGACCACAGAATGCATTTTTGCCCATCGGGCACGACACAAGGAGGTCACCGTGGCAGCACGGACCGGAGAGCAGTACCGAGCCGGACTCGCGGACTCGCGGGAGGTGTGGCTCGGCGACCATCGCATCGACGTCGCGACCCACCCGGCGTTCGCAGGATCGATCGCGGGCATGGCGGCGTACTTCGACTACCAGCACAAGTACGCGGACGACTGCCTCATGATGGACCCGGAGACCGGCGAGGAGCACAACGTCTCGCTGCTGCGCCCGCGCAGCGCCGGGGACATCGACCGCCGGCATCGCGCCTTCGATCGCCTGGCCCGCTACTCGAACGGCATGCTCGGCCGCACCCCGGACTACGTCAACGTGGTCCTCGCCGGCCACGCGAGCCGGAAGGACATCTACGACCGCTCGGGCGACCCGGTCTACTTCGAGCGGCTCGAGGCCTACTGGCGCCTGGTCCAGGAACGGGACCTCGCCCTCACCCACACGATCGTGCACGCAGCGATCGACAAGAGCGTCGGCGAGCTCCAGGGCATCAACGAGGACCTGACGCTGCGAGTCGTCGAGCGCACCGACGCGGGGCTCGTGGTCCGCGGCGCCAAGATGCTCGCGACCCTCGGACCGATCGCTGACGAGCTGTACGTCTACCCGGCCGTGCCGATCCAGAAGGGCTACGAGGAGTACGCGCTGTCCTTCGCGATCCCGGTCGCGACGCCCGGCGTCGTGGCCGTGTGCCGCGACCACTACGGGGTCGACATGGACGTCGTGGACCGGCCGTTCTCCTCGCGGTTCGACGAGCAGGACGCCGTGATCATCTTCGACGACGTCCTCGTCCCGTGGGACCGCGTGTTCATCGACGGCGACCTGGGCGTGTACAACGCGATCAACGCTGCGACGGCCACCGGCAACACGCAGCAGCAGACCGCGATCCGCGCGTCCGTCAAGCTCGAGTTCGCCTACGACCTGTGCACCCAGATGGCCAAGGTGACCGGCACCGAGGGCAAGCCCGAGACGGCCTCGATGCTCGGCGAGATCTACTCGTACCTGCGCATCGCGCGCTCCGTCGTGGCCGACGCCGAGAACCGCGCCTCCGACTGGGGCGGCGGGGCGTTCTTCTGCCACGACGACATCTCGTCGCTACGAACCGTCATGCCGGTCTGGATGGCCCGCGTCAACGACATCATCAAGTCCATGGGCTCGCACAATCTCCTCGCGACCCCGACCGCCCGCGCCTTTGAGGACCCGCGCCTCGGCCCGCTCCTGCACAAGTACCTGCCCGGCGCCAACGGGATCGCGCCCGAGGAGCGCGCCCGGATCTTCCGCACCGCATGGGACTTCGCCGGCTCCGCCCTCGGCAGCCGGATCGAACTGTACGAACGCTTCTACCTCGGCTCCGTGGGCCGCGCCCGCGCCCTCGACCACAAGAAGGCCCAGGCCAAGGGCGAGACCGGCGCGTACGCGGCGATGTTCGCCGAGGCAGGCATCCGGCCCGTCCCCGCGGCCCCCGACGAGCTCGACAACCTCGCCACCACGACCGCCTGACCCCGCTCCCCCACCGCTGGAAGGAGGCGACCATGACCGTGGCCGCCCAAGCCGACACTGCCCCATCCCCGGCGCCCCCGGACACGACGCCCGCCTGCGCCCTCGCCGCTCGCGCGCAGCTCACCTCGCGCCTGGCCTCCCACGTGGCGGCCACCAGCCCGGGTGAGATCCCCGCGGAGGCCCGCGAGCGCGCCGTCGTGCGCCTCGTGGACGCGATGGGCTGCGCTCTCGCGGGGCACCGCGCGCCGGGGGCGGCCGAGCTCGTGGCGCTCGCCGCGGACTGGGGCGGCCGGCCGGACGCGCGCATCCCCGGCACCGCCGTGAGGGTGCCGGCGCGCACCGCCGCGTGGGCGGCCAGCGTCCTGACCCGCACGTTCGACTTCGAGCCCGTGAGCGCCGAGGGCCCCGGCGCGCAGGAGGTCGCCGCGCACATCACGGGGACCACGGTCCCGGTGGCGCTCGCAGAGGCCGAGCGGCGCGGGGCGACCGGCTCCGAACTGCTCGACGCGCTCGTCCTCGCGGACGACGTGGCGGCGCGGCTCGCCGTCGGCAGCGGCTTCGACGTGTACTCCGGCCAGGACAACACGGGGACCGTCAACGGCATCGGTGCCACCGCCCTTGCCGCGCGGCTCGCCGGGCTCGGCGAGCCCGGGCTCGTGGACGCGTGGGGCCTAGCGGTCCAGCAGCTCGGCGGATCCGTGGCCCCGATCTTCGACCATGCGCCCGCGTTCCGGCTTCCGATGGCGTTCGCCGCGCAGGCGGGCGTGACCGCCGTCGAGCTCGCGGGGATCGGGTACCGCGGCGAAGACGACCCGCTCGCCGGCCGCTTCGGCTTCCTCGACCGGTTCTGCGCGGACCCGGGGCCCGAGATCATGCTCGAGCGGCTCGGCGAGGTGTTCTGCGCCGACCGCGTCATCAAGCCGTGGAGCTCGTGCCGCGCGAGCCACCCGAGCCTCGACGCCGCCGCCCGGCTGCACGCCCGCGGCGTACGCCTCGAGGACGCCGCCCGCGTCCGCATCCACGTCACGCCGCGCACCGCAGCCGGGTTCGTGGGTGCCGAGTGGGCCCCCGGCCGGACCCCGGAGGTCGACGCCGCGTTCAGCCTCCGCTTCACTGCCGTCGCGGCGCTCGCGCACGGGACCGTGCGGCCCGAGCACCTGCTCGCCGCCGGCGACCCGGCGCTCGGCGAGGCCGCGGCCGCCGTCGAGATCGTCCCCTCGCTCGCCCCGAGCGAATACCTCACCGCGGAGGTCGAGGTCCTCACGCACGACGGCGCGACGTTCCGCGAGCGCGTCGACGCGCCGCTCGGGGACCGGCACCACACCCCGCTCACGCTGGCCCAGGTCGAGGGGAAGTTCCTCGCAAACGCCGAGTTCGCGGGCCTTCCCGCAGACCGGGCCCGCCGAGCCCTGCACCTCGCGCTGGACCTCGCCGCCGCGCCAGGCGTCGGGCCGCTCCTCGACGCGATCACGCTCCCGTGACCCACGTTGCCGCGGCGCTGCCTCGGCGTTGCCCCATCAACCGAAATCCTGTCCCAAGGAGGACACCATGACCGCCCAGCCCCTCACCGCCGACGGCCCCGTCGTCGATCCCGTCGTGTTCCGCAACGTCGTCGGGCACTTCGCCTCCGGCGTCACGGTCATCACGGCCGTCGTGGACGGCAAGCCGTACGGCACGACGGCCTCAGCCGTCTCCTCGCTCTCGATGGAGCCCCCCATGATGCTCGCGTGCCTCAACCGCTCGTCGTCGACGCACGACCGCGTGGTCGAGGCCGGCGTGTTCGGCATCAACATCCTCGCCGAGGACCAGGCGGCGCTCGCGTTCCAGTTCGGCCGCAAGGGCGGCGACAAGTTCGAGGGCGTGGGCTACACGATCTCCGAGAACGGGGTCCCGCTGCTCGACGGTGCGCTCGCGACGATCGAGTGCCGGATCGCAGAGACGGCCACGGGCGGCACCCACACGGTGTTCCTCGGCCTCGTGGCCGAGGCGAGCGCCGCAGACCGGCAGCCGCTCGCGTACTACCGGGGCACGATGGGCCGCCTCGAGCGGGTCCTCGAGGTCAAGGCGTACGACGGCGTGCGCGACTGGGTGCTCAAGCGCCGCACCCCGCTCGGCTCGGTCCTGGACCCGGTGGGCATCGGCGAGGCGATCCGCTCCGAGCCCGAGCAGGTGCAGAACGCGCTCGTGAAGCTCACCGCCGAGGGCCTCGTGTCCCGCAACGATGAGGGACTGCTCGAGCCTCAGCCGATCACTGCCGAGACGACCGACGCCGCCTACGACGGCCGCGCGACCATTGAGTCCGGCGTCATCGCCTCCCATCTGGGCCGGCTCACCGACGGCGACGTGACGGAGCTGCGCCGGATCGTCTCCGAGCTCGAGGCGCTGCGCGCCGAGGAGGCGGGCGACCTCGACGCGTTCCTCTCCCTCAACGTCGCGTACCACGACCGGCTCGTGTCGGTGGCCGGATCCGCGGCCCTCGCGGACGCCTTCCGCCGCCTCGGCATCGGGACGGTGTGGCGCCAGGCGCTGACTGCCGAGGAGTGGTCGCGCCAGCTCGAGACGGGCCATGTCCGCGACCTCACGGAGGCCCTGGCCGCCCGCGATGTCGACGCCGCGCAGGAGGCCCTCGCCGCGCACACGGCATTCGGCAAGAAGCTCGCGCGCGACGTCATCGCCCGGCACGGCGGAACCGTCTGACACCGCGGCGGAAGGGAACCGGGGGCGGGACGCGAACAGCGTCCTGCCCCTTTCCCCGTCCCAGGCGCTTCCCTTTCAGAATGTGATGACCGACCGCGCGATCGCGCCGGTCTCCTGCCGCGCGTAGGCGTCATTGATCTCGTCGAGGTTGAGCCTGCCCTGGAGGTACAGGTCCGCGTAGAACGGGATATCGCGTCCCCCGGACCGCCGCGGCGACGTCGCCCGTGGAGGCGTCCACCACGTGGGTCGCCCCGAAGCGGCGGGCGAGCCCGAGCTTGGCCGGCTTCAGGTCGATGCCCACGACGGCGCGCGCCCCCTCGACGCCGCGCCTCAGCCTCGGCGGCCGGCCGCTAGCCAAAGAATCCTCAAGTATCCCAGATGCTGAGATACAGTGCGATGGTTTGAGCTCCTTGGACAACATCGCGGCCAGTGGCATAGCACCCCCATGCTCGAACCAGTAGGACCATTCTGCCCGCACTCGTCTTCCAACAGGGCTCGAAGGGCGCTACCTGCGACAAACAACTTTTGGAGCCCCGCCCAAAGCAGCCAGGTCCAGTATCTGATCAAAGGTTCCTTTAATGGGACGTCCATTCAGGACGACTACCCCTCCCCCATGCGACGACGGCTTCCTTGGGGACTGTACTTTCAACGGTGTAACTCTGACACAGGAGGTACCCGATGAGCGTTGATGTTGAGCCGGCCGCCGAGGCGGTCGTGGAGGATGGCGGGGAGCCTGTGCGGGCTCCTGCTCCAGTGGTGGACCGGGCGCTGATCGCGCAGCTCGTGGGCGACGCGCGGCGGCAGGGGCTCGCGATCGACGGGGAGGGCGGGCTTCTGGCCCAGCTGACCAAGGTCGTGGTCGAGTCCGCCCTGGAGGGCGAGCTGACCGCGCACCTGGGCTATGAGAAGCACGAGCGGACCGAGGAACCGGCCGGGAACAGCCGCAACGGGACCCGGTCCAAGACGGTCCTGACCAAGGCCGGCCCACTGCAGATCGACGTGCCCCGTGACCGGGCGGGCACGTTCGCACCGGTGGCCGTGGCCAAGCGGCAGCGCCGTCTGGGCTCGATCGAGGACATCGTCCTCTCGCTCTCGGCCCGGGGCATGACGCACGGGGACATCGCCGCGCACCTGGCCGACGTCTACGGCTCCGAGGTCTCCAAGACGACGATCTCCACGATCACCGACAAGGTCCTGGACGGGATGGCCGAGTGGCAGAACCGGCCCCTGGACCCGGTCTACCCGGTCGTGTTCATCGACGCGATCCACGTCAAGGTCCGCGACGGGCAGGTCGCCAACCGGCCGATCTACATCGCCCTGGCCGTCACGACCGAGGGGAACCGGGACATCCTTGGCCTGTGGGCCGGGGACGGCGGGGAAGGGGCCAAGTACTGGCAGCAGGTGCTGGCCGAGATCCGCAACCGCGGTGTCGAGGACGTCCTGATGCTCGTCTGCGACGGCCTCAAGGGCCTGCCGGACGCGGTGGGCAACGTGTGGCCGGCCACGATCGTGCAGACATCATCTGTCCACAATGGCGGTGGCCGAACCGTTCGGCCAGCCACCTGCGCCGTGGCGGTCAGAACCCTTGCAGACGCGTCGCCCTCGAGGCCCACATGCAGACCCGTTCGGCCGCCGCGGGGCAGAATCGTGAATCAGCCAGCGGGAGATGCGACGCCGGTGCGGCGATCGCCGAGATGAGGTCCTGACGCGAGGCTGCCGCGCATCCCCGGCACAGGTGGGTTCAGTCCGAGAGGAAGGACCTGCGGTATGACAAGTACTGAACTGGCCACCGCTGCCGGGACCCCCGAGGTGTTCGCCGGCGTGGACTGGGGCGGTGCGTTCCACCAGCTCTGCCTCGTCGACTCGACCGGGGCCACGCTGCTGCAGAAGCGCTTCCCGCACACCGTCGAAGGCCTTGCCGGGCTGTGCGCCGCCCTTGCCGCGGTCGCTGGCGTGGTCCGGGTCGCCATCGAACGCGCCGAAGGGCTCCTGGTCGAGCGGCTGCTCGAGCTCGCCGTGGAGGTCTACTGCATCTCCCCGAAGGTCTCCGCCCGGTCCCGGGAGCGCTACCGGATGGCCGCGAAGAAGTCCGACGCGTTCGACGCCTTCGTCCTGGCCGACAGCCTCCGCCACGAACACACCCATTGGCGCCCGATCCGACCCGCGTCCCAGACCCTGATGCGCCTGCGCGCCGTGATCCGCGACCGCGAGCGGCTCGTGTGGCGCCAGCGCGACCTGGAGAACCAGCTCCGGGCGGTGATGGAGTCCTACAACCCTGCGGTCCTGCACCTGTTCTCCAGCCTCGACCGGGACATCTCCCTGCAGTTCATCAGGCGCTACCCACAGCCCGCCCAGGCCGCCCGCGTCGGGATCAAGCGCATGGACGCCTTCATCACCGCCCACGGCTACTCCGGGCGCACCAGCGCCGAGACCCTCGTGGAACGCCTCCGCCCCCACCTGCTCGCCGCGGGCGAGGGCACCAGCGCCGGCCGGGCGTTCACCGCAGTGCGGATGGCCGAGGAGCTCTCCCTGCTCAACGGGCACCTGCGCGAATACGACACCGAGATCCAGGCACTGCTCGCCGCCCACCCCGACACCCGGATCTTCACCGCCTTCCCCGGCGTCGGCCCCGTGACCGCCGCGACCCTCCTGGCAGGGATGGGCGAGGACCGCGACCGGCACCCCTCCGCGGCGTCGCTGCTGGCCGAGACCGGGCTCGCTCCCGTCACCCGCGCCTCCGGGCGCACCCGCCAGGTCCGCTTCCGCTACGCGGCGAACAAGCGCATGCGCCACGCGATCGACTGGTGGGCCTTCGTCGCCGTCCGCGAGGACCCCCACTTCACCGGCGAGCACTACCGAAGGGCCCGGGCCGCAGGCCAAGGCCACCACCGCGCACTGCGCGGCGTCGCAGCCCGCTGGGTCCGCATCCTCTGGCGCTGCTGGCACGACCGCACCGAATACGACCCGGCCCTGCACCCCCTACGCCGGCAGGCCCTCGAAGCCGCCGACCACGCCCAGGACACCGGCCCCATCCCCCAGCGCACCGCAGAGGAACACCTGGCACTGCCCGCCGCGAGCTGAGCCCACGCACACCCCCAGCGGACGGGAAGCCCCCGCCCGCCGATCAGCCCTGCCCCTCGCGCCCCCCCATCCGGACCCCAAGGGGTTGACAGCGGGAGTCTGCATCGTGCACCTGATGCGCAACAGCTTCCGCTACGCGGCACGGCAGGACTGGGACGCGATCTCGCGGGGCCTCAAGCCCGTCTACCAGGCGGCAACCGTGGAGCAGGCCGAGGAGCGCTTCCTGGAGTTCGGCGAGCAATGGGGAGCCAAGTACCCGGCGATCGTGCGGCTATGGGAGAACGCCTGGGCCGAGTTCGTCCCGTTCCTGCAGTTCGACCGCGAGATCCGCCGGATCGTGTGCACGACGAACGCGATCGAGTCCGTCAACGCCCGGATCCGCAAGGCCGTCAAGGCCCGCGGCCACTTCCCCAACGAGCAGGCAGCGCTCAAATGCGTCTACCTCGCCGTGATGGCCCTGGACCCCACCGGCAAGGGAAGAGCCCGATGGACCCAGAGATGGAAGCAGGCCCTGAACGCCTTCGACATCACCTTCGACGGAAGGCTCTCAGCCGCCCGCCGCTGACCCGACAATCACAACCCACTTACACCGAAAAATTGACAGTCCACTCCCCGGGATGGCGGGCATCTTGCCCTTAATTACGCCACGCCGCCACGAACCCCATCGGTGGATCAAGGCTAAAGCATCCCCCAACTAGACACTGCGCGACTACTTGCCGGAAATGTCCGTTACCGTCCTCCATAGCAGTCGTCAGGCACAGCGAACATCAGAGTGAGTTCAGCGCTTCCAAGGAGGTCGCAGTACCAGCTGACCACCCGGCATCTTCGTCCGGCACAAGGATCAGGTCGAGGTAGCCCTTAAGGATGCCTGGCACATCCACTGTGTCGGGACTCAGGAGCCACTCGGTTTGGATTCCTTCCCATAGAGCCACGATGGTAGGTCCCGCGACCTCAGGGTCCACGCCAGGCCGGAGTCGGCCAATGCTCGCGAGGTAGCGCAGCTCCCCGCTGTACTCATCACGAAGCCGGGCGAAGCGCTGAACAAAGTAACTCCGGGCCGGGTGGTCCTCAGTCGTGGCTTCTCCGCAGAGTACGGAGTAGAGCTCAACGAGGTGGGGAAGTCCCTCATTGTGCTCCGCCTGCCGCACGATGGTTTCGGCAAACCGCTCCCGCGTGCCCGGGGTGCTCGTGGATATTCGGTCGCGGTACTCGAGCACCGCCACGAGCAGCTGAGCCTTGGTGGGGAAATGGTGGAGGAGCGTGGTCTGGTTGATCCCTGCCCGGTCCGCGACATCCTGGATGCTGCCGCCGTTGTAGCCCCGTGACCCGAAGACCTCTACGGCGGCTTCAAGAATTTGCCGTTGGCGCTCAGCGGTCTTGGCGTAAGGGCCGCGCGGGCCTGAGCGTGCGTTCGCCTTCTTAGTCATGAAATCCAGTCTAGTTTCATTAAAAACTGAGCATCTACTCAGCTTTTGTGTTAGCCTTGTCACGTCGGGCCGCACGGCCCCGGCGCCGTGTCCGCGGCGCTGACCATAACGAAGTGGGACTCATGCCAGCTCTGACACGACGACAAGTCCTTTGCGGTGGACTCGGCGCCTCCGCCTTTGCCCTTCTCACCGGATGCGCCACTCCGGGCACTGTTTCCGTCAATACCGCACCTGCAATTCCTGCGGCCAGTACCGGTGAGAAGGTGACACTGACGTACTGGTCCTGGCTCAAGAATGTTCAGAAGGTCGCCGATATCTGGAACGCGAGCCACCCGGACGTCCAGGTTGAGACGGTCTGGATCCCCAGCGGCAACCGTGGCGGGTACTCCAAGCTTTACGCCGCGCTGGCGGCGGGCGGCGGCCCTGACCTTGCACAGGTTGAAATGCGCACTGTCCCTGAGTTCATGCTCGTCAACGGGCTCGTGGATCTCTCGCGTTACGGTGCCCGTGAATACGCACACCTTTATGACTCGGCGCTTTGGAGCCAGGTGAGCTTCTCCGGGGGCGTCTACGGCATCCCCCAGGACTCGGGGCCGATGGCCACGTTCTACCGACCCGACGTCCTGGCCAAGGTAGGCGCGGCGGCACCGGTGACCTGGGAGGAGTGGGCAGCCGTCGGGAAGGAACTTCGCGGTGCCAACGCCTACATCGACTGCTTCTCTCTCGCGGACACCTCCTATTTCGTCTCTTTCGCGGCTCAGGCCGGCGCTTCCTGGCTGCGCCCAGCAGAGGACGGATGGGTCATCAACATGACCGATGACGCAACGCTGAACGTCGCGCGGTTCTTTGACCGGGCGATCGACGACGGCATCGTCACCACTGCCTATGGACCCTTCACCCCCGGCTGGTACGCGGCGGCTGCGAAGGGGGAACTCGCGTCGCTCACGAGCGGCAGCTGGGCCGATGCCCTGGTGCAGAGCGTCAGCGGCGGAGCGGGCAAGTGGCGCGTGGCGCCCATGCCCATTTGGGACCCCAGAGGGTATGGCTCGAGCTACCTGGGCGGCTCCACCGCGGCGGTCCTGGCTAACAGCAAGCACCCCCGCGAGGCCCTCGAGTTCGCTGTCTGGATGACGTCCACGCAGGCCGGCATCGACGCCGAGATCGCCAATAGTGGCATCGGATGGTCGCCCGTGCCGGGCATCATTGGTGCAAAGCGCGAGAAGCCCTCCGACTTTTTCGGCGGGCAGAACTACAACCAGGACGTCATCGTTCCGGCGAGTAAGTCGCAGAACATGGACTGGTCCTGGTGGCCGGTCACCACGCAGTCTTTCAACATCCTGGGCGACGGGTTCCGCCGTAAGGCATCGGGCACGAGCCTGGTCGACACCGTAGCAGCCGCCGAGCAGCAGATCATGACCGCCTTCAGGAACAAAGGGCTGACGATTAGAAAGGAGCAGGCATGAGCGCCACCGCAGATACCGCACAAGCAAATCCGTCAGCACTCCAGCGGGAGGGGCGCGGACGGGCAAGGCAGCAGCGTAGCGCTGTCACCCGTGCACCCTGGATACTGCTCGCGCCCTTCCTGGCGCTCTTTGCCCTCACGTTCATCTTCCCGATCATCGCTGCTGTCGGTTCGAGCTTTACGAAAGTGACCCGCAGTGGCCTCTTCGGCGAGACGGGCGTCCACTCCGGGTTTGCGGGGTTCGAGAACTATGCCCGCGCCCTCGGGGACGGCAGCTTCCTCGCCTCGATCGGCCGCGTGCTGCTCTTCGGCGTGGTCCAGGTTCCTGTCATGATCGCCCTCTGTACAGTCCTTGCGCTCCTGCTGGAGTCGGCCTCGGCCAAGTGGCCCGGGTTCTTCCGCGCGGCCTACTTTATGCCGTATGGCGTGCCGGGCGTCATCGCGACCATTCTCTGGTCTTTCCTCTACGTCCCAGGTCTTAGCCCGATCGTGGACGCTGCCACGTCCGTAGGCCTCAGCGTGAACTTCCTCGGCCCGGACACCGTGCTGTGGTCCATCGCCAACATCGTTACGTGGAGCTACACGGGCTACAACATGCTCATCGTCATAGCCCAGCTCAAGTCGATCCCCGGCGAGATATATGAAGCTGCGCGCGTGGACGGTGCGGGGCCCTTCCGTGTCGCGTGGACCATTCAGCTGCCGCTTATCCGGCCCGCCCTCGTGCTCACTACGGTGTTCTCGATCATCGGCACGCTTCAACTGTTCGCCGAGGCGCAAGTCCTCCAGACTGTGGCGCCGGCCGTCGACAGCCAATACACCCCGAACCTCTCCGCCTACACCACTGCCTTTGCATACAACGACTACAACGTTGCCGCAGCCCAGGCCGTGCTCATCGCCCTCGCGGCCTTCATCCTCTCCTTCACCTTCCTCCGGTTCACGAACAGGAAGTCCTCATGACTGCCACTCCCACCCCTAGCCGGCCCCAGAGCGTCGCCGGGGAGCCCCCTGTGACCCGGCGCCGACGCCCCGGCTCCACAACGATCCTCGTCACGGGTCTGCTTGTCGTAGCCGCGCTCTACTTCCTGGTCCCCGTTTATTGGGTTGTGGTCGCTGCGACCAAGACCAGCGGAGACCTGTTCGCGACCAACGGTTTCCTGTTCGCCCCTAATTTCGTCCTGTGGGACAACCTTGCCAACGTCCTCTCCTACGGGGACGGCGTCTTCGTTCGCTGGTTCCTCAACTCAATTCTGTATGCAGGGGTTGGCGCACTGGCCGCGACGTACTTCGCCGCTGCTGGCGGCTACGCCTTGGCCAAGTACAACTTCCGGGGCAACAGTCTCATCTTCGGGCTCGTCCTCGGCGGCGTCCTCGTCCCCGGCACCGCCACGGCCCTGCCCCTGTTCCTGTTCTTCAGCCAGCTCGGCATCGCCAACACGTACTGGAGCGTCCTGTTGCCCTCCCTCGTATCGCCGTTCGGCCTGTTTCTGTGCCGGGTTTATGCTCAGGCAACAGTGGATCCGGCGCTGTTGGAGGCTGCGCGAATCGATGGCGCGGGCGAACTTCGCATCTTCCACTCCGTGGGGCTGCGGGTTCTCACTCCCGCCCTGGTGACGGTGTTCTTGTTCCAGCTCGTGGGCATCTGGAACAACTACTTCCTGCCGCTGGTGATGCTCTCCGACTCGAATCTGTTCCCCATCACGGTAGGTCTGAACAACTGGCTTAGCCAAGCCGACCGGCTACCGGAGTTCTACCAGCTGACCACCGGCGGCGTACTGCTGTCTGTCATCCCGCTCGCCATCGCCATGATCGTCCTTCAGCGCTTCTGGCGTGGAGGCCTCACAGAAGGAGCCGTCAAATGAGCCCCCGTCCAGCGGAGGCCACAGCCTCCACCGCCTACGTCACCGACCCGGGCCCGGGAGAAGGACGGCGAGTACCAGCCCGTTCCTGGCTTCGCACCGACGCCCCGTCCCTGTCCCTCGACGGGCAATGGCGATTCCGACTCCTCAAGGGAGTCCCCGGAACACCCGGCGGGCGTGGGGTGCTGCCCCCGGGGGAGGCCGTGGAAGCGATGGCCGCTGCGGAGTACGACGACTCTACGTGGGCCTCGCTCACCGTACCCTCCCACTGGGTGCTCAAGGGCGACGGATCGTACGGCCGCCCGATCTACACCAACGTCCAGTTCCCGTTCCCAATCGACCCGCCATTCGTCCCCGACGAAAACCCCACCGGAGACTATCGCCGTACGTTCGAGCTGCCCGACGGCTGGAAGGCCAACGACACAGGCGGCGAGAGCCGCGTCGTCCTGCGCTTCGACGGCGTCGAATCCCGGTACAAGGTATGGGTCAACGGCACAGAAGTCGGATGGGGCGCCGGAAGTCGCCTTGCCCAGGAGTTCGACGTCACCGACGCTGTCAGCACCGGTACCAACACCATCGCAGTCCGCGTCCATCAATGGTCCGCTTCGAGCTACCTCGAAGACCAAGACCAGTGGTGGCTCCCGGGCATTTTCCGCTCCGTGACCCTCTTGTCCCGCCCGGCCGGCGGCATCGAGGACGTCTGGCTCCAGACCGGCTACAACGACGGGGCGGGGACCCTAGAACCGGAAGTGAAAGCGCCAGCATCGTCATACCCTGTTCGCCTCCGCGTACCCGAGCTCGGCATCGACGTCGAGTGGGCTAATCCCGGTGATGTTGCACCGGTGCCGGTTTCTGTCGTCGAGCCCTGGACCGCAGAAACCCCGCGGCTCTACGATGCGACCGTGGCCAGCGGGGCGGAGACGGTGTCACTGCGGATCGGCTTCCGCACCGTAGAGATTGTCGGAGACCAGTTCCTGGTCAATGGACGCAAAGTGGTGTTCCACGGTGTCAATCGCCACGAGACCCACCCCACGCTGGGCCGCGTCTTCGACGAGAACTTCGCCCGCGAGGACCTTGCGCTCATGAAGCGCTCGAACGTCAATGCAATCCGTACCAGCCACTACCCGCCCCACCCGAGGCTGCTCGAACTCGCAGACGAGATGGGCTTCTGGGTAATCCTCGAGTGTGACCTTGAGACGCATGGGTTCGAGCGGCACGGGTGGGCGCGGAACCCGAGCGATGAGCCGATGTGGCGTGAGGCGTTCCTTGACCGGATCGAACGGACCGTGGAGCGGGACAAGAACCGACCCTCGATCGTCATGTGGTCCCTCGGCAACGAGTCCGGCACAGGGCAGAATCTCGCCGCTATGTCCGCGTGGGTGCATGCACGGGATGCGGGCAGACCCGTCCACTACGAAAATGACTACGCCGGCGCGTACACCGACGTGTACTCCCGCATGTACGCGACACTGCCCGAGGTGGAAACGATCGGACGCGACAGCGACACCACACCGCTGCTGGGCTGCTCCCCTGCCGAGGGGGCGCGGCAGCGGACCAAGCCGTTCCTTCTGTGCGAGTACGTCCACGCAATGGGCAACGGGCCCGGGAACATATCGCTGTACGAGGACCTCGTCGCGAAATACCCGCGGCTGCACGGCGGGTTCGTCTGGGAGTGGCGCGACCACGGTATCGCCGCCCGCACTGCGGACGGCACCGAATACTTCGCCTACGGCGGCGACTTCGGCGAGGAAATCCATGACGGCAACTTCGTGCTCGACGGCCTCATCCTCTCCGACTCCATGCCCTCGCCGGGACTGTATGAGTTCAAGACCGTCGTGGCGCCCGTGGGACTTGCCTTTGACGGGCTCGAGCCGGGCGGCAAGCCCTGTGTACGGGTGACAAACCTCCGACACAGCGCGGATCTGGGAGACCTGCTCTTTCGCTGGCGGATCGAGGACAACGGCGAACCAGTCGCCTCCGGTGAGCTCGCCGTCGAGGGGCTCGACGGTAGTCCACTCGCCCCTGGCGCCTCGGCCGCCGTCCCCCTTCCAGTGTCCGCCGAGGGATGCACTGGAGAGGTATGGGTGACCGTCGAGGCGGTCCTCGCTCAGGATGCCGGGTGGGCCCCTTCCGGGCACGAAGTCGCCTCAGCACAGGGCCGTCTCGCGTCGCCCGCGAAGCGCCCGCTGCCGTCCGCAGCCGGGCTCCCGGGCGGAAATTGGCCGCAGGGAGAAGGCGCCGGGCTACTGGAGCTCGGGCCGGCAGTCTTCGATGAAGGACGGCTCGTTAAGCTCGCTGGCCTCCCTGTGGATGGGCCCCGGCTTGAGCTGTTCCGGGCGCCCACGGACAATGACCGCGGCGAATCCCGGGGCGGCTACATCGACACCGACCCTTGGGTGCCAGACGCAGACGGCATCCCGGGCGTAGGAGCTCCCGGGCCGTCGTCGGCAGCGCGTTGGCACGCGGCCGGTCTGGACCGGCTGCACGGGCGTGTTGAGGCAGTCGAAGTGCTTGATGACCGTGCCCTCCGTGTACGCACCCGGTACGCCGCGGCGGACCAGGTGCGCACCGTCACCGTCGAGGAGCAATGGATTCTTGACCCCGAAGGTTTGTGGCTGCGGGTGGACATTCTGCCGTCCTCCGATTGGGACGGTGTGTGGCCCCGTGTCGGTGTGCGGTTCGGGCTGCCCGCCGACGTGGACGCGGCGTCATGGTTCGGGCTGGGACCGCACGAGTCCTACCCTGACAGCCTCGAAGCTGCGCTTGTGGGACGGTACGCAGCCGGGATCGATCAGCTCGCCGTGCCGTATGCGCGCCCGCAGGAGACCGGTCACCGCGGGGGTATGCGCTCCCTCGACCTGCTCCGGGGCTCGGAGCCGTGGGTACGGGTAGACGCGTTCGCGGACGCGCGGGGCCGCCTGCCGGGATTCACACTGAGCCGGTACACGGCCCAGGAGCTCGCCGCGGCCCGGCACCCGCATGAGCTGCCTCCGGCCACGCGTTCATGGTTATACCTCGACGCGGCTCAGCACGGGCTCGGCACCCGCTCGTGTGGCCCTGATGTCTGGCCCGAGTCCGCCTTGGCGCCGGAGGCGCGGACGCTCACCTTCCGCCTGGCGGCCTCCGAATGACCAGCCTCGTGATGTCCAGGATGAGCGCCGATACCGTTCCGATCTCAGGTAGGCAGACCACGCTGCGCTGCGGCCCCTACACCGCCGAAATAGCCAGCGTCGGTGCATCGTTACGCTCCTTGCGCTACAACGGCAGGGACCTGATTCTCCCCTTTTCGGAACATCAGGTCCGCCCCGCCTACCGAGGGGCAGTATTGGTGCCTTGGCCTAACAGGGTTATCGCGGGACGGTATGAATTCGAAGGTGTGGAATACCAGCTCGGTGTCAACGAACCGAGCCGGGGCCACGCACTTCATGGCCTATTGGCCTGGGAAGACTGGTGCCCGGTTAAGTCGGACGAGTCCTCGGTCATTCTGTCCACCGTCGTTCAAGCGAGGAGCGGTTACCCCTTCCGCCTGGACGTACAGGTGTCCTACCAGCTGGATTTTTCCGGGCTGCACACCACTGTTACAGCCACCAACACCGGCCCCGGCTCAGCACCTTACGGGGCCGCCGGGCACCCATACTTGGTCGCCGGGGAGGGCCGGGTCGACGACTGGATTCTCGAACTGCCCGCACGAAAAGTGCAGCAAGTCAGCCCGGACCTTTTGATACCTACAGGAGTTAGCGACGTTTCAGAGGATCGACACTACGACTTTGTTGCCCCCCGCCTCATCGGTTCCACAACACTCGACCATGCGTTCACTGATCTCGTACGTGACAACGAAGGTTACTCAACCGCATGCCTGACTACATGGGACGGGTCCGGAACTTCGATGACATGGGGTCGGGACTGCCCCTGGGTGCAGATACACACAGCCGACCTCCCTGATGCGGAATCCAGCAGAGCTGGCCTGGCAGTAGAACCAATGACCTGTCCGCCTAATGCCTTCAACACTAGGACGGACCTCATAGTCCTCCTCCCGGGGCAGAGTCATACCGCGAGCTGGAATATTGAAGCGATACCAGCCGACCCAACCCGCACCCGTTCATGAAAATCTTGGTCACAGGGGGCACGGGCTACATTGGTTCCCACACTGTTTTGTCCCTGCAGGAAGCCGGCCACGACGTGGTCGTCATCGACAACCTGGTCAACTCCAGCGAGGAGTCGCTGCGCCGCGTAGCCGAACTCAGCGGCAAGACCGCAGAGTTCCATCAGGTAAACCTGGTGGACGAGGCCGCCATCGACAAGGTCTTTGCCGGCGCAGCCATCGAGGCCGTCATCCACTTCGCTGGCCTCAAAGCGGTGGGCGAATCCGTGCGGAAGCCGTTGAAGTACTACTACAACAACCTTGTAGGCACTCTGAACCTGATCCGTGTGATGGACAGGCATGACGTCCGGTCCATCGTGTTCAGCTCGTCGGCCACCGTCTACGGCGAGCACAACCCCATCCCCTATGTGGAAAAGATGGAGATCGGGGCCAACAACCCCTACGGGCGCACCAAGGAACAGATCGAGGACATCCTCTCCGACCTCGGCGCCGCCGACCCGCGCTGGCACATAGCCCTGCTGCGCTATTTCAACCCGGTGGGTGCACACCCCTCCGGACGGATTGGCGAGGACCCGCAGGGTATCCCCAACAACCTGGTGCCGTTCATCGCCCAGGTGGCTGTGGGCCGCCGAGAGAAGCTCATGGTCTTCGGTGGCGACTACGACACCCCCGACGGCACCTGCCTGCGCGACTACATCCACGTCATGGACCTCGCCGAAGGCCACGCCGCCGCCCTGCACTACCTCCAGGGCCACGACGGTGTCCACCGCTGGAACCTCGGCTCCGGACACGGCACCAGCGTGCTCCAGATGCACGCCGCCTTCGAAAAGGCCGTCGGCTCCCCCATCCCCTACGAGATCGCCCCCCGCCGCGCCGGCGACCTCCCCGCCTTCTGGGCCGACCCCTCGGCCGCCCTCGCCGACCTCGGCTGGTCCACCACCAGGACTGTCGAGGCCATGTGCGAGGACCACTGGCGCTGGCAGAAGAACAACCCCCTGGGCTACGCCCACTCCCCGGAAGCAGGGGAGGAGCCCCAGGCGAGGCCGTCCATGAGCCCCCATCTCGCCCCCTATCGCATCGACGTGACGGCAGGGGATCCGCCCTCGCTCGAGCACGCGCTGAACCGGGCAGTGGAAGCCGCGATCGCCCAGGCGCTCATGGAAGGGACCCGGGGAGTCCTGGTCACCCGCCGCAGTCCGCGCACCTACACAGTGGAACTGAGCCGGAGCGTCCCCTTCGGAACCACCCTCGAACGCGACGAGAGCGTCCAGGGACGATGATGCGCCACCCAAGAGCCAACGGAGGAGTCCCCATGGTCACCGCACACCACCTGTCCGCCGTCACCCGGAGCATCCTCGCGGACGGCCGCGAGCTCCTCTACTTCGACGACGCCGGCGCCGCCCAGAGGATTCCGGTGCCCGACACCCGCGACCTTGCCGCCCGGCCGGAGCCGGGCGAGCTTCGCTACGACGAGCTCACCGGCGACTGGATCGCCGTCGCCGCCCACCGCCAGTCGCGCACCCACCTCCCGCCCGCGGAGGCATGCCCGCTGTGCCCGAGCTCGCCGTCGTTCGCCTCCGAGATCCCGGACCCGGACTACGACGCTGTGGTGTTCGAGAACCGGTTCCCGTCCCTCGGCCCGGTGCTCGCGCAGCTGCCCGACCCGCTGGCCTGGGGCGAGACCGTGCCCGCCGCAGGCCGCTGCGAGGTCGTCTCCTTCACCTCCGAGCACGCCGGCTCCTTCGCCGCGCTCCCATACCAGAGGGCACGGACCGTGATCGAGGCATGGGCACACCGGACGGCGGAGCTGAGCGCGCTCCCCGGGATCCGCCAGGTCTTCCCGTTCGAGAACCGCGGCGCCCAGATCGGCGTGACCCTGCACCACCCACACGGACAGATCTACGCCTACCCCTACCTGACCCCGCGCGCGGCACAGCTCGCAGAGGCCGCACGGCGGCACTTCGACGCCACCGGAGGCGCGCAGGCCCTGCTCGGCGCCCTCCTCGAGCGCGAGCGCGCCGACGGGGCCCGCATGGTCCTCGAGGGCGAGCACTTCAGCGCCTACGTGCCCTTCGCCGCACGCTGGCCGATCGAGGTCCACCTCGTCCCGCACCGGCAGGTCGCCGACTTCGCTGGCCTGACCGGGCAGGAGAAGGACGAGCTCGCAGAGGCCTACCCCCGCCTGCTCCGCTGCCTCGACGCGCTCTACGACACGCCCACCCCGTACATCGCGGCCTGGTTCCAGGCACCCCTTGACCCCGTGCTCCGGCCGGCCGCGCGCTTCCACCTCCAGCTCACCTCGCCACGCCGCGCGGCCGACAAGCTCAAGTACCTCGCAGGGTCAGAGGCCGCCATGGGCGCATTCATCAACGACACACGGGCCGAGGACGTCGCAGCCAGCCTGCGCGAGGTGATGAGGACGGCGGCCCGATGAGCGCGAAGACGATGGACACCGACCCCGGCCTGGAACGGGTCACCGCAGCCTTCGACGAGGCCTTCGGCTCAAGGGCGAACGGCGTGTGGACCGCACCGGGCAGGGCGAACCTCATCGGTGAGCACACCGACTACAACGAGGGCTTAGTCCTGCCCTTCGCGATCGACCTCGCCGCCCGCGCCGCAATCCGGACCCGCAGCGCCGGCGCCCTCCGCCTGCTCTCCACCCTGGGCGAGGGCCGCGTCGTCGAGCTCTCGACGCACACGCTGAAGCCCGGGCACGCGCCCGGGTGGAGCGTGTACCCGGCCGGGGTCGTCTGGGCCTTCCAGGAACGAGGGATCGAGGTCCCCGGCCTCGACCTCGCCCTCGACTCGGATGTGCCCCTCGGGGCGGGGCTTTCCTCCTCGCACGCCATCGAGTGCGCCGTGGCGACGGCCCTCAACGAGCTCACCGGCGCGGGCTTCAGCGCAGAGGAACTCGTACTCATCACCCAGCGGGCCGAGAACGCATTCGTCGGCGCGCCGACAGGCATCATGGACCAGTCCGCCTCGCTCCGGGGCCGCTCGGGACACGCGCTCTTCCTCGACTGCCGGGACCAGAGCACCGTGCTCGTCCCGTTCGACGCCGCGGCCGCGGGGCTCGTGACCCTCGTCGTGGACACCCGCGTAGCCCACTCCCACGCCGACGGCGGCTACGCAGACCGACGACAGGCGTGCGAGCTGGGCGCCCAGAAGCTCGGCGTCGCGGCCCTCCGGGATGTCTCCGTGGCCGACCTCGACAAGGCGCACCACGTCCTCGACGAAGTCACGTTCCGCCGAGTGCGGCACGTCGTGACCGAGAACCAGCGCGTGCTCGACAGCGCCGAAGCGCTGGCTGCCTCCGGTGCCGCCGCCGTCGCCCCCTTCCTCGACGCGAGCCACGCCTCGATGCGGGACGACTTCGAGATCTCCTGCGAAGAGCTCGATACCGCCGTCGAGGCTAGCCGGGACGCCGGAGCCATCGGCGCGCGCATGACCGGAGGAGGCTTCGGCGGCTCGGCCATCGCACTCGTCCCCATCCACCACCAGGAAAGGGTCCGGGAAGCCGTGCTGAACGCCTTCGCCCGGCGCGGCTTCAAGGCACCACGCCTCTTCACCGTCAACCCATCCGACGGTGCACGGAGGCTCGCCTAGTGATCGCTAGAGACCACAAGACCGCGAGGACGACTCCCACCGCCGCGACCACAGCAGGCGGTAGGAGACCTGTCGATCGGAGGGATCCCCACTGGTTGGCACCCGCGCGAGTTCCCCGAAAGGAGGACGCGTCAACCGCCACCAGCACAGTGGCCTGGATGCACGCGCATCATCACCGAATCGCGTCATCGCATTGACGAAGCCCATCGCAGCGATCACCCACCTCTGGCCTTCTCCACAGCATCGTCAAGGAGTCGTCCTGGCACAGCGGGTTGCTCCGGGGAAGCCTGGGGTGCGGGCGGGTGGAGGGCCTTGGATCATCTGGGGTTTCGGGCTGCCACGAGCGTGATGACCCAGACGAGTGCTGCGAGGCCGGCGTAGCCGACGGTGATCGCTGGGAGGGCGATGACACGGCTGAGCTGTCCGGCGACGAGGCTCGGGACGGCGGATCCGGCGTAGGAGATCGCATAGACCACGGCGAGCAGTCCCGCGCGCTCGGCGGGTTCCGCCCGCGGCAGCAGCGCATTCATGCTGCCTGAGGTGGCGATGCCCATTCCGATGCCGCCCATGACGCCGGCGAGGATGAAGAGCGCCAGTACCCCTGCCGAACTCGCGAGCGCCAGGCCGAGGCCGGCGGCGGCGACCAGGGTCATCCCGATGCGCTGGGCTGTCGCCGGCTGGAATCGGCCGGCGGCGAAGCCCCCGAGGACGCTGGGGGCCATGTACGAGGCGAACACGGCGGCGGCGACCAGCGGGCTGTGCGATCCCAGGTCTTGGGAGGCGATGGTGGGGCCGAAGGAGTTGAAGTAGCCGCCGAAGGCCCAGGTGGCGACGAAGACCGCAGCCGCCACCGGCAGGTGAGGGCGCGTGGCGGCCGGGACGCTGAACTGGGGGACCAGGGACGACCAGGCGCCCGGGGTGCGGTCGACCGTCTCGGGACGGGTGGCGAGTGCGGCGGCACATCCGGCCAGGAGGAGCGCGAAGACGAGGTAGGCGAGCTGCCGCGGAGCGGGGCCCGACTCGACGAGGGCGCCGGAGACGAACACGCCGATCGCGAGGCCAACGGTGGACGCGGCGGTCGTCACCATCGCGACGACCCAGCGGGGGGACTGTACTTTCAACGGTGTAACTCTGACACAGGAGGTACCCGATGAGCGTTGATGTTGAGCCGGCCGTCGAGGCGGTCGTGGAGGATGGCGGGGAGCCTGTGCGGGCTCCTGCTCCAGTGGTGGACCGGGCGCTGATCGCGCAGCTCGTCGGCGACGCGCGGCGGCAGGGGCTCGCGATCGACGGCGAGGGGGGTCTGCTGGCCCAGCTGACCAAGCTCGTGGTCGAGTCCGCCCTGGAGGGCGAGCTCACCGCGCATCTGGGCTACGAGAAGCACGAGCGCAGCGTCTGAATAGGCTGCGCACCGCCGCCGGCGCATCAGGTGGCTCTCTGATGCGCCGGCGACGTGACGACGGCGTGCAGGCGGTCAGCTGGTCCCGTCGTCCGTTTGTGCGCAGGGAGGGTCGCGGAGCGACGGAGGTAGGCCCGCGCCCATAGGACGTGGCCCCAGGACTTGCAGGCAGACCTTGGGCCGGCCCGGGAAGCGCTCATCACCCGACTCCCTGCAGCCGACGGTCCCCGCTCACCAGTACGGCTCCGCTGGCCTGGACCCCGCGCGGCGATGCTCATCAACGAAGGTCGGCTTCGCAGCTATCGGGTAGCCCTTCGGAGTCGTCAGGGCAAGAGCAAGGCACTTGGCGATCTCGCCTTGCTCGCCCCCAGCGAGGAGGGTCGTGGCCATCCTCGAGGCCGCGATCTGCCAGAACGTCGTCGCGACTTCATGACCTTCTCCGCCTCAGCCGGCCAAAAAGCTCTGACCTCGATGCTTCGCAGGAAAGCGCTTTCGTGCGGTTGAGCCTGTGGATGTGATCGCTCTTTGGCGGTGTTTTGTCAGCGGTAAGTGACGGGGCGACTTTCGGCGTTGAAGACGCGGCCTGTTCCTGCTGCCAAAGTAGTATCCGGGTGATGCGTATTGGGAGGTCGCTCTGGATCGCTTTGCTCGCCGGCGCTGTGGGCGCTGGTGTATCTAGTTGCGGTGTCCTGGCGCCGCGCGCCTGTGCAGGACCGGCAGAGGGTCCGCCCGGCATCCAACTCGACGCAACGCCCTGGCTGGCCGCCCACCCCGGCGCGAGCCTGGAAGCCTGTCTCGCACGCCGTTGCACTGTGCTCTCGCACGATCAGGAGACCGCAGAGCTCCAGACCCCTATGCAGGATGTCGAGGGGACCTACCCCCTCACCCTACGAAGCGGCGGGACCGCGGTGGCCGAAGAACAGATCCACCTCGCCGACCCGACCGTCGCAGGCCCCTGCGGGACCGTCCACATCCTTGCGATCAAGCCTCTGACCTTGAATGGCAGCGGAAAACTCCTCGACACCCCTCCGCATCCGGCACCCTATGCGAGTGCCTCGAGCTCGCCGTGAGAACTGCCCAATGTCCAAGCCGGGCGTGCAGTTGCCAACGGTCCTGAAAACCTACAGCTTTACAAGACGTTGCCGTGAACTCAGGCTGTCCCTCCTCGCGTGCAGCATTTCTCGGGCCGGTCGGTGTCTTGGAAACCTGTCTCGACGAAATTTGCCTCACAGGCAGCGGATTCGGGGGTTTGTGAGCCAAACTGGGCAGGTGAGGCTTCTGGGGTACACGCGGGTGAGCACGGTCTCCCAGGACGCGCGGCTGCAGCTCGAGGCGCTGCGCGGGGTCGGGGTGGAGTCCAGGGATGTGTTCTCGGACGTGACCTCGGGCAGCCGGACCGCGGTCCAGAGGCCGGGGATGAAGCGGCTGCTGGAGTACGCCCAGCCCGGGGACACCGTGGTGGTCTGGCGCATCGACCGCCTCGGACGCTCGCTCATGGACGTCCTGAACACGGTGAACCTGCTGCGCGAGAGCGGTGTGAAGATCCGGTCGGTGTCGGACGGGATCGACCCGGAAACGTCCTCGGGCAGGATGATGCTGGGAATGCTCGCGACCCTGGCCGAGTACGAGCGCGAGCTGATCGTCGAACGGGTCAACGCGGGCATCGCCGCGGCGAA